>CAWIAM010000039.1:0-391039 GCA_963834215.1 uncultured Acidobacteriota bacterium | reverse complement strand
CAACTTTTGTCAAGACGACGGCCCCTCTTTTTCCGCGGAAAAAATGCCGGTCGGCCGATCCTTCTCGCGCAGGCAAGCGACCCCCTTTACGGTTTTTGGGGTGCCGCACCTCGCGGGTTCGCGGCCGGAGGCGAGGGTGCGTGGCAATACGTCAGACCCTATCGTTCCGGCCCTGGGTTCGGTGTACAACGATTCCGCTCCGCATACTGATAGAACCGGTAACTACTCTACTCCCACAATTTCGGATCAGCCACCAACCACCGCTTCACCGGATTCATGTGCATGTAATTCAACTTCTGGATCCTCTTCTTCTTGCTCCACACATTGAAATCATAAAATCGCCGCTGCCAGAAAGCGCGCATCCCTTCCCACTCCCTTCCTGCGCCAAGAGCGCTCGCCCTACGCGCTGCTTCAAAATCTGCATCACCGTCGAAGGCGTGCCCGACTTCGGTTCCGAAATCAAAAGATGAATGTGCTCCGGCATCACTACATATCCGATCAGCCAGAACTGATACTGAGTGCGCACCTCATCCAAGATCTTCAAGAACACATCGCGTTTCCGGGCCGTCTTCAGAAACGGACGCCGCCGGTAACAGCTGCACGTAATGAAATGCAAATGCTGATGGCCATAGCCGCTCCAACTTGTTCTGCATATCTCTAGGCTGAAGCTGCAAACCCTCGTTGGATGGCCGGCTCGCGCAGCCCGGCAAACGATCGCCTTTAGGTTTTACGGGTGCCGCATCCCTTTGCGCGGTCCGCAAAGGGTGCGTGGCAAAACGTCAAGCCCTACCCCTCCCGGCCCCGATTCGGCGCCCAACCATTCCCCTCGCCATCCAGAATTCCGCTCCGATTGATTAAGCATCGGATACGCCGCAGTTGCGCACCCTCGCCAGCGGCCTCCGGCCGCAAACCAGCGAGAGTGCGGCACCCCAAAATTCCACCCCAACGGCAAAACCCAAAAACCCAATCAACTTCACCGTCAACTACCGCAGTGGTATCATCCAGTCCGGTAACACGTCAAGAAGGGCGAGCGGGAACAGCGAGGCTTGCCCTGCGAAAGGGTGCGCCACCCGCCATGAAAAACAACCTCGAACGAAGGCTTCTATTGCTCATCTGGATCGCAGTCGCTGCTTGCTCGCCTTTGCTAACGGCGAGAGGACAGCAGGCTAAGCTGGCTTTGCCAATCGTGATCACAATGGCTCCGCCAACATATCCAGTTTTCGCAAGGCAAACTCATATCGAGGGAGTTGTGCACCTAAAGATCACGACGGACGGACAGCGGGTTACAGACTCACAGTTGGAGGGCAACGCTGCGACGCTGCTTGCTGGTCTGGCCGAGAAGAACATCCGAACTTGGCAATTCGAGCCAGGCGAGCCTACCACTTTTAATGTGACCTACACATATCGATTGGTAACCCATTCCATCTCTGGCGCAGACAGCACCTCGGTTACGCTCAAGCTGCCTACAGATGTGGAGATTTCAGCGACGGTGCCCGCGACTGTTGGTCTTGCGCCGGACAAATGATAGCCCGGCGGCTGGCCGACTCTTCCACACTGCCCAAGTGAACGCCTTTAGGTTTTCAGCGTGCCGGCTGATTGGATGACGTTGTCGGCTCCTTCTCCGAGTAAACTTGGTAGCGCTAACGACCAAGGCTCGGAAGAAAGGAGCCGAGCGATGCTGATTATAGGATGTGATTTTCACACGCGCTACCAGCAGATTGCGATGCTGGAGGAGGCTACTGGGGAGCTGACCGAGCGGCGGTTGGAGCACGAGAGCGGCGAAGCGGAGGCTTTTTACCGAAGCTTGCCAGGGCCGGTACGCGTAGGGATCGAAGCCACTGGTCCGCTGCGCTGGTTCGAACGTTTACTCACGGAACTGGGTCACGAATTGTGGATCGGCGATGCCGCCAAGATTCGCGCCAGCGAAGTGCGCAAGCAGAAGACCGACGAACGCGATGCTTTGCTGATTCTCGTCTACCGCTGGCGAAACGCTTTCCGCGCATCTGGGTTCCCACACCGGCCGAACGCGACCTGCGGCAGTTGCTCTGGCATCGTCACAAGCTGGTGTGCCTGCGCACCATGCTGGGCAACCAACTGCACGCGCTGGCCCTGAGCGAGGGACTCTGCCGCAAGAAAAAGCTGTTCACCAAGAAAGGCCGCGTGGAACTGCAGAGTGTGGGGCGGGCTCCGTGGGCCAGCCGGCGCCGCGCAGAACCTCTACAGCTTCTCCCCGTCGAAGCCACCCAAACAACCACCGTTAGGTTTTGCGGGTGCCGCAACCCTTTGCGCATTCCGCAAAGGGTGCGTGGCAATACGTAAAACCCTAGATCCTGTCCCGCACCGCGATTTACGACACACACCACTCCCGCGCTCCACACGCAAAAGTCTCTACGACTTAGCCGCAGTACACACTACGCCCTTGCCTTCTGTTAACTAATATGATAAGGTAACCAGGGCTGTGACTTCACCCACGGGAGCGAAAGGACATGGTCAACGACGGCGCAACCAACACCGGCCGGAACCACCAACCCGCTCGCCCAGACGCTCAAGCGACCCTTCCTAATCGCAACAACACCTCATTCAAAATTCCCCGCAACGCCCTGAAAATAAACCTCGAACCAAATCCTAATCGCAACAAGAACAGCGTCAGTTTTATCCCGAACCCAGATCGCCAAATTTCACGGGTCGCGGCCCACGCATCACGAATCAGGAGTCACGCAATTCGCCTCGTGCGCATCCCACGTCGCGCTCCGAGGGACGTTTCGCGGGACACAAGTCACAATCACCCTCCCCGAATCACGCCCCACTCCACGATGTAACATTGTTACATCCCCGTTCTGATCGTCACACAACATCAGTCGCGCCCCGCTCTCCAGCCAAAATCAATCGCAAACCCCGCCGATTAGAATTCACTGTATCTCTCACAAAACAAACACTCGCGCCCCCAATCAATCGCGATCAAACTGCCACTCCCCAAAACGCGCTTTTTGCGAGACGCGCGAACATCACGCAAGCTGCCGCGCCCCACTTTCAACTTTCAACTGTCAACTTTCAACTCGTTCGCCGCGCGCGAACCACCAATCACCACTCACCGATCACAGCTCACAAATCACCGTTCCTGCCAGCACTTCTCGATACAAAAGGACACTTTCGCCTGAACAATAATTCGCGTAACTCGTTCAAAACAAACGGTTGCGCCAATTCTTATTTGATACAAACGGCACAAACTCACAATGTAGTCTTCCCTACCATCCGCCGGCCATCCAGCGCCGCCGCCCGCACCGCATTTCCAGCCCTCGCTCGGGACGGGTACCTTAGTACCATCGGACCATTCCACCCGCCATTCGCCTTGGCTACTCTTCTCGATCTCTTCCGGGCCACTTGGGAAACGCATGGACCTCAAGAATTTGCAGGTCTATCTTCGCGAGCACTCGCAGGCCGCTGCGGTGGTCCGCGAAACTGCGCTTGCGCACGAAATTCTTGCTCTCCGTCATCGCCATCATCGCGGGACTCACCTCCGCCACGCTTTGGATCGTCGGTCACGCCGCCGAAGAACAAGTGCAAAAATCGGTCGAGCAGGATACGCGCAATTCCGTACTCACCTTCCAGAATCTGCGCGCCGAACGCCAGATCGCAACTGAATCGCAGCGCCGAATTGTTCGCCACTCTTCCGGCCATGAAGGCAATGATGGCCGACGAAAAGCTCCGCAACATCCAGGATGCTTCCGAAGAAATCTGGCGTTCCGGCGACGCGCAACTTTTCGCGCTGGCCGACTGGAAAGGCCAGATTCTCGCGTTGCACACGGTGACTCCCGGCTTTCCGCGCAGCGCCGCTCAGCAAATGATGTCCAATGCAACTGCCCCGGCGACGACGGCGGCTGGTGGTTTGGCGCGGGACATCTATACCAAGTCTCATCGCGCGCGATTCACTTGGGCGCGCCATCTTCGCAATTGCGTCTGGGGACTGTCGTGGTCGGGCGTGAAATTGATTCGGGCGTGGCGGCGATGTCGGGCGGATCGCGCTGTGCCAGGTCGCGTTCCGCTATGGCGATCAGCCGGTGGTGAGTTCCCTTTCGACGCTGGACGACGCCATGGTCGCAAGCGCGCTGACCGGCTCAGCAACGCGCGGAAAAATTCGACATGGCGAACAAAACCTATTTCGCCAGCTCCGTGAATCTGACTCCCGGCGCCTCGCCGCAGCTTACGCTGACCGTGCTTGAAACCGGTGGACGACGCGATGGCCTTCCTTACGCGTCTGAACAACACGTTCCTGATCCTCGGTTTCTGGCCGTTTTCGCCGGAGCCATTCTCGTGTTTCTGATCTCGCGCACCATCACGCATCCGCTCGACAACCTGGTGCAAGGCGTGCGCGCGCTCGAGCAAGGCAACTACCACTACCCGCTCGGTCCCGGCACCGGCGACGAAGTTGTCCGAAGTGACCGCCGCGTTCGATCGCATGCGCGTCACCTTGCAAGCGAACGAAGAGCAGAACAAGCAGCTCGAACACCAGTTGCGGCAATCGCAGAAAATGGAAGCGGTGGGACGGCTCGCCGGTGGCGTCGCGCACGATTTCAATAATTTGCTCACCGTGATTAAAGGCCACAGCGATCTGCTCGAATTGAAGCTCGGCACGCTCAGTCCCGCGCAAGCACAGCATCGCGCAAGTGCGCAAAGCCGCGGACCGCGCTACGGCGCTCACGCGCCAGCTGCTCGCTTTCAGCCGCATGCAAGTGTTGCAGCCGCGCGTGCTGGATCTGAACGCGCTGATCGCGGACCTTAATAAGATGTTGCCGATGCTGATCGGCGAAGAGATCGAATACACGTTTCGGCCCGGCGAATCGCTCGCGCGGGTGAAAGCCGATCCTTCGCAGATCGAACAAGTGCTGGTGAATCTCGCGGTGAACGCGCGCGACGCCATGCCCAAGGGCGGCAAGCTCACGATCAACACGCGCAACATTTTGCTCGACGCCGAGTACGCGCGCAGCCATCCTCCTGTCGTCGCCGGGCGCTACGTGCTGCTGACCGTCGCGGATACCGGCTGCGGCATGGACGAACCGACGAAGGCGAAAATTTTCGAGCCGTTTTTCACGACCAAGGAACTCGGCAAAGGCACGGGGCTGGGCCTTTCGACCGTGTACGGCGTGGTGAAGCAAAGCGGCGGCTACATCTGGGTGGACAGCACGCCGAAGCAGGGCACGCGTTTCGAGATTTTCCTGCCGCAAAGCAGCGAGGCAGCGCAGCTGCCCTGCGAGCACGAGCCCGCCGCGAAATATTCGCCTGCACAAGGCACCGTGCTGCTGGCGGAAGATGAAGAAGCGGTGCGCGAACTGGCCGGAGAATTTTTGCGTTCGAGCGGATACAAAGTGATCGAAGGCAAAGACGGACTCGACGCGCTGGAAAAAGCCGAACAGGAATCCGGACCGATTGACGCGCTGGTGACGGACGTGGTGATGCCGCGGATGCGCGGCACCGAGCTCGCACAACGACTGAAGCGCGTCTACCCCGCGCATCAAGATCGTCTATATGTCCGGCTATCTGGAGCACAACGGCGAAGATGGTTTCATCGCCGATTCCGCGCAACTGCAAAAACCCTTTTCGCGCGATTCCCTGCTGAACAAATTGCGCGAAGTCACAGGCCAGCCCGCGAAACACCGCCTCCAAGTCGTCTAGCATCCGCACCACAATCGCTCCAGGTCCGTTTCATATACTCATAGGGCAATCGTGCTTGATTCGGCGCGGCCGGGCGCTTGCCGGGAGCGTATTCTGAGATTTCGAGTGCGCAGGGGCCGGGGGCTGGGGCGGTCCCCGGGGTAAGCGTCGCTCGACTTCGGCGGGCAATTTCAAAGTGTTTCAGGCACGTGGGCCATTTCGCATCGGGGCTCGGGGTTCGAGGTCCGGCTCGAAAATTCCGGAAGAATGCGGGAGCACGTTTTGGGTATTGGGCATCCGGCGCTGCGGCAGGCAGCGAGTGCGATGCTTCGCGGATTTAGCCGCCTGCTGATTTGGCCGGAGATTGGAAAACTGCTTCCGCGCGATTCGGTGAGCGAGGTAGCGATGATGGGGAAAATCTCTAGTTTTACGATGGCAGTTTGTATTTTTGCGCTGGCAGCGCTGTTTTCCGCGGACCGCGCGGCGGCGCAAGCCGACTACACCGTCATCAACGTTGAGGATGGCGGCGCAATCGCCGGCACCGTGAAATGGTCCGGACCTATCCCAAAAATTCCCAAGCTGGCGATCACCAAGAATCCCGAGGTATGCGACCCCGACTCGCTAAAGACGCGCGACCTGGAGCGCCTGCTGATTAATTCGGATGGGAACGGCGTCGCGAATACCGTGGTTTATCTGCGCGGGATCACCAAGGGCAAAGCCATGGACATGCCCGAAGCGCGCGAGCAACTGAA
The DNA here is from genome assembly GCA_963834215.1 of uncultured Acidobacteriota bacterium. Lineage (GTDB taxonomy): Bacteria > Acidobacteriota > Terriglobia > Acidiferrales > UBA7541 > Palsa-295. The sequence continues at coordinate 384,638 of CAWIAM010000039.1, read as the reverse complement.
CCAGAAAACCTGCCGCTACGTGCCGCACATCATGATCGTGCCGCAAGGCAAGCCGCTCAAAATCGAGAGCAGTGACCCCGTGCTGCACACCGTGCAGATGTTTGGCGTGTCCACCAACAATATTCCCTTCCCCTTCCAGAACCAGTTCATCCCAGTGATGATGAACGCACAACGGCGTGGTGGAATTGAAATGCAACGCCGGGCACGTGTGGATGAACGCGAACGTGCTCATCGTGAAGCATCCTTATTATGCCGTCACCGACGATCACGGAGCGTTTAAGCTCTCCGACGTTCCTCCGGGCGAATACGAGATCGTGGCGTGGCACGAGGGATGGCAGGTGCAGTCCGAAGCGAAAGTGCTGGATGTGGGCGCGCAAGTGGAAGTGAAGCGGCCGATTACAGCACGCCGCCAAACCTGGGCGAAGAAAGTAACGGTAAAGCCGGGCGAACCTACCGTGGTGGATTTCACGATTTCCGAGAAGCACGAGTAGCTTACAGGTCTGGACGGAACTTCGCGCGAGCAGTGGGCAGACGTTGCCGCTTTTGCGATGCGTGCTGCGCTGGCAGTAAGGCGGGCGAGGCATCCCTCGCCCAAGAAAAGCGGGGCGCGCCTCCGCACTCCACATTGATCTTGCGGACTCGCTTCGACTCGGAGACGTCAGCCGCATCCCTCTCTTCCTTGAAATTATTTCCGCGCTATATCGTATTAGTTCGGTAGGAGACGCTGATGACGCCGGTGCCGTTTGTGGGTCCGCACATCTACAACGTGATTTTCATCGTGTCGTACGCTGCTTGGCTGCTTTTCGAATTCGTTACTGGCAGATCGCGGAAATCGGCTGATCCGACGCCAGCGCGGGACCGTGGGTCATTTTATTTTTTGGTGGGAATGATCTGGATCGGGATCGGGCTGGAGTTTGTTTGCGTCTTTCGATTCCCGCAGGCTGCGATTCCCCGGATGCGCACTGAGATTTTCTTTCTAGGGGTTGCGCTGATGTGGGCGGGCATTGCGTTTCGCTATTACGCGATGCGGGTGCTGGGGCGTTACTTCACGTTTCAAGTGGATGTGCATTCGGGACAGACGGTGATCGAGGCGGGGCCGTATCGGTATGTGCGGCATCCGTCTTATTCTGGCGCGCTGATTACGGTGATTGGATTCGGATTGACGCTCGGAAATTGGGCGGGACTGCTTGTGCTGGTTACGTGCGTGGGGATTGGATACGCGTATCGCATCCGCGTGGAAGAAGCGGCGCTGGTGGCGGCGCTGGGCGAACCTTACAAGAAATATATGGGACGGACGCAGCGGCTGGTGCCGTTTGTGCTTTAGTCGGCGTCCAGTTGCCGCTTCGATTTGTCTTTGGCGGAATCGAGCGGCGAGTGGAATGACGAAAGATTTCCGGGTCCTTTGATCATGGACATCGTGCCGACCTTCGGCAATTTCTGACTGCGCAGCTTCAACTTGCGTGGCTTCCCAAGAGGCATCGTCGATTCTTTCTTAATGGCTTTCGCTCCGCGACTCGCGAAGCAGGACAACATTCAACACCAGCTTGTTGCGTTTAGGCACGTGCGAATCGAGGCGCGAGGTTCGAAGACTTGCGCCATTTGTCATGTCCAACGGGGTGAAATCTTATAGCGGCGGTCTTTAGACCGCCATCGTTCCTGCGGCAACATCGATGGCGTCCGCCGGGGCGGACGCCGCTACAACGGCGACTTCGTGACCGCGCTGGGATTGAAGTTGCGTTCACGGCACGCGAAGCGAGCTTCGCGCCGGAGAGGCGGTAGCAAGCTACCGCACTCCCAGAAAATTCCGCGCTGCATTTCACGAGGCGGTGCCCGTTAGGCGCGGGAGGAGCAGGTGGAAGAACTTTTCCGGGGCCACGCTTACGGCTACTCTGGCGTTAGGCTTGAATGGTTCTTCGGGTGCGCTGGGGCCTGGCATGCTGGTTTCCACGGGCGGTGATTTGCGGACCGGGGCGTGACCATCGTAGCCGAGAGTTTGACCAGCGGTCCATTCGCCTTCGGTTTCAACCTCCACGTAAAAATCCTTCAGGGTGATCACTTCGGGATCAATCAGCGACGCGACCGTCAGCGGATCGTGCATCGCGATTACCGTCACTTCCCCACCGTGCTGCATGCGTTCGTAAGTGGCGCGCATCACTTTGCCTGCGGCCTGGCTTACCGGATTATTCGCGGATTCGAGCTGCTGGATCTGCGCTTCGCTGAGCAGCACTTTGCGAGTGACGTCAAGGCCGACCATGGTGAGCGGGATTTGCGCATCGAAGACGATGCGCGCGGCTTCGGGATCCACGTACAGATTGAATTCCGCGGCGGGAGTGATATTGCCGCCGGAAAGCGAGCCGCCCATGATGGCGATCTGCGGAATCATCGCGGCGAGTTCGGGATCGCTGCGCAGGGCGAGCGCGACGTTGGTCAAGGGACCGACGGCGACGATGGTGATTTCGCCGGGACTCTCGCGCACGATGCGGCGAATGATTTCGGGCGCGGTTTCACGCACCGGTTTTACTTTTGCCGCTCCGAAATCGACGCCGCCCATGCCGTTTGCGCCGTGCACGTGGCCCGAGGTGACGAGGCGGCGCAGCAGAGGATGGCTTGCGCCGGCAGCGACTGGCACGTCGGTGCGATCCGCGATTTCGACGAGGCGAAGCGCGTTCGCTAGAGTGAATTCGAGTGGCACGTTGCCGCAGACTGGGGTGATGGCTTCGACTTTCAGCTCGGGCGAGCGGAGAGCGAGGAAGATCGCCATCATGTCGTCTATGCCGGGATCGGTGTCCAGGATGATGCGGCGGGGTTTGGCGGGCGGAGTGAGGCGTGTTGCAGGATTCGCGGCATTCGAGGTGACGCGCGCGGAAGATTTGTGCGCGGCGTCGTGCGCGGTATCGCGGGAGGCGGGTTCGTGCGCGGATGCGGGAAGTTGCGTCGCGAGGCCGCCGATAGCGCCGACTAGCGCTAGGCCTGTGGAATTTGCCAGGAATTTGCGGCGCGTCCACGGAGCCGGCGTTTGCGTTGCGGGCGAGGCGTCATTGGCATCTTCGTTTGTCCGCGATTTTTCGTCAGGTTGCAGGTTGCGATCCACGGCGATCATTCCCCCTAATGTGAAACACAGTGCGCCGGGGATTCTAGCGCGACGTGGAAAACGATTGATAGCATTAAATGGTTCCGGCTGAGGTGTATTATCGGCGGCGATCGGCCGTCCGGGTTTGAAATAATTTGCAGGGGCGCCGTCGTCGCGAGGTTTATTCACGTGTCAGATGGGCACAATCCATGGGCGCAACGCGGGGCGGAGAGGCTGCCTGACGTTTGGACTGTGATCGCGATTGCGATTGCGGCCACGGTTTGTGGCGACGTGATTCACGAGGGGCTGGGGCACGGCGGTGCTTGCGTGCTGACGGGTGGGCACGCGCTGGGACTTTCGAGCGTTTATTTTGATTGCGATCGCGATACGCGAATCGTGGCCGCGAGCGGCACGATTGCCAATTTGATCGCGGGAGTTTTGTGTTTTGGCGCTTCGCGAATGGCGCGCCGGGCTGCGCGGCTGCGTTATTTTCTGTGGCTCTTGATGACAGTTAATTTGCTCGAGGTGGGCGGATATTTTCTTTTTTCCGGTGTGGGGAATATTGGCGATTGGGCTCGGGTGATCCAGGGACTGCAGCCGTCTTGGGCGTGGCGTCTTGGATTGCTTGTGGCCGGCGCGATTTCGTATTGGTTTTTTGTGTGTTTTGCGCTGCTGGAGCTGCGGCCGTTTCTTGGGCCGGAGGGCGAGATGCGTTTGCGGCGGGCGCGGCGGTTGACGCTGATTCCCTACTTCAGCGATGGGATTCTTTCTTACATCGCGGGGTTGTTCAATCCGGTGGGGATGGTGCTGGTGGCGATTTCGGCGGCTGCGGCGTCGTTTGGAGGAGCGTCGGGGCTCGCATGGATGGGAATGCTATTGCCGGGCCGCGGGTGCGCAGTACGGAATTTGAGATGCCGGAGATTACGCGCAGCTGGGGATGGATCGTCGCGGCGGGTGCTCTGGCGGTCTTGTTCATTGCGGTGCTGGGACCCGGATTCAAGTGGTCCGCGCAGAGGTGAGTTGAGGAGAAACCTTACTCCACCGTGGCTGTGAGCCCCGTTGGGGGAGCCGGCCCGGTCGAGCCGGAGTCACTCACGTAGCACGCATCTGCATCAAAAGCGGTCAGAAATCCGCCGCTCTGGGCGGAGTTGTTATAGCAAAGTTCCGCCGGAATCTCGGCTGCGTGACTTGCAGTGTTTGCAATGCAGTTTGTGGTGCAGGCGACGTCCGGACCAATGGGAGGCCACATTGGCGTTCCCCACGTGGTCGTCCACCATGACGGCTGGCTAGCCAAATAGAAAGAGTTCGGCAGCGTTATGCTTGGGCTACTCAATCCCGGAAATGTCGGGTCGCCGCTGGCTGTTTCCGACACTTTGCAACCAGCGTCGTAGGCGTCTACTCCTGGGCTTCCGATTCCGCTTCCAGTGCACCAGCGCGTGCCGTGGGATGAGCCGCTGGCGGCATAAGTCTGGGCATCCCAATTACCCCAGCGCATCAGACTACTTTCGGCCACGGTATCGTAGTCGGTCAGGCTTCCGTTCACACAGCCACTATTAAATCCCAAGTCGTAGATGTAGTTGTCTTCGCTCTGGCGATTGGCGCTATCGCACTCATAAGTGCTGTAAAAACCGCCGGTTAGACCAAGCACGTTGCCTACAATGTTGATATACCTCTGGTCCGCCTGAACGGCAATGGGGGTACGGTAGTTCGTCGCATTAGGCTCGTCACCCCGAGCGTAGTTGCGGAAAGCCGTGTTCATCGAACTTGATCCCCACACATTGTCCCAGTCTATGATCGCTGACTCTACGTTGCCCTCGTATAACACATCGTAAACATGAGACCTGTGGGTATCCAAAGCTGGAAATGCGTTGTCAGCAGCCGTTCTTAATGTGTAGTTGTACGCAACGACGTTGCCATAGGCGGATTCCGTGACGACGGGACTAGTGACCCCAAATTCAATGTTGTTCTCAATCCTAGACATGAAACAGCGGTCACACTCAATCCCATATTCGGTGGGAGCTCCCGCGCCGTTGGATGCGGAGAGATAATTGTTTTGTATCTCATCCTCGAAGCTCAGGAAGCAGTAGATTCCGGCGCGGTGAGCGTTCACTACGGTCACGTTCTTGACCCAGCAGTCGTTGCAGAACGCGAGGGCAACGGCGAAATCCGAAGTCGTGGACGTACCCGCGTCCACCTTCAAATTCTCAACACCGTTGTAACTGTAAACGCCAGTGGTGCTCCAGTAGAAGATCTGCGGGGTAAGCGATGAAGAATATGACTTCGATAGTCCAGGCGCGGCGATCGTGATCTGGTTCGAGCCGCTGTTCACGCTCACGATCCGATCCCACTCCATCTGTGATCGCGTGCTGCAGCCGAAGAAATTCAGGGGGCTGCTGCATCTCGTTGCGTTTTCGTTTCCCGTATTGCCGGTGGGGTTTACGTAGGTGTCGTTCAGTTCATCAATTTCTATTACCTGCCCAGCGGACAATCCTGCTGTGCTGCCGACCGTCAGAACTGTGCTTCCCTCCGTTAATGTGCCGAGAGCAGTCGTCCCCAAACCACCCGGAACGGAACCTTGGCCTCCGTTTCCATTGCCCATGAGAATGTTATAACCGTTGAGAATGAAGGTCGTTTGAGTAGGTCCGGCGCCTCTTAGTACAACATGGTTGGTGTTGCAGGCGATGGATGCGCTGAGAGTATAGGTGCCTGCGGGGATGCGAACGACTGTATCGCTTGGTGCTGACGCGCACGCCGAGTTGATGTTCGCTGCTGTCGGATTGGAGTAAGCCGTGTTGCACGCCGTCGTCGCGCAGTTTGACCAGCCTCCGTCAGGAATGCCGCCGGGAATGCCTGTAGTCGACCAGTCGATAGCACGCGAAGGCGCCAGTATGCCAGACCACGCCTGCCCAAACGATGGTCTGGAACACACTAGCAGTAGCGAGAAAAGCGCGAACAGATGCGAAAAGCGTCTCATTTTCCCCTAGGGACCGACGAGGCGGGTAGCGCCGCCGATGATGGAATGTTAGAAGGGGAACCGCTTAGACGCAACTGGCCCTGGGTACAGTTCCGAGACAGGGCACGCAGTACACTAGTGCCAACCTGCGGATCCAGAAGTCCGAGACGCGAGCCTGCTTTCCGCAAAGCGTTGCTGCGCGAAGCCATCGAGGCGATGCTGGCCGGCGATCTTGCCACCGGCAAAACGATTTTGCGCGACTACATCAACGCCACCGTAGGACTTGAACAGTTGGCCGAAGCGGCGGAAATTCCTTCGAAGAGTTTGATGCGGATGCTGGGGCCCTCCGGCAACCCTCGCGCGGATAATTTGTTCGGGATTATCGCGCTGTTGCGGGAACGGGAAGGGCTTCGCTTCGAGCTGCGCCCGCACGCCGATTGAAGCGTTGGCATTTGAATCCGTCGCGCATTCAAACATGCTCGCTGCGATCGGCACGAAATTGCGGGGCACGGAGGGTTGCTACATCATCAGGCCTTGCGGCGACGGTATTCTTCTGTGATCCATGCTTAGGTATTGCTCGAAGACGGCTTCCACTTGTTTTCTGGTCAGCGGGGCCCGGATGCTTCTTTGCAGGATCATTAGAAATCTTCCGTTCCCTTTTGCCGATATGCCAGCGATGCCATCGGATAGTTCTTTGTAACCGTACTTCACGATTTTTCCGTCATCTGAGATTACTTTCCAGAAATCTTCTCTCATGTTTGGCCTTCCCTCATAAAGGCTTGCAAAGGGCAAACGGAAGGCCGTCGGACTATGCCGGCCTCCCGTCTGTGTTGCTGTTGAAGGTTCGGTTCTGATTCGTCACCTCAGTTCGAGTCACAACGCAATGGACTCTGCGCACTTGGGATCCTTACGGAGTGACGGTTAGCGGCACAGAAACCACCGCCAGTTCATTTTCCGTTGCGGCGCGGGATAGTTCTTTCTCGCGACGTGACTCGATGAGTTTCAATCCCTGGCCGTTTCCGACCCAAATCTCGGAGAGGAAACACTCGTGCTTACCGTCGTAGCAGTGAAAGATCAGCCGGGCATTGGTTTTCTTGTCGCTGGAATCCACGGCGTTCGTCAAGACGAACGTGTACACAGATGAATCGGTGCTCCGAATCAGCTGCGTGGTAGTGGCTGCGGTAGTCGCTCGCTGGATCTGATATTCTCCGGCCGGCATCATCTTGCTACCCGCCTGAAACGCGAAAGGAACTTTGGCCTGCGTGAGCTGCTGAGCGTGGCTCGGCACGGGCGCAAGAGCCGTAAAAAATAACGCTGCGGTGACTGCGAGAATTTGCTTGGTCATGGACTTTCTCCTTTTTTTTCTCATTCGCTTGGCAGCAACCGTAATTGAGCTGCTGTGAAGTTGCGCCCACTCTCGCGCCGTGCCGAAAAAACTGCAATGCATGGCGAGTCATTTGCTGATGAATTGGAGATAAGCGCGTAACGCGCAGTTGCAAAAAGACATCTCGCGTTGCCGCGAGATTTGAGTGGGGCGCGCTCCCGCTTTCACTCTGGCGTGCCTTGCACGGCTGAGGGCCAACGCTGCATTTACTGCACGCGAAGCGAGCTTCTCGCCGGAGAGGCGGTAGCCCTTCGTGCCTCGGGGAAACAGGCCTCCGCACTCCCAGAAAAGTCTCCGGCGAAATCTGTGGTGGCGAGTGGCGGACCTGCGGGGCCGTTCGCGCTCGTGCCGCGGCTTTTTTCCTTCCTGTGGGCTAGTTCAGTTATACTCAGCGGTTCAGGGCAATCTCGCGAAGAGGCAGGTACACATGTCAGTGAACAAGGCGATTTTGGTTGGTCGGTTGGGACGCGATCCGGAGACGCGATTTACCGGAGGCGGGCAGGCGGTGGCGAATTTTTCTGTGGCTACGGACGAGACGTACAAGGACAAGAATGGGGAGCGCCAGAAGCGCACCGAGTGGCACAAGATCGTGGTGTGGGGCAAGCAGGCGGAGATTGCGCAGCAATATCTGAAGAAGGGCTCGCTGGTGTTTATCGAGGGCCGCATTCAATCGCGCGAGTGGCAGGACAAGGAAGGCCAGAAGCGGACGAGTTTTGAAATTGTGGCGACGAATTTCCGCATGTTGGGCGGGCGGGCCGATGGAGCCGCGGCGGGAGCCGGGGCTGGCGCGTCGCACGGTGGCGGCGGGGGCTTTGGTGGAGGGCGTCCAGCGGATCCGGATATGGAAGGCGGTCCGGTGCATGACGAGCCGAGCGGAGCCGGGCCGGAAATTTCGGACGAAGATATTCCGTTTTAGAGAATTGGCGGGGAAACAAAGTCATTCCTCACGGGCTAAACCCCAGAGGAACAACTAACCATTTTGCCTGAGCTGAAGGCCTGATCCCCTCAAAGAAATCCTTGGCGCAGGAAATTCCAAGCGCGTCCGTCCGCTTTCAGTTATTTCTTCACGCGCGAGATGGCGTAGGGAGAAATCGAAATTAGGTATTTTGCTTCGTCGGGATTAACCGCGCCGAAATCGGAGTAGGTGGCGGCGTCGCGCGAGCCATAGATAGCGTGAATCCTGAAATAGTAGGTTTTTCCTGCCTCCGCCGTAAAACCGAATAGGGCAAGCGGCTTGGTCACTATGCCGAGTTGCGGGAGGCGGTTCGCGCAGAGATGATGTTCGCCGGGATCGACGGAGAAGAAAAAATAGGAATCTCCGTGGGTTTCGCCGATCCAGGATCCGTCCATTCCTACTCTAGTTGTCGTATCACACTTCAGACAATCGGCGTGGTCTTCATCCTGAATGATATAGACCAGCGCCTTTCCCGATTCGAGTTGCGCGGGATGCTCGGATGAATCCTTCTTGATATCGTAATGGACATCGTTTGGACCGCAGGCGGCGGCCTGCGGATTGGAGGCCGGAGCCTGATTCTGGGCAAATGCAGACGACGCGAGAAGAAGGACCGCGAACAGAGTTTTCATGCCTCGCTCCTTTGCTGCCGCTGAGCAGGTGATGGCCAGCCTACCGGAAGGTAGGCCGACGCTACGATCCGAGGATCTATTTTTTCGGCTGCGAAATGCTGTACGGCGACCTTTCGATGAGGAGCCGCGCTTCGTCGGCATTGGTGTTCAGCAAATCGAACGAGAACGCCGCGCGATCGCCCCCGGTGATTTGGATGCGAAAGTAATACGTCTTCCCCGCTTCGGCGTTCAAGCTATTAAGCGAGATTAGCTGCGCGCGCGCAAATTTGGATTGCCAGCGAGCGCACAGATGATGCTCGCCCGGTTCGAGCGTGAGAAAGAAGTAGGAATTTCCTTGGTTTGCACCGACCCAGGCTCCATCTACTGCAACCCTGGCCGTGATCTGGTTGATTACATTCACGTTTTGATTTTGCACAAAATACACCAGCGCTTTGCTGGCGTCATACGTGGGCAGGTGCTGCCCTTGGTAATCGAATTTTACGTTGAAGTTGACGTTAGCGGGTCCACAGGCGTCCTCCGGTTCGGAAAGCGGGATGTTCGTTTGCGCCCAGGAGGATGATGCGAATAAGAGGATTACGAAGAGGGCCCGAGTCGCTTGCTTCATCGTTGGCTCCTTTTGCAGACAGTTTGCGCACACTCCGACCCTGCACGTTCTTTCTTGCTGGATGCTTGTCTATGGCGCGAGTTAGTGCGGAGGCTGATGTTGCTCTGCTTCTTTTTTGCGTTGCTCATCTATGCGAGACATAAAGGCTTCGAACTTTGGTAATTGTTCCGGGGTGAGGATCGCGCGGATGCGCGCGCGGCCTTGCTGGCGCAGTTGTTCGCGCTGAGCGTCCGCAGGAGCGTAGGCGGCATGAATTTTGGCTTTGGTGTCGTCCACGATGGCGCTGAGCTGCTGTTGCTGATCGGGAGTAAGTTGGAGCTCGTGCGTCAAAGCGCCGACGATTTGGTCGTGCGTCGGAGGTCCGGGCGGCAAGGCGTGACCCCAGACACGCTCGCCCCAAAGGTGGTTACCGAGGCCGCCGAGAAGAACGCCCAGTACAAAAACCACCAGGACCAGAACGGCCGCTTCGCTGCGAGTTTTACTATTTTCCATGATTCGTTTCCGCCATCATCAGCAGGACGTCATCGGAGCTGGCCGGCACGGAGGAATGGTCAGGGACCAACTCCGGAAGCGTATTGGTGGCCAGCAGCGATTGGTCTTGCTGGAATTGATTGTGACGAGAGACATCAAAGGTGACGAGCAGCACGAGCGCGAAGGCGGCGGTGGCAGCAAAACGCCAAGCCACTGAAATGAACGGTTGCCAAACGCTCTTCACTTCGTTGAGACGAAGTTCGGCGCGAATGCGAGCCATCACCAGATGGCTGAAGCCGGGACCGGGATCGGCGACCGGCTCGGCGACGCGCAGCAGGCGCGCGCTGAGTACGGCTTCGTCGAGAGCAGAGCGGCAGCCGGAGCAAGTCTTCAAATGTTCCGAGAGAGCCGCGGCTTCCGGGCCGCCGAGATCGCCGCCAACGTGATCTTCCAGAGCCGCTTCATACTGGCTACATGCCGCGGAACGATAGTCTTCATTCATGACCGTTGGTCCTTTCCCTTTCTACCTTCCGGAGGCGGTTCGGGAGTTTCCTTGAGCTTCCGGCGATAAACATCCATCAAGCGAGCGCGAGCACGGAACAGGCGCACTTTTACCGTGTTGACGTTGAGATCGAGAATTTCGGCTAATTCCTGTACCGAGAATCCTTCTACTTCTTTGAGCACCAGCAACGCACGATCCTGCTCCGGGAGCTTCTCCATCATGCGCTCGAGAAGATCGCGGGCCTCGGCGCGGTCCATGGGGCTGGCCGGGGGACGATCGGCGGAAACCACACCGTCCAGGCGCGACACCTGTTCCTCGGAGAGATCGGCTTCGTAGACGAGCGGCCGAACTTTCTTTTTGCGCAGGTAGTCCCAGCACTCATTCACCGAAATCTTGTACAGCCAGGTGGAAAAGGCCGCGCGTTGGTCAAAGCGCTTCAGCGAGACGAAGACTTTCAGGAAAACCTGCTGGACCACGTCTTCCACATCTTCGCGCCGGCGCAGGATTCCGCTGACCAGGCCGAAAACACGCTGTTGATGGCGCCGGATCAGCTCCTCAAAAGCGGCCTCTTCGCCGCTCTGGGCCAAACGGACCAGTTGCCTTTCTTCCTCGCCCTTCTCGCGCCGGGTGACCGGGAGCGGAATGGCGGAAGCGCTGGCTGCCATACCCTTTGGGACGTCAGGCATTGGTTTCCGGTTACAGGGAAGTGTGTCGCCGCTTCCCGGGTTTGCAAATCCGTTGTTGCAGCAGTCAGAGTATCATGTGACAATACCGCCCATGATAATCGGAGAACGCATCCGTCTGCTACGTGAAACCAAGAAACTTTCCCAAGGCGACATCGAGAAGCGCACCGGGCTTCTGCGCTGTTACATCTCGCGCGTCGAGAACGGGCACACCGTTCCGGCGATCGAGACTCTAGAAAAGCTGGCACGCGCCATGGAAGTGCCGCTGTACCAACTTTTCTACGACGGCGAAGAACCACCCGTGCTGCCTAATCTTCCCAAGCGGAAGTCGGCCGACGATATCGCGTGGGGAAGCCGTGGAAAAGAAGCGCGAGTTCTGGGCCGTTTCCGCAGACTGCTGGGCCGAATTGACGAAGGCGACCGCCGGTTGCTTTTGTACATGGCCCAGAAAATGGCTAACCGCTAAGACCTCTCCGGGGGAGAGTTTCAGCGGGTCGGAATTCGCATCATTCCCACTCGATTGTGCTGGGCGGCTTGGAGCTAATGTCGTACACGACCCGGTTGACGCCGGGGACTTCGTTGACGACACGCGCGGAAATCCGTTCGAGCACTTCGCGGGGCAGTCGCGTCCAATCGGCAGTCATCGCATCTTGCGAATCGACAACTCGGACCACGATGGTGTATCCGTACGTCCGACCGTCGCCCATGACCCCTACGCTTTGCACCGGCAATAGCACGGCAAACGCCTGCCAGACTTTTTCGTAAAGTCCCGCGCGACGAATTTCTTCCACGACTACGGCATCGGCGGCACGAAGTGTCTCCAGCTTTTCGCGGGTGATCGCGCCTAGCAAGCGTACGGCGAGGCCCGGACCTGGGAATGGATGCTTGACCAGAATTTCCTCAGGAAGCCCCAGTTCACGGCCTATTTGGCGCACTTCGTCTTTAAAAAGGTCGCGCAGAGGCTCTATCAAGCCGAAGGGCATGTCTGCCGGGAGACCGCCGACGTTGTGGTGAGATTTAATGACGGCGGACGGGCCTTTTACGGAGACGGATTCAATTACGTCGGGATAGAGTGTGCCCTGAACTAGGAATTTTACGGGCAGGCCGGCGGAAGCGGCGAGCAATTTGCGCTGCTCTTCCACGAATACAGCGATGAATTCGTTGCCGATGATTTTGCGCTTTTGTTCGGGGTCGGTGATGCCGGCGAGTTTGCCGAGAAAGCGCTCGGAAGCATCCACGCCGATGACGTTGAGCCCGAGGCGCTGGCGCAGCAGCTCTAGAGTTTCTTCATATTCGTGCGCGCGCAGCAAACCCGTATCCACGAAGACGTTGGTGAGACGGTCGCCGATGGCGCGATGGACGAGCGCGGCGGCGACGGCAGAATCCACTCCGCCGCTAAGCGCACAGATTGCGCGGGCGCCTTCGGCTTGCTTGCGGATGGAATCGACCGTGGCGGTGATGAATCCGGCGCGGTTCCAGTTTTTCTTCGCGCCACAGATTTCGAACACGAAATTGTGCAGGATTTCCGTGCCGCGGTCGGTGTGGTTCACTTCGGGGTGAAATTCGACGCCGTAATATTTCTTTTCGGCGTGTTCGAAGGAGCCGATGGCGTTGTCGGTGCGTCCGGTGATGGCGAAACCCGGCGGGACTTCGAGGACGTGGTCGCCATGGCTATTCCAGATTTTCAGGCGGTTGGGGATGCCGGCAAAAAGCTTGGATGCGCACGCGATGTCGAGTTGCGCAGGGCCGTATTCACGGCGCTTGGCCAGGCCGACTTTGCCGCCGAGAGAATGCGTGAGCCATTGCATGCCATAGCAGATGCCGAGGACGGGGATGCCGAGCTGGAGGACTTGGGCGTCGCAATGTGGCGCGTCTTTATCGTAGACGGAGCTGGGGCCGCCGGAGAGGACGATGCCTATGGGTTCGAGTGCGCGGATTTCTTCTAGCTTCGCGGTGCACGGGAGGATGGCGGAGAAGACTTCTTCTTCGCGGATGCGGCGCGCGATCAGTTGCGTGTATTGGCCGCCGAAATCCAGGACTACGATGCCGTGTTTGGTGCTCACGGTGCCTCCGGCGTCTTTCTGTGCGGCCGATGCGGTGGTCATGGTCATTTGTGGACCGTCCGTGTTCTACAGTGTTGCCCAGCGACCGGTGGTTCTGGCTTCGCGATCGGCAGTGACGAGAGATCCCTCGCTGCGCGCTCGGGTTGACACTCGCTTTTCTTCGTCACTGACTCTGAGACCGTTCCTGGTTACCTCAAAACGATGTTCACCAACTTCTTTGGCACGACCACAGTTTTTATTACTTGCTTGCCGTCTAGCAGAATTGCGATGCGCGGGTCTTTCAGGGCGCGCTCGCGGGTTTCGTCTTCGCTTAGGCCGTCGTCTACCAGGATCTTGCCGCGGAGGCGGCCGTTGATCTGGATGATCACTTCGAATTGCTCTTCGCGAGCAAGATCCTCGCGATAGGTGGGCCATTTTTCGTACGTTAGGCCCTGCTGGTGCCCGAGCATCTGCCAGAGCTCTTCGGAAATGTGCGGAGCCATCGGCGCGAGCATCAGGAGCAGGGATTCGAGCACGCGCTTCAGGACCATGGGGCTGATCTCGGCGTCGAGCGGCTCCTGCGACTGGATTTCGTTGACGAGTTCCATGAGCAGCGCGACGGAAGAATTGAAGTGCCAGCGCACTTCAAAGTCATTCGTAACGCGCTTGAGAGTTTGGTGAACTTTGCGAACCAGCAGCTTTTCCTTCGCGGTGGCGGTCGACAGGTCGGTTTTTTGCGTGAGATCGGTTTGGATATTTCGCAGGCGATCGGCGTGTTTTGCGATCAGGCGATAGACTTTGTTCAGAAAGCGCGAGGCGCCTTCGATGGCTTCCTCGCTCCATTCGAGATCTTTTTCGGGAGGCGCGGCGAAAAGGATGTAGAGGCGCGCGGTGTCGCAGCCGTATTTATCGGCCATGTCAATCGCGCCGACGACGTTGCCGCGGGATTTGGACATGGCCACGCCGCCCTTTTGCACCATGCCTTGCGTGAAGAGGCGCGCGATGGGCTCGCTGTGATTGACGAGACCTAGGTCGCGCATCACTTTGCAGAAAAAACGGGAATAGAGCAGATGCAGAATGGCGTGTTCGATGCCGCCGACATATTGGTCAATGGGAAACCAATAGCGGACTTTTTCTTTGTCGAAGGGCGCGTGGTCGTTGTGCGGGTCGGTGTAACGATAGAAATACCAGGAGGAATCCATGAAGGTATCCATCGTGTCGGTTTCGCGGCGCGCCGGACCGCCACATTTCGGACAACAGGTGTTGACGAATTCGGGAGAACTCGCAAGCGGCGACTGCCCTTCTCCGGTGAGCGTGACGTTTTCCGGGAGGCGCACGGGCAGCTGATCATCGGGAACCGCGACGATGCCGTCTCTTTCGCAGTAGACGATCGGAATCGGAGTGCCCCAGTAACGCTGGCGCGAGACGCCCCAGTCTTTCAGGCGATAGGTGGTTTCGCCGACGCCGAAACCCTTAGCAGCGGCATCGGCCGTCATTTTCTCGAGAGCTTGTTCCGTGGTAAGGCCGGCGTAGGGGCCGGAATCAACCAGGCGCCCGTATTCAGTGTAAGCCTCGGACATGCGATCGAGGCGCAACGGTGCGCCGTTAAGCGGTTGGACGACAATCTTTACCGGCAAATGATATTTTTCCGCGAATTCGTAATCGCGCTGATCGTGGGCCGGAACGCACATCACGGCGCCCGTGCCATATTCAGCGAGGACGAAGTTTGCGACCCAGATCGGAATGTGCGCGCCGGAAAAAGGGTTCACGGCGAAGCGTCCGGTGAAGAAACCTTCTTTTTCGGCCGTGGCGATGTCTGCCGCGCGCATGCTCTTCTGGCGCATGGTTCTGAGCTGCGCTTCCATGGCGCCGCGGCCAGGGACACCGGCGAGCAGTTCTTCGACTTTGGGATGCCCCGGAGAAATTACCAGTGCTGAGGCGCCGTAGATGGTGTCCACGCGAGTGGTGAAGACTTCGAGGGAGAGGTTTTCCATCTGGGAGACGGCAAATCTCACGCGCGTGCCGCGCGATTTGCCGATCCAGTTGCGCTGCATCGCAAGGACGCGCTCGGGCCAACCGGCTGCGAGCTGCTTCATATCGTCGAGAAGCTCGTCGGAATACTGGGTGATCCGGAAAAACCACTGCTCAAGCTCTTTCGATTCGACGAGAGTAGTTTCGTGGCGCCAGCAGTAGCCGTCAATCACCTGCTCATTGGCCAGAACGGTGCCGCATTCCGGACACCAGTTCACTTTGCTCTTCTTGCGGAAGGCGATGCCCTTCTCGAACATGCGCAGGAAGAACCACTGGTTCCAATGGTAGTAAGACGGATCGCAAGTCGCGAGCTCGCGGCGCCAGTCATGACTGAATCCAAAGCGGCGCAGGACGCGGCGAAACTCCGCGATGTTTTCTTCGGTCCAAACGCGCGGCGCGGTGTGATTTTTGATTGCGGCGTTTTCGGCGGGCAGGCCGAACGCGTCAAAACCCATGGGGTGCAGGACGTTGAATCCGCACATGCGCTTGTGGCGGGCGACAGCGTCGCCAATCGTGTAATTGCGCATGTGACCCATGTGCAGGGTGCCGGAGGGGTAAGGCAGCATTTCTAACATGTAATACTTGGGGCGAGAGGCGTCATTGTCCACGGCGTTGAAGGCGCCCTGCTCTTCCCACACTTTTTGCCACTTCGCCTCGATTTGCGCCGGGTCGTAGCTGGGGTGCTTGTGGTCGGAATCGGCCAAGTTCACTTTCCTCGCGAGCGTGATTTCGGTTTCGATTTTCTTTTCCTTTTAGACGCTTTGGGAGTGGCGCGCGATGCTTTCGCACGCTTGGATTTGGCGCGGTGCGGCCGCGGCTTCATGCCGTTGCCAGTGGCGATTACTTCGCGGCCGAGAAGTTTCCAGAGAGCGGCGACGTTGCGGCGATCGTCACCGGGCTTATCAATGGGCGTTTCGAGAATGAAAGCTCGGCCGCCGAGAAGCGCGTGATTCAGGATGCGGCCGAAGGCTTCCAGGCCAATCTTGCCTTTGCCGATGTGCTCGTGGCGATCCACGCGCGAACCGTGATGCGTTTTCGAATCGTTGACGTGGATGACGTAGACGCGGTCGAGGCCGACGGTGCGGTCAATCGCCTGCAGGGTGGTTTCCAGGCCTTCGGCGGTGCGCAGATCCCAGCCGGCGGCGAAGGTGTGCGCGGTGTCAATGCAAATGCCGAGGGGAAGATCGGGCGTCGCGTCGAGAATGGCGCGGAGTTCTTCAAAGCGCGAGCCGATGGAAGTTCCCTGCCCCGCGGTATTTTCCAGCAGAATTTTCAGGTCGCCGAGCTTCAAGCCACGCGCGGCTTGTTTCAGGCCTTGCGAGATGGCGCTGACGGCAGCTGCCGGAGAACTCTCGCGGCCGCTGCCGGGATGAGCGACAAGAAAGTCAGCGCCGAGAGCGATGGCGCGCACGAGTTCCTGGTGAAAAGCTTGCACCGAGCGGGTGCGCAGGACCGGATTCGGCGAAGCCAGATTGATCAGGTAATTATCGTGGATGACCAGCGGGCCGAGGCCGAGTTCCTTGCGTCGGGCGCGGAAGCGCGCGGCTTCGGCTTCGGCGATGC
The DNA here is from genome assembly GCA_963834215.1 of uncultured Acidobacteriota bacterium. Taxonomy (GTDB): domain Bacteria; phylum Acidobacteriota; class Terriglobia; order Acidiferrales; family UBA7541; genus Palsa-295. The sequence continues at coordinate 367,751 of CAWIAM010000039.1, read as the reverse complement.
GGGCGCCGCCGCGTTCCCACATGCGCGGGCTGCAGGAAAAAATTTGCAGTGCGTTGGCGCCGAGGCCGTGAGCGATTTCGAGCGAGCCGGAGATGTCTCCCGCAATCGAGGTGTGGATGCCAATGCGAATACTGCCGTCTTTCCACGCGGGGATTTCAGGGGGAGGAGGAGCTTCCGGGCGGTACTCGTCGGCGGCGTCGAAGGTTAGGGTAAATCTGTCGTTTTCTTCCGCCATTCCCTCAGGGTATCCGGGTGCCGAGCGAGCGCAGGCTGCGAGAGGCGCCTCATGGCGCTTCGCGGATGAATGCTGAAACACTTATTTTAGCGGAAAGAGCAGATTCGCGCAAACGGTCTTCGCGGAGGCGCGAAAATTTGTGGCGCGAAGCAATCGGGTGAATTGTGTAGCTCAGCAGGAGCATGCAGGGCGACGTGGCGCCGGTAGGAATGGTAGGTGGCTGGACACCGATGGCGCACGAAAGCGCGTCGTTACAAAAGCTGCTTCCATTCGCGCTTAGCGTTGCGGAGGCTTGGCGGAGGCTGACGACGAATTCGCGGCGGTTGGGCCGGGCGTAGTGGCGGAGACGTTGGAGACGGTCGCTCGCGCTGGATCGGTACTCGCCGCCGGCGCGACCGCAGTGGGAGCAGCGGCGGACGCGGATGTTGTGGTGGCGGCTGCGGGACTGGTGTGCGATAGCGGCTTAGGCGCGTCCACGCCTGCGGTGCTCGAGCCCAAGCCCAGTTTTTGCAGGCTGGGCGCGTCGAGTTTGCCGCTGGCGTTCATGCCGTTGTCAGACTGAAATTTTTGCAGCGCGGAGACGGTGTTCGAGTCCCACTTGCCGTTGGGCTGGCCCTGGTAATAGCCGCCGCGACCGAGCGCGCCCTGGATTTCGGAGATGCGTTCCGGCGTGGGCGCTTTTTGGAAAGACTGGCGCCCCGAACTGTGACGATGATGAGATTTTTTCTTCTTGGCGTTGGAAGTTGAAGCGTGGGCCGAAGGGCTGGATTCCTGCGGACGGACGCCGGAGGCAGCCACCGTGCTCGCGGAGGCGGCGCACGCGAGCGCGAGAAGCGCTGCAATTCGAACGGCTCGTCTGGAAAAGCGTTTCATTGCTCTCCGCTTCGGTTCCTGCCGCTTGATTCTTTCCCCTCTCCTCCGACGAAGAAGGTCGCGCTGCAGTCCTCTTATTATGATGATTTTGCGGCTTGGCTCAAGCCGGGACATTGTGCGCGGCGCGTATCGGGTAACCCGCACTGTTATTGGATGCGGGAAATTGGCGACGTGTTTGATAGAGGCTAGGCGCTAACCACGTCATCAACTTCAACACCCTCGCGCTGCCGCTACTGTGCGGCTGGGACTGCGCCGGCCAAGAATAGGGTTAGGACGCGGTCGGTGTCGCCGCGGCGAGCTACTTTGAATAGGACGTCTTCGCCTGGATGCAGCTTGGACATTTGCGCCTTGTAGTCCGTCATGTTGGCTACCGGAACGTGATTGATTTCGACGATTACGTCGCCTCGGGTGAAGTCAATGTCCTCGGCGAAGGTGGCCGGCTCGACCTCAGTGACGACGACGCCAGTGATCTTGCCCATGCCGAGCTTGTGGGCAAGGTCAGGGGTTAGATCCTCGACATGCAGGCCGAACTGGCCGGGCGTGTCCTGCTGGTCGGGCTGGTCTTCGGCCGTTTGGGCAGTCTGGGGGAAGATTTTCGAGCGATCGGCAACGACCAGCGCAACTTCTTTGGATTGCTTGTTGCGGATATAGCGAACCTGCACGGAATCGCCGATGGCAGTATCGGCGATGGGATTCACCAGATCGGCGCCGGTGTGCACGGGCTGGCCGTTGATATCGGTGATGACGTCACCCGGCTGCAGGCCAACTTTTTCAGCGGGGCTGCCGGGCTCGATCGGCTTCGACGACGATGCCGTAGGGCGCGCCGAGTTCCTTTAGAAGCACTGGATTATTGCTGCGGTCTTCCTGGAAGGTGATGCCGATGGAGCCGCGCGTTACTTTGCCCTTGGTGATGAGCTCGTTGTAAACGCGAATGACGGTGGTGGACGGAAGCGCGAAGCCGACGCCCTCGAAGCCGCGGCTGCCGGTATAGATGGCGGTGTTGATGCCGATCACTTCGCCGGCCATATTGACGAGCGGGCCGCCGGAATTGCCGGGATTGATGGCGGCGTCGGTCTGAATGAAGCGCTGAAATTGATGGCCGACGTTGGAGCGGTCTTTCGCGCTGATGATGCCGGCGGTGACGGTGGAGTTCAGGCCGAAGGGGCTGCCGAATGGCGAGGACCCAGTCGCCGACCTGCACGCCGTCGGAATTGCCGAGCTTGGCGATGGGCAGGTCGTGGTCCGCTTCAATTTTGACCACGGCGAGATCGGTTTCCTTGTCGAAGCCGACGACGCGGCCGTTGTACTTCGTAGGATCGCCATCGAGGGCGACTTGAATTTTGGTGGCCTGGTCAATCACGTGATCGTTGGTGAGGATGAAACCTTTTTTGTCCACGATCACGCCGGAGCCGAGGCTGCGTTCGGCGTCGGGGCTATTATCGGGCGAATCAAAGAAACGGTCGAAGAAATCCTGGAAGGGATCGCCGAAATCTTTCGGCTTTTTGCTTTCGCCCTTGGGCTTTTCAATTACCTGCGTGGTGGAGATGTTTACGACCGAGGGGCCAAGCCTTTTAGAGATAGTGGAAAAGGAAGTCGAGAGCGTGACCGGATCGGGGACGACCAGCAACGAGGCGCCGCTAGTCGAAGTTTGTCCGCGCGTGGCCTGCGCGTGACCAGAAATCAAGGTGCCGATCAGGATGCCGATGCCGAGCGTGAAGGCCACGAGGAGGGAGGCAAAAATCTTGCGGCGGCGCATCCAGCTGACTAGTTCGATGAATTCAATGCCCATCCTCGTGCTCCTTTACAAAGGGACCGGTGAACCGCAGAGTTGAATGCCGCGCGGAATGCGCCGAGGGAAGAGTATAGCACTCTATGGAACGTGAAGAGAGAGCACCGGGTCACAACGATGCCCACATAATCACGAGGGGCGCGACGGAAACGGGCAGGGACACCGGCGCGGCGTTATGCGCCGCGCGCGGGCGGAGTGGTTTATTGGTATTGAGGCTGGACCAAGTGAAACCTTAACCCTTCGGCTCCGAGGAGTCTTCCGGACCATCGAAAAACTCGGGGACGCGGAGGCTGTTGGGAGTGCCGACGCCCTCATCCCAGGCGATGTTGTCGAGCGAGGTGTCGCCCGGCGTGCCATCGGTTTTCTTTTGAGCGCGACGTTCTGCTTTGGCTCGCGCTTTATCCTGGCGCTTCATTTCCTTCTGCCGCTTCTTGAATGTGGTCGTCATTTTATCCCCCGGTTAAGTGCCGACGATTTCGCATCCAGAAAAATGCGAGGATGCGGGTGCTACCAGCGAGGCTCGCGCGGCTGGCGCGCGGTTTCGCGATAATCTTCGTGCGAAAATTTTTCCTTGCCACGGCCGCCGCCCCCGCCGCGATTGCCGCCACGGTCGCCGCCGCTGCCGCTGCGCGGTCCGCGTGGGCCGCCGGATTCGGTCTTGGGCCGAGCTTCGTTGACTTTTAAATTGCGTCCGCCGAAATCCTTACCATCGAGAGCGGCGATGGCTTTGGCGGCTTCGTCGTCATTTTGCATTTCGACGAAACCGAAGCCGCGAGCGCGGCCGGTTTCGCGGTCCGTAGCAACGTGGACACGCGCGAGCTGGCCGAACGGCTCGAAGAGCGCGCGCAGATCCGCCGCAGTGGTCTGAAAGCTCATATTGCCTACAAACAGATTCTTCATACTGGTTCTCTCCTGAACGTCCCACGGGCGCTTCGCAAAAATGACACGCAAGTATCCGGCCGAATTCGCAATGTCCCTCGCGTTTGAAGAATGAAACGGGCTTGCTGGGACGCCATACACGCTCAGGGAGGCGTTCAGGTGCCAAAGAACTCGAAGAGCGGAAAGCTGATTATAACACGGATGGGGGCGGTTGTCGCGGCGATTGGAATGAGGCTGGTGGGTCGGTTAGGCAAGCTCAGTTCCAAGTACGCGGCAAAAAAGCTGGCGTGACCTTACCGCTTTAATGTTAATTTACGGGCCTTATGCTGACCTTGATTTGCCTCGAATCAGTCCCACCCCCGTGCCCTGCTCGTCCGGCTTCACTTGACTCTCAGCGTAAACTGGCGCCCGGCAGCCGCCTAAGGTCCACCGCTGCAATCCCAACAACCGAATCGCAACCAGCCTGGTAACGGCAGACATTCATCTGACAGTGATTTGCTTAAGTAAGCGGAGGACGCATGCCGGAAATTCAGTCCTTATTGGCCGTCAATGAAAAGCTCTCCCGCGAAATGCTTCACGCCAATGCCGATCAGGTTGACCAGTCGCGCCAGTTCCCGCGCGAAAATCTCACGGCTTTGGGAAAGGCGGGTGTGCTCGGACTGCTCGTGCCGAACCAATTCGGCGGGGCGGGCGCGGGGCTTGCGGAAATGTCGCAGGTAATCGAGATGCAAGCGCAGAATTGCGCCTCCACCGCCATGGTCACGCTGATGCACTTTTGCGCCACCGCCGTGATCGCCGCGAAGGCAGCGACGCTTTGAAACAAGAGGTACTGCCCGCGTTCGCACGCGGCGAGCATTTGAGTACGCTGGCGTTCAGCGAAGCAGGTTCGGGAGGCCATTTTTACGCGCCCGTGAGCGAAGTTCGCCTGAGTGGCTCGCAAAAGACTTGAGCGCACAAAAGAGTTTTGTGACCAGCGCGGGCGAGGCGGATAGCTATGTCGTCTCGGCCCGGAAAGCGGGCGCGGCGGCCGCGACGGAATCCGATCTTTACCTGATTCCCACGGGCACGAGCGGTTTCACGGCCCAGGGGCGTTTCGAGGGCCTTGGGCTTGCCGGGAACGCCAGCGCCCCGATGACGCTCACCGATGTCGCCATCGATGACGAAACGCGCCTGGGCCCCGAAGGCACGGATTTCAATCCATGCTGGAAGTTGTTCTTCCGCACTTTCAGATCGGTGTCGGATCCGTTTCGGTGGGCATCGCTACGGCGGCGTTTCAGACGATTCCGTGCGACGTGGGGGCCAGAAAATATGAACACGCCGGCGGCGCTGCGCTGGCATCGATTCCGCGCGTCCAGTTTCTTGTGGCCGAGATGGCGCTCGAACTGAATTCGGCTCGCGCTTATCTGGGGGAAACGATCCGCAAAGCTCTTGCCGGCGATCCGGCCGCGATGCTGGACGTGCTTGGCGTCAAAGTGAAAGCAGCGGACGCGTGCCTGAATGTTGTTTCGCGTGCCATGACCCTTGGCGGTGGCTGGGCTTTCGGACGGCGAGGCGGTCTCGAACGAAACTTCCGGGACGCGCAAGCGGCCGCCGTGATGGCGCCGTCGAGCGATGTCCTGAAGGATTTCATGGGCAAGGCTTGCCTCGGCTTGCCCTTGTTCTAGGCAAACGTTTGTTCTAGTAAGACCTCAGCGAATGGAGGAACCATGGCACCGATCTCGCAGCCGGGCGTTGCGCATTGGCGCCGTTGCGTACGATCCCAAAGTCGTGACGATCTGGGAGGGCTTCAAAGATTACTTCGCCGGCCGCGCGATGTCGAGATCGACTTCATCCTCTACTTCACATACGACGCTCAGGTGGAAGCAAATCTGTCCGGCGCAATGGACGTCGCCTGGAATTCGCCGCTGGCCTGGGTCAAGAGCCAGATCGTTAGCGGCGGCGCGTTGTCGCGCGATTGCCATGCGCGATTCGGACCGCGACCTGACCACGAAGATCCTTGTCGGCGCAGATTCCAAACTGGCTTCTCTTGCCGATTTCAAGGGCAAGATCCTCGCGGTGGGCGCCTCGGATTCGCCGCAGGCGACGCTGATTCCACTGGGCTGATCGCCGACGCAGGCATCGATCCGCGCAGCGACTGCCGCGTCCTCTACAACGAAGTGATGGTTGGCAAGCACGGCGATCATGTTGGGGGTGAACGCGACGCCGCAAAGGCGCTGGCCGGCGCCGCCGACGCCGCGTGCGTCCTGGATGCCAACTATCCAGTCTTCATCAACGAAGGCACGCTCGATCCCGGGACCACTGCGTGCTGGCCACGACGCCTCCTTTCGATCACTGCAACTTTACGGTGCGCGCCGACCTGCCAGTTGCACGGAGTGCAGCATTTCATCCAGCCGTTCATCGATACTCTGCTGGGATGTCTTTTCAGGATCCGAAGGTTCGCGTCCTCATGGAACTCGAAGGGCTCAAGCAGCTGGCTGCCCGGGGCGCACGACCGGCTACGCGCAGCTCGAGAAAGCGGTGCAGCCGATTCAATTTCTATGGCTCAGCCGCTTCAACGGCCGGTAACTGAGGACCCGTTCTCGCGCCATTCCGCCATGGCCAATTCCACACCCAAACAGCATCTCGATCATGGAAGACCTGGCGACTTCACGACGGAGCCACGGTGCTCTTTCGCCGTGCCCTCGCGCAATTGCGCGCGGGCGATTGGTTCGAAGTTCGCGGAGATGCTTCACAGCTCTCCGAGCAGCTGGCGGCTTGGTGCCGCAAGGAAGGTCTCGCCTGCGACCGAAAGCTGGGTGTTGCCGGAGTCTACCGTATTCAATCGGCCGGTCCTGCGCCGTCAATCGCCACGTCTCGCATGCAGATCGCCGAAACAGCCGATCCGGTGTGGGGCCTCGCCCCGCGCGGCGCGCGCGTCGAAACCGGCGGACCCGATTTCAGTTTCACCCTTCGCCAGAAACGCGACGTCTGGGCAAGGGAATTGAATGCCATTTACAGCCAGGCCACTGCGAATCAGTGGTCCGTGGGACGCGACGTCCCGTGGGGCGATCTTCCAAGCTCTCGCCCGAAGTCGAAGACGCTGTTGCGCAAATTATGACCTTTCTCACCGAGAATGAATTTGCGGCTCTTTACGTTCCTGCGCGGTTCATTCCCCGTATTCATCCGCATTATCGCGAGGTGGTTGAAGTGCTCGCCATGCAGGTTGTGGACGAGGCGCGGCACGCGGAAGCCTTTACGCGCCGCGCCGAAGCGGGCGGCGCAGGACTCGGCACCACCGCCATGAGCGGGCAGCTTTCGCTGAAGACTCTCCTCGAAGAACCCGACTTCACCACCGCCACGTTTCTGCTCTGCGTCATGGGCGAAGGAACCTTTCTCACTCTCTGAATTCCTCGCCGAACGCGCGCCGGATCCCGTCACCGCCGCGCTCGCCTCCTGGCGCATCGAGATGAAGCACGGCATGTCGCTTTCGGCATCGAGCACATGCGCTACGTCTTTGAACGCGAGCCGGAAAAACGCCTTTCGATGGCGGCCGCCGTCGAACGCCGCAGTCAGATGCTGGCGTCAGTCTCGGGGCTGAGCCCCTACGTCCACGACGCGCTGGTGATTTACGCGGGGGGCGGCATTGCGATCGAGCAAATTCGCGAGGGCGCGCGTCACGTCGCCCGGCTGCAGCGCGAGATGGACCGCAATCGCCGCGAACGCCTGCAATCGCTGGGCTTCGAACCAACAGCCGCGTCGCAGATGTCCGCCTATCACACGAAGAACTTCATGTGAGGCCGGATTGGCGGAGCACGATTGTGGTAATTTTTCGTTGGGGCGATCCAGGAGACTTTCCATGAGCGAGACGAAAGCCTTTCCGTACGAGACTCGGTTGAATGTGCTTTACAAGCCGCTGGAAGTGGTGGACGAGAAGGCGCTGGCGGATGCCTGCGAGTTCAAGTGGTACAACCAGACTTTATGCCAGGTGAATGGGTCAGTGATTCGACTGGGCGTCGTGGAGGGTGAATATCATTGGCACAAGCACGACGACGATGATGAATTTTTCTACGTGGTGGAGGGCAAGTTCCTGATCGATCTGGAGGATCGCACGGTGGAGCTTGCGCCGAGACATGGCTTGGTGGTTCCGAAAGGCGTCCTGCACCGCACGAGAGCGCTGGAGCGTACCGTGATTTTGATGGTGGAGAATGCGGGGATCGTGCCGACCGGGAACTAATCGTCTACATTACGTGCCCTCTGCGTCCGGAAAAGCTCCGGACGCAGAGGCCGCTAGATAAGCTACTCGCATCGTCGGGCCGGCTTCGTTGCTTCTCTTGGCGCATTGGGACTAGAATGCGCGCCATGCCACACGAGTCATTCCGCGTTGAGACGCAGGCGAGCAAACACGAAGGCCAGAGAATTTTGACTCTGGCGGGGCCGTTCACCTCGGCGTCTTCCGTTGCGTTCAATGAGGCGGTGGCGGCTACAGATTCGCCGCGAGTGATCGTGGATATGACGAACGTGCCGCTGGTGGACTCGATGGCAGTGGGCTCGCTGGTGCGGGCTTTCGTCTCCTGCCACAAATCGGGGCGAAAACTGGCGCTAGTGGGCTTGAACCACCGAGTGCACAACGTGCTGCATTTGACGGGCGTCGCACCGCTATTCGACACGTACGCGACAGTGGCCGAAGCGGAAGAGGAGCTTTTGAAATAGGGCGGCGAGTGAGCGTCCAGAGGGTGTGGAAATGAAAAGTATCGTGCTGATTGGCGCCACCGGGATGATCGGGCAGCGAATTTTGCACGAAGCGCTTTCGCGCGGGCACAAGGTGACGGCGGTGGTGCGTGATACTTCGCGTACCGGCGAGCAAAGGGCGAATCTGGACTACCGCACGGGCGATATTTTCCAGCCGGACACGATCGCCGCGGCTGCCGTTGATCACGACGTCGTGGTGAGCGCGTACGGACCCGGAGTGAAGAACGATCCAAAACTGCTGGTGCAGGCGGCGCACTCGCTCGTCGAGGCTTTGACGCGAGTGGAACCGATACGATTAATCGCCGTGAGCGGTGCGGGCAGCCTGGAAGTGGGTCCCGGGATGCAGCTCATGAATACTCCGGACTTCCCCGCCGCGTGGAAAGGATTCGCGCAGGCTCATGCGGATGCGTTGGATGTGTATCGCAAGGCGGGATTCGCGGGGTTTGACTGGACGGCCGTGAGTCCGCCGGCATTGATCGAACCAGGCGCGCGCACCGGGCACTATCGCACGGACCTGGATCAATTGATCGTGGATGCTAAGGGCAAGAGCTATATTTCCGCGGAGGATTTCGCGGTCGCCGTGGTGGATGAAATCGAGAACCCGCGATTCCGAGGGCAGCGATTCACCGTTGGATACTGATTCCGATCGCGGCGTATTTTTGACGGCCGAATGGCGCGATCTGGTGATGTTGAATTATGAAGTGGAGCCAGCACTGCTGCGGGAATACGTTCCTGCCGGAGTTGAGGTGGATGCGTTTAAAGGACGAACTTTCGTAAGCGTTGTAGGCTTCCGATTTCTACGCACCAAGCTGCTGGGAATCCTGCCAATTCCCTTCCATACAAACTTCGATGAGGTGAATCTGCGTTTCTACGTGCTTCGGCGCGAGGGTGCGGAACAGCGACGTGGAGTCGTGTTCATACGCGAACTGGTGCCGCGCCTTGCGATCGCGGGCCTCGCGCGATTAGCTTATGGCGAAAAGTACGATAGCTGCCCAATGCAGCACAAGATCGCGCGGACGGAGGCGGCAATTTCGGCGGAGTATCGCTGGATGTTTGACGGCGCGCGGTTTCGATTGGCTGCTGCGGCGAGCGGCGCTCCGGATTTCGTTGCGGAGAATGGCCTGGAGAATTTTATTACGGAGCACTACTGGGGGTATTCCGCACAAGCGGAAGGTGCAAGCGTGGAATATCGCGTTGCGCACGAGCGCTGGCGGATTTGGACGGCGGCCGAGGCGGTGTTTGAGGGCGACGCGACGAGTTTGTACGGGGCCGAGTTTCGCGAGATTTTGCGGCGCAAGCCGGATTCGGCGTTCATCGCAGAGGGCTCGCCGGTGGTGGTGCACAGAGGGCGGCGAATCGCGTGATGGCCGCGGGCCGAGCGCGACTGCATCTGCTCGGAATTAATTCACCATTAAGAGCTTGCGGCGTTTATACAGTTTTTGCTGTACTTGAACATCGCGGAGAAGTGCGCGTAAACTACATCATCCAGCCTCGGGAATCCCTCTCGTGCGCCTTCGCGCATTAGAACTTTTTAGCTAGCGGCGGGTTTGTGGAAAGCGCTCGGTGTTTGCAGCGTCTTTCCAATACATATGGCGCGGCGCTCACGAACTGAGCTTGGCCCCATCCCCAGCCAAGGACAGTTTGTGGCGAAGACGTAAAATTACCGGCGGCGACGGAAAGCGCCCAGCGGCTCAAGCCAGAGCGCGGCGCGGCAAAGCTGGAGGGGCACTTGGAAATGCAGCCTGTCCCGGAGCGGTTTACTAAGCCTCCCGAAGTACGTGGCGGCGAGCGCAGGCAGCGCGCACGCCACAGCCCCTCGGCACTCACCTACGTAACCCTCGGCGACAGTAATGGTGGGATCATCGCAAACATCAGCGAGACGGGGATGTACGTCACTGCGGGAGAGCCGCTGCACGAAGATTTCCTTTCGCGCGTCAGTTTCCGGATACCGCAGACCGACAGCGTTATAGACACGCAAGGCGAGGTCGTGTGGACGTCGGAATCGAAGAAGGAAGCGGGCGTGCGGTTTGTGGAATTGCGCGAAGAGAGCCGCGAGCTGATACGGAAATGGGTGGCACCGGCGCGGAGAAATGGCGACCCGATCGCGCGGCCGGCGGCAAATTCGGGCGATGGCGAGAAGCGGACGACGTTGACGCCGGCACCGCTCCCGCTCCCGCGAGTGAATCGGCTAGCGCGGCAGCCGCGGTGAAACCCAGTGGAGGCACTTCCGGTGTCGCCCCTCGCGAAGTGACCTCAGGAATAACGTCGGAGCCGGCCGTACCGCACGAACCGCCGCCCATTCCGACCGCAGTTGCGCGCGGTATTGCGGTTTCTGAGAAAGACGCGGCGCCATTATTGGCGTTCACCGGATACGGGACGAGAGCCTGGGCATTGACGGAGGCGCAGCGAGCGGAGTTTGAGCGGCTCTTTCCGTCGGAGAATGCCAGCAGCGCTGCGCGCGATAGCGCGGAGGCGGAGGTTGCAGACGCAGCAAAACCGGAACCTATCGCTGAACGTTTTGCCAGCTACGCGAGCACCGCTTTCGTTGCGCCGAGTGCGGAGACCGCGCGCGAAGACTTTGCCGTAGCGCCGACGGAGACTGCCTCGGCCCAAGCGCCGGTGGTGGGACCCGAAACGACGATTGAGCGAGAGGCCGCGGAGGCTCCGCCAGCCGCACATGTTGTTCCCGCCGAAGCGCTGCCGAGGACGCCGATCCAATCGCTGTGGAACGCGCCGCCTCCGATGATGGAATCCGCGCCCGACGTTGCGCGCCCGACCGCGGCCGAGGCGCCGACTTCGCGGCCCGCGTTCGCAGGTGCGGTGCCGAGGACGCCCATGCAATCGTTGTGGGATGCTCCGCCGCCGATGATGCAACCGATTATTGGCGGGAGCTATGGTCGCGGGTTCGGGTCCATGTATGGAGCGCCGGCAGCGGAAGCGCTGGAGGACAGGCGACCGAGGAGCATGTGGTCCCTCGCCGCTGTGACGATACTGGTCGTGGCGGCTTGTTTCGTGCTGGGATTTGTAGTGGGGCCGGACGGCGTGCGTGCACGGCCGAAAGTGGATGCTGCGCGCGGGGTCGTCGTCGGGGAGCTCAGCCATCTAAAGAGCGTGCTGACGAACAGCGGCGGCGCTGCCACTCCGAACACTGCAACCGCGCCGGCGGTGAGCCCGAATGCTGCGCCGAGCAGCGAGAACGCGCCGGCGTCCGCGTCGCCGACACCAACAGCGCCAACTGCCCCTGCGACCGGTGCGCCAACCTTGGGTGAGCCTGCGCAGGCTGCACCCGCGGCGCCCGCCGCTGAAAATTCCGCGCCGGACGAAAACGCTTCCGGTGCTAACGCCGCTGCGACCAACTCCGACGGAACGGACGATACGACGGACACAGCGCCTGCCGCTGCCCCGACTCCAAAGAGGACGGAGAGCGTGCCGACCGCGACGGCGAAGAAGCGCGATTTGGAACGGGCAGAGGCGGAGTCGAATCGGGCGGCGCGAGAGTCACAAATCGAAAAGGAACGTGCGGCTGCTGAGCTGCACGCCGAGGAACGCGCAGCTGAGGAGCGTGCAGCCGCGAGCGCTGCGCACGAAGCCGCTCAGCCGACAAAGCCGGCGGTCACGACGGAGACTGCCAAACCGGCGACGAACAGCCCGTCACGAACGGAAGCGTCGAACACGCGAGCCACGCATCCCGCGGAGACAGAACCTCATCCTGCGGTCGCCGCAGCACCGCCACCGTCTTACTTCCCAGTGGTGGCACCGGGCGCGGGGAACGTGCCGCGTCTGATCGAGCTACCCGAGGAAAGAGTCATCGACACCGCGGCGGTAGTGATCCACTCGCACCAATATGTATTCGTGCCGGCGGAGCCGGGTCCAGAATCGAGTCACTCATTGGAAAAGCTGCGGATCGGCGACCGGGTCACGAAAATGGCGCCGATGTATCCGGCGGAGGCCGCGCAAAAAGCCATGGGCGGCACGGTACATTTGCGCGCTACTATCGGCAAAGACGGCAGGGTAGAAGATGTGCGGCCGATTAATGGGCCGCTCACACTGATCACGGCGGCGGTGGACGCGATTCAGCAGTGGCGATACCGGCCGACCTTGCTCGATCAGCAACCGATTGAAATGCAGGAAGATTTCACCGTCGAATTTCGGCCGCTAGGCTTGCACTGAAGGGATCAAGCTAAACGGCGAGTGTGACCTAGAGGAGGACGACATGAGAGCGTACGAAAGAGTAAGCGCGGTGTTTTTAGGACTATTGTGCATGGCTGGAATCACGATGGGTGCAGCGACGGGCCATATCGAGGATAGTGCGAAAAAGACCACGCTCACGATTAGCGCGTTGACGCAATTGCCGGGAACAACGCTGGCAGCGGGCAGTTACGTTTTCCGGCAATCGGGAGAGCAATCCGGTTGGGACATCGTGCAGGTGTACAACTCGGATCAATCATCGCTGGTGACGACTTTGCTGGCGTATCCGAATCCGAATCTGGTGTCGAACGGGCAGGCGTTCTTGGTTTATCCGCAAAGTACTGACAACCAGACGCAAATAATGGAAGCCTTTTTCTTCGATGGCGACCCCGTAGGGCAGCAACTAGCCTATCCAAAGAAAGCCGCGGACGCGATTGGCGCGGCGAATCACGTGCGAGTACCGACTACTGGGACTTCGGACGCTTATCCAAGCTCGCTGCCCCGAGCGGATAGTTCCTGGTCGGTGCCCGTGAATCAGGGTGAGGATGCGGCGCAGACGCCGAGTACGCCAAGTGCTTCGGCTGCTCCGGAACAGAGTACGCCTGATCCGCAGGATGCGAGCAACGCGAACACGGCGAGTTCTGCAGACGCTCCGAGCACGAGTACCGCGAAGAGCGAACCTCTGCCGCAGACCGCCAGCCCGTTGCCTTTGATTGGGCTGATCGGTTTGCTGGCGGTGGTCGGGATCGTGGTGCTGCGGCGGATGATGCGGGCGTCCTAATCCGCGCTGCCGCGCGCTCACAATGCCGAACCTGAATGAATAAGCAACTTTTGTATAAACAACCCTGGTATACGCGAGACGGTCCGTCCAAACGACAGCTTGGGCGTGCGTGTGAGGTGTGGCGCGCGCGAAGCGAGGCATGGCTGCGACGGCCGCTGCAACCGTCGGAACTTCTGCGCGAAACAACGCTGCGCTGGCGGAGGTATCCCCGGAAGTCTGCGCTGCGGGCGGCCGAAGTTTGCTTGTGGGTCGTCGCGGTCGCCAGCCTGGGCTTTTGTTCGATTGCTTATGGTGGCGCGGCGATTCATCAGGCGCGGGAGAAGACGATGCTTGCGTCGTTGCGGGCTAATGCAGCGGCTCACGGGGCGCATGGCACCGGAGTTCGAGCGCCTAAACCAAAAACGGCAAACGAGGTTCTGCTAGGATTGATTGAGATTCCCCGGCTTGATACTGCGGCGATCGTGGAAGAGGGCATTTCAACTGGAACACTGTGGAAAGCTGTTGGGCATATCCCCGGCACAGCGTTTCCTGGCGAGCCTGGCAATGCCGTGTTGGCGGCGCATCGCGATACTTATTTTGCAGGTCTCGGCGATTTGAAGGTAGGCGATCTTGTAAGTTTCAAATCACCGACGGCGACTTACACCTATCGCGTCGAGTCCGCGCGCGTCGTTGAGCCAGATGATGATTCGGTTTTGCGCGCCTCGAAGGATGCGACGCTTACGCTAGTTACTTGCTACCCGTTTCATTACATCGGATCGGCGCCCCAGAGGTATGTGGTGACGGCGCGCGAAGAACAGGAACCTACGGCGCAATGAGCGTAGCGCACTAAGGCCACTCGGCGGTAGAGCACCTGCGACATAGCTGGGATTGGCGGATGATTGCGGAATTGTTACAATGGAATTGGCTGGATGATTCAGTCCGACTCTCATCCGACGACCGGGACTAAGTCTCCCACAGGCAGGAAACCAAACGAATGGCCGCTCGCACGCTTTACGAGAAAATTTGGGATGCCCACATCGTTCGCGAAGAGCCCGGGCAGCCCTCCCTGATTTACATTGACCGACATTTAATCCACGAAGGCACTTCCCCGCAGGCGTTTGCCGGGCTGAAAGCGGCAGGGCGCAAAGTGCGCAGACCGGAATTGACGTTTGCCGTGATGGATCATTCCGTCTCGACGAAGAACCGCCTGTTGCCAGTAGTGGATGCCGACGCGCTCGGGCAATTCGAAGCGCTGACGCGCAACTGCGAAGAGTCGGGCGTGCATTTGTTCGACATGCACAGCAAGAACCAAGGCATCGTGCATATCATCGGACCGGAGCTTGGAATCACGCAGCCGGGACAGACGATTGTTTGCGGCGACAGCCACACTTCAACGCATGGAGCTTTCGGCGCGCTGGCGTTTGGCATCGGCACGAGCGAAATCGAGCATGTGCTGGCGACGCAGTGCCTGACGCAATTCAAGTCGAAGACGGCGAAGGTGGATATCGAGGGCAAGCGTCCGCGGGGCGTGACCGCGAAGGACATTATTCTGGCGGTGATCGGCAAGATTGGGATTGCCGGCGGGACCGGGTACGTTTTTGAATACACAGGCGAGGCGGTGCGCGGGCTTTCGATGGAAGGCCGCATGACGATGTGCAATATGACCATCGAAGGCGGCGCGCGGGCGGGAATGGTGGCGCCGGACGAGACGACTTTTGCTTATCTGGAGGGAAGGCCGTTTGTGCCGCGCGGGAAGGAATTTCAGGAGGCGGTGGATTTCTGGAAGACGTTGCCGACGGATCGCGACGCGAAGTACGACGAGACGATCACTTTGCGGTCGAAGGATCTCGCGCCGATGGTTACTTGGGGCACGAATCCGGGAATGGTGACGCAGGTTTCCGAGCGCGTGCCGGACCCCGCTTCGTTTAGCGATCCGGTGGATCGCGAAGCGGCTTCGCGGGCCTTGGTGTACATGGATTTGAAACCGGGGACGGCGATGGAAGATATTCCGCTCGATCGCGTTTTTATCGGGTCGTGCACGAATTCGCGGCTGGAGGATTTGCGCGCGGCGGCGAAAGTCGTGGCGGGAAAACACGTGGCGAAATCGCTGAAGCAAGCGCTGGTCGTGCCGGGTTCGCGCGTGGTGAAGGCCGAGGCGGAGTCCGAAGGATTGGATAAGGTTTTCCGCGAGGCTGGCTTTGAATGGCGCGATGCGGGCTGCAGCATGTGCATCGGGATGAACGATGACGTGCTTTTGAGCGGCGAGCGTTCCGCGAGCACTTCCAATCGCAATTTCGAAGGACGGCAGGGCAAGGGCGGACGGACGCACCTGGTAAGTCCGGTGATGGCGGCCGCGGCAGCGATCGAAGGCCATTTCGTGGACATTCGCAAATGGAATAACGTGGACGGAGCCGAGTGATGGAAGCTTTTATCAAGCATACGGGATTGGTGGCGCCGCTCGATCGAGTGAATGTGGATACCGACCAGATGGTGCCCAAGCAATTTTTGAAGTTTCTGACGCGGCAGGGTTACGGGCGCGTCCTTTTTTATGATTGGCGATATTTCCCGGGTGAAAAACCAAATCCGGAGTTTGTGTTGAACGCGCCGCGGTATAAAGGTGCATCGGTGATTCTCGCGCGGGCGAATTTCGGATGTGGGTCTAGCCGGGAACATGCGCCGTGGGCGATTCTGGATTATGGATTTCATGCGATTTTGGCGCCGAGCTATGCGGACATTTTCTACAATAATTGCTTCAAGAACGGGATTTTGCCGGTGACTCTATCGAACGAGCAGATGGATGAGCTTTTTGCGCGGACCGAGAAGAATGTCGGTTATCGCGTGACCGTGGATTTGGAAAAGCAAGTTGTGACGGACGAGCAGGGGTTGCGTTATTCGTTCGAGATTGATCCATTCCGGCGGGATTGTTTGTTGAAGGGTCTGGATGATATTGGATTGACGTTGGTGCACGAACCACGGATTTCAGCGTTTGAAGAGAAGAACATGCGGCATCCGGTGATGTACGAGCCCGTGGACGTGAAGTTCCACCACGACGTGCCGCAGGATGCGCGACATAATTAGCGCGACTCCCCGCAGATCGATTCAGCAGGTGTGATCGTAGCGTCCGGCTAAAGCAGGAGCGTGCATTTGCCGGATTGTTCAAGTTGACGCACGATTTCTTTGTACTCCTCTCCGCAGAAACCGAATCGCACGCAAAATTCACTTTCCCGCGATTCTTCCGATATAGAGTCGGACAGCCGCTTGCCGTTGTGGAACACAGAGTAGCTTCCGTCTTCGTTCCGCAGAAATTCCCAGATGTTTTGTTTCATGATGTTCGGGAGCCGAGCCGCGACGATGATGGCGTCCGCCGTGGCGGACACCGCTACAAAGGCTCTGGCATTTCGCAGGGCACGCGAGGCAAGCCTCGCTTAGGAAAGCGGCGGCAGCAAGCTGCCGCACTCCCAGACAGAACCGCGATAGCGCGATCAGCCTAGCCGGCGGCTTCGGTTGTGGCGGTGGCTTTTTGTTTATCGCGCAGGACGGCTTTGCGGCTTAGGCGAATTTTGTTGCCCTCGATGGCGAGGACTTTTACCAGGATCTGGTCGCCTTCTTTCAGTTCATCGCGGACGGCTCTTATACGAGCTTCCGCGATTTCGCTGATGTGCAGGAGGCCGTCGGTGCCGGGGAAGATCTCAACGAAGGCGCCAAAATCCGCGATGCGCACCACCGTGCCGAGATAGGTCTTGCCGATTTCGGCGGTGGCGGTGACGTCGCGAATCATCTTCAGGGCTTCCTCAGCTGATTTTCCACTGGAAGCGAAGACGTGGACCTTGCCGTCGTCCATCACGTCAATCTTCACGCCTGTAGCTTCGATAATGCCGCGGATTTTCTTGCCGCCCGGACCGATCAGGTCGCGGATCTTGTCCGTGGGAATATTGAGCATGAAGAGGTGCGGAGCGTAGGTGGAAATTTCGGCGCGGCCGGTCGAGAGCGTCTTGTCCATGATGTCTAGAATTTCCAGGCGCGCTTTGCGGGCCTGCGCCAGAGCTTCGCGCATCATGGCAATGCTGACGCCGGAGACTTTGATGTCCATCTGCAGGGCGGTAATTCCCTGCCGCGTGCCGGCAACTTTGAAGTCCATATCGCCGTAATGATCTTCGGCGCCGGCGATGTCCGTGAGGATGGCGTACTTATCGCCTTCGACGACGAGACCCATCGCGATTCCAGCGCATGCGGCTTTCAGCGGAACGCCCGCATCCATCAGAGCGAGTGAGCCTCCGCAGACAGTGGCCATCGAAGAGGAACCGTTCGATTCGAGAATGTCCGAAACGCAGCGGACGGCGTACGGAAAATCGGTATCTGGCGGAAGCAGATTGGCGAGCGCGCGTTCGGCGAGAGCACCGTGGCCGATTTCGCGCCGGCCGGGACCGCGCAGGAATTTCACTTCGCCGACGGAGAACGGCGGGAAATTGTAATGCAGCATGAAGCGCTTGAAGGTGTCCTGCTCGAAGAGCAGATCCTGCCGCTGCATGTCTTCTTTGGTGCCGAGTGTGCAAGTCGAGAGAGACTGCGTTTCGCCGCGGGTGAAGAGCGCGGAGCCGTGGGCGCGGGGGAGAACGCCCGTTTCGCAAGTAATCTGGCGGACCTGATCGAAGGCGCGAGCATCGGGACGGCGCCGACGGTTGAGCATGTCGTCGCGGAATATGCGTTCGCGCAGACGCTCGAAGGCGCGGGTGGCGAGTTTACGCTTTTCGGTGTCTTCTTCGGAAATGGCCGCGATAATTTCGGACTTGATGGCGTCAATGCGGCTGTAGCTTTCGGTCTTGGGATATTTGGCGGTGTCGCTGGCGTCGCGAAGTTTCTCGCCATACTTCTGCTCGAGCTGCTTATAAAGAGCTTCGTCGAACGCAGGCGCATTCACCGGGACTTTCACGGGCTTCACTTTGTCGTGCAGCTCGCGGATGGCGGCGACGATCTTCTTGATTTCGGCATGGCCGAACAGCAGCGCGTCGGCGACGGCATCTTCGGAAACTTCGAGCGCGCCGGATTCGACCATAACGATGGCTTCTTCGGAGCCGGCGACGACGATGTTGAGGGTGCTGGTCTTCTGCTCGGCAACCGTGGGGTTGACAACGAGCTTGCCATCGAGCATTCCGACGCGGACTGCGGCGATCGGCGTAGTAAACGGAATCTTGGAGATAAAGAGCGCCGCGGAAGCGGCGGTGACTCCGATGACGTCCGGATCATTTTCGCTATCGGCGGAAAGCACCATGGAAACGATTTGCGTTTCGTTGGACCAGCCTTCCGGGAAGAGCGGACGCAGCGGGCGATCGGTCAAGCGCGAGGTGAGAACTTCTTTCTCGGAGGGTCGTCCTTCACGCTTGAAGAATCCGCCGGGAATTTTTCCGGCGGAATAGGTGTACTCGCGGTAATCCACGGTGAGCGGCACGAAATCTTTTTCGGCGGCCTTGCTATCCATGCAGGCAGTGGCCAATACCACCGTATCGCCATAACGCGCCACCACGGCGCCGTGCGCTTGACGAGCCATCTTGCCCGTCTCGAAGGTAAGGGTTCTGCCGCCAACTTCCAAACTAACTTGTTCAAACATTACTTCACATCCTTTTGGCCCCGTTCGCGGGGACGTAAATCAGATACGAGAGAAAAACTCTCGGGACATACCTCGAAGAAAGACAGGAGAGAAAAAGCGGAGCGAAATTTGCGGGAGTGAATGACCCTGCGCGGACAGCGGCGATAGCCACGATCTTTGGCGGCCGCATGTCGCCTGCAAACTATGTTTTGTGCGGAGAAAGCTCGCGCGGCCGGAAAAGAAATTCAGGAGATCCGTGCTACTTGCGCAAGCTGAGTCGTTCCACAATCTCGCGGTACCGATCCGGGTCGCGGCGATTCAGATAGTCCAGCAGCCGCCGGCGCTTGTTGACCATCATAATCAACCCGCGGCGCGAGGCGTGATCTTTTGCGTGGGACTTAAGGTGAGTGGTCAGGTAGCTGATGCGTTCGCTCAATAAAGCAATCTGCACTTCCGGAGAACCTGTGTCTTTGGTGTGAACCCGGAACTGTTCGATCAGTGCTGCTTTGGCTGCGCTCAACTCGACCCCTCCCTGAAACGTCGTGCCCTGCTCTATGCTCTTGTCTTTTCTTCGACATTGAAATGCTAGCATAGAGCCATACCACCGCAAAGGGATTTTCCACACGGGACGGGCTGTAGAGCTGATCCGAAATTGTGCTGAGCGCGGCGAATTTCGAATTTTGCGCGGCGCGTTTATGGCGGCTTCTTGCTAACCGCTTTGCGGGGATGGGGCGCATCAAGCGGCGCCCTACGCCCGCAGTGTTGTCCAAATTCTTTGCGAATATTGGAGCGCCCGCGCTAGGTTACAGTTGTGCTCAGGGTTTTGGCGAATGGACCAGCGCGAGAAATTCGTCGCGGGTCTGTTTGTTTTCGCGGAATGCGCCGAGCATGGCGCTGGTAGTGGTGGTGGAATTCTGTTTTTCCACGCCGCGCATGACCATGCAGAGATGGCGGGCCTCGATGATGACGCCGACACCTTGCGGGCTGAGTTTTTCCTGGATGGCCGTAGCGATCTGGCTGGTGAGGCGCTCCTGAATCTGCAGACGGCGAGCGTACATATTGACGAGCCTCGCCATCTTGCTGAGGCCTACGACCTTCTTATCGGGAATGTACGCGATGTGGCATTTGCCAAAGAACGGCAGCAAGTGATGTTCGCAGAGACTGTATAGCTCGATGTCCTTCACGACGACCATTTCGTCGTAGCAGACGCTGAACATCGCTCCATTAAGCAATTTTTCAGGATCCTGACGATAGCCGCCGGTGAGGAAGCGCAGGGCTTTTTCGAAACGTTCGGGAGTGCGGCGCAAGCCTTCGCGGTCGGGGTTTTCGCCAAGTTCCACCAGAATTTCGCGGACTAGTTCGGCGATTTTCCCGTGGCTGGTTTCGGGGACCAGGATTTCGGATGTTTCGGTCATGTTTGATTTGCTCCTCATAATTGCATTCCCACCAAAGGCGAGCAGGCACGCCGCGTGCCTACGACCTGATGCTCTCGCCTTCGCGCGCGATTTCGAAACTGTTCTTGCTGGTTTCTTCGATGCGCACTCGTTCCACGCGTGCGGCTGGAAATTTTTCCAGGCGGCGGAAGATTTCGCGGCAGACGTTCTCAGTTGTGGGCACGAGGGATTGGAAGGCCGCGACTTCTTCGTTTAGATATTTGTGGTCGAAGGGTTCGATCACTTCCCTTTCGACGAACGGGTCCAGATCGGCGAGATTCGCGATCATGCCCGTCTCAGAATTTACGGGACCGCTGACGGTGACCTCCAACGCGTAATTGTGGCCATGGCCGTAGGGGCTGTTGCATTTGCCGTAGACGCGGCGGTTCTCGGCTTCGCTGAAGCGTGGAGTGTCAAGGCGATGGGAGGCGGAGAAGCGATAGCGTCGCGTGAGGGAAATATTCACTCCCGGCTCCTGGTGGCCGCGCCATGCCCGTTCGTAGAGGCGACGGTGCAATCCACGAAGAGGTCGGGCGATTCGTAGAGGCGAATCCGGTCGAGCTTGCCTCTTGAGATTTTCGGTTCCAGCAAGTTCCAGATTACGGCGGCAATATTTTCGCACGTTGGAATTTGGCCCGCGAGCTCGGGAACTTCGTAATTCAGGTGACGATGGTCCATGCGGTCCATGATCTCGCGCTGGAGGATGTCTTTCAGTTCTTTGAGGTCGAGAACCATGCCCGTGCCGGGGTCAGGTTCGCCGGCGATCGTGACTTCAAGGGCGTAATTGTGCCCGTGGCCATGCGGATTATTGCATTTGCCGAAGACCCGGCGATTCTCTTCCGCCGAAAAATTCGGGTTATGGTAAAAGTGCGCGGCGGAGAATTCGATTTTGCGGGTGATGCGGATCATTGCGTCCTTTTTCTACTTCAAAATCACCACAGATGAACACTGATTAACACAGATAAAACCTAACGACACTGAGGGTCACAGCTGCCTCGGAAGCTCGAATGTGAACTACGCGGCCTCTTCTCTTTCCCATCCCGTTGTTTTTGACTTTATCTGTGTTCATCTGCGTTTATCTGTGGTGATGTTGACGTTCCCCCGTCAAGCACGAGGATGAATACTTGCCGGATAGCTTCTGCCCTTCCAGACGACCGCGCCGTGGGTGTTCTTCCACCACGAGGCGATCAGGGCCGCGGTATATAGCGACGCTCCGGGAACATGATATCTGATGAGGGAAAACGGGTAGAGATTCTTGTAAAGGTCGGCTCCGTAGCGCAGGGAGCGTCCCACGAGGGCGACGAGCAGGAAGAGGGCGATACCCCATGGGGCGTCGGTTCTCGCGCGGAGAATGGCTGGCCACAGTAAAAGAAGCAGGAAGGCTTCGAGCCAGGGCAGGACTTCGGACAGCTCGATGACTAACGCGACGGGCTTGCCGCCGACGAGGGGGTAGAGATTTTTCGTCCAGCCCTGCCACATGGCGCCGAAGGTGCGATACATGCGCGTGCGTACGATACCCATCGGAGCGGTGAAATAGATGCCGTATCCGGACTGCTTCATGCGGCGCGCGAGGGCGACGTCTTCCAGGATCTCACCTGCGATAGCCGCGTGGCCACCGATGTCTTCGTAGGCGTCGCGCAGGACCATGAGAAATTGGCCGTTGGCGGCGACTTCGGTCCGGGCGGGATCGTTTACTTGCGCGTAGGAGAATTTCGCGGATAGCCGGCAATAAACGAACGGGATGAGGGCGCGCTCCCAGAAGGTGTCGAGTTCCTGTTCCGGGGAGTAAGAAACCAGAACGGCGTCGCGATCCACTGCGTCGTTCAGTGCACGGCGGGTTGCGCCGGGCATGTGGTACGTGTCGGCGTCGGTGAAGAGCAGCCAATCGCTTTGCGCAGCGGCGGCGCCTTGCGTGACGGCGTAGTTCTTGCCAACCCAGCCGTGAGGAAGCGCGTCAATGTTGATGATTTTCAATTTTGGAATACGCGCGGCGAGCTCGGCGAGAATCTGCCAGGTGCAATCGGTAGATTGATCGTTCACGACGATGACTTCCGCGACTTCGGGCTGCGCGGCGACGGACTCGACGGCACGCGCGATGGATGCTTCTTCGTTGCGCGCCGGGATGATAGCGGAGACCATAGAGTTGTCTAGCGTGGGGATCGTGGGGTTCGCGGTATCAGGATTGCCATTCGGAGAACTTGGTTTCCTCCGGAACATCCGTGAAGCTCTCGAATTCAATTTTGTAGCCGTCTGGATCGCTCAGCAACACAACCCACATGGCATTGCCGACGAAAGGTTCCCGCGCCGCGAGTCCGCGCGCGTTGGCATCCCGATAGATGGCCAGAGCGTCTCGACACTGAAAGCAAATTGAGACCCCCTCGCCAACTTTCACCGCGGGTCCCCAGGAATCGTGACCTTCTTTGCGAAATTCCTGCAGCATCAAAGCTGCGCTGCCGAGTTCGAGCCAGCACCAGCGCAGCTTACCGTCGTCAATCCACTTCTTGGTCATCTGAAAGCCGAGACCCTCTACGTAGAATCGAAGGGATTGTTCGATATTCGAGACGCGGAAAAAAGGGACGGCTTGCTGGACGTTTGCTTCGGCCTTGGTGGCGACATTCATGCCCGGACCTCTCGCGCAGTGAGTCTTAGATGACCGGCAAGCGGCTGCCGAACGGGCTGGCAAACCGCTCGCTTTCGGTTCGCGGATGCCTTTATTATAGGGTGCTTGGACAAAGGATTGATACGGAAACTGAATACCGGCCTGGTGCTCGCGTTCATCGTGGGCCTGCTTTTCCTTTTTGCGCATCCCGATTATCGGCAGGGCGAAGCGAGCATGCGCGGAACTCCGGCCAAAAATTTCGCCTTTGCGCTGGACGGCAAGCCGGCGCAGCTTTCGGATTTGCGCGGCAAAGTGGTGCTGCTGAATTTTTGGGCTACCTGGTGCCCACCTTGCGTGGATGAGGCGCCGTCGCTGATTCAGCTGCAACGCGAGATTGCGCCGCGCGGCGGGATGGTGCTGGGCGTGAGCGTCGATGATGACGCGGACGCTTACGATCAATTTCTGAAGGCTTACCAGATCAACTTCCCCACTTATCGCGACCCGTCGAAGCAGATTGCCTTGATGTACGGCACGACGATGTATCCGGACACATATGTGATTGATCGCAAAGGGCGCGTGGACCGGAAGATCGTGGGGCCTCAGGAGTGGACCGGGTCGGAGATGACTACGTATATTGATTCGCTTTTGGACGCGAAGTAAGGCGGAGCCGTCTGAAGACTGCAGCTATTCCTCCCGCACGGCCTGCAAAAACTTTGGCGCACTGAAGAGCGCCGCTACAAAATCTTCGTCTCACTCAAATCGCGCCTGTTTTGAAAGGCGAATCGTTACGTGGGGTTAGCGTGGCATACGCGTGACACCCGCTTGCGTTGACACTCGCTGCGAGGCTAGGGTATTATACCCCCAGGGGGTATATAAGATAATGAAAACCGCGGGCCGCAACAATACCAAAGAGCCGGAGCGGCGTCGGCGGGACAAAGGATTGCCGCGGAAAGCGGCGGGCGTTAGTACTGAAATCAAGACAGCGAATCTGAAGCGGTTGAATCGTATCGAGGGACAGGTGCGCGGGCTGGCGCGGATGGTGGAAGAGGATCGCTACTGCCCCGACATTATGGTGCAGATCTCGTCGGTGCAGGAAGCGCTGCGGGCCGTGGGGCGCGGGTTGATGCGCAATCATTTGCGGCACTGCGCGACAGAGGCGATACGCAACGGCAATCCGGCGAAGGCCGAAGCGACTTATGATGAACTAATGAAATTGATTTACACGCACGCGCGATGAATTGCGGGTGAAATGAGACAGGGAGAAATGAGGCGAGACAGTGGAACGTGATCCAGTTTGCGGAATGACCGTGGATGCAGAACGCGCCGCGGCGCGCGTCGAGCATTCCGGCAGGACATACTATTTTTGCTGCGCCGGTTGCGCGAATAAATTTCAGGCGGCCCCGGAGAAATACTTGAGCGCGAAAGCCCCTGCGGAAATGGGACTTGGCGCGCGGCTCGTGCAATTGGGCGGTGGGAAAGCGGCTTCGGGTGCTAACGCTCGGGCCGGGGCGGGCGCTGCACCCGCTGCGGTGCGCGCGCCCGTTGCTGAGCCACAAGACTTGCGTGTTTTTGAATCGCCTCAGCCGAAGCGAACGACTCCTACCAGGGATTACACCTGCCCGATGGATCCCGAGGTTCACCGGGATCACCCGGGCGCGTGCCCGAAATGCGGGATGGCGCTGGAGTCGGCGCTGCCGTCGGTGGGCGCGACGCGGGTGGAGTATACGTGCCCGATGCATCCGGAGATCGTGCGGACAGAGACGGGATCGTGCCCCATCTGCGGAATGGCGCTGGAACCGCGGACGGTTGCAGCGACTGAAGAAGAAAATCCGGAACTCGTTTCGATGACGCGGCGATTCTGGGTGTGCGTGGCGCTGACGGTTCCGGTGATTGCGCTGGGAATGTCGGACCTCGTTCCCGGGCAGCCCGTGCAGCACATTTTATCCATGCGAAGAGTGGGATGGATTGAATTTGTTTTGGCTTCGCCCGTGGTGCTCTGGGGCGGCTGGCCATTCTTTGAGCGCGGATGGGCTTCGCTCGTGAATCGCAGCTTGAATATGTTCACGCTGATCGCGCTGGGAACCGGTACGGCGTTCTTGTATAGCGTGATTGCAGTTCTCTTCCCCCAGATATTTCCAGCAACGTTTCGTGGAATGAACGGCGAAGTGCCGGTTTATTTCGAAGCGGCGGCTGCGATTACGACTCTAGTGCTTCTTGGGCAGGTGCTGGAATTGCGCGCGCGCAGCAGGACGTCTGCGGCGATTCGCGCGCTGCTGCAACTTTCGCCAAAAACTGCGCGACTGGTGCGCAGCGACGGGACCGAAATTGATGTGCCGATCGAACATATTCAGGCCGGGGATATGTTGCGCGTGCGGCCGGGCGAAAAAGTGCCGGTGGACGGAACCGTGACGGATGGCGAGAGCTCGGTGGACGAGTCGCTGATGACCGGGGAGCCGATTCCCGTGGAAAAGAGCGCGGGCGCGCGAGTAATCGGCGGCGCGGTAAATGGCACTGGAACCTTTGTAATGCGCGCCGAGCGTGTGGGAAGCGAAACGTTGCTCGCGCAAATCGTGCGGATGGTGAGTGTGGCGCAGCGGAGCCGGGCTCCGGTGCAAAAACTGGCGGACCGTGTGGCTGGATATTTTGTGCCGGCAGTGGTGCTGGTTGCGGCGCTGACGTTTTTTGTGTGGTCGGCGTTTGGGCCGCAGCCCAAGATGGCGCACGCGCTGCTCAATGCCGTCGCAGTGTTGATCATCGCGTGTCCTTGCGCGCTGGGTCTGGCGACGCCGATGGCGATCATGGTGGGGACTGGGCGCGGGGCGCTGGCGGGAATTCTGGTGAAGAATGCGGAGGCGCTCGAGATCCTCGAGAAAGTGGACACCGTGGTAGTGGACAAGACCGGAACGCTGACCGAGGGGCGTTCGCGAGTGACGGATGTGGTCGCGGCGCAGGGATGGAGCGACCAGCAAGTTCTGCGCGTCGCCGCTACGCTCGAGCGCGCGAGCGAGCATCCGCTGGCTGCTGCGATTCTGGCGAGTGCGAAGGAGCGCGGCGTTGCGCTGGACGACGTGCACGAATTTCAATCGCACACGGGGAAAGGCGTGCTGGGCAAAGTGGATGGACGCGCAGCAGCTCTGGGAAACCGCGCGCTGCTTGCGGAATTGCATGTTTCCACGGCGCAACTGGAAGAAAAAGCGCGACAGATGGAAGCGGACGGACAGACGGCGATGTTTGTCGCGAGCGGCGGGCAAGCAGTTGGATTGATTGGCGTGGCTGACCGGATCAAAGCCACCACACGGGAAGCAATTGAGCGACTGCACAAAGACGGAATCAAAGTGGTGATGCTCACGGGGGACAGTCGCGCGACCGCGGAAGTCGTCGCAGGCAAGCTGGGAATTGACAAAGTATTTGCCGGCGTGCTGCCGGGAGAAAAAGCTGACGTAATAAGGAAGCTGCAGGCGGAAGGTCACGTGGTGGCGATGGCGGGCGACGGAGTGAATGATGCGCCAGCGCTCTCACAAGCGAACGTCGGAATCGCGATGGGGACGGGGACGGATGTGGCGATCGAGAGCGCCGGGATTACCTTGCTGAAGGGAGATCTGCGCGGCGTGGCGCGCGCGCGGGCACTGAGTCGTGCCACGATGCGGAACATCCGGCAGAATTTGTTTTTTGCGTTCGTCTACAATTCGCTGGGAGTGCCGATCGCGGCCGGTGTGCTGTATCCCGTCTTTGGATTGTTGCTGAGCCCGATTTTGGCGAGCGCAGCGATGACGTTCAGCTCGGTGTCCGTGATCGCGAACGCGCTGCGGCTGCGTCATGTGAACATATGAGCGAGTCAGGTGAACGTGCGGCGCGCCACACCTGATATAATCCCGCGCATGACACAGATGACGGTTACCTACGAATTGCAAGCGCCGCTTAAGCCGGAACAATTCCGCGCGCTGGGAGAATTTGCAAATACCTACGGATTGCGCGGATTCCATCTCGACGAAATGAAAAACTACCTGCACATTGACTACGACGCTTCGCGCCTGCAGAACTCTACCGTGGAGCACGTGCTGCGGCAGGCGCGAATACCGGTCCTGCGGAAATTAGAACCGGGAAACAATTAGCAGACCGCCGCCGATCGCGACCAAATCTTCCAGCACGGCCACCCCGTAGTCCCGCACGTGCAGGCTTGTGACGAGTTTGTGACGCACCTGATACCCGCCGAACGCCCCCGCAATTGCGCCGATGCCACCGAGGACCGCAGCCAGCGCGACGGATTGAGTTCCCGCGATGCCTAAAGCCGCGCCGGAGAGCGCTCCCGTTACCACTCGAAACGTCAAAGGCATGGGAGCGGTGCGGCTAGGCGTCTTCGGCAATTTGTCCGCGGTGAGTTCGGCGAGGGCAAAAATTGTGAAAATCACGACGGCGACAATACTGCCCATAAAAGCGAGATGCGAGCCCTGCAGATTGAGCCAGCCCAAATGAGCGGCCCAGCAGACGACGGCGGGCGCCGTGAATGAACGCAGGCCCGCGATGATGCCGACGCAAAAAGCGAGAGCCAAGACGAGCGAGTTATTCATGGCGGCGAAGGTATCACGGGACGGGAATACGAACCGATAGTAAAAATAAATGAGGGCGAGCAAAAAAAAGGAAGGGCCCCCGCTTGGGATCGGGGGCCCCAAAGGCCGCGTTCCGTTGATTCAGCCTAGGCGAGACCGAATCATGGGGTCATCCATCCAGCTTCCCTCTCAGAGGCAGGTGGGAACGACCCATACCATCCTGCAAGTGGGCCCCTTCCTCCCCACGTACCGGACGATGCGGATCGTGTTGGAACGCGACCCACGCCGTACCTAATGCAAGTGGAGTGCCCAAATTTCGCAACCTCGGAATGGCGAAGAGCGGATTTATAAGGACTTACGTTCCGCAGTGGATACTTGCCGCGCGGCGCGAAACCGATTTGGGAAACAGTGTCCCAGTTTTGAATTCTGGAACGCGGCGATGCTGAAAAAAACGGCTTTCCTCGACTGCTGGCGTGTCACTCGTTTCAGGATTTCTCCTAATGTCACGCGCGAATTGCCGCCTGGGTTTCAGCAAGCTCGTAAACGAGCGCATGCAGTGCCAAACACCACGCATCCGTTGCGGTGCCGCTCGCGATCTTGGCGGCACCATGTTCAGGGAAAGAGGGATGAAAGTAAGGTTGTGGGGTCGACCTGAGTCGGAAGCGACGAGGCAAGTGTAGGAGGGACAACGGTTTATGTCGAGCGCGTGAAAGGCTCAATATAGACATGCGAGGGACGAACTTATGCAAAGTGTTGCATATTGAGAAAGATCGGAAAGGAATACGTGTTTTTACGTACTACAAATAAAGGGCTTATGGGAGAAGAAATCGCTAGACAGTGGAACGGCACGTGCTACTGTACCCGCGTCTGAAATTGCGCGGAGGTGCATTAGTGAAATTCGCAAAGGTTTGTGCGTTGGTGGTTCTACTCGGATGTAGCGCGGTGGTCGCGCATGCGGACGCGGGCAACGACCCGACGGTGAAGGTGAACAAGTTCCCCGATCCGACTTGTCCGCCTTCCGACTCGAGCTACTCGTGTTTCTCGGAAAATTCGCAGTCCGATCCTTTGATGATCCCGGTAGGAAGCGACCAGAACTTTGTCTGGGACGGTGCCACGGCATTGACCGCGTTGTTTGTAGAGTTCCCGTTCAACCCTAGCGAGCTTTACACGTGCGAGTCGAATATCTTCGCGGTGTGCGGTACGGTCTACCCTGCCGTAAACCAACCCACAGATGCTGAGTTCGAGTTTGAAGACGGGTCCATCGCGCCGTGCACAGTCGGCGGCGATTGCACGGGAGTCACTGCAGGAGTGCCGGAGCCGAGTTCGGCGTTCCTTCTATTCGCGGGTCTGATTTGTTTGTTTGTATTCGCCAGGAAGCAACTTGCGAAGCGCCCTTCCGGATCGCAACGCGTTCTTTCCGCTTAGTTCCGATGCGGGCGGTGGCAGTATAATACGAGCATTCAAAGGACGCTCTGGTCCAGCCGGAGCGTTTTTTTTCGTTCTGTTTTCGGTTCTCGACGGACCTTTCAGAAGGCCGCAGCCAGTCTTACGACTCCGTCGTAGGGTCTTTGTGCGCTCCATACGCGGCTCGAAAGCGGCAAGGCGTTAACAGCCGCGCAACGCGATGGCGTTGCCGAACTAAGAGCGATTGGCAGGGACCTCAGCTTCCGCCGCGACCGATAGTAGCGTTCATGGGTTCTTGGTTGAGTGCTTCTTGATTAGGGCGATAAATCGCGGGTCCTTCTGGAGAGTGCTCAGCTCTGGATCTCCGGACGCGAACTCAGCCGGGTAGTGCTTCTCCAGCGCCTCCTGCAATGCCTTCAGAGCTTCGGTCGTCTTGCCAGAGAGCGTCAGAATCTCTGCGGCGTCATAGATGTAATTGACGTTGCTGGGGTCGGCGTCGCGCGCTCGTTCGATGAATTCCTGCGCTTGCGCGGCATTGCCGATCTTCGCGTAGGAGAGTGCCACCTGCGCCATAATTTCCGCATCTTTGGGGTTTGTCTGCAGGCCCTTGAATCCCACGGAGATCGCCTGCTGATAGGTGGCGCGCGCCTTATCCTGCTGGTCAGAGTAGCGATAGGCATCAGCCAGGTTGACGACCATCACCGTGTCATTGGGGTTGAGCGCAACTGCTTTTTCGAACATCGCAACGGCATTCGGGTACTGCTTCAAGAAGAAATACGCTGTTCCGAGATTCGAATAGGTCGAAAAGTACGGTTCGATCTGCAGCGCTTTCTGGAAATACGGGATGCTCTCTGCGTACTTGCCTTGCGTCAAGTACACGTTGCCCATGTTCTCGTATCCCGCGTCAATATCGGGCTCCAGCACGGTAATCTGCTTGAATGCTTCGAGTGCCTTGGGATAATCGGCCGTCTGCAGGTACGCGTCGCCGAGCAGGTTTTGATTCTGCCAAAAATAGGGATTCAGCTCGACCGCCTTCTCAAATGCCTCGATGCCCTGTTTACCCTGGCCACTGTTCATATAGGCGCTTCCCAGGCGACGGTAGGCCTCGTCTGAGTTTGGCGCGAGCGAAATCGCGCGCCGCAGCTCGGCGATGGCCTCGGCGTACTTACCAGTGACGCTATAAACGCTGCCTAGCGTCGAGTGTACCTCCGGGAGACCGTCGTTGAGTTGCTGAGCTTGCTGCGCCGCGGAAAGAGCTTTCTGGGTCCAGAAACTGTCCTTCTTGAGGTCGTACATCCGCAGACTGGCGTCGGCGAGGCCGGTATACGCCAGCGCGAACCGTGGGTCTTGCTTCAACGCCTGGTTGAAATAGTCGAGTGCGGTTGAGACGTTCTTCTCTTCGTGGCCACGGATGGAATTTCTGCCGCGCAGATAGAGATCGTAGGCCGCGATATTATCCGTCGGCCGCGCCTCCGCTTTGGCGGTTTCCTCCGAAGTAGGCGTAACGTCCATCGCTGATACGACGCGGTTATAAATCTGATCCTCCAGGGTGAAGAGGTCAGCTGCCACGCCGTCAAATTGCTGGCTCCAAACACGCTTCCCTTCGGCGACGTTTTCCAGGTTCAGGATGATTCGGATTTTGTCACCGTTACCCTGGATCATCCCCTGCACCAGCATGTTGGCGCCAAGATTCCGCGCGATTTTCTGTAGCGACTGCTTTTGGTCAGCCTTGGCCGCTGCGTCAGAGGATGTGACGTGAACGCCGTTCAATTGGAACAGCTTCGCAGAAAGCGCTTCCTCGATACCTTGGGCTAGAAAGCCCAGTTGGGATTGGTCTCCGAGGACTTGGAGAGGCAATACTGCGATATAGCGGCCGCTCGATAGCGGCGGGATCCCGGATGTCGCCGAACCGGTTTCTTCCACGCGAAAGCCTGGAATCAAGTGGCGAATGGGCGGGATTGCGAACAAAATCGCGAGCAGCGCAACGACTGCGGCTACGACCCACACCCAGCGGCGGCTGGCGAACTCCGGAATCTGAATGACGACGCTTTGCGAACCGGAACCGATTCGCGACATGCCGACACGCGAATTGCCGCCTCCAGAAAGCGATCCCTGCAAGTCGGCGAGAATTTCGTAAGCGTTCTGGTAGCGGTCGTCCGGGTTGCGTTCCAGACACCGCATGATGATGCGCACCAGCCAATTCGGAAGATCGGGCTTGATGAGTTTCGGGCTTTTGGGCTTTTCCTGAATGCGCTGGTACATCACTTTCAGCGTGGATTCGCCGGTGAACGGAACGTCGCCGGTCACCAGTTCATAGAGAATGAGGCCGTAGGAGTAGAGATCGGCGCGATTGTCGGCGGGCTTGCCTTCCACTTGTTCCGGAGACATGTAGCGCGGAGTGCCGAGAAAGGCGCCGGTGCGGGTCATGCCAATTGCGCCCTCTTCGAACGATTTCGCGAGGCCAAAATCGCAGACAAAGATCTGGTCGTTTTTGTCGACGAGAAGGTTTTGCGGCTTCAGGTCGCGATGCACGACACCTTCGGCGTGCGCTGCCGCGAGCGCCTCAGCGATTTGCCGCGCGAAATTCAGGATCCGATCGAGCGGCATCTGCGGATTGTCGTGGATGATGTGCTGCAAATCCTGGCCTTCGACGAAGGCCATGGAGATGAAGCGGAGGCCGCCGACGTCGCCCATGTCGTGGATGCGCAGGATATTTTTGTGGGAGATCTTGCTGGCGAGAACCAATTCTTGTTTGAAACGCTTGAGGGCATCTGCTTGGCCGATGGCCCCTTCCCGCACGACCTTGATGGCGACGGTGCGGTCGAGTTCCTTATCGTAAGCCTTGTAAACGCGGCCCATGCCGCCCTGGCCTAGCAATGCGTCAATGCGGTAACGCGGACCGAAATCGCTCCCAGGAGCGATAACGGTGGCGTCCACCATTTGGATGGTCTCGGATTCCCCAAGAGGCATGGGAGTACCGCAGCGCGAGCAGGACTCGGCGAAGTCGGGATTAACCGTGCTGCAGTGAGGGCAATTGATCACGGAACAGGCGCCAGGGCGGCCCTAAAACAGTACTACTCAACGCGGAATTATCCGGCATCCCCGCAAGCGAGGCAACAATTAAGTGCGCTCAGAGTGCAATAAGCCGCTTCGTTCGAAGGGGCTAGACGGTTAGACTGACTGGCCCGCTGAACGCGAGCACCTAAATGCTGGGAACCCCACTCCATGTCTGGGCAGTTTTCGCCGTCGCGATGAATGCGGCCCTTATTATTGACCTGGGCGTGTTTCATCGCAAGGCTCATACGATCAGCACCAAGGAAGCGCTGCTGGAAAGCGCGGCGTGGATCTCGGTTTCACTGATTTTTAACCTTTGGGTTCGCTTTGCACTGGGACCACAGGCGGGTTTGGAGTTCCTCACGGGGTATCTTGTCGAAAAATCGCTCAGCGTAGACAATATTTTTGTGTTTTTGGTGATTTTCGAGGCGTTTCGGGTTCCGGGGAAGTCGCAACACAGGGTCCTGTTCCTAGGGGTGATTGGCGCGTTGGTGATGCGCGCTGCTTTCGTCCTTGCGGGCGTTGAGTTGCTCGAGACGTTTCATGCGGTTCTGTACGTTTTCGGAGCGCTGTTATTGCTGACCGGAGTACGGATGTTCCTGCCGGTTAAACGCACCATGAAGCCGGAGAGAAATTGGCTCGTGCGGGCTGCCCGGCGAATCATGCCCGTGGTTGACGACTACGACGGCGAACGTTTTTTGGTGAAGCGCCACGGAAAATGGAACGCCACTCCCCTGTTTCTGGCGCTGGTTGCCGTGGAGGCTATGGATATTATTTTCGCGGTGGATTCCGTGCCGGCGGTGCTAGCGATTACGCGAAATATATTCATCGTGTATTCATCGAACGTGTTCGCGATTCTTGGTTTGCGGGCGCTTTATTTTGCGCTTGCGGGCATTCTGCCGCGATTCCGTTTTTTGCACCAAGGCTTGGCGACCATTCTCGTGTTTGTGGGTGCGAAGATGACTTTGAGCGAATGGCTGCCGATTCCCTCTTTGATTTCGCTTGCGGTGATTGCGGGAATTTTGACGATTACTGTGGCGGCTTCCCTGCTCTTCCCGAAGACCGCGGCAAGGTAGACAGCGCCATGTGTCTGTAGATGTGATTGCGGGCTACGCGTGGCGCGGCGCTGCTTCGACCGGCGATTCGGCGACAGCTGCGAGCGCCGCTTCCAGAACGTCCAAGCCTTCGTCAAACTGTTGGTCGGTAATCACCAAGGGCACAAGCAGGCGCAGCACATTGCCGTAACTGCCGGCCGAAAGCAGGATCAAGCCGCGTTCGCGGCAATGGCGAAGAATTTCTTCGGTCTCTTCCTTGGCCGGCTCGCGCTTGTCACGAGAGCGAACCAGTTCCAGGGCGCGCATAGCGCCCAGGCCGCGAACGTCTCCGATCAACGGCCAGCGTCGCTGCCATTCGCGAGCTCGCGATTCAAAACGCCGTCCGAGTTTGACCGCTCTTGCGGGAAGATTTTCGGCTTCGAGGGTTTCAATGGCGGCGAGCGCGGCTGCGCAGGCGAGCGGATTGCCGCCGTACGTTCCTCCGAGGCCGCCGACTCCGGGCGCGTCCATAATTTCCGCGCGGCCCGTGACCGCGGCTAATGGCAATCCCGCGGCAATTGATTTTGCGCTCACCAGAATGTCTGGAACGATCCCGTAGTGTTCAGATGCGAACATCGTGCCGGTGCGCCCGAAACCGCTTTGTACTTCGTCAGCGATGAATAGAATGCCGTGGCGTTTGCAGGTTTCCTGCAGAATGCCGAAGAACTCGCGCGGTGGCGCGACGAAACCGCCTTCGCCCAGCACCGGCTCGACGACGACGGCCGCGACGGCTTCGGACGCCACCATGCGTTTGAACGTGTCTTCGAGATGATGCGCACAAAAAACATTGCACGCGGGATATTGCAGCGAATACGAGCAGCGATAGCAATAGGCATACGGAATGCGGTAAATGTCCGTGGCGAAGGGTTCAAATCCGGCTTTATACGGATGCGTTTTGCTGGTGAGAGACATGGTCAACATGGTCCGGCCATGAAACGCGTCTTCGAAGCAGATGATGGCGGGACGGCGCGTGTGAGCGCGCGCGATTTTCACTGCGTTTTCGATAGCTTCGGCGCCGCTATTCACCAGAACGGTCTTTTTGGGGAAGGCACCGGGGACGAGCGAATTCAATTTTTCCGCGAGAGCAATATATTTTTCATAGGGAGCGACGCTGAAGCAGGTGTGAATGAAAGCGTCGAGCTGCTCGCGAATCGCGGCGACCACGCGCGGCGCGCGATGGCCGGCATTGACGACGCCGATGCCGCCTGCAAAATCGAGGAAGCGATTTCCGTCCACATCCTCCAGGACGGCGCCTTCAGCGCGGGCGGCAAAAATCGGCGTCGCGTGCCCAACGCCGCGCGCCACGGCTGCCTGGCGACGGCGCATCAACTCCTGGGACTTCGGGCCGGGAATCGCAGTGCGAAGTTGAATTGTGGACATGTCAGTACCACCCGATCGGCTGCTCGTTGAGATTGATATGAACTTGCTTGGTCTCGAGATACTCTTCGATGCCCCACGGGCCCAGTTCGCGGCCGAAGCCTGATTGCTTGTAGCCGCCCCACGGAGCTTCGACGTAAGTGGGCTGCATGTGATTGACCCAAACAATTCCGGCGCGCAAAGCTTTCACGACGCGAAAGGCTTTGAAGATGTCGCGCGACCAGACCGCGGCGGCGAGGCCGTAGGGAGTGTCGTTGGCGATTTGGATTGCGTCGGCTTCATTGGCAAATGGAATCACGGTAGCGACCGGGCCGAAGATTTCTTCGCGGGCGATGCGTGCGGAGTTGTCTACATCATAGAAAATCGTGGGCTCAACATAGTAGCCGCGCGGCAATCCTGAGGGGCGTCCGCCGCCCGTCGCGAGCTTTGCTTCCTTCTTGCCGACGGCCTGATAGGCGCTAACGCGATCGAATTGCTCTTTGCTGACCAGCGGGCCCATTTTCGTTTGGCGATCGAGCGGCGGGCCCAGGCGAATGGTCTTGGCCTTCGCGCTCATGGCGTCCACAAATTTCGAATAGATGGATTTTTCGACAAGGATGCGGCTGCCGGCGGAGCAGACTTCTCCCTGATTGATGAAAACGCCGAAGAGCGCGCCGTCAATGGCTGATTCGAAATCGGCGTCCGCGAAAAATATGTTGGGCGATTTTCCGCCGAGTTCCAGCGTGACGCGCTTTAGCGAATCCGCGGCCATTTTCACGATCGCCTTCCCTACCGCGCCGCTGCCGGTGAACGCGACCTTGTTGACGTCCGGATGCTTCACGAGAGGCGCGCCGGCTTTTTCGCCGAAGCCGGTGATGATGTTGACGACTCCCGGCGGCAAGCCCGCGTCTGTGAGATAGCCCGCGAATTCGAGCGCGGTGAGCGGAGTCTGTTCGGCGGGCTTCAGGACGCAGGTGCAGCCTGCGGCAATCGCCGGAGCAAGCTTCCACGCCGCCATCAGCAGCGGATAGTTCCAGGGAATAATTTGCGCGGCAACGCCGATGGGTTCGCGCAACGAGAGGCTAAGCGCGTTGTCGGGCACGGGATTTACGTGGCCGAGAACCTTGGTAGCCATGCCGCCGTAATATTCGAAGCAGGTGGCGGCATCGGCCATGTCGTATTCGGCTTCGACGATGGGCTTGCCGGAATTGCGGGCTTCCAGTTCGGCCAGATAAGGAGTTTCGCGGCGAATTCGTTCTGCCAGGCGAAAAAGAATGCGCCCGCGGTCCTGGGCCGTGGTTTGCGGCCACGGGCCGGAATTAAATGCGGTTTTCGCCGCTGCGACGGCGCGGTCAACATCTTTTTCATCCGCTTCGGGAACTTCGGCGATAATCTCTTCGGTTGACGGATCGTACACCGGGAAAACCGCGCCGCGATGGCTCTCGACGAACTCGCCATTGATATACATCTTATATTTGCGGACGGCTGCTTTTGGCTTCGCGCTTTTCGCGGGAATTGCTTTAGCCTTGCTTGCCACGGAACCTCCTACTGCGGACGAATAATTAGATGCGGCTGGCGGCGGCCTGCGGTACTTTGCGACGGCCGTACACGTAGAAAAAGAATACCGCGAGTCCGATGAAAAACGCCGTGCCTCCGAACATCCAGGTTTCATAGGACAGCAGCGAGCTGATCTGCTGCGCGGGGAAAAACGCCAGCGCGATGCCCAGGATCGTGGTCACCAACCCGCTGGCTCCCGCAAGATACAAGGTCGTCTTCCGGTAGAGTCCCTTGCCATCTTCCGGGCTCGCCGCGATTCGCAGGAGCGCGCCGAACATGTAAACGAACGGAATCAATTGCAGCACGACGGCGAGCGACAGCAAGCGCTGAAAAGTTTCCTGCACGCCAGAGCCGAACGAATTGATGACTACCAGGAAGCCGGACACGATTCCTTGCACGATCAAAGCGGCGTAGGGTGTGGCATAGCGCGGATGGGTTTTCCCAAGCCAGCTGGGCATATAGGAATCCAGGCCCGCGACAAACGGAATGCGCGCGGAACCTGCGAGCCACGCCGACCCGATTCCCGCGATGGAGAGGCTGAGCATCAGCGCGAACGGTGCCACGATCCAAAGAGCATTAACGCGCGCGGCCATGTGGCTGACGGCTTGCACGATGCCTTGCAGAACGTTGATTTCATTTTTGCTGACCGCGATCAGCAGCGTGAGCGTGGTGGCGATGTACATTACGCCGGAAAGCACGCCGCCCCACGCAACGGCGCCGGGCAGGGTTTTTTGCGGGTCCTTGATTTCATCGCCCATCACGGACGCTAATTCCAGGCCGACCAATCCAAAGCAGATCACGCCAAAGGAATTCAGGAGGAACCGAGGATTCGCCGGAATGCGAAAATCAGCGGCAGTGACCGTGGTGCCGAAGCGAAAGTACATCATCAACCCGAGGCCGATCAGAACCGCCGCGGCAACTCCCGTGCCGATGCCGCCGAGGTTGTTGATCCACTTCCCTACGCCAAGGCCGACGATGTTCAAAATTACCAGCAGAGCCATCAATCCCAGCGAAGCGATAACGGTGAAGGCGCGGTTGTCCGCCAGCGCCTGATGTCCCGGCCCCAGGACGAATACCGATACGCCGACGAAATAAAGCATCACGGTGGGCACGTACATCATATTGTTCGTCCAATAGCACCAGCCGGAGAGGAATCCGTGAAAATCGCCGAAAACTTCCTTGGCCCAGAGGTAGACGCCGCCTTCGCCGGGATAACGATGCGCGAGCTCAATCACGGCAATTCCCTGCGGCCAGAAAAAGAGTACCAGCGAAATGAGCCATAGCCAAACCGTGACGCCGCCGTTGGCGGCGATGCTGGGAACGACGTTGAGATTGAATACCGCGACGACGAAGAGCGCGACCAAATCCCAGCGGCCCAGGGAACGCTTCAGATGAACTGTTTCGCTGGTGGCCGCGACTGGATCGGGCAAGGAAACTCCTCACAGAAAGAAAAACTCGAGTTGAAAACTTCCGAGTCCCTCGCGCAGAGAGGCCCAGAAGGTTTCAACGAAACAAGTCAGTGCCCTGCGCTGACGGCGACGTGCGGCTCTTTCTGCGCTTTCGCCAGAGCCGGCGCGATTTCGGCGAACGTCGCAATGTGCCGGTCAATATCCGCATCGGTGTGCGCCACGGAGATGGTCCACTGCTCGTCCCACCAATACGGCTGGGCCATCACGCCGCGATTCACCATCGCAAACCAGTAGTGCCGCCAGAGCTCGCTATCCACGTTGAGCCAGTCGCGATAATTGCGAATTGGTTTTTCGACGAACATCAACGAGCCATTGGAGCCGGCGCCGACGACGTAAGCGTGCAAGCCGTTCTTCGAGATTTCCTTGTTGTAGCCGTCCAGCAATTTTTTGTTGAGGCGCGTGACGTGCTGGTACGCGTCCTTGGTCAGCACTTCGCGGAACGTGGCGATGCCGGCAGCCATCGCGACGGGATTGGTATTGTAGGTGCCACCGTGGAAAACTTTGTGGTCGGAGATCTGGCCCATCACTTCGCGGCTCGATGCAAACGCCGCGAGCGAAAACCCGCCGCCGATGGATTTCGCCAAGCAGACGATGTCCGGCTTGATCGCGAAATATTCGCAGGCGCCGCCGTAAGCCAGTTTCGCGCCGGTTTTCACTTCGTCGAAAATCAGGAGCGCGCCATTTTTCTTGGTGATTTCGCGAAGCGCCTGGTGATAGCCCTCGTCGGGCATCAGGATTCCTACGTTCATCATGATCGGCTCGACGATGACCGCGGCAATCTCGCCGGGATATTTCGCGAACAAGCGTTCGACGCCGGAAATATCGTTGAATTGCGCGATCAGAGTGTTTTGCAGCGTGCCTTTGGGAATGCCGGCGCCGCCCGGAACGGGAGTGGGCATGCTGGGATCGCCGATTTCGCTGGCTTTGGGTTTCAGCGATACGAGCACTGAATCGTGCAGGCCGTGATAGCCGCCTTCCATTTTGATGATGCGGTCGCGGCCGGTGGCGGCGCGAGCGAGGCGCACGGCATGCATGGTGCATTCGGTGCCGCTGTTGCTGAAGCGGACCATCTCCACCGGGAAGCGTTTGCAGATTTCTTCGGCCAGTTCCCATTCAAGATCGTGCGGCATGCCGAACATCGTGCCGGTAGCGAGTTTGCCCTGCACGGCTTTGATCACCGCGGGATGGCAGTGCCCCGCCATTAATGCGCCGAAGCACAAATTGAAATCGAGGTACTCGTTGCCGTCGATATCGTGGATGTGTCCGCCTTTGCCATCGCGAACGAAAAGTGGATAGGGATCGTAGGCACGATAATTGCTGGCGACGCCGAGGGGCAAGCGACCTTCGGCGCGTTTGTGAGCGTCCTTGGAGCGCGGAGTGCGCTTTTCGTAGGTTTTGAGTTCCTGTTCCAGTCCTTCGTGCATAACATCCTCCAAATGCTGGTACTGTGGCCGACGCACGGCCCTGAGATTTAATGCTACGAAACTTACGGCTGCAAATTCCAGCGGCGGAATGTGAATGCCGCGTTTTTTCAAGCTCCGTGAAAAATGGCCGAGGTGGCACCACGTTTTCCGGCGCTTGCACGCCGACGCCCGGAATTTCTCCTCGGCCGTGCATTACCGCGGCGATCGCCGCGGGAAAACCGGTATCGCGCGCGACGGCGGAAAGCTGCGGCCGCGTGGTGTGGTCCGCCCACATTTCGATGGCGGACGCGACGGGCTTCTTCCCGTACGCGGCCGGTGACCACCACGCGCAACGCCTCCACATCGAGCGGCGGCTTGCTGGGAGCTTTCTGCTGCATCAAAGCCAACAGCATGGCGCGCGGAGCCACTTCCGAGCCATTCACCGGAATCGGGTCGCGCTGCGTGAATCCGGCGTCAACGAGCGTTCTGACCAAGTTCACCAGCTTCGGGATCGTAATTGATCTTAAAGAATACCTCGCGCACGCCCTTCTTGCGGAAGCTTTCGGCGAGCGTGCCGAGTTCGGAATGAATCGAATGGCGCAGGACGATTTTACCGATGGGCGCGGGGAATGTTCCGGGTTCCGGCTCGCTGAGCATTTCCTTTTTCACGTAGCGGCCGTTTACGAAGTGAATCGGCGGCATGGTGAGCTCGTCGAGAATCGTGGCGATCGAAAACGAGTACGCGATGGGACTGTCGTAGCGCTGCTCGTCGGCGCCCGCGTTGAATACTTTGATCGAATCCACGCGATCGAACGAATCGGCCAGATCGCGAGCCATCACGTTGGTGATGCCCGGCGCTCCGCCCATCCCGGGGATCGCCAGTTTGCCGATGCGTCGGAAATCGCGGTCGAGCGCGAACTGCTTGCGCGTCATGTGATAGAGGCCGCCGAGATCGAGATAATGGACGCGAGCGGCGAGCGCGGCACGCATCACGTCCAGATTCCAATTGTATTGCGTGCAATTGACGACCGCGTGGCAGCCGTGCAGCAGTTTCGCAAGATGCTTGGTGTCGCGGACGTCTGCAAACGCGGCGCGGGTGATGCCGTGGCCGAATTTATCAGCGACTTCATGAGCGCGAGCCGCGGTCGAAATCAGCGACGACGATGGACTTCACTTCGCGCGCGACGCCCAGATCGTAAACGACCGCGCGGCCCATCAATCCCGCACCTAGCACCACGATTTTCATTGAACTCCCAGCCGAACGATTCGAGAGAATATCAAGCTAGTTAGATGACGATTCGCGATGGCATTTCATGCGGTACGTGTGCACATTGGCCGCGAATACGCGCTGCGATTTGCTTCTACGCAACAAAGCGAGGGGTCCGCCGGCCGGACGCCCTCGCTCGCTGCCTTAATACAACGTCTAGAACAATACTTTCAGAGCGAACTGCATGACACGCGGCCCTTCGCGGGTGTTCAAAATTTGGCCAAACGTGGAATCGCCATAGTTGCCGTCGGGATTGGCGTACTGAGTATGATTCCACGCATTGTAGAACTCGGCGCGAAATTCCGTGTTGAACCGCTCGTTTATGGGCGTCTTTTTCGAAATCACCATGTCCGTGTTGCTGAGCGGCGGCCCGCAGCACAGGGAGTGCGGCATGTTTCCAAACGTGCCGGGATTCGGCTCGGAGATGTTATTCGAGAGCAGGTAGAAGCCGCCGTTCTGTTTCGGATTCACGAACTCGGGCTTGCCCGAGATGTTCGGCGTGTTAGCGTCCTCAAAGAAATAACTGCTTTGCAGTTCGTCGTCGTAGGGATCGAACACGCGGATCGGGAATCCGCTTTGCCACGCAATGATCGCGGAGGCTCCCCAGCCGTCCAGTGCCTTTCCTTTGAAGCCCTCGAACTTCGGCACGGGAATATCCCAGACCGGGCTAAACACGAAGCGGTGCTTGGCATCCAGTAGAGATACACCGCGGGTGGCATTGTAATTGAGCGGATTAAGCTCGTTTTCGAACGAAGCGCCCTGATCAATCGCTTTGCTGAACGTGTACGAGAACTGGAAAAGCAGGCCGTGCGAATAGCTTTTTTCCACAGAGACCTGCAGGGCGTTGTAGTTGGAATTCGCGATGGTGTCTTCCGCGAAAATGTTGCTGAACACCGGAACCCCATCAGCCGGACACCCCATGCCATTCGCGCTCAAAGGCTGGCATTGCGGCGAGGAATATGGCCGAAGTCCGACGAGGGTCACGCCGTTCGCTCCCACCACCGAATTCGCGGCAAGGCAATTTCCGCCACTCCCGGCGTTGTAGGGGAGAACCAAGCCCGTGCAGGAGGTTAATTTCGTCGGGAAGGGCTGCGTTTGAGGCGTGTATGCCGGAATCACCGTCCCGGGCGTGATGTAGTAACTCGAGTCGGAACTGAACGTACTGCACGTCGTCGGCGAACCACCATTGGCAGAAAGGACGTTGTTGGGATTTGCGTTCGCGATCGCAGCGATTTCCAAGCAGGAGTCTGCGTTTCCGAAATCCAGGTCGTGCGAGGCTAGGAGATGGTGAGACTGGGTTCCCACGTAGCCGATCCGGAACAGAATGTCCTTCGTGATCTGCCGCTCGATCGTTAGGTTGTATTGTTCGGAATACTGCGATTTCAAATGCGGCTGAAATTCGCCGAAGAGCAATGCAGGACGAAACGACGACCAGTCGACGCATCCCGGCGGCCCGGAGGGGTCGTAGGCGCACGGAGTGGTCGGCGTCTGATTGATGACGCCCTGAAAGGGATTCGGCGCGTTTCCGCCGGATTGATACTCGAAGGGCAGGTTGAACAACGTGTCCGAAAGAGCGGCACTGCCGCCAAAAGGCGGTTCCGCACTGAACTGTTCGAGGACCAGTTGCTCGATCGGATTGTAAAAGATCCCGAAGCCCGCGCGGATACTCAGCTTTCCAGGGCCTCCGGCGATCTTGCCCAGGATGCCTTCGGTCCAAGAAGGCGCCCAAGCGATGCCGATGCGCGGCGCGAAGGCTTTGTAG
This sequence comes from uncultured Acidobacteriota bacterium, assembly GCA_963834215.1. Taxonomy (GTDB): domain Bacteria; phylum Acidobacteriota; class Terriglobia; order Acidiferrales; family UBA7541; genus Palsa-295. The sequence continues at coordinate 325,770 of CAWIAM010000039.1, read as the reverse complement.
TAGGTCGAGGTCAAGCCACGTGGGACTCCCTTGTCACCAGGAAATACCAAGCCTGTGGGAAAAACAGCGTTGGCCGGGCCCGTGGGGCTGCAATCCGTACTGCCATAAGCGGCAATCAAAGCCTGGCTGGAGATGTTGTTCGGATTGAGGTCGCACGGGTACTGAGTGGTGTCCTGTCCGGGCCGGAAGGTTTGCAGACGGTTACCCTTGTCGTAAAACGGCGTGTTGAGCTCCCAACGCAGGCCGTAATTCAGCGTCAGGTTGGGCTTCAGCTTGAAACTGTCCTGCGCGAAGAGCGCGACCGAAGTATTACGATCGTTTTCGCCCTGCGCGGCGCCCTGCGAATAGGTGGTGGGGATGCCCAGGAAATAGTTCGGATACGCCGCGTAGGCGGGGTCTGACGCAACTTCGTTTTCGGGGCCGCTGTTAGCGAAACTGTACAAGCCGTTGATGTTGTAGTACAGGAACTGGTTAAATTGAGAGCGTCTGATCTCGCCGCCGAACTTGAAAGTGTGTCGTCCAGTCGTTTTCGTGTAATTGTCCGTCCACTGGAACGTGTTGCCGGCCTGTGGAAGCTCCCCTTCGGAGTTGTTGCCAATGGCAAATCCGCCGCTGACTCCGATAAATGGAACGCCTTCGTGGCCGGGCAGATCGGTCGTGATTCCACCGGAAGGGTTGGCCGGGTCAGCGAAGCAATTCGAAGCAGGAACCGCCGATCCGCAGGCGTCGTGAACGCTCGCCAAGATGTTCACAGGATGATTCAGCTTCTCCTGGCCTTCTCTGTAGTAGTTGAACCGGAACTCGTTGACGGCGGTCGAACCCAAGGTCCAGGTATGGGAGAGATTGATTTGCTGATTGCGCGTAGCGGTGAGAGCCCCGAAACCAGGAACAGTGGAGCCGGCGGCCTGGAAGTTCGAGTAGGCGTTCGTCAGACCATCATCATTGAAATAGTAGTACGCCGAGAATTGCTGGGTGTTTGTGATCTTATGGTCCAGCCGAATCGTGAATTGATCCGAGCGCTCGTGGTTATTTGAAATGGGGAAAATCGTCCCTGTTCCGTAAGGAGCCACGTAGTTGTTGTATAGAGCGACGGCAGTTGGGTCGAAGCACTGCGTGGGGACGATGTTCTTCGGAAAGATCGCGCCCCACGACGTTCCCGGAACCGGAGCCGCGCCGCCGTTAGCGGCGATGGCCGCCGTGCATCCGTTTCTGGACTGGAGCACGTTTGCAAAGTTTTGGTCCGTTAACGCGCCTTGGAATTGATAGGCTCCGGTCGGGCAAGGAGGTGGGTTTACAACATTTGGGGGCGGGGGAGGGCACGGCGTGCAGCTGGTTGAACCGTCTACGCATTCATTGAATGCGCCACCAGTCTCGTTCGCGGTCGGCAAGAATACCGTCCCGGAACTCGACGTGACCCCTTGCACGTTGCGCAAGCCTTCATAGGAACCGAAAATGAACGTCTTGTCTTTCTTGATCGGCCCTCCGATGGTGGCACCGAACTGATTTTGTTTATAGTCAGGATTGATCGGAGGCAACGAACCCGTCGGATTTGGCTGCGCCGTGTTGAGAACGTTGTTGCGGATGAATTCGTAGAAATCGCCGTGAATTTGGTTGGTGCCCGACTTAGTGACCACGTTGACCACCGAGCCGGAGTTTCGGCCATACTCGGCGTCAAAGGTATTCGTGATGACGCGAAATTCCTCGATGGCATCAGGAGAAGGTTGGACGCCGGGCGAATTCACGAAGATATCGTTGGAGTCGCCGCCGTTGACCATATAGTTGTTGGAGCGCCCGCGGCCGCCGTTGACCGACACGACTCCGGGATTATCGCTGCCGTAAAAGAGGTCCGCGCCCAATTGCGATTGAACGCCGGGCTGAAGCTGCAGGAGCTGGAACGCATTACGCGTGCTGAGCGGAAGCTCGCGGATGGATTGATCGGTCAAAACCCCGCCGAGCTGCGTGCTGGTGGTTTCGACCTGGACCGCGTTGGCTTCGACGGTGACGGTTTGATTTCCAGCGCCGAGCTGCAAGGTGACGGTGATGAAGTTGACGTGGCCAATGGAAACGATGACGTTCTTGGCGACGAATTTCTTGAAGCCCGGGGCGTCGGTGTTGACGTCGTAGCTGCCTATGGCGAGTTCGGGAATCTCGAAGGCGCCGTCTTTGTCAGACGTTACGGTGCGTGTGGTGTCCGTGCCGGTGAGCGTGGCCGTGACGGTGGCGCCGGGCACTACGGCGCCCGAGGGATCGTTCACGATGCCGCGAATTTCGCCGGTAGTTTGTCCCCAGGCGGAAGCGCATCCAAGCAGGCCCACAAACACCAATAGGTACACCCCTAACCGTCCCATCGCCCTCATAGCCGCTCCTTTGGGAAAAGCTGCCGCCCCCAATCCCCCACGCGCAGCTTAAGTTTTTCGGTTGCAGCCCGCGAAAAAACCTTACTATAATCCGCGAACGTTAGAAGAAGGCCCGAAGGTTGTCAAGGGGAAACTGAATTGGGGAACACGCGGAAGCGCTCCACGAAGAGCGAGCCGTCTCACGGATACTTGCGCATCAGCGACGTGGCGCAAATGGTGGGCGTGTCGGCTTCCATTCTGCGGACGTGGGAGACTTTGGGACTGGTTTCGCCGCAACGCACGCGCAGCAAGTACCGGCTTTACACGCACGGCGACGTGCGCATCCTGAAGCGCGCGCAATTTCTGCGGCGTGTGCGCGGATTGAACGCTCCGGCAATTGTGCACTTGCTGCGAAAGGAGGGCGTGCTTAGTTCCGGGAACCAGCGGCCCAAGGCCAGCCCGGTGGGAGCGCGTTTGCGGCGTATGCGTTTGCGCAAAGGATTTTCGCTTTCGCAGGTGGCGCGCGCCGCGGGAGTTTCCGTGGGGTTTCTCAGCGCGCTCGAACGCGAACAGATGACGGCGTCAGTCGCAACGCTGCGGAGATTGGCGCGATTTTACCGGATCAATATTCTGGCGCTCTTCAATCCTTCAGACGCGAATCCAGGCCGCGTCAAGCCCGCGGATCGCAAGGTGCTGGATGCTGGTCCCGGCGTGCGCATGGAATTGCTCGCGTGGGGAAACACGCTGATGGAACCGCATTTGTTTCGGATCGCGCCCTCGGCCGGGAGCGGAGAGTCTTATGCGCACGACGGCGAGGAGTTTCTTTACATTTTGAAAGGCAAGTTGGAGATTTCCCTGCCGAACGGTGAGATACAACAGCTGGAAGAGGGCGACAGCTTTTATTTTGAGAGCACCAACGAGCATCATTGGAAGAATCCAGGGAAAACGGAAACATTGGTGCTGTGGATCAATACGCCTCCGACTTTTTGAGGTGCGTTCAAGATTGCGGCTGATGGCAGGATGCACGACGTACGATGCGCACGTTTGCGGATGGGCGTGATTGTCGGCGATTCTGGAGTCACACGATGACGGAAAGAACACGCGCGAGTTGGCGATCACTGCTGGCCGGAGTTGCGGTTGCGGTCGCGCTGGCGCTTGGCACGTTTGGGTGCGCTAAGAAGACTCCCACACTGAGCCTGCTGGTGTGGGAAGGATACGCTGATCCTTCTTACGTGCAAGCCTTCGAAGAATCACACCACTGCAAGATCAGCGCGTCTTACATGGGCTCGAGCGACGAACTGGTGGCGAAGCTGCGCGGAGGAAGCGCAAGCAATTACGATGTGATTTCTCCTTCGAGCGATGTAGCCACGATGATCGCCGCTTCGGGCCTCGCCGCGCCTCTTGATCTTTCCAAGCTGCCTTCTTATCCACAGCTTTCGGAGCGGCTACGTTCGATGCCCTTGGTGCGCGTGAACGGAAATGTCTACGGCGTGCCGTTTACGTGGGGGCCGAATCCTCTGCTCTACGACACGACTTATTTTCCGAAAGCGCCGGATAGTTGGTCGGCGCTGTGGGATCCCAAGTTGAAGGGCAAAATTTCCGCGTGGGACGAGCTTTCGACGATTTACATGGCTGCGCAGGTGCTCGGGTACGACAAGCCCGATCCCGACCATATATACAACCTCAGCGACGAGGAACTTGAAAACGTGCGTAAGAAATTGCTGGAGCTGAAACCGAATATCCGGAAGTTCTGGTCCACGGGCGGCGAGTTGACGAATCTTTTCGAGAATCACGAGATTGTGGCGGCGATGGGCTGGCCGTTGATGACCAACCAGCTTCGCAAGGCGGGATTTCCGATCGCGGAAACGATTCCGAAGGAAAACACGACCGGATGGATCGATCATTTGATGATCACCTCGGCGAGCGAACACAAGGAACTCGCGACAGAATTTCTGGAATACATGATCGAGCCGAAAACGCAGAAGACGGTGACAGACGTGACCGGTTACGACCCGGCGAATCCGCGCGCGGCCGAGTCAATGACCGACGAACAGAAGAAATCGCTGCATCTGGACGACGTGGACGACTACATGAAGCGTATTTATTTCTGGCAACAAGTGCCGCGCCGCGAAAAGTACAACGAGATATGGAATGAAGTGAAGGCCGCGCAGTGATCCCTCCGCCCGATGCCACCGCTGCCGCCGCGGCATCTTCCACTGCCAACGAATCCCTCCTGTCTATTCGGCAAGCGATCAAGCGATATGGAAAGCGTCCCGTGCTGCGTGGAATCAGCCTGGAAGTCGCGTCCGGTGAATTTCTGACCATTTTGGGCGAGAGCGGCTCGGGAAAAACGACGCTGCTTCGGCTCATTGCGGGATTTGAAGAGTTGGACAGCGGCGAAATCTGGATGGGCGGCGAACGGCTCGACCGGATTCCTGCACATCGCCGGCAGGTGAATACCGTCTTCCAGAGTTACGCGATTTTTCCGCACCTCTCGGTGTTTGAAAACGTGGCGTACGGTCTTCGCGCGAAAAATGTGACGAGGAGCGAGATTCCTGAGCGCGTCACACAAGCTCTGACGATGGTGAAAATGGGCGAATTCGCGCAGGCTGCGCCCTCGCGGCTGAGCGGCGGACAGCAACAGCGCGTGGCACTGGCTCGCGCTTTGGTGAATCGTCCTCGCGTGCTGCTTCTCGATGAACCGCTTTCAGCGCTCGACGCGAATCTGCGACGGCAAATGCAGGTGGAATTGAAATCGCTGCAGCGCGAGGTGGGAATCACTTTTATTTTCGTTACGCACGATCAGGAAGAAGCGATGGCGCTTTCCGACCGCGTGGCCCTTCTGCGCGCGGGGCTGCTCGAGCAGGTTGCACCGCCGCGCGCGATTTACGGCGAGCCAGCCACGGCATATGCAGCTCAATTCATCGGACAGGCGAATTTGCTGCGCGCCGAAGTGCGCGACGGGGTCGCTCGCGCAGGCTCGATCACATGGCAAACCGCCGACGGCTCAGGCAAGGCGACTTATTCGCTGCGTCCTGAGTGCATTCGACTCGCTCAGAGCGGCGGCACGGCAACAGTGGCACCGGATAGGCGCATTGCAAGGTTTCGCGGGCGCGTTTGCAACCAATCGTTCGGCGGCGCGATGGACATGGTCGAAATTGATTGCGGCCCGTCGAACCTGATCCGCGTGCGGCTGGCAAACCCTGGAGTTCTCTCGGGAGAGTACGACTTCGAATTCAATGCCGATGATGCGACGCCGGTGCGCGCGGGGGATGGCGGCTAGTCATGTACTCGCGTGCTTACAAAGCCACCATCACGATTCCTCCGCTACTGTGGGTTACTGTTTTTCTCTTGATCCCGTACGCGATTCTCTTTTGTTACAGCTTCTGGTCGGTTTCCTCACTGCAAGTGATCGTGCACGCCTGGACATTTCAGAATTACGTGCAACTGGCGCGCAATCCCATTTACCTCGAGGTCCTTTTCCGTTCGATGCGTATCGCCGGCGCGGTGACGCTGTGCGCGCTCCTATTGGGGTATCCGCTGGCTTACTATTTGTCGTTTCACGCGGCGAAGCGCAAAGATTTGCTCTACCAACTGGTGATCATCCCACTGTGGGCGAGTTACCTCGTACGCGGCTACGCGTGGAAGACCATTTTAGGCAGCGATGGCGTGCTGAACGGGTTGCTGCAATATCTGCACATCACTCACCGGCCGGTGGAATTCCTGCTCTACAGCCCGTTCGCGGTGATCATCACTTTGACGCATATCTACACGCCATTTACGTTGCTGCCGATTTACGCGTCGCTCGAACACATCCCGCGCAATCTTGTGGAGGCATCGCACGATCTCGGCGCTTCGCCGTGGTCCACGTTCCGGCGCGTCATTTTGCCGCTGTCTTTGCCGGGACTTCTGGCGGGTGCGACATTTGCATTCGTCTTGACGCTGGGTGATTTTCTCGCGCCGCTGCTGGTGGGCGGGCCGAGCGGAATCATGATTTCGAATATTGTCGTCAGCCTCTTTGGCGCTGCCTACAACTGGCCGCTGGGCGCGGCCATTTCGTTCTGCATGATGCTGCTGGTCGTTTCGTTGCTTTTTGCTACGGAACGATTGGAAAAGAGGCTGACGATTTCATGAGCGGCGGACTCCAGTCGCGGCGTGTTCCGCTGTTAAGCGCGTACGCCTTCCTGGTGTACGCGTTTCTCTATTTTCCGATCATCGTCCTGGTGGTTTATTCCTTCAACGGCTCGGGCGTCGGAGGATTTCCACCGGCCGGCTGGACGCTCGATTGGTACCGCCAGCTTTTCGCCGATGCGGCGCTGTGGGACGCGGTACTGAACAGCATGATCGTCGCGGCAATAGCCGTCGCCATCTCGCTGGGCTTGGGCTTGCCGGCCGCGCTGGCGCTCGACCGCACGAATTTTCCCGGGAAAGCGCTCTTCCGGCGGCTCGTTCTCCTGCCGCTGATTCTGCCAGGAATCATCACCGGGCTTTCGTTGTTGATGCTGTTTGTGGCGGTAGGAATGAAGCTAAGCCTTGTGACAATCACTCTCGGTCACGGGACCGCGCTGATTTCCGTGGCGACAACCGAAATTTTCGCAGGCCTGCAAAAACTGGAGCGCTCGCAGGAAGAAGCGTCGCTGGACCTGGGCGCGAGTCACTGGAAGACATTCTGGCGGATCACGCTGCCGAATCTGCGCGTCTCGCTGATCGCGGCCGGATTGCTGATTTTCACTTTGTCGCTGGACGAAATTGCCGTCAGCTTTTTTCTGATCGGGCGCGACAACACCTTACCCCTGGAGATCTGGTCGCGCTTGCGCCGCGGAATCACTCCGGAGATCAATGCAATCTCGACGCTGATTTTACTTTTTTCCATCGGCACGATTCTGATCTGGTACCGCTTACGGACCCGGGCGCAGCGCAGCGATGAATCCGCGGCGCCGCTGGTAGCCGCTCCACTCGAAGGAGAGACCTCTGTGACCGAATCCCGCAGAGATTTTCTGAAATTCGTTGTGGCCGGTTCGGTGGCGGCCGGATGCCCGATCAACCTTTCGTTGCTGGGCGCAGAGTCCGGTTCGCAGCCTCAAGTGGACGGCGAGCATTTTGAAATTTGCCACCAGGTACGCAACAACAAGACCTTCGCAAAGCCACCGGTATCGAAACGCTACGACGTGGTGATCGTGGGCGGCGGTGTGAGCGGGCTAAGCGCAGCTTACTTCCTGCGCGGCCACGATTTCCTGCTCCTGGAAAAAGAGCCGCACTGGGGCGGGAACGCTTACCTTGAAGAGTACGAAGGACAGGCGTTCGCTACCGGCTCCGCGTTCGATGAGAAGGGCACGGCCAGCGAACAACTCGCCCGGGAAATCGGGCTGACGCTGCTGCCGATCAATTCGAAGGATCCCTCCATCGTTGCCGGGAAATGGGTGCCGGACACCTGGCGCAGCGGATTGGACGAACTTCCCTACCCTGCTTCCGTGCGCGAGAGCTTCAAGAAATTTCGCGCGGAAATGCTAGCGCTTGATCCCGAAAAAAATGCCGAGCAATTGGACAACGAGCCGCTTACCAAATATTTGAAGGGCTACGCGCCGGAGATTAAGCAGTGGTGGGACGCATACGGCCCATCCAATTGGGGCGCGAATTCGGACGATACGTCGGCACTCGTCGCCGCTGGCGATTTGCAATACATGACCGGTGCTGAGGACACGCGCGTGACGCGGCCGGGAGGCAACGGCGCGCTCTCGCGGCAACTGGCCAGCACGCTCCAGCCGAAGTATGGCGACCGAATGATTGGCGACGCGACGATCGTCGCCGTGGACCAGCAGCGCACTGAGGTGCGGGTCACGTACGTGCACGAAGGCGAGCTGCGCACCGTCGCGGCGAAATACGTGGTGATGGCGACGCCGAAGTTTATTACCTCGCGGCTCATACCGGCGATTCCGGACGCGCAGCGCGAGGCGATGCTGTCGTTCCGCTATTGTCCGTATCCAGTCATCAACATGATTTTCGATAAGCCTGTATACAATCGCGCGTACGACACGTGGTGCCCGGGAAATACGTTTACGGATTTTATTGTGGCGGATTGGGTGATGCACGCGCAGCCGGGTTACGTTCCGAAGAACAACATTCTTACGTTTTACACCCCGCTATCGGAAGTGCAACGCAGAGAGCTGCTGCAAGTGGAAAGCTGCCAGAAAATCGCCGAGAGCGTGCTCCGAGATTTTCAAAAACTGCAGCCGGAATTCAGCAACGCTCAACCGCTGGAAATACATTTGTACCGCCGGGGGCATCCGATGTTCCTGCCGACGCCAGGAACCTTTACCAAGGTTATCCCCGCCGCGAATCAACCGCTCGAGCGGATCGTCTTTGCGAACACGGATTCGGTGGGGCCCGTGTCGGATGTGGGCGGCGCAGTGGAAGCTGGGCATCATGCGGCGGAATGGGTCGAGAAGAAAATGGCCGCCGGTACCGCTTCAGCCGCACGATCCGCGGCCGGTAGCTGAGCTCACTCTGCCGTCAGATCATTGCGTGGCACTCTACGAACACAAAAAAGGCAGCGGGGGAGAGAGGCCCGCTGCCCTTACTGAAGTCTTCCCCGCCAGAGAAAGACCGTAAATTCGATCCCGACTCCGAATATTTCGATTAGGGCTTGGCCGCCTGCCACGCCCAAATTGTGCACGCCGGAGAAAATCGAGAGACCCGCGCTCATCCCTTGCGGCATCCACCACAAGCGGCGCACCATCGGATATTCACTGTGCTGCATGTGCCGGGCAAGAAGATCGAAGATTACTGGACCGACTTGCGTCGCCACGTAGATCGCTGGCGAATTCGCGAAGGGGCGCATGAATGGATCGTCTTCCACCGCGCCATGGCCGACAGCTTGGCGCGTTGAATAAGCGTCAAAGGCAGCCGCGCCGTGTTGCACGATGGAAAGCGCGAGCCACGCTCTGCGCGACGGCATCGTCATCGCTTCCTTGATTCCATATTGCTTGGAAGACGGCGTCGGAATGCGAACGGTGGAAAACGATTGCGCATCCGGGGTGGTGTCGAGCGATACGGCGTGAGAGTGCCGGGAATATGTGTCTTTGAATCGGCGCTGTCGAAATGCACCGCAGTCAAATTCATGCGAGCCGAGGAGGATTCACCGGCAGAGGCGACGTAGTCGGGGGCGATCGCGGCAGGCGCAGCGGGTAACGCGCTCGTTGCCAGCGAAATTTCGGCAGCGGAGTTGGTGGTATCCGCGGGAATCATGCTGGTCGTGGGAGCCACTGGCTGGAACGCGTGGAACTGAAGCAACAGCGCTGCGACGGCTAATACCATGAGAAGGGGTCTCCTGTATTTGCCTAACGCAGGAGAAAGAGCACGGCCCGGACCATCGAGGCCGATAGGCGCGAGCACTGAAATCCCACCACTTAGCGGAGAAAGCCGGTCGAAAGGGCTGTTTTAACCGGCTGCGCGAGGGCGTCGAAAGGAAAACCATTTCCTTCGACTAGTACCAGGGTTACCACTCCTAAGTTCCTGATTTGGAACAAGCTAGCGCCGCGAGTTCGCGGGAGTTTCGCTTCTTGGCTGCGCTTAGGGCTCGAATTTCGGAGCCATTGATACGCCCAAGACGCACGGGGCTTAGTCGCGTTGCGATCCGGTTTTGCGGACGCGGCACTTATCTCGCTTCGATAGCTCGGAGGCTTTCGTTCGCGGCTTCGATCGTGCGGTCGATCTCGGCGTCGGTGTGCGCGGCCGAAACGAACAGTGCTTCGAATTGCGAAGGCGGCAGAAAAATTCCGCGCGCGAGCATTTCCTGGAAGAACGCGGCGAATCGCGCGGTATCCGATTTTTTTGCGTCAGCGTAGTTGCGAACGGGACCTCGCGCAAAGAACAGCGTGAGCAGCGAACCGGCGACATTCACCTGCCCTCGACAGCCCGATTCTTGAAGCGCCGCGCGCAAACCCTCAGCGAGTCGCTGCGTTCTGCGTTCACCGCTTCGTAAAAGCCGGGGGCTTCGAGCTTCGGCAGGGTCGCGAGGCCCGCGCGCATCGCGAGCGGATTGCCCGAAAGCGTGCCCGCCTGATAGACCGGGCCGAGCGGCGCAACTCTTTCCATGATTTCGCGCGCTTGCCGCCGTAAGCCGCGACGGGCAAGCCGCCGCCGATGATTTTTCCAAGCGCGGTGAGGTCCGGATCGAATTTTGTAGACGTTCTGCGCGCCGCCGTAAGCCATGCGGAAGCCGGTGATCACTTCGTCGAAAATCAGCAGCGCGCCTTCGCGTCTGCGTGATTTCGCGGAGGCCTTCGAGAAATCCGGCAGCCGGCGCGACGACTCCCATATTCGCGGCGACTGGTTCGACAATGACCGCGGCGATTTTCCCGGGTGCTGCGCGAAAAGATCTTCTCGACGCCGCCGAGATCGTTGTACGGCGCGTTCAGCGTGAGTCGCGCGAATGCGTCCGGAACGCCCGGGCACGCCGAGATCCCGAGCGTCGCGAGCCCGGAGCCTGCCTCGGAGAGAAATCTATCGGAGTGTCCGTGATAGCCGCCCTCGAATTTCAGCATCAGGTCGCGTTCGGTGAATCCCCGCGCCAGGCGAACGGCAGACATCGTCGCTTCGGTGCCGGAGCTGACGAATCGGACCATCTCGATGGACGGAATCGCGCGGGCGATTTTCTCGCCCAGCTCGATTTCGAGCGGCGAGGTCATGCCGTAGCTCGTGCCGCGCGCGGCCTGATCGGCAACCGCCGCGACCACGTCCGGATGCGCGTGGCCCAGAATCAGCGCGCCCCAGGAGCAGACGTAGTCGAGATATTCGCGGCCGTCGACGTCGTAAAGACGCGAACCCTGCGCGTGATCGATGACCAGCGGCGTGCCGCCGACGGCGCGAAAAGCGCGCACGGGGCTGTTCACGCCGCCGACCAGAGTTTTCTTGCCGCGCTCGAAGATTTCCGCGGACCGCGGACGCGCTGTGCGCTCCGCGCGGCACCCTGCTTCGAGTTTTTCTTTCGCGCTCTTCACTGTCTCGCTCGACATGATGTCCTCGCGTGCGTTCCAAGCGCGCTATCAGCAAGCTTTCAGCCAGCGCGCCACATCCTTGGCGTGATAGGTCAATATCATGTCCGCACCGGCACGCTGAATGCCCGTCAGAATTTCGAGGACCACGCGCTTCTCGTCGATCCAGCCGTTGCGCGCGGCGGCTTTTACCATCGAGTATTCGCCGCTGACGTTGTATGCCGCCACCGGCACATCGAATCGCTCGCGCACCTGCTGAATCACGTCCAGGTACGGCATCGCGGGCTTCACCATGATCATGTCCGCGCCCTCTTCGATATCGAGCGCGACTTCGCGCAGCGCTTCGCGCGCATTGGCCGGATCCATCTGATAGCTGCGGCGGTCGCCGAATTGCGGCGCCGATTGCGCGGCTTCGCGGAACGGGCCGTAAAACGCGGAGCAATATTTCGCGGCGTAGGAAAGTATGGCGACATCCTCGAAGCCGTTCTCATCGAGCTTGCGGCGGATCGCGGCGACGCGGCCATCCATCATGTCCGACGGCGCGACGATATCGGCGCCGGCGCGGGCGTGCGAAAGCGCCGCATCGGCCAGCATCACCAGCGTGGGATCGTTCAACACTTCGCCGTCTTTGATCACGCCGCAGTGGCCGTGGCTCGTGTATTCGCAAAGGCAGACGTCGGTGATCACCAGGAGATTGAGCTTCGCTTTGCGAATCGCTTCGATCGAGCGCTGCACCGCGCCGTGCGCCGAGGCCGATTCGCTGGCAAGCTTCGTCTTTGTGTTCCGGCAGGCCGAACAGAATCACGCCGGGAATGCCGAGATCGGCGACTTCGCGGCACTCCTCCACGATTTGATCCGCGGATTGCTGATAGATGCCTGGCATCGAGCTGACTTCTTTGCGCACGTTTGTGCCGGGGCACGCGAACATCGGATACACCATGCCGCTTGTGGTGAGCCGCGTTTCGCGGACCAGGCCGCGCAGGGCTTCGTTGCGGCGCAAACGCCGCGGCCGATGAATGGGGAAAGTCATGCGTGCCTCACTGTGGATGGCTGGCGCTGATAATACTTGGCGATCGCGTCCGCCAAGCCGGCCGAGGATGAATCATTCGACTCGATCGCGACGCGGGCGCCGGCTTCGCGCAACGCGCGCGCGGTGGTGGACCCAATCGCGGCAAACTGAACTTGGTTTGAAAGCGCGGCCAGCTCCGCGTGCGGGACGAACGCGGCCAAATTGTGAAACGCCGACGGACTGGCGAAGACGATCGCCGCAATTTCCGCGCGCCGGAGGCGGACCAGGATTTCAGGATCGAGCGTCTCCGGCCGTAGGGTCCGGTACGCTGTAACCTCATACACGGTGGCACCTGCTTCGCGTAGTGAGGACGGCAAGCGTTCGTCCACGCGATCGCTCCGCGGCAGCAGAACTTTCTTGCCTGCCATGGAATTGCGAAGCTCCGTTGCGAGCGATTCGCCGGTCTGAGTTTGCGCCATGTAATCCACTCGCATCCCGTCCGTTTCTAACGCGCGTGCGGTGGCAGAACCGACTGCCGCCAGCCTGGCGCGCATGGAGCCCAACGCCGATCGTTCGTGTCCGGATTCGATCCAGCGGCTGCAGAAGAATCGTACCGAATTCTGGCTGGTGAAAAGAATCCAGTCGAAATCGGCGAGGCGCGCAAACGCGGCATCGAGTTCAGCGGGGTCTTCCGCCGGCGCGAAGCCGACCGTCGGAAACAGGAGCACCTCCGCGCCGAGCGCTTCGAGGGCACGAATCAACTCGCTCGCCTGTTCCGGCGCACGCGTGACGACAATGCGCTTTCCGGTGAGCGGTCCGGACCGCGCCGATTTATTGCGATTGCCCAACGGACCTTCCTGCCAGACGAAGAAGGCGATCAGCTCCAGCCGCGAGGAGTTCTTCCGCAACGGATCGGCCCAAAGATCCTGCTTCCGACGCGGACGCGCATTTTTTTTCGCCGCGCCGGCGCAGCGATTCAGTTCCGTCAGAGGAAAGAACACAGGCATCGAGAATCATGGTACCGCCTTCGTCGAATCGAGCCCAGGCGCCCAGCGGTAAGCGGCAGCCTCCCTGAAGTTCCGCAAGCAGCGCGCGTTCGGCTTTTACAGCCCGCATCGTATCTTTGTCCACCAACTTATCGAGAAAGCTGAACTCATCCTCGCGCGGCGCGAAGAATTCGACGCCTAGCGCGCCTTGGCCGACCGCAGGAACGACGATCTCCGGTGAAATTACTTCTGTGATGTGCGACGACAAGCCTAGACGGTCGATACCCGCTTTCGCTAGCACGATGGCATCGTATTCACCCGAGGAGAGCTTGCGCAGGCGCGTGTCCACGTTGCCGCGCAATTCTGCGATTTGAAAATCTGGACGGAACAGACGCAACTGCGATGCCCGACGCAGGCTGCTGGTACCGATGCGCGCCCCACGCGGCAATTTCGCCAGAGTCTCACCGCGATGGGAAACCAACGCGTCGCGCGGATCCTCACGCTTAAAAACGACAGCGACGCGGCAAACGTCGGAAATTTCGGTCGGAACGTCCTTCATGCTGTGAACGGCGAGGTCAGCGCGGCCGTCGAGCAACGCGTCTTCGAGCTCTTTGGTGAAAATTCCCTTCACGCCGATCTGATCGGGCGGCGCACTGGCAAACTGGTCGCCGGAAGTTTTGATGACGACGATCTCAGCTGCCAGCCCGCACGAACTCTGCAAGGTATCGCGGAAGTGATTGGCTTGCCAAAGCGCGAGCGCGCTGCCGCGCGTACCGATTCGCAGCGGCTTCACTTCTTGCCTTCGTCCAGGCCGAAAAGGTGGCGGATGGCTTCGAGACCGGCGAGCCGGCCGCGCATTCCCCGGCCGTGTTTCAGTTTTTCCTGCGGCTCTTCGAGCAGGCGCTCGATCAATTCTTCAGTGATATGCGCGATCCGCTCGCGTTCCTGCGGCGAAACGTCCTCCATATCTTTGAGCTTCTCCCGAATGATGAGTTCGCGGTGCTTGTGGAACTGGTCGCGCAGATCGTTGACGATGGAGCCGGCTTCGAGTGCGCCGCGCCAGGCCTCGAATTTGTCTATGTGCTCGGCGATGATGGCTTCGGCGCGCGGAATTTCGGATTCGCGGGCTTTTTTGTTCTGTTCGACGATTTCTCCGAGGTCGTCAATGTTATAGAGGTAGAGGTTGTAAAGACCCGAGGCGTTGTCAGCCACGTTGCGCGGAACGCCAAGGTCCACGACGAAAACCGGACGTCCTGAACGGGCGGCGATTGCGCGTTCCAGCATTTCGCGACTGAGCACCGGACCAGTGGCGCCGACAGACGTGACCAGAATATCCGGCGCGCCAAGCACGGATTCGAGCGATTCCCATGCCACCGCTTCTCCGCCAAAGCGATGAGCAAGTTCAGCCGCACGATCGAATGAACGGTTAATCACGCGCAGATTTCCGATGCCACGGTTGCGCATGTGCTCGACGACTTGCTCGGCTACCTCGCCTGCGCCCAGAATCAGCGCGGAATGTCCTTTGAGGTTGCCAAAAACACGCTCGGCGAGCTTTACTCCGGCGAACGCGACAGACATCGGCCGCGCGCCAACTTCGGTTTCACTGCGCACGCGCTTGCCGACTTCGAGTGCAGCCTGGAACATGCGATTGAGCACCGGTCCCGTGGCGCCGTGATCGAGAGCCTGATTGTACGCGGTGCGCAATTGGCCGAGGATCTCGGCTTCGCCTAACAACATAGAATCCAGGCTGGCTGCGACGCGGAAGAGATGCCGGACAGCGTCCGGCCCGTTCCAGCGGTAGAAACGACCTGCGAGTTCGCCGCGCGGGATGTGATGGAAGGACGCGACGTATTCTTCCATGGCCTCGGCAGCGGATGGCGCTAGATCGCCCGGGACGCCGTAGAGTTCGCTGCGATTGCAGGTGGAAACGACCACGGCTTCTTCCAGAATGCCGCGATCGCGCAATTCGTCGGCAGCTTGCAGCGCCTGCTGCGAGGAAAACACGATGCGTTCGCGCAACTCGACCGGCGCGGTGCGATGATTGCAGCCGATCAGCGCGACACGAATGCGAACTGTCCCGGCACGATTCGTATTGGCAGTCGCGGTCGTCGTCATCAAAGGAACCGGTGAAACCTGGTGAGATACAAGTTCACGAACGTGTAGCTGAAAAGAACCATCAGAAAATTAAACGAGCATAGCAGCGCCGCACGCGCCCCGCGCCAGGTGGCATTCCGCGAAAGCAGCAGGTAAGCGACGTAGACTCCCACAATCGCCAACGTGATAATGACTTTCGGATCGCCGAACTTGTAGCCGCCCGTCAGGCGATGTTCCCATGCGAGACCCATGCCGACGCCGAACGCCAGCGCCACCAGGCCAATATATACGCTGCTGCGCGCCATGCGATCCAGCACGTCCAAAGCAGGAAACCGCCAGAACGGCGCGCCCAGGCGCCGCGAGCGCAACACCCAGTCTTGTAACAAATAGATGACGCTGAGCACAAAAGAAAGCGCGAAGGCCGCATAGGCCCACGTGTTGAGCGTGACGTGAAACGCAAACATCGCGCCGCGAGGCACGGAAGGAGCAGGCAGAGAGTGCGGCGTGAAAATATCGAGCAAAACGATCCAGCAGACCAGCAGCAGCGTCACAAATGGTCCCACGGTGCGCTGGCGGTGGAAAACTTCCAGGCCCAAATAGGTGATGCCGAGGAGCCACGCAAAGAGCGACATCGAGCCGTACAAATCGTCGTAAGGAACCGTGTGAAGCGCGAGAGATCGTTGGTAGAGCTCCCAATATTGGGCGGCGATTCCCGCGGCAAGGAGGAACGAGGCCAGGCGCCCGACCCATACATTGGGTACATACAGATTTCGGGCGTAGCAAAAAAAACTCGCCAAATAGAGTGCCAGGCTTAGGTTGCCTAGGAGGTGTGTCATGAAAAGCGAAAACTCCCCGGATGCCCGAAGATTATAACTCTTATGATGCGGAAACCGCGCTGGCGTTGCGAAATCGGGTGCCCGGCTGGCGGGGTTGGAGCGATATGCGCATGCAAACCCCTTCTGCTATCATGACGTGGAACCTATGAATCCCGCCGAAAACCGCAAAGATTTGTTTTTGCGCGCTTGCCGTTCGGAGCCGGTGGAGCGCGTGCCGGTGTGGATCATGCGTCAAGCGGGGCGCTATCTTCCAGAATATCAGGCGGTGCGGAAGAACTATTCGTTTTTGGAGATATGCAAGACGCCGGAAGTGGCAGCCGAGGTTTCGCTGCAGCCGTTTCGGATTTTGGGCGTGGACGCCGTTATCGTCTTTTCCGATATTTTGATCGTGGCGGAAGCGATGGGATTGCCGCTGGATGTGCCGGATTCGGGCCCGATCCTTTCCAATCCGGTTCGCGATTTGGCAGCGGTGCGGCGGTTGCGCGATTTTGACCCTGCACGCGATACGAGATTTGTGGGCGACGCGATTCGCGCGATCTGCAAAGAGGTTGGACCGGACGTCCCCGTGATCGGCTTCGCTGCAGCGCCCTGGACTTTGGCTTGCTACATGATCGAGGGGCAAACGCGGGGAGACATATCGCGCGCCAAGCAGATGTTGCGGTCGGAACCAGCGATTGTGCGGGATCTCATGGAGCGCATCGCGCGGGCTACCGCGGAATATCTAAAATCGCAAATTGCGGCGGGCGCGGCCGTGATTCAACTCTTCGATACCTGGGCAGGAGAACTGACTCGCGCGGAGTATGCTGCGTTCGAGCTGCCCGCGACGAAAATGGTCTACGAATCGCTCGGACAGTCGAGCGTGCCGAAGATTTTGTACGCGAAAGGCTCTGCGCATCTGCTGGAAAGCCTAGCGGAAGCGGGCGCGGATGTGCTGAGTGTAGACTGGCGCACGGATCTAGCGGAGGCTCGCCGCACGCTTGGCCGCAAGGTAGCGCTGCAGGGAAACGTAGACCCTGCGATCCTGCTTGGTCCGGAAGCAGCCGTGCGTCAAGCAGCGCAAACGGCCGTGGAAAAAACCGGCGGGCTTGGGCACATATTAAATCTGGGGCACGGAATCTTGCCGACGACTCCCGTCGCGAACGCGAAGGCATTTGTGGAAGCTGGCAAAGCGGCGCGAGTGCCGGCGCGAGCGGGGATCGGCTAGACGAACTACGCATGGCAGACGCAACCATGAAACCGGCGGACAAATTCGAGATCGGGCAGCTGACCGACGCGACCCTCGAGAAATACAACCGTCCCGGGCCGCGATACACCAGTTATCCTACGGCGCCTGTGTGGAGGGACGATTTCGGCCCCGACGATCTGGAATCGCATTACGCTCGCGCCGAGGCTGCCGCGACGCCGCTTTCGCTCTACATGCATATTCCCTTCTGCGAGAACCTGTGCCTGTTTTGCGCGTGCACCGTTTCGATTCAAAAAGACAAGAAAGTCGCAATCCCCTACCTGGACGCGCTGAAGCGCGAGATTGACCACGTAGGCCACCACGTTTCAAAAAAGCGCCCGGTAATTCAATTTCATTGGGGCGGCGGTACGCCTACGTATTTGACGCCTGCGCAGATGGAAGACCTTTTCGGGTACACGCGCGAACGGTTTTCGTTTTCTCCCGACGCCGAGATTGGAATTGAAATTGACCCGCGCGTGACGAATCGCGAGCACCTGGAAACTCTACGGCGGCTCGGCTTCAATCGCCTCAGCATGGGCATTCAGGACTTCCAGCCAAAGGTGCAGGAAACGATTCATCGCGTGCAGCCTTACGAACTGACGCGCGATTTGATAGTGGTCGCGCGCGAGTTGGGTTTTGAGAGCCTCAACGTAGATCTGATCTACGGGCTTCCCCATCAGACGGCGGACAGCTTTAAAGACACGATTGACCGCACTCTGACGCTCCTGCCTGATCGCGTCGCGATGTTTAGCTACGCGCATGTGCCGTGGCTGAAGAAGCAGCAAGGTTCGTTTCAAATGTATCTGCCGGAAGGAATGGAAAAATTCCGCATTTTCCGCGCCGGACTCGAACGGTTTCTCGATGCGGGATACCTCTACATCGGTATGGACCATTTTGCGCGTCCCGGCGACGAACTGGCGACGGCGCAGCAGAACCGCACGCTACACAGGAACTTTCAGGGCTATACAACGAAGGCGGGCGCGGATCTCTACGGCATGGGCGTGAGCGCGATCAGCTCGATCGGCGAAGCCTACGCGCAGAATCGGCGCGAAGTTCCGGCGTACCAAGAAACCGTCGGAACGCGGGGCATCGCCACGATGCGCGGCTACCGGCTTTCGCCGGATGACGTACTGCGCCGAGCGGTGATCGGCCGGCTGTTGTGCCACACTGTGATTCCAAAACACGAAGTGGAGCAGCAATTCGGAATATCGTTCGATGAATATTTCGCGCCGGAGCTGCAGCGCCTGGAAGAAGCGCGCGATGAAGGACTGGTCGCGCTCGATTCCGGCGAAATCCGCGTCACTCCGCTAGGCCGCATCTTCATCCGCAACGTAGCCATGACCTTCGATCGTTACCTCCACGAACAACAAATGGACAAGCGGCCGCTCTTCTCTAAGACGCTCTGACGAGCCCTGCGCATGAGCGATCCCATACGAGTAGCGGTGATTGGCGCCGGAATTTCCGGCTTGGCCTGCGCGTACCGGCTGCAACAATCGGGCGTGGACGTTGCGCTGCTAGAAGAATCCGACCATGCCGGCGGCCTGATGGGAAGCATTGAAAAAGATGGCCTCCTTTTTGAAACGGGACCGCAGAGTTTTCAAGGCACTGATACCCTGCTCGAGCTGATTCGCGAGCTGGGCATCGAAGGCGAACTGCAAAAGGCTGATCCGCGCGCACCGCGTTACGTTTATCTGCATGGCCACCTCCGCAAAATTCCCATGTCGCCACAGGCGCTGCTGACTTCTTCCCTGCTTGGGCCCGGATCGCGTTGGAAAATCGCGTCGGAAGCATTCAAACGCAGTACACCGCCGAGCGAAGAGGAAACGGTGGCGAGCTTCGTCCGCCGCAAGTTCGGCCACGAAATCCTGGAATACCTGGTGACGCCATTCGTTTCTGGAGTGTACGCGGGCGACCCGGAACAATTGAGCCTGAAGGCAGCGTTCCCTTCGCTCGATGAATGGGAACGCGAATACGGCAGCGTGCTGCGCGGCGCGATGAAGTCGCGTCCGGCGAAGGCCAAGGGCGGCCGGGCTCCGTCGCTGTGCTCGTTCCGCCGCGGCGTTGCAACGCTTCCCGGAGCGATCGCCGGCAAGCTCGGCGAGCGTCTGCAAACTGGAACGACCGTGCTCGAGATTCAGCGCGCCAGTAGTTCCGGCGCTGACGGCGGTTCGTACGGGCTTCGCGCGCAGCAGCGCGGCCAAGAGCGCCACGCGGTTGTGGATGCCGTGGTGATCGCCACGCCGGCTTACGCAGCAGGAGCGCTGCTCGCTTCGGTGTCCGACCACATCGCGAAAGTACTGTGTGGTATTCCGTACGCGCCTGTAGCTGTGGTCGCAACGAATTACCATCGGCAACAGGTCGGCGATCCGTTGGAAGGCTTCGGATTTTTGGTGCCGCGTGGCCAGAAAGTCCGGACGCTAGGTACGGTGTGGAATTCGTCGCTATTCGCAGGTCGCGCCCGTGAAGGGACCGTCACGATCACGAGCTTTATCGGCGGCGCGACCGACGTGGAGATCGTGCAGCATTCGGAGGAAGACATCGCGCGAATCGTCCTGGATGAAAATGCACATATTCTGGGAATCACCGGGCCGCCGATTGAAACGGCCGTGTGGGGCTATACGCGAGCATTGCCGCAATACAATCTGGGCCACGGACACATCGTCGAAGCCATTCGCGACCTGGAACGTCAAACGCCGGGATTATTTTTTGCCGGTAACTATCTGGAAGGACCCGCGATTGGAAAGTGCGTCGAGAATGGGTTTCACGCGGCGGAAGCAGTGACGAAGTATCTGCAATCGCGGTGAACTTCCCACTGTTGGCAGCGCCCGCTTACGGCGCAGCTTCTACGCGTCCGAAAACGGCAACTTGTGGCGCATTTGCAGGCGCACGCGGCGGCGTTCTCCTGCCTCGCGATAGCGCCGGCGTTCATCTTCAGTCTCCAAAATCAATGGCGGGACCGCGTGGGGCTGGTGGTTCGCGTCCAGCGCCACAAATGTGACGTATGCCGTGCTGGTGTGCCGCCGCTCACCAGTCAAAATATTCTCCGCGAACACCTTCACGCCCACTTCCATCGAAGTGTTGAACACGCGGTTCACGCTGGACTTCAGCACGATCCACTCGCCCACGCGAATGGGAAAGCGAAAATCGAGGTAGTCCACCGATGCCGTGACCACGTGGCTGTTGGAGTGCCGGTTGGCCGCCAGCGCGCCGGCGATGTCAATCAAGTGCATAACGCGCCCGCCCAGCATGTTGCCCAGCAAGTTCGCGTCGTTCGGCAACACGATCTCAACAATCTCGGAAGTGGACGCCTTCACCGGCTTACCCGGCAGAGCGCTTGCGGATGCGGATACAGCTGAATCCTTCGCGCCCGTTTTCGTCTTCTTTTTCATCCTCTCGAATCTTTCCTTGTATGAGATGCAAATCGTGCGCGCTTGGCGCGCGGTCTCAAGCCCGCTATAATACGCGTTTCAAGCCTATGACCCAAACGCAGAAGTCACGACGCGAAGTTCTGGAACAATTTGTAGCCGAAAAACCAGCCGACGCATTTGCTCGTTACGGCCTTGCACTGGAATGCATGAAAGTGGGCGACAACGACGCCGCGACAGATCACTTCGAAAAGCTTCTGGATGCAAATCCGAGTTACGTCGCCGGCTATTTTCAATTCGGACAGCATCTATCACGGATCGGAAAGCTGGAACAGGCGCGCAAACTCCTGTCCGATGGTATTCTGGTCGCTCAGAAGGCGGGCGACATGCACGCGCGAGACGAAATGCAAGCCGCGCTCGCGTTAATCCGCTAGATTCGCATAATTCGTAAGAGTGGCAGCTGAAAGTCATGAGAGCCAACCGCATTCCGCTTTTCCCCCTGAACGTCGTGCTCTTCCCCGGTGCCAATCTCCCTCTGCACATTTTCGAGCAACGCTACAAAGTGATGATCGCGCACTGTCTGCGCGAAAATCGCGAGTTCGGAATCATTCTGGTCAGCGAGAGAGGGGTCACCGCCCTAGGCTGCACCGCAGCGATCACTCGAAAGCTCAAGGATTATCCCGATGGCCGGATGGACATCCTCACGCAGGGCCGCGCGGTATTCCGCGCATTGCAATTGCTGCGGGAGAAGGAATTCCACGAAGCGATCGTTGAATATCCAGCGGATCCAGCGGCGCCGTTGCATGAATCCATAGACGACTGCGCAGAGGCGGGGCTCCTGGCACTTTTTCAGGAATGCCACTCGTTGATTCATGGCCAGATGTGGGTGACCACCGGAAAACAGCCGCTGTGGCCACTATCCTACCAACTGGCGGCGCGCCTTCCAATCGAACTCGACGAAAAACAGTCGCTGCTGGAAATCCGCTCGGAGTCGCAGCGCCAGGATTTCTTGATCCAGTGGATGAACGACCTGCTCTCGCGCGTTGCGCCGGAGCAGCGCACACGCAGAAAAGCCGCCGGCAACGGCCACACCCTGAATTAGCCTATCCAAGCCATTCAAAACGCCATCGAAACGAAAGTATCGCGGCAGCCTCCCTTCCTCTATAATGGGCGCAGACGCTCGAAACGAGCGTTGCTTCTTCCGTGAAACTGAGGCCCTCATGACTTCACTGCCGAAAAGCCTGGGTGAACTTCGCCGCAGTCAGTGGTCCGAAGAACGAGTCGCGCGCCGGACGGTCCGCCAGGAATTGCGTGAAAATCTGATGTGTAAGATGGAGAAGGGCGAAGCGCTCTTTTCCGGCGTGCACGGCTACAACGATACCGTGCTGCCGCAGATCATCAACGCGATTCTCTCGCGGCACCATTTTATTCTGCTCGGGCTGCGCGGACAGGCGAAGTCGCGAATTTTGCGTGGCCTCGTGGGATTCATGGACCAGCAAATCCCGGTGGTGGAAGGTTGCGAGATTCACGACAATCCCTACGCGCCGCTTTGCCGGCTGTGCCGCGAGCGGATTACTTCAGAAGGAGACGCTACGCCGATTGCGTGGCTGTCGCGAGAGCATCGTTATGTGGAAAAGCTTGCGACTCCCGACGTGACGATCGCGGACATGATTGGAGACGTGGACCCCATCAAGGCCGCGCGCAGCGGGAAAAATCTGTCCGATGAGTTGACGATTCACTACGGCCTGCTGCCCCGCGCCAATCGCGCGATTTTCGCGATCAACGAGTTGCCGGATCTTGCCGGAAAAATTCAGGTCGGCTTGTTCAATATCATGCAGGAAGGCGACGTGCAGATTAAGGGTTATCCGGTGCGATTGGCGCTGGACGTCTTGCTCGTCTTCACCGCCAACCCGGAAGATTACACCGCGCGAGGCAAGATTATTACACCGCTGAAAGACCGCATCGGCTCGGAAATTCGTACGCACTATCCGGCTACCGTCGCGGAAGGCATGTCCATCACCTCGCAGGAATCGTGGACCGACCGCGACAACAAGAAGCGCGTGGAAATGCCGCAGTATATCCGCGAGATCGTGGAAGAAGTGGCATTTCAAGCGCGCGAAGATAAGCGCGTGGACCGGCGCTCCGGCGTCAGCCAGAGGCTTCCGATTAGCGCGCTCGAAAACGTGCTGAGCAGCGCCGAGCAGCGCGCAGTGCGCGGCCGCGATTCCGCCGTGGTGGCACGCGTCGCGGATATTTATGCCGCGATTCCTTCGATGACTGGAAAGTTCGAGCTGGAATACGAAGGCGAGCTGCGCGGAGCCGAGAACATCGCCCGTGAACTGATCCGCGCGGCCATCGGAAAAACCTACACCCAGTATTTCACCGGTGCGAACATGCAACCGGTCATCCAATGGTTCGAACTAGGCGGCGAATTGAAGATACCCGCGAACGCCTCCAGTTCCGAAGTGATGGCGCAGCTGAAGAAAATCCAAGGACTCTTCGATAATCTGAGCGTACTGGAGGTCAGCCAGAAGGATGACGCCGGAATCGTAGCCAGCGCGGCGGAATTCATACTCGAAGGCCTGTGGGCGCACAAGCGCATCAATCGCAGCGAGGAACGCGGTTATTTTGCCGATGCGCGCAAGACTCCCGAGCCGCGCGATCCGCGCGAACCTTCGGGCCGCGTGCCGCGCCGTCAGTTCAACTGAAGCAATCTAAAGAAAGAGTTCTCTGTAGGGCTGTAGAGACCTATGAAATACACAAAGTATTCAAAATATGCTCCCAACGCTGCGGATGACATTGATCTGCAGGAATTGATGAGCAGGCTTTCGGATTTCCTGCTGCAAAGCGGCTTCGAATCGCAGTTCGGAATCTACGAAATGGATTCGGAGCGCTCCCGCGAACAGATGATGGAAGAGCTGCGCGAAGCCATCCTGCGCGCGCTGCAAGAGGGCGATCTGCTCCCACCGGAATTGATGGAACAGATGCTCCAAAATCCAGATCTCGCGCAGAACCGGGAATTGCGCGACATCGTAAATCAAATTATCCAGCGCATGGAAGAAGAGGGATTCATTTCGCGTCCGGACCAGCCGGCGCAGGTGACCCCGCCCCCATCGCAGACTCCCGGTGGACAAATAGGCGACGCGCAACCGAACACGGAAGCGCGCTTTGAGATCACGGACAAGGCGCTCGACTTTTTGGGATTCAAAACGCTGAAGGATTTGCTCGCGTCGCTCGGCAAGAGCAGTTTCGGACGGCATGACACGCGCGATCTCGCTACCGGCGTTGAATCTGGAGGCACTTCGAAGCTTTACGAATTCGGCGACACATTGAACATGGATATCAGCGGAACGCTTTTCAATGCCGTGCAACGCAACGGCGCGCAGATTCCGATCGAACTCGATTATCCCGACTTGATGGTGCATCAGTGCGAGTATCAAAGCTCGTGCGCCACGGTGCTGATGCTGGATTGCAGCCACAGCATGATTCTTTACGGCGAGGACCGCTTCACTCCGGCGAAACGCGTGGCGCTGGCGCTGGCGCACTTGATTCGCACGCAATATCCCGGCGATTCGCTGCATTGCGTGCTGTTCCACGATAGCGCCGAGGAAATTCCGCTAGGCAAACTCGCACGCGTGCAGGTCGGTCCGTATTACACGAACACTCGTGAAGGATTACGCCTCGCGCAGCGCATTCTCTCGCGTCAGAAAAAAGATATGCGCCAGATCGTCATGATCACTGACGGCAAACCTTCGGCATTGACGCTCGAAGATGGACGCATCTACAAGAACGCGTTTGGTCTCGACCCGCTGGTCGTGACGCAGACGATGGAAGAAGTGGCGAAATGCAAGCGCGCGGGAATTTTGATCAATACCTTCATGCTTTCCAGCGATTACAGCCTCGTGCACTTCGTACAGAAAATCACCGAACTTTGCCGCGGCAAAGCCTACTTCACTACTCCTTACACGCTGGGGCAGTATCTGCTGATGGATTACGTCGGCAAAAAGACCCGCAACATCCATTGATAGTCCTGCGTTTTGCGCCGCGTTGCGTAGTTTCGTCGCTGCGTCCGTTTGCCTGGCACGTCATCCAATATTTGTGTATTAGAGTGATCCGATGAGCATGAAACGGCGCTTACGTGAAGTTCTGGGAGGAAAGAAAATGGCTGCTCTACCGGCAGGTGCCAAAGCCCCGGCAATTTCGCTACAAGACATGAACGGTAAACGGTGACGCTTGCGGATGCGCTGAAGAAAGGGCCAGTGGTCGCGGCATTTTTCAAAGTGGCCTGCCCTACGTGCCAATTCGCGGCGCCGTTCCTTGAGCGGCTGCATGAAACCTACAGCGGCCCAAAGTTCACGCTCTTTGGGATTTCGCAGGACGATGCGCGCGATACTCGGGATTTCTTCAAGGAGTTTGACGTCGAGTTCCCTTCCCTTATCGACGCGGAAGGCTACCCGATTTCCAACCAGTACGGCATCACCAACGTTCCAACCATCTTTTTGATCGCACCGAACGGAAAAATCCAAGTGAGTTCGGTGGGATTTGTCAAAAAAGGACTCTGGAGCAAATCGCGGCCGAGGCCGCGCGGGCGACAGGCGCGCCGCCGAAAGCTCTGTTCAAACCCAGCGAAGCCGTGCCTGAAGTGAAGCCCGGTTGAGGATCCAAAAACTAGGTTCCGTCGGAACCGAAAAATAATCGTGAATGCGATTCATCTTGGTACGACGCTCTCGGCTGGTGTAGAATCGCCGGACGTAATCCATTCGAGAGGGTGATGGAATGAACGAAGAAGCCTGGCAAATACTGGAAGACAGATTCACAGAACGGCGGCACGAGGCGTTCACGCTGCATAAGAACGGAACCCGGGACGCCGCGCGCACTTTTGCGGAACTAGTCCGGATCGAAGCGGAATACATCCAGGCGCTCTACACGCTCTACGAGAAGGAAGGCACTGAGCCGCCGCGGAGCGCTTCTGGGGCCTCAGCCTAGTTAGGACGCTGTAGCCCCCGAGGACGTCAGGCGGGCGATCAGAAATTCCATCAGCGCGCGCGGGTTGGGGTTCGAGGATTTCAGCTGGCTATCGGCCTCGGCGAGTGCGAGCAAGCCGGCGAGCAGATCCTTTTTCGGAATGCGATGTGCGTTGCGCACAGCGGCTTCCGCAGCCTCTGGACGCATCTGCAGCGGACGAGCCGCCTGAAAACCGTTCATGCCTGCGGGCAGATCGCGCGCTTCAATTAGTTTGCGGTACATCCAGGCCAGCACGCCCACCAGACCAATTGGCTCTTCCCCTTCACGCAATAAATTCTCCAGAAATGCAAACGCATCGGCGCGGCGACGAGTCGCCAGCATATCCGCAAGCTGCCAGACGGTGTTCTTGCGCGCCTTGGGCACGAGTTCTTCCACGTCCGCCGAAGTGATGCGCCCGCGGCCCAGCACATAGGCGGTGAGCTTTTGCATTTCGACGCGAATCCGCGCCGGCTCGCTATTCACAATTTCCGCGAGCAGGTTGGCGGCAGGGCGTTCGATATCGGCGCCCAATTCCTTGGCCATCTGCTCGGCAAGAGCGGCGGCGGACTCGTTTCCGAGGCTGAGTTCCACAATCACCGCATTTTCCGCGAGCACTTTGTAAAGACGCTGACGGTGGTCGAGCTTGGGCACTTCAAATACGATCACCGTGAACGGCGCAGGCTTGGCGAGATATTCCGCGAGAGCCTTGAGGGTATCTTTGCGCGGATCGTCGCCGTCGTCTCCACCATCGCTATCGTCGCCATCTTTCGCGCGCGATTGAATGGATTCCGCGCCATCAACGAGCACCACCTGGCAAGGCGCCAGCATCGGCATGGTCTCCGCGCGCTGAAATAATTCGCTCCAATCGCCGCCGCGCACCGTAACGCGGCCGAGCGCCCAATCGCGCATCGGTTCCGGCACGTAGGAATCTATGATTTTGCTGCGGCACATATCGCGCAAATAAGGATCGGTCCCTTCCAGAACAATCGCCGGGACCGGCTTGCCCTTGGCCAGCCGCTCGAGCAATTTATCGGGCGAAAGTTCGGGCATCAGAAATTCTCCGTCACATTTGAAACCAGCTGCGCCGCGAAATCGCGGGACATACGCTCGAGAGCGGGATCCTGCTCCTCGAAAAAGCTCTGCACGTCGGAAGAAATCTGGTATTCGTCGCGGAAGACCATGTCGCTGTTCTGGTAGGCGGTTTTATGGGATTGATTGTCCACGAGTTCAACCTTGGTGTGCACAGTCACCACCATCGTGGTCACCTGCCCGGTAGTGGCGTTGAACAAAACCGGACTCGTTTCGATCGAGAGCACTTCCCCGTGCAGGACGGCATCGGCGGACGCGGGGTCCTGCACGATGCGATATTTCGTGCGTTGCAGGAATTGCCGGATCACGGCAGCCGTAAAGCGCTGTTCGATGCGATAGCGCGTCGTATCGTTCTTGAACGCGGGAACGGCAATCGTCTTCCACTGCGAAGGCAGCGCGCTTCCCCGGCCCGCCACGTGATAACCGCAGCTCACCGGCAGCAATGCCGCGGCGAGCGCAACGAGTGCGAGCAAGCTCCTACTGCACAGGCGGTTTCGCAACCAATTCCTCCGCGATGCGCGCGGCGTTCACGGCCGCGAGACGCAAATTATCAGCGACGCCCCATATCCATACGCCCCCGGCGACGCTGGGATCCGGTTCGATGCGCGCGATATGAATTTCGCTCTCGCCCGCTACGCTCACGTTATTCGGCGCCGGATCTCCCGCCGCGCCAACCTTCACTCCTAGACTCGCAAAAGCGGCTTCGAGTTGCTCGCGCTGCGGAGGCGATGCAAATTCCGCGTAAGCGGCGACAGCATATCCATAAAACACCGGCGCTTGCACCAATTGCAAGGCTGGTACGGCGACCCGGCCCGCGAGATATTCGGACGTATCGCGCGCGATCGAGGCGCGCAGTTCGGCAAGAGTCGGCTTGCATTCTTCACCGTACCCAGCGAGCAGATTGAAAGCGACCTGCGCATCGAATACGGATTGGGCTATCGGACGAAAAGAGAGCAAATTGGCGGTCTGGCTTTCGAGTTCGTCCACGCCGGCCTGATCGCGCTCAGAGACCGGAGGGAACAACAGCTCTACCGTTCGCAGTGGCGACAATTTCGAAAGCGCCGCTGCAATGGTGCAGGCAACGATTACGCCGGATCCGGGCGATGAGTATGCGATTGACTGCGCCGCACCGCCGGACGGCGCCGAACCCGCCGTTTCTGGCTTACCTGCGTGAGCGCCGGGACGCGGCAGCAGCACCGTCGAAAGCGCGGGGATCCATGAAGTGGACTGGCCGCTGGCCGCGAGCGTACCAGTGAGATCAATCACCGTCGCCCCAGAACGTTTCGCGACTTGCCAGTTCTGGTCAGCGTCCTGCTGCGAGCCAGCGAAAAACGCGAAGCGCGCGCCTTCGAAGCTTTCTTCGTCCAAGGCACGGATGAAAGCCGGCTCGCCGCCAACCTCCGTGAGCGTACCAGCCATCACCGGCTCATCGAGCAACACAATATCGCCCGCAGGGAAATTGCGCTCTTCGAGAACAAGCTTCAATTCTTTGCCGCGCAAGGAGGAAGCGCCTACGATGGCGACGCGACTCGCTGCTTCGTGCCCGGCGGGCATAGTCTAGGCAGGCCGCGAAGCAAGCCGGTGCCGCACCGTGCGCACCAGTTGCATGACGGGCCCGTGGATCGTGTAGCCGGCAGTGACCAGCAGCAGTGTTTGATGGGAGAAATAAACCACCGCGCCGAACAAGAGCGCCACTAAAACCACCGCGAGTGAAGGCTGGCGGCGCCTGAAAGGAATATCTTTAAAACTGAAGTAGCGGATCGTGCTGGACATCAACACTCCGAGAACGACAACCAGCGCCAGCCACAGAACCGACACGCGAACGTCTTCCAGAGGATGTCCATGCGCAAAGTGGACCGTAGCTGCAATCATTCCAGCGGCGGCGGGAGTGGGCATTCCCGCGAAGTAGCGATTGCCTCCCGGAGCCATGCCCTGAATATTGAACCGGGCCAGCCGCCACGCACAGCAAGCGACGAAGATAAATCCGATCAGCCAGCCGAGTTGCGTGAGGTGCAGCGCTTCGGGCGCGTTCGCCGCCGCCGCCGCCCGAATTCCCCAGGCGTACGCGAGAAATGCTGGCGCGACCCCAAAGCTGACGATATCCGCCAGCGAATCGAATTCCTTGCCAAATTCGCTTTCCGTCTTCATCAAGCGCGCGATTCGTCCATCCATCGAATCGAAGAGCCAGGCCAAGCCGATAGCCATTGCCGCGTTATCGAAATCAGTGATTTTTCCGTCGAGGGTCGCGAGTATCGCGTAGTACCCGCAAAGCATGTTGGCGACGGTAAACGCGCTGGGAAGGATATAAACGCCGCGGCGGAGACGATGATTGCGGAAAGGCCGGCGCGGGCTTTCTTCGGGTCCGATGGGATCTATGCCGTTAAATTCCATTTCGCCAGTATGCTTTCGCCGCCTTTGACTTTCTGCCTGAGCTTTACGACCACTTGTGTGTCGAGGGGCAGCCAGATGTCCACGCGCGAGCCGAAGCGAATCAGACCGATGCGTTCGCCCAGCGCCACTTCCTCACCTTCGCGTTTCCAGCATATCACGCGCCGCGCGATTGCTCCGGCGATTTGTTTGAAGACCAACGGGCCGTGCGGCGTGTGAACGTAAATAATATTCTGTTCGTTCTCGCGAGATGCCGCGGAGCGCAGCGCGGCGTAGAAGCGACCGGGGCGATAGACCACATCGGCGATGCGTCCCGCCGCCGGCGCGCGCTGGACGTGCACATCCCAGATCGAAAGAAAAATGCTGATGCGATGGCCGACGACGGAATCAAGCATCTCATCCACGATTTCCACCACGTGACCGTCGGCAGGAGACACGATCAGACCAGGATCAGACGGCACGCTGCGCTGCGGATCACGGAAAAAATAAAAAACAAAAACCCCGAGAAAAATTAGAATCCCGCCAAGCCACTTCCAACCGGGAATGAAACAAAGCGCGCCCGCAATCAGCGGCGGCAGTGCAAAGCGGTAGGCGTCCTTAATCATTATTCGAGTGGGTTCCTTGGTTCCGCAAGAGCGTCCGAAGCGCGCGAGCTTCTGCAGCGCAAATTATTGCGGCTCAGATGATAAGCAAGTGCACCGGTATTGTACGACAGAAGTTTGCGGACGGCTGGAGGCTTAACGGTGAGATGGGTCAGTGATGAACGGTCTGGTTGTGGTAACTGGCCACAATCAGTTCCATCATGTCCTTCAAGTGCAGCTTCATTTTCTTGAGCGATACTTCCATCTCGAGGTCTTCCACGTTCCAGTAGGATTGTTTGACGAGTTGCTGAAGCTGGGATTCACAGCGGGAGTGTTCTTCGAAGAGTTTGCGGTACTCCTGGTTCGATTCCATCAGGGCCTGCCGGATATCGTGCGTCGTAATCGGCATTCGTTCCCTCCTGGTTGTTGCGAGCGTTCACATAATCGTAACAATTACCACAACTGCGTTGTGGAAGCCAATAGGCAAAATGTACTGGTTCAGTTTCAGACTGGAACGCCCGACCCGCGCGACTCATCTCGCCAGGACTTCGTCCACCGCGCGCGACAGGATTTCCCAGATGCGGTCGAGCCAATCAAGATGTTCAGGCTTCATGAGCACAGAGCGCAAGCACAGGACCGTCTCGCGGTCGGATTGGAATGCGTTAGGGGGCGCGGTGAAAAATCGCACCGGCAAGCGAATCAGGGCTAGGTGCAGATTTTGCTTCGCCGTTGTGTCGAAGACGCGTTGCGATAGCTCAGAATTTTCGCTCGCCGACGCGGCGCGTGGGGCCCAAACGACGATATCGAGTTCCGGCGCGAACGGAACGAGCCAACGTCCATCATCCGCGAGGCGCTGGGCGAACCGCACCGCGGCGCTTCGGCTGGCTTCGAGCATGTTTGCGAATTCTCCGCCGCGAACGAGTGGCAGCAGACGTTGCGTCGCCCACAGTGCCACTGCCGAGGCGCCCGGACGGGAACATTCCAAGCTGATTTCGCCAAGATCGAGATCGGACGAAGTGAAATACGTATAAGGCGATTCGTGTTTGTAGATCGCGCCGACGCTGGGATCGCGGAAAAGCACGCAGCCGCAACCGTAGGGCTGCAGGCCGTGCTTGTGCGGATCAATCACAATGGAATCCGCTTGGCTGATCCGATCGTAGCTGGCGCGAGTTTCGGCGTCGAGATTGGCGGCTAGCGTGAAATATCCTCCGTACGCCGAATCCACATGCACGCGAAACCCGTAGCGGTCGCGCAGCTTCAGGATTTCGGGCAGCGGATCCACGGAACCTGTTCCGGTGGTTCCCACGGTCGCGACGACGCAACCCACGTCGCCCGCTTCGAGTATCTTTTCCAACCCTTTCACGTCCATCCGGCCGCGGTTGTCGGAAGCCACTTCGGCAAACGGCAATTGCAGCACAGAAGAAATGCGATGGTGGGTGTAATGCGCCTGGTCCGACGCCAAGATCTTCCTGCCCGGCCGCAATTGCCCGGCCACCCAAAGGGCTTCGAGATTGGCCATCGTCCCGCCGCCGCACAGATGGCCAAGAAATTCCGTCCATCCGAACATCGCAGCGATCTGCGCGACCGCCTCTTTTTCCATGGCGGAACTGGCGCGTCCGCCGTCGAGGGCGTGATTATTCGGATTGATCCACGTAGCCAGCGCGTATGCGGCGCGCGCGATGGGATGCGGCGGTTTCAACATCTGGCCGGCATACAGCGGATGAAAATAGGGGTAATTGTCCTGCATCTTCACGGCGACTTCGCTCATGACTGCGGCCAGACGCGGATCTTGCGCAGCCTCGGCAGAAATCGACGGTAATGACGCAAATCCTTCGTCCAGTTTCTTCAGGGAGTCTTTCAATAATTGCAGGCTGGTTTCTTCCAGATGCATGGCAACCTCGCGTACCGCGTTTGCACGTTTGACTTTTCTTGGTGGGCGCGCCGCTGGCTGCGCCGGATTTCTGCGGCAACTCCGCGAACGCCGCGTTACGCGAGCGTCGCGGTCAGCAACAGCGCATCTTCGATCGGCGCGGTGTAATAGCGAGGACGGCGGCCGACAACCTCAAATCTGTATCGTTCGTAAAAGCGCAAGGCCGCCAAATTTGAAGCGCGCACCTCCAGAATGGCGTGCGTCACTTGCAAGGACTGCGCCCATTCAAGCGCGGAACGCAGAAGCTCCGCGCCAATGCCGCGACGGCGGTAAGCGTCTCGGACAGCGAAATTCAAAATCTCCAGATCGCTGGACACCCTGCGGGCCACCAGGAATCCGGCGAGTTCGCGACCTTCTTCCGCCACCCAGCCGGCCATTTCGCCCCGCGCGACGCGGTGATAATCCCACACGGTCCACTGCGCAATTTCTCGGCAGGTGGACTGTATCGCCAGCACCACATCAATGTCGCGAGACTCCAGCGCTCGAATCATGCGGCCGTTAGCGATCCTTCCATTGCATTTCCGCGTCGGTCCGGCGGACGTAGTTAGCATCGAGCGCCAACGCATCCGTCACTTCGCCGCGCAACGCCCGCTCGTAGCCAATTCGTCCGATGTACGGGGCCAGGACGCTGGAAACTGTCTCAATCGCCATCGAACTCGTCAGGAAATGCGGCGCGAGCAGCGAAATCACTTCGGCATCCGGAGTGGCTATCGTAAACGCGCCATCTTTGGTGCCGTCGTGAAGCTTGGCCGCGAATTCGGCTGGAGTGACGACGAATTCGTCGCCATCCAGCGCCAGCCCAGCGCCGGTGCGCCTATACACGCCGAAATAGACCTGGCTGCGGCGCGCATCGAGCACCGGAACCACTGCTGTAGTTTTGCCGTTGGATTGGATCGCCACAGCCTCCAAAGCACTCACGCCGACCACAGGCTTCTTGTAGACCTCCGCCCAGCCCTTCGCAGCCGTAAGCCCCACACGCAGCCCGGTGAACGAACCGGGACCCGCGGAAACCGCGAATAGATCGAGCTGATCGAGCTTCAGGGAGAGGTCGTTAAGCAAGAACTCCAAGTGGCGGAACATCCGCGACGAGTAATTCTCCTCGCCGCGCGTCGAAATAACTCCAATCAGTGCTTGGTCCCGCAGAACAGCCACGCTACCCGAGGGCGAAGACGTATCCAAAGAGAGGATCAGCACGAGCACAAGTATAGGGCAATTTCGGGGCCAATCTTACTGAAAACATTCGGTTTCTCGCCCTTGAGACGCCCGCCAAAACCACCCATTTATCTTGACGTTTATGACGCATGTGCCTAAACTTTCAATATGCTTTTCGGGGAGGGGATTTCCACCCATGTCCATGTCTATGGAGTTTAAGCTAGGCGAAAAAGTCGTGTATCCGAACCATGGTGTCGGGGTCATCGAACAGATCAGTTACGGGTACGTGAATGGACGGTCGGAACGCTTCTACATGCTGAAGATCGTTTCGAGCGGTTTGAAAGTGATGGTGCCGCAGACGAACGTGGAATGTGTTGGCCTGCGTCCCATCATCCGAAATACCCAAGCCGGTGCGGTGATTTCGTTCCTGGAAAAAGGCCGCTCCGCTTCCCACCACGATTGGAAACACCGCTTCAAGGAAAATTCGGACCGGATGCGCACGGGCTCGCTGATGGAAGTCGCCGCGGTGCTGAAAGGCCTCGTAGCGCTCAGCCGGACCAAGCCGCTTTCCTTCCGCGAAAAGAAAATGCTGGAGCGGGCGAAATATTTGCTCGTCAGCGAACTGGCCACGGTGCGCAACACGTCCGAGTCGGCTGTGGAAGCCAACCTCGTCCGCGCGCTGGCCAAAGCCAAGCTGCAAATGCCGGAGACAGCGCCAATTCCGGAGTAAGATTTCTTCGTAACTCTCTGGCCGGGCACGATCCGCAAAGATCGTGCCCTTTTTTTGTGGGCTCAGTAAAATCAGCAGTCGACAAACCAATCTTAGAAAAACAGATGGCAAACAATGACTCGGCGATGCCGCGGACGATTTCCACGGGCGAGCATGGCGAATTTCAGTGGCTGACAACGCAGTATGAGGTGGATGCCCTTGCGCGGCTGTGCCCAAACGTAGCGATAGGCAAATATTTGGCGGTCACATCGTTCGACAGTGGGTCGCTTACATTGAGTGAGCAAGAAACAAGGGCCGGATGGCAAAGTCGCGACGGAATTGCCTACAGCCCGCGTATTGGATCAGTCGACAATTTGCCCCGTACGGACGGATACGATGAATGGTATGTCTTTGAATCGCCTCCTGACCTGGGAAAGCTCCTCGACACCAATGTCTTCGAATCCTCGATCGAGCCCGGGAAGTTCTATGCGTTCGTGAATTATCCTTGTTTTGCCCTACACGACAGTCAAATCCAGGACTTGTTGGATTTGTTTTGGAGGCAAATGAACTGGGTCTGTTCCGAGTCGTTCCTCGGGGAGTCGGGTACGTACTTGAACTTTGCTAGCAGGAACAGAGATATTTTTGCTTCGGTTCTCGCCTCATTGCGCAACGCCAGCTTGACGGACACTGGCGAGTAGCTCTGTGTGAGTCATCTACTGCGACTTCGTTGGGATGCTTTTTTGGGGTCTAACAATGCTCTCGATCTGCTTGGTATGGTTGATATCGTGGCCCGCAAACATGCGCACGATGTGCTCGATCGTCTCTTCCCCTCGCTCAGAATGGATGCCGTGATGTTTCCACTGCTCGGGCGTTAGCGTCTTTAGGAGCGCCAGATTGGCGTCGCGGATCGCGCGGAATTGTTCGAGCGACTTGCGCACGTCGCGCTTCTCGTAATGCCCAGCCACAACCCAGGCATCCTGATTGAATGCGGAGATCGGTGTCCCCGGCGCGCCAAGAATCATGCGCATGCGAAAGCCGCCGACAATCTCGGTGTCCGCAAGGTGCGCCACGATTTCCGTGACGGACCATTTCGCGGGCTCCGGCCGCTTGCGCAGCTTTGCCGCCGGAACACCTTTCAAAAGCTTGTCGATTTTCTTCGCGGTCGTGGCTTGCACTTTGAGCGGCTGTTGCCCTTCCAAATTCCCCAGAATTCGCTGAATGTATTGCTGTGCCGTTTCGCTCATCTTGTTCGCTCCCCTTATCCTGATTCGCTGCGCTGTAATTCTATGAAGACGCTAAGCGCGCGAAAAGGTTAGTCCGGCGCGATATTGCCACGCGGCGCGTCCAAATTGGCCGCATCTTGGCGCGTGACAATGCCGCCCGTAACCAAACGTCCCCCTGTACCAACGGCCAGTTTTCGTCTTCTGGAAACCTTGCGCATGGAAGCCACGACCGAGACCGGCGGGCGACTTACAATTTAGGGAGCGAACTCCTCGGCGGCGCTTGGGAACCCGGGGTCTTTGGCCCCTGGGATGTAAACCGCCGCGCAGAAGCTCGCGCAGCTCTCAGAGGCGATTCGCATGGCGCTGAAAGCGACGGATACCCCTGCCGACCGGCCGGATGCTCGGCCAGCTCCCGAGCCGAATCTCGACCCGGCTGCCTCCAAGCCCCGTTCCGACGCCGCCAGACCAAATCTTGGCTCGCAACTCAACCCCGAAGAGCAGGAACTCGCGCGTAAACGCGAAGAGCAAACCGCGATCGAAACCGAATTAGCCGAACGTGAACTGCGCTCTGCGAATTTGCGCGCGGAGCTAGGCGCATTCGAGCGGCAATACTTACATTACGTCGGCTCGCGCTACGCCGAGCTGGACGAACTGAAGGCGGCAATCGCCGAGCAATCGGCGAAAGAGCAGCCCGCGAACGATCGCGCGCAGCGCGCGGCGCAGCAGGCACGCTCCCGTGCTGACGAAACGAAATCCACCGCCGGCGAAAAGGCTGCTGCAACTCCCCGCGCGTTTGAATCTTCGCCCGAAATGAAGAAGCTCTACCGCGAAGTTGCCAAGCGCATCCATCCGGACCTCACGTCCGATCGCAAGGACCGCGCCAAGCGCCAACAATTGATGGCCGAAGCCAACGAGGCTTACGAACGCGGCGATGAAGCCAAGCTCAACAAGATTTTCACCGAGTACGCATGGAGCCCGGACGCCGTCCAGGGCGAAGGCCCCGGCGCGGAACTAATTCGCGTGATTCGACGCATTAGCCAGGCCCGCGGCCGACTCGCGGAGATCGAGGCCGAACTGCAGGAATTGTTGCGCTCCGATTTGCATCAGCTGAAAGTGCGCGTGGACGAAGCCAAGAGCCACGGCCGCGACGTGTTGACGGAAATGATCTCGAAAGTGGATGACCAGATCGCGCAGGCAAAGCGCCGTCTGGAACAGCCCGCGGCGTCCGGTGCGGCCGCGCAATTGCCGAGCCGTCAACCGCCTGGCGAGTAATGAAATCATGCCCGTAGACACTCACGACAAATCGGCGCCGCAGCAACAGACGGCCCAAGCCCCAGGCCAACAAATTGTGCCGGCGGCCGCGCAGGGTCTAGCCGTACGCTCCGCCGCGTTGGTCGTGCGTGGTTTGCGCGATCTCGCGCGCGATTCGAATTGGCTCATCAAGAAAGTCTTTCCGGGGCACACATCCCGCCTCGCCATTTCCTCGACAGGCGCGGTCGCTGCCATTTCGCCCAACGCTCACATGGGTGCGCGACGTGTGGGGCTGTATGACGTCGAAATGAGCGGCGTGACGCTGGCGCTTTCGGTCCCAGGAGAAAATTCAAACAGCGGAAATGAGCTACCCGCTGCGTTTGCCTGGTCTCCTTCCGCGCGCCATTTAGTGGCAGCGTGGGGCGCGTGGCAACCCGCTCTGCACATTTTTGACTTGCAGGGAAAGTTGCTGCTTGGCACGTTTGGAGAATTCAGCAATTTTCCCAGCACTCTGGCATGGTCGGAGCAAGGCAGCTATTTTGCGGCGGCCTCCGCAGGCGGGAAGAAAGCATCGCTACGTCTGTGGCCGGCAACCGGCGACGCGCTTCCCTTCTCGGCGGCGCCCGCCAGCGAACTCGGCATCCCCGATGGCTTTGAACGCCAAACCTACGAAGCCGAATTCGGTGAAGAAGGCGCATTCGGCGGCTATGGGCGTACCACATTCAGTCCCGACGAGAAATTGCTCGCGTCCGTGATCGAAATTCACGGCGATTGGGCCGACGATTCCATCGTCCTCGCCGATGTGCCGACGCTGCGCAAACAGAACGTCTTTCAAGCGCAGGGACACATCACTGATCTCGCCTGGACTCCCGACAGCAAACAGATTGTTTATTGCGCCGCCGGGCAAGCCTATCAACTCGATGTAGAAAGCATGTGTTTCGAATCGCTGCCATTCGGCGCGGAGTTGTGCGCTTGCCATCCGCACCTGCCGCTGTGCCTCTGCTACAGTTCCTGGCTAAGAAATTCCGCAAAGGGCCGGCTGTTTCTGGTAGACCTCAACAACAAGACCATTTTCGACGAGTACCCCGCCGAAGGCGTAGTGGACCTGCGCTGGAGCCAGGACGGCGCCAAAGCCTACGCCATGACCCGCGATGGCATGGCCTACATCTACGAGCCGCCACTGATCTAAGAATCGGAACGCGGGGAACGGCCTCACTTCAGCCGTAAATGACAGCTGCATTCACGCCAGTGGCAGATTCGGTTCCGCGTTGAGTGTTGCGTCTTCGTGCTGGCCTGCGAGGAAGCGCGGGTAGCCTGCCGCGGCGATCATTGCGGCGTTGTCTGTGGAGAGCGCGCGGCTGGGGAAGAAGACTTCGAGATTGTGACGTTTGGCTTCGGCCTCAAACGTCGCGCGCAGTTCGCGGTTTGCGGCAACGCCGCCGGAAACGAGAATCGAGCGCACACCATCTTGCTGTGCAGCGGCAATCGTGCGCGTGACGAGATCATCCACCACGGCGCGTTGAAAACTCGCAACTAAGTCGAGCGTCGCGGCGCTCGATAGCTGCCGCAACGCCTCAGCACCGCGCTCCCCACGCGCCAGCGCCTCCTTGCGCGCATCAATCTCCGGCTGCATCTCAGGATGACGCCGCAAGTGATACAAGACCGCCGTCTTGATCCCGCTGAAACTAAAATCGTAAACGTTGCCGCGCATCTTCGGCTCGCCAAATTTGATGGCCCGCGCATCGCCATATACCGCAAGCTGATCCATCACCGGCCCGCCGGGATAACCAAGAGCGAGTAGCCGCGCGACTTTGTCGTAAGCCTCGCCGGCAGCGTCATCGCGCGTTCCGCCGATGCGCGCATAAGAAGAATGTCGCGCGCCATTCTGCGCTTCCGATTTCACGGAATAAATCACGGTGTGCCCGCCGGAAACAATCAGACAAACAGCCGGCATTTCAGGTCGCCGCGTTCCAGCGGCAGCAGCTGCTTCAAGAAAAACCGCGTGAACGTGCCCCTCCAAATGGTTCACGCCAATCAGCGGTTTCCCCAACGCCTGCGCCAAAACCTTGCCGTAAGTAATTCCAACCAATAGCGCGCCGACCAACCCCGGCCCGCGCGTCACCGCAACCGCATCCACATCCAGCAAAGTAATTCCCGCCTGCTCGACCGCCTCGCGCACCACCGGCACGATCTGCCGCAGATGTTCGCGCGAAGCCAGTTCCGGCACAACTCCGCCATATTTACGATGAATCGCGATCTGCGACGCCACGATGCTCGAAAGAATGCGTTCGCCGCCGGAAACCACGGCCGCCGCAGTTTCGTCACAAGAAGATTCAATCCCGAGAATGATTTTGGATGGCGCGCTCAAGAAAATGTCCCGATTCAGGCTCGCTTGGAGCCTCCAAAGGTTATGGTAACATAGGGTTGCGGGCCACTCGCCCGCGGCAACGCGTCGACGGAGGCGTTGCTTTTAAGAACGCCCACGATGTCGCTTCCACAGCCGAACGACTTCAAGCGCGTAAAATGAAAAACCGCACGGCGTTTCGCGCCCGCACTGGCGAAGGAATCCGCCGACTACGAGGATTATGAGCTCAACGAGGAAGCGCGTTCGCAAAGCAGTGCTGCCGGTGGCTGGTCTGGGAACCCGCTTTTTGCCCGCGACCAAAGCGATGCCCAAGGAAATGCTTCCGGTGGTGGACAAGCCGCTGATTCAATACGCCGTCGAAGAGTGCATCGCATCCGGAATCGAAAATGTGATTTTTGTCACCGGCCGACGCAAGAGCGCCATCGAAGATCATTTTGATTTTGCT
Organism: uncultured Acidobacteriota bacterium; assembly: GCA_963834215.1. Taxonomy (GTDB): domain Bacteria; phylum Acidobacteriota; class Terriglobia; order Acidiferrales; family UBA7541; genus Palsa-295. The sequence goes on along the minus strand of CAWIAM010000039.1, from coordinate 286,792 downwards.
CCTGAGCTCGAGCACTTCCTCGAAGAACGCGGCAAGTCCGAACAAGCGCAGATGGTGCGCGAAATCAGCGGCGGGATTCATTTTAGCTACACGCGCCAGAACGAAGCGCTCGGGCTCGGCCACGCAGTGCTAACCGCGCGCGAGTTGGTGGGCGACGAGCCGTTCGCAGTGCTGCTGGGCGACGTCATCATGGAAAGTGCCGTCCCGGCGACGCGCGCGCTCATCGAGATTTACGAAGAGACCGGAAAGGGCGCGATCACCGTTCAGGAGGTCGAACCCAAGGAACTACAATTTTACGGGGTCATCGCCGCGAGCCCGGGAAATCAAGCACGCTGGGGCGAGAGCGTCCTGCGGTTAAACGATATGGTCGAAAAACCGAAGGCCGGACAGGCGCCTTCCAATCTGGGCGTTTCGGGCCGGTACGTGCTTCCTCCGGAGATCTTCGATTACCTCGACGAAACAAAACCCGGCGCCGGCGGCGAAATTCAGCTTACCGACGGCCTCCGTGCGCTGGCGGCCAAAGAGGGTTTGTGGGCGCACGTACATCCCGGGAAAACGCATGACGCAGGAAATAAGATGGGATTCCTCATGGCTACCGTGGAACTCGCGCTGCAAAACCCGCATTTCGGCAGCGAATTTCGCACGTACTTGAAGAGTCTGAAGCTGTAAAACTCAACGCCGCGTCGGCCGCGCGTTACTTCTTTTTCTTCGGGGTTCCCTTTTCGCCGGAGGACTTGGAATCGCTCGATTTCGACTCGGTTGCTTTCGACTCGCTCGTCTTCGACTCCGCAGACTTCGAATCCGCGGACTTTTCGCCTGCCTTCGATGAGCCCCCGTCGCTCGATCCTTCCACCGAAGTAGCCCCGGAGCTCTTGCCCTTGTAATCCGTGACGTACCATCCCGAACCCTTGAACTGAATCCCCGCCGCGGAAATCATGCGCTGGGCCTTCGCGCCGCATTTCGGACATTTCTGCGTGGTGGGCGCCGAATGCTTCTCAATTTTCTCAAACTGATTCCCGCACTTCTCACACTTGTATTCGTATAGCGGCAAAGCGGAAAGCCTCCTTCGAACGCGTCTCGAAAAATAGTAACACGCTTGCGGCTGCGAACGCATTTGCATCGCGTCCACCGGACGATTGTGCTCTGTGAATATACCTTCCGAAGTCGTTTTCCGGCGATGTGTTAGACTGCCTGCGGCCGCGCCTTGTGCGGCATTTCATGAGCAAAACGAAGCCCACTGACGACGCCTCGGGCTGCCTCTACGTGGTCGCCACTCCCATCGGCAATCTGGAAGATATTTCCCTGCGCGCCCTCCGGATTCTGAAAGAGTGTGACGCAATCGCCTGCGAAGACACGCGGCAGACGCTGAAGCTGCTCTCGCATTTCGATATTCAAAAGCGCATGATCAGCTATCACGAACACAACGAGATCACCCGCGCCGCGGAAATCATCATCGAGCTGGAGCAGGGCGCGAAAATAGCCCTCGTGACCGACGCCGGGACTCCTGCCATTTCCGATCCGGGCAACCGACTGGTGAGCCTGTGTCTGCGACATGGGATTCAGGTTGTGCCGCTGCCCGGTGCGTCAGCGTTTGTGACCGCTCTCGCAGCGTCCGGAATGGCAATCGACGAATTCACTTTCATCGGGTTTCTGCCGTCTCGGCCTACCGAACGCCGCAAACATTTGCGGGTGCTAGCCTCGGAGCCCCGGACGCTGGCGCTGTACGAAGCGCCGCATCGCTTGCTCGATACGCTTGAAGATGCGTTGGAGATCCTGGGTAATCGTCCTGCGGTGGTGGCCCGCGAATTGACCAAAGTGTACGAAGAGTTTTTGCGCGGGCACTTGGAAGACCTGCTAGAAACCGTCCGCAAGAAGCCGCCGCGCGGAGAAATCACCTTGCTAATCGGCCCCGCCGATGGCGAGGCTCAACACGCTACGGGCGATGCCACACTTGCGGCAATTCCCCTCGCGCGACGCGTCACCGAAGTGATGAAGGCGAGCGGCGTTGACAATAAGGCCGCGCTAAAACAGGTGGCGCGCGAACGCGGGCTTACCCGCCGAGAAGCATATAAGCAGCTGCTCATTACGCGAGAGGAATAATCTCGTCGCGGCCTGCTCGCCGGTTATCTTCGTTGTGCGCCCTCCAAATCAAAAGCTGAAAAACACAGTTCGCAGAGAAAAACGAGAGAGTCCGGCGAGAGTCCCAGCCATAGGCGAGATTCTCAGCGCCCTCTCTTAGCCTTTCTCTGTGTCCTCTGTGTTAAATCTTTGATTGCAGCAATCGGAAAATCAATCCGCCGAAGCCGTAGCGTTCGAAAAGAAGACATCTACTTTGTCGAGGATTTCCGCCCCGGTGTGCGAGTGGTGCACAGCGTAGCGCAGTTCGGCGCCGTTCCGCACGCCGTGAGTGAATAGACTCGCGAACTGCTTCATCTTGCCGATCGCGTCCGGCATTTCGGCGGCAATCAAGCTGCGGAAATATCCGGAAAGCAGCTGATAACGATCCGCCTCAGTGGGTTCGTCGTAGCGGCCCGTGGCGATGTAATCCGCGATCTGATGAAAAATCCACGGGTTCGACGAAGCCGCTCGGCCGATCATCACCGCGTCGCAATTCGTTCCTTCAATCATGCGCACAGCATCCTGCGGCGTGCGCACGTCGCCATTGCCGATCACCGGAATCTGCACCGCCTGTTTCACCGCGCGGATCACACTCCAATCCGCCGAGCCGGCGTAGCCTTGCATGCGCGTGCGAGGATGCACGGCGATCGCTTCAATACCCACCTGCTCCGCCATGCGCGCCACATCCACCGCGACGATGTTATTTTGATCCCAGCCGGAACGAATCTTGATAGTCAGCGGGATCTTCACCGCGGCACGCACGGCGCGCAGCAACTTTTCCAGATGCACCAGATCGCGCAACAATCCCGAACCACCGCACTTCACCACTTTTTTCACCGGGCAGCCCAGGTTGATGTCCACTTGATCGAATCCGAGGTCTTCAGTCAAAGCGGCGGCGGAAGCCATCACTTCCGGCACAGAGCCGAAAATTTGCGCGGCGATGGGATGCTCGTCATCATCAAAGTACAAATAGTGAAGAGTTCGCGCGGAGTTGCGCGTAAGGCCTTCGGCGCTGGTGAATTCGGTCATGATCAGGCCGCACGCGCCCAACGAGCGAATCACGCGACGGAAGACTGTGTCCGTGACGCCCGCCATCGGAGCGAGGATCGTCGCCGGTTGGATTATCGTGTTCCGGATTTTGAGTTCAGTGGGAAACATAATTTCGCGAAGCACGCTACGGCAGCAAATCTTCCTTGCCTTTGGCGATCATCCCACCTGTTGCAGGCTCGCCGGCGGCGGTTGACGCCCCCGCAGACGTCGCGGACGCAGCCAGCGCGCGCGGCGCAGGCATTGCGCGGCCGAGCTGCGCGATCAAAGCCTCTTTCGAGCCGCCGAAGAAATTCTCTACCACCTGGCTCAGGGCCGTTGCTCGCGCCTCTTCCGCGCTCAAATTGGGGCGGTACAGGTACGCCCGGCCAACTTTGCGGCGCTCGACGACGCCTTTGCGCGCAAGGCGGTCCATGATCGTCATGATCGTGGTGTAGGCCCGCGGACGCCGCAGCGCAAGTCCGTCGCGAATGTCGCGCACGGTGCCTTCGCCCATTGGCCACAGAGTGTTCATGCAGTCCAACTCAAGCGGCGCCAGATCCAATAGCGCCCTCCGCGGCGAAGAAATTCTCGGATTCAAGTCAGCGCTCATACGCGTCTTTCAGCAATGCAATCACGTTCATCGTCCGCCGGCGCGCGAAGGCTCCTCGCGCTTGCTGCTGCCGGCGACACCCTCCGCGCTCGCGCCCGCATCTTCCGCCGCCAGAAATTTCTCAGTCCGCAAGAGCGCACGGCGCAGCGCGGGATTCCTGTCGGTCCATTCGGCGTCGCCGGAGGTGCCCTCGAGTGTCACGCGCATCGCAGCCATTTTCGAGTCCATGTCGTCTAGAAAGTGTAACGCCACGGCTTCACGCGTCTGTGGCAGCGAAGGCGAGCCGAACTCGTAAGTGCCGTGATGGCTCAAAATCAAATGCTCGATCAACACCGCGAGTGGCGGCGGAAAACCCACAATCGCTTTGATTTTCTCGCGGACCAGCAACGCTCCGATCGTAATATGTCCAAGCAAACGCCCCTGCGTAGTGTAATCAGTGCCGCGCGCATAGCTAAGCTCATCAATCTTGCCGATGTCGTGCAGCACAATCCCGGCCAACAGCAAGTCGGCGTCGAGTTCCGGATATTGCGCCGTGACTCCACGGCTGAGGCCGATCAGGCTGACCAAGTGCTCCAGCAACCCGCCGATATACGCGTGGTGCATGGTCATCGCGGCCGGAGCGCGCTTCATCTTCGGCGCGATCGCCGGATCGTTCACCACATCTTCCAGCAAACGCTTGATCCACGGATTCTTCAACGCCGCAATCGCAGCGCGCAAATCGGCGAAGAGTTTTTCGACGTCAAATTTCGTGTGCGCCAGAAAATCCGAAAGATCGTAGTCCCGCTCGGCTGACGGCACGATCTGCTCGAGCGTTACTTCCTTCTGGCCGTTATAGAGCTTCACGCGCCCGCGAATCATCACCACATCGTCGCACTCGAACGTCTTGGCGATGACCTCGAAGTTGTCCCACATTTTCGCGGGAATTGACCCAGTGCGGTCGCGCAATGCCAGTTCCAGCCAGGCTTTGCCGGTGCGTTGCGAAGTGCGCACGCCTTTTTCGCAGACCAGAAATAAAGTTGTGACCGATTGTCCGTCTTGCAGGTCGGAAACGTAATGAGATTTCATTGCCCGTTTACTTTTGGCATCGGCAATTTCTTCTTTTCCTTTTTCTTGGTGGGCGTGTCCGGCGTCGGCTGCACTTCCTGAATCACGCTGGCTCCCGGAACCGCGGCGCTGTCAACATATCCGGGCTTCACCATCACGTAGCTTTCTTGACGCAGCTGCGCGAGGTAGTCGCGCATGGTGGGCTGCATTTTCTGCATGTACAGCCTGTTCATAATTTCGTTCTCTACCTTGCTCATTGGCTGCAATCCGGACTGGTAGTGATTCTCGACCTTAAGCACTTCAAATCCGGTCTTGGTCTGGATCACATCCGTGATTTGGCCCTTTTCCATTTTGAAGACGACCGCTTCTAGTTGTGGCGAGAGCTGCCCGCGCTGATAAGTTCCCAAATCGCCGGATTGCTCTTTCGCGGTGCTGCCCTCGGAGTAGCGTTTGGCGATCTCGCCAAACTCTTCGCCGTTTGCCACGCGCTGGTGGAGGTCTTCGGCCTTTTTCTGCACGGCCGCGATTTCTTCCGGGCTCTTGCCGTCGGTGCTCAGGAAAATCTCGGAGAGTTCCACCTGCTCGGGACGCGTGAACTCCTGCGGATGCTCGTCATAGTATTTTTTCACTTCGTCATTGCCGATGTTGATGCGCGATCCGACTTCCTTGCGCATCACTTCCTGCGTCAGCAGCCCATTGCGAATCTGGGTTTTGTAATCTTCCCAGGCGATCCCCGAGCTTTCGACGGCCTTCTCCAGTTCTTCCATGCTGTTCAGGCTGTTCTGCTTGCGAACTTCGTCCAGCCGCTTGATCAGGTCCGTTTCGACGCTGATCCCCATATCCTTCGCGCGCTGCACGAGCAGCGACTGGTCAATCAAGCCGCGCAAGAGATCCTTCTGCTGGTCCTTGTACTCTGTTTGGACCTTGTCCTGAGGGCAGCCCGTGCAATCGTGCGCCACTTCCTCGCGCAGTTGCTGGTCGGCCCTCTGATAGTCGGACATGGTGATAATGTCGTTATTCACGCGCGCGATGATCTCCTCCACCACGGTCGCTTTTGTTTGCGCACGCGCAGCGGACGGAATCAGAAGCAGCGCCACTGTAAGGGCCGCTGACAAATTACGAGCTACTACGAATTTTTGCTTTTTCATGAGGTTCACTCGTCCTGAATTTTAGCTCTACGATTGTAGTTGTAGCAATACGTTTCTGGTCGCGCCCATCGGACCGCCCTGCTCGCCTTTCCAGTCCAGCCACAGCACCCCCGTCGGATCCATCCTCATGCCTTTGCGCTTGCGTATCAATTTCACGATCTTCTCAGGGCCTAGCGGCGTATCGTCGTAAAACTTCATCGCCACCTGATCACCTCGGCGATCCACCGTCGCAACCAGTAATTTCTCCGCCAGCGCCTTCAGCACGGCATAATCCAGCAAGTTTTCGACTGACGGCGGCGGAGGCCCAAACCGATCCTCAAGTTCCTTGCGAACCTCCGCGCGCTCCGCATCAGTCGTCACGCTGGCGATCCGTTTGTATATCCGCAGGCGCAGGTTCTCGCTCTCGATGTACTCAGGTGGGATGCGGATTTCCTGCCCAAGGTTGAGTGTGGCGCGGCGCTCGGGAACCACCGACTCGCCTTTTCGCTCCGCGACGGCCCGCTCCATCATCTGGCAATACATGTCAAAGCCCACGGCTTCGATGTGGCCATGCTGTTCGCGCCCCAGCAAATTCCCCGCCCCGCGCAATTCCAGGTCGAGCGCAGCGATGCGAAAGCCCGCGCCAAGATCGCTGAATTCCTTCAACGCCGCAAGCCGTTGCCGCGCAATGGATGTCAATGTCGTATCCGGCGGCACCAGAAGGTAAGCGTAAGCACGTTGGTTCGAGCGCCCCACACGGCCGCGCAGCTGATACAACTCCGAAAGTCCCATACGATCCGCGCGGTTGATCACAATCGTGTTCGCGCGCGGGATGTCCAAACCATTCTCGATGATCGTGGTGGAAACCAGCACATCCGCCTCGTTGCGAATAAACTGCAGCATCACTTTTTCGAGCTCGGTCTCGCGCATCTGCCCGTGCCCTACGACGACCCGCGCCTTCGGCACCAGGCGTTTCACCATGGACGCCAGCGATGCGATGGATTCGACCCGGTTGTGCACGAAAAATACCTGCCCATCGCGCGCCAACTCCTCCTCGATCGCGCGCTGCACCAAAGTCTCGCTGAACGGCGCGACGGTTGTACTAATCGCCAGCCGGTCTTTCGGTGGCGTCTCGATCACGCTCATATCGCGCAAACCCACCAGCGACATATGCAGCGTCCGCGGAATCGGCGTCGCGGACATCGTCAGCACATCCACATTCTTGCGCATTTCCTTCAGCCGTTCCTTGTGCGCCACGCCGAAGCGCTGCTCCTCGTCCACGACGAGCAGACCGAGATCTTGAAATTTCACATCTTTCGAAAGTACCCGGTGCGTGCCGATAAGAATGTCCACCTTGCCCGCTTCGAGCTCTTCCAGAACTTTCTTCTGTTCCTTCTCGGTGCGGAACCTGCTGATCATTTCCACGCGCACCGGAAAAGCCGCAAAGCGCCGCTTGAACGTCTGATAGTGCTGGAACGCCAGCACGGTAGTCGGCGCCAGCACCGCCACCTGCTTCGAATCGGCAATCGCTTTGAAGGCGGCACGCATCGCAACTTCCGTCTTGCCGTATCCAACGTCGCCGCAAAGCAGCCGGTCCATCGGCAACGTGGATTCCATGTCGCGCTTCACGTCTTCGATCGCGCGCTGCTGGTCCGTCGTTTCCTCGAACTCAAAAGCATCATCGAACTCGTGCGTCCAGTTGGTATCCGCAGGAAACGCGTGGCCTGACGCCATTTTCCGTTCGGCATACAAGGCCAGAAGCTGTTCCGCCATATCGCTGACGGATTTCTTCACGCGCGTCTTACGCGCTTCCCATACCGTCGTGCCCAGACGATCCAGTTGGGGGTCGACGCCCCCCAGCGAGGTGTATTTCTGGATCAGGTCCAGGCGCGCCAGTGGCACGTAGAGCTTCGCGTCGCCCGCATAACGCAACAGCATGAATTCGCCGTTGGCGCCTTCCACTGCCACCTGGCGCAGGCCTTCGAACTGGCCGATGCCGTGGTCCACGTGCACCACGTAGTCTCCCGGCTTCAGATCGCTGAAATCGCTGAAAAAGCTGGCGGTCTTCGGCCGAGCGCGAGAGCGCTGCGAAGGCGGCGGAAGCGTCTCAAAGAGATCGGCGTTGCCGTACAGCACCACCTTTGCTTCAGGAAAAATCACGCCTTCGGAAAGCGGCGCTTTCGTCAACAGCATCGCCGAACCCGGCGCCGTACTTCCCTCTTCGGCGAGCCGCGCGACCGTCGCATTTTCTTCGAGCTCGCCCATGCGGTAAGGCAATTCGAACTCGTGGCAAATATCCGCGAAACGTTCAAGTTCGCCGGTGCTCGCCGCGGAGACCATCACATTCTCGCCGGCCGCAATCCGCGAACGCGCTTCTGCAATGAACGCGGCAACGTTTCCGTGATACCGCGTGGTCGGCTGCGTATGCAGCGTCCGAATCTCTAAGGCCCGCGCGGCAGCCGCCGCTTCCGCTGCCCCGCTCCCCGCTAACGTTCTTGTAGCGGCGGACTTTAGTCCGCCATCTTCCCCGCCGCGTGAATCGCCTGCAACGGACATCCCCGCGTCCATGCCTAGATGTTCGATCCCAAATCGTGGCGCCATCTGCCGCGCCAGATTCCACTCCTCATCATCAAAAATAAATTTGTCGGGTGGCTCCGCGAGCGGATCTTCGGCCTCGTCGAACGCCTCCGCAAGCTGCACCCGATATTTTTCAATGGATGCCGCCAGCAACGACGGCTCATCCTCAATAATCAGCGGCTCAACAGCCAAATCAAACAACGTCGCTTTGCGGTCTTCGCGCAGCGCTTCGCGAAATTCCCAACCGGGATAAAACGCGGCCGGCGCCGCATCATCTTCGCGCGCGGAAGCGCCCTGCACCCGCGCGCGCTCCAGCACTTCCGCGTGACGCGGAAACTCGGTGAGCGGCATCAAGACAGCGCGTTCCACGGGATTCGTCGAACGTTGTGTATTCGGATCGAAGGCGCGAATGGATTCGATCGTGTCGCCGAGCAATTCCACGCGCACGGGCTGCGAAGATTCCGGCGAGTAAATATCAATGATTCCGCCGCGCACGGCGTATTGCCCCGGCATCTCGCACGTCACTTGCTTGTCGTAGCCGGCGCTCGAAAGAAATTCGAGCAGATCTTCGTGCGCAATGGATTCATCGCGAGCGATGGTGCGCGCGAGTTGCGCATAAAACTCACGATCGCGCATCCGCCACACCGCCGCCTGTACCGGCACGATCAGCAAATCGGCGTCGCCGGTGGCAAACCGCCACAGCGCCACGGCGCGGTCCTCCGAAATTTCGCCGTGCGGCGAGCGATTCTCGTACGGCAGCACATCATGCGCAGGCAAATGCGCCACGCGCCGTCCCGGCTTGCCAGTCACCGCGCGATAGAAATAGCGGACCGGCTCGAGCATCGCCTCTGCACGCTGGTTGGTTTCTACCAGCAGCACCGTCGGGCGGCCCAATTCGGCAAACGCGAGCGTCGCCAGCAGCGCTTTCGCCGGATCGGTGAGGCCGGCAAGACGCACTTCGCCGCCCGTGCGCCGCAGCGCTTCGAACGCTTCCTCGACCACGGGGCGGCGCGCCACCCTCGTGAGAAGCTCGCTGACCAAAGGAAGAATCATGCTTGAAGTTGTGAGATGCGTTCTAGCAAGAAGGAGGTTGAGTATCCGGGTTCGAGCGGAACGCGCACCACTCGTCCGCCCACGGCCTTCACCGCCTCGTCATCGAGGAAAGCGCTTTCCTCAGAGCCGGCTTCGCCGCCCTTGACCACGACCTCTGGCGCAAGTCGAGCAAAAAACTCGCGCGGTGTGGGCTCATCGAACTCCACCACGTAATCAACCGCCGCGAGCGCTGCCAGAATTTCGGCGCGTTCCGTGGCGGGGGTGATTGGCCTTGCCCCAGCGATTTGTGTCGCGGAAGCTTCGCCTGTCCCACCGCGCGCCGTGCTTTGCTGAGCGCTGGATCGCACGCTCGCGTCGCTCTGCAGCGCGACAACCAGAATGTCTCCGAAACTGCGCGCCTGTTCGAGCAAGCGAATGTGCCCCGGATGCAGCAAGTCGAACGCTCCGGCCGCGCACACCTCGCTCTTTCCGTTGCGTTTCCACTCGCTCCGTTGGAGAATCAATTCAGATTGCGAAACGATTGCCAAGCGCCTCTTCCCTGCTCAGCATCAGCGGTGAATCGAAAACATACTATTCTACCACGCCGCTTCCGAACGCCGCGGAGCCTGCCATGAAGCGCTGGGAAATCATTCTTGCGCTTGCCGGACCGCTGCTCCTTGCGATGGGAGTCCACTGGATTCACGCCGCCGAACTTCCCAAGCAAGAAACCTGGCTGGAGGCCGGCGGCTGCCGCACTCCGCTGACAATTCTTGAGCCGCCCCCCGGCGTAAAGCCGGCTGGCACCGTGGTTCTGCTTCACGGCCTTTCCGCAAATCGCCGGTTGATGTTGTATCTCGCCGAAGATTTCGCCGGCCACGGGTTGCGTGCGTACTCGATTGATCTTCCCGGCCACGGCGACAGCAATGACGCATTCTCTTTCGCGCGCGCGCAGCAATGCGCGACGGCTGCCGTCGAATCGCTCATCCGCAGTGGAACCATTGACCCGAAGAATACGATTTTGCTCGGACACTCAATGGGAGCGGCAATTGCCATACGCATGGCGGACCGCGATCCGCTGGCAGCAACGATTGCGCTTTCGCCTGCGCCGATGACGCTGCCGCAACGCATGCCGGCGAATTTACTGGTCTTCAGCGCCAGCGCCGATTTGGGCGTTCTGAAACGCACCGCGCAGAATCTTTCAGCCGCCGCGGGTGGAACGCGCACTGCCAGCGATGATTTCACGCAGCAGCGGGCCTTTGCGCTGCAAACGGTTCCCTTCGCCACGCACACAAGCCTGCTCTCGGATCATCGCGTCGCGCATGAATCTGAGCTGTGGGCCATGCGCGCGTTATTTCCCAGCATCGCCTCCAATACACTCGCGCTGAACCTCGACCTGGCAACTTATGAGACTTTCGGCAACGGGCGCCGCCGTCTCGCCGGTGCAATACTGGGGCTGCTCGGCGTTCTGGTCATGTTTCCTGCCGGCGCAACGCTCGTCGCGCGATTTACGGGGCCCGCACTGGTCGAATCACCCGGAACGCGACCCTCCGCTGCGCTGCTGCTCACAGAAGGAGTCGCCTGCGCGATGGCCGGGGTCCTGTTCCTGGGACTCGGCACTCCCCTGCACTTCTTGCATCTCTACTCGGGGGCTTATCTCGCGTCGCTCTTGCTGATGGTCGGTGTCCTGCTGCTGATTCTGAATTTTGGCTACGCGATGGAGTACGCGACGTTCAATTGGAAACGCATCGCCGCGGCAGCGATTTTGGGCTTCGCAACTTTCCTGGCCATCGGCGCATGGCTTAACTGGCAACTCGATGACGCGTGGCTGAATACCCCGCGCTGGCTGCGATTTGCGGGACTCCTTCCCGTCTTATGGATTTTCGCGTTCGCCGAAGAAGTTGTGCTTGGCCCGCCGCACCACGGCAAGCAGCGCGCCGCGCGATTCGCGATTTTCCTCTCGCTGCGTCTGGAGATCTTTCTCGCCTGCTTGCTCGCTTACTATATGCTCGCCAGCGGCCAGGTGCTGATCGTGATCCTTTTCGTGTATCTGGCGCTCTTTTCCGGGCTGCAGCGCCTTGCTACCGATGCGTTACGGGTACGCACCGGTTCGGCGACTTCCGCGGCATTATTTGGTGCTATACTCGCGGCCTGGTTCATTTCGACGGTCTTCCCGCTAGCCTGAACCGGACCACAGCAGGTTACATGAAAGAAATAGCTATCGTCGGCGGCGGTCCTGCGGGTGCGCTCTGCGGAGAGCGTCTGGCCAGTGCAGGTTTTCAGGTAACGATTTACGATGAACGTTTGGCCTGGGAAAAGCCATGCGGCGGCGGGTTGACCCACAAGGCCATCGAGGCCTACCCCTTCCTGCTTGATTCTCCGCAACCCAAAAAAATCGTTCGCAAAGCCGAATTAATTTCCAGCAGCGGCCATCGCGCGCAATTCGAAATGAGCCATCCGATCGTGATTTACGCGCGCAAAGTGCTCAACGGCCTGCTTCTCGACCGTGCCGTCGCGGCTGGTTGCACTGCGATTTGCTCGCGCGTAACAAACGTCAATACCAACGGCCAGCGTGTTCGGCTAACCGCTTCGGGCGAAGAGCGTTTTTCGGATTTCATTGTGCTGGCGGCCGGCGCGCGCAACCAGCTGCTGCCCGAAACAACTGCGCTCGGCTCGAAAGATCTCGAAGTGACGCTCGGCTATTTCGTTCCCACCGAAGAAGACATTATCAAGGTGAAATTCTTGAAGCAGTTCGAGGGCTATCTGTGGTCCTTCCCGCGCGCCGATCATCTTTCCGTGGGAATTTGCGCGAAGATGGGCCAAACCTCCAGCCAGGTGCTGCGAGGGCATCTCGACGCGTTTGTCGAAGAAGAGCGCATCCCCAGGAGCGGCGCCCAGTTCTACAGCCACGTGCTTCCCTCGCCGCAAGCCAAGACAATTCGCAGCCGCAAAATCATGGGACGCAACTGGGCCATGGCCGGCGACGCGGCCGCCACCGTGGATCCGATCACCGGCGAAGGACTTTACTACGCGCTGCGTTCCGGCGATTTGCTCGGGCAAGCAATTGTGGCCGGTCAACCCGAGCTATATCCCGAGCAACTGCGTGCCGCGTTTTCTGCCGACTTGGAATTTGCGGCACACATCGCGAAAAAAGTTTTTCGCGGCAATTTTCTCGGCAGCGCCATCACCACGCGCATGGTGCAATTGCTGAATTACTCTCCCGCATTTCGTGATCTGATTCGCGACGTTTTCAGCGGCTCGCAAGACTATCGCAGCCTGAAGCGCCGCCTGTGGAACCAACTGGGAATCACCGTGGCGGAATTCACGCGCAGCTTCCTCGATCCACGCGCGCTACGTTGCTCGCAAGCGGCTGCCTCCGCGTCAACGAGTGGAGCCTCGACCTCAACAGCCAGCCGCGAACCCTCTCAATGAAGCGTTCCAGGACGACTGCCAAACCCCGTACCTCCGTAAAACACGCGAAGCCCGCAAAGCCAGTTCACTCGCCGGACGAGCGCAAACCGCGCCTCGGCCTTCAAGGCGCCATCGAACGCGTGGTGCCGCGTGAATGGACCATCGCCGCTTACGATCCGCGCTTGCCCGCCGTGCTCTCCACTCCCGCAATGATCGGCATGATGGAAGTTGCCGCGGCGGAGTCCGTGCTCCCAGAGTTGCCGCCCGGCGCGATTACCGTCGGCACCCGCATCGAAGTGGACCACCTGAAAGCCGTGCCCGGGGGCGCCACCGTCCGCGCCATTTCGCGCCTCGTGAAATATCAAGGCCGCTTTCTGGTATTCGACGTGGAAGCCCGCTCCGGCGAAAACATTCTCGGACGCGGCCGCGTCTTCCGCGCCATCGTCGAGCCCCATAAATTCGGCGCGCGTGCGGACTCCCGCAAGGAATCGTAGCGCCGGCCTGTCGGCATGCAAGCGTCTCGCCGACTCCGTGTCCTCTTTTCGCGCTTCTCCTAACCGCAAGCAACCCCCGCGGACCGCACGGTTGAGAAGCGCCGTCTCTGCGTGTTACTCTCATCTAGCCTGCAGTGCTCGAGTGGCGGAACTGGCAGACGCGCCGGACTCAAAATTCAGAAAACCAGTTTTCCCAAATCCCACAAAATCAACGAAAACGCCCTGTTTGCAAGGGATTACTGCGTTTTTGACGTGTTGTCTCGTGTTGAATCGTGGCGTCTTTTCTAGTCGTATCTGCCACAGTTGATACCACAATTCGGGCTTGACATAGTTCCGAGAAGCCCGGTTTGAATCGCGGTTTCGTGCCGTCGCCAGCTTTAGCCAAACAGCCACTAACTGATTGTGAAAGTCCCATTGCCGCTTCTCGTGTCCTAGGTCATTTTGGAGTGAAAGGGCTAGAGACCACGCAGCGTAAGACACGAGGACTTTTCGGTGAGAACGATTATTGCCTTCACAGCCATCGTCGTCATGGGCTGTGCGCAGTCTCGCGCGCAAAATTCGCCACAGGCGCAGGATAGTCGCCGCCCTAGCGCAACGGAAGTTTTTGAATTACAGGGCAAATGCGCGGCACTCGTGGACAAAATGCATCCTGATTTCGCAAGGGAATCCGCCCTCTCGGTGCAGTACAAAAGTCATTACAGTGGATGGCGAAACCGCTGCTACGTCGAAATATACACGATGAAGAATTTCGACTTCAAGTCATCGGTCCCCTACGATTACGTATCGGATGTAGTGTCGGATGCGCAAACTCACGACATTCTTGTGGTTGCCCACCAAAGCAACGAGAAATCGTATGGTCGGGACTGGCTGATGGACGAATCCCTCGTGACGTTCGAGCAGGCGCTTGCAAAGATTCATCGGTTGATGACCGAGGAGAGCGAGGAGCGGATTTACTTTGAAGCGAGCGACGGAACGCTTCATTCGGTGCCGCAATCGCACTTGGTCGAGGCCGAACAAGTTGACCCGAAGCTACGGGTGCTAAAGGAAGATGAAGTTGAGCGGAGGATTCGATGAAACGCAGATTCTCCCCGATTGCATCAGCGGCAAGATTCCAAAGACAACCTGTCGTTGCGAGGTAGGCTTATGCGAAAAACCAAGTTGCTCTCGGTCGTGGCTCAGGTTGCGGGAGACGCAAGCCAACGCGCGTCGCGCGACTCGGGCAGTGCGGGCAAACCCGATACAAGGGTGCAGCGCACATGACAAAGGTAATCGCGGGGATGCTGCTTTTGTTTGCTCTTTCAGGTGCTGCGTATGCGCAAACCGCCCAGCAGTATTTCACTGAACTACGGGACGCGAATACGTTTAATAAGTACTCCGACAAGTATGTTTGTTTTAGCGATGATGACGTTCCGTCATTCGCGGTCGTGTCCACAACCCAAGATGTAGTAGATGCGATGACCCGAAGTGGCTACACGAAAGGCGCAAAGACAATCGCAAAGTATGGTGATGGTTTATTTGTCCGAACATATTACAAAGGCGTCGCGAACGGCGACCCTCGCCTATATGACAAAGTGGGCAATGAGTATAGGTTGGACTTCGACGCGCCGATACACCACGGTCGCATGGTTTATAAAATCAACTGGAAAACGGGACGCTATCGTTTTCAGGTATACGCGCGGGACTACAACAAGAATTTGCCTGCCTCGGAACGTTCAGGCAAGTGCGAATTGATTCATCCCGACGACACGCCGTCCGTCGCAGCAGAAAAATAATGAGAAAAGCTCTCCAAGTAATCGTTGCCATCGCTGTGCTGACATGGACGCCGCGCGCCTTTGCCGCTACCGTCAAATGCCCCAACCATGCGTGGGCCTACTGCCACGAAACAGGGGAAACCAAGATGGCGGGCGACGGCGGCATCCTCCATAAGTACGATTGCACTTGTGGTGATTCGTTGTGGGTGCGCTAGTCTTCAGAAACCGCGCGGGCAGTACGACTGGTACTTCGTACCGTTGCCGAAATCCGCCGCATATCGTAGTCTGTCAGCGTATCAAGAGAGGGCGTGTATGTATCGCGCCCGGCAACCGAGCCAGAGAAAAGGCCACGGTGCCAGCCTCCAGAAATGGAGGGATACGGCCCGTAGGGGGCAAAATCCCACCCGCAGCCTTTCCCCAATTTTTCTGGCGGCTTTCTCTGATACCCGGAGAAAACGAATGGCCGATTTTGAAGTCTCAAACCACGGCACAATTTTCATCTTCACGCCGCTGACTCCCGCTGCTCGAGACTGGGTCGCTGAATTCTTGCCCGAGGATGCGCAGCAATGGGCGGGCGGCGTGGTCATCGAGCACAGATATTTTTCGGATGTCGTCATCGGCGCGCAACGCGACGGGTTGATGGTGCGCTGATGCAAGCCATCCACCCCATCCGACACAACGCAGCGGGTCAGTCTTTATGCCGTTGGTGCTCGCAACTGACGCGGCACTACACCCTGTTTATTTGTGACGCGAGAATTTATACAGGGATGTGCTTGGCTGAGGAGCGCGAGCAATTTGACCGAAAATTTTTGAGCGACTGCGGTATCAAGGGGGATGCTCCTGCGCGCGGTGTCGTCACGGTGGAAATCGTGATGCAAGGTGAGTCGGTGCGCAAGGCACGCGAGTGCACACCATGCGCAACCGCAAGCCGCTGATGGGCGAGCGCCGCGCGACTGGATGCGGCGAATTAGATTTGGGAGAAATTTTGTGACCGACGACATTGTGCTGGCATGGATGAAGGAGCGGGGCGTCCGCTCTACCCGTCAGAACTACCTTGACTTGCTTATATGGGGAAGCCGCCCGACGAAATTGGTGGCGAGATAGAGGCGTAACATCCCGTGGGAAATTAAGCACGCTGAAGATATCGCGCTGATGGCGCAGATGGGTGTACGGTGGGAACCGAACGATGAATGCGAAGATTGAAAACTCGGTGCCGCTACCCGGCCCCCGCAATGTCCTTTTCTAATTAGATTGCTTGTAAGGGATTTTATCGCAGGTGCGAGACCCCAATTCTGAATCAACAGTATACGACCTATGGCCGCTCATCGCCGCTTCCCGCCGTCAATGTGACCGTTAAAGTCTCTGTGTAACGAAGAGTGGCTGGTTCGATGGAGAGGCGATATAGCTTCGTCTTCTTAACGCCGCCACTTGGTCCGCTTTCCTGCGTGACCCATGAGTTTTCAGTCCCGCTATATTCAATTTCACTTGTCTTTACGCCCTTCTTGTAAATATCCAACGACATCGAACGTCCTCCCTGCCGAAAGTATGATTGGGCATCTGGCGGCCAGATGTACGAGGTCATCGGCACCGAAAAATTGAATGTACGGCGCGGTTTTCTCAACTGCTTGCATGGCTCGCCGCGCGTCTTGCTGCGCAGCCGCTGACCGCGCTTCCTCGGAAACTTGGCTGGCCTTCGCATATCGCTCGTCGTATGCCATTGCGCTAAACGTAAAGAACGTTTGCGACTTGCTGTCGTCATTGAAGCAAACAAAATACCTGTCGAGGACAGTCAGACTATCGGGTTTTCCGTTGGAATCCGTTACGGAAAGAGAAGTGGAAGAATCCGCCTGCGTCATAAAGCTGCCGATAGTAAGCGCGGGCTTCGGTTGGGGTCACCGATGAGGAGGGCGCAGGACCTTCATGCGGAGTGGACTTAGCAGTTTCAGATTCAATCGGGAAATCGTGGACCTTGGAGTCAGCCGGAAGCAAGCTTCTTCGCATCATTGATGGGAATTGCGAAATTCAGATTTTCGCCGCCTTTGAGATAGAGGTCGTGATGCCGACGACTTCTCCAGCCATGTTGAACAACGGACCGCCGCTGCTGCCAGGAGAGATTGGCGCAGTGACCTGCAAGAATTTGCCGCCCTCGTCTTCGATGTTTCGGATTCCGCTGACGATGCCGCTAGACACCGTTGATTCGAGAGAAAGCGGACTGCCAATGGCAACGACTTCTTCTCCAACTTGAACTCGGTCAGAATTGCCCAGAGTAACAACGCGGAAATTTTCGCCGTGCGCCTTGATGACTGCAAGGTCGCGCGACTTTATCGAATGCCATCACACCATCGACTTCATAGAATGCGCCGTCAGGCAGTTTAACAATGGCGGAACTGCGTCCTTGAATGACGTGGTAGTTGGTCACGATGCGACCATCCTTGCTCACGAGGAAGCCTGTGCCTTGGGCAACTGGGCTGCCATCCTTGTCCGACGTGATGATTGAAACGATGACGCCGTTCGCAGCTTTGGCTATCGCGGGAATGTCTTTTCGAGGCGGTGCCGTCTGCGCACCAACGACGCTGGAAACGAGAACGACCAGACAGAGCAATCGCGTCGCGACCGCCCGCCCTATCATTTGTAAATGCCCACTACTTCGCACGGAGAATCACCGCCCTTCCAAATTATCTTCTGGTCTTCGTCATCGTAGATGGCGTCTTCGCCGTATGTGTAGTGGTAGCAGTACCGGGTCTTGATGATTAGTTCGCCGTCGGCTTTGTAGACGTTCGAGTCCAGCCGTTTCACGTTTCGCAGTTTGTACATTTCAGCGGTGGCGACACCCGTTATTGCCAAGAGAAGAAACGTCGCTACAATTATTCTCGTCATTTGAAGCCCCCATCACAGACATAATCAGAACTTCGTTGGCCACGATTGAACCTGTCTGTCACCGCATCGAAGCGATGTGAACCCTTTCTGTTTATTTCAGGCATCGCGTTCTCGTCGTGAATGAGATAGTCAACTAGGCTGTCGCAGTCCGCCTGCCCACTGGGACCGAACTCCGCGTATTCGGGAACGATTGTCAGTTGCTTGTTGAGCGGACCTGACGCATAGAAAATAATGTGTTCATCCTCGCCTCGTGTCATTTCTTCGGCGAATGCTGCGCGGTCGCGGCTTTTCGCGTCTGCTCGGACCCACGCGCAATAGAGCACGGCCAAGAGCAAAACGACTGCCCGAAACGCCTATTGCAGCGTGTTTCACGCAGAAAATCTCCTGTGGTCATCGTTGCGGGCCACAACGTGTACGTCAATGGAGCGTGTCGAACAGGTTAATTGCACTTGAAGCGCAAAGACGCTGCGTGCGTCGGGAGAACTTGCTGCGGATACAGAGCGGCTTTACGTGCTACGAATATCCGCAATCGAAATGATTCCGTCCGCAAAACGTATGCGCCGCTGTTGGGGTTTCCCGTGCCTGAGACTTGGATTTTTCCGCTGGTGACAAGGGCTATGGCAAACGCACCGCTCGGCACCTGTGGGCCAGCCGCAACGACGCCATTGCTGTAAACCCACACGTACGTCTGAGCATTTGCGGGCACAGAGACGAACTGGCCGTTGGCTCCGAAGCCGTTTATCCCACCCGGCGAAATATAAATGCGCAATCCGCCTTCATTTTGGGCCACAAAGCTGGGAGAAAATCCGACGCCCGTGGGAGGAACCACCGCCAACGTGAAGTTGACACCAGTGATGTTCGCGCCGTTGACAGTTTCGTTTTGCGAGGTAGGCGAGAACGTGAATCCGGGTTTCGATGGAGTGATGGCGTAGCTGCCGTTCGGCAATCCCGGGATGGCATAATTTTCCGCTCCCGTCCGCAACCACGCTGCCGGACGCCGTGCCTGAATACGATACGGTCGCACCCGATGCGCCAGCGTTGCCGCTGATGGAGTAAGTTGCGGTAACCGTGAATGCCCAGATGGCTGCTCCGGCAGGCAGTGGCACGGCTTCGACCGGGTAGTCTGGCGCGAATGTGGCGGAACCCTCCTCCTGACTCGCATACGCCAAGACGCCGACTTCGACGTTCGCACCAAACAATGTCCAGCCGCTTGATACTCCTGTGATGGAGGCGCTCAAGCATTCAAGACAAGCCGCGACTTCAAAATATCCGGTGGCTGGCGATATGGTGCCCGTGGCAATGCTCGTCAGGCCGTTACCAATCGCAAAGTTCGAGGTGCCTGCATCGAACTGAACGGTTCCCGCAATCTCGAAGATGCCAACGGTACAAACTCCTAGCACGCTTGGGTTGAAGGTGAATGTCACGCCCTCGCCAGCAGCATGCGAACCTGTTGCAAAGAGACACGCCATGCCGGAATAGAGGAACTGAAAACTTCCGGCGAAAAACACACCGACCTGCTGAATAATGTCCGACGTAGCGCGTTCGTAAGCCAAACCTTGAGAATCGGTGACATTCAGTCCTGACGATTCAGGACTGCTACCGAATTGCTCGTAGACAATAGCGAACACCACGCTGTTACCTGCTCGTGTTGGGTTATCGAACGAAAGGGTGACACTTCCGCTCTCCAACGCGAGCAATGCATATGAATCTGTCTTCGATTGAACGATGTTCGACATGATGATTCCTTAAAAAGAATTTGAGTATTGATGAAGCAGATTACGTCGCGAGGATTGCGCTGCCGTACGATGCGCTTTGCTGCCTCTTACTGCTGACGGCTACCGACCGCTGCGATTCGCGATAGGTCACTGCCATTAACTGCCATGCGCTACTCTTCGTTGCCTTTTGCTGCCAATCGCTGCTGCTCCAGTTCGCGCTGTTCGGCTTGCTTCGCCCGGAGCACGGCTTCACCGACGACAGCATCGTAGGAATTGGAGCAGGGCACTTCGTCGGCATCCACGTAGATGGTGCGAACTGGCAAGCTGGACGCCTTGTCGGTGTTCAGGCCGAACTTTCGTTGGATGATGGATGGTTTTGTAATCATTGGACTGACACCCATATGAAATTTATTGCGTCGAACTTCAATCCGGGGGGAATCGAGCGGTCGTTCGCGCGATAGTATGGCGGCGTGGGAGCACTGACTATTCGTGTGCCGTCGGGCAATGGAATTTCGCATGGCATGTTATCGGGCCAAAACAAAAACCCATCCAACGACAGCCGATACGCCGTGGTGCGGTTAGGCTTGACGACAGCGGGAGGCTTGGCGCGTCAACATTTTCGCCGCGAAGACGGGCGAATTCTCTGGACTGCTCGTCCCATGCTTTCTCCTGCAATGTCGAAGCGATGAAAGACCCATCGTCATTCGTTGGAAGGGATGCTCTGGCACGTTTTCCAATCTTTTGTCCGTAGCCGTTAAACTGTTGCCCGCAGTGGTCAACGCTAACCACACCTTCGAGACGTTTTCTTTCTGCCGCGTAGTGGGCTTGTAGTTGACGTTGATACTCCTCGGGATTTTCTCGTCTGAGTTTCGTCCGCTCTTCCTCATCGGCCAGCCGATGTTTTTGCATCCATTGCTCGTATTCTTCCTTGTATGCTGCCGTGCCTTTAGCGTGACGCGATTTGAATAATCCACATCGCCACGAACCCGCATGCTCCGGCTCCGTGTCTGCGGGTGTGGAAGCGGGCACGCTCACCATCTAAACCGTAAATCGTGGGATAAATTTCGTGACGGCGCTGCGCACCCTTTCGTAGCGTGCGTTCCGCGTTCTGGCGGTGAATCAGAGAACTCTTCGGAGAATCCAGAACTCTGCGAGCAGCACGGTCGTTCAACTCGATTTGCCACAATTCCGTTTCGTCGCGCAGGAAATCTTCATCGCCGTCGCACTCCTCCAGTGTCGGCTTCGACGGGTAGTCATCCTCAACGACGACATCTTGTTTGGCATTCTCTTCGGCTGGCTCTGGCTCAACGTAGTCGGCGCGCCGGGCAGCGCGAACCTTTGCGCGAGCCACGGCGGCTTCGCGGATTGCCTGTAATCTTTCACGCGCAAATTCCCGGTCGGCTTCCGTCTTGGCCGGGTCAATCAGAATGGCTTCGAGGCGCGAGCGTTCCTGCTTTTCAACCTTCTTGTACTGAACTCGCATCGTCGGTGGTTTGTCGGGCATGAGTGCTCCTTGAAAATTGTGTGCGGCGCGAAAACGAGTCTCGCCGTAACCAACCCTATGTTTTGAAAAACAGTGCCGGGGGTGGGTTAGGTTCCCCCGGAAAATATTGTGCGAATTTAATTCGCGCGTATCTTCACACGTTCACTGGACCGCTTCCTCGGTGGGTGGGCGAGGTGCCGGCCCCGACTGTCGGTTCCCTTTCGCATTTTCCCAGCGAGCAAAATTCAGAGCAATCGCGCTCGCAAGATTGCTGACGGAAAATTCTCGGGGCAACAAATCACTCGCGGGAAATCCAGCCAACTGAAAATGGTGGGCGGTGGGTGGAACCCCCCGCTTTGCACTTGACATAACCTAACGACTAGGATATGGTGAATGCGTGAATGAGAAAGAGCTAATCTCCAAAGCCATGCGACTGCTGGGAAGTCGAACGTCGAAGAAGAAGGCAAAGTCTTCTCGGGCGAACGGCAAACTCGGTGGTCGTCCAAGGAAAAAACCACATGCGTCGTCTAACCGAAGTTGAAATCGAAGCCATCCTGAAAGTCGCCTACGCTGAGTCGCGACGTGACGGCACCATGATTCTGTTGCAGTTCTTCCACGCGATGCGCTCTGACGAGATTTGCTCGCTCAAGGTGGCCGATGTAAGCCTAGAGACTTCATCAATCACGGTGCGCCGCAAGAAGGGGAGTCTGACCACAGTTCAGGCTCTGCGCTGCCACCGTGGCAATCCCCGGCTGGATGAACCCAAGATGCTGAAAGCGTGGCTTGCGGAGCGTCCCGACGGTGAGTACCTGTTTCCGACCCAGAAGGCGGTAAAGATGGACCGACGGTCCTACTGGCGATTGTTCCGTGGATACGCCATCGCAGCGGGCATCCCTCTTAAAGTAGCACACCCACATTCGGTAAAACACGCGAGTGCATCTTACCTGCTGCGGCAGGGGGCCGACTTGGCCACGGTTCGCCAACACTGCGGGCACGCCTCGATGTCCAGCACGCTTCGCTATCTGGGAACCACGGATGAAATGGCTTCCAAAACCGCGCAGACCCTCTTTTCGAGAATGTGACAATCTAATGCATACTGTCGCATTTTTGGGCGGCTTGACCTTTGGAATCAACGCCGCCTTCCCCAGTTTTGAACCCCTGAACCCCGCGTAATGTCACGTTTTCGCGCCGGGGAGTCGCCTGTAGCCGTCGCTGCCCAGAAATTCCACTCCGTGGAAATCTAACCGCTAGGTTCGGCCTGCCTCTCGCGCCGCAATACCTAGCCGTTTGGATACGTCCTAGACTCCAACGACACGCCACGACGATGCCATTTGCTGCGGTCTGGGAAGCCCGTACAGCGATTTTGCGAGCCGTTCGGTGTCAGCAGGCAGACAGACGCTGGCCATTTCGGCAACACGGGAAATCAACAACTTACAGATTTTGGAATTTTCCGTGGAGAGATTGTGCTGGCGACGGACGCCGGGGCAGTACGCGGTACGAAACTGTCATCCCAGACTCTTCACGCTCAGGATTCCACTAAATGACAAATCGTTCTCGACGGAGCACCGACCGGGTTCGAGAATTGACTGCCGCTCCGAAGAATCGGTCAGTTTTCCGTTTTCCAACCTCGGCTCTTTTCCTGTTCCCCCACTAAGTGTGGGGGGAACTGGAAAGGTGAGCTTTCCGTAAGTCGAAAAATGGCGTCACGGAAAACGGCAAACTGCTACCGAACAAAGAACTTCGACCTTTCCGTGAGAAGTCAGTTTTCCGTGAGATTTGAGCTTTCCGTGGAAAGGTGAGCTTTCCGAGCAAAACGGAAAGCTCGTTTTCGTCCGTTTCGGTCGGTTAGTTGGTCGCTTCTGCTGGCTGCCATCCGTTGAGCGAGTAAGAACGGCGTTCCGCGCTCCCGCCTTGAACACCCAGATTTTCTCCCTGACGCCCTTCGCAATGACTGCCAAGGCTGGTGTCTTACTCATTCCCGCTGCTTTGAGCAGGTTCAGAAGCTGGGTTTGGTTCATCGCCGCTCCCTCGTGTGCTTCATGGTGTGCGGCGAGGATGGTGCGCACGATTTCCGTTTCATCGGCGGTTTCGGCTTGCCGTCTGTCATCGGTCTTCTGGTCACGCAGCACCCGGTAGGTATACTGACCTTTGAAATCAAACGTCACATCCATTTCCCATGACTTGCACATCCTGAACTTTTCCTCTCGGACTTGCAGCACGCCGTCTTCGGTCTTCTGCGCCTTCATCGCCATATCAACGCCCGCCGGAATGGCCGTCGAACCGCGATACCCCGAACGGTACTTGTCGGCGTGGTGGAGCAGTATGACTCCCGCGCCCATGCGAGCCAGACGCCGAAATTTGCGCATGATGTCGGTCATGGCCGACGGGTCGTTTTCGTTTGCGCCGTCCAGCCAATCAGTCAACGAGTCAAAGATGATGACGCCCTTCTCACGAATTGCGAACTCCGCAAGTCTGGGGTCGTCCAAGTTTGGCGTTTCCATACCGTCAATCCAGTCGCCCCAATATCTAACCGCACGGTCTGGCAGACCGATGCCGACCCGACGCTCGCCAACGGTCTGCTGGTGGTTCTCGCGGTCAACGTACAACACTGGAATCTTTCGCAGCACCTTGCGTCCGAAGACCGAAGTGCCTGCTTCAATTCCCGCCGCCATGAAGAGTGCCCACAGCGATTTATACGCGCCGTACTTGCCCGAAAAGAGCAGCAGCCCGCCGTAAGGCAGCATCTGCCAGACTGTCCATTCCATCGGTTTGGCTTCGATGACCGACGCATACGGGATGTTGTGCGCCACCCAAGACGACAGCGCATCTTTTCGTAGTTCATCCCATGTTGTCTTGAACCCCCAGTCATCACCCATAGTCGCTTCAATACTCGCGGCAATTTTGGCAAGTTCGCCAACATCTTTCGCGTCGTTGAACGATATGCGATAGACCTTTTCCGTCGGCAGCAATTCGGCGATGTTCTCCATGCAAATCTGCCCCGCCGCGTCTTGGTCACCAACCAGAAAAATACGGTGCGCCTTCGTCAGTCGCTTGAGCACTTCGGGTTCGATTTGCTTCTGGGTGGCACTGATTACGCTGACGGCGATGTGTCCGTTTTCGTGAAGGATTGCAGCGTCGAGTTCGGATTCCACCACGTAAACGTCGCAATCCGTACTCACAGCGTCAATGTTGAACAAACCCTTTTGTGAGACTGCGTTTTCTTGGATGAATTCTTTGCTGGCGACATTTCGCGCCTTAATGGTGTGAAATGTGTCGTCAAGTCGGTAAGGCGCGGCAAGAAAAGTTTTATTGCCTTTTACCGCGACTCGGAATCCCAATGCGTTCAGTGTAGCGGCGGATGGCGTGGCGCTCTTCGGTCTGCTGGCGGCAAGCGTGGCCACATCCGCGTCCGTTACCGCGCGTCCCGCGATGGTCCATTCCTTCGCGGTCATGGGAGTTGCGGGCTTGGGCTTATGCAGGATGGTGGTTGGCTGCTCGCCGTTTTCGCCAATAGTTGCGACTAGCTTGCGAATGGCTTCGCCCGTTTGCACGCTGTCGTGTCGTTTAACGAAGTCAATGGCGTCGAAGCTCTTGCCGCATTCAGAAAAACAGGTGCCGATGAATGCGCCGTTTTCCTTCTGCACGATGTGAAAACTCTTGTCGCTATCGCCGCTGTGGAACGGGCAGGCAGAGTATCCGTCACTGTCTATTTGAATGCGTTGCGAAAAAGGTGTGATACCGACTTGGCGTTTGATTTCCTGCAAGTCATACGGCACCTTCTCCCCTTTCGGGGTTGCTGCCGAACGATTGTTACTATGCTGCGAGTGAACCGCTCCTATCGTATTAACGCTTGTCATTGGACTATCCTGAGTTTTCTCAGCCCACGGGCCGTACTTGTGGGTTCTGAGTTTTGCTGCATCCGCCGTCGGCAGGACTACGCAGGGCTGCTCGGACGACAAGAATCGTTGGCTTCTAATACCAAATCGAACCTTTTGAATCGGTCTGTGGCCGTGGCTGCGCTTAGAATCCTGCGTCGTTGTCGTCAACATCCGCGCGATTCTGAGGCGGCGTGGTCGCGGGCTTTTGACGATTGTTGTCGCGGTCTTTGACGCGTACATAATCCTTGGGAGGCGCGACCTTTTCCCCGGTTTTCAGGAAACCAGTCACGTTTGTGAACACGCCGTTCTTTTCCAGAACCAAATTGTGTGTACGCCCAATGAGCGTGTCCAAGTCGAAGCCATCCCCCGGTTCGCGTCCCAAGAGGCGGGTGACCGCTTTGAACAGGTGCGAACCCTCGCCCATAGATTGTGGATATGCCTGAAATGCGCGTAGGTGCGTCACGCCGTCTGCACCCAGCGTGGCCAAATGCCACATGAAACGGACGCGGGGATTTCCCCCTGCTTTCGAGCAGTCGTAAATATCAATCAAGACGCCAAGATGGGTGCCTTCGTCGGGCTGCTCGTACTCTTTCTTCTTACCGTTGGTTTTCTTGGGAATGATGAACGTCAATGGGATTGCTCCTTGTGCATCAGGCAGACTGGTCTTAGTGACGCTGCTGCGCTGTGCTTTTGAATTGGTTCGCCGGAGGCAGGGAAACGAGTGCTGCGCGGATGGCGGTAGATACAGCGGAGTTGTTTAGCCAGATAATAACAAAGCCAAACGCCACATGACATCCCCGTTACGGGCATCACTGGCTGTTTGCTTTGGATTTCCTGCGGCAGGCGCAAAATATCGTAAACGGATATCGGGAATGCGCGGCGAATGCGGAATCCAAGTGCCACAGTCTCGCCCAGCCCGAGCGATTCGCCCATTCTTACTGCCCGTTGGCGACCACGGCGGAAATTCCACAATGTGGACAAGATTACGGTGTCAGCGGGTTCCAGATGCGGGAATCGGCGGGCACGGATGACGCAAACTCGACTTGCACATCCATCATACCACACTCGGCAACAAATGTCAAGGGGTTCTTGATAGGTAAACATGGCTACATTCCACTAAATGACAGCGATGGAGTGTTTCTGGAGCGGGGTGCAGTCTATTCGCCGGACTCGCCCTTTCCGGCTGACGGTTCCTCGTACGCAGCTTCGGCGAGTGGCCGAAGAACCAGAACAATGCGTTCCAACCGCCAAGCCTCTTCCTCCCCAAGCCCGGAAACCTCTTTTAGCGCGGAAGGGTAGCGCAATTCGTTGAAGAAACTGTTGAACACTCGAAAGTCTTCCTCGAATTCTGGCGGCAGATTGATGCCCAGTCTTGCACCTGCTTCATCAGGTCGAGCAGGTCGTGCCCCCAGACATCGCCCTTGATTACCCGACGGCCCGTGCCAATCAGAATTGCTTTCAGAAACATTTCAACCGACTGATGGCCCAGCACCGCAGCGCCAAACCACAGAAACGGGTCGCCGTGATTGAAAAGTACGTCAGCAGCCCTGTATGTGGCCTCGGCCCATTGGTGCCAACTGTGGGCATCCGACGTATAGTCCCAAACGCGGGCAGACTCACCGCGAACGAGTTTACCCGGCCCCAAATCGCTCATCCCGGCAGGTTATCAGATTCGGTACCACACAATACAGTGATGTGCGGGTCGTATTTGGGTACAATCCCGGCAAACGTCTTTGTGCGTTTGTGTTGGTTGGTCAGACAAGCGGATGGCGGCGAGAGAGGATTGGTAGACATGCTCGGACGATTTAACAAAGTCTTCGGCATCCAAGACGACCTTCCTACTGAACAAAGTAGATTCGTGGAACGAATAAATCAGGTCGTATTCCCTCAAATTGAGAAGGCGACCTATCCAACTTCCTATCGGGAGATTTTCGAGGTGGTGTGCTACTTGCTAGGCACGAACGCACACGCACGGATTTCAAAAGCGAACCAAATGAACTACGGCTCTGAGACTCTTGTTCCGTCGCTACGCTCCCTAACGCACGACGAGTTTATGGAAACCCTTAAAGTGCTGGGTTTTCTTCACAGGGCATTGGACAAAAACTCTGGAGGGCAACGGACACTTTCAAATCGGATTGGAGCCGCTCTAGACCAAGCCACGGTTGACCTTGGCGTGACGTGGAATGACGGCATGTTCTATCCCAGTGGGGCGCGAGAACTCGATGAACCGCTTGTTGAGGAGACGTTCAAGTGGTTAACCGATTTCCCGAATGAAAAAGCCGATTACCACAAAGCTGTGACAGGCTACGCCAGTAAGCAATTTGGTGAGGTAATCACAAACTGCTACTTGGCCGTAGAGGGCATCGCGCGGAATATTCTTGGGAACCACAGGACACTGGACAATAACCGCGAGGCGCTGATGGAAAAGCTGGGATTGTCGCAGGAATGGAAGGCTCTATTAAGCAATTTCATTCGTTATGCAAATGAATTCCAGAGACACGCCTCCGAAACAGACACAACCTGAATCCAATCGAGGTTGAGGGCTTTTTGTATATGACGGGTGTTCTCTTGCGCATGATGATTCTCACAGCAAGCGGAGTGCGGTAGAAAATGATTCGCCGTTTGGCGCGTGAAGCAGTCATCTTCATGCTGTTGGGAATGACGCTGGCCGCTGTCGGCGGCTTCGTCCACATGTTCTACGGCGAAGCCGAGTCCATCAAGTCGCAGCGGGATGCACTCAAAACGCCCTGCGAACATCTGACGCGGCCCGTAACACCGGACGTTGACCCGCCCGAAGGATACGATTATTTCGGGAGCGCACTCGATGCGCCGATGGTGACTCGCGCTGAATGCAATTTGGTGTTCGGTACGAGCGTTCCATCCTTGCCGCCGCCCTCGTCCTACGCACCCGACTTCTACAATCGGCGGGCCGCAGCCCTCGCGGAAGGTAACCGAATTAAGAATCTCAAAATAGACTATCGCAGGAGCGTCATCGCAGCCGCGTTGTTGGGGATGTTTGGCTTCGTAGGTGGATTCTGCCTCTGGTTCTTCTATCGGCTGGTTCGGTTTGCGGTCAAGGGCTGACGATGGGTCAGGGCGCAGGGTCTGATAGAATGCGCCGAATGCACAGCCTCAAACACCTCCCGCTTAAACTGATACAAGTGGCGGTTTATGCTTCTGGCTGGGGTGTCGTGGCTTTCTTCCACATGGCTCCAGCGTCCATAATGCTCGCCAACTCGACTTGCTCCACTTCAATCGCCCTGTTCCATTGCTCCCTGTCCAGCAAGTCTTCGACGGCATTTTTAATGCGAACTCGTAACTCGTCAGGTGGGAGAGCATCCAACTCAACGCAATCTTCGCCATGCTGGGCACGGAACTTGGCAGCACGCCCGTCAGTATTCTTGACACGGAGCGGCGGCAGATTGAAAGTGGTGATGTCTTCCTTGTGAATGGCGAGTCGCTCCAAATCAAAGTAACCGCTGCCATACTCATTGATTCGCTCGTACAAATCTCGCTGGATGTCGTGTCCACTTGGGTCGTGGTCGCCCAGATAGAAAACCGTGATGGGTTTATCTATGCGAGCAAAATGACAAGCGATTTCGTGGGCTTTGGTGGTGGATAGAAAACCCCGTCCCACTCGAACGGTTATGCCCAACTTGTTTGTCGTTGGCTCGATGCACCCAATGATGGCATCCTTTTCCACCCACACTTCGACGTGGTTAGGCTGCATCGCCCAGTAATCCTTGCGATATGCGTTTTGCACCGTGTCAGCATATTCGCCAGCATCCGTGAATACGTTGGGTGAATACTGTGGGCGACTTCTGTCAACGATGTCAGTAAACGAAACACGTCTGTCCTTTCTTGCTTTCGTCATCACACGGCTGACAAGTTGATAGTGCTTTCTATCGTTGGGAATCAATCCTTTGCTGACAAGACGATAGAACAACTGGCGAACCGTCATGGGCGATTCTTCGTCCAAAATGGCTACGGCGGCTGCAATCAACTGCGTTGTCTTTCGATTCTCTGTGCCATGAGTTCTCATGCCGACACCTTCGTCGCAAACGCCTTGAGCGATGCATATTGGACAAGCCACTTGTTGCCGATAACTTTGTAGGCGAGTTGCCCCTTGCGAGTCAGGCGGCGAATCGAATACACCTTTATGCCCAACAGGCGAGCGGCTTCTGCCAAAGGCACAAGCAGGGGTTCAGAAAGAGACGATTCTGATTCAATGCTAGATTTCTTCTGAGGCACGATGGATACACTCCAAACGACATGGAATGTCCATCGCCTAATGCGAGAGGGACTACGCTTGGTTATCTACTGCGAGAGAAAGCACGATACAGGTATCGCTCACGCATCTACTTCGCCAAGTCGTGATTACTGCATGGGTTGCAACAGCCCATGCGACTTATTGCCCGTCGCTGGAAGCCGTGCTATCCATTTCCTGACAAGCATTTTAGCACAAAACAGCACGTTTTGCAAGGGTTTTTAGGGGTTTTTGAATGTCCCATTACGCAGGAAACTTGGTGCCGAAGGTCGGGGTCGAACCGACACGGGCGTAAGCCCACACGATTTTGAGTCGTGCGCGTCTGCCAATTCCGCCACTCCGGCTAGTCACTTTCGATAAGTTTGGCAGTCTGGCGACGTTCCGTCAAGTTGCGCGTGATGTATCGCGTGAACACATCGGCAGTCAGGTGCGTGCCCGCTTGCGCCGACGTGACGCCTTTCTCACTCATGGCTGTGATAGCGGACCTACGCAAATCGTGAATCGTGACAGCACCATCCTTGCCCGACCCGCCGCGCATTCCAGCCGTTTGCTTGGCCCATTCGCCACGAAAATCCCGAACAGGTCTGCCGTTGCGCGTCAGTAGGGCCGCATTGCCGTCTCTGCCTGCTGTCAGCGTGGCAAGCATCTTGAATATTTCCCCGTCTGGCAGAATGTCCACAACGCGCGATTCCTTCGTCTTGGTGGTGAACGCGGGCAAGGTGAATGTGGCCGCTTTGGCGTCGAAGTAGGAACACTTCGCGTTGAGCAATTCCGATTTGCGGAAACCGTACTTGAATGTGAGAGTCAGAAAGGCTGTCAACCAAAACAGCTTGGGGTCATCCAAACGTTTGCGCAGCGTCGCATAGTCCGCGTCAGATAGTCGCCCCTTACGAATCAGCGCGCGTTCTGATTGCAGTTTGGGAAATCGGGGCATCCGGTCTGCGGGAATCTTTTCGCTGTTGTGGCCGAACACCATTTGTAGAACGCGATTTTCCCGATTGCGAGTGCAAATGCCCGCACCTTGTTTCCTGCGGCGGTTGAGATATTCGGTGATGCGGTCGGTTGTGACTTGAGTAGCGAGCAACGCACCGAAATGGGCTTTCAGATGCCCGTCCCATCGGCTGCGATAATCTTCGATGGTTCGCGGTTTGCACTCCGTCTCAACTTTCAGCATCCACGCATCGAACATGGTCTGACAGGTGATGGGGTCAAAAGTCTTTGGCAACTCGCCCCGACGAATCGCGGCAACTTCCGTGTCCAGCTTTATCAGTGCCGTCTCTCTGTCCGCCGTCTCTAGAGACTTGCGGGTTCGGGTGCCTTTCCAGTTCAATTCCATCCAAAAAGTATCGCCGCGCAAGAATAGCGAACCTTGGCCGCGAACCCGCGTGGCTTTCTTGCGGGTTCTCTTAGGCTTCGGCATAGCGAGCACGTTAGCTGGATTCATTGGCAAGGCTCCTAGACGGCACGTACATCGTGATTTGTCACAGTTGATACCACAATGGTACTATCGGTCTATCGGAGTACTTGAAAACAAGAGGGATGCAGCGGCAACGCTACAGACTCAAAATCCGGTGGCCGCAAGGCCGTGTGGGTTCAATTCCCTCCTCGAGCACCAGATTGTTTCACGCGTTCAGGCCATGGCTAGCAAACCTGTTTCTGCCACGCTCGGCTCCCTCTTCCACAACGACCACAGACGTGCGACCGGTAATCGCTTGAAATAACTTCACATCACGATCATAAAACAGGCTAATCGCCGAACGACGATCGGAGGCCCTCATGAAGAAACGCAAAAAGCCAGTACACGCAGATGACAAATCGCATTCCAGCTTGACCCGCCGCCGTTTTCTGGAAGCCACCGTCGGCACCGCAATCGTGGGCGGCTTAGCGCCTCAGACGCCGCCCAGAACCGCCAGCGCTGCTGAGGTTGCGTCGGAGAGGAACGGCATCCCCTACCGCACTCTCGGCAACACCGGCGAAAAAGTCTCCTGCATCGGCCTCGGCGGCTATCACATCGGGATGCAGAGCAACGAGCAGGACAGCATCCGCATCATTCGCAGCGCGCTAGATGAAGGCATCAATTTCCTCGACAACTGCTGGGACTACAACGGTGGCGACAGCGAAATCCGCATGGGCAAAGCATTGCAAGGCGGCTACCGTCAAAAAGCATTTCTGATGACCAAAATTGACAGCCACACCAAACAAGGCGCCGCGAAACAAATTGACGAATCCCTGCGCCGGCTCCAGACCGACCACATCGATCTCCTGCAATTCCACGAAGTGATTCGCCCCACGGACCCCGAAGCAATTTTTGGCGTGAATGGTGGAATGGAAGCGGCCCTTGCCGCAAAGCAAGCAGGAAAGATCCGTTATATTGGATTCACCGGACACAAAAGTCCGGAGATCCATCTAAAAATGCTGCACACTGCCTTCGCGCACAATTTCACTTTCAACACCGTGCAGATGCCCTTGAATGCACTGGACGCACATTACGACAGTTTCGAGAAGCTGGTGTTGCCGGTGCTCGTCGCACACAATATTGGCGTGTTAGGAATGAAGCCAATGGGGAGCGGCCTCGTCCTGCAGACGAAGACCGTGACGCCGGTCGAGTGCCTGCAATACGCGCTGAACCTGCCTACGAGCGTGGTCATCACCGGCTGCGACACGCTGCCGATTCTGCAGCAGGCGTTGCAGGTGGCCCGCACGTTCCGTCCGCTAAGTGAACAACAAGTGGCCGCTCTTCTCGCGAAAACGGAACAAGCCGCGCAGGGCGGGGAGCACGAACTCTACAAGACTGCTCACAATTTCGACGGGACAATCCAAAACCCGCAGTGGCTGGAATAACCGGTGCGCCAGTTGTCAACCCGCGAGTCGCGCGCGGTGCGTCCAGGTGCAGGCTAATCCCTCTTGCTCTTTGCTTCTAGCTTCCAGCACCACCGCGAATCAAGCGAATCGCCTCCGGCAGCGCGGCCGAATCCGCTGCGGCTCCGCTCGGCGAAGTCCCGTTCCTATCGGCAACCTCCGCGGGTTCACCGTTGCCCTCACCTGGCGCAAGGAACAAATTCGATTCCAAGCCGTGCTGCTTGGTATAGAGGTCGAAGTACCGCCCGCCCTCGGCGTAGAGCGACGCATGCGTTCCGCGCTCAATGATTCGCCCCGCTTCGAGTACCAGAATTTGGTCGGCGCGACGCACGGTAGACAACCGATGCGCGATCACAAACGTCGTCCGTCCGCGCATCAAATAACGCAGTCCTTCCTGAATGAACGCCTCGGATTCAGAATCAAGGCTCGACGTCGCCTCATCAAGAATCAAAATCCGCGGATCAGCCAGAATCGCGCGCGCAATCGAAACGCGCTGCCGCTGGCCTCCCGAAAGCTTTACGCCGCGCTCGCCCACCACCGTGTCGTATTTGTTCTCGAACGACTCCGCGAACTCATCCACCCGCGCGATGCGGCAGGCAGCAAGAATCTCGTCTTCGCTAGCGTTCGGACGCGAGAACGCCACGTTCTCGCGAATCGTTCCGTCGAATAGAAACGTCTCCTGCAACACCACGCCCAGCTGCGTGCGGTAAGAATCCAGCCGCACTTTCGCTAGGTCCACGCCATCCACCAGCACGCGACCGCTGGTCGGCACATAAAACGCCGCAATCAGTCCGATCACGGTAGATTTGCCCGCGCCCGAAGGACCCACGAGCGCCGTCACGGTCCCGGGCTGCGACTCAAAACTCACCTCGTGCAGAACTTCCTTGCCCGTGTCATACGAAAAACTCACGTTCTCAAAAATCACTTCGCCGCGAATGCGATCGAGCGTTTCCTTGCGATCCGGCGCTTCGTCTTCCGGGTTTTCGTTCAGCACTTCGCGCGTACGCTCCAGCCCCGCCAAAGCCTCGGTGATCTGCGGCCCGATGCTGACAATCTGGAACACCGGCGCAATCAGCAATCCCAAAAAGAAGGTGTAAGAAAAGAAAGCGCCGGGAGTCATCGTGCCCGCCAGAATATTGCGCGCACCCATGAACATAATCGCCGCGCTCACCAACCCCATCAGGCTCGTCGCCGAAAGGCTCATCAACGAAGTAGCAGTGAGGGTTTCCAGCACGTTTTGCAAAAGCCGCTGCACGCCAGCCGAAAACACTTCCTCCTCGCGCTTTTCCGCGTGGTAACCCTTCACCACGCGCACGCCGCCGATGGATTCCGTCAGCCGCCCCGTAACTTCCGCATTGATTTTCGGCCGCGCGCGGAATTTCGGCCGAATCGTCTTGAACGCGCGGTTCAACCCCAGTCCGAAAATCACCAGCACAGTGAACGCGACAGCCGTCATGCTCACGCTAGTCTTCAACAAATACGCCAACGCAAAAAACGCCGTCATGATCGCGCCGGCGAAATCAATCAGACCCGTGCCCAGCAAATTGCGCACACCTTCCACGTCGCTCATGATGCGCGAAATCAGCACACCGGTTTTATTCGCGTCGTAGAACGCCACCGGCAACCGCCCGATATGCGCCTGCACTTTTTCGCGCAATTCCGAAATCATGCGCCACGAAGATTTCGAGAGAAGTTGCGTGAGCGAATAGGAAGTAAGCCCCTGAATGATCGTCGCTGTCACCACCGCGGTCACGATAATGGGTAAAAGGTGCGTTTGCTTTTTGAGGATTACGTCGTCGAGCAGGTATTTCGTTGAAGCGGGAAGAATCAATCCCGACAGCCGGTTGATCACCATCAACCCGACGCCAATCGCGATGATCCCGCGCCGCGGCTTGATCAGCGCCAGAACGTCCGGCAGTAGCTTCCAATCGAATTTCGCCTTAGCGGCTTTGGCGTCTTTGGTGTCTTTGACCTCGGGGCCCTTCTTAGCCTGTTGTTGCATGCGATTGCCGATTCGTTCGAGCCCAGAATCCCGCTGCCGGTTAAGCATGAATTACTATACCCCGAAAGCCTTTTGGCGCGACGCAGCCCGACCGCTGCGTGCGTCAGAATGAAACGGAGAGCTAGTGAGGATTGAGATGCTTCGGGGAATCGCGGCGACGCAGAATTCTGGCACCCTTCGCGGTGCCTGTTACCCGTGAGCCCACCAAGTAAAACAAGCGCAACGGGGCATGACCAACTTCCGAGTGGCAGACCAATTCACTCAGAACATGGTCATTCGCTTCTCAGAATGGGTGTCTCGGCAGAGCGCATATCTTACTCACGGCCAACATATTTCGGAAAACTTGTCCCGAACATTGGAGCTTTACTCTTCGACTGTTCTTCCGTCGCTTCATCCTGAATGACGTCCCAATGCTCGACCAGAACGCCATCCTTGATGCGAACGATGTCTGCCGCAATCCAGTTCACGGGCAGGCCGAAGCCCGAAAATCGCCCGTGCACGATCACGAAGTCTCCGTCAGCCACGATCGTCCCCGGTTCGTACTTCAGCGTCGGCGGTAAGCTCTTGGTCAGATTGAAGAGACCCTCCCGGCCAGATTCAATGTGGGCACTGTGTTGGATGTACCGCGGCGACCAAAACTTTTCAGCGGCAACATAGTCGCGCTTGTTGAATAGCGTGTCGAAGGCCTGCAGAACAAGCGCTTTGTTTTTCGATTCAATCGTTTCACTCCCCACTTTCGTTGTTGCCATTCGCCGTCCCCCCTTTTTCATCCGGGTAATTCCAATTGACCCTGGCAATACGCGAATCCTAAAGCTTCGACCCGCCGTCGACCGGGATACTCGCTCCCGTGATCCAGCGGGCTGCATCTGACGCCAGGAACGCCACCACGTCCGCAACATCTTCGGGCTTGCCGATCCGCTTCAATGCTTGCATTCCAAGCGCTGCCTCCCGGCCTGCTTCGGTTTTGGTGAAATTCGATATGTCGGTGTCGATTACACCCGGAGCAACTGCGTTTACGCGGATTCCCCGCGGCCCCAGGATGGCCGCCCAGTATTTGACCAGAGTCTCCAACGCCCCCTTCGTCGAGGCATAGGCCAGGATCGAAGGGTTGTCCAAACCGGGCTTCCCAACTACGGCGTGCGCCGCGAGCGAAGTGATCACAATAATATTGGAACCTTCACCGAGGACGGGCAAGAGTTGCTGCACCAGGAAAAATGGGCTGCGCACATTCGTTGCAAAGAGATTGTCAAAATCCTCCACCGTATGATCCTTGATGGTTGCAGCTTTGCTGATTCCGGCGTTGGAAACCAGCACATCCAATCGCTTCCCGATGAGCGAGCGAACTTCCCTAGCCAACAGTGTTGCTCCTTCGGGCGGCCCCAAGTCCGCTTTGATCGCATCTGCGCGCCCCCCTTTAGCGTGGATGGCGGCGACTAACGATTCCGCATCCTGCGCGGAACGGCCGTAGTGAACCAGAACACGCGCCCCAGCCTCCGCGAGCGCTGCTGCCGTGGCACGGCCAATTCCGCGTGACGCGCCGGTCACCAGCGCGGTCTTACCTTGCAGTGAAGCCATTTATAGACCCTCCCCAATTTCGAGGAACCAAAATTCCGCCGTCATTGTTTGCACGAGTAGTCAGTCCCAAAAGATTCTCGTCGAGTGGCGACCCCAGAATTAGTCCGCGGTCATTCCTCCGTCGACCGCCAGGGATGCACCGATGATGTAGGACGCCTTGTCAGAGCCAATGAATACGATGGCATTTGCGATTTCTTCGGGCGTGCCGATGCGCTTGTTAGGAACTTGTGAATCGAGGAAATTTGCTTTGTTTTCCTTTGTCTGCGCAAAGTGGTTGAACATTCTGGTTTCCACCGGCCCGGGGCCAACGATGTTGATGCGAACGCCCGTGCCGGCGAGTTCGAGGGCAGCAGACTTCGTGATGCCTTCCACGGCGTGCTTGCTGCCGACATACGCGGCCGCACTCGGGCCACCGACTTTCCCATACGCAGACGAGATGTTAACGATGCTGCCTTTGCCTTGCCGAAGCATTGCCCGAATCTCGTACTTCATGCTCAGCAGCACACCAAGTACATTTGTGTCGAAGATGGCTCTATAGTTCTCGGTGTCTGCATCGGCAGCGGACTCGGGATTGCCAACGGTGCCGGCGTTATTGACGGCAATGTCGAGGCGGCCGAAACGAGCAATGATCTTGTCGACGAGGTTTTTGACTTCCTCTTCATGCCGCACGTCGGTGCGCACAAATTCGGCCTCAGTGCCGAGGTTTGCGCAGTTCAGTGGCAAGCTTCTGCCCCTCATCCTCGTGTCGGCCCGGAAACAACGACCCGGGCTCCTTCACGCGCGAACGCAATGGCCGTGGCACGACCGATCCCTGTCAGCGCTCCGGTAATTAAAACGACTGGTGAACTCATTTCAACCACCCCCTTGATCTGGAGCCCATGCAGGTCAGGCATGACTGAAGATCAGCCAAGAGCTGCTTTCGGGACATCTCAGATCACTTACTTAGATGGCGATGCTGGGCATTGGTAGCGGGGTAGAGCATACTTTGTTAAGCTGGCATCGATGCCTCACAAGCATGGGAGCTGGAAATGGAATTGCGGCATCTTCGTTATTTCGTTGCGGTGGCGGAAGCAGGGAGTCTGACGGTGGCGGCCGCAGCGAACCCTGCACACGTCGCAACCTTCGCTGAGCCGGCAGATTCGTGATCTTGAAGGCGAGGTGGGCGCCCAACTACTGACTGCGAAGAGCCCGCGGTATCGAACTGACACCGGCGGGTCGAGTTTTTCTTGATCATGCCCGCTTGGTGCTATCGCAGGTCGAAGCGGCCGGGCGAGGCCGCTCGCCGGATCACTCATCCGGCAAAGCCATGCTTCACAATGGGCTTTCTTGACTGGCCACGAACTGATGTGGATGCCCGAAGCCTTGCAGATCTTGCGCGACGAACTGCCTAACGTCGACGTGATGATATCGAGTCAATACTCTCCGCTGCTTGCGGACGGCCTTTCGAAAGGAAAAATCGATGCAGCGTTCCTTCGGCGGGAAAAAGGCGTGCCCGAGTTGGCGTACCGTGTCCTCGTCAAAGAGCCCTTGATGGTGATCTTGCCTAGTGACCACCGTCTCGCCGCGCGCAAATCCATCAGTCCGAGGGATCTAGTGGGCGAGACCTTCGTGGCCGTGTCGAACACGGCTCCGGTACTTCGTGCGGTTATCGACAACTACCTGAAGCGCTCCGGAGTCAATATCACGCCAGCTCACGAGGCGGACCACCTCGCCATGGGAATGTCCTTAATCGCGTCAACAGGCGGCGTAGGGCTGTTACCCGCTTACGCACAGAACTTTCTCCCTTCGTCCGTAACGAGTCGCCCTCTCAAGGGAGCCGCGCCAACGATCGAGTTGGTCTTCGGCTACAAGAAGTCGAACCAGTCTCCCATCCTGAAACTTTTGCTTTCGAGATTGGACGAGTTGGTCGCTCGTATCTCGAAGAAGGCGCATTAGAAACTTCGCATGTAGCATGTTTGGCGCTTCTGGGAAGTGCCTGCGTGCTGACCCCCGATAAGCCGCATCATCCGCAACGGACCTGCTACTGTGCACTAGCCTAGGTTGTCCGCGCCGTGTCCGGGTGATAGACTTTCGCCATGGCCAAGAAAAAACCAGCTCGCAAGATCAAAAAGAAGTCCGCGAAAAAAACTGCTCCCAAGAAGAAGCTCGCGCTCAAGAAGAAATTGTCGGCCAAGAAAAAGCCCGCCCGCCGAAAGAAAGTTCGGCGCCGCCCCGCCGAAGAGATCTCCAACTCCATTTCGGGGCGAAGCAATCGCGGACTCGGTCCTGATTCCGGCGGCCAATCCGGTGACGTCCAGGGATTGTCCGGTCGCGAGCTGTCGGACTCCGAAAGCGTCGAGGAATTGGCGGAAGAAGGTCAGGACTATGAAGCGGGCATCGTGAGCGGCGTGGAAAACGCACCGGACGCTGATCAAGGCGAAGTTAAAACGCGAGAAGTGCCGGAGAACGATGTTCCGGAAGAATACCTTGACGAGCAGTGAAGAAGAACGCACGCCTTTGTGCAATTCGGCCTCGGCGCCCAACCCAGGAAAAAGTCCCAGGTTGAGCCGCTCGAAGCCGCGGTTCCTCCTGCTGACTTCATCAAACAACACGCTGCGCTCTAGTGCTGCCCCACTCCCGTGCTCTTGGCGCGCTCGACTCGTTCATCGAACTCTCTCTCTCGAGCGGACTCTGCGTTAAGTTTTTTCAGGAACGTATCCACTTCCTGCGTCGCAGTTTCCTTGGCAATTCCGTAGCGTTCCTGGATTCTGCCGATCAATTGATCCCGCCTTCCGGCGATCACGTGAATGTCGTCGTCAGTCAGTTGTCCCCACTTCTCCCGCACTTCGCCTTTCACCTGTTTCCATTTCCCTTCCAGTTGGTCTGAGTTCATTTTCAGGGCCTCGCTTCTCGAATTTTGTGACTCTCTCTTCCCTTGCGATGCCGGTTGCTAATGCGTTCTGCATACAGCTACTCACAAGTTACGCAATGCAAATGCCAGCGTCGGCCTCATTTGGCAAGCTATGATTCTTGAGCAACTTAGCAAGGCGTAGATGAAATTCGCCAATCCTACGAGCAGTCGCGTTCCTGTGTAATTTTGGATACCGCTTAGCGATTCTTGCTTGGCCCGCCATAGTCGGAAGGGTCGGGCATCAAACTTTCGCCAACCTTGCCTGGCGGCCCGCTCAAGCATAAAAAGTTACAAATCGGAGAGGAAACCCGCCTCTCGGCCGGTGCATCTGCTAAGGGGACGGACGGGCCAAGTAGAAACCTTTTAAGATTCAATCGCTTCCGAAAGGGGCTAGAATCCAGGAACCGTAGTCCTGGATGTTGGCGCACGCCACGTGTGCGCCGCGCAATTGCGGCAAGATCTTTGGGCCATCAATCTCGCAGTTTGCTTGATTCGGGAGAGTCTATGACCACACGCAATAGTTTGGTGGCCGTTCTGATCGTCGCCGCGCTGGCGTTCGCGGGTTGCGGAGGAGGCGGCGGAAGCTCCACTCCAGTCACCGTTACGATTTCCGCCAATGCAAGTAGCGTCCAGACTTTTCAGACCGTGCAATTCAGCGCGACGGTCACCGGCACTTCGAATCAGGCCGTTACCTGGAGCCTCAGCTGCACGGCTACAGCCACTACAACGACAGCCTGTGGCACGATTTCTGCAACTGGCACGTACGTCGCACCAAATACTGTACCCACTGCTGCAACCACGAACAGCACCGACCCGGCCACGGTCACAATCACGGCCATCTCGCAAAAGCAGTCGAGCGCAGGTGCTTCGGTACAGTTCACTGTCAATTCTCTCAACCAACAGGCGCTCACGCCCCCGGTGCAATTGGGATCCTCGGGCGGCAACGCCAATGCTTTGTGCACGAGTTCCAATACTTGCTCGGGAGGCACTCTCGGCTCGCTGGTCAGCGGAGGCGGCAAAACATACATCCTCTCTAATAATCACGTCCTTGGACTGAGCGACGGCGCGACTGTGGGGCAGGAGGTCACGCAGCCCGGCATTATTGAAACCAACTGCGAGACCGCCGGCACAATAAACGTGGGCACCGTCGCGGACATAATCAGCCTCGAAACTCAGCCGATTCCCACGACCCCTGTGGACGTAACGACCGGGCTCGTCGCCAGCGGCCAAGTAGATCCGAACGACAATATTCTCGAGTTAGGAACTCTTAGCACCGTGAATGGCGTGCAAGTTCCGCAGCCTGCACAGCCAGTGGCAGGTTCCGGAACCGCCGCGGCGGTCGGTGAATTACTCGCGAAAAGTGGACGCACCACGGGACTTACTTGCGCCGCCGTCGAGATGATTGATACCAGTGCGCAGGTCAGCTACACCAAAGGTTGCTCGACCACGACGTTTAACGTGACCTACACCGACGCGGTCTTCGTCAATAATATGTCCAACGGACAAGGGTTCATCGCCAATGGAGATTCCGGTTCGCTGGCGGTGGATGCGGCGACCGCGCAACCGGTAGCCTTGATGTTTGCTGGCGATGAAACCAATTCGATCGGAAATCCGGTCGCCGACGTGCTGGCCGCGCTGAAAGCCACGAACGCGGGCGCCACGTTTACTTTTGTTGGCACCGCCACGCAGCACGCTGTCCCAGGTTGCAGCCTTCCCGGATTGAGCTCCGTTACCGTAACGCCGCAATC
Organism: uncultured Acidobacteriota bacterium; assembly: GCA_963834215.1. Classification (GTDB taxonomy): domain Bacteria; phylum Acidobacteriota; class Terriglobia; order Acidiferrales; family UBA7541; genus Palsa-295. The sequence continues at coordinate 246,308 of CAWIAM010000039.1, read as the reverse complement.
CGCGAAAGCCACCGGCAGCGCTCTGCAAGACGCCAACACCGCCGCGACGCGCAACGCAGCACAAATTCTAAACACCGAAGGTGTCTCCGCTTACAGCGCGGGTATGAGCCTCGATTCGCCGAAAGAGCCGGCCATCCTGATCTTCGCCGCACCGGGCACTTCGCATGCCAGCATTCCGCCTGAAATTGACGGCATTCGCACTAGAATCATCGAAACGGGCAATCCCGCAGCCCAAGGCGCATTGAGCCAGCAACAAGCCGCGCAACTCGCAGCCGAATCAGCCGCCGCTCAGCCCACTGCAGTCCCAACGAGCGCCATCGAAAATGCGCGCCAAATCAAAGAGCAGCACGTCGCCGAACTCATGAGCGATCCAGCCGTGCAAGGAGTGGGTGTAGGCAGCAGCTTCGACAGCCCCGGCGAACCGGCGATCGGCATTTTCGTCCTGAAAAATAAGCCGCACAAACCCATTCCCGCGACGATTGACGGCGTGCGCACGCGCATCAAGGAAACCACCGGCTTCCGCCCCATTGTTGACCATTCGCCGAACGTGGCAGGCTGCTCTGCGCGCAAGTCTGCCCATCTCGCCGCGATGCCGGCCGGCTACCTCCATCCGATTCAGGGGGCCGCCTCAGCCGCGCAGCACTAGCCCGACGAAGCGCTCGTTTCTCGCACGCGGTGGCGAGCGCATCTCGAAACGCTCAACGCCCCGCCTGGCGCCATAACGCATCTCCGTGGTTGCTTTTCTGCCTGCAAGCCATCTATAACGTTGCATCGCAATCCGTGCGCGGATTGAGAGTCAGGGCACGGCTTCAGCCGTGCCGTAACGAGCGCACAATTGGTCCGGCTTTAGCCGCTGAGGGCGCATCTTGCGAGCTCGCACGCAAACTCTCAAGCCTCGCCCTGCGACCAGCCATCACAAAATCGCGGCAGCAACGAACATGGCGCCAAGGAAACCCGCAACCCTCCAATACATCTGCCTGAGCATTCTCTTCGTCTTCGCATGCGCCTATCAGATTCGTGGCACCTATTTTTTTTCCCGGAGTTTTTCGGCAGCGAAGCCGTGGGCGGGCCATTCATTCCCGCCTATTCTCACGGCCAGCCCCTCGCACTTTTCTTGCTTCCGGAGGCCCTGGACGCGGGGATGAAAGAAAACGACGCGATCATTTCGCTGAACGGCCACTCCTTCACCAGCACATCGGTATTCGGCGACGCTATCACGCGCGCGAAACCCGGCGAGACGATGCATGTAGTCGTGCGCACACCGGGCGAGCCGACCGCTCGCGATATAACAATCACTCTCAGGCCGCACCGGCACTATCTAAGCTCTGTCGGAATGGTGCTGGTCATCGCACTACGGATTGTGCTTCCCGTGTTTTGTATCCTGCTGGGATTTTGGGTCGCCGCAGTGCGCCCGCGCGATCCATCGGCTTGGTTTCTGCTTCCGGTCTTGCTGGGCCTCGCGACCATGTACGGCGTCGGAATCGAAACCTGGGGACCCGGAATTCGCGACCTCGCGCAGGGATTCCGGACGGCCGTGAGCGCCGCCTGGCCGCTTTCCATGATGCTCTTCGGGATCTATTTTCCTGAGAAACTCACAAAATATCCGGGCCCGCTCTGGTGGCGCTGGTCGAAAAGAATCGTAGTGGCTGCGCTCCTCATGATGGTGGCCGTCGCAATCGTGATCACTATCGGAGAACTTGAAAACTACTCCGCGATTGCCGGCGCGGAAGCGATCTGGGACAAGCTGCAGGGCGTGATTCTCGCGCTGGATATTTTCGCCTGCGGCAGCTTCTTCATCTCCATGAGATTGAAATCGCGCGCCGCCACGTCGCCCGACGTGAAGCGCCGCTTCAATCTGATCTATATTGGCGCCACCGTGGCCATGACGCCGCTCTTCATTTTGACGATCATCCAGGGCGCCAAAGGCGGTGCACAACTCGAGAAAATTTTCCCCGAATGGATTGTGCTGGGCAGCCTGATTATCCTGATGATTTTCCCGGTGACTCTGGCCTACGTGATCGTCGTGCAGCGTGCCATGGACGTGCGCGTCGTGATTCGCCAGGGTCTGCAATACGCGCTGGCCAAGCGCGGCGTCCTGGTTCTGCAAATCATTCTCACTTCCATCATCATCACCGCCGCGATCACGCTGGAAGGCGGCACCCAGCGCAGCAAGCCGCAAAAAATGATCATCATCTCGCTGTGCTTCGTCGCCATTCTGTGGCTGCGGAAATTAGCGGTGTTCGTGCGCGCCTGGGTAGATCGCCGATTTTTCCGCGACGCCTACAACGCGGAACAGATTCTCGCCGGGCTCAGCGATGAAGTGCGCACTCTGGTCGAAACCAAGCCGCTGCTCGAACGCGTGGCGCAACGGATCGCGGAGTCGCTGCACGTCCCGCGCGTCGCCGTGCTCCTGGAAGACGGCGGCGGCTGGTACAAACCCGCCTATGCGCTCGGTTACGCAAACGCCCCCGATGCAACGCTCGCCGAATCCTCCGCAACCATTCAGCGCCTGCGCCACGATTCCGAACCCGCGCGCGTCTATCTGGACGACGAGAAATCGTGGGTTAATTCTTCGGCCGTTGCCGCGGACGAGCGCCAGAAAATCGCCAGCCTCAAACCGCAACTTCTCCTCCCGCTTTCAACCAAAGAAAAACTTCTCGGCCTCATCGCTCTCGGCGAAAAACGCTCCGAGGAACCGTACTCCGGCTCCGACCTGCGCCTCTTAAAGTCCGTCGCCGCGCAAACGGGCTTGGCTCTCGCCAACGCGCAATTGACTGCAACGATTGCCGAAGAGGTGGGCCGTCGCGAAAAAATGAATCGCGAGATCGAAATCGCGCGCGAGGTTCAGGAGCGGCTCTTTCCGCAGCGGCTGCCGCAAGTGGCTGGTCTCGATTATTGCGGGCGCTGCCGCACGGCACTCGGCGTCGGCGGCGATTATTACGATTTTCTCGCGCTTCCCGAAGGCATGCTGGGGGTCGCGCTCGGCGATATTTCCGGCAAAGGCATTCCGGCAGCGCTGATGATGGCTAGTCTGCAAGCCTCGCTGCGCGCCGAGGCCATGCGCGCGAGAAACGAAATCGCGGAACTGATGTCCCGCGTTAACCAGGCGCTCTTTGAAGCTTCCTCTGAAGACCGCTATGCCACTTTCTTTTACGCGCAATTAGATCCTGCGACTCGTTGCCTCACCTATGTAAACGGCGGTCACTGCGCGCCGATGCTCTTTCGCGCCGACGGTGATGGCAAGATCGAACGCCTGCGCACCTGCAAGATTGAGCGGCTGGACACCGGCGGGCCGGTAGTGGGTCTCATTCCGGACTGCGCGTACGAGCAAGCCGGCGTCATCCTTAATCCCGGCGACCGCCTGGTGATTTACACCGATGGAGTTAGCGAAGCGATGGATCGCGCGCTCGAAGAATGGGGCGAAGATCGCTTGATTGCTGCCGTGCAAAGCACGGAAAATTGCAGCGCTGCGGAGACGATCCTACGAATCATGCAGGCCGCGGACGCATTCGCGGACGGTGCGCCCCAACATGACGACATGACGCTGGTAGTCATGCACGTGCTCTAGCGATAGCGCATCGCCCACCGGCAACTTGCAACGCCGCGCGGCCCTTTCGCGGTTGCTTTTCCAGGTCCGGCGCATCTATAACTGAGATTGGTATCCAGCGCCGGGTCCTATGTGAGGTACTCCATGAAGCCGCCAGCCATTATTCTCGCTGCGCTCGCGTTTCTATCATGCGCAGGTCTGCAGCCAGCCCTAGCGCAATCCAGCGCGCCGGTTGAGTCGAAGCCGTCCGAACAACAGAAGCGCGCGCAGCTCGCGCAATCGGCGCATGCCGACATTGTGAATGCCCAAGGCCAAAAAATCGGCACGGCAGCGTTTGCGCCCTCCGAAGGCGGTGTTCGCATTGACGTTGACGTCGCGGAACTCCCGCCCGGAATTCACGGCATTCACATTCACGCTGTGGGCAAGTGCGAAGGACCCGATTTTAAAACCGCGGGGCCGCACTTCAACCCCGCCGGCAAGAAACACGGCAAAGATAATCCCCAAGGTCCGCACAATGGAGACTTGCCGAATATCGAAGTCAACGCCGATGGCCACGCCACCGCTTCCATGCTAGACACGAACGTTACTCTCGGCGATGGCGCCACTTCCCTATTCCAACCGGGCGGCACTTCGATTGTGATCCACGCAAACTTCGACGACTACAAGACCGATCCCGCCGGAAACTCCGGCGCACGAATCGCCTGCGGAGTGATTCAGAAGTAGCTGCAGCGCCAGCGTTCGAACTCGCACAAATCTCTCGCCCGGGCGGCACGACTCGCGAAAATCTGAAAACTATTGCGAAGCGATTGTGCGGAGCGCTGTCTGTTCGTCGGGGAAATCCGTGAAGACGGTGTGAAGGTTGGTCATGTGCAATATCTCCCGCGCGCGCGGGCTCAGATCCACCGCATGAAGCTCAGCATTATTTTTTCGCGCCGAATACAATCCTCGGATCAGCTGGCCGATCCCGGAGCTGTCCAGATAAGAAACATCCCGAAAGTTCAGCAACACACGCTTACGCCCGTCCTCGAAGAGATCCATCAGCAATTCATGAACCGCCTGGCCTTCGATCAAAGTAAACCGCCCGCGAACATCCACAACGGTAACGTTTCCCAACTGCCGCGTACTGGCGCTGAAACCCACCGAGCTCCTCCCATGGGAACTGCTCACGATTATCTTACCGCAAGCGCGCCAAGTTTCTAAAATCGGCGTCTGCGCGCACTTTCGCCGCATCTTCGATAGCAATCGCGATGCGCTAAGTTACGAGGAAATCTCTGCGAGCCAGGAATCCAAAGTCTTCAGCTGTTCGGGAGCAACGTCCAGAAACGCGACTCCCATTCCCATCCCTTCCTGCACGTACACAATCTTACCTTTCGATTCGAATGTCCCTTGATCGCGCGAGATGCGCACATGCAGCTCGGTGCCTTGCGGCAACGTGATCAATACGTCCACATAGCAGCCCTTTCGGCTGATTTCAGAGATGCGTCCCGCAATGCGCGTGTCGGTTACCGGCTCGCGCAGTTCGATACTGGCAATCAGGGTGTACCGCGGTACCTCGCGGTGCTCCCGATAAGCCACTCCGGGATTTAAAGGTGTGCCGGAAAAACCACCCATGTTTTCCGCTCCAGGTCGGGCTGCAGGCGGGTTCAGGTTCGCACAATCACGCGGACGTAGCTAGTTTTCTGCAGGCGATTGACGCTAAAAAGTGAACCGTCCCCGGCTCTTCGCCCAGCCGTGACGTTCGGCACGCGCGCTCCAGGCACTCTCTTTCCGTCGCCGCTGTACTAACGCGTAACGTCGTATGGTTCCCCACGACCTGCGTACTTCTGCGCATGCGTTTGTTGAGCTGTCGGAGCCGCCTCCGGCGGCTGTGAGCGCGCCACTTGAGCCAGTTCCGCGCGCGAAATCAGGTTGTGGCCGATAACGACCAAACCAGCGGCACCTATCAACGCAGCGGTTATAGAACCGCAGAAAATCTCGCCAAAATGCCGTGCTGCTTCCAATTGAAAGCAAAGTTTTGCATTTTCTGAGTTTCGACTGTATTTTCAATGCCCGACGCCCCCGAACCAGGGCCCGGGCGTGCCATTTCCCGTCGGTTCCTGTAATCTGAAATAACCAATTGATTAAGCAGGCGGACGGCCTTTGTCTCCTGCAGACTTGCACGGAAGGAAGCAGGACGCGCTCATGCAGTCAGGGTTTCGGCCTGGAGACCAGCTTCGGGAAATCCGCAATCGGCTCGGTGTGACGACACGAGAGGTTGAGGAACTTAGCAGGAAGATCGCGCTGGAATCGGCAAACGAAGAGTTTTGCATCTCAAACGCCTGGCTTACTCAGCTCGAAAACAAGAATTCAGTCCCGAGCATCTACAAGTTGTTCAGCCTTAGCGTAATTTACCGAATCAAGTTCACCCAGCTCCTCGGCCTCTTCGGGATCTCGCTTGGTGACACCATCCGCTATCAACTGTCAACGCCACTGCAAAATACGCACCTCGCCGCCATGGAGTCGCCGGATGCGGACAAGGCAGTCACCTTCCCCGTACGGTTCGATCGCGGGTTCACGCTGGACAAGACGAACCTGATCTCGCGCATGGTGGAGGCCTGGGGGGAGGTGCCGTTGTCCTTGCTTCAGATTCTGGACGTCCGCCACTGTCAATACGGCTATATCGGGACCGATGATTACTTCATGTCCCCGCTGCTGCGTCCGGGTTCCCTGGTCCAGATTGACGGCCACGTGAACCGCGTACAATCCAGGGAATGGCGTACCGAGTTCGATCGACCGATCTATTTCATCGAACTCCGTGATAGCTATGCCTGCTCATGGGTGGAGCTAACGGCCTCGCAGCTTACGCTGATCCCCCATCCACTCTCTGGTTCAGCGATACGCCAGTTCGCCTATCCCGACGACGCCGAAATTATCGGACAAGTGACGGGCGTGGCGATGCGCTTGGTTTCGCCGGCCACGGCGCCATCAGCCGCGTCTCCAAAATAGCCAGAGCGATTTTTAGGTTTGAGAATAGAAGTTCGCTTGCGAGGGAGTCGGTGCCGGCGGGAATGGCTACGCGGTAGGGCTCCAAATCTCTCCACGCGCCGATGAAATCGCTCAACGATGCGTGCGTTCTCTCCGCATAGCGCCTTAACTGATGGACTAACTCATGCAATGAGGCCGCCACGAGTTCGCGAAACGCCTCGCGGTGGCAATCCGCTAACGCTTCGCACGCCGATTCCTCGGAAAACCTCAGCGCCAAGCCTTCGTGATGATACAGGCCCGTGTTGTAATCGCGCGTGGATGACAAATAGATCAGCCGTTCCAGGGCCACGGGCATGTGCGCGAGCGTGCGACGCCGTAAATCTTGGGTCGCTGCCTGCACGTCCTTGCCTTTGGCCGGAAGCGTCATGGCTACAGCGCGGTTCCTCCGCTCGCGGTTTCATTGGAAACCGTTTCACCCCCCAGTGGGTTCAGGAATGCCAGCGATTTTTCGGAAATTCTGCACACCCGCGCGGCTGCTCCCGCAGCGACGCCCACCATGGCCGGCGCGCCGTACGGACCCCTGGAGAAAAGCAGAAGCTGCAGCATGCGGCATGCGAGCAGAAGCACAACGAAATCCAAGGCCAGGCGCAATTCCGTGTCAAGACTCATTTTCGCCTGAAAACGCGAATAGCCGAGGTGGAAACGCATCAGATTGCGTATCTCCAGCCGCATCCGGCGCGCCCAAATAAGCGAAATTCTCTTGCGCTCCGCCAGGAACAGCCTTCGAATTTCCGGTGGAGTCTCCGCCGTCACGTACTCAAGGTCGCCGCGGCCAAAAATCCGCTCAATTAGATTGGCCGGAAGCAGACCCGATCGCAGCGTCCGCAAGGCGTGCCGCGCCTCCACAAATTCCTGTCCGCATCCCTCCACGGGAGCGCCCTTCCGCCGCGCCAGCGCGATCAGGAACACAAAAAGCCCCGCGCCGATCAGCAAGTAGATGACTAGAGCTGTCACGGGCGAGCCGTCCGTTTGAAATAAGATCGCAAGGAGTTCAGGACCTCTCGCGTAGCGCCCGCCAGCGCCTCGTAATCACTATGCATGCGCGTGCAATCCGCCGGCACCGCCTGGGGGCTATAAGACCAGAGCGCAATCATCCACACCATCAGGGAAAGTAGGTAGGTGCCGCTTTGCAAGGGGACCCAGACGGAGTTGAAGCGGTGTCCCAGGAACGCGCGGACGGCTAAAGTCACCAAGCTGACCCCAACGTATATCCCGAAACCGACGATTAGACCCTTCAGATTTCTGCCGAGTGCGATGCCATAGTAAAACACGATGGTCAAAATCGTGACCAGTAGAAGCGCCTGTATCACCCGAAGATCGCGCTCCAGTTCCACGGTCACAATCAACGGCGTCAGCTCTGCCTGCGTCGCGACTTTCAATCCCACGTAGCAGAAAGTTGCGCCGAATATGCTCAGGCACGCCAGCCGCGCGACGCGCTCGGCGCCCGGATAGAACCCAAAGGCACGCCGTACAACATCCAAGACTACTCCGCAACCCGCCACCAGCGTCGCGAATTGCGTCGGCCAATACCAACGGTTATAGAATCCGTGCGACAGCGCGTAGCCGATATACAGCACCAACGACACGCACGATACGCAAAGTATATAGGCGTAAAAATATGGGAACTTCGTCACCATCCCGCTGCGCACCGCACGAATCAATATCAAGATTTCGACCACCAGCCCGGCGCGCCACAGGAGTAAACTTAGCATTTCGTTAACTTCCGTGCATCGTACCACGAAAAAGGGGGGATTTCACGTCCCTCCCCCGGTTTTCGCGCCAATAGTTCCCGCCCTTAACTCTCTACCTCGGCGGCCGCACGTTCATCTGCTAAGCCAGCAGCCCCGGCGGCGGCACTGGAGGCTGGGTTCCGTCGGCGACAAGTGCAGCTAATCTAGCACCGTTTGTCGCTTGCTGCGAGACCGGCGATGCCACTTCATGGGCGGCTAGCATCACGAATACCCGCCCTGGGGGCGGTACCGGCGGTTGTGTGCCGTCATCCAACAACGCGCTGTTAGCCCTGCCGAGAGGCGGCACTGGAGGTGTGCCGTCGACCAATAGCACGTTGTTAAGCCGGCCTGGGGGCGGCACCGGCGGCTGTGTGCCGTCATCCAACAACGCGCTGTTAGCCCTGCCGGGAGGCGGCACTGGAGGTTGCGTGCCGTCGTCAATGACCGCAGACGTCAGTGATGGAACGTGTAGGTGATTTTGGGATAGGCTCAACGCAACCATCGCATTTACAACGAGGCACAGCAACACGATCATCTTCCGATTCATTTTGGTCTCCTGGATTTGTGTGTTTCTTGGCGCCCAAAGGCGCTACGCGAAGGTAAACAGGAGGCGAAAACGAAGGGGCCTACGGCACGAATTGCTCAGGATTAGAAGCAGCACGCGGCGATTGCAGCAAAAAAGCCCGAGACGGCCACTCGGAGGGAGTCTCGGAAACTAAAAGAACGATTGGTGATGCGCAGGCGAAGGCGAAACAATCGAGTACGGTATGTCCCAAGCTGATAAGTGGAATACGTCAAAATGCCGTTACTCAGATGGAAACCCCGCGAAACTTACGTATAGAGCGGCGCTGACCGGTCTGGCATTCTTCGGGCAGGCACTAATCCCAAAAATTCTATGACCAAACCCAATCCGAATACCGAGACGGAGCATCTCTCTGGCCCGAACCTAGAGCCCGAACTAATTCGCGAACGCCTCCAGCATCTGGACCGTCGCCAGTGGTGGTTGTGGTCCACGACGGTCGCCGTGATTCTGCTCCTCACGCTCGGCGTGGCATCTTTTGCGTTCCCCGCGATGCTCAATCACGATGAAGGAACGTATTCCTTCTTCTTGAATCAAGCAGTCCGCGCGCTGGTCGGGCTGGTTCTTGGTCTTCAGCGTCTACCTGGTTTATCAACAGACGCAAATTATGCGGCATGCACCACCAGGTCGCCGACCAGATGCAATCCCTCGCCAAGGTGGAATCTCTGGCCTCGGAGGTCTACAAGCTCGCCGCGCTCGATCAGCTCACGGGACTTTACAATCGCCGCTCCGGCGAACAGCGCCTCGCGCAAGAAATCAGCCGCGCGCAACGCCACGGCCGGCCGCTCACTGTGCTGCTCATGGATCTCGATGGCCTGAAAGTCAGTCAATGACCGTACGGCCACGCCGCCGGCGATACCCTGCTTAAAAGGTTTCGCCGATCGCTTGCAACGCGCCATTCGTGGCTCCGATCTCGCGGTCCGCCTCGGCGGCGATGAGTTCATGGCCATCCTTCCCGAATGCCGCTCCGACGAAGTTCGCCACGTTCTCGGCCGCCTCGAAGGTCTTGAGTTCGATTTCGCCGGCGACAAAATCCGGCCTGCAATTCTCCCGCGGCTGGACCGACTACAAAGCCGGCGAAACCGCCGCAGGAATTCTTGAAACGCGCCGATGAAGCACTGTACGAGAATAAACGCGCCGGAAAGCGCTGCAGCGACGCTGACTCCGGTGCACCACGCTAGCCGGTGCCCCGAATCCGTCAGGTTGCATGCGCGGCAGTGCAACCAATCGGCCAGACGCGAAACAGGAATGTTCCTGTGAGGAACAATGTACGAAATATTCTTGCGCGCGCCTTGGGGTTACTCGTAAGATACGCCCCAGTTAGAGGAACGATACCATGCCCAAAGAGAAGCCGAAGGTTAACATCGGAGAAGTCATCAAGTCTTACCGGGCCGACCGCGGCCTTTCCCAAGGCGATATCGAGCGCCGCACCGGCCTGCTCCGCTGCTATCTTTCGCGCGTCGAAAACGGCCACACCGTTCCCTCGCTCGAGACGCTCGCGAAAATTGCCGAGGCTATGGAAATCTCGCCTGGCCGATTTCTTCCCCGGCAGCGATACGCCTGGCGACCGCGAAACGCGCAAAATGCTCGGCGAACTTTCCGAGGAAGAGATCCGCTTCCTCGCGGACATCAAAAAATATTCCACCACGCTTTCCGACGACGACAAGAAGCTCGTTCTCGCCATGATTCGCAAGATGGCCACAATCGCTCCGCCGCCGTCGCGCGCAAACGCCAAACCCAGCAACATCGGCCGCCGCCCCGAGTTTTAGTTACCACCGAGGCCCAAACCGTCGCGTGGGCAGCGGTTGTCTCTGCGTCCTCCGCGTCTCTGCGGTGGAATCGCCTTCGGCTTTCCGAGCTTTCACGTGTGCACTTGCCCGTTACGCCGCTACCCAACCCAGCCGCGGATTCGCTACAATAGTGTTGATATGACACAGAAGCGGCACAAAACCGTAGGCGTAAAAGTCGGCAAAATCCAGGTCGGCGGCGGCGCGCCCGTCGTCGTCCAGTCCATGACCAACACCGACACCGCAGACATCGCCTCCACCACGCAGCAGTGCCTCGAACTAGCGCAAGCCGGCTCGGAACTGGTCCGCATCACCGTCAACATTCCCGAAGCCGCCGCCGCGGTGCCCGAAATCAAAAAGCGCCTGCTCGATGCCGGCTGCGACGTCCCCGTCATCGGCGATTTTCATTACAACGGCCACGTCCTGCTCACCAAATATCCCGACTGCGCCACGCGCGCTCGATAAATACCGCATCAATCCCGGCAACGTCGGCGCCGGCCAGCGCCGCGACGAGCAATTCTCCACCATCTGTAAAGTCGCGCGCGATCACGACAAGCCCGTGCGCATCGGCGTCAACGGCGGCTCGCTCAATCAAGAGCTGGTCATGCGCAAGATGCAGGAGAACACCGACAAAGACCTCGGCAAAACCTCCGAAGAAATCATCAACGAGTGCATGGTCCTCTCCGCGCTCGAATCCACCGAACTCGCGCTGGAATGCGGCCTGCGCAAAGATCAAATCATCATTTCCTGCAAAGTTTCGCGCCCGCACGACCTGATCGACATTTATCGCGACCTCGCCGCCAAGACCGATCAGCCGCTGCACCTCGGCCTCACCGAAGCCGGCATGGGCGCGAAAGGTCTCGTCTGGTCCTCCGCTTCGATGGGCATTCTGCTCGAATGAAGGCATCGGCGACACGATCCGCGTTTCGCTCACGCCGCGTCCCGGCGGCGATCGTCGCGACGAAGTCTACGCCGCCTGCGAACTGCTGCAATCGCTCGGCCTGCGCACTTTCGCGCCCAGCGTCACCGCCTGCCCCGGCTGCGGACGCACCACCAGCACCACCTTTCAGGAATTAGCCGAAAGCATTCAGGGTTACATCCGCGACAAAATGCCGGAGTGGAAGCGTCACTACGAAGGCGTGGAAGAAATGAAGCTCGCGGTGATGGGCTGCATCGTCAACGGCCCCGGCGAATCCAAAGCCGCCAATATCGGCATCAGCCTGCCCGGCACCGGCGAAGCCCCCCGCTGCCCCGTCTATATTGACGGAAAACACTTCAACACGCTGGAAGGCACCTACGACGAACTCTCCGCCGCATTCCAAAAACTAGTGGACGATTACATCTCCACAAAATACTCCAAGCGCGAAACCCCGCTCCCGGAAGTAAAAGTCCCGCCACCACGCAACCGCAAAATCATCATTACGTGTTTTGGCATAACTCCATATGGAGTGCGGCGGCTTGCCGCCGCTTTTCTAACTGAACGCACCGCCAAGAACGTTCGGGTCGGGGCGAGCCTCGCCTCAATCATCGAGCGACCGAATACTTTCGCACCATCAAAGCAATCGGCAACCCCACGCAAAAAATATGAATGACAATCCCGATGGTAGTCAGCTTCAATTGAAACGGATATTTCACAGCAGCAGAGAAGTGCACAATAACAAGCTGCATAAAGAAGTACACCGCAACTCCGTACAAAACGCCTGAAACCACCGCTTGCCGCAGCAGGAACGAAATCTTGAGGCTCAGCGCCAGGTAAACCGCGGCGGCACCAAAGGCAACGACAAAGTGGCAGAAAAGTCCAAGCACCGCAGTCACCAGCCCACCCTTAAACGCTTCTCTACCGAGCAGACCGGCAGCGATCCCCTGCAGCAAATGAACTGGCGGAACTGCATAAACCAACCCATAAACTACCAGCGCCGCGGTAATATCCATCACCCCGCACGTCAACCCAGCCCACACAATCGCGATTCCACTGCCAGGGTTCCGTGCCGATAACGCCGTAGCCGCCGAGTTCATACACCCCTCCTCGAAGCGTCCTACGGCTGGCAAACGCGTGAAACCCGAAAGGCTATTCGTGGCGCAACGCTTCCAGCGGATCCGTCCGCATCGCCCGCCGCGCCGGGATATAGCTCGCCGCCAGCGCCACGCACGTCAACAGCGCCGCCACGCTCAAAAAAGTCAGCGCATCGGTGGGCCTAACTCCAAAAAGCAAGCTAGCCATCAATCGCGTCAACGCCAGAGCAGCCACCACGCCCACCGCCACGCCCACCACCACCGCCCCAATTCCCTGCCGCATCACCAACTCCAAAATATCGCGCGGCTGCGCTCCCAACGCCACGCGAATCCCAATCTCCCGCGTGCGCTGCGCCACCGTAAACGAAATCAACCCATACAATCCAATCATCGCCAGAATCAGCGCCAACCCCGCAAAACTTCCAATCACGTACGAGGGATAGCGCCGCAAAAACACAGCCGGCGTCTGATCCGTGAAATGTTCCATCGTCTGCGCCTGAATCAACGGAAGCTGCGGATCAAGTTCGTGCAACGCCGCCTGCGCCGAGCCTACAAACGCCGCCGGATCGCCCGCGGTGCGAACCATATATGTAAGATATGTTGAAGGCCCCTGCTCATTGGCGACATAAATAATCGGCGTAGGCGGCCCCGCCAAATCGTCCTGCGCGATGTTTCCCACCACTCCCACGATCTCGCGATACGGTTCTCTAGAATCAAACGTAAATCGCATGCGCTTCCCCACCGCCTCCTCGTTCGGGAAGAACTGCTTCACGAACGCTTGATTGACGATCATCACCCACGGAGCTTCCAAGGTGTCCGTTCCGCCAAAGAATCGCCCCGCAATCAGCGGCACATGCAAAGTAGAAAAATATCCCGGCGTCGCGGTAATAATGTCGCACTCATCTTCCTGTCCCGTCGCCGTCGGACGGCCCTGCACCAGAAATCGGATCGAGCCGCCGCTTCCACCAATCGGCAAAGCGCTGGTTACTCCAACGTCTTGCACGCCCGGCGTATTGCGCAATTTTTCGCTGAACTGATGCTCGAAAAGCCGCGCCGCCGGACTATCTCCCGGATAATTCTTGTCGCTCGGATACGAGCTGTCCGGCAGGTTCACCGAAAAAACCAGCAAATTGCGAATGGAAAAACCCGGATCCTGGTGCAGCAGCGCGCGCAAACTCTGCAACATCAGCCCCGCGCCAACCAACAGCACCAGCGACACCGCGATCTCCGCCGTCACCACCGCGTTGCGCAACCGCGTGTTCGCCGTGCTGGTGCCGCCCCGCGACTCATCCTTCAACGCGTCGCTCACTCTGCTTTGCGGCACCGCAAGCGCCGGCACCAGTCCGAAAAGAATCGTGGTCAGCAACGTCACGCCGCACAAAAATGCCAGCACCGGCAGATCGGTCCCCGCATCACGCAAATTCGGCAGCGAGCTCAGCACGGGCTGTGGAATAGCGGCGATCAGCGCGCTCACGCCCCACCCCGCCGCTGCGAATCCCACAGCCGCGCCCAATGCGGCCAACAAAACGCTTTCCGTCAGCAGTTGCGCCACCAGCTGTCCACGGCTCGCGCCCAACGCCGTGCGAATCGCAAACTCCTTTCGCCGAGCCGCCGCGCGCGTCATCATCAGGTTCGCTACGTTCGCGCACGCAATCAACAATACGAATCCCACCGCGCCGAAAATCACCAGCAGCAATGGCTGCACTTGTCCGACGATTCTGTGCCGCAGCGTCTCTATGTTCACGAATACGGAACCGTCCTGCTGCGGATATTCGCGCGCGAGTTGCGCCGTGATTCCGTCCATCTCCGCGTGCGCCTGCGCCGCGCTCACTCCCGGCGCGAGCCGCGCAAACACGTTCAGCCAGCGAAGGTTTCTGCGCGTCAAGAGGTCTTGGGTTGGGTGCATCGGCACCCACAGCGGAAAGCCGTTCGTCGGCGCAAATTGAAAATCGCGCGGCAGTACTCCCACGATCGTCGCCGGTTTGTTGTCCAGCATGACGGTGCGGCCAATCGCCTTCGGATCGCCCCCGAAATCGCTGCGCCAGTAGCCATAGGTCAGCATCACCACGTGCGGCCCGTCGCCCACATTCTCGCCATCCACAAACGCACGCCCCAGAGCTGGCTTCACTCCCAGTGTGGAAAAAAAGTTCGGCATCACCTGCGTCGCAAAAACCGCCTTGGGCTCTCCGTTCCCCGCCAAAGTAAACGTGTCGAAGTTGAAAGCCGTCATAGATTCGAAGCTCTTCGCCGTCTTCTGCCAATCCACGAAGTCCGGGTAGGAGCTATTTCGGTTCACCGCCTCGGTGTCCCGTGTCTGCATACGCCCTTCCCCAAGGGTAATCAGGCGCTCCGGCTGGTAGTAAGGCAGCGGCCGCAGCAGCGCTGTGTAAACGACCGAAAAAATCGCCGCGTTGGCACCGATTCCCAGTGCCAGCGTCAGCACCGCGACGGCGGTGAATCCCGGACTCTTCGCCAATAGCCGGACCGCATGCCGCAAATTCCGCCACACACTTTCCATCGCCATACCTC
The DNA here is from genome assembly GCA_963834215.1 of uncultured Acidobacteriota bacterium. Taxonomy (GTDB): domain Bacteria; phylum Acidobacteriota; class Terriglobia; order Acidiferrales; family UBA7541; genus Palsa-295. Next base: position 231,098 of record CAWIAM010000039.1, on the reverse strand, counting down.
CGCACACCCAGCGTTAGGAACCCGACTCGCAATCCTGATCTACCGAACCCAATGTACGTGGTAACTTCCCGTCGCATCTTCGAGCGTCATCCGCAAGTGCCACTCTCCCCTGATCGCCTGAATGTTCGTCGTATCCATGCTGGCTCGCTCGGTGGTCCGGATTTCTGTGCGCGTGGCTCCCGTCGGATCAATCAGTTCCCAGCGAACCAAGCCGTGTTTTACTTCCGCCGCGATGTTCAGATGCACCATCTGCGTGGAATCATCCAAAGTGAAAAAGTAGTCTCGAACGTCGGTCTGCTTGGTGAAGTTTTCATCCTTGGTCAGCTCGGGCGCAGGCGAAGGAGCGTTCGCTGGCACCATTAGGCTGTCGCTAGCGGTCACGAAGCCATAATTCACATCACGGTTGGCGTTCGGGGTGTACGCGGTCGTGCTCGCGACTCCCGCCCCCAGCAAATAAACGGAAACTCCCACCAAACACGTAGCCCTCATTTTTCCGCGCAATCTTGCCCAGTCCGTGTTCATCGGCACACCTCCCCTTCGGGGGAGATTCCGCAAGTTCGCTGCCAGGCAATCACCGCGACAAGTGCCTCTTTCACAGTATGTTATGCCTCGGTGAGTGCGGAGAATTCGAGTGCGGTGACCGTTTGTGGGAAGAGTGCGTTGTGCAGTCGGACACCCGATCGGCTGTTCAAATGCCTGCTGTATTCATCAGCACAACTCGCCAACCATCCGGGTCTTCGAACGTGACGCCTTTTTCGGCCCAATACGAGTTCTCCGGCGGCACAGGTTCGTATCCGCGCAGGCCGAGGCGGTTGACCGCTTTGCGGACCGCGTCACCATCGGGCATGTAAAGAACGAGCAAATTGTCGCGGCTAGGTGCGGGACACGGACTCCCGTCCGCGTGTTGAGTGAACTCCAAGTGCAGTTCGCGCCCAGGGAGTCCGAGCATGCAACCCGAATAGCCGTCGTGATCTTGAAACGACCCGACAATTTTCAGCCCGAGCCCCGCAGTATAAAATTCCATGACTTCATCGAGCTTGTCCGTCGGGCGCGCAAAGCGAATCTGCGTCACAGGCATGTCGTTTGGCCATTCGGTTGTCATATTCGCTTCCTCGGCCGCGGCGCTTCCGTCTCGTTCTTGCTAGTCGTCAACGCTACCGATAAACTGGCCGCGTGCCTGACTTCAGCGCCGCGCGCCTACGGTATGCCACTCTCGCCGCGCGATTCAAATGAGCGAACAAGCCACTCCCACCCTGCCGCACACCGCCGCTAAAACCGGCTGGCAAGTGGGCTTCTGGAGCCTGATCGTCACCCAATTCCAGAATGCCTTCAACGACAACGCCATCAAGTTCCTCGTGATTTACATAATCGTCGCCATGAATTTCCCGAAAGACACCCGGGAAAATCTGATTCTCATCGTCGGCGCGCTGTTTGCTCTGCCCTTTATTTTCTTCTCGATGGCCGGCGGCAATCTGGCCGATCGCTACAGCAAACGCAGCGTGGTGATCGGCACGAAGCTGATGGAAATCTTCGTCATGGCCGTAACCATTCTCGGCCTCTGGCTCCAAAATTTGCCGCTGGAATGCGCCGCGGTATTTCTGATCAGCTCGCAATCCGCTCTTTTCGGACCTTCGAAGTACGGCCTCCTGCCCGAGCTAGTGCCCGAACGCAAACTCTCCTGGGCCAACGGAATCATCGAGCTGGGCACGTTCCTCGGCAGCATCACCGCAGTGATGGCCGCCGGCTCCCTAGCCGAGCGCTATCAAGGCCGCGAACAGATCGCTGGTTTCATCCTGCTGGGTTGCACGCTGCTGGGCCTCGCAACAAGTTTCGGCATCACGCATGTGCCCGCGGCAGACCCATCCAAGAAATTGCAATGGAACACGATCGGCGACTTGGGCAAACAGATGAAAACCATCCTAGCCGATCGCACGCTCGCCTGGGCAGTGATGGGCAATACCTATCTGTTTTTCCTGGCCGCGCTGCTCCAATTCACCATCATCATCTACGGCCACGACGTGCTGCGCGTGGACGAAACCCACATTAGCTATCTACAAGCCGCCGTCGGAATCGGCATCGGAATCGGCAGCGTCGCTGCGGGATATCTTTCCGGCGGCAAGATCGAATATGGATTGATCCCTCTCGGCGCATTGGGCATGACGATCTTCGGCGCGCTGCTCTACTTCGGCGCTCCCAGCGCGGCTCTCTCGCACTGGCTCGTAGTAACGGCCGCGCACGTCGGCTCGCCCGTCCTCGAGCGCGCAGCCGCATTCTTCGCACAGCTAGTGCACCTGCGCATCCCCGACCTCAGCCTGCTCGGATTCTTCGGCGGCTTCTTCGCCGTCCCGCTGAATGCCCTGATCCAACACCGCCCGCGCCCCGACCAGAAAGGCGGCGTGATCGCCGCCGCAAACTTCTGGTCGTTCGTCGGCATCTTCGTAGCGGCCGGCGCCTACAACATCTTCTCCGCGCGCTTCCACCAATCAGCCGCCGCGATCTTCCTCGATGGCGCTATCCTCACCGCCGTCATGACCGGCTACTCGATTTACCTGCTGCCCGATTCCCTGCTGCGCCTAGTCCTCTGGATGGCCACGCACTCCGTCTACCGCATCCGCGTCGAAGGCCGCGAAAATGTTCCAGAAACCGGCGGCGCCCTCTTCGTAGCGAATCACATGTCGCTAGTGGACGCGCTGCTGCTGATCGCTTCCACCGATCGCCCAATTCGCTTCCTCATCTTCAAGGACATCTACGATCAACCCTACATCAAGCCCTTCGCGAAAATGATCCGCGCAATCCCCATCTCCTCGCAGCTTCGTCCGCGCGACATGATCCATTCCCTCCGCGAAGCCAGCGACGCCATCCGCAACGGCGAAATCGTCTGCATCTTCGCCGAAGGCCAAATCACGCGCATTGGCCAACTGCTCCCCTTCCGCCGCGGCATGGAACGCATTATGAAAAATGTGGACGCCCCCATCGTCCCGGTAAGTCTCGACGGCGTCTGGGGCAGCATCTTCAGCTACGAGCGCGGCCGTTTCATCTGGAAAATGCCGCGCAAAATTCCCTACCCAGTCACAGTAAGCTTCGGCAAACCCATGCCGCCCACAGCCACAGCCTTCGAAGTGCGCGAAGCCGTGCAGGAATTGCAGAGCGAAGCGTATCTCCACCACAAGAACCGCATGCACACTCTGCCGCGCTCGCTGATCCGCACAGCGCATCACTACCCCTTCCGCTTCGCGATGGGCGATAAACGCCGCCCCCGCATGAGCTGGGGCAGCGCGTTACTCAGCGCCATCTTTCTCGCGCGACGCCTCCGCGAAACCTGGAAAGGCCAGGAAATGGTCGGCATCCTGCTGCCGCCGTCAGTTCCCGGCGCGCTGGTAAATTTCGCCGCCTCGCTCAGCGGAAGAATCCCGGTAAATCTGAATTACACCGCGTCCAACGAAACCCTCGCCTCCTGCGCCGAGCAATGCAAAATCGAGACAGTCATCACCACGAAGCTCCTGCTCGAAAAAATCCCGCTGCAAGTCCCCGGCAAAACCATCCTGCTAGAAGAAGCAGCAGCCGCCCCGCAATTCGGCGAACGCATGGCAGCCCTGCTCCTCTGGTTCCTGCCAAGCAAACCCCTCGAACGCACGCTAAGCGGCGGCAAAACAAAAACGCTCGACGATCTAGCCACGATAATTTTCTCCAGCGGCAGCACCGGCGAACCCAAAGGCGTAATGCTCACGCACTACAACATCATGTCCAACATTGACCAGATGGGCCAAACCTTCATGCTAGCCAAAGGCGACGTCCTCCTGGGCGTCCTCCCGTTCTTCCACTCCTTCGGCTTCACAGTCACGCTCTGGCTCCCCGCGGTAATGGGCATAGGCGTAGCCTTCCATCCCAGCCCGCTCGATCTGGTAGCCGTCAGCGAACTAGTCCGCGACTACCGCGTCACATTCCTCCTCGCAACGCCCACATTCTTGCAAGCCTACACGCGCCGCTGCCTCCCCGAGGATTTTGGCAGCCTGCAATATGTAGTCGTCGGCGCGGAAAAGCTGCCCGAGCCGCTCGCGCTCGCCTTCGAAGATCGCTTCGGCATCCGTCCGCTGGAAGGCTACGGCGCCACAGAATGTTCGCCGGTAGTCGCCGTCAACACGCGCGATTTCCGCGCCCCAGGCTTTCGCCAGGTCGGCGCAAAGCGCGGCCGCATCGGCCATCCGCTGCCGGGCATCAGTGTACGAATCGTGGATCCCGAAACGCGCGAGCGCCTGCCGGTGAATACTCCCGGCCTGATGCTAGTCCGCGGCCCCAACGTAATGAAAGGCTATCTAGGCAATCCCGAAAAGACCGCCGAAGTCCTGCAAGACGGCTGGTACGTCACCGGCGATATCGCCGCCGAAGACGAAGACGGCTTCCTCACCATCACCGATCGCCTAAGCCGCTTCAGCAAAATTGGCGGCGAGATGGTCCCGCACATAAAAATCGAAGAAAAGCTACAAGAGCTGGTGGACTCGCCGGAAAAACAGTTCGTAGTCACCGGCGTGCCCGACGGCAAAAAAGGCGAGCGCCTGGTGGTGCTGCACACGCTTGATCCGGAAAAGTTGAAGCCGGTAATCGAGAAGCTAGCCAAGTCCGACCTGCCAAATCTCTGGCTCCCACGCGCCAACCAGTTCTTCCACATTGACGAGCTGCCGCATCTAGGCACCGGCAAGCTAGACCTGCGCCGCGTCCATCAAATCGCGCAAGAGAAGTCGTCGGGCACGGGAGAGGCACCGTAAGCGGTGCAGCCCCGCCGTAAGCCAGGCTTTTTTTTGAGGGCTATAGAGCCTGTGTGAGAATCGCGATTTTCGTCAGGGCACGGCTTTAGCCGTGCCGTAACCGACGCAAAATCAGAGCGGCTTTAGCCGCTGAGGGAACGAATTTCGAGTTTTCACACAGACTCTTTAACCCTGAGGCACGCTTTTCGCTTTCTCCACAAGCCATGCACCCACTAAAGTAAGGCTCGCGCAGCCGGCCCTGGGAGGACAGCATGACGCAAAACTGGCGGAAAGCACTTGGCGTGCTCCTAACGCTCGCCATGATAGCGGTCCTCGCCGCGCGCGTCGGCTACTCGCAGGACAAGACCAAAGATCCAAAGGTAGTGCTCGACCTCGAAAAGTCCCCACCACCGCCCGCGAAAGATTCAATCGCAGCCGCCGAACCCTTCGGCAAGACTTGCAGCGCTTACTCTTCATCGAAAGACGGCTACCGCAGCCTGGACGACCCAACTCCGATCGAAGATTTGGTTGGCGCGCCAATCGAAACAATCCGCGTCCGCCGCTACGGCGATGGAAAAGATAAAGTTGACAAAGAAGAAGTCCGCAAGCAAGTCGAGAAAGTATTAAAAGCAGAAACGACGGAAGAATACAGATACGAGCCTTGGGATGAAGCAGTCTCCGCAGACCTGGTGGCCAACACCCAGTTTTTCGATCACACCAAAGGCGTCCTGGAAGCCTCAGGAGACCACGTCTGCTTCTCAGACTACAGCGGCTTAGTATGGTGGGTGCGAACCACCCCACCGCCAGAAACCAAGTAGCGACATCCCGCCCGAAGAATCTTTGTAGGTCGCGGCTTTAGCCGCGACAAAAACAACCGGCGCGCAGCGCCTTCCGCTCGGCGGCCTTTTCGCCGAGCCTTTGACTTGCTCGTTCCAAAGCAATCGCGCTCGGGGCAGGCGCGCGGCTTCCCTCATCCTATGTATTTGACTCCATAATGTACTCCATGCCATACTAACACCGTGCCATGGGTCGTTGCGATGGCCGACGAATTCAAGCCGGAATTCGACGCGCTCCACGAAGCCGTGCGGATCGAAATGCTGGCGTTGTCGATTGTTCTGGCCCGCTTTGGACCGCAGTTAGGCCGGCCCCGCGTTGACACTCTAAAGGGTTCCCGCCACGCCAACATGAAGGAATTGCGGTTCAGCGCGGCAGACGGTGAATGGCGAGTGGCTTTCGCGTTTGATCCCAAGCGCAGCGCGATTCTGCTTGTGGCCGGAGACAAGTCAGGCGGAAGCCAAAAGCGCTTCTATCGCGATCTGCTGCGCAGGGCCGACCAGCGTTTCGACGCTCATCTTGCCCGCATCGCAAAGGGGACGTAACCATGCCCGTGAACGTCAATGAGATAATTCGCAAGCTAAGTCCAGCCCAGCGCAAGAAGGTGCAGGGCCGCGCGGCAGAGATTATTGCAGAGGAAATGAGCTTGCGCGACCTCCGCAAAGCTCGCAAGTTAACGCAAACCCGGATCGCCAGGACTCTCGGAATCACTCAGGACAGCGTGTCGCGCTTGGAAAAACGCAGCGATCTATTGCTTTCTACTCTTCGCAAGACAGTGAAGGCCATGGGCGGCGACGTGCGCATCGTGGCGGAATTCCCAGACCGCGCACCGGTGGTCTTATCCAAGCTATCCGAGGAAGCCCGCCCCCGCAAGACGTCTCGGAGACACACCCGCGCTCGTAGCTAAGATTCCGCCTGAGTCTGGAAATGACTGGTCCGCTAATCCGAGAGCCACCGCTCGAGGGCAGCGATCATATGCGGATGACACCTTTGGGGAAATACCATAACGAAGTATAGGGTAAAAACCATTTCTTTAGAGAAGAGTCCGGGAGCGCCGTGTGATTCGGGCTCGTCCGACTCTTTCAATAGCGACGTCCAACTCTGGGGCTTGCCAGGCGCTGTCCATTTCAGCGCACCATCTCTCGAACGCCATATAAACCACTGCCACGCTGCGGACGGTACGAAAGTCGCATAATAATTCGTCGAGATCTGCGGCCAAATAACAGCCAGATGTTGCCGCAACCACCTGCGAGCTAAGAATTGAATCGGAAGTTCCAGATTATACGAAAGGCCTCGAAAGTCTTCCGTGTTCAACTCATCAAAGCCATTTAAGAGTCGAAACGCCGCTTCCGGTCCATAGTACGGATTCGGTACGCCGCGAGTCCAAAATTTCTCTCCGTTCGCCAATGCACGCGCCAACTGGAGTGCCAACCCTTCGGCATTGTGCTGCCGTCCATTGCGCGATAGGGCAAGACAGGTCACGATGTATAGCGGGACCGCCGACTCCCCCCAGAGCTTCGAGTCCGGCAAGAATTTGTCTAAGAACTTTGCCACAAAGTCACTCGGCTTGTGGCCGGCTTGCTTCTGCTGTGCGAGATCCCAGGCGCTGAGCAAGCCGCAAAGGATCGTTATCCGTATTGCATAAAACGCTCCGTCGAGCATGTCCAGCGCTACCAGTTGCGTATCATTTTTCTCGCACTCGCCGGCAAGATCGTTCAAGGCCCTAAACGCGCCCTGCATGCACAAATCGAACGACTTCTTCCATGAGCTCGGTGAGGCGGAGTACTTCGTCGCTAGAGCAATGATGTATGCTGCGGTAATCACCCACGCTTCAAAAATCGCCCAAAAATTGGATCGCCTCTCGGAATCGTGGTTAATGTACGCTGTAAGAAGGACAATGCTCGCAGCCGCACGCTCCACGTCCTTTTGACTCCGATTGGCCGTTTCGAACGCGAGCACGCGTTCCAAAAACATTGCGAGCTTAGCCTTGTCTAACGGCTTGCGACCGTCCCGGACATACAGCTCAAGGAACATCTTGAGGTCGCCCGGCTCGCGCGGCAGAAACTTTCCATGCGCTTCTTTGAATCGGCTTAGAAGTTCCGAACCGCCGACTATCGTTAATTCATTGAAGCCTCTCTGCTTGAGACCCCTGTTAAAAGTCTTGACTGCGTTCGTTACTACCTCGTTGACCCTACCATTTGAAACAAAAAAGGGGCGGTGGCGTCGTTTGGAAACTCTTGCCGGGATATCAATCGGATATTCGACAAGCTGCTCGATTTCTCCCTTGAAACTACGCCATTCGGTCATCGCAATTGCGCCTGCTTTTAGTTGATAGGCATTCGCGACTCCGTCGCGACCTACCGTTACGATGTCCTTGCCCAACTCCAGCGGGCCGTGCGAAGAGATGTAAATCACCCTTTCGCCCTCCGCCTCGAGAACCTGACAAAAGGGCAACTGGTATTGCCGCTCGTTTATACTAGTCAACCAGTTTTCTATGACTCTCTCGATCAAGCCATTCCTCTCTTTTGCGTTCGATCAGAGCCTCATATCTCTTCATGAATTCTTTGTCCTTCTCCCAAACCGGCCATGCTTTTTGCATCGCCTCTACCATGTCGGGGTGAGCTACCCACACGATCTCCGGCTTTTTATTCGAGCCGAAAGTCATATCTACCTTCCCCAGCAGCTCCAAAAAATGATCCTTCGAGAACTCTGCTCCACCCGCGTCAAACACGTTGCCAGCTTTCTTCGTGACTCGGTCCAAGACGCTTTGTCCGTGAGCCGATATCTCCGCCGCCATTTTTTCTGCCAGCTCATCAAGCTTCCGATTTAAGTGAGCGCCTGTAAGATTCTTGAGTTCTTCGAGCGTTAGTTTGATCGGCACTCGGAACTCCTGGAATCCCTCAGTGATCGTGCCAAAGCCTTCTTGAGGATAAGAATGAATCGTGCCTTCGTGCTGGACATATGATTTCGCAAGCGACGCAAGGACACTACGCTCAAGCGTCTTCTGCTTGAGTATCTGACGGAGCCGAGCGGCCAAGTCAGTTTTTGTATCGGGAAAGTCAGGCAGCATACTGCTTGAGTATATCTCCGCAATCTACAACTTTCGCTATCGCGATGGTCGCCGTGACGCACGCATCAAATCGGAAAGTCTCTTTGTCTCACCTCCGATACTTGCAGTTTGGGGTGTGAGCGGGACCGTTTGGGGCGGGATTTTTACCGTTCGCGCGATTTGAGTTGATTGGCTTTTGCTTGCTGGCTTACATTGGCGATGCTGGAGAACATTCGGCATGGTGATGCACATACACAATTCGACGTTGTGGCTGACGGCGGTGGCGCCGAGCTGGGATTGTGGCCGAATGGGCTTTAGTCCCTCCTCGTAACGATTCCTTCGATCGCAGCCGTTGGCTCTAAAAACTCAAGCATGGATGGGTGCATCCGTCTGCGGGCGATGCCCTGTCCGCCGATCAATTTCATTCCGCGCTAGCAACTACCGGCGCGCATTCCGAAGCGGCCAAACGCCACTTCTTAGATCGGATAAAGGTTATGAGCGTGAAAGTGAAGGGCGGGACGCCGGTGCAGGGGCCGTCCTTATGCGAGAGCTGCACGCAGGCGCACATCGTTCGCGGTTTCCGCGAAAGCGAATTGCTGGTGGTGTGCCAGGCGACCTACCCGGAGCGGCAGGTGACTTTCGCCGTCCGGGAATGCTCGCGGTACGTCAGCATGACCAGCCACACGCTGGTGGAGATGCAGAAAATCGCCTGGCCCTTGACGCCGCGCAAGGCCGGTTTCGTCGCGGCCAGCGGCGACGAGAACAAGAACGCCGGCGAGATCGAACTCGTGCTGGACGAGGAGAAGTAGACCTGTCAGGCACGAGTCCACGGACCACAAGTCGAAGCGTGAACGCAGCGACGCGGAAATTGCGAACGAAGGAGCGGTGACTTTCCCGCCCTTCGAGCAACAGGCAGCCGATTTCCGCGCCGCCGCTGCCGCACGCCAGGCTTGTGGGCTAACTCAGCCGCCAGCGACGTCCGTAGGGGCGCTGCTTGCTGCGCCCCAGCTTGCCCGGGCGTTTACAACCTCTCGGCGCCGGGCGCACCATCACCGTTGCCGCGTCTTTCATCTTGTAAATACGTAACGAATATGTTAACGTGTGTCGGGGCATTTTGCCGCCCTACTGAGGACGCGACATGAGAACCGCCACACGGTCAACGGGGCCACGAAGCCGAGCACGCCATAACCCTCCCGCCGAAATCCGCCCCGCGCCCCTCACGCCTCGCACAACTCACGATCCCGCCGCCCCAAAACCTCATGTAACATCTGAACTACAATGTTACATCCCCGCCCTAATCGACAATCGCCGCCGATCACCGCGCAAAATCAATCGCCAACCCCGCCGATTAGAATCCGCTATATCTCCTACAAAACAAACACCCACCCCCCAAATCAATCGCCAACATTTCAGCACTTCGCGAGTCACCAATCACTACTCACCAATCACCACTCACAGCCTTTCTAATCGTCACACCTCGCGATTAGAAAACGCTATATCTCGTAGAAAACAAACACTCGGTACACTTCCTAATCGTCATTTTTTACAGGTTTCCGGAAGCCACCAACGCCCAATCGCAGACGCGCATCGTCCGCCGCAAGTCGCCAGCAACATCATTTCTAATCGACAATCGCAGATATTAGAAATCACCAAAAACCCAACAAAAACGCGTAATTCAGCCGTTCTAATCGACACAAAAACGCGTTTGCAGGCGCCTAGAAAACGGCTAGTTTCACATGCAGGAATTTTCTCGGGTCTTTGCGGAAGTCGGCGATCAGCAAACGCAGGTCGCCGCTCATTCCAGTTAAGTTGTCGTAGAGGGCCGGGTCGCTCATGAATTTGCCGGCTGTGCCCTCATTGGAGTTAAGTTTCGCGGTGGCTTCTTTGACCTGCGCGGAAGCGTCGCGCATATTGTTGTAGAGCGCGTCGTCGGTGGCTAGCTTGCCGAGCGAGCCTTTGCCGGCGCGAACATCACTGAGGACGCCGTTGCCGTTGTCCAAGAAAGTTTTCGCGCTGTTGTAGACGGCGGGATCGTAGATGAGTTTTCCCGCAGTGCCCTTCTGATCCTTCACGGCACCGAGGACGTCATTGACGTTGTCCACAGTGGCGTTGACTTTGTTGTAGAGCTCGTCGGAGACGATGAATTTTCCGGCAGTGCCCTTCCCCTGCTGAATGTTCGAAGCGACGTCGTTGAGTCGCGCGACGGTGGCGTTGAGATTGTTGTACAGCGCGGGATCTTTGATGAGTTTGCCGACGGTGCCCTGGCCATTCTGAACCTGGTCCGCGATGCCCTTCAGGTCGTTAGAGACGACGTTCAAGGTATCGAGCAGCGCGGTGCCGCGCGAAACCATTTCCGTCATGGCGACGGCGGGCGCGCCGGGGATCGTGCTGTTGGCGGGGAGCGGCGTACCAGTGAGGCCGCGCTTGATGGTGACGTAACGGTCTCCGAGCAGGCCTTCGGTCACGAGGCTGGCGGTCGAGTCCGTGCGGACGTCTTTCTGGAATTTTTTGTCAATGCGCAGGATAAGTTGGATGCTTTGCGTGCGATCGGTAGGACGCGGGTTCAAGCCGATCTGCTCGACGTTGCCGATCGAGACGCCGTCGAGGCGCACCGGTGCTCCGGAGGTGACGCCTTCGACTTCGGGGAGATATGTGTAGAGGCGGTATTTCGGGCCGAGAATTCCCGCGCCGGTGATATAGAAGATCGCCACCGCGAGAATGAATAGGCCCGCGAGCACGAAGAGACCTACCCGCAGTTCCGTCCAGCTTAGCTGCTTGCGTTGCGCCATGACGTTGCCTCCTGAGAGATTGCCGACTGCATGCTGCAGATTTCGTATTTCAGATTTCAGACGCGGAAATCATTCCGCTGAAGCCAGAAACTTTTTGAGGTACTCATCTTTGGTACGCAGCAGCTCGTCCGCCGCGCCTTCCCAGTAAATTTTGCCATCGCGCAGGACTAACACGTTGGTGGGGCGCGCCGGGTTTGCGTCGCGGATAGTGTCGGCGGCTTTTTCGCGTACGGCCAGAGATTCTGGCGAGGCGGGGTTCGCGTTGGCGTCGCGTTTGCGTTCGCCGCCGGGGTCAGCGCCATTGCCGTTGCCTAGGAGGGAGACTACGTGGCCGGAGGATTTGTCGAAACGAAAATTGGCGAGGCCGAAGGCGTCTTGCACGCGATGCGTGGCGAGAAGAGAGGTTACGTCCTGCAGATCGCGGCCGCGCAGGATCAACGTGATGATCGTTTGCGACGTGACCGGGTCGAGGCCGGCGGTGGGCGAATCGTAGAGGACGACGGGCGGACGGTCTACCAGGGCGCGGGCGATGGAGACGCGGCGGCGCATCCCGCCGGAAAGCTCGGCGGGAAATTTTTCGAGGGCTTGCTCGAGTTCCACGAAGCGAAGCGCTTCGCGCACGCGCTGATCAATTTCGGCTTCGTCCATGGCTTCTTCGCGCAGGCGGAAGGATACGTTGTCGGCGACGGTGAGCGAATCGAAGAGCGCGCCTTCCTGAAAGACGAAACCGATCTGGCGGCGGAAATTGAGGAGCTCTTTTTCGGGCATTTCGCTGATGTCATGGCCCATGACGAGGACTTGGCCCGCGTCGGGATGAATCAGGCCTGCGGCGAGACGCATGATGATGGTCTTGCCAGTGCCGGTTTCGCCGAGGAGGACCTTGGTTTCGCCGGGAGCGACATCGAAGGAGATGCCGCGGAGGACGTCGCCTTCGTCGAAGCTGAGATGAACGTCGCGGAAGGAGATTAGCGGCTCGCCGGGGACGACTTCGACGTGTTGAGATGGGTTATCGCGGCGGAGCGGCGGTCGCAGGGCGCTCGCGAGATTCGAGGAGGAGTCGAGCGGCGGAACGTCGCGCGTCATGCGTGGAATTATAAATGGAAACTGGGGGATTCGGGCGGGAGATCGCTTTGGGACTGGTCGGGAAGGCGCGGTTTGTGGCTTCTGGTGGATTCAAGTCAAAAGCGGATCCCTCGCTCCGGTCCCTTCCTGCGTCAGGGCAAGCGGGATGACCATGTCGCGAAATCCGTGATGCTAGAGGTTGAACATATAGAGGAGGAGGCGGGAGAGGAAGAAGTCAACTACCAGGACCCAGACGGAGGCGATGACGACTGCGCTCGTCGTTGCTCGGCCGACGCCTTGGGTGCCGCCGCGGACGCGGAGGCCGCGATAACAGCCGACCGTGGCGATGATCAGACCGAAGACGATGGGCTTGGCCATGCCTTGCACGACGTCACCCACGGCCAAGGAGTGGACGGCTCGTGTCCAGAATTGCACGGCGCCGAGGCGCAGCGTGGTGTAGGCGACGACGAATCCGCCGCAGAGGCCGACAAAATCGAAAACGGCGGTGAGCAACGGGACCATTAATACAGTCGCGATGACGCGGGGCATCATCAACTTGCGAATGGGATCGGTGCCGAGGGCGCGCATCGCGTCCACTTGTTCAGTCACGACCATGGAACCTAGCTCGGAAGCCATGCCGGAAGCGTTGCGTCCCGCCACGAGTAGTGCCGTGACTGCGGGGCCTAGTTCGCGGACGAGCGCGAGCGCGACGGCATCGCCCGTGAGGGCGGTTTCACCGAAACGCTGAAATTGCGCGGCGGTCTGCAGGACCATGACACCGCCGATGGAGAGGCTGGCAAGAATAATAATGGGGAGCGAGCCGACGCCGACGATATCCATTTGCTCGAGCGTGTCCGCCCAATAATGCGGCGGCGTGAGGATGTATTTCAGCGACTGGACAACCAGGAAGAAGTAGTCCTGGACGGCCGCGACTTGGCCCTTCAATGCATCGGAGAGAATCGAAGAGAGCGATGAGGTGGGACTGGCGTCGGCCATTTTGAGCGACACGGCGCGTCGCGGTGAGGCACGGCTGCGCCGAGTCATTGGCAGCGTAACGGCTGAGCAGCGTCGCGTCAAGCGGACATGCGCGTGGTGTTATTCCAATTTCGAAAGATGCGTTAAAATTGGCGCATGATCCCGCCTCGCATCATGTATATCGAGAATAAATCGGCACAGCCACCGGGCCAACACGGCGTAATGGGCCCGGCTCGCATCGGACGCGTTACGTTTTCGAAAACGGGCAAGAGTCTCTATTTCAAGGGCAAAACATTCCAGAGCCTCAAAGGTTCAGGATCTAAAGCTAATTACTTCGACGTGGACAGCGGCGACCAATACTGGATTTCTGGCCCAAAGAAGAACGGCGCAGACGAACTCTACGGGCCGCGCCCGACCCCGATAGACGATGATGTGCGCGAAGAATATTGGACAGTCGTCCGCAAACAACCGAACAAGAAACATCTCAAAACTACTTAGGCCACAAAGGCACTTCAAAGGCGCCCACCTAAAGGTGGCCGCTACAACGTCAACTGCGACGAGCCAACGGGACACGTTCGTTTCGCTCAATGCAGGCTCCGGCGCTGCCTGCGTTGTCAGTGTCATTTCTTTGCAAAGTGTTTACGCGGGTGCGGGTGTCCGGTAGAATCTTGCATTCGCGCCTGCTTGTTGGGCTCGGCTATTACATGCTGCGATTCGTTACGGCGGGGGAGTCACACGGGCAGGCGTTGATCGCCTGGATTTCCGGGTTGCCGGCGGGGATGCCGGTGGATCTGGAATTTATCCAGCGCGAATTGCACCGGCGGCAGCTCGGTTACGGGCGCGGCGGGCGACAACGCATTGAGAAGGATGCAGCGGATATTCTGGCGGGCGTGCGTCACGGAAAGACGATTGGCGCGCCGATCGCTGTGCGCATCGAGAACCGCGACTGGAAAAACTGGGAGAAAGCGCTACCGGTGGAAGCCGCGGTGGAAGACACCGAAGGCGCGGAAGGTGCCGGCGATGCGGCCGGGAGCCAGCGGCCGTTGACTGCGCCGCGTCCGGGGCACGCGGATCTGGCCGGGGCGCTGAAATTCAATTTTCATGATGCGCGATACGTTCTGGAGCGCGCTTCGGCTCGTGAAACGGCGGCGCGTGTGGCGGCGGGTGCGTTTGCGAAATTGCTTTTGCGAGAATTTGGTTCGGCGGTTTTGAGCCATACGATCGCGGTGGGCCATGTGAAGATGGAGCGTGAGGCCACCTGGGAAGAAATCGTCAACGCGTGCGAGAATTTGGAATCGCCGTTGCGTTGCGTGGATGCGGCGACGGAAGCGCGGATGAAGGCGGAAGTGGATCACGTGCTGCGGGCCGGGGATTCGGCGGGCGGGATTTTCGAAGTGGTGGCGCACGAAATTCCGCCGGGGCTCGGGAGCCACGCGCAGTGGGATGAAAAGCTGGATGCGCGGATCGCGCGCGCGGTGATGTCCATTCAGGCGGTGAAGGCCGTGGAGTTTGGAACGGCGATCGCGAATGCCGCGAGTTATGGGTCGGAAGTGCAGGACGAAATTCGGTACGATGCCGCGCGGAAACGGTTTACGCGTTCTTCGAATCGCGCGGGTGGGCTCGAGGGCGGGATTACGAACGGCAGCGACGTGGTGGTGCGCGGGCATCTGAAACCGATTTCGACTCTGCGGCGGCCTTTGTTGACGGCGGACTTGAAGACGAAGGACCCGGTGAAGGCGGCGTACGAGCGGTCGGATGTGTGCGTCGTTCCGGCGGGAGGAGTGGCGGGCGAGGCGATGGTGGCGTTTGAATTGGCGGGGGCCTTTGCGGAGAAGTTTGCCGGGGATTCGCTGGGGGAAATGCGAAGGAATTTTGAGGGGTATCAGGGGCAGCTGGATCGGTTTTAATGGGGAGTTTCGCGTTAGCCGTCCAGAGTTAACAGTTGAAAGTTAAGAGTTAAAAGTAGAAGCGAAGAGAGATCCTTCGAGCGCTACGCGCCCTCAGGATGACGAGCAAAAAGAAATCGCGGCCTGCCTTTCGTCGCGCTCTGCGCGATTCAGGGTAAAAAGGCCGCCGCTACAAAGGCAAATCTTAGAGATGATTCATCCGATAGTGAAATATGGCGACGCGGTTTTGGAGACGCCTACGAAGCGCGTCGAGAAATTCGACGACGATTTGCAGAAGCTTGTCGCGGACATGTTTGAGTCCATGTATGCAGCGGCGGGAGTGGGCCTGGCCGCGCCGCAGATTGGCGTGGGCATGCGGATCACAGTGATTGACGTTTCGAACGGAAAAATTCCGGAGGCGAAGATCGTATTGGCGAACCCGGAAATTACTTACGCGGATGGGACGCAGCGCGAGGAAGAAGGCTGCCTTTCGATTCCGGGGTTTCGCGGGTACGTGGAGCGGCCGCTGTATGTGACGGTGCGCGGGCAGGACGCGCAAGGAAATGAATTCGAGCGCAAGGGCGAGGGATTGCTGGCGCGCGCATTCTGCCACGAGATTGATCATTTGAACGGAGTGCTCTTCATTGCTCACCTGAGCATGCTGAAGCGCGACATGATCCGGCGGAAGATTCGCAAGATGAAAAAAGCCGGCGAGTGGTAGGCGATTCGTGCCACCGCTGAGGATTGTATTTTGCGGCACGCCGGCGTTTGCAGTTCCTGCCTTGCGCGAGTTGATCGCGCGTCCTGAATTCAAAATCGAGGGAGTGGTGACGCAGCCGGACCGTCCGCGGGGGCGAGGCGGTGAAATTTCCGCTGGGCCGGTTAAAGCGGAGGCTCTTGCCGCGGGGATTCCTGTCTACCAGCCGGCTAAAATCCGCAGCGACGAGGCGTTCGAGTATTTTGCCCGCGTCGCGCCGGACGTGGTCGTGATCATCGCTTACGGCCAAATTATTCCGGCGCGATTGATTGCGATGCCGCGGCTGGGTTGGATCAATTTGCATGGGTCGCTTTTGCCGAAATATCGCGGGGCCGCGCCGATTCATTGGGCGATTGCTAATGGCGAGACGCGGACGGGTTTGACCACGATGAGTATTGACGCGGGATTGGATACCGGGCCGATGCTCCTGAAGTGGGAAACCGCGATCGGGGCGGATGAGACGGCGCCGGAATTGTACACGCGGATGGCGGAGGCTGGCGGGCCGTTAATGGTTTCGACGCTGCGAGGGCTGGCTGCTGGCGCGATCACACCGGTGGCGCAGGATGGGACGCTGGCCACGTTAGCGCCGCCATTGAAGAAGGAGGATGGGCGGATTGATTGGTCTTTGCCGGCCCGGGTGATTTACAACCGGATGCGCGGATTTCAGCCATGGCCGGGGGCGTTTACTTTATTTCGTGGGAAGTCTTGCGCAATTTGGGGACGACCCGCGACGGACGAATTCGGTGAAGTGCCCGGGGCGATACGGGTCTCTGGTGACGAGTTGATTGTGGCGTGTGGGAGCGGAAGTGCTTTGCTGGTGGAATTGGTGCAGATGGAAGGGCGGAAGCGTGTGGCGGCGCGCGAGTTCGTGAATGGTGCGCGGATTGTGGAGGGGGAGAGATTTGGATCGTGACGGCGACTTCTGCCACAGAGGCTCAGAGACACAGAGATCCATTCGGTAAAGGCAAAGCAAGAACTCCTCGGGGTGGCGATTTGCCCTGGCGGCCCTCGGCGGCTAAGAGAACGCAAAGCAGATCCCTCGCTGCGCTCGGGATGACAGTCGCTTTACTTTTTCGGTAAATCGTAAAGCTGTGCCGTGACACATGACATTTAGCGCGTTCTTCTCTGCGTCTCTGTGCCTCCGTGGCGAACTTTCTGATTTTAGTGTGAGCGAGATTTATGGCGATTAGTGTGGCACGGAAGATTGCGTTTGACGTTTTGCGGCGCGTGGAGGAGGAGGGCGCTTACGCTAGCGATATGTTGCATGCGGAATTGGGCGCGGAGGTGCGGGCAGAGGACGCGGGACTGGCGACCGAGTTGGTGTTGGGGGTTTTGCGGTGGCGGCGGCTTTTGGATTTTTTGCTCGAGCGCCAATTGAAGAAGCCAGCGGCGAGGCTGGATCTGGCGGTGGCTTTGGCTCTGCGGATGGGTCTGTATCAGTTGAGATTTCTGGGACGGGTTCCGGCGCGGGCGGCTGTGAATGAGTCGGTGGAACTGGTGAAGCGGGCGCGGAAGACTTCTGCGGCGACGTTGGTGAATGCGGTTTTGCGGCGGGTGGCGGGCGAGGGTAGGACTGCTGCTGCAGAATTTTTGCCGGCGGAAATTTCAGGGACAGAGCGATTGGGGATTTTACATTCGCACCCTACCTGGATGGTCGAGCGGTGGGTGGCGCGGTTTGGCGAGGCGCGCGCGGTGGGATTGCTCGAGGCGGATAACCGTGCGCCGCGGCTTAGTTGCGCTTTGCATGATGTGGCGCGCCGGGAGGAAATTTTCGATGGGCTGCGGGCAGCAGGATTGCAAGTGGAGCCTGGCGAGATTTTGCGGAGCGCGTTTGCGGTGAGTGGTGGGAGTGTTACGCGGACCGGGGCATTTCGCGGCGGATTGATTTCGATTCAGGATGAGGCTTCGCAAGTGGTGCCGCTTTTGCTTGGCGTGCGCGAGGGTGACCGTGTTTTGGATATGTGTGCGGCGCCAGGGGGGAAGACGGCGGCTTTGGCGCGGGCGGCTAGCGGGGCTGGGCTCGTAGTTGCGGCGGATCTTCATGCGCACCGGCTGCGTGGGATGCGCGAGCAGTTCTCGAGACTGGGATTGGGTGCGGTGCGGTTGGTGGAGTTGGATGCTGCGGGGTCGTTGCCGTTTGGGGCGCACTTCGATCGGATACTTGTGGATGCGCCTTGTTCGGGCACTGGGACTCTGGGACGGCATCCGGAGATTCGTTGGAGATTGAAGGCGGAGGCGCTCGGGGAATTTCATTCTTTGCAGGTGGCGCTCTTGCGGTCGGGACTGGAACGGCTGGCTCTGGGCGGGCGGTTGGTTTATTCGACTTGTTCTTTGGAGGCGGAGGAGAATGAGTTGGTGGTGGAGGAAGTTTTGCGGTTGGTGCCGGGAGTGCGGCGGTTGGGATTGGGAGAATTCAAGCAGGCCTTGGATGGGAAGCTGGTGGCGGGGGTGGAGGCGAGTTCGTTGTTTGACGCGGAGGGTTACTTTCGAACTTTGCCTGGGGAACGGGATGCGGATGGATTTTTTGCGGCGGGATTTGCGCGGGAGTAGTGGCGACGCTTGTTGCAGACTGCAAAGGCAATTATTACCGCAGAGACGCAGAGTTCGCAGAGAAAACCTAGAGGCAAAAGATTTAACACAGAGGGCACAGAGAAAAGGCGAGGACACGGAGAAACGGCGGAGTAGACATATAATTCGGAACGCTGGCTTTCAGGAAAAACTATGACTTTTCGGGAACGATTGGAGTGGATTTTTCGATTGGCTTTGCTGGCGTTTGTTTTGGCGTCGGTAGCGTTTTTGAGCGCGCTTACGGCGATGCGCTTTGCGATTCAAGGGCGCGAAGTGACCATGCCGGACGTGGTGGGCAAGAAAGCCATCGAAGCGCAGCAGATGTTGCAGGGGCGCGGATTGGGAATCAAGGTGGAAGACCGGGTTTACAATCCGCTGGCGGTGGATACGGTGATTCGGCAAACGCCTCCCCCGGGCATGAAAGTGAAAGTCGGGCAGGCGGCGCACGTGTTGATCAGTTTGGGGCCGCAACAGGCGACGATTCCGGTGCTGACGGACCGCAGCGTGCGCGCGGCGCGCATTGAATTACTGCGCGGCGGAATGCAGGTGGGAGAGATCTCGAGCGCGTATTTGCCGGGATACGACAACGGGGCGGTGTTGCAGCAAGATCCAGCGCCGGGAACTTCGAACGTCACGAGCCCGCACGTGGATTTGCTTGTTTCGCTGGGGTCACGGCCGGCGTCGTACGTGATGCCGGAGTTGGTTGGGCTTTCATTGAACGAAGCGGAAGCGAGATTCAGCGGAACGGGATTGAAAGTAGCGAAGCTGATGTTTGCGCCTTTGCCGGGCGGATTGCACGGAACCGTCGTGGGGCAGACGCCGCCGCGAGGCGCGCAGGTGGATGCCAGCACGAATATTCAATTGCAGCTTGCGGAGTAGCTGAGTTCAACTGTGCGGTAAAACGAATAGGAGCCGCTTGCGCGGCTCCCCTCCAGAGTGCTAGCGCCTCTTACTTTGCGAGCTCTCCAACGACCTCAGGCAGGACAGGGGTGCCCTCGGCCCTGACTGCGTCCAAAGCGACCGGACTGAGCCCGAGCGCCTGCAAGATGGTCGGGGCCACCTGCGTGGTCGCAACTGCGGCAGAGACGGTCCTTGCAGTGAAGATTGGGTTCGTGACGAGGAGTATTACGTTCGTGTCGTCATGCGCGAAACCGCCATGATCGCCAATCATCGTGGTGCTGCCCGAATAGGTCACGCCGACGTTGGGAGTAACGATAATGTCCGGAGTGCGCGGATCGTCACCCGGGTCGAGACCGCCAATGTTGTAATTCAGCGACAGGCTTGGCCCGTAAAAGATTTGGCCTAGCCCAATCGCTGCGGAATTTTTTTCGAGCAGTTCGACGGAGGCGTTCACGCTTGCGCCCTTTTTCAGCCAGAGCACAGAAACGTCATCTTCAGTTGCGCCGATACCCGTCGAATTCAGAGGAGACTCGGAAAACGGAATGGCAGTTCCCAGTAACGTTGCCGGCGTATTGGCGCCGTCTGCCACGTAGGAACTCGGATCGATTGGCGACTCCCCGTGCTTTGCCGTGATGATGAGGAGCGTGTCGTCGTAAATGCCTGCGTCCTTAAGGGCGTTGACGATGTCGCCGATGGAGGCGTCCACGAACTCGACCTCCTTGAGCAACTGGGCACTGGGCAAAGCCGCCGCGTTCTGGTAACCGCCCTTCGCCACGCCAGGTTCGTAAACGCTTTCACCGATGTACACCGACTGGAAATTCATGCCGAAGAGGGCCGGTATCTCGGCCGGCGCGCCCATGTGCGTTTTGCCCGCAATCTCATTCAAAAGCGCCTTGACCTTGAGCGCGTCATAACACTGGATATTTTCGAAACTGTTTGTCCAGGACGACACGTTCGTCGTGTCGCGGATTGCGGCACAAGAAACGCCTTCTGAAGTGGTGACGCCGGGCAAAGGTATGACGTTCGAGTCCACTTCGGGAGAATAATAGTCGTTCAGGCCCTTGCCGCCGGGTCCGGCTGTAAATGAATATGATGCGTGCTTGTCTATCCAAGCGGTGTAGCCGCCCGCCGCGCGAACTACGCTAAAAATTGTGTTGGTTCGCACGAAGTTCCACGGATACACGGGCGCGCAACCCGCCGCCGGATCTCGCGACAGCTTCCGTGGGTCAATCGAGGCGACGCCGCCGTCGGTCGGAAGGGCTCCGGGTGCGCCACCATTCAGCTTGGTGTCGTCAAACTCTATGCCTTGGTCGTTGTCGGTCGTTGTGCCGGTGGGCACGCCAAACGGCGTGCAGGGTCCGGCAGCCAAGCCCGTACCTGTCGTCAATGCAGGTGCATCAAGAGAGCGGTCATAGGCGACATCATAATAAAGGCCGGTTGATTTCGGCGATCCGCCGGTGACGAGGGCCGCCAATCCCGGGAATGAGTCCGAAGGTCTCGAAGATATGGTGCCCACGTAGTTGATACCCGTCTGGCCGAGCGCGGCCATATTCGGGCAGTAAGGATCCCCTCCGTTCACGCCGGCAATTCCGTGCGCGCAGTTGTAAAAATCTACGGCATGCATGCCGTCAATGCTCAACAGCACCACGTGCTTGATGTTCTTCGAGCCGATCTTGCTCGTGTCAGCCGCAGTTCCATGCGCGTACAAACCAAGCGTTACCGCAAAAGCTGCTCCAGCCAGTAGTAGTCCGTTCACCTTCATATGTGCCTCCGATGAGGCAGAGAGCATCAGCCAGCAAACCCTACGGAAGCGTTACTGCTTCGTGAAATCTCGGCTAATGGAATGTTCAAGGATTCCGTGGCGAACGCCGCGGCGAATTTTGTTCACCGTGCGATTTTGGCAAGCCGATTAGTGCGATGAATCATGGCCGATTGACGAAGCCTGAAACTTGGTTGCCATTTTTTTGCATTGCTGTCACGCAGCATTTACGTTTCGGCGCAATTCATGCGTTAACGTGCTTGCCTCAGCTCACACGTAGAATTTCCCGTTTCCCCGATCGCTCCGGGCCCGGCAGTCCGACCACGGTGCGCTAACTCTCGAAACCGTAACTCACTTCAAGTCGCTTCCGGGCGAATAAATCGCCGGGATGCCGACACAAATCGGTTTGCCAACCATCCCTACGCGGGATCGAACCGTGCGTAATGGATGTGCTCGTACTTTCTCTTCACATTTCATAAGCAAGATTCGCTGTGAATTTATTTGAAGCGAGAGGCCGTAGCAATTTCAGCCACCACGAGGAGGAGTTCAGATCATGAGCACAAGCAAGAGATGGGTAATGGCGGTCGCGGGCGCCGCGTTGCTGGCGGCATTCATCGTTCCAATCGCGCGCACACAGGATCGTGACCACGGCGGCAAAATTCGTCACGTGCTGCTGATCAGCATTGACGGCATGCACGCGCTGGACTTCATTAATTGTTCGAAGGGGATCAGCGGAGCGAACAACGGCCAACCGTATTGCCCAAATCTCGCGGAACTGGGGGAGACGGGCGTGAATTACCTGGACACAGCTACTGCGAAACCGTCTGACTCGTTTCCGGGTTTGATGGCGTTGATGACCGGCGGATCTCCGCGGACGGTGGGCGCGTTCTACGATGTGGCTTATGACCGGTCGCTGGCGCCGCCGAAGGTAACGACGGGAAATGGACTGGCCGGCGGCACGTGTACGCCCGGCGTCTTTTCGGGCACGACTACGGAATATGACGAGGGCATTGATATTAATCAGACGCTGCTGAACGGCGGGGCCCCGACGGGAGATGGCGGGATCGCTTCGATTGATCCGGACAGGCTGGTACGCGATCCGGCAAACGGCTGCGCTCCGGTCTATCCGTGGAACTTTGTGCAGACGAACACAATTTTTGGAGTGGTGCACGCGGCGGGTGGCTATACGGCATGGTCCGACAAGCATCCTTCTTACTCCGCGGTTTCCGGGCCTGGAAAAGGCAACAACGTGGACGATTACTATTCGCCGGATATCAATTCGATTCCAGTGAACCTGCCTGGAGTGCCGGGATGCAATCCGCTGCCAGATCCGGGGGCGGCGACCTCGTCGAATGCGTGGACCGACAGCTTCCAGAACATCCAGTGCTACGACACGCTGAAGGTGAATGCGATTTTGAACGAGATCAACGGCAAGACACACAACGGTTCGGCGTCTGCTCCCACGCCGACTCTTTTCGGAATGAATTTTCAGGTGGTCAGCATTGGACAGAAGCTGATCGAAAAATCGACTTCAGTAACCGGCGGTTATCAGGACGCGCAAGGCACCCCGACTGCGGCGTTGCTAAGCGAAATCCAATTCGCGGACGCATCGATCGGAAAAATGGTGTCGGCTCTGAAGTCTCGTGGGTTGCTGGATTCGACGTTAATCATCATTTCCGCTAAGCACGGGCAGAGCCCGGTTGATTCCGCACGGTACACACGCATCACGGCGTCGGGTTTGGTAACGACTTCCCCGGCCACGATTTTGGAGAACTGCCTGCCGCTTTCCGAATCGCCGGCAAACCCCACCGGAATCGGACCGACCGAAGATGACGTCTCTTTGGTATGGTTGAGCAGCCAGTGCACGACCGAGAGCGCCGTGAGCATGCTGGAGACGCAATCTCCGGCACCAGCCAACATTGCGGGAATCGGACAGATCTTCTGGGGTCCGGGGATCACGCAGATTTTCAACGCCCCGGGGCTGCCTCCAGAAGGCGACCCGCGCACGCCGGATATTCTCGTCACGCCCAATATCGGCGTTACCTACTCCGGTAGCACCAAGAAGCTGGCGGAACACGGCGGCTTCGCGCATGACGATGTGAACGTGATGCTGCTGCTCTCGAATCCGAGCTTTGCCCGCAACACCGTCACCAGCCCGGTGGAGACGTTGCAGATTGCTCCGACGATTCTGGCGGCGCTAGGCCTGGACCCGAACGCATTGCAAGCCGTGCAGAAGGAGCACACGCAGGTTCTGCCGGCCGTGCAGTTTGATTTTGACGGAGGCAGGTAGCGGGTCGCGCGAGAGGGCGTGAGCTGTCTTAAATGCGGCAGAGCTGTAGCGACTGAACATGTAGGATGAAAAGCCCCGTCCCGATGATGTGGCGATGGGGCTTTTCATTTTTTGGGCTTGCTGCAGGCGCGCATTATCGCTTAACTCCGCGGCACCCAATTGTGGCCTTTTCGGGGCGAGTCACTGCGGCAACGAATTTGCTAATCTACCTTCCATGAAGCGTCCGTTCGAAGTTACGTTGCTCGGGTGGTTCTTCATTGCCGTCGGGATATTTGCCGCGGTTTATCACCTGTCTACTGCTGCGCTCGACCGGTGGATGGTGGTGATTCTGTTGTTCGAAGCCGTCGGCGTGTTGGCCGGAGTTTTCTTGCTGAAGGGCGCGCGATGGGCTCGTTGGCTGGCGCTGGCGTGGGTGGCGGCTCACGTGGTGGTGGGCGCACTCAATTCATGGCGGGATGGTTTGCCTCACCTCGTGCTGCTGGTGGCGATCGGATATTTTTTGCTGGGGCCGCCGACCGCCAGGTATTATCACCGTACCGAAATGGAATGACGCAGTTCTCCCATCAATCTGGCGGGGCGGTTCCGCGGATTTGACATTCGACCGCCGAGACGCCGTGGAAAAATCCGCTCTACTCCCAACGGAACACTTTCGCGGAAAGAGCCGTGCAAATTGCGAACACCAGAACGAGTGCGGCTACGTCGCCTAAATGTGCCGACCACGGCTGGCCCAGCCAAATTCCTCCGAGCAGCGAGACGGCGTAGGTTAGCGGCACCATTAGCGCCAAGGCATGGAGCGCCGGCGGAAACGCGGAAATCGGAGTGAAGAGTCCGCAGAAACCGAGCATCGGGTACATGATGAGGGCTCCGATGGGTTGGGCGAATCGCGCGGTGGGAACGATGCTGGCGATGAGAAAGCCGATCGAGAGAATGCTGCAGGTGCTTATGAGCAATGCGATGGTAAAGGAGAACAACGGAGGATGAATGCCGATCGGGTAATAGCGTTTGCCTGCCAGCACCATCAGGATCAACGTCGTAGCGGTGAGCAGCAACTTGACGAGCACGTGGGCGCTGAGGATTGTCTGAGGACGAAGCGGAGTGGCGCGGAGGCGTTTGAGGATGCCTCCTTCACGGTAGATCGAGATGATGGTGACGAGCGAGAGCACCGCGCTGATAGCAATCAGAATCGAGGCGAGCACCGGGAGGCCGACGCCGATGAAGGAATTGGCAGCGACTGCGGCCGAGGCTTGTTTGGGACCAATCATTCGGCCTACGATGACGAAGATCAGCACGGGGATAACTATGGTGCCGATCGCGCCGAGCGGCTCGCGCAGGAATATCTTGAGCTCGAGCCAAGTCAGTTTCCAGAGTCCACGCAGCATCATCTTTGTTCCGCCTAGTCGCGAATCGAATGCCCTGTTAATTTCAGAAAAACATCTTCCAGATTGGGGAGAATCGTGCGGAAATCTGTGACGCGGATACGATTCTCGGAAAGACAATGAATCACTTCGGTGACGAGGTCGTCGCCGCGGCCTCGGATTGTGAAGTGCGATCCGTTGGACGCGACGGCTTCGACGCGCGGGATGGCGCGAAATCGCTCGGCGGCGTTCGCGTCGTCGGTGGCGAGTACCACCGAGCGCTCTGGGCAATGGCGGTTTACGAGGTTTTGCGGAGCGTCAATGTCTATGACGCGTCCGTGCTCGATGATGGCCACGCGATCGCAGAGGCGTTCGGCTTCCTCCATCAGATGAGTGGTCAGGAAAACCGTCTTGCCGCGCGCGCGGATGCCGCGGACCAATTCCCAGATTGCGCGGCGCGACTGCGGGTCGAGACCGGTGGTCAGTTCGTCGAGAAACACGACCTCGGGATCGTTTATCAGAGCAAGCGCGATGAAGAGGCGCTGCTTCTGACCGCCGGAGAGAGTCATGAACCAGGCGTTGCGCTTTTCGGCTAGGCCGAGCTGTTCGAGTAAATGACTCGCGTCTACGGCCTTCTTGCGGTAAAGCGACGCCCAGAGGTCAACGGCCTCCCAAACCTTGATGCGCTTCTGCAATTGCGCTTGCTGGAGCTGCACGCCGATGCGTTCCTGGAGTTTGTAAACATCGCGGAAGGGATTGAGGCCGAGGACTGAAATTTCGCCGCGATCGGGCGTGCGCAGACCTTCGATACATTCCATCGTGGTGGTTTTTCCGGCGCCGTTGGGGCCGATTAAGCCGAAAATCTCACCGTCGTGGACATTGAAGGATACTTCGTCCACAGCGATCGTCGAGCCGTAGGTTTTGCGGACGCCGGAGACTTGTATGACTGGGTGCATTATATTTTGCGAAAATCAAGGCTCACGGAAACGAGACGAGAGTTTATATCATGGCGTTGGTCTAAGTCTGGGTAGGTCGGTTTGGCGGACATATCTGACCACGGTGTTCGTCAGGAGTCACTTGAAGTGTCTAGCTCTACGAAGGAGCTCGGAACCACATGGCCTTCCATCGTAGAGATTTGACGCCAGGCGAGGCCATGATTCTCGGGTTACTTCAAAACGGATATCGTTTGAGGAACACAGTAGACGAAGTATTCTTTACCGCCGACGACGAAGCCGCCATCGCGGTGAAAGATTCGACGGGCAGGACGCAACTGATGGTGAATCTTAGCAATCTCGCAGCCTGGCGTGCAGATGGCACGATTCAGTCCGACGACGCGTTGAGAAAAGATTGGCTGCGGTTGGGATGAGGGGTGATTCAGGCGGGGTGCGATTGGCTATGCTAGAATTCAGCGCATCAACATGAGTTACGCACGGATTGAGATTGCGCCTTCGATTTTGGCCGCGGACTTTGCGCGGTTAGGCGAGCAGGTGCGCTTGGTGGAAGAGGCCGGGGCGGATTTGATCCATGTGGACGTGATGGACGGGCACTTTGTGCCGAACATTTCGCTGGGAATACCCGTGGTGGAGTCTTTGCGCAAGGCAACCAAACTGCCCCTGGAAACGCATCTGATGATTGACCAGCCCGAAAGGTACATCGAGGACTTCATTCGCGCGGGAGCCAATCGGGTGCTGGTCCACGAAGAAGCCACAGTGCACTTGGACCGGGCGCTCGCGATGATTCGGGAGCACGGGGCGGAAGCGGGCGCGGCGATCAACCCGGCGACGCCGGTGATGATGCTGAGCGAAGTGCTGGATAAGGTGGATACGGTGCTGGTGATGACGGTGAACCCGGGATTCGGCGGACAGAAATTCATCGCCAATACCTACGAGAAAATTCGCCAGTTGAATCAGATGCGGGCGCGGTATAATGCGGGCTTCCGGATCGAGGTGGATGGGGGAGTGGATCTCGGAAACACGGCCGAGCTGGCGCAGGCCGGAGCCAACACATTCGTAGCAGGGACGTCCATATTCCATACGGCCGATCCAGCGGCGGCCACGCGCCAGTTGAAAAAGCTCGCGACCCAAGCCCTGAGCCAGAAAGCGTAAACCACTCGGGAGAGGTTCGACTTGAATAACGAAATGGCAGGAAATCCCGTAAAGAGTTCAGCAATCCTTCGCGTTCTGTTCCCTACCCTGGCGGTTCTTTCCCTTCTTCTGGTGTTGAGCCCGCGCGCGAGCGCGCAAGTGCCGACCCCGCAGACCGGCGGGAGCGGCGAGAACGCCTCGGCTCCGACGAAAACCGCGGCCGACAACGAAGCGAAGAAGGAAGACAAGGCGGACAACACCGCTGCAACCGACAAGAAAAAAAGCAAGAAGCACCACGCCGTGGCGCCGGCGACACCGGCGGTGGACACTACCGCTGAACCTGACAAGATTCTCTACGATCGGGCGCAGCGAGACTTGAAAGGCGGGCGCTACACGGAAGGACGTTTGGCCCTGCAGACGCTGATCAACACGTACCCGGACAGCGAGTACCTGGCGAAAGCAAAGCTCGCGGTGGCGGACTCGTATTACAAAGAAGGCGGTACGGCGAACCTGACGCAGTCCATTCAGGAATACAACGATTTCCAGACCTTCTTTCCATTCCTGGATGAAGCCGCGTATGCGCAGATGCAGGTGGGCCTAGCGCACTATCACATGATGGAGAAGTCCGACCGCGACAAGACGCAAGGCGAAGCGGCGGAGGATTCGTTTCAAGCGTTCCTCCTGAAATATCCGCAAAGCCCGCTGGCGCCGAAGGCTGAGCAGTATTTGCGCGACGTACAGGAAGTTCTCGCGGACGGAGATTATAAGGTTGCATATTTTTACTACCGGAAGTTCGATTTTCGCGCTTCTGCCGCGCGCCTGGTGGAACTGACCGACCGATATCCTCTCTATAGCCAGAATGACGACGCGTTGTGGATGTTAGGGGATATTTACGGGCGCGCCAAGCAGGTCTCCAAGAACGAAGACGACAAGAATCATTGGGGAGATTTGTCCGCGAAGTGTTACGCGAAGATCGTGCGGGATTATCCGCTTTCAAAATTAGCGCCGGACTCGCGTCAACGTTTGAAGGATATGGGCAAGCCGGTGCCTTCGGCCGATCCGGATGCAGTTGTGCGAATGCAGAAGCAACAGCTCTACGAGAAGGAACATCACCAGAGCGTCGTAGTCAAGCTGCCGCTGGGAATGCTGAAGGGCAACCCCGACGTGTCGGTTGCCGCGCATACCGGAACGCCGCAGATGAATCCTCCGACGGACGTGATTTCGGCGACGGATATATTGCGCCCCGGAGCGCAGGGGCCTTCGTTTACGGTGGCGGGCGGTGCGGCCGGTGGCGGGTCGAGCGCGAATTCTTCGGACAGCAGCAACGACGCGGTAGCGCCGGTGGATGCGACGACCGTGCCGACGGGCTCGACTGACGCGCAGACGGGCGTAGGCGTGCAGATTATTACGCCGGGAGAAGAGAGCCCTGTGCCGAAGACGGATGCTGCTCCGGCTACTGCCCCGGCAGCGGATCCGAACGTGCCGGTTGCTACGCCGAGCCCTTCGACGGGAGGAGATACGCCCGCGGTTGCGCCTGCGGCACCTCCGGCGACGAACGGAACCTCTGCGGCACCTCCAGCGAGCACCGGGGATTCATCATCAAGTTCGTCCAGCTCGACCAGCGCGAATGGAACCGCAAGCAGCACAAGCGCCGCCCCGAGCGGAACCACACAACAGGCCGAACAGCCGGCCCAGGCGGCTCCGAACGACTCCAGCCAGGAATCCACGAGCAAGAAAAAGAAGGGCTTGAAGAAGTTGATTCCCTGGAACTGAAGCGGTAGCCAGCCTGTTAACTGCCTGCTAACAACTCTAGCACTCCTGTACTTCGAGTTTGTTGACCTCGTTCGCCCAGGGTGCTGCAATAGCTGTATCCAAGGGGTAGGCGTGTCTGAGCTTGGGCGCGCCGCCAGGGGAATACAGTGCCCAGAATTCTGGTCGCGGACGATAATACCAACATCCAAAAAATGGTGACGCTGGCGTTCCAGGAACGCGGCGTGGAGGTCATTGCGGTAGGCAATGGCGAGGCCGCGGTGCGCCGGATGCCGGACGCGAATCCCGACCTGGTGCTGGCGGACGTCTTCATGCCGGTGCGAAATGGGTATGAAGTTTGCGAGTTCGTTAAGAAGGATACGAGATTTGCGCACGTCCCGGTGATTTTGCTGGTGGGAGCGTTCGATCCGCTGGACGAGAAGGAAGCGCGGCGGGTGGGCGCCGATGGCGTGTTGAAGAAGCCGTTTGTGCCGCCGGATCCGCTGATTGCGATGGTGATGTCCGCGCTGGAAAAGAACCCGCGTGTGGCGGCTGAGCTGGCGAAGGCGAAAGAAGTGGTGGCGGTGGTGGAGACTGCGATGCCAGCCGCTGCCCTCGAAAACCCCGCGATGGCGGAACCGAAGCCGCTGCCTGATTTCCCCGAACCGACGCCCGAGGAAGCCGCAGTGATTTACGGGTTTGGCAAGGGCGTGCGGGCGATGGATTTGGATGAAGAAGAGGAAGAAGAAGACGAACCGCGCGCGAAGAAAAAGAGCAAGGAAGCCGCAGCGCCGAAAGCCCCCGCGAAGAATGAGAAGGCTCCGAAGGTTGTTTCTGGCCCCAAGACGCAATCGGTCGTCCCGGATGATGACGAAGACGAGAGCGACGAGGCCGGCGACACTGCGACGGCGAGCGATTGGCGGCGCAATGCGGCGGATTTTGAAGTTCCAGAAAATGTAGCGGCTGATCCGGTTTATTCGTACGGACGAAATTTCGAACCGATTACCTTCCCTTCCGAGGAGGATGTGCCGCCTAAGCGCGTGCGGGTGGAAGATACGTCCGAGGATGAGGCTGAGGCTGCGGTGCCGCCTGCCCGGAATGTAGCGGCAAAGGAAAGCGCTCCCGCGCCGGTTGCGCCTGTTGCTTACGCCCCCGTTATCGAAAAGGCTAAGGCCGACGAAGCGCCTGCGGTAGTTGAGCCGAAGGTGGAAACTCGCGAAACTTTTGCGGCGCACCAGGAACCTGCGGTTGCGGCGGGGTCTTCTAAGGCTGAGGTGGCTAAAGCCGAGAGTGCACCGGCGGTAGCGCCCGCAGCTGAGACATTCTTTGCGGAGTCGGAGACTAAAGCGAAGGTTCCTGAGCCTGTCGCGCAGCACGAGGAAACGACGGAGTCAGCGCCGCGTCCGAGTTTTGTATCCAGGATGCGCGGTTGGATGGACATGATGTCGCCTTCGCATACGGAAGAAGCGGGCGATCATTGGATGAACAAGATCGCGGAACCGCCTGCGGAGGAACACTCGGCGGCCTCGCATGCGGAAGCCGCAGCACCTGCGGCTGAGCCGGAAGCGCCGGTTGAGACTGCGCAGCGCGTTGAATACGCGCCTGAGGCTCATGCCGAGACGCTGCCTGAGGCGGCGGTCGCCTCCGAATCCGCAGTGACGGAGATTCAGGCCGAGGAAGTGGTAGCGACGTCTTATACCAGCGCGGAAGTGGAAACCGAAGACGAACCGCGCAAATTTGGCGATAGCAAGTTCGGCGAATCGGGATTGGGCGGGTCGTCTTACCATTTTTCTGACGATGCGCACAGCGACATTCATGAAGCGGTGATGGATAACGGCGGGAACGCGCGGGGCGAAGAGGAGCCGGCGGCTGAATTCGTTTCAACGTCTGAGACGGCATTCACGCCCGCGGATGCGGTTTCGTCCGCACAAGAGGAATCGCGTAGCGAGGGACCGGCAGTCGAGGCCGCGCGCTACGAGGAGCCATTGCCATCCGAACCGGAACCCGTGACGAGCGCTGCCGCCGATTTTTCGCCGGTGGTGATGGCTGCCGCGCCCGCCGATGCGGGACGCAACGGCGATCTGGCGGCGGAGCACAAGCCTGTTGAGCCTAGGCTGGCGCATGAAGAACATCACGAGCCTGAGGATTATTTCGCGGCACCGGTTGCAGCGGAGCCGCTGCCGGCATTGCGCGAGGAAGAAATACATGCGGAGAGCGCGCCGGCCGCGCAGCCGTTCTTGCCGACGCCTGGCGATGATTATTGGAATCACGAAGCGGCTGTGAACGGCGAACCGGTGGTTGCCGGCGATGCGAGTTCCCTATTCGCTGATCCCGCGCCGCCGCCCGCTTTGAAGGAATATTTCGAGAGGATTCCGACTTTGCCGCCGCCGAATCGCGAGGCGCTGTCGGATATTCCATTCCTGATGCCGCCACCGCCGAGTACTTCGATGGATTCTTCCGAGCAAGCTATGCGCACCGCGAATTCCGACACCGTGGATGAAGTGGTGCGGAAAGTTCTCGAGAAATTGCAGCCGCAGCTGCACGAGCTTCTAACGCAAGGCGTCAAACCGCTGGTTGAGAACTTGATTCAGAACGAGCTGCACAAAAAAGAAAAGTAAGCCAGCTGCAGCTCACACGCTTCTTGTCCCGCCTATGAAGGTGACTGATTACATCAGCGGCGGTTACTACGTCCTAAAAACCATCCCTCGACCTCACGATTTGTCAGACATTCTTCCGAGCACGTTGCTCACGATGTCTACCTGTTTCACGAGAGTCGTGCGCGACATCATCGAGCTGAAGTGGGACAATTACGAAAACGTCCGTGAATCCATCGCAGAAGAAGCTAAGGAGTTCGGAATTCCGCAGGCGCAAATTCCGGAGCTCGTAACCTGGGCGAAGGCACAGAGCAATTCGAATTACATTGTATATTCCGAGGTTGAGCCTGCCCTCGAATTGCGGCACCGTTTTATCCGCGAACCTTCCGCGCACGTAGTCGGAATTGGGCTACACATAAGCCTTCTTGATTCGTTTGAATCTCAAGTGGAGAAGGACGTCAACCGAGGCTTGGGCTTGCTGGAGTTGGTCCGCGAAAAATGTCCACCTGCCGAAGGCGGCTTGGCGCTGGGGTTTGAGCCACTAGGATTTGACGCGACGGTGTTTCACTCGTGGCTCTGTCACTATGCGCCAGACGAAGTATTCAAACGGTTTGGAATTCGGCCGAACCAGCTTGGCCTCATTGACGGGCTCGACGACGCTAAGCGAGTGAATGATTACCTGCTGGAAACGGGAGCCGAGCCGGCGATGTGGGAGCCCTGGTTAGTGCTCGACTACACTGCGAAGTCACACGGATCTGGCTAGATCTCGCAAGAAAGCCTGGTCATCCGCTTGGGCTGATTGCGACTCAGTTTCTTTGTCGCTGCAGTCGCGAAACGATCAATTCTCGTAAAAACGTCGTTAGGGCCATGATGGGAGCGACTACGAACATGAAGGCCAGACCGTATCCCTCTGTAAAGAAGCAGCTAACGTCGGCCCTGGAATCCTCAAACCGAAAGTGCCCGTAGCTGCGATAGATCCAAACCGGCAGGTAGGCAAGGCTGCACCCTACAATCAGCGTGGCGACTAACGGAGTGATCCAGCGCAAATTCACTACGTCTTTTGCGGATTTTGTTATCGCAGACGCTCCTGCGCCGATGAGGAAGTCATAGATCGCCAGCGCCAGAGCCAGTTGAGCTGTCATAAGAATATGGTTGCGAGCTCCCGGTCGAGCGCAGAACAGATCTCCGGCTGAAAAGGACAATAGAACGAAAAAGGCGACGAGCCAGTAGATTACTGCGGGGACGGCTCGGAGCGCTGCTTCTGAGGATCTCGTA
Source organism: uncultured Acidobacteriota bacterium (assembly GCA_963834215.1). Lineage (GTDB taxonomy): Bacteria > Acidobacteriota > Terriglobia > Acidiferrales > UBA7541 > Palsa-295. Next base: position 198,430 of record CAWIAM010000039.1, on the reverse strand, counting down.
TTGGTTTGTGATTCCGGCGACATCATACTTGATTGCGGTCTAGCCCTGAACCGCGAAGAGCCGGTGGGACGATCTGCCGTTAGCATTTTCACTCCGTTGACGGCCTGCTTCTTTGCCCTTTATATTGATTGATTCCCTGTTATGCGGAATCCACTTTGTAAGGGACCTATGCCGCGAGAAATACCGAAGGCTTATGAGCCGCAGGAGATCGAGGAGCGCTGGGCGAAGGCCTGGTTTGAGGAGAAATTATTTCGCGCCGAAAATTCCGGCGACCCGGGCGACCAGCAGCCGCGTTTTTCGATCGCTGCTGCCGCCGCCGAACGTGACCGGCTCGATTCACATCGGGCACATGCTGGAGCACACGCAAATTGACATGCTGGTGCGCTGGCACCGCATGCGCGGGCGAGCGGACTCTGTGGCTGCCGGGAATGGACCATGCCGGGATCGCGACGCAATTCGTGGTGGAGCGCATGCTGGCGAAGGAAGGCATCCAGCGCCAGGATTTGGGCCGCGAGGAATTCGAGCGGCGCGTCTGGAAATGGAAGGCCGAGAGCGGCGGCGTGATCAAGCAGCAGATGATCCGCCTGGGCGCTTCGTGCGATTGGACGCGCGAGCGATTCACGCTGGAGCCGGCGCTTTATCGCGCGGTGCTGGAAGCATTTCTGCGGCTGTATCGCGAAGGATTGATTTATCGCGGGCGTTACATGGTCAATTGGTGCCCGCGTTGCCAGACGGCCATCAGCGATCTGGAAGTGGTGCACAACGAGCGCACCGGGAATTTGTGGTTCATTCGCTATCCGGTGGCGGGATCGCCGCAGGAATATCTGGTGGTGGCGACGACGCGGCCGGAAACGATGCTGGGCGATACGGCGGTGGCGTGTGCATCCGGAGGACGAGCGTTACCGGCATCTGGTGGGCAAGAAAGTGCTGCTGCCGCTGATGAATCGCGAGATTCCGATTATCGCGGACGCGTATGTGGACCGCGAATTCGGCACGGGCGTGGTGAAGATTACGCCGGCGCACGATCCCAACGATTTTGAAGTGGGCAAGCGGCACAAGCTCGCCGGAAATTGACGTGATGACCGACGACGCGCACATGAACGAGGCCGCCGGGAAATATGCGGGACTCGAACGGTTTGTGGCGCGGGCGCGGGTGATCGCGGATTTGGAAGAATTGGGATTGATGGACCGCATCTCGGAGCACACCCATTCCGTCGGGACGTGCGACCGTTGCAAGGCGATTGTCGAGCCGCGCATTTCGACGCAGTGGTTCATGAAAATGAAGCCGCTGGCGGAGGAAGCGCGCAAGGCGGTGACTGGCGAATTCGGGCCCGACGCCGAAATTGAAGTGGTGCCGGACAACCAGCGGACGATTTTGCTGCAATGGCTCGAAAATATTCGCGACTGGTGCATTTCGCGGCAGCTTTGGTGGGGACATCGCATTCCGATATGGCATTGCGCGGATTGCAAGGAGATGGTTCCGGCGACGGACTCGAGCGTTGAGATTGTGGAGGGCCACGCGCGAGCGGCGGGCGTGCCGACTGCGTGTCCTAAATGCGGCGGCGCGAAATTGACGCAGGATAAGGACGTGCTGGACACCTGGTTCAGCTCGGCGCTGTGGCCGTTTTCGACCTTGGGCTGGCCGGATGATACGGAAGATCTGCGGACGTTTTATCCGACCAGCTTGCTGATCAGCGGATACGACATTTTATTTTTCTGGGACGCGCGGATGATCATGATGGGCTTGCATCTGACTCCCGGCGCGACCGAAGCGCAGCGAATTCCCTTCCGGCGATTGTATTTGCATTCGCTGGTTCGCACGGCGGAAGGCGCGAAGATGTCCAAGACCAAGGGAACGGGCGTGGACCCGCTGCAATTGACGCAGCAGTATGGGACTGACGCGCTGCGTTACATGCTGGCGAGCATGTCTGCGCCGGGGACGGACATTGCGCTGGCCGAGGACCGCATTCTGGGGGCGCGGGCGTTCGCGAACAAGATTTGGAACGCGGCGAGATTTTTGTTTGTGAATTTGGAGAAGGCGGAGGCTGCGGCGGGATTCACGTTGGAGGAGTTGGCGGCACCGGCTGTGCGTGCGGCGGCGCCTTATGCAGTGAAGGGCGAAGGCGAGCTTGCGCATCGTTGGATATTTTCGCGGCTTTCGGCTGTGGCCGGTGAGGCGAGCAAGGCGCTGGACGAATTTCGTTTTCACGAAGCTTGCCAGACGATCTATCAGTTCTTTTGGGGCGATTTCTGCGATTGGTATATCGAGTGGGTGAAGCCGCAGCTTGCATCGGCGGACCGCGAGATTGCGCTGGCGGCCTGGCGGAATATTTTTGCGGTGCTGGAGGCGGCTTTGCGGTTGCTGCATCCGGTGATGCCGTTTCTGACTGAGGAGCTGTGGCACCGTTTGCCGCAGCGCGAAGGGGCAAGGTCTATTGCGCTGGAGCGGTTTCCCGCGCGGCGCGACGAGTGGGTGGATGCGGGTGCAGACGACCAGATGGCCCTGATTCAAGAAATTGTGGTGGCTGCGCGGAATATTCGCGCTGGCATGGGCGTTGATGCAAAGAAGAAGTCAGACGCCGGCTATGCCAGCAACGATGCCGGTGTGGTTAAGGCCGTGCACGCGAATCTCGACGCGATACTCAGATTGGGCAGCCTTTCATCATTGACGAAGGGAGAGCATCGTGTCCGTGAGGGAATAATTCGCGTAACTGAACGTTTCGAGCTTTGGGTCACACGCGGAGAGATGACCCTGGAAGAGAAGCAAGGGGAAGTCACCAAGCTGCAGAAAGATATTGAGAGGCTGGCGAAGGATATCGAGTCGAAAAAGGCGCGGTTGGCGGATGAAACGTTCTTGAGCAAGGCTCCGGCAAAGATTGTGGACGATTTGAGGGCTACGTTGGCAGGGCGCGAGGTCGAATATCAGAAGCTGATTGAGCGACTGAAGCAACTGGAATAAACCGCGAAAGTAGTTCCTGCGGCCTTCGACCGACCTTCCTTCTCAACGTCAAACGGACGTTCGCAGTTGCTGGGAGTGCGGCGACTTGCCGCCGTCCCACTTCACTGCTCAGCACGGATCACAGCGGCGAGGCAAGCCTCGCCTGGCAACAGGCGGAAGCAAGCTTTCGCGCTCCCAGATAAGCAAAGGCTGCGCGCGCACCTTCGCGCGGCCGCTACATAACCCCGCCACGCTCGGCTCGGCGGCGACTTGTTAGCTCTGTCGCGGTCGCGTATGCTTTGCAATTCGCATGGCTACTCGACGCATGGCTGTATTGCCTGGAAGCACCGACCGGCGGATTGACGCGCTGCTCACTTTGCTGGCCGAAAATTCCACGATTGTGATCAGCGGAGCGCAGATTGCGAAGGAAATCGGCGTTTCGCGGCAACAGGTGTGGCGCTGGGTGCAAAAATTGCGCGAGTTGGGGGTGCGCGTCAAGGGCCACACTGCGACTGGCTACCACATCGAGCGGCCGCCGGACATTTTGGCGCCGCAGCTTTTGAGCCATCGTCTCGCGGGGACCGCTTTCGCGCGGCGGATCTACCATTTTTTCAAAACGGATTCGACCAATACCGTTGCGATGAATCTGGGCGAGCTGGGCGAGCCGCACGGGGCCGTGGTGTTGGCTGAAGAGCAGACGGCGGGGCGCGGGCGCGCGGGGCGAAAGTGGCTGTCCGAAAAATCCGCGGGGATACATTGCACGGTTTTGCTGCGACCGCGAATTTCTCCGGCGCACGCCCCTCTGCTGACTTTGGTGGCGGGATTGGCAGCGCGCGATGCGGTGGCGGAAGAATTGGACGCCGCGCCGGACATTCGCTGGCCGAATGACTTGCTGGTGGGCGGGCGCAAATTTTCGGGGATTTTGACGGAGATGCACGCGGAGCCGGACCGCATGCATTACGCGGTGGTGGGCATCGGGATAAACGTGAATCAGTCGAAGATGCCGGCGGAATTGGCCGAGATTGCGACATCGCTGCGGATGGAAACCGGCAAGGTGCATTCGCGGCTGGAAGTGCTGATACGATTGCTGCGCAACCTGGACCGCTACTACAATCAGTTTCTCACGGAAGGAGGGGCGCCGATTTTGCGGCGGTTCGCCGAGGTGTCCAGTTATTTCCAGGGGAAGCGCGTGCAGATCACGACGGCGACGGAGGTTTTTACCGGCACTACGGCAGGCCTGGAGCCGAGCGGCGTGTTGCGCGTGATGCGCGATGATGGCGGCGGAATCGAGCCGGTGCTTTCGGGCGATGTGGCGGAGGCGAGTTGATGCTGTTGACGCTGGACGTGGGCAACACCAATACGGTGCTGGGAGTATTTCGCGGCAAAGAATTGGTGGCGAATTGGCGCTTGAGCACAGCGCGCGACCAGACGATTGATGAGTACGGGATTCTGACGCGGGATTTATTTACGCTGGCTAATCTGGAGCCGCGAGAAATCGGCGGAGTGATTATCAGTTCGGTGGTGCCGCAACTGAATTCGCGGCTAGCGGGAATGGCCGAGCGATATTTCGGCAAGACGGCGCTCTTTGTCGAGCCGGGGATCAAGACGGGGATGCCGGTGCAGTACGACAATCCGCAGGAAGTGGGTGCGGACCGCATTGTGAATAGCGTGGCGGCGTTTGAGAAGTACGGCGGGCCGTGCATCATTGTGGATTTTGGTACGGCGATCAATTTCGATGCGGTGTCCGCGCGCGGAGAATATTTGGGTGGCGTGCTTGCGCCGGGCATTGGGATTTCGGCGGACGCGCTTTTTGCGCGGGCGGCGCGGCTCTTTCGCGTGGAAATCAAGGATCCAGGGAAGATAATCGGGACGAATACGGCGGCGTCCATGCAAGCGGGGATGTTCTACGGGTACACGGATATGGTGGACGGGATTCTGGATCGCATGAAAAAAGTGATGGGCGCGAAGACGAAAGTGGTGGCGACGGGCGGGCAGGCGTCGTTGATTGGCGGGGCTTCGCGGCACATTGAGACGGTGGATGAATTTTTGACTTTGGAAGGATTGCGGATTATTTGGGAGCGGAATCAGGATGGCGCGCAGAAGAAGGCGCCGGCGGCGCGAGGGAAGTGATGGCGACGTACGACGGTAGGCACGCCCCCGGTTGCTGCGCTGGTTAAGAACTTGCTGATCGTTTTGTTGGGGCCGCGAGGCTCGCCTCGCGGAAGAAAAGCGGCGGCGCGCCGCCGCACTCCATAGGGTTTGTGCCAACGGCTTGCGTCCTGCCCGTTATGGAATCGTTTAACTACTTCAATTATTTTACGGAGATCGAGGAGTATTTCTGGCGGAAGCGCGGGGCGCATCTGCTGGTGTCGCCTTTGGATTGGGCGATTTTGGAGACTTGGCAGAAGGCGGGGGTGCCGATCGAGGCGGTGCTTAAGGGGATTGATCGCGCGTTTGAGAGTTGGGGGCGGTCGCGGCGTGCGACCGGCGGGCGGCAGTTGAAGAGCTTGGCTTATTGCGTGGATGCTGTGCTGGACGCGGCGCAGGAGGCTGCGGAGGCGGCTGCGGGGACTGGGCCGGAGGTGCGGGCGTCGCGAGCTACGGCGGAGCCATTTTCGCGCGAGGAACTGCGGAAATATTTGGAGCGGAATGCGAAGCGCTTGCGTTCGGCGGCGGGGAAATTGCGCGGCGGCGAAGGCGGGGTTGCGGATGTGGCAGGTGGCGCGGTTGCTGGAGCGGCTGCTGAGGGATTGGCGGCACGATTTGAGGATGCGGCGCGGAAGTTGGAGGAGGCTTTGCCGCTTTTGGATGCGCCGGGGGCTTTGGATTTGGAGGATCTTGAGCGGCGCATGACTGTGCTGGAGGAAAAACTTTCCGCAGCGCTTGCGGCTGACGCGGATGAAGAGGCGTTGTTGGCGATTCGGCGCGAGATGGACCGGTCGCTGGCGCCTTACCGGCGTAAGATGTCCGCGGAACAATTGGCGCAACTGGAGCGGCAGTACACGCAGAAGCGTTTGTTCGAACATTTTGAGGTGCCGAGGCTGAGTTTGTTTTATTTGACGTAGGCGGCCGCGACGCCAAGGATTTGAGCGTTTTCCTTGGTAGGCCAAATGAAAAGCAAAATCCCTCCCAGCGGTCGGGATGACACGCGCGTTACATTTTCCGCAAAGCCTCAAGGGTTCGGTGAACCAAAGGGCAGGCAATCGCAACTTATGGACGTCACAATAGAAAAATTGATTTATGGGGGCGAGGGGCTCGCACATCACGAAGGGGATACTGTTTTTGTGCCGTTCGTGCTGCCGGGAGAGCGGGTTGCGGTTACGGCCGTCGAGCAGAAGAAGAAGTTTGTGCGCGGGCGCGTGGAGCAGATTTTGCAGGCTTCGGCTGAACGTATTTCGGCGCGGTGTCCGCATTTCGGGGCTTGCGGAGGCTGTGACTACCAGCACATTCCTTACGACGCGCAGCTCCGGTACAAGAGCGACATTTTGCGCGAGACCTTGCGGCGTTTGGGGCGAATCGAATGGGGCGGCGAGATTGTGACACATGCGTCATCGTCTCCTTGGGGCTATCGCAATCGGGCGCAGTGGAAGGTGCGTCCGCTGGAGGCTGGATCCGGCGAGGGTGGGGATGGCGGAGCGGCCGGTTCGGACAAGCTCGGCATTGGATATTTTCGGGCGAATTCAACGGCGCTTTGCGCGGTGGAAGATTGCTCGATTGTTTCGCCTCTGCTGCTGAAGACGCTGCTCGCTCTGCGCGAGGCGCTGGCGGCTGGCGCGCTGCCGCGCGGATTGCGGGAGATTGAGGCGTTCGTGGATGCCTCAGACAGCAAACTGCTGCTTACCGCGACTTTTGCGGGGTTCCCCTCCCGGGCAGCGGAACACGCAGAGACTTTCCGGCGCGTGGTGCCGGAGATCGCGAGTCTGCTGTTTCATGATCCGAGTCATGACCGGATGGAGTTGTTTGGTCCGGGATTTCTGGATTACGAGGCGGGCGGAATTGCCTATCGCGTCGGACATTTTTCATTTTTCCAGGTGAACCGGTTTCTGGTGGAGGAGTTGGTGCACGAAGTTGTCGAGCGCGAAGTGGGTGGGCGGCTGGCGCTTGATCTTTTTGCGGGTGTGGGACTGTTTTCGGTTCCTTTGGCGTCGCGGTTTGAGCACGTGATTTCAGTGGAGTCGAATCCGGCGGCGGCGCGCGATCTGGAGACGAATGTGCGCGGGCGCGGGACGATTGAGGTGCGCACTGCGGAGGTCGAGCGGTTTGTGGAGCGCACCAAGGAGCGCCCAGAATTGGTGGTGCTGGATCCCCCACGGGCGGGGGTGACGCCTGAAGCGATCCAGCGGATTGTGAAGATTGCTCCAGCGCGGATTACTTACGTTTCCTGCGACCCTCCTACCTTGGCGCGCGACCTTGCCTTGTTTGTGAAAGGCGGGTACGATTGCACAGAAATACACTTATTTGATTTGTTCCCTCAGACCTTTCATATGGAAACGGTAGTGCGACTGCAACGGCGCTAGGGTCTCGACGCTTGTCGCAATAGGGCGGAGGTTCCTCCCGCGGTCTGGGTGAGTTGCGCGAGGCAAGCCTCGCTGGGTTGCGGCGGGAGCAAGCTCCCGCACTCCCAGATGAGTTGGCGGCGCTGTTGACTCCTTGCCTACCGCGCGAGCCCGACGCTCCATTCAAGACATAGACAATGGCTCGATAGCAGGATGCATGAAATTACCTGCGTTGTGGATGCTGGCGGCGTTTGCGGCGGGCATCGGAATTGCGGAGCGATGGCCTGGGTCGCCAAGGTTGTGGGTGGTCGCAGCGGTGGCCGCGATTCTGTTGGGCGTGACGCTGGCGGCTTTGGCTGGCGCGGGATTCGCTCGGCGCCACTTTGTTACGCTCGCTTCGATTTGTGCACTGGCTGCCTGGCTGGCGCTGGGCGGGCTGGCTCGCAGTGTTGAACTGGCCGGAATCCCTTCCGATCACATCACACGATTGATCGCTGCAGACAAGATTGATACTTCCGTGGCGTTGCGCTGGCGGGGGCGTCTGCGCGATGACCCGTTAGCGCTGCCTTGGGGCGAGCGGTTTGAAATTGATCTCGAACAAGTGGAAACGGCGGCGTGGAAATACTGGTCAGCGGCGGTTTGCGCGTGAATTTTTATTCGAACGAGCGGGCGGTTGCGGCCTCCGAGCGGATTGCGGGCAGGAGATCGCGTGGAAGCATTGGTCAAAGCGCGGCCGCCGCGGGATTTTCTGGATCCGGGCGCGTTTGATGTACGCGGGTTTCTGGCGCGGCAGAAAATAGATTTGATCGGCTCGCTGCGCAGCGGGACGCTGCTGCAGTTGGTGGATCGGCCTCCTCCAACTTTATTGCAACGGCTGGCGCGGGCGCGCGGAACGCTTTTGGCGCGCGTTGATTCCCTCTTCGCGGAACATCCAGAACGCGGCGCAATTTTGCGCGCGATGCTTCTGGGCGATCGCAGCTTTGTGGATTCGAGCGTGGTGCTGGCCTTTCAGAAAACGGCGGCGTATCACGTGCTGGTTGTGGCGGGACTGCACGTGGGTGCGCTGGTAATTTTTTTGCTTTGGATTGGACGGCGCTTGCGATTGCCGGTGAGCGCGATCGGCTTTTTGACCGTGATCGCGTTGATTGCTTACGTGGGAATCGTGCAGGACCGGCCGCCGATATTGCGCGCGGCGTTGATGGCGGCGCTTTATTTGTGTGCGCGGCCGCTTTTCCGGCGCGTGGACTTGCTGCAGACGATCGCGGTGGCGGCGCTGGCAATTTTAATTTGGAAGCCGTCATCGCTCGCGGACTCAAGTTTCCAGCTTTCGTTCTTGGCGGCGGGAGTGATTGCCGGGCCTGGCCTTGCCTTGGATGGAACGCACCAGCGCGCCTTACCGGGCAGGGCTAAATCATCTGGGCGATGTGACACGGGACATGGCGCATGCTCCGAAGATCGCGCAGTTTCGCATCGAGCTGCGCGGAGCGATTCAGTGGCTCGCGGTTCGAGCGCCAGCGCGCATCGCTTCGCGATGCGGCGCGGTGCTGGTGTTGCCGATTCGCGCGGGCTTGCGGTTGTGGGAAATTGTGCTGCTTTCGGCGGTAATTCAGTGGGGCATGCTCCCTTTGCTCGCGGAGGATTTTCATCGCGTGAGTTTGGCGGGGCCGATGAGCAATATTCCGGCGGTTTTGCTGACGGGAATTATTGTGCCGCTGGGCTTCGTGACGCTGCTTGTGACACTTCTATGGGGGCGGTTGGCGCTGTTGCTCGCGAGAGCTCTCGGCTTCTGCACGGGATTGTTGCTTGCTACGGTGGACTGGTTCGCGGGATGGCCGCGGCTCAGTTACCGGATTCCTGGGCCGCCGCTGTGGCTGGTGATTGCGTTCTTCGCGGTGTTTGTTGGACTAGCGGTTGCGGCGCGGATGATTGCCGAGCGGCAGCGGGATCGGGCGATACGCTTGCAGCCGGTTGCCGCAAAGCATTATTCGGAATGGATCGCGGCGGCCGCGCTGCTATCGCTTTCAGTGCTGGTGGCGATTTATCCTTTTGCGCCGCGACTGGTGCGCGGAGATTTCGAAGTCACGGTGCTGGATGTGGGCCAGGGCGATTCGATTTTTGTCGCCTTTCCGGATGGGCGCACGATGCTGGTGGATGGCGGGGGGCTGACCGGGTCGGAGTGGTTTAACGGTTCGCGGTCGGGGCCGGACATCGGCGAGGAAGTCGTGTCACCGTATTTGTGGTCGCGGGGAATCAAGCGGTTGGACGTGGTAGCGCTGACGCACGCGCACCACGATCATCTGGATGGATTGCACAGCGTGATCGCGAATTTCAAGGTCGGCGAATTGTGGGTTGGGCGCGACGAGGAAACGAGCGCGTTTTTGAATTTGTTGGCGGAGGCGCGGGCGCGAAGGATTTCGATCGTTGAGGAAACCCAGGGCCGCGAGTTCGATTGGGATGGCGTTAAAGGCAAGGTGCTGTGGCCGGCGGATATTTCGGCGGTCTCGAAGGCTTCGAATGACGATTCGCTGGTGATGCGGATTCAAGACGGCGCCGAGAGTTTTCTGCTGCCTGGGGATATTGAGAAGCACGTTGAAAATGAATTGGTGGACGAGCAGGCGCCAGCTGGCAGCAGATTTTCTGAAGGTGCCGCACCATGGAAGCAAGACGTCTTCGACCAATGCGTTTGTCGGAGCCGTGGCGCCGAAGGTGGCGGTGGTTTCCGTTGGCGAAGGCAATCAGTTTGGGCATCCGGTGGATGCTGTAGTCGAGCGTTACGCGGCGGCGGGCGTGCGATTTTTGCGGACGGATCGCGACGGGGCGGTTACGGCGATTACGGATGGGCGTGAATTGGTAGTGCATACGTTCGCGGAGGAGCATCCGCGGTAGCGGTGGCGCATCAAAACCGCTGGTCGGCACCCATGTAGTTCTGTGGCGCACCACCGATGGCGCACTAAAGTGCGCCGCTACAAAGTCAACTGCGGAGCAGAAAATTAATTGGTTGTATCGTCCGAGTCTTCGCTGTCTTCAGTGACAGCGGTATTGCCTGCGAGATATTCGGCGATTACTTTGCGGGCTTCGTCGGCCTGGGATTCCAGCACGCGAATTTCGAGGTTGTGCGGCTCCTCCGGATTTTCCGGGATGGGAAACGGGTCGGTCGAACTGCGAGTCCGGCGTCTCGATGCCGGCACTTTCGAGCAGGCTGCGGATGACCATGGCTTCGGTGGCGCTTTCGGCGGTGTGGGCGACTACGACGCGCTCGTTGGAAAATTCCTCAGTCATTGGCGAGTGCCTCCGGGCTCTTCGCAGGTACTATTGCGCGCATCAACGCTCCAGTCCATACTTGTTTTGCGGCAACGCACAGCCATCTATGAGCGACTTCTCATTGGCTCGGCCCACGCAGGACGAAATTGATGAAGAAAGCCGCCGGATTCGGCGGCTGCGCATTCTGGTCCATATCACGCTGGAGACGATTTCCACCGGGGATTTGCCTCCGGAAGACGCCGCGCAAATGATAGCGGAAACGCGGAAGGTTGCGCTGGAAATGTTTCCCGGCAAGGAACGCGCGTTTGATTTGATTTACCGGCCGCAATTTCAGCGCGTGATGCACGCGGTTTATAGATTGCAGTAATTCCGCCTCAGTGATTGTGATTCCGCGCTAGAAGTCTCACGAAAAAATCAAAAGCGCCGGTCTGAAAATCATCGCTGCAAATTCCAAGCCTTAGTAGCCGTAATGCTGGCGCAGCCACGCGCGCAGCCAGACTACTGCCAGGCCAGCGATAGTGCCGATTAGGGCTTTGTATTCGCGGTTGCGGCGGTATTGGGCCCAGGAGAAGGCTTGGTCTGGAGCGACGTCCGCAGGCGCCACGTGGCCCGAATCGAAAAAATTAGGCAGGAAGAGCGGCACGCGCGCGGCATATTGATCGTAGATCACGCCGAAGCGGGCGCGGAGGTCCCGTTCTTCGTTGCGCATTACTGCGTAATAAAAAACTGCAAAATAGATGAGCACCAGGCTGCCTGCCCACCAGGAATGTCCGGCGATGGCAAATCCGATGGCCAGGAACAGGCTACCGAGATAGAGCGGATTACGCGTGCGCGCGTACGGGCCCGTGGTGGCGAGTTCCCTATCCTTGCGCAGGTGCCCGGCGGCGATGGCGCGAATGATGAGGCCGAGGCCGGCGATGCCTCCGCCGAGGGCGATCCAGTGATCGCTCGGCGTAGCGAGCAACAAATAGAGGATAGCGACCGGATAGCCGGTGCGGACGCGCCAGCGCATCCAGAATTTTCTGGGTTGAAGCGCGACGGCTTCGTTCAAACGCGAGTCCCTTTCAAGCGCGCGATGGCGTCTATAACCTGCTCGACTGTAATCGAAAGCATGGCAGAAGAATATGACGTTCCGCGGCGATAGGTCGTTTCGCTATCGCGCGGGTTGCGGATGCTGATGCTGGCATCTCCGTAGGGGCCATTGCGCGCAGGATCGGTGGGGCCGAAGAGGCCGACGGAAGGCGTACCGAGCGCGGCGGCGAGGTGCAACGGGCCGGTATCCGCGGACACTACGAATTTCGCGCGACGCATCAGGGCCATGAGTGGGCCGAGACCGAGCGGGATGGCGACAGCGGCCGGGATGCCTGCGGTGCACACGACTTCTTCTGCCAAATTTTCTTCTCCTGGACCGAAACTGACGATGGCGCGCCAGCCGTGCTGTTCGCCGAGCCTGCGATGCAATTCGCCGTAGCGCTCCGGAGGCCAACACTTCGAGCGCCAGCCTCCGCCGGGATTCAAGACGTAGAAGTCGGTAATGTTGTGGCCGGCGAGTTCCTGGGTGACATGGTCTTCGTCTTCGGGGCGGATGTCGAGAGGAAATCGGGGGGTCGTGAGGCGCGCGCCGGCAGCTTCGGCAAGAGTGAGATTGTGGTCCACTTTGTGCGGGCCGCGCGGATTTAGCTGTTCGGTGTACAGGAGCGACGCGAGGGCTTCGCGGGCGTAACTGCTTTGAAAGCCAATGCGGCGCGGTGCGCCGGAGGAGAACGCGAGAAGCGCGGATTTATAGAGCGCCTGAAAATCTATCGCGCAGGTGTATTGCGCGGCGCGCAGTTTAGTGACTGTGGTGGCAATTCCAGCGGCGCTTTTGCGGTCCACGGGAATGATTTCGTTAAGATCGGGATTGCCTTCGAGCAGGCGCTGCCACTTGGGGTCAATGGCCCAATCAATGCGGGCTTCGGGAAACGTCTCGCGTAGTGCGGAGGCGGCCGGCAGGGCGTGGATCACGTCGCCGAGCGAGCCGAGACGGACCAGTAGGAAGCGCTGGTCAGTGATTTGGCTGGGCGGTTGGTCAGGCATTTTTGTCGTGGCGCAGGCGTGCGAGAAGATCACGCGTGGAATGTTGTTTGGGATCGCCGACGATTGCGACGCGGATGCCGAGCATGGCCGCGAGTTCGCGTTCGGGCACCGTGTCGGGCGTGTAGTCCGTGCCTTTGGCGTGGACGTCGGGTTGAAGTTCGCGGAGCAAAGAATTTACATCGAGTTCGTCGAAGATGACGACGTAATCCACGGCGCGAAGCGCGGCTACGAGCGCGGCGCGGGCGCGTTCGGTGAGGATAGGCCGGCCGTCGCCTTTGAGCTGGCGCGTGCTGGAATCGGAATTAACTCCTACTACGAGCAGATCGCCTTCAGCGCGCGCGGCTTGGAGATAACGAACGTGGCCCACGTGCAGCAGGTCGAACACACCATTGGCAAATACGATTTTGTGGCTGGAGCGCCGGTGCTCTTCAAGGATTGAGTGCAGTCCGTCGCGGGAAACAATTTTTTCGCGAGTGTCCATCGTGTTAGCGCGGGGCCGTGGCGTCCTGACGCAGGGCAGCTTCGAGCTCGGCGCGGGTGACGGTGGCGGTGCGGCGTTTCATAACTACGATGCCACCGGCGTAGTTCGCAAGATGCGCAGCTTCGAGATACGTCGCGCCGGCCGCGAGAGCGAGAGTGAAAACGGCGATCACGGTGTCGCCCGCGCCGGTGACGTCCACAGGCGCGTCCGAGCCGTAAATCGGGATGTGGCGCGGCGGACGATTCGTTCGAAGACGGCCATGCCGTCCTTGCCGCGCGTGACTAGCAGCGCTTCCAGGCTTAAGTCGTACAGGGCGCGCTGGCCTAGTTCATCAAGCCTTGCGGTGTTCGTGCCGACGCGGGCTTGGTAGGCGGCTTCGACTTCCGGTTCATTCGGAGTGGCGGCGGTAATGCCTGCGTCGCGATATTCGAGCAGGCGGTAGCGGGAATCGAGCATCAGGCGTTTGGCCTTTAGAGTTTTTACCAGCGCGGGCGAGGCGGCGCCAAAACCGTAATCGGAGACTAGGATGGCGTCGGCACGGGTGGCGATCTGGCGCGCCTTCTGGGCGATGGCTGCTGAAATCTTTTGGGAAAGGCTTGCCTGCGGCTCGCGGTCCACGCGGAGGACCTGCTGTTCGGTGGTGTGGGTCCAACCGGCGAGGTAACGGGTCTTGGTGGTGGTGGACCAATCGCGGGCGCAGAGAATACCGGAAACATTGATGCGTTTGCGGCGGAAGTGGTCGAGGAGTTTTCGGCCGCCTTCATCATCGCCGACTACGCCTACCGGGAGAACCCGCGCGCCCAATTCCGCGAGATTATTCACGGCGTTGGCTGCGCCTCCTGGATAACTTTCGCTTTTGCGATGGCGGAGGATGAGGACCGGGGCTTCTCGCGAGACGCGCGAAATTTCGCCGGAGACGAATTCGTCTAGGACGAAGTCGCCCACTACGCCGATGGTTTGGCGGGGGAAGGAGGCGACCAGGTCTAAGAGGCGGGTGAGATCAACGGTGGAGTCGGCTGCAGTCAGCGATGCTGCGCTTTGGCTCTTGTGCTGCGACTTGCCGGTTTTCGATTTGATCGGTGCCAATCAATCTCCGTTTCGCGCCTGGCTGACATTCGGTACTGCAGCAAACCTGCGCGGGAAGCTAGCCTCGCGCTGAGTATTCCAGCGAGGACTCGACTTCAGACACCCGCGGCACGCCGCCGCACTCCACAATGACCGTGGCGAAAAGTATCATACGGTTATCGCATCGGCAATTACACCCCGTGCTGCCGCATTCATTTCGTCATCTGCAATTTTAGCCGAGATGCCTCGGCGCGCGATTTAGCTTTTGCCAGGACTTCGTTCCAGAATTCGTCTTCGCAGTCTATGTGCATCGAAATCGCGCAGTAGAATATTGGCATTTTGCCGTAATGGATGGCGTGCAGATTGTACAAGTCTTTTTCGGTGCAGATCAGCCCGGCGGCTCCGGCGGCTTTTGCCTCACGCAGGATTTCTTCGTCGTCTCCATCCGTGAAGCGGTGATGGTCGGGAAAGAATTTGTCGCCGGCGATTTCGATGCGCCATTCGCGGAGATCGGCAAGGAAGGCTTGTGGGTTGCCGATAGCGCAGAATGCGAAAAGCGGGCCGAGCGCGCTCGCGGCTACGTTTCCTCCGAGCTGGCCATCCGTGAAGCTGTGGATGGCATCGAGCTTGGGGCGAGCGTAATAAATTGAAGCGTCGGTTTCGCGGCGAATGGCGGATTCGATGGCGGGAGCATGATTGCTGCGAGTAATTACAATGATGTCTGCGCGCGCTAACGCGGTGCGCGCTTCGCGCAGGCGGCCGGCGGGCAGGAGACGGCCGCCGCCGAAGGGGTTCGTCGCGTCGATCAGGACGATGTCCACGTCCCGTGCGAGTTGCAAGTGCTGGAAGCCGTCATCCAGAACGAGCCAATTCACACCCCGCTTGGCGAGTTGCACGCCATTTGCGTAGCGATCCGGGCCGACGCCGAAAGTTACGCGTTGGCCTAAACGGGATTGCAACATGCGAACTTCATCGCTGGTAGAGACGCTTGACGCTGCGTCTGCGCTTTCGTGTGGGCCGCTCGGACGGCCGCGATATCCGCGCGTGAGGATGCCGACACTTTTGCCTTCGGAGGCTAGGTGCTCGGCAATCCAGAGAACAATCGGCGTCTTGCCGGTGCCGCCGACCGTGAGATTGCCAACGCTGATTACGGTGCCGTCGAGACGGCGCGGCTTAAGAATTCCCTTTCGATACGCCCGAGTGCGAAGATGCGTGGCTGCGCCGTAGATGAGGGAGAGCGGCGCGAGGGCGAATTCGCGGAGCGTCACGCGGCGTTTCCCTTGGCGGATTCATTCAGGATGCCGGCGATGCGGTCGAGGGAGCGTTCGGTGGCGCCGCGATTGCGTTCGGAGATGGCGCGAGCGGATTTGCCCATGCGGTCGCGCATTGTGTCGTCCTGGATCAACTGGATCCAGACTTTGCCGAGACCTTGGCCCGAACTGACTTGAACACCGGCATGCGCGTCGAGAAATTGGTCGGCCATTTCGCGGAAATTTTCCATGGACGCGCCGAAAACGGGCGGGCGCGCAAACCAAGCCGGCTCGAGAATGTTGTGGCCTCCGGCGGGAGTAAGCGAGCCGCCGACGAATGTCGCATCCGCGAGCGAATAGAGGCCGGCTAGTTCGCCGATGGAATCTATCAGCAGGACGTCGGCATCGTCATCGAGGGAGGCGGCTGGATCGAGCTGGCTGCGGCGCACAACTTTCCATCCTCCGGCCGCGATAATTTCGGCGGCGGCGTCAAATTGCGCGGGCTTGCGTGGCGCGAGGATCAGCAGCGTGTGGCGCCACTGACGCTGCACAAGATCGTAGGCCGCGAGAACAGCGTCCTCTTCCCCGGCGACGACGCTGCCCGCGACTAGAACCGGCCAGCGCTCTTGGCGGCGGATTTCCTGATCGAGCCATGCGCCAAAGCGGCCAATGGCGGGCGGCTCGGCGTCATATTTCAGGTTACCGGTGACTTCGATGCGCTCTTCATCGGCGCCCATGGCCAGAAGACGCGCAGAGTCTTTGGGAGTTTGCGCGAGAAAGAGATGCGCGTCGCGCATGGTGCGCGCGAAAAATGCCCCGACCAGAAATTCCCAGCGCTGGAAACGCGCGAACGATTTTTCGGAGATTCGCGCGTTGGCGAAGACAACCGGCACTCCCGCGCGGTTCGCTTCGCGCAAAAAGTTTGGCCAGATTTCAGTTTCCATGATGATGACGAGGGCGGGACGAATTGCGCGCAGCGCGCGGCGGACCGGGACGACCCAATCGAGCGGAAAATAGAAGATGCCGTCGGCGGATTGCAGGCGCTCGCGGGCGAGACGCTGTCCGGTTTCAGTGGTGGTGGAGACGAAGATGGGGCGGCCGGGAAAGCGGCGCCGGAGGCCTTCGATCAAGGGTTTCGCGGCGAGGACTTCGCCGACCGAAACAGCGTGAATCCAGATTGGGCCTGCGTTGGATTCTCTCGGGCGTGCGCTGATTGCGGCGCGGGCGGCGATTTCGGGTGGCAGGCTGCCGAGGCGTTCGCGAAGTGCGCGTGCGGGTTCTCCGGCGCGCCACCCGCGCAACGCGAAATATGGCGCGAGGATGAACATTCCGGCTGCCGTCAGGATGCGATAAAAGAAATACATGCGGTAGGTTCGCGCGCGCTCCGAAAGGAGCTTTGCCTCGCGCAAGCCCAGTATTATAGTGGCACCCTGCATGAAACGCGCACAACTTCCGGCGGCGCAGGGGCATCGCACAGGGAGATGAAAAAGCCTTTATACATTGCGCCTGCGTTTGCTCTCGTGCTTTGCGTTAGCGTGGGTGTCGCCGATTTGCGCGCGCAGAATGATGCTGCCGCAAGCAAGGTGCAGCAAGTTGCGCCGGACGCGACGGCCTCGCTGCCACACGATAATCATGATGGATTGACGATCATGGCCGATCCTTGGACGGATAAACAGCGCAGCAAGGACAAATTCGGCAAAGCGAACCCGTTGGACGCGGGGATTCTGCCGGTGGAAGTTTTTCTGCGGAACTCGACCGACCACCCCATTCAGGTGAACCTCAATACGGTTCAGCTTGAAGTGCATTTTCGGAACGGCAGCCGGCAGCAAATTGATTGGCTTTCCGCCGACGACGTGGCGGCGATGATCGCGCATCCGGGCGGCGCGGCGCCATCGCAGCCGCGGCGAATTGCGGGAATCCCACTGCCGAACGGCGACAAAAAAGCGGAGAAGTTTGCGGAGATTTTGCGGCCGCTTACTTTGGATTCCGATACTGTGTCGCCGATGGGTTCGTTGCACGGATTTCTTTATTTTGATGTGAGCCACGATCCGTCTCTGGCGGACACGTCGGTGCTGTATGTGCCGGACGTAGTGGTGATTCCCACCAAGAAGACCCTGATGTTCTACGAAGTGCCGCTAGGTAAAGCCGCACAAAAGTAGAGCCGCAGCCGCGCCGGTCGGGTTCACGCGATTAGCCGCATTAACGTGCGCGGCCGCAGGGAACCACCCAATCATCCATTGCGAATAGATAGCGGCGAGCGGCCAATCACCGAGGCCGCAGCAACCTTGGACGTTTCCGGTGGAGGTGGAGACGGTTTTGTGGTCTTCGCAGCCTTCGCGGGCGCGTTGGTCCTGGCTTCCCAGGCTTTGCGGAGTTTCTCGCGTTGTGCGAGCACGTAGCTCTTGGCCTCGTCCATGTTGCGGTAGACGCGGCGCCCCTTCAGCATGTTGCAGGAACGACAGCAGGCTACCAGGTTGCGGTCGTCCTTCTTGCCTTTGCGCGCTCGCGGAATGACGAAATCAACCGACATGGCCAAAGCGTTTTCGAAACTGGCGAGCCCGTCCAGGCCGCAGTATTGACAACGGTATTGATCGCGTTCCAAAATTCGCAGACCTTCTTCGCGGGTCACTGGCTTTTCCACTAGACGAAACGTCAACAGGTCAAATGGCATGGCGCACCTCCCGAATCGGAAATCTTTCGGCGAGATGAAAAGGCGGATTTCCGACCGTCGTTGACTGACACCATACGGCGGGGCGCGTGCAGGTGTCAAGCGAGCGGAATCGAAAGCCAGCCGCATGCATCCAAGATTGAGTGTGGATTCGGGTGTCGTCGCGGATCCACTTGGCGTATCAACCCGGCTTATAACTTCAATCGTTTTCAAATTTCGAAATCAAAGAAGAATGAGGAGAAAAGACATGGGCAGGCTTACAGGAAAGGTTGCGGTTGTTACGGGAGCATCGAAAGGCATTGGAGCGGGCATCGCGCAGGCGCTAGCGGCGGAAGGTGCGTCGGTGGTAGTAAATTATGCGTCCAGCAAGGCGGGCGCGGAGAAAGTGGTTGCTGCGATTACGGCGTCGGGCGGCAAGGCCGTGGCGGTGGGCGGAGATGTGTCAAAGGCCGCGGATGCGAAGGGGATCATTGACGCAGCGATCAAGAATTATGGACGTCTCGATATTCTCGTGAACAATTCGGGAGTTTACGAATTTGCTCCGCTCGAAGCCGTTACCGAGGAAAATTTTCACAAGACATTCAACATTAATGTGCTGGGGACGATCCTGACGACGCAGGCGGCTGTGAAGCACATGAGCAACGGCGGCAGCATCATCAATATTGGGTCTGCGGTGAGCCGCTTGACGCCTCCCAACTCCACGGTTTACACGGCGAGCAAAGGGGCGCTGGATGCCGTTACGGGCGTGTTGTCGCGGGAACTGGGGCCGAAGAAGATTCGCGTGAATACGATCAATCCGGGGATCATCGAGACGGAAGGCACACAGACCGGCGGGTTTATTGGATCCGACTTCGACAAGGCTTTTGTCGCGATGGCGCCGCTCGGACGCATCGGGAAGGTTGGAGACATCGCGCCGATTGCAGTGTTTTTGGCGTCGGACGATTCGGGATATCTTACTGGCGAGCAGCTCTTGGCTGCTGGGGGCGTTCGATAAATCTGGAGCGGCGCTGAACGTTTTCTCGGGCGAGGCGAGGTCAGCCTCGCCTGCTTGGTTTTGCGGACGGAAAGCCGGCGCTACTTTGTCAGCCCATTCGGGCGATTACTACGGTGATGTCGTCGGCTTGCTCGGGTGTGCCGGCCCATTGTTCAGCGGCGGCAATCAGATTTTCTGCTATGCGCTGGGGCGGCATGCTGCGTTGGCGGAGGATTTCTTCTTTCAGGCGGTGTATGCCGAATTCTTCCCCGTAGACGTTTTCCGGTTCCGTTAGACCATCACTAAACGCCACTAGCAAGCTTCCCGGTTCCACTTTGATGCTGCCTTGGGTGTAGGGGCAATCCTCGAACATTCCGATCACCGTGCCACCTTCGCTGAGTTCCAGCACTTTGTCGCCGAAAACGAAAAACGGAGCGAGGTGGCCGGCGTTGGTGTAGGTAAGCATTCTGGTGGAGACGTCGAAGTCAGCGTAAAAGAATGTGGCATAGCGGTCGTCGGAAGTGTTGCGAAAAACGTGGCGGTTCAGGCGCGAGACGAGTTCCGCCGTGCCGCACGTGCCATCGAGTGAAGCCTGGCTGCGTAGCGCCGCTTGCAAGCTTGCCATGAGCAGCGCCGCAAAAATTCCTTTTCCGCTGATGTCCGCGAGCGCGATACCCACGCAGTCCTGGCGAGTGCGGATGAAATCGTAATAGTCGCCACTGACGACGCGAGCGGGGCGGCAGATGGCGGCAAGTTCGAGTCCAGGCAACGCGGGCAAAACCTGCGGAAAGAGCTGGGCCTGCACTTCACGGGCGATGGCGATTTCGTTTTCGAGTTTCTGACGCTTGCTTTGCTCTTCGATCAGCTCGGAGATGGAGCTGGTCATTTCGTTGAACGATTCGCCGAGAGCGCCGAGTTGATCGCGCTGGTGGACGTGAATGCGCTGGGTGAAATCGCCACGGCGGACGTGCAAAGTGGCTTCGTAGAGATCGTCCACGGCGCGAGTGATGGTGCGAGTGAGCACGATGCCGGTGATCAGAGCAGCGACTTCCAAGGCCAGGAAAATCACTCCGGCAGCAATCAGCGCAAGCTCGAGCAGCGGTCCAATTTCACCGACCGACGTGAAGAGGCGGCGATTGAGCGCAGAGGCGCGCATGGCGAACGTCGCGAGCACGGCATCCGGCGCGTTCCCGGGTTGCTGGCCGATGTGCGCCAAATCGATCGTGGAGACGCCGCCGATGCGCACGTCAAACCAGTTCGACGGTGGACCGAGCGTGCGATGGCGGCTGGCGATTTGTTCGCCAGGGACGAAAACTTTGCCATTGAAACTGAGCGAGGCGCCGGCGGGAGTTTGTTCGTTCGTTGGACGCAGCGGAATGATTTGGATAGGCCCGATGTCCGAGCGCAGGGTATCGAGAAACGTGGGATTGAGCGGAGTGCCGACGACGAGATAAAAGGGTCCGGCAGCGCCGGTTTTTTCCACGGCGGCGGCGACCCAGATTCTTCCTTCGAACTCGACCAAGCCGGCAAATTCGTGTCCATCGCCGGCTTGCACGAGGCGCTCGCCGCGGTTGGGAAAGACGCGCAGATCGGGCCATTCGCGGCGTGCGGCTTCGATTAAATTGGCAATTCCCGGACGCGCGAGAATTGCTTCGGAGTTTGGAGAAGCGCCTTGCGCGGCTTCCTGCTCGACGGCGCCGGCGAGCGCGTCGGCATCGGCGGAAATCGTGCTGATACGCGACTGGAGGTCTTCGTGAAAGAGGTGCGCACCGAGTTGCAGATAGAGACCGTATGCCGCGAGGCCCGCCATGCACAGCAGCAAGATGACCGGGACGACCGCGATGAAAACGTAGGCGACGATCAGGCGGTTCCGCAGGGTCCACATGAATTTCGTGCGAAACCACGGGATCAGCCGGACGAGCAAGTAAACCGCTGCGAGTAAACAGAGGAAGCCGAGGAATCCTGAGAAGGGCAAAGGTTCGCGAAAGGCAGCGATGGTTCGTACGGCGGCGTAAAGAAGGATTACGACGAGTGCGACGCGGTCCAGCGGCGTGACGTGCCGCAGGAAGACGAATAACCGGCGAGGAGAAAGTCGGTTCACGAAAATTAGTCTCAGGCGTTAGAAGGATAGCCGACGCGCGGCGGATATGGAAGGCACGCGCTGTAACAGCAAGAAGCCGAAGAGAGATCCCTGCCTGCGGCAAGCAGGCTTTGCTCCGCTCCCTTCCTACGTCAGGGTAAACAGGATGACGGCGCTTTCACGCCGCTAACACCCGTTCGTCCGGCGCGCGCTACGGCGCTGCTGCGATCATTCTGCTGGACGCGGCTGTGATGGCGGCTGTAGGCGAAATAAACCACCAGTCCGATTACCAGCCAGATGATGAGGCGCGCCCAGTTCACCCAACCGAGATTGACCATCATGTAGACGTTGATGGCCACGCCGAGCCCGGGGATCAGCGGAACGAGCGGCGTACGGAACGGACGCGGCTGACTGGGATTGGTGTAGCGCAGAACAATCACGGCCATGCATACGATGACGAAAGCCAGCAGCGTGCCGATATTGACCATTTTTCCGAGCTGGTCGATGGGCGTGATGCTGCCGACGATCGCGGCGAGCAGGCCGACCAGAATCGTGGTCTTGTACGGCGTGCGAAACTTGGGATGAATCGCGGCAAAGAACTTGCGCGGCAGCAGGCCGTCGTTGGCCATGGAGTAGAGCACGCGAGTCTGGCCGAGCAACATCACCAGCATCACGCTGGTGAGTCCGGCGAGTGCGCCGGCGGTGATTACCGTGGAGGCCGTGTTCAAGCCGTGATCGAGAAAGGCAACGGCCAGCGGCGCCTCTATGTTGATGGACCTCCAGGGCACCATGCCGGTGAGCACAAAAGCCACGAGGATATAAAGGATGGTGCAGGCCACCAGCGAGGCGATGATGCCGATGGGCAAGTCGCGCTGTGGATTCTTGGCTTCCTGCGCGGTAGTGGAAACGGCGTCGAATCCGATGTAGGCGAAGAATATGTAGGCGGCGGCTTTCCATATGCCGCCGACGCCCATGGGCGCGAATTCGGCCCAGCTGTGCCCGATGTTGGTGCTGTCCACATACTTTAGACCCAGGAGGATTACGAACAGGACCACGCCGACCTTGATGACCACGATCGTGGCGTTGAAGTTGGCACTTTCCTTGATTCCGATGACCAGGACCGCAGTGATGATCAGCGCGATGACGAAGGCCGGCAGATTGAAGCCAAAGTCGAAACCGAAAATGCGCGGCGCGGCCACCAGGTCGTGCGCTTGCCGGAGCAGGTCCGCCGAGGGCGCGTCGGTAAGCGCATGGACGAGATCGGAAAACGCTTTACTGGTGATGCCGAGAGCGGGGTTGGCGGCGTGGACCTGAGCGCGCGCCAGCATGTTTTCTGCGGTCGCGAGCGCCGTCCAGTGGTCGTAGGCCAGCCAGAGCGGCATCTTCAGATGAAAAATCTGGAGCAATTCGATGAAATGATTGGACCAGCCCGAGGACACGGTGCTCGCGCCCATGGCGTATTCGAGCGTCAGATCCCATCCGATGATCCAGGCGAGCAGTTCGCCCAGCGCGGCGTACGCATAGGTGTAGGCGCTGCCCGCCAGCGGAATCATCGCCGCGAACTCCGCGTAGCACAATCCCGCGAAGCACGCAGCCGAAGCCTGAGACGATGAATGATAGCATGAGCGCCGGGCCGGCGTAGTGGCGCCGAGACCAGTCATCACGAAAATTCCCGCGCCAATTACCGCTCCGACGCCGAGCGCGGTAAGCGAGAGCGGGCCGAGCGTGCGCTTGAGGGTGTGTTCGCCGGTATCCGCTGCTTCGCTCAGCAGCACGTCCATCGGCTTCTTTTGAACAGCGGATTGCTCATTCGCGATGTTCTCCTTCGAGTTGACGCGCGCGATTCTAAGTCAACATCACCACAGATGAACACTGATGAACACAGATAAAGGCTAAATATTTCAATTACCGGATCAGCACGCCTTGCGCGGACCGATGAAATAGCACATCGCGATTTGCCGCGACAGCGATGGCGCACTGAAGTGCGCCGCTACAAAATCAAATTCCGAGACAGCGTATCGCACAGCGGGCACGGCATGCCGCGCCTTCGAAATCTGCGTTGCGCTGACTTCCCTGCTTGTTTCCACAGCAAATAAACCGGAACGCCCAGCAGAACGATGATCAGGCCGGGCCAAGTGTACTGTGGCTTATAACGCAAAAGCTGAATTTCGATGAATACCGCCATCACCAGATACAGCGCCGGAAGAAACGGATAGCCGAAGGCGCTTGTACGGGCGCTCCATGTCCGGGCGTTTCCAGCGCAGAATGAAAAGGCCGCTGAGCGTGAGGATGTAAAAAATCAGGACGGCAAAAATCAGAAAATCGAGCAACTGGCTGTAGGTGCCCGACAGACACAGGATCGCAGGCCCAAATGCATTGGACGACGAGCGCGGCGCCGGGCGCATGATGTTTATTTACTTTGCCGACGGATTTGAAAAAGAGGCGGTCTTTGGACATGGCGTAGTAAATGCGCGCGCCGGAGAGAATCAGGCCGTTGTTGCAGCCGAAGCCGGAGACCAGGATGGCGATGGCCATCACGATCGCGCCGGCGGGACCGAAGATCACTTCGGCGACGGCGGTGCCGACGCGGCCGTCAGCGGCAAATTCGATGCCGCGAGCGAGAGCCGTTGCGCCGTGCGGGTCGCCGGAGATGGGAAGCACGCGCAGATAGGCGACGTTGGCCAGGATGTAAAGGACGATCACGATTCCGGCGCCGAGCGCGAGCGAAAGCGGCAGATTGCGGCTGGGATTTTTCACTTCGGCGGCGGTGAAGGTGATGTTGTTCCAGGCGTCGGCGGAAAAAAGCGCGCCGACCATCGCGACGGCGACCAGCGTGATCGTGCCGATGGTCCACGTGGGATGATCGGCGGGATATGGATGCATCGCCCACAAACCGGCGTTGCGCCAGAAATCGGTGAAATTTGCCTGGCGCGCGATGGCCGTGGAAAACCAGCAGCCGACTCCCGCGAGCGCCACGAGCGAACCGACTTTCGCGACCGTGAAAATGTTTTGCACGATTTTTCCGATGCGCAGGCCGCGGGTATTGATCCAGGTGAGCAAGACGATCGAGGCGATGGCGAGAAGATTCTGGCGGTTGAGGCCGACGTTGTAGGGGCCGAGCGAGCCGAACCAGAATTGCCATGGACCGACTGTGCCGAGTTTCCAGATCCATTGGCTGGCGGAAAACCACGGGACCATTACGGCTGTGAATTTTGCGAAGGCGATGGCGACGGCGGCGATGGTGGCGGTCTGGATGACGAGCAGCATCGTCCAGCCGTAGAGGAAGCCCCAGAGCGGGCCGAGCGATTCGCGGAGATAGACGTATTGGCCACCGGCGTGCGGCATCGCTGCGGCCAGTTCGCCGTAGCTGAGCGCGCCGATGAGGGTCATGACGCCGGCGACGATCCAGACGGTGAGCAGCAGGCCGGGGCTTTGGACCTGGTGGGCGATGTCGGCGGAGACGATGAAGATGCCGGAGCCGATCATCGAGCCGCAGACAATCATGGTGGAGTCGAACAGGCCGAGGCCTTTTACCAGCTCCGGCTGCTTTGTTGCTGTTGCGATGCCGCCGATTGTTTGCGCTTGTTCCGCCAAGTAAGCTCCTCTTCGATTACTCTGCGCGAAAACTCTTCGTTGCGTACGATTGCGTGCTGCCGCGGTTTGCAGCGGCGAGGCTAGCCTCGCCTTGTAACAGGCGGAAGCAAGCTTCCGCACTCCCAGATGGCGCTTGCCTCTGTCACCCCGCGCACGACGTTCCCGGCGCTGTCGGCAGCAGCGATCTCATACTGCGCGTTCGTGCTTCGTACTGCTGATGAACCGCTTTGCGATTGCCAGATATTCGCGCGCGCATTGGGCCGGGTCTGGCGCGGTCGCCAGGTCGCTGATTACGGCTACCGAATCGGCTCCCGCGTGAAAAACTTCGCTCGCGGACTGTACTGTGATGCCGCCGATTGCTACAAGGGGTTTCCGCGTTATTTTTCTGGCCGCGCGCAAGAAATCGAGGCCGACGACCGGGTCAGGATTCTCTTTGGTGACGGTCGGAAAGATGGGCCCCACAGCAATATAATCCGCCGAAGTGACGTCCGCGGCGCGCAATTGCTCAAGGTTGTGTGTCGAAACCCCCACCCATCGCGGCGGCGGACAGATTTTGCGGGCATCCTCGACGGGAAGATCCTCCTGGCCAACGTGCACGCCGTGCGCGCCGGCGATGGCGGCGATGTCCGGGCGGTCGTTGACGATCACACGAACGGGATGCTGCACGAGGCAGCTGACCAGGCGACAGACAATTCGTGGAAGCGGCGCGAGGAGAGGTTTTTCGCGCGCAATTGAATCAGCTCGACGCCGGCGGCGGCCAGTTTTTCGGCGAAGGAGAGCGTGGACTCGGGTGGGAGGCTGGGAGTTGCGTCGAGGATGGCGTAAAGAGCCGGAAACAACCGTGCCTCCGCGGTTATTTGTTGGCTGCTACGGCAGCCGGACGATCGAGAAAGTGCGTGTCGAATTTCCCAGCGATGAAATCCGGGTCGGCTAGAATTCTTTTGTGCAGCGGGATCGTGGTCTTGATTCCTTCGACGACGAAACCATCGAGCGCGCCGTGCATGCGCGCGATGGCTTCGGCGCGATCGTCGCCGTGCGCAATGAGTTTCGCGATCAGCGAATCGTAATAGGGAGGAATCACGCCGTCGGCGTAACTCGCGGTGTCCACGCGAATGCCTGGGCCGCCGGGAACGCGGAAAGCGGTGATGCGTCCGGCGGAAGGGATGAAGGTTTCGGGATCTTCGGCGTTGATGCGGCATTCGATGGCGTGGCCGCGAAATTCGACTGGGCGCGACGACGTCCGCGAGCTTTTCGCCGGCGGCGACGCGGATCTGCGATTTCACGAGATCCACGCCGGTGACCATCTCCGTGACGGGATGCTCGACCTGAATGCGCGCGTTCATTTCGATGAAATAGAGCTGGCCGGATTCTTCGCGCAGGAATTCCACCGTGCCGGCGCTGGAGTAGCCGAGTTTCTTCAGCGCGTCCACCACCTGCTTGCCGATGCGCTTGCGGGTGGCCGCGTCCACGACGAGCGAGGGAGATTCCTCGAGAACTTTCTGGTGGCGGCGCTGCAGGGAGCATTCGCGTTCGCCGAGATGGATGACGTTGCCGTGCTTATCGCCGAGAACCTGAAATTCGATGTGGCGCGGATGCTCGATGAGCTTTTCCATGTAGACGTTGGGGCTGCCGAAGGCCTGTTCGGCTTCGGTGCGCGCAGTCTGAAACAGCGGAATCAGTTCGCGGCTGTGGCGCACGATGCGCATGCCGCGTCCGCCGCCGCCTTCGGCGGCCTTGATCATTACCGGGTAGCCGATTTCCGCGGCGATTTTCTTGGCGCTCTCTTCGTCGGCGACGACGCCGGGGCTGCCGGGAATGATCGGCAGGCCGGCCTCGGCCATGGCTTCGCGGGCTTTGTCTTTTTCGCCCATCAGGCGGATCGCGTCGGGCGCGGGACCGATGAAAGTGATGTGCGAGGCCTCGCAGACTTCGGCGAAATTGGCGTTCTCGGAGAGGAAGCCGTAGCCGGGATGAATCGCGTCCACATTGGCGATTTCCGCGGCGCTGATCACTTGCGGGATGTTCAGATAGCTTTCGCTGCTGCGCGGCGGGCCGATGCAGATGGCTTCGTCGGCAAAGCGGACGTGCAAGGAGTTGCGGTCGGCTTCGGAATACACGGCGACGGTCTTGACGCCCAGTTCCCGGCAAGCGGAAAGAATGCGCAGGGCGATTTCGCCGCGATTGGCAATCAGAATTTTTCGGAACATTTCCCTCGGACTAGAACGAGCTGTATTCTTCGGCTATTTTTTCCGGTGCGGCCGAATGCCGAAGAGCGCTTCGCCGTATTCCACCGGATGGCCGTTCTCCACAAAAATCCGAACGACTTCCCCCGCAACGTCCGATTCAATCTCGTTCATCAATTTCATGGCTTCGATGATGCAGAGCACCTGGCCGGATTCGACTTTCGCGCCAATCGCGACGAACGGCTCCGAGCCCGGACTGGCCGAAGTGTAGAAGGTGCCGACGATCGGCGACTTCACGATGTGGAGATCTTCGGAGTGAGCGGGTTCGGATTCGCGCGGCGGAGGCGCTGCTTGCGCCGGAGCAGACGCGCGGCTGGCGTGTGGCGCCGGAAGCGACTACAATTTCGGGAGCCGGCAGCGAAGCGTATCCTGCAGCGGCGGGCGATGAAGGCTTCTTCAGCCGGATGCGGAAGCCTTCGCGCTCGTATTCGAATTCCTCGAGTCCATGCTTTTGCATGAAGTCGAGGATGCGTTCCACTTCCGGAAAGTCAACGCTGCCCGCGCGGGAGCCGGGCTGTGATTCTGAATTCGACTTTTTCGCCATTTAGAGTTCTAGAAATTCCCGGGAAGCGCTGGTCAAGTCCTCGGCGCCCTGCGCCGTCACCACCACGTCATCCTCGATGCGAATGCCGCCGAGCCCCTCGATATATACACCCGGCTCGACGGTAATGACCATACCCTCTTCCAGCAAGGTGTCTTCATTCATGCCCAGACGCGGCATTTCATGCACTTCGATTCCCAGCCCATGCCCTGTGCTGTGGGTGAAATAACGGACGCAGCCATGACGCCGCAGGACTTTGCGCGCCGCAGAGTCCACGTCGGCGGCCCTAACACCCGGCCGAATGGCCGCCTTGGCAGCCTGTTGGGCCTCCAAGACGGCGTTGTAGAGCCCGCGCACCCTGCCTGCAGCCCGTCCCAGGAAAACGGTGCGAGTCATATCGCTGCAGTAGCCGCGCAGTATAGCACCCTGGTCAAGGACGACCAACTCGTTTTTCTTGAGCAGCTTGGGCGTGGGCTGGGCGTGCGGCCAGGCCGAGCGCGGGCCGGAAGCCACGATGGTCTCGAACGATGGGCCGCTCGCGCCGCGGAGCTTCATCGCCGCGTTCGAGTTCGGCAGCGACGGCCAGTTCGGACACGCCCGGCCGGACGTGACGGAGGGCCGCCGTCCAGACATCGCTGATCAAGAGCGCCGCCTCGCGCATCAGGGCCAGTTCTCCCGCGTCCTTTATCGGCACGCAGCCGCTCGACCTCGCCCGGTACCGGAACCCAGCGTACGCGGGCTCCCGCGAAGGAATGCAGGGCGTCTCTTTGCGCGACAGTCAACTGCGCGGGCGAGAACCCGATGCGCACACGACCGCCGCTGCGTTTAAGCGCTTCGCCCACGGCGCGAAGCAAGCCGTGGCGAACGATGGAGACACGAGCGTCATGCACTTCTTCGCGGGCTTGCAGCGTGTAGCGGCTGTCAGTGAAAAGCGTGGCGCGCGAGGATTCGACGAGCAGGATGGCGGAGCTTCCGCTAAATCCGCAGAGATAGCGGATGTTAGGAAGATGAGTGACGAGGAGAGCATCCGCGCGGCGCTCAGAAAGAGAAAGCCGGAGCCGATGGATTCGGCCCCGGCCTGAATTCAAGTCAACAGATTTCTGAGCCACGTCCCGATTCAGAACCCTTTCTTCCCTGCGACAACTATCCCGGCAAAATGCGCGGGGTGAGGAAGAACAGAAGCTCCTGAGCCGTGGAGCTGACCGTGGTGTGGCGGAACAGATTGCCGACCACCGGCAAGCTGCCCAGCAGCGGAACCTGCTGAATATCGGTGCGCTGTGTGGTGACGATGACGCCGCCGATGACCACCGTGCCGCCATCTGCAACGAGCACTTTGGAGTTCGCTTCCTGGGTGTCGATGGCCGGAATGCCCTGCACACGCGGTATGGACTGGTCAATCTGGTCGTTCTTGACGTCCACGTCCATGTAGATGGTGCCTTCCGCGGTGATCTGCGGGGTGACGTCGAGCTCAAGAACGGCGTCCACGAATTGCACGGAAACAGTGTTGTTGACGACGGTTTGCACGGGAATCTTGGTCCCCTGTTTCACAATCGCCTTTTGGTTGTTCTGCACGACGACTTTCGGCTTGGAGATCAGTTTGCCGACGCCGCGCTCTTCAGCCGCAGTGATGATTTCATCGAGTGCAACCCTGCTGTTCTGGAAGATGTAGCTGAATCCGCTGGTGGGCGTCGTTGCTCCCAGGTTGGTAAGCAAAGGCAACGAGCCGCTGCTCGGCGTGGTAGGACTGCTGGTGGTGCAATTGCTGCCCACGCAAAATGGCGGAGCCGGTGTATGGATGACCGGGCTGGTGCCGACGGCCGTCGCGCCTCCCACTGTGCTGCCGCCTTGAGGTCCAAACGCGGCGGCCAGCTCCGTGCCGATTTCGCGGGAGAACGAGCGCTGGGCCTCTACAACCCGCGCCTCAATTTCCACCTGCTGGGATTTGCGATCGAGCTGGCGGAGCAAGTTGTCCAGCACCGGCAGAACGGCCGGGATATCGCGGATGATCAAAGTGTTGGAACGGCTGTCCGCCAGGATGTCGCCGCGCGAGGAAAGGAACTTCTTCATCGTGGGCACCAGGTCCGCGGCTTTGGCGTAGCTGAGCACGCGGGTGGTGGTGACAACGTCAGCGGCTTCCGCTTGCGCCTTGGCCAACTCACGGTTCTGATCTGCTTCCTTCTTCAGAGTTTCCTTGGTGGCGATGCGCAGCACGTTGCCATCGAGTTGCTTATCGAGATCGTTGTTCTTGAGCACGATGTCCAGAGCCTGATCCCACGGCACATCGTCGAGCACGATCGTCAGACGTGCCCTTGACGGCGGGATCCACGACGACGTTCAAGCCGCTGATTTCGTGAATCAAGCGGAAGAAATCGCGCAAGTCCACATCTTTCAAATTGACGGAGATCGGTTCACCGGAATACTTCCCGGCCGGCGCGGGCGTCGGCGCCTGCGCTCCGGAAGCCGCCGGATTCGCTGACGGGGTGCTGATGGTGGGCTGGCTGGTTTCGGTATAACCCGCGTTCGCTGACTTCGCAGGGGCCACGGCCGCAAGCGTTACAGGTTGTGCGGCAGGTGCTTCCACCGGTGCGGGCGCGGCGAGCGCAGCAGACGTCTGCGTCAAGGCGCTGGGCAGCACGGCGGCTGGTGCAGGAACGTTGCTCGGCGTTGCTGCCGGAACATCAGCCTTCGTGGTGGTGACATCCGCAGGCTGCGGAGCTGCCGCAGGCGTCGATTTCACGGCGCCGCTGGGAGCTTCCGCGGAGAATGCCACGGTGACAGCGTTCCCGGTCGAATTGATGTCAAAATGCGCTGGCTGACGGAGGTCAATCACCACACGCGACACTTCCGGGGTGAACTGAGCCAGACGGATTTCCTTCACGGGGTCAAGATTGCTCGCAATATTCTTTTCAGAGGTCTTGAGATGCGCACCGGCAAAGTCGAGCACGATGCGGTCGGGATTGTGCAAGCGCAAAACGTGGTAGGTAAGTTTGTCGCTGCCGACAACGTTGACTTCGGTCTGCTCGCCGTTCTGAGCCAGATTCACTTGCTCGATCGCTTCGAAATTCGAAGCGGGCGCCTTCGTCTCCGAAGTCTTGGCGGAAATCGCCTTCACGGATGCCGAGGACCGCTTGAGCGTGGGCGCGGGGACGACCGGCTCGGCGGAAACGTCAGCATTGCCATTCGCGGAAACGAAAAGCGTGAGTTCCTGATTGCCAGTGCGCTGCAAGCGGGGCTGCACGCCGGGCCGAACCAGGATTTCCAGACGCACCACGGGCTTTTGGCCGGTCGCGTACGTCGTCAGCCGGTAGCTCTTGACGAGCTCCGAGGGAACGATGCGCGCGCCCGCTGAATCACCCGCCGAGACGCCAGTCAGGTCGAGCACAAAGAGGCTCTCGCTGGGGCGATAGGTGGTGTACTCGAACGGTCCGTTGGCCTGAGCATCCAGGGTCACGGCGCCGTCTTTCACCACCGCTTTCACGTGCACCACCGGCGCATCACTGGCCGAGAGTGCTCCATTCGTCAGAATCAGGGCTGCCGCTAGTAGCGCAGACAGGCCCCACGCCCTCCGCATAATCCTCATTGCTGCTCTCCTGCACTCGGGTAGATTCGCTTCGTAACAATGCGTTCGACTGGCTTCCCGAAAGCATCTTTAGAGTTTTCCTTGAACGTCACACCGTCCAGGCCGATCTTTTCCACATCGCCGTCATACAGACGGTCCCCTTCTCGAAGGAAATAAACACGCTGGTCGGGATTGGAAACCACGGCGAGCATGCCGTTGGGCGCGCTCACGGTACCGTCCACGTGCACGGTGGCTACGACGAGGCCAGCTTTGCCCGGAGGCAACACCGGCCCGCCGGTCTTGTGCTCGCTCACCAGAGGTACGAACGGATCACGCTTGCCAACTTCGGAAATTTCGGGCTTCCCTGATGACGCCCCAGGGTCCGCAGCGGGCGCCGCTGCTGCCGGAGCGGCCGCAGGCGCTGCTTTGACTTTGTGGCGGACCTTGGCCGCAGGCTTGGACTGCGCCCAAGCGCCAGGGACCAGGCAGCAAGACAATGCCAGAGCGGTGAAGAAAGTCATGGATGTCCTAGCCAGTCTCATCGTATTCGCCCTATCGCTTCACCGGCGGAGCTCCCGGCTTGGTAGTAGCTGCTCCCGGTGCTTCTGCCGTCTTGGAAAAGAAAGTCGTTATGGTCATCGTGCCGGTGACCGAAGTTCCCGCCACCATGTGGAAATTGTTGGTCGGTCCGCCTTTGCCGCCGAGGCCGGTCAGCTTCAAATCGCCGACGTTGATGATTCGAGACAATCTGCCGAGCTTCGAGAAAAAGTCCAGAACCGAGAAGTACGGACCATCCGCTTGCACTTCAAAAGGCATCTCGAAATAGAACGGTTTTTGGCCGATCGGCAGGGCCTTCAGACTACGGACGGCAACTCCAGAGCTGGCGGCCGCGCTTTGAATCATGATGATGAACTGATCCACCTGCTTGTCTTCGGGAACGATGGTCTGCAACGTCGCGAGTTGCTTCGAGAGCGCATCCATCTCCGACTGCAATTCCGCGCGGCGCTGCTTGTAGACACGCAGGCTGGCGACTTCAGCCTCGAGAGGCTTTTCCTGTTGCTGGGCCTGCTCCAATTCGTTGCGCACGCTGGCGACCGGAGAGCCGGGAACGTAGAAACCCGCGGCAATCAGGACCACGGAAAGTCCCAGGAAAAACAGGGCCTGCAGCGGCCAGGGCCAATCTCTGAAAGCGGTTGCCATCGCTAACTCCTCCCCTTGGGCGCGGGCTGCGGGGGCGCAGCAGAGCTGGCAGCGGGCTTCGCCTGGGGCTGCGCCGGCTGAGAGGCTTGCTGCGCGATCGCGGCGGACATGGTGAAACCGTACGTCGTCACCGTCTTCGCAACGTCGTCCTCTTTCGCCTCTTTAATCTCAATCTGATCGAAATACCCGGAGCGCTTCAGTTGGGTAATGAAATTCGCGACGGCGTTGATGCTGCCAGCCTCACCCTCAATCTCCAGCGTGTTGCCTTTGCGGTCGAGCGAGGTGAGCCACAGTTCATCCACGCGTACGACCGTATTGGCGACCATTTGGAGCAATTCCTGCGCGCCGGAACGGTTCTTTTGAAGTTCCTCGATCACGTCAATGCGCGTCTGCAGAGCCTTCTTCTGCGCTTCGAACTGATCCACTTCCTGCTTGACCTGCTGCAGGCTGGTCTTTTCGGCTTTCAAGGAAGCGATGCGCGCGTTGGTGGTGTCCAGATCGCGCTTTTGCGATGCGTAGGTTACCCAGAGAACCACCACCGCGATGACCAGCGCTGCGATGCCCAGCAGGATCTGCAGCGTGGCCTCCAGCGGCACGGCTTGCTTGGTAGCTTTCGGACGGGCCTGGCCCAGTAAGTTAATGCGGATCATGGGGTGTCAAAACTCCTCAGCGCCAGGCCCACAGCGATTGCCAGGCGCGGCGCCAACTCACGGATCTGGCTTTCATCGTGACGCCCAGGATTGATTGCAATCTTTCGGAACGGATAAAGCTCTTCGACCGGCATGGCGAACTCTTCCTTCAGTAAATCGAGCAGGCCGGGAACACGCGCCGTTCCGCCGGCGACGTAGATCCGGCGAATATTTTCTCCGCTGGCCGTGGCGCGGAAGAAGTCGAACGTCTTTTGAATTTCCAGAATCAAGATGTCTGAAACGGAGCGCAGAATCGCGGTGCGCTGCTCTTCGTTGACGCCCGCCAGAGTGCCGCCCATCTTTAGCTTTTCGGCATCTTCGAAGCTCAGGTCCAGTTCCTTCTGCAACGCGTCGGTGTACTGATTACCACCTACGGAAACGTCGCGAGTAAAGAGCGGGGTCCAGCCGCGGACGATGTTGATGTTCATGACGCTGGCGCCCACGTTCAGCAGCGCAACCACCTGCGAAGGATCCGGCTCGTAATTGACCTCGAAGGAGTTCTGCAGGGCGAAGGCGTCAATGTCCACGACCATCGGAGACTTTCCGGCCTGGGCCAAAACGTTGGTGTGGTTCAGAATTTTGTCTTTCTTGACGGCCACCAGCAGCACGTCCATTTGATTTTCGGTGGCTTCCAGCAATTGATGGCTCAGGTTCACGTCGGCGATGTCGAACGGGATGTGCTGGCTGGCTTCGGCTTGCACCCGATCGAAAAGCTCGTCTTCGGTCATCAGCGGCATGCTGACGCGCTTGACGATGACGGAGTGCCCGGATACGGAAGTGGCCACGTCCTTGGCCTTGATTTTCTGGTTATCGAAGATGGAGACGATTTTTTCGGCGACCGAGGGAGCGTCCATGATAGCTCCGTCAACCACCGTGTCCTGCGCCAAGGTCTCAATCCCGTAACTCACCAGCTCGTAGCCCGCTTTGGTCTTCTTCAGCTCGACCGCTTTCACGGAACTCGAGCCGATGTCCAGGCCGATTAAAGATTTCGTTTTCCCCAGATTGAACATCGCGCGGCCCCTCACTCCTTGCTCCGCCCCGCTTCGCAGAACGGACACGGCTTCGTCTGGTGCTTGAAAATTTCTTTGGAAAAAATTCCCCGCCCCGCTTGCTGCTTCGCCGTCCACCCCGTTAAGGCGGCCGATTTCGGAGAGGCTCCGTTAGTACTGCTACTTCCGGTACCTTTCCGCTTTGTCCGTTTATTACATCCGCAGCACAGAGTGTCAAGCAACGTGTTCCGATGGTGTGCTATTGGTAAAACACGGTACGAAAGTACAGGTAGGCGAAAAGGACAGGGTAAAAGGACAGGTGGGATGGGCTGCAAACCACTCAGATATTGCGGGAAAGGCCCAAAAAGGCGAAGAAAAATGCGTTCGCTTTGCGTTTACTTTTTGTTCGGAGGCGCGATGCGGAGCTGTTGCCATATTGTGTCCACGCGCTTTTTTGTTTCGCTATTCATTCTTATTTCGTCGGGCCAACGTCCGGCAAAACCTTCTTCCGGCCATTTGCGCGTGGCGTCTACGCCCATCTTTGAGCCGAAGTCCTGGCGGCGCGCGGCGTGGTCGAGAGTGTCCACGGGACCCAAAACAAATTGAATGTCGCGCTCTGGATCGATGGCGCACAGAGCTTTCCAGACGATCTCGCGCGGATTGTGGAGGTCCACATCGTGGTCCACGACGACGACAACCTTGGTGAACATGGCTTGGCCGAGCGACCAGATCGCGTTCATGATTTTGCGCGCTTGGCCGGGGTAGCTTTTGCGGATGGAGACGATCATTAAATTCTGAAAAATGCCCTCGGCGGGCATGGCGACGTCCACGATTTCCGGGTACTGCATTTTCATCACAGGCATAAAAATGCGCTCGATGGCGTGGCCCATAAAATAGTCTTCCTGCGGAGGCGGGCCGACGATCGTCGTCAAATACAGGGGATCTTTTTTGTGCGTGACGCACTGCACATGGAATACGGGATACTGGCCCTCGAGCGAATAGAAGCCCGTGTGGTCGCCGAAGGGCCCTTCGGTGCGCATCTCGCCTATTTCGACGTAGCCTTCCAAGACGATTTCGGCATTCGCCGGGACTTCCAGGTCCACCGTCTTGCAAGCGACCAGCTCGACTGGATCCTTGCGCAAGAAACCGGAAAAGAGGAACTCGTCCATGTCTGGCGGGACCGGCAAGATTCCCGCGAGCGCCGTGGCTGGGTCCGCGCCGATCGCTACGGCGACATCGAGCTTTCCGCCCGGATTTTTGGCGCGGCTGCTGCGGTAGTGATCCGCCCCATGCTTCTGCGTTTGCCAGTGCATGCCCGTCGTGTGCTCGTCGAAAACCTGCATGCGATAGCAGCCGACGTTGCGTTTGCCATTTTCTGGGTTCTTGGTGATCACCATGGGCCAGGTGATGTAACGCCCGCCGTCCTGCGGCCAGCATTTCAGGATTGGGAAATAATCGAGCGAGAAATCCTTGGTGCGGACTACGTCCTGGCAATCGCCACTGCGAACTACTTTCGGAAAAAACGAGCCGATTTCGGCAAGCTTGGGGAGCATTTTTACTTTTTCAAAGAGGCCCTGCGGAGACTGCATGTCAATGAAGGAATGCACGCGGGCGGCGATGTCTTCGAGGGAGTCAACTTCCAGGGCCATGCACATGCGGCGCTCGGTGCCGACCAAATTCGTGACCGCCGGGACGTGCGAGCTTTTGGGACGTTCAAAGAGAAGCGCGGGGCCTCCGGCTTTTACGGTGCGGTCGGAGATTTCCGTGATTTCCAGGATGGGGTCAACTTCGACGGAGATGCGGCGAAGCTCGTCATTTTTTTCCAGCTTCCTGAGGAAATCTCGCAAATCTCGATACGCCACTTCCCCTCCCGATTGTTCGCGTGATTCTGCGCCAGGTCACTCTAACACGGAGGCTCTGGGTCATGAAGGCGTGGGCGCTACCGCAGAGACGCTTGGGGCGCAGAGAGTCCGTGCAGAGTGTGAGGTGTTGCTACTTTTGGCCCATGGCGACGGGGCAATCGCTGCGCGATTCCACTTCGTGTACGGGTGCGTTGATGAGTCTGGCGGCCAGATCGCGATAGCGGCCCACTAGAGGATTGTTCGATCCTGTTGTGAGTGGGATGCCGAGCGTTACAGCTTCGCTGACTTGACGAAAGTCGTTGGGGAGGCGCGCGAAGAAAGTTCGCTTCAGGTGCTTCTCGGATTTTGCGACCGGCTCGTCATCGTTCTGGCGCCAGCGATTGATGATGATCTGGAAATGGCCGCGATCGAGGCCGGCAGAATCAACCGCGTTTAGGTATCGTTCCAGCATGCCCAAGGCGAGTGCGCTTGGCTCGGCGACTAGCAGAAGCGTATCCGCGATTTGCAGGACACGGGCCCATTCGGCGGCGTTTACGAAACCGAGATCAACGATAACCAGATCGAAGACCTCGCGAGCGAGCGCGAGGATGCGCAGCAGCGCTTCCAAGGTTACGAGTTGCCGCTGGTCGGCGCGCAGTGCCGCGTGCAGTGGACCGGCGAGGATTTCGACACCTGTTTTGTGGCGCGTAACCAGGCTTGCGAGCAACGGCGCGTCGAGGCGGTCCACGCGTTCGAGTGCATCGAGCAGCGTGAATCGCGGATCGAAGTCCAGCATGAGGGAGATTTGTCCAAAGGGCCGCGCGAATTCGATCAGGCCGACGCGCTTTTTGGCGAGTTGGGCCATGTGCACGGCAAGATTTAGCGCCACGGTCGTGGTCCCAACGCCGCCCTTGGAGCCGGTGACGATGATGGTGCGGTCAGCCACGCTGGCTTCCCTGTGGGGCACAATCCGTGGAGAAATGGCGCAACCGAGCTCTGTACGATAGCGAGATGGGCATACAGAGAGTGCGGAGCATCTTCAATGCCAAGGTCAAGAGACTTGGAAACCTCGGATATTCATCACCATACGACTAATAAGCCAGCGACTACATTTTAGTAATCGGCGAGGCCCGGGATTCCCTTACAGAAAGCTTAGACGGAGTTGCGCTATCCCTTCGCGGCACATTGGTTTGCGCCGCACGATTTGCGGCTGAGCGTTCAGGCCGCCACCCCGAGGAGTGGCGCGATGAGCAAACGGCATTTCTTCATGAAGTTGATCCCGCCTTGGCCTACCTTTGGCCAGGATATGACCTCCGACGAGAGAGCGCTGATGCAGCAACATGTGAAGCATGTCGGCGAGGCTTTCAGCAAGGGCTCGGTGCTGATCTACGGCCCGGTGATGGCGAACGCCGGTGCTTTCGGAATCGCGGTGTTGGAGATGGCCGATGCGGCTGAGGTTCAGAGATTTATGGCCGAAGATCCTTCGATAAAGTCCGGTTTGAATACGTTCGAATTTTATCCGATGCAAGTGGGCCAAGCGCGCGGCAAGAGTTGAACGCCCGGCGTGTGCTAGGTCTTTTCTCGGGGTCGGTGAGTTATGTATAATCGCGCAGCAGCAACGAGCGGGCGTCGTACAATGGCAGTATAGAAGCTTCCCAAGCTTCGGACACGGGTTCGATTCCCGTCGCCCGCTCCATCTGAGTCACTGGTTCGCCGCCGGCTTTGCCCATCAGTTGCGCGCCTTGCCTAGGCCCGTTGCATGCGCCGTGAGCACTTCGTCTTAGCCTATGGGCGCCCCGCCATTTACAGAAATTTCAAAAAACGTTCAGCGTGTCGATTCTGTCGGTTGTTGTTCGACGTCAAAGTAGAGGGCGGATTTAACCCGGCGCTGGGACGCGGGAGCCCAGCTCATAATTCGAACTCAAAGGAGATTTAGCGAAGAGAGTGATGGTGATCGTGAAGGCTAGCAAGGAATCGGAGGCAGGAGTGCTGCCGAAGACGGAACTCCTGGCCGCGATGGGCAAGTTCAACGAAGAGTTGGTGAAGGCTGGCGTGATGCTGGCGGGCGAAGGCCTGCATTCGAGCGCGAAGGGAAAGCGCGCTAAATTCTCGGGAGGCAAGCAGACGATCACTGACGGGCCGTTCGCCGAATCCAAGGAGTTGATTGCTGGGTTCTGGCTATGGCAGGTGAAGTCCATGGACGACGCGATCGAATGGCTCAAGCGCAGCCCTTTTGACGGTGGCGCTGAACTTGAAGCGCGGCAGGTTTTTGAAGCAGCCGATTTTGGCGATCAGCTGACACCGGAATTGAGGGAGAAGGACGAGCGTTTGCGGAGGCAAGCTAGCGCGAACAGGTAGGACTGGCCTAACCCGGCGCCGCGGGGCGACTTGCGCTCGTGGATTCTAGACGACTTGATGGGTAGCCGTGACGGCCACGGAAACTCATCCGGGAGCGAGAGCTTCTCCTGGATCGCGCGCGATCCTCCGCGGAGGCGTTTGCGCGGCCACAGTGAGCGTTCTCGTTATTCCATTTTTCCGCGGCGGGTTAGTCCGCGTCTGCTAAGAGCGTTTTGTGATGATGAAGTGCGTCGCGTAGGGCGTGTAAACATGTTTGGAACATTCATAGCCTAGCTTTGGCGCGTCGAGACGTTCGAAAAGCGACTCTCCTGAGCCGAGGAAGATCGGCGACATGGCCACATGCATTTCATCGATCAATCCAGCGCGCAGATATTGGCGGATTGTTTCGACACCGCCGCCGACGCGGATCTCCTTGCTTTTTGCCGCTTCCGCAGCGCGGGTCAGCGCGGCTTGAATGCCGCCGGTGACAAAGTGAAAGGTCGTGCCGCCATTCATCTCAAGCGACGACCGCGGGTGAGTCGTTAGTACGAACACCGGAGTGTGGTAGGGAGGATTGTCGCCCCACCATCCCTTCCATTGGTCGTTGGGCCACGGGCCCCGGACGGGTCCGAACATGTTGCGGCCGATGATCCAGGCTCCAACATTCTCAAAGCCGCGCGCTACGAAGTCGTCGTCAATACCCGTGGCACCGCCTTCGTGGCCGATCATCTGGCGAAACGTGCGAGTGCCGAACATCCATTCGTGAAGCGCTTTGCCGCCCACGCCAATCGGATTTGCAAGGTCCTGATCCGGACCTGCGCCGTAGCCGTCGAGGGAAATTGAGAAACAGCGCACGCTTAGTTTGGACATGAATGGTGCCCCTTGCTTGAGGTTATGTAACGACTGCGATCGCCGGCACGGTCCTGGGTCACAGCTTCCGCGCGACGGCGACGCTCCCGCGTCTCTTGGAGTTTCTCTTATACCACGCACTATCAGACGCTGTTCGCGCCATGTCGTAAGCTACTTAGCAATCGCTTGAATGAAAGATTAGAATGGACGACTCATGGGCAAAGTCTATGCAGGGACGTCGGGTTGGGCTTACGCCAGCTGGAAGCCGGAGTTTTATCCGGCGAAACTGAGCGCGGCCCGCTTTTTGAACTACTATGCAAGCCGGCTCAATTCCGTCGAAGTGAACTATACGTTTCGAAGAATCCCCAGCGCAGACCTGCTGCAGCGCTGGGCAGATGCAACACCGAAGGACTTCCGGCTCGCGATGAAGGCACCTCAGGCGATCACGCACATCAAGCGGTTGCGGGAAGCGACCGCGACTACCAAGGATTTTCTGGATTCGCTAGACCCTTTGCGCAAGATGAAAAAACTCGGGCCGGTGCTCTTTCAATTGCCGCCGAATTTCAAGTGCGATGTCGCGAGGCTGCGCGAGTTTCTGGCCGTGCTGCCGCGAGGGCTGCGCGCCGCGTTCGAGTTCCGGCATGAATCGTGGTTTGTGGAGGAAGTCTACGCGGCTCTGCGCAAGTCAGGAGTTGCGCTGTGCCTTGCGGAGAGCGAGGACATCGTGACACCAAACATCGAGACCGCAGACTTTTACTACTTGCGGCTGCGGAAAGAAAGCTATTCCGCAAAATCCGCTGCGCAACGCGTGCAGCGCCTCGCGCAGGGCGGGGATGTTTTTGTCTACTTTAAGCATGGGGAAACACCGGAAGGCGCCTTTAACGCGGAGGCAGTGCTTGCGGCAGCAAGGAAAGAATGATCTTGGCGCCGTTCGTATTGCGCAGTGCAGTGCGCTGAATTCTCTTGAGACAGGAATTTTCCAATGACAGAAAAGCACGGATGGACATTGTGTGCAGTTGGCGCATTCTTATGCGCAAGTTTGGCGTGGAATGCCTTTGGCGCTCGCCGTGTACCCGCAGCGAGCCCTTCCAATGCACAAGAGAGCACGCGGCGAGAAGTGGCGATTACCGTGGATGATCTGCCCGGCGCGTTGCCCGGGAACGATTTTGCTTACGGCGATCTGAAGGAATTGCAGAAGATTAATCGCGGCATTCCGGGCATCTTGAAGGCGCACGACGCTTGGGCAATCGGGTTCGTCAACGAACGGAAACTGCAGGTACAGGGAGAACGTGACGCGCGCGCTGCGTTGTTGCAAATGTGGCTTGATGACGGGCTCTTTCTCGGCAATCACACGTATTCGCACGCGGATTTCAGCACTACACCGTTGCAGGAGTACGAGGACGAAACGATTCGCGGCGAGGTAGTGACCGGAGCCTTGTTGAAAGCCATGGGAGAGAAAGAGTTGTACTTCCGGCATCCGTATCTCGATACGGGCATGTCGCTGGAAGTGAAAAACGCGTTCGAAGCATTTTTGAAGGCGCGCGGTTACATCATTGCGCCGGTGACGATTGAGGACGCCGATTACGTTTTCAACGACGCGCTGGCGCATGCGAACGAGACAAAAGACAAAAAGTTGGCAGCCAAGGCGAAAAAGGAATATCTGGAATATGTCGACACGGTCTTCAATTACGGCGAGAGCGAGTCTGCAAAATTATTTGGGCGGCAGATTCCGCAAGTTTTACTGATTCACGACAATGCACTGAACACGGAATGTCTGGACGCGCTTTTGACCAAGCTGGAACAGCGGGGATACAAATTCATTTCGCTGCAGGAAGCGATGACCGATCCCGCCTACGCGACGCCTGACTTGTGGGTGGGCACGGGCGTGCTGTGGATGGAGCGCTGGAAAATCGCGATGGGTCTGAAGCCCGAGCCTGACAAAGGGCCGGATCCGCCGAAGTGGGCGTCGGACATTTTCGATCAGATGCGGAAGGAACGGCAGAAGGAATGAGCTGAGGCTTATCCGCTAGCCAACCGCGTAGCTCGCATTCAAAATCGCCGGCGAGACGGCGGCGCTACCAGAATCTGCTACGCGAGTGCTTGCGGGATGGCTTTCTTCCAGCGGCCTTGCGCTTTCAGAATCAGTTCGACGACTTCGCGGATCGCGCCTTCCCCACCTTTGGCTACCGTGACGTAGTGAGCGGCGCGTTTTACTTCCACCACGGCATTCGCGACTGCCACTCCTAATCCTACTCGTTGCAAAATCGGGAGGTCGGGCAGGTCGTCGCCGACGTACGCGACTTCTTCATCCGTGACGCCTGCGCGCGTGAGGACGGCTTTGTACGATTCCAGTTTCTTCGGCATCCCTTGAATCACGAATTCCATGGACGATTCGCGCGCGCGCCGCGCCGTCGCGGGAGAATCGCGTCCGGTGATCAAGCCTGTGCGGATGCCCATGATGCTGGCGAGTTTGATTCCGGCGCCGTCGTGCGCGTGGAACATCTTCATTTCGGCGACGCTGCCATCGGGAAATGTTTGCAGGCACACGTAGCCGGGAGTCATGGTGCCGTCCACGTCCATCAGCAGAACGCGGATGGGTTTGGCGCGGCGCAGGACGGGCGCGGGAAATTTTATTTCGCGTATGGCCATTTCTCGAATTCCTTCATCGCGAATATTCTAGAACAATTGCAGCGTCCACAAATCGTGAACGTGCAGCACGCCTTCGAGCTTGCCCTCGGCATCCACGATGAGCACCGAAGTGATTTTCTTTTCTTCCATTAGGCGCAGAGCAGAGGCCGCTAGTTCCGTGCGCGGGAGCGTAGCGGGATTTTTCGTCATGCAATCGCCAGCGGTAAGATCCAGTACGTTTTCAGAACGCTTTTGCATCATGCGGCGCAAGTCGCCATCGGTGATGATACCAAGCAGCTTTCCATCGCCTGCGGTGACGGCGGCCAGGCCCAGGCCCTTGCGGCTCATCTCGTAAATCACGTCCGGCATTTTCGTGGTGGGCAGGACGCGCGGAGCGGCGTCTCCCGCGTGCATCAGCGATTCGACGCGACGCAATTTTTTGCCCAGGCGTCCGCCAGGATGCAACGCCGCGAAGTCTTCTTCTTTGAAGCCGCGGCGTTCGAGCAACGAAATCGCGAGCGCGTCGCCCATGGCCATGGCCGCAGCGGTCGAGGCGGTGGGCGCGAGATTCAGCGAGCAGGCTTCTTCTTTCACGGCGATATCGAGGACGATGTTGCTGGCGCTGGCAAGAGTAGAATGCGGATTCGCAGTGAGCGCGATGAATTGGACGCCGAGACGCTTCACTGATTCGACCAGCTCGATCAGTTCCTGCGTTTCGCCACTCGAAGAAATCGCGAGAAGCACGTCGTCTCCGGTCAACATCCCAAGGTCACCGTGCAGCGCTTCGGATGCGTGTAAAAAAAGCGACGGAGTGCCGATGCTCGCGAAAGTGGCGGCAGTCTTGCGGCCGATCAGCCCGGATTTGCCGAGGCCGGTCACCACGACGCGGCCTTTGCAGTTGTAGAGAAGCTCGACGGCCTTTTCGAAACGCTCATCGAGACGCGCGATCAATCCCGCGATGGCTTCGGATTCGATGCGCAGGACTCGTTTGGCGGTGGCGAGGCTCATCGACCGTCCCACTCGCGCGCGAGGGCCGAGAGGCGCAGAATTTTTTCGAGCAGCGGCCGAAATTGTTCGAGTGGCAGCGCGTTGGCGCCATCCGAAAGCGCCACTGAAGGATTGTCGTGGACCTCGAGAAACATGCCGTTCACGCCGACGGCCGCTCCGGCGCGCGCGAGCGGCTCGATGAATTCCGGCTGGCCGCCGCTGGACTTCCCTGCTCCGCCGGGCAATTGCACGGAATGAGTCACGTCAAAAACGATGGGGTAACCGAATTTGCGCATGATGGGAAACGAGCGCATGTCCACGACGAGGTTTTGGTAGCCGAAGGAACTGCCGCGTTCGGTGAGGATAATTTTTTCGTTTCCGGTGCTGGCGATTTTTTCGGCGGCGTTGCCGATTTCCCATGGCGAGAGGAATTGACCCTTTTTAACGTTGACGGCACGCCCGGTGCGGCCCGCGGCGAGCAGAAGATCGGTTTGCCGGCAAAGGAAAGCTGGGATTTGGAGGATGTCGCAGACTTCCGCGGCTGGCCCAACCTGCGAGATGTCGTGAACGTCCGTGAGGATCGGCAGGCCGGTACATTTTTTAATTTCGGCGAGGATGCGCAGGCCTTCTTCGAGTTGCGGGCCGCGAAAGGAATTCAGCGACGAGCGATTGGCTTTGTCGTAAGACGCTTTGAAAATGTAGGGGATGCCGAGTTCGGAAGTGATTTCGCCGAGGCACTCGGCCATGCGCATCGCGTGCGCTTCGCTTTCGATCACGCAGGGGCCGGCGATGAGAAACAGCGGCGCGTCGCCGCCAAAGCGGATATTTCCGGCCGAAAAAGTTCGTGGTGTTTCCATCTATGCGATTGCGCAAGTGGCGCGAGGGAACAGACTATGCGGGTTTGTAGTTGTTTTCAACTTTGAATTGCGGACTACAAATGAAATCACCGCAGAGACGCAGAGGACGCGGAGAAATTCCCAGCACAGCAAAATTAATTAATCGGTAGCGGGATCGGCGGCTGCTACTCGCGATTCTGATGAGACGCCTTGGCGGCGATGGCGGTTTTCGGCGCTGGCACGAATGAACGCGGCGAAGAGCGGGTGCGGGGCCAGCGGCTTGGATTTGAATTCGGGATGAAACTGGCAGCCAACGAACCAAGGGTGGTCCGGAGCTTCCACAATTTCGACGTACACGCCGTCTGGCGTGCGGCCCGTGATGCGAAAACCGGCGCGCGTGAGTGTGTCTTCATATTCGCAATTGAATTCATAGCGGTGGCGATGCCGCTCGGAAATTTCCAGTTGGCCGTACGCTTTGTGGGCGAAGGAGCCGGGTTCAAGCTTACAGGGCCACGCGCCGAGGCGCATGGTGCCGCCCATTTCGTCCACTCCGAGCAGTTCGCGTAGTTTGTAGATGACGCGATTAGGAGTGGAAGGATCGAATTCAGTGCTGTCGGCGTGCTCGATGTGCGAAACCTGGCGAGCGTATTCGATGGTGGCGCACTGCATCCCGAGGCAGATACCGAAGAACGGGATTTTCTTTTCGCGCGCGTAGGTAATGGCATGAACCATTCCGGCGATGCCGCGCTTCCCGAAACCTCCCGGAACTAAAATGCCGTCCACGTGACGCAACAGGCGCTCGGCGGTCGCCGGAGAATCAATGTCTTCCGCTTCGATCCATTCGATTACCACGCGCTGGCGATTCGCGAGGCCGCCGTGGCCGAGCGCTTCGCGCAAACTTTTGTACGCGTCTTCAAGTTGAACGTACTTGCCGACTACGCCGATGCGCACTTCGCCGGACGGATGCTCGAGCGTTTCCAGCATCGCAAGCCAGCGGCTCAGGTCGCGCGGCGGCGCTTCGAGGCGCAGCAATCGCAAAATTTGCTCGTCGAGCCCTTCAGCGGCCAGCGTCATGGGTACTTCGTAAATATTGCTCACGTCCGGCGCGGAAATGACGCAGGCCTCGGCGACGTTGCAGAACAGCGCGATCTTGGCTTTTAGGTCGGCGCCAAGTTGACGATCACTGCGGCAGATCAAAACGTCCGGTTGAATTCCGATGCTGAGCAATTCCTTGACGCTGT
This sequence comes from uncultured Acidobacteriota bacterium, assembly GCA_963834215.1. Classification (GTDB taxonomy): domain Bacteria; phylum Acidobacteriota; class Terriglobia; order Acidiferrales; family UBA7541; genus Palsa-295. Next base: position 153,608 of record CAWIAM010000039.1, on the reverse strand, counting down.
GCTGGGTCGGTTTGGTTTTTAGCTCACCGGCCGTGGGGATGAACGGAACGAGCGTGAGATGCACGAAGATGACGCTTTCAGGGCCGAGCTCGAGGCGCATCTGGCGAATCGCTTCCAAAAATGGCAATGACTCGATGTCGCCGACCGTGCCGCCAATCTCGACCAGCACAACGTCCACGCCTTCCGCCACTTTGCGAAATGCGGATTTGATTTCGTCGGTGACGTGCGGAATTACCTGGACGGTTTTGCCGAGATAATCGCCGCGGCGCTCTTTGGTGATGATCGATTCGTAGAAGCGGCCGGTGGTCCAGTTATGGTCGCGCGTCAGATGCGCGGAAGTGAAGCGCTCGTAGTGGCCGAGGTCGAGATCGGTTTCGGCTCCGTCGTCGGTAACGAACACTTCTCCGTGCTGGTACGGAGACATGGTGCCGGGATCAACGTTTAAGTAGGGATCGCACTTCTGGAGGGTGACGCGAAGGCCGCGGCTTTCCAGCAGACAGCCCATCGAAGCCGCTGCAACGCCTTTTCCGAGAGAAGAAACCACGCCACCCGTCACAAAAATATATTTTGGGGCGGTCCGCAAGGTCCCTCGACTTCCTCCCGGAGAATCTGCGTACAAAACATTATGAAGAGAAATGGCGCGAGTGTCAAACCACGATTTCAAATTGCGGAAATTATCTTTTCTTCTGACGCGCACGCGAAAATCGTTTGGGCATCGGAACTTGACGACAAAGGCTTAAAAGATACCGCAGAGATGCAGAGTCCGCAGAGAAAACCAAGCACTGAGATAGCGGCTCGCACCGTCTTGGTTCAGGAGTTTGCGCCGGCGCTTAGGAGCTTCTCCACTCGTTCGACGTCCGCTGGGACGTCCACGCTTACCGCATCGTATTCCGTTTCCACAATGTGAATGCGGAAACCATTTTCGAGCCAGCGTAATTGTTCGAGCTGTTCGATGCGCTCAAGTTCGCCGGGAGGCAGCGTGGGATATTCGAGCAGCGCGTCGCGACGATAACCGTAAAGGCCGATGTGTTTCCAGTGGCTCGCCACCACTTTCGAGCCGGTATCGCGCACCCACGGAATCGGCGCTCGCGAAAAATAGAGAGCGTTGGCGTCGAAATCCTGGACAACTTTGACGACGTTCGGGTCCATGATCTCGTTTTGGTGGGTGATCGCGGAGCAGGGCGTGGCAAGTTGGATGGATTCGTCTTCGGCCATGGCGGCGGCAACTGCGTCCACCGTGCCGGGATTAATGAGCGGCTCGTCACCCTGCACGTTGATATAGATGTCAGCGGCCAGCTGGGCTGCGACCTCGGCGACTCGGTCGGTACCGGTACGGTGGTCGTGGCGGGTGAGGATGGCTTCGGCGCCGAACTTCTCGACGGCTTCCTTGATCCGTTGGTCCTCAGTTGCAACCACAATGCGGGACGGGAGCTTGGCGATACGAACCCTTTCTACGACGTGCTGAATCATAGGCTTCCCGGCGATCAGCGCAAGAGGCTTGCCCGGAAACCGGTTGGAGGCGTGGCGCGCGGGAATGACTACCAGCACTTCGGGAGTTTCGGAAGTCGCCATGGGGTTGCCAACCTTTCGCCAACCGGGAAATCTTAACATGGAGACGAGCCCGTGTTGCTCAGGGCGGAGATTTGACAATGTCGCGCTTGCTTTGCATCGGGCGGATGGTAGAATCCCTGCCAAGGGACACGTCAAGCAAGCCCGGCGCTGGACGGGTCACGCGGTAGGTGGGGGCCAAGTTGAGACACCGCGCACGGCAGCCGGTAGCACCGACAGCGCCGCCGCGAGTTTGCGCGCTTCTTCTTTTTTGCACCGCAGTTCTGATCGCCTCTCCTGCTTGGGCGCAAGTTGAAGGTCCCACCCGCGTCGAGAACCCGCAAAAAATCGAGAAGGGCAAATACCTCAAAGCCGAAACGGATATCGCGCTGGTGAACATCTCAGTGACGGACCCGTATGGAAGATTGGTCACCGGCCTGGAGCAGGAAAACTTCCGCGTATTCGAAGACAACAGCGAGCAGGAAATCGTGCGCTTCTCGAGCGAAGACGTGCCAATTTCCATCGGCGTGATTTTCGATATGAGCGGAAGCATGTCCGACAAAATTGAGAAGTCGCGGCTGGCGGCGGTGCAATTCTTCCGCACCGCGAATCCGCAGGATGAATTTTTTCTGGTCAACTTCAATGACCGCGCGGAACTGGCGAATACATTCACCGCGAGCGTCGAAGAATTGCAGAATCATCTGATGTTTACAGCGGCGCGCGGAGAAACGGCGCTGCTTGATGGAATTTATCTGGGCCTGAGCGAGATGAAGGGAGCACACAACACAAAGAAGGCGTTGCTCATCATATCGGATGGAGGCGATAATCATAGCCGGTACACGGAAACGGACATTCGCCGGTACGCACGAGAAGCGGATGTTCAGATTTATGCCATCGGGCTGTACGAACCTGGAGGCGGCCCGACTACGGAAGAGCAGTTGGGGCCGGCTTTGTTGTCGGATCTGACGCAGATGACGGGTGGCAGAACGTTTGTGGTGGGCAGCCTGAATGATTTGCCGGACATCGCCACCAAAATCAGCATGGAGTTGCGCAATCAATATGTGGTCGGATACAGACCGGGCAATCACACTCACGACGGGAAGTGGCGAAAGATCAAAGTCAAGCTGCGGCCGCCCAAGGGATTGCCGCCTCTTACCGTTTACGCCAAAACCGGGTATTACGCGCCCGGCCACTAGGCATTATTTTCTGAACATTTTTCTGACGCTCATGCTCGCGGCGATCGCGAGCCCGCTTGCGCGCGCGCAGAACCCTTTCCCCGCGCCCCCGCCACCGCCTCCTCCCCCAGGCGCCGCCGGGCAGCAGAGTCCGCAGGTAGATCAGCAGCAACACCGGCTCACATCCACCGTGGATTTGGTGGTGCTGCACGCCACCGTAGTGGACGAGAAGGGACAGTTCGTTCCCGGATTGACGGCCGACAATTTCCACGTGTTTGAAGACAAAGTCGAGCAGAAGATATCCGTCTTTTCCAAAGAAGACATCCCGGTGACGATGGGCTTGGTGATTGATAACAGCGGCAGCATGAGGGAAAAACGCCCGCAGGTGAATGCGGCGGCGCTTTCGTTTGTGCGGACCAGTAACGCCGCGGACGAGGTCTTTGTCGTGAACTTCAACGACGAATATTACCTGGACCTCGACGAGGACTTCACCAGCAACCCCCAGGAACTGCACGATGCGCTGGAGCGTATTGATACGCGCGGCAGCACCGCGCTCTTTGACGCGATCATTGGCTCGCTCGACCATTTGAAGAAAGGGCATAAGGATAAGCGCGTACTGCTTGTGATTACCGATGGCGACGACGACGCCAGCCGCAAGGATTTTCCGTACACGGTGAAGGCCGCGGTGGAATCGAACGCGGTGATTTACGCGATTGGCGTCTTCAGCGACGACGACCGGAAAAATAACAAAAAAATGATCCGCAAGTCGAAAAAGGAATTGACGACGCTTGCGGAAGCCACCGGCGGGCTGGCTTTCTTTCCGGACCGGCTCGAGGACGTGGATCCGGTTTGCGTGCAGGTGGCGCACGACATCCGCAATCAATACACCTTGGGCTACTACCCCACCAATACCGCCAAAGACGGAACTTTTCGCAGTGTGAAAGTTGATTTGATTCCGCCGAAGGGTGCCGGGAAGCTGACGGTAAGGACGCGCACCGGGTATTACGCGCAGAGGACCTCAGCGGCCGACTAACGGGTGAGAGCCCTTCAGGAGATCTCAGCCAGGAAGCTCGAACCGTGAGGGATTTTCCCGCCGAAATTTTCCGCTACAGTTTGGCCCATATCCGCTAGGGTTGCGCGAGTGCCCAGGTTTGTCCCACCTTGCGCGCTCTTGCTGTACGCAAGAATTGGTACGTATTCCCTGGAGTGGTCTGTCGTCGGGTTCACCGGATCTGGATCGCAACCGTGATCTGCTGTGATCAGCAATAAATCCGTGGGTGCCAGGACGTCAAGAAACAGACCGAGCATTTCGTCAAATTCTTCCAGGGAACGCGCGAAACCTTCGACATCCTTCCTGTGCCCATAGAGCATGTCAAAATCCACGAGGTTCGCGAAGATCAAGCCCTTCGGGCGTTTCGCGAGCGCCTCGGTCAGCTTGTTCATTCCGTCGGCGTTGTTTTTCGTGGTGACGTAATCATCGACGCCGCGGCCGTTGTAGATATCGTGAATTTTCCCCACGCCAAAAACCGGCACTTTGAGGTCGGCTAATACATCGAGCAGCATCGGGCGCGGCGGCTCGACTGCGTAATCATGGCGCCGCTCGGTGCGCTTGAAATTTCCCGGCGTGCCGGCGAATGGACGTGCGATCACACGTCCCACGCGATCGGCGTCGTCCAACAATTTCCGCGCGATTTCGCAGATGCGGTACAGCTCCGGCACCGGAATCGCGTCTTCGTGCGCGGCAATCTGGAAAACGCTGTCGCCGGAGGTGTAGACGATCGGAAAGCCAGTGCGGACATGTTCTGCGCCGAGTTCCTTCAGAATTTCGGTGCCCGAGGCGGGCTTGTTGCCGAGAGTGCGTCGGCCGATCTGGCGTTCGAATTCCGCAATCAATGAAAGCGGGAATCCGTGCGGATACACCGGAAAAGCTTGCTCGAGCCAGATGCCCGCCATTTCCCAGTGGCCCGTGGTGGTGTCTTTTCCTGGAGAGCGCGTCGCGCCCTTTCCGAAATTTCCAGCAGGCTTGGCCGGCGCAGTTAGATGATTGAGAGGTTTGATGTTGGCGATTCCGAGGCGGACGAGATTAGGCACGCGCAGCGGGCGCGAGCGCGCGATATGACCGAGCGTATCGCGGCCAACGTCTCCGTAATCGGCGGCGTCCGGCAACTCGCCGATGCCGACGCTATCGAGCACGATCCAGATGACGCGCTCAAATCGCGCACTGCCCTGCCCCACGGATGCCTCCCGGCCGATTGAACGTCGCTGCGAAATTGGGATTGTACTCCAGATGCGTGGCCCGGCGATTTCAGGGCATTTTGCCCGTGGGCAATTTCGAGGGAAATGCTTCAGCTCACTTTTTCTCTTGGATGGCCTGATCGTATGCAGCTTTGGCGATGCGGGCGATAACCCCGTCGCGAGTGGCTTCATCAGCCGCGGAATCCGTGACGAAAATTGCGATGGCCAAGCGGCGCCCGTCGGGGAGCGTGATCAGGCCGATGTCATTCGTAGCGAACGTGACGCCGTTCTTCGTGCCAGAGCTGCCTGTCTTGTGCATCACGATCGTACCGGCGGGCAACTCGCCCTTGATGCGGTGCACACCGGTACTCGTTTCCGCCATCCACTGCAAAAGCAAACGCGTGTGCTCGGGCGTGAGCGGCGAGTCGTCGCTGATGCGCCGCAAGAATTCGACCGCGGCGGTGGGTTCGAACCAGTTGCGATATTGAGCCGTGACGTCGCGAGCGAGACCGTCCTCGCCATCCTCCAAGTGAAAGCCTGTAACGCCGATTGAATTGATGTAGCTGTCCACGACAGCAGGGCCGCCCGCGACGCGCAGCGCGACGTCCGCGGCCGCGTTGTCGCTGAGAGAGACCGCCCCCCTGAGGAGCTCGCGCAGGGGGACATCCATGTTGGCTTCGGGATACTTGTCCTGCAGCGGGCTATAGGTATTCGGGATGCGATCGGAGGGAAGAAAGCGCATGGGTTGATCGAGCGAAAATTTCCCTTCTTCGACGAGATGCAGTGCAGTGAGCGCCAGCGGGAGTTTGAAGACCGATTGCATCGGCGGATGCGCGTGAGGATTGAGGTCGCAGTTCAAAGTCGTGCCCGGCAGCGAGCATGCAACTGAAACTTTGCCGTGTGCGTCGGCCGCGACGCCTTGAATCTGCCGCTGGAGGCTCGTCTGGGCGAAGACCGGACTTGCTACTAGAAAAAATGCTATCGCTAAGCGCATGAGCACACCACTATAGCAGACGCAGCAGAGCCGCAAACCGTGCGCTGAGGCGGTCTCGAGGTGCGATTTGCCGCCGCTTGCGGTCGGGCGTATAATTTTGGGTTTATACACATGGCGACGGAACCCATAGGGAAGCTGCCTCCTGACTCTGGCGAACCTGCCCCGCGGGCGGCGCGGCCTGCCAAGCCTGTGCCCGCGGATATCGAGGAGATTCGCGTCCGGGGGGCGCGCGTTCACAATCTGAAGAACATTGATTTCGTGATCCCGCACAACGCGATCACGGTGGTCAGCGGCGTCTCGGGTTCGGGCAAATCGAGCCTCGCTTTTGACACTCTCTATGCCGAAGGGCAACGGCGCTACATCGAATCGCTCTCGGCCTACGCACGCCAGTTCCTGGAGCGCATCGAAAAACCGGACGTGGACGAGATCACGGGGATCGCTCCGGCAATTTCGATCCGCCAGAAGAATTCCACGCGCAATCCGCGTTCGACGGTCGCGACGGCCACCGAAATTTACGATTATTTGCGGCTACTGTACGCGCGCATCGGGCGCACGTTCTGCCTGCGCTGCGGCGAGGAAGTCCGCAAAGACACGCTGGACGAAATCGCCTCACGAGTGCTGGCGCTGCCGGAAGGTCGGCGCTTTTACGTACTGTATGAATTGAAATTGACGCCGGACGCAACTACCAATGCGCCGCAAGCACCACGCGCGCGCAAACCCGTTAAGCCTGGAGCAGACGCGGTACGCGAAGCGCTGGTCAGCCTGCGAAAACGCGGATTCAATCGCATCTATCAAGCGGGGCGCGTATTCGAATTTTCGACGCCGGAAGAATTGCTGGACGTGGATTTTACTAAGCCGGTTTACGTGCTGGTGGATCGCCTGGCGCTTTCGCCCGAAGTGCGTTCGCGGCTGATGGATTCCATCGAGATCTGCTACCGCGAAGGCCGCGGCGAAGCCATTTTGGAATTCGTGCCGGAGACGCCGGACGGCGCACCTGAGCGGATGGTTTTCAACGAGCGCTTCGAATGCAAGAAATGCGGCGCGACTTATCAAGAGCCGGAGCCACGGCTTTTTTCGTTCAATAACCCCTACGGCGCGTGCCCGCGCTGCCAGGGATTCGGGAACACCGTGGATTTCGATCTGGACCGCGTCGTGCCGGACAAAAGCAAGACGCTTGCCGATGGCGCGATCGAGCCGTGGACCAAGCCGCGTTATCGGCAGCTTGCGATGGACATGCGCCGCTACGCGCGCACCAAGGGAATTCCGGCAGATGTTCCGTTCCGTGAGCTGACGTCCGCGCAGCGTGCCGCGATTCTGGATGGCGACAAAAAAGAAGATTATCCCGGCGTCAAAGGATTCTTCGGCTGGCTCGAGCGTAAGAAATACAAATTGCACGTGCGCGTTTTCCTGAGCCGTTACCGCGGCTACGCCACTTGCCCGGATTGTGGCGGCACGCGCCTGCGCGCCGAAGCGCGCGCGGTGAAAATCGCGGGACGCTCGATCACCGAAGTCTGCCAGATGACGGTGAAGGAAGCGCGGCCGTTTTTCAGAGCGCTGCAACTGACGGAATCCGAAGCCACGATCGTCGAAAAGGTGCTGGAAGAAATTCAGCAGCGGCTGCGCTTTCTCGATGACGTGGGCCTCGATTATCTGACGCTCGATCGGCTGACTTCCACGCTCTCCGGCGGCGAAGCGCAGCGGATTCAATTGGCCACTTCGCTCGGCTCGCATCTAGTCGGCGCGCTCTATGTGCTGGACGAGCCATCGATCGGCCTGCATCCGCGCGATACACACCGCCTGATTGAAATTTTGAAAGGACTGCGCGATTTGGGCAACACGCTGCTGGTAGTGGAGCACGATCCGGACACGATCATGGCAGCCGATTACGTGCTGGATTTGGGTCCAGGCGCGGGCGAACACGGCGGCAAACTGATCTTTGCGGGTACGCGCGACGCGATGCTGAAAGATCAGCACTCGCTCACCGGGCGATACCTCCGCGGCGAATTGCGAATTGCGATCCCGGCGCGGCGACGCAAGCCGCAGGGAAAATTCCTGAAGATTTTTGGCGCGCACAGCCACAATCTGCGGGGCGTGGACGTGATGATCCCGCTCGGATTGCTCGTCGCGGTCACTGGCGTTTCGGGTTCGGGCAAATCCACGCTGGTTTACGACGTCCTGTACAAAGCGCTGCAGGCGCGGCGCACCGGCGGCAATTGGCGTGAGTGTTGCGACCGGATCGAGGGCGACGCGGCGCTGGCCGCGGTGGAAATGGTGGACCAATCGCCGATCGGGCGGACGCCGCGCTCGAACCCCGCCACGTACTTGAAGGCGTTCGATCCGATTCGCGAAGTATTTGCGTCCACGCCCGAAGCGAAAAAGCGCGGATTCACTGCGGGACATTTTTCGTTCAATATTCCTGGCGGACGTTGCGAGGCCTGCCAGGGCGACGGAACCGTCACCGTGGAGATGCGTTTTCTGGCCGACGTGGAACTGGTGTGCGAAGAATGCCGCGGCACGCGCTATAAGAGCAGCGTGCTGGACGTAACGTTACAAGGAAAAGAATATTCACGACGTGCTGCAAATGACGGTGCGCGAAGCGCTGGCATTCTTCGCGGCGCATCCCAAAGTCACTTCGAAACTGCACGTGCTGGAAGAAGTCGGCCTGGGTTATCTGCGCCTCGGGCAATCCGGCACCACGCTTTCCGGCGGCGAAGCGCAACGTTTGAAACTGGCCGCGCATCTTACGCGGCAGGATAACAACGGCATTCTCTATATCTTCGACGAGCCCACCACCGGCCTGCATTTCGATGATATACAGAAGCTGCTGACGGCATTCCGAAAGTTGATCGAGGGCGGCGCTTCCGTGCTGATCATCGAACACAATCTGGACGTGATCAAGTCGGCGGATTGGATGATTGACCTCGGTCCGGAAGGCGGCGAAGCGGGCGGACGCGTGGTGGCCGCGGGAACTCCCGAGCAGGTGGCGCGCAATCCGCAATCGCACACTGGAAAATTTCTGGCAAAAGTTCTGAATTCGTACAACGGGACAAATCACAGCAATCACTCGGCCGAGGCCAAGGCCGCTGTGCCTCCGCTGAATCCTCCGACGGAATGAAACGAACTTCTAGGACGCTTGCGTTTTGCCTTTTGAGCGCCTTCCTCGGCGCTAGTCAGCTTCGCAGCCGCGCAAACCACCGGGTCTTCCAAAAGAATAATCAAGCCGGATCCCGCCGCTGTGGAACTCAATCAACTGCTCGCCGCCGCGCAGGATGCCGTGAACCAGCAGGACTACGCCACCGCGGCGCAAAAGTATCAAGCCTACCTGGCCAAAAAACCAGACGACGCCCTCGTCCACTACGATCTCGGCTACGCATACACGGCGTTGCAGCGTCCGGCGGACGCGAGAGCTGAATATGAAAAAGCAATTTCGCTCGATCCGAAAATGGCGTCGGCTTACCAGAATCTTGGATTGACGCTAATCCCGACGGATCCCGTAGCCGCTATCGCAGCCTTGCAGCACGCTGCGGAATTGATGCCCGAGGACGCGCGCACGAAATGGCTGCTGGGCGTCGCCCTGGAAGCAGCCAAAAAGGATGACTTGGCCATCGAACAATATGAAGCCGCCGCCAAACTGGATACCAAGAGCGTGGACATTCGCAATTCGCTTGGGGTTCGCGCTGCTGAGAACGGGGAAAGCGGCGGATGCCGAAGCGGCTTTTCGCGAGGCGATTGCGTTGCAACCAAGCGGCCAAGCAGCAAACGACGCGCACAAGGGATTGCTGCAGGCGTTGCTCGCGGAGAAAAACATGGATGCGGCGGCGACGGAACTGGGCGCGCAATTGGAAGCGCATCCGAACGACGCGGGGATGAGGCTGGAACACGCTTCTTTGCTGGCGGACGCGGGCAAAGACGACGAGGCGCTGGCCGAACTCGACCGCGCCGCTGCCGCCGGCCCTGAATCGCTGCGCGCACTCCGGCTGCGCGCTCTGATTTATTTTCGCAAGAAAGACTACGACCACGCGGTTCCGGTGCTGACCAAGGCCATCGCGCTCGCGCCCAATGATCCGGACCTTCCAGCGCAGCTCGGTCACGTGTACCTGGAGAAAAAGGACTACCCAAATGCAGTCAACGAGTTGGTCGTAGCCATCAAAATGAATCCGGGATCGAATGACGTGCTGGGCGATCTAGTGACCGCGGAATATCTTAGCAAGAATTACGTCGCAGCTTTGCACGGTCTGGATATTCTTGCGCAACGCGAAACACTGCCGCTGGGAAGCTGGTTCATTCGCGCCACTTGTTACGATAAACTGGGGCAGCCAGCCCCGGCGCTCGAGGCGTACCAGAAATTTCTGCAATTGAATAAAGATGAGAACAGCGACATGTACTTCGAGGCGACTGCGCGCGCGCGAACACTGACTCGCGAGCTCCAGAACAAGAAGAGGTAGTACATTGTTCGCAAAATGCGGGGTTGGCTGGGCGGTCTTGATGATCGTCGTGGCGGCAGGTTCGGTCGTGGCGCAAGACCGCGTGCCGGAGTTGCGGGCGCGTTTCCAAAGCGAGACGAACCCGGTGCATAAGGCAAAATTGCTTCCGCGGCTGGCGGACGCGGAGTTCAGCGATATTCAGAATCAGGTTGCCGCAGGAAATCTTGGCGACGCGGCTGCGATCGTTGAGAAGGTTCGCGGCGAAGCTCACAGCGCGCAAGAGGCGTTGGACGCGATGAAGCGCGACGCCGAGAAACATCCCGAAGGCTACCGGCAATTGCAGATTTCCGTGCGTGAATCAGTGCGCCGGCTGAACGATATCTTGACTGGGCTGGCGGGCGACGACCAAAAACCTTTTCAGGAAGTGCGCGATGACTTGGAGAAGCTTGACCGGCAGCTCATCCACCAACTTTTTCCGCATCGCCCGGACGATATGCCGCCGGCTGAGAAGTCAAAGGCTCAGGAGTAGCTCATGCGTTTGCGCGCTGTGATGTACGCAATGCTTCCCATGCTGCTGATGACTTCGCTTGCATCCGCACGTGCCAGGTCAGCGCAAGATCCACAGAAGGATTATTTGACCGACGCAGAGGCCGACAAAATTCGCGATGCGGTCACGCCTCCCGAACGCATCAAGCTTTATATTTCATTTGCGGACGACCGGTTGAAGAAATTTCAGTATGAACTGACGCGAACGAGGCCGGAAGGCCGGCGCGCGGAAATTTTGAACGGCTTGCTGAACGATTATGTTGGATGCATGGACGACGCCGCCGATCAGATCGAGGTGGCGCGAGACAAGCAGATTGATATTCGCGGACAGTTAAAGCTGATCGAATCCAAGGGCAAGGAATTCCTGGAAGTTCTCCAAAAGATCGATCAGGGCGGGCCGGAACTGGACACGTATAAAGACACCCTGCAAGACGCGATCGAAGGAACCAAAGACGCAGTCTCCGATGCAGACAAGGCTTCGAAGGAATTGACGCCCGTGCCGGTGCGGAGAAAGCCCTCATGAAGCGCGGTCGCGTGAGGAATCTGGTGCCCGGCGGCGAGCGCATTTTTCAAAGAATTTACACGCGCCTCGGCTGCGAAGGGCGTCCCCCGCATTTCGTAGTCGAATACCATCCGTACACCGATTTGACGCACACCATCCGCTTGCGCGAGGACACCGCGTATGTACGCCTCTCCGACGCGTTGGACGATGCCCCGCATCCCGTGGTGGAAGCAACGGCGGCAATCCTGTTGGGGCGTTTGTACCGCCGGCAGCCTCCCAAGGAATTGCTGCAGGCCTACCGCGAATTTTCATACGCCGGGTCCACGCGGCGACGATTGCACGCTCTGCGCCAAAGGCGCGCGCGGCGCATGGAGCACCGGCCGGCGGGCGCGCATCACAATCTTGATGAATTATTCGATCGGCTGAACGCGCGCTATTTTGGCGGTGAACTCGGGAAGCCGCGACTGAGCTGGAGCAAGCGCGTGTGGAGCAGCTTGCTGGGATGTTTCGATCCTGCGTTGCAGCAGATCGTGATCAATCGCCAACTCGATCGCGAAAACGTGCCGGAATTTGTGGTGGCTTACGTGATGTATCACGAGATGCTGCATGTGAAGCATCCCATGCGCTTTGCGCGCTGCCGGCGTGAATCGCACGGACCGGCATTTCGCAAGGAAGAAAAGAAGTTCGCGGACTACAATCGTGCGATGAAATTCCTGGATCGCATCCCCGTTCGTTGAGCGACGCTAGCCGTTACTTTTCGCTGGAAAGCTTTTCGATTTTCTTCTGGATTCGCTTGGCGTCGGGCGCGTTCGGCAAAACCTTCAGATATTCCTGGTAATAGTGCACAGCTTCGGTCTTGTCGCCCTTCTTTTCGTAGGCTTCGGCAAGCAAGAGACGCGGCTTCGCGAAATTGGCGCGCAATTTGATAGCGTCTTCGAAGCGCGAAATTGCGGCGTCCATATCGCCTTTGTGCATGTAGAAGGTACCGACTTCTATATCCTGCTCCGCGTGAAAAGGATCCCAGGCCGGATCGTCTTCGGGAGGTAGGACGCCCGCTTTCGCGGTGTGCGCTTTGTCTTTCTTCCCTGAATCGTCCTCGGGAGGCAGTACTTTTTTCGACGAGGATTCCTGGTCTGATTCACCTTGGGTCGGGCTCGGAGTCGTAGTTGGCGGCTGTTGCTTTGCGGGCTGTTGCTGTGGCTGCCCTTGTTGCTGAGGTTGCGCGGGCTGGTCCTGCTGCGCGTAACAGACAGGAATTGCGGGCAGCGCCGCCAGCGGCAGTATCAGCAGCGCAAATTTTAGGGCCTTTCGGCGCATCCGTGGTCCTCGCTACGCTTAGATTGCGTTTGCTATTATGAAAGTTGCACGCGTGCTCCGGCATCTATCGCAAGGGCCGCAGCACGCCTGAATATTGTAACTCGCCTACATGGAACTCCGAGAAAAAGTCGCGCAACTACCAACGCAGCCCGGGGTGTATCTGTTCCAGGACGCCGGCGGCACGATTCTCTACGTGGGCAAAGCGAACTCGCTGCGCGGCCGGGTCCGCTCGTACTTTTTGGAATCCCGTTGGCAAGACGCCAAGACCGGTTCGCTGGTGCGCGAGATTGCGGATGTTGATTACATCGTCGTTGACAATCCCAAGGAAGCGCTAGCTCTCGAAAATAACCTCATCAAGCAGCACAAGCCGAAATTCAACGTCCTCCTGCGCGACGACAAAACCTACCCATACATTCAATACACGGCGTACGAAAAATATCCGCGAGTGTACGTCACGCGGCGGCTAAGGAAAGACGGCTCGATTTATTTTGGCCCCTACTTTCCGGCGCGCCTCGCCTACCAGCTGGTGAATCTGGTCCACAAACATTTTCTGGTTCCATCGTGCACCGTGGATCTGACGCGTTCGCATCCGCGGCCCTGCTTGCAATATTACATTCACCGTTGCCTGGGTCCGTGCGTCGCAGGGCTGGTCACGGATGAACGTTATGCGGAAGCGGCGCGTGATGTGCGGCTATTTCTCGAGGGCCGCCGCAACGACCTGGCGCACAGCCTCGAAGAGCGCATGAAGCAGGCGTCGGAATGCGAGCGTTACGAAGAAGCCGCGGGTTATCGCGATCTGCTCCGCACGCTCGCGGAGATGGAGGAGCGGCAGAAAATTGCCGCGGCTTCGGGAGACGATACCGATGTGCTCGCTTGGTACGCCGAACCGCCCCAAGTGGCCGTTAATTTATTCCATTTGCGCGGTGGACGCGTGGTTGATCGCCGCGACTTCTATTGGGAAGACATGGACGAATTCAATCCTGAGGAATTTTTGCCGTCACTCATAAAGCAGCTGTATCTCGACGCGGCATATTTGCCGCGTTATATCCACACGCCGATGGGTTTCGAGGATTGCTCATTGATTGAGGAAGTCTTGAGCGAGAAGGCCGGGCATCGCGTGGAAATCCTGAATCCGCAGCGCGGCCAGAAACACGCATTCCTCGAATTGGTCGAGAAGAACGCCAAGCATTCATTCATTCAGCGCTTTCGCGTCCTGAAACCCAGCTCCGCGGCGATTGTTGACGCTTTGGAAGCCGCGCTGGGGCTGCCGGAGCCGCCCAAGCGCATCGAATGCTTCGACATTTCCCACATCCAGGGTTCGGACACGGTGGCTTCGATGGTTGTGTGGGAAGCCGGCCGCATGAAGAAGTCGGACTACCGGAAATTCATCATCCGCGGAGAGGCCATGCCGGAAAGCAGCGAAAAGTCCGCGGGAATTCTGCGCGACGATTTTGCCAGCATGCAGGAAGCTGTGGAGCGGCGCTACCATCGCCTGCAACAGGAAAACAAGGCGATGCCCAGTTTGATCCTAATTGACGGCGGTATCGGGCAATTGCACGCCGCGGCGAAGGCACTGGAAAAGCTGGCGATCATCAATCAGCCGATGGCCAGCATCGCAAAGAAGGAAGAAATTCTCTACATTTTGGGACGCGAAGACGAGCCCGTGGTGCTGGATCATCATTCGCCCGTGCTGCATTTGATCCAGCAGATTCGCGACGAAACGCACCGCTTCGCTGTGACCTTCCACCGCCAGCGAAGATCCAAGCGGCGGCTGCGCACATCGCTGACCGAGATTCCCGGCGTGGGACCGCGCACGGCGCAGAAACTGCTGCGCCGATTCGGCAGCGTCACGCAATTGCAGAGCCTTAGCGTGGACGATCTCGCGGCGGAAGTGCCGCGCGCGCAAGCCCAACGCGTATTCGAAGCACTGCATAGCGACGGCGGCACGAACATCCAGCAATCGCCCAACACCTAAGTGTTTACCCTTACTCGCCTCTACAGCTTAAAAGACAAAGCGAAAACAGCGAGTTCTTCCGCTTTGCTTGCCTCGCTTGGGAAGCGTATGCTACTGTCAACGTCGGAGGTGCCTAATGTCAGAAAATAATGCGGGATCGAAGGTCAGCTTTTTTCTAGTGGGCTTGGGTATTGGCGCACTGGTAGGGATTCTTTTCGCGCCTAAATCCGGCGACGAGACGCGCGACTATTTGTCGGGCAAGGCGGACGAAGGGCGTGATTATGCGCAAAAGAAGGCTCGCGAACTTCGCGAACGCGCCGAAGACCTGATCGAACGCAGCAAAGAAATCATGTCACGCCAGAAAGATGCGCTATCCACGGCGGTCGAAGCTGGAAAGGACACATACAAGAGGGAATCCAAAGCTTCCTGAGCCACCGCGAGGAGTTTCATGTCCGGCTGGGTAGAATTTTTCATCATGGTCGCGGCGATAGCCATCGTGGTCCAGATGGTTATCCTTCTCGCGATGTTCCTACAACTGAAGACCTCGATTCTGGAGTTCACGCGGATTGCGAATGAGCTGCAAGGCCGCGTGGACCCCATCCTCACGCGCATCAACCGCATTTTGGAAGATTCCGAGGGACGCCTTTCCAGCGTCATGGGCGACGCCGCCGAAATCACCCGCCTCGCGCGCGGCCAAGCCCAGAAGATGGACCGCATCGTCACCGAGACGATCGAGCGCCTGCGTATTCAAGTGATTCGCGCCGATCAGATCCTCACCGGCGCGCTGGAAGTGGTGGACGAAGCTGGCAGCAAGTTCCGCAACACGTTGTGGGGACCGATCCGGCAGGCCTCCGCCGTAATGAAGGGCATCAAAGTTGGCCTGGATATTCTGCGCAATCAGCAGGAGCGCCGGCCGGAATCCGATGCCGCCGCCGAAGAAGACGAAGAATTATTTATTTGAAGCTGTTCCTCGCTGCCTGAACTATCGCTTTCCAAATACAGCACGATTGAGAAGTGGTGTCAGCGGATCCAGCCGCCGCCGAGGACTTTTTCGCCTGAATAAAATACGGCAGCTTGGCCCGGAGTAATGGCGCGCTGCGGCTCGCGGAAGGTGACGCGCGCGGTAGTGGCATCGAGCGGCGTGACATCCGCCGCGGCGGGTTCGTGTCGATTGCGAATCCGGACCATAGCCTCAACAGGAGCGTCCGGGCACACGTACGGAATCCAATTCACGTCGCGGACTTCGCAGGTGGTACTGCGTAATTCCTGATCTTCCCCAATCACCAGCCGATTTCGCGCGCGGTCCAAGGCGACGACGTACATGGGCCGTCCGCCGGCGATTCCCAATCCGCGGCGCTGGCCCACGGTGTAGTGATGCAGCCCGTTGTGGCGGCCAAGCACTTCACCGGACGTCGAAATGATGTCGCCGGAATCATCCGGCAGCTTGCTTCCCTGCTCCTGCAAATATCCTTCGATGAATTTCACGTAGTTGCCCGTCGGCACAAAGCAAATTTCCTGGCTCTCCGGCTTCTCCGCCACAGGCACCTGCAAGCGGCGCGCGATGTCGCGCACTTCGTGTTTGGAAAGTTCGCCCAGCGGGAAATCCGTGCGCGCAAGTTGTTCCTGCGTGAGGCCGAAAAGGAAGTAGCTCTGATCCTTTGATTCGTCCACAGCGCGCAGCAATTCGTAGCGGCCAGTTTCCGGGTTATGTCGTACGCGCGCGTAGTGGCCGGTGGCAATGCGCTCGGCGCCAATTTGCCGCGCGGTAACCAGCAATTGATCGAACTTCACGTGGTTATTGCACATAGTGCACGGAATCGGTGTGCGGCCCTCGAGATAATCGTTCACGAAGGGCTTAATTACGTTCAGTTCGAATTCGCGCTCGAAATTCACGACGTAAAAAGGAATCTCCAGATGCTCTGCGACGCGGCGCGCGTCGTAGACATCATCGTGCGAGCAGCAACGGTGCTGCGCGGGGCCGCCCGTATTCTGCAATTGAGGCAGGCGTCGCTGATTCCACAGCTGCATCGTCAGGCCGACAATCGTCTGTGCGCGCTCATGCAAGATCGCCGCGACGGTCGAGCTATCCACACCACCGCTCATCGCAACAGCGACGGTGTTAGCCGCTGGCGTGGCATTTGAGACGCGAATCGCAGGTTCGAGTTGTACAGTCGCAGACATTTCGTCGGGACAAACTGACATTGTAGCTGAATCCCAGCAAAACTTCCGGTGAGACCGCGGGATTACGTTGCCGCGTGCACACTCAGGGGTGAGAGAGAGCGTAAGCGCTCGACCACCGCGGGAATGATTTCGATGGCACGATCAATCTCTTCCGTCGTAGTAGGGCGTCCCAGACTGAAACGCAAACTCGAGCGCGCCTGGTCGGCCGAAAGCCCTATCGCAGTGAGCACGTGCGAAGGTTCCACCGCGCCGGAGGAACACGCTGCGCCGGTGGAACAGGCAATTCCCTGCAGGTCGAGCGCGATTACCAGCGCTTCCCCGCCAGCTGCGTCGAAAGAAAGGTTGCAGGTGTTCGGAACACGATGCTGCGCATCACCGTTCAACCGGACACCGGGAAGCAACAGCAAAGCCGACTCGAATTTGTCGCGCAGAGCCGCAAGACGCGCCGGGTCCGCCGCCAAACTCTTGACCGCCAGCTCGGCCGCCTTGCCCATACCGACGATCCCCGGAACGTTCTCCGTACCCGGGCGACGATCGCGTTCGTGATGCCCACCGTGGAAAATCGGCTCGAGTTCCGTGCCAGTGCGAACGTACAGCGCGCCCACGCCCTTCGGTCCGTAAAACTTGTGCGCGGAAATCGAAAGCAAATCCACGCCGAGACGGTTCACGTCCAGTGGCAATTTGCCGGCGGCCTGTACGGCATCGCAATGAAAGTAAATGTCTTCCTCGGCAGCGACGCGGCCGATCTCTTCAATCGGCTGGATCGTGCCGATTTCGTTGTTCGCCAGCATCACGCTAATGACCGCCGTTTCCGGACGGATGGCCTCGCGAACGTCTTCGGGGTCAACAATGCCAGCGCGGTCAACCGGAATATACGTCACGTCCACGCCCTGCTTTTCGAGCGCCTGCGCAGAGTTCAGGACGGCGTGATGTTCGATCGCGGTAGTAATCAGGTGCTTGCGCGGCCGATCGCCGCGAGCCACGATGCCAAATAGCGCCAGATTGTCCGCTTCGGTGCCGCCGCAGGTGAACACAATTTCGGACGGCTTGGCGCCAAGCAAGGCGGCCACGGATTCGCGCGCAGCATCCACCGCGGAGCGTCCCCGCTGCCCCGCCGAGTGAATCGAGCTAGCATTACCGAAACTGCCGCTGAAATACGGCAACATGGCATCGAGAACCTCGCGGTCCACGGGCGTCGTCGCGTTGTAATCAAGGTAGATGCGCATTGGGGCAAGCTCTTATATTTCAGGATAGCGGCTGCAAGAAATGCGGTCAAGGACGGAGCGCGCTAGTAGATGCGAAGGCGGCTTTGCCGCCGTAACTGCGCGGAACTCGCGCGAACAGGCTGTCTTGACAGTACCGCGGGGGTCCGCTAGCGTCGAAGGATGCGGTGGAAAGCGATCCAAAAGATTGCGCCGCGGCAATAATAGGAGCAAGACTTGGCGCGGCCAATCATCACTTTGACGACGGATTACGGGACCAGTGACCACCTGGTGGGCGTGCTCAAAGGCGTGATCCTGAGCATCAATCCGGAAGTAAATATCGTGGACATCACGCACAGCGTGATCGCGCACGACATTCTGGATGGCGCGCTCACAGTCAGCCAGTCTTACCGGTTTTTTCCGCCCAAGACCATCCACGTAGTCGTCGTGGATCCGGGCGTGGGGACGCAACGGCGGCCGATCCTGGTAGCCGGCGATCAACACTATTTTGTAGCGCCCGATAACGGCGTGCTTTCCGCCGTTTACGACCAATCGGAAGCGCTCTACGCCTGGCACATCACTTCCGAACATTATTTCCGCCATCCCGTGAGCAACACATTTCACGGCCGCGACATTTTCGCGCCAGTGGCTGCTTGGCTCTCGAAAAACTGGCAGACGGCCAGTTTTGGCGAATCCATCGAAGATTTTGTGCGCTTCAGCATTCCCAAGCCGAAAACAAACGGCAATTCGATCAAGGCCGTGGTGCTGAAGCTCGATCATTTTGGAAATTTGATCACGAACCTGCGCGCAGAAGACACGCCCGCGCTGGTGGCGCCGGACGCGAAATTCACAATTCGCGCCGGAAACGCGGAGATCAGGAAGCTGCTGCCCACGTTTGCGCTAGGAACACCGGGCGAGCCGTTTGCGATCATCGGCTCCGGCGGCTATCTGGAACTGTGCGTGAATAAAGGCAGCGCCGCGCGAGCGCTAGGAATTGCGCGGGGCGCCGAAGTCATCGTGGAAATCACTCCCGCCTGATTGCCCTGCGCGAATTATCACTGCGGCGTTGCGGATGGCGCCGTCGGAGAAACCGCTGGGTGCTTGGTCATCTCCACACCTGTGACGATTGCAGTGCGAATCTGGCCGAAAAGATCGGTCAGCGTGTTTGGCGTGTGCGGAATCAAGAGCGTGTTGCTGTGATCGTTGGCCGCGATTTCCTTCAGCGTGTCGAAATACTGCGTCATTAGAACCAGCTGCATCACATCCTGCGGCGTCGAACCTGGAACTGTCTTGGCAAAGTCCTCGACGGAATCTTTCAATCCCGCGATGATCGCTTTCCGCTGGTTGGCGATGCCTTCTCCCTGCAGCCGCTTCGATTCGGCTTCAGCCTCCGCCTGCTTCACCAGCAGCAACTTGTTCGTCTCCGCGCGAGACACCGTAGCTTCCCGCTCGCGCTGCGCGGCGTTGATATCGTTCATCGCCGCTTTCACTTTCTGATCGGGGACGATGTCTGAAATCAGCACCTTCACGATCGAGTAGCCGTACTCTTTCATGGATGCGTCCAGACTGTCCCGCAGGTCGCCAGCGATGTCAGCTTGATTCAAAAATGTATCGTCCAGCTTCATTTTCGGCACGTGACCCAGCACTACGTTGTAAACCATGGACTCAATCTGTTTCACCGGGTCAGACAATTTGTAGAAAGCCGCTTCCACTGAGTCTGGAATCACCTTGTACTGAATCGAGACCGGAATTTGCACGAATACGTTGTCCTGCGTCTTGGTTTCGACCTGCACGTCGAACTGCTGGACCTTCATGCTCATGCGTTTGACGACCGTTTCGATAAACGGCGTCTTCCAATTGAGGCCGGGTCCGGCAACGCGCGCAAACTTCCCGAGCCGCTGCACGATCGCGACCTGTGCCGTCTCCACGGTAAAAAACGAGCCCAGGATCATCGCCAAAACGATGAAGCAGACGATGCCCACTAGAACTAAGAGCGCGCTGCCTGTATCCATGTACACTCCTTTTTTTACTCCTCGCCCAATTCGAACGAAGAGATTCGGCACGGATTGCGTCAAATCACGCCTGCACGCACTCGCGCGCTGAGCTAATCTTTAGGTTGTGATCCAGAAGAAGCCGCATTCTACACGAGTTCTCGCGGCGATTGTCGTTCGCCGAAGGGTCGTGTGTCTTATCGGGCGAGTGACGTAACGATTAGATACGAACGCATGCGAGGATCCATCCAATCGCGCAACGCGTCACCCAGAAGGTTGAACGCCAGCACGGCCGTCATTACCGCCAGCGCCGGGAAGATCACCAGGTGCGGCGCGTCGAAGAGGTGGCCGCGCGCGTCGTTTAGCATGGCGCCCCAACTCGGCATGGGCGCCAGAACCCCCACACCTAGGAAACTCAGCGTGGATTCTGCAAGGATCGCTCCGGCCATCGCTATGGTTCCCTGCACCAGCAATGGCTGCAGGATATTCGGCAGCAGATGCCTGCTCAGGATGCGCGCGTGCGATGCACCAAGCGAGCGCGCCGCCAGCACGTATTCCATTTCCTTGGCTTGCAACACTTGCGCGCGCGCCAAGCGTGCATAGCCGGCCCATCCGGTTACCACGAGCGCCAGAATTACTTTGTCGAGGCCGGGGCCGAGGAACGCGGCAAATGCAATCGCTAGCAAAATTCCCGGGAACGAGAGAAACGCGTTGATCAGCACAATGTTGACCAGGTTGTCGAACCATCCGCCGAAATAGCCGGCCACCGCGCCGATCGCAAGGCCGATGATTCCCGCGCCGAAGACGACGCTCACGCTGACCAGCATCGAGACACGCGTGCCAAAAATGATCCGCGATAGGATGTCGCGGCCGAGTTCGTCAGTACCCATCCAGTGCGCGGCGCTCGGCGCGACCAAGCGCGCCGGCAAATTTTGCGCCACCGGATCGTAGGGCGCGAGCCACGGCGCCGCCAATGCAACGATCAATAGAAACAGCGTAAGACCGAATCCCCAGCGCCCCAGCGTGCTACGGCGCAGAAATTCCCGGAGTTCGCGCGCAATTTCCTGCACCAGGATCTTCATTCGAAGCGCACCCTGGGATCTACGACCGCGTACACCATGTCCGTGAGCAGATTGACGATCACGTAAGAGACCGCGATCAGCAGGATGCAGCCTTGCAGCAAGGGATAGTCGCGCGCGTTGATGGCTTGTACGGTCAAGTGGCCGATTCCCGGCCAGGAAAAAATGGTTTCGGTGACGATCGTTCCGGCCAGCAGCGTGCCGAATTGCAGGCCCAGAATCGTAAGAATCGGAATTAGCGCGTTGCGCAGCGCGTGACGGAAGAGCACGCCCGATTCGGAGACGCCCTTGGCGCGTGCGGTGCGCACATAGTCCGCGGAAAGCTCCTCGATCACGGACGTTCGCACCATGCGCGTGAGAATCGCCGCGAGCGCCGCGCCCAGCGTGAACGCGGGAAGCACCAAATGAGAGACTCCGCCACGGCCGGTGACTGGCAGCCAACCTAAGATCACTGAAAAAACAAGCATGAGCACGGGACCGAGCGCGAAGTTCGGAAGCGACAGGCCGAAGAGCGTCAACACTCCCACCGCGTGGTCGGTATTTTCGCCGCGCTTGTGCGCAGCCAGCACGCCCGCGGGGATGCCAATCAGTATGCAGACGCCCAGCGCCACGGCCGCCAATTCCAACGTCGCCGGATAGTGTTCCAGAATCACTTTCGTCACCGGCTGCTGGAATCGGAACGACTCGCCAAGATTCCCGTGCAGCACGCCCTTCAGATAGCGCTCGTATTGCAGGGGAATCGGCACATCCAGCCCGAGCGTGTGGCGCAGCTGCTGCAAATCGTCGGCGCGCGCGCCTTCGCCCAACATTTGCGCCACGGGATCGCCTGGAACGATATGCGCCAGCAGAAAAACCATGGTGATGATCAGCCAGAGCGCAGGCAGCGCAAATAGCAGCCGCAGTGAGATGTAACGGATCATTTCGAGGATGATCCTGCGGAAGAGGAACTGCGCGCAGCACGTCGCGCCGGTGCTCGGCTTTTCGATTGATCGGATTGGGACGCCGTTGCTTCCGCCCCTGCCGATTCCGGTTGATGCGAATTGTCCTGATCCTGACGCTGCGGTGCGGCTGCGGACTGTGCGTCCTCCGCGACCGCGGATGGAGATGCCGGCGCATTCGCCGCACGCAGGGGCTTGATTTTCAGCCGTGAAACGCGGCGGTGGTCCATTTCCATCACCGTGAAACGATAGCCGTCGGTTTCGAAACTTTCACCTCCACGCGGAATGAACCCAAGCCGATTGAGCACGAAGCCACCGACGGTTTCGTACGAAGGGTCTTCGGGCAGCACGATGTTGTAGCGGGCTTCCAGCTCGCGGATTTTAATGGCGGCGTCGAAAATCATTCCACCGTCCGGCAAAGTGAGCGGGCGCTCGACCACGTCAAATTCATCATGAATCTCGCCGACCATCTGTTCGAGGATGTCTTCGAGAGTGGCAAGGCCGAGGATGCTGCCGAATTCGTCCACGATCATCGCGAGACCGGTTCGCCGCGCGCGAAATTCCAGAAGCAATTCGCTGACGGGCTTGGTTTCCGGAACGATCAGCGCATCGCGCAACACCGCACGCAAATTGAACTCCGGCAAGGGCTGGTTCTCTTCCGCGCGGCGCGTGCGATCCAGCAGCACCCAGATCATGTCCTTGATGTGGACGAAGCCGAGGATGTGGTCGAGGGTGCCTTCGTAAACAGGAATGCGCGAGCGTTGCGTAGTGGCGAACATGGTCATCACTTCTTCCAGGCTGGAGCGTGCGGGCAGCGCGTGCACATCCGGGCGCGGGACCATCACTTCGCGCGCCTGAATTTGGCCCAGCTCCATCGCGGCTTGAATGAATTTCACTTCGGCGGCGGGCAGCAGACCGCGGTCGCGCGCTTGCTGAATCATCACCTGCAATTCTTCCGTGGAACGCACCAGGGTGTGATTGTGCGGCGAAAGCACACCCAGCGCGCGGACGATTCTCTCGGCAAAGTGATCCAACAAATCAATCGCCCAGCGGAAGGTGTGCAGAAACCAATGGAAAGGACGTGCGACGAGCAATGCCACTCGTTCGGCGCGAGCCAGGCTGAGGCTCTTGGGAACGAGTTCACCGAGGACGACCTGCAGCACCGTCAGCAGCCCGAAAGCGATCACCAGTGCTGCCCCGTGCGCGATCAGCGCGGCCCACGGTCGCGGGATTTCCCGGACTAGAGGGATCAGAATGCCGGAGAGCGTCACCTCGCCCAAATACCCGAGCGAAAGGCTCGCCAGCGTGATGCCCACTTGGACGCCCGAAACAACGCGGCTGAGATCGGTGAGCAACAGTTCGACAATCTTGGCGCGCGCGTCGCCCTTTTCCACCAATTGCCGTACGCGCGACTGGCGCACGGCCACCAGAGAAAACTCGGCCGCAGAGAAGAATGCGTTGATACCAACGAGCGCGAGTACCGCGAACAGTTGCAGCGCGATCATGGCGCGAAGCCCTTACTGGCGACGCGAATGCGCAGCTCCACGCAGAAATACATTCCCCGCGACGCAAGTTGTGATGAAACGGGGGCTAAGGAACACATCATCGCTGATTCTAACAAGAGGCGCGGCGCAACGGGAAAGAAGCCTTGCTTTCTGGTGCTATGTCCGCGAACGGCGGAGATTCAACGCACGCGCACCAAGACATAGCACAGACTAGGGCTTGGGCACGGCACTTTCACGCACGCGTGCGGTGAACTCAGCGGATTTTCCTCGCGGAACGCTCAGAGACGCCCAACGCTCGCTGGCGCAGTGCTTCGCCACGAACACAATCTGGCCGATGTGGTAGGAGTAATGCGCAATTTGGCGCTGAATCGCTTGCATCACGGAATGCGGCTCGTTGCGGATCAGCACAGTACGCCCCAGGTCGGCTTCCGTGAGCGGCGCCAGCGCGTCAAAAACGGACTTCCAGCCTTCTTCCCACATGGCGTGCAGCTCGGCGCGCGTGTCCGGCGGCGTTTCGAATTCCGTGTCGCGGTGGCGATTCGGCTTCTCGCCGTCGCTGGTCAGAAAATCAATCCAGCGGGAGCGCATGTTTCCGGCCATGTGCTTGACGATGAGCGCGATCGAATTTGACTCCGCGTCGAGACAACGCGTGAGCGCTTCATCAGGCACTTGTGCGATGGCGCGTTCAGCCAGGTGCTTGTAGTAGCGAAACATCTTCTCCGCGTCCCGCACGTAGGAGGTGCTGTATTCATGAGGCATAGGCGAATTTTGCTTCTTTTGCTGCTTCAGGGCAAGAGTCAGCAGCCCACCTTCGGCTGGCATGAGGCGCCGATTTGCCGCAGCCATCCGTTCGCTGCCGGGCGAAGGCCGTTGCGAGAGAGGTTCACGTGGGCTACACTGCGCGGCTGCCGTCGCAAAGAAAATAACGAATGATGATGAACCGCGCTGCGCGCATTTTACGAAATCTCTTCGCCGGTTTGTTGCTGCTCGTCGGCGTGGCATTGCTGCTCGGTTGGTGGATTGTGCGCCGTTCCCTGCCCCAGGTCGACGGCAGCGTGGTTATTGCCGGCCTCGCACAGCCCGTCACGATTGACCGCGACCAATGGGGACGGCCGTGGATTCGCGCCAACTTCGATCGACGACGCGGTCACCGCGCAGGGTTACGTCATGGCTCAGGACCGGCTCTGGCAGATGGACTTGCTGCGCAGGGCGGCCGCCGGCGATCTCTCGGAGATTTTTGGCGGCGTCGCGCTGAAATTCGACGAAGACAGCCGTACCCTAGGAATGCGGCAAGCCGCCGAGCGCGCCGCAGCCGACGCTTCGCCCGAGATTCGCGGCTTACTCGAAGCGTACGCACGAGGCGTGAACGAAAATATCGCGCAGCGCGGAAAAAATCTCCCTATAGAATTTGGCATCCTCGGATATAAGCCGGCTCCCTGGACACCCGCCGACACGTATTTAATCAGCCTGTATATGTATCGGACGCTGACTTCCACGTGGCAGGAAAAACTGAATCGCCAGTGGATCGTCGCAAAGGTGGGGCCGGATCGCGCGCGCGATTTATTCGTCGAGGATTCACCGCTCGATCATTTCATCTGGACAAGCAGTTCACCCGTGTCGCAGCCTGATCCGCGGACCGCCGCTGACGTGCCTGCGCGCAGCACGCAGGCCATCGGCGATGAACCCCCGTTCGCTCCCGCCGAGTGGGACGCCGCCCGCACGTTTCTCGCGCAATTCGACGAGCAGACGCGCCAAATCATCGGCAGCAACAATTTCGTGGTGAGTGGCGCGCACACGGCGTCCGGCAAGCCACTGCTCGCGAACGACACCCACTTGCAACTTTCCGTTCCAGCGTTGTGGTACGTAATCCATCTGACGGCGCCGGGTTTGAACGTCGTAGGCTTCGCGCTACCTGGCGCGCCGCTGGTAATCATCGGACACAACGACCGCATCGCGTGGGGATTCACGAATAGCAACGCGGACGTCGAGGATCTCTACATTGAGACTTTCGAGACCGCCAATCCCTTGCTTTATCGCGCAAACGGAAAATTGCTCACGGCGGACGTGCGACATGAAACGATCCATGTGCGCTCGAAACCCGATGTGGACCTCGATGTGATCGCCACGCGTCACGGACCGATCGTGGATCGTGACCCACCGGAACAAGGCGGCCGCGCCTACGCGTTGCGTTGGACGGCGCTCGAGCCCGGCGGGCTTGATTTCGGTTTTCCGTTGCTCGGCGAAGCTCAGAACTGGCATGACTTCATCGAGACCACGCGCCACATCGCAGGCCCCGGCCAAAATACGATCTACGCCGATGTGGACGGCAACATCGGTTTCACAATTCCAGCCCGCATTCCGATTCGTGCCAATGGCAATGGCGCGCTACCGGTCCCCGGCGATACAGATGACTTCGAATGGAAGGGTTACATTCCGTTCGAAGAGCTGCCCCGCGTGTTGAACCCTCCAGAGGGCGTCATCGCGACCGCGAATGCCCGCACGGTCGGTCCGGGATACAAATATTATCTGACCGATCGCCAAGCGGGACCTTACCGCACAGCTCGCCTCTATGAGCTTCTATCGAATCGCACTGGATTGACCCCGGCGGATTGCAACGCCATTCAAAATGACATCGTGAGCCTGCCGAATCGCTTTCTCGCCGCAGAGTTGGTCACAGCCGCAAACGCGAAACCGCCGCACGACCCCCGCACTCAACGCCTGATTGCGAAATTGCAAGGTTGGGAAGCTCGCGCCACGGCGGACTCGGTCGAAACGTCGTTCATCGAATACACGCGCCACACGCTGTTTCGCCATCTGCTCGCGCCATACCTCGGGGATGAAATCACAAAATACGAGCTTTGGGAGCCGCAAAGCGTTTACAACGACATCTGGTGGCGCGACAAAGTGTTCCTGGAAAACGTGCTGCGCGAGCGCCCAGCAGCGTGGTTGCCAAGCGGTTTCGCGAGCTACGATGAATTGTTGATGGCCAGTGCCGACGAAGCGGTCGCCGCGCTCGCCAAGCGCACCGGCAGCAGCGACGCAGCTACTTGGACCTGGGGACGCCTTCATCCGCTCGACATGGTCCATCCGCTCGGGCGTTCGGGCCCGCTGCACGGTTTCTTGAGCATCGGACCGTATGCGCAATTCGGAACCGTGGACACGGTCCGCGCCATGGGCGTGGGCCACGGTCCCGCGCTGCGCTTCGTCGCCGACCTTTCGAATTTCGACCAGTCGCTGATGGAGGTCCCCACTGGCGAATCCGGACAATACGGCAGCCCGTACTATCGCGACGAGTTCCCGGGATGGTTTGCGGGGCGCGGAATCGCGGCCCCGTTCAGCGATGCCGCCGAAACCCGTGTACGCGTGCACAGCCTGACGCTGCTTCCGGCGCGCGACAACACGTCCGGCAGTGCGGCATTGCTGCAATGAGGTCATCGCGATAGAATTCGGAAACGCCCAGGCCCAACGGACGCGAATCAGCGTAAGATTTCTAGCGATGCGCCAGATCAGCGCATGCATTCAACATGAATTGAGGCAGAATGAGTCCAGCACCGAATAAAGCGGCTGTCCCAGCGGAACCTCCCAAGAAGGGAGATTTTGAAAAATCTCTCACGCGTCTCGAGGAAGTGGTAAAGCGTCTCGAGAGCGCGGATTTGTCCTTGGACGAAGCCATGAAGCTGTTCGAGGAAGGCGTAAAGCTTTCGCGCGAATGCCAGAAGCAACTGGAAGAAGCGGAGGGCCGGGTGGAAATCCTGTTGAAGAAGGCGGACGGAAAGATTGTGGCCGAGCCGTTTGACCCGGGAGACGAAAATGGTTAGTGCCGTCGTTTCATCTGTAGTTCGCAGCTACATCCTCTCCCGGGAAACCTAACGACACTAATGACCGTCCCCGACTTTCTCGAAAAAGACCGCACCGAAGTAGAAGCAGCTCTGCGGGAGGTTTTGCCTCCGGAGCATGCGCTCCCCACATCCATCCATCGCGCCATGCGGTACAGCGTCTTTGCCGGCGGCAAGCGCATTCGTCCTATCCTGTGCATGGAAGCCGCCCGGATGTTTTCGGCGGAACAGACTGGCCCAGTGCACGTCGGTTGCGCGCTGGAATTTATTCACACCTATTCGCTGATTCACGATGATCTACCCGCGCTTGATAATGACGATCTGCGCCGAGGGAAACCCACAAATCACAAAGTCTTCGGCGAGGCCGTCGCAATTCTGGCAGGCGATGCCTTGCTGACTCTGGCTTTTCAAACACTGGCAATGGCGCCAGTTGAGCCGCAGCGGCGCCTCGCGCTTCTAGCGATGATCGCAGAAGCCGCCGGCACCGATCGCGGAATGATTGGCGGGCAGGTCGCCGATCTGGAAGCGGAAGGCAAGCCTTCGGACAAGGCCATGCTCGAATACATTCATCGCGCGAAGACGGCGGCTTTGATTCGCGCTTCGATCGTGGCGGGGGCGATTGCAGCGGGGGCGGATCGCGCCGATGTGAATCGTTTGCTGAGCTTCGGCGAGAACATCGGCTGGGCATTTCAAGTGGTGGACGATATTCTCGACGTCGAGGAATCGTCGGCGGCGCTCGGAAAGACGGCGGGTAAAGATCAGGCGCAGAAGAAAGCGACCTATCCCGCGCTGCATGGCCTGGAAGTTTCGCGCGACATCGCCGCGGACCTGGAAGCGAAGGCGCTGAAAGAACTCGATTTTTACGGAGAGCGCGGCATCCGCATGCGCCAGCTTGCGCAGTTTCTAGTCGCACGCCGGTCATAAGCGTAGGCTCTATTGGCATGTGGTTCCGCGCGAAGTTCTCCGTGCCCTCTGAATTTCCTCTGTGCACTCTGTGCTGAAGCTTTTGCGGTAACCGCGATGAGTCCACGCGAATCATGAAAGCGAAGCGCACATCCGATGCCGCCCCTGAAGGCGACCGCCCGAGCCGTAAGCCCGGAAAAACTCGGCTGGATGTCCTCATCGTCGAGCGCGGCCTAGCTCCCTCACGCGAGCGCGCGCAAGCTATCTTGCTGGCCGGCTGTGTCCTGGTGAACGGCCAAAAAATGGAGAAGCCCGGCACACAAATCGCCAATGACGCGCGCGTCGAGATCATCGGCGAGGCGCTTCCCTACGTCGGCCGCGGCGGCCTGAAGCTGGAGGGTGCTCTGGAAGATTTTCAAGTCTCGCCGCTGGGCAAAATCTGCCTCGATGTTGGCAGCTCCACCGGTGGCTTCACCGATTGTCTGCTGCAGAATGGAGCGTTGCGAGTTTTCGCCGTGGACGTTTCGGCGGACCAGCTCGATTGGAAATTGCGCCAGGACACCCGCGTAACGTCCATCGAGCGCAATGCCCGCTATCTGCGCGTGGAGGATGTACCCGAACAGCCCGCCGTGATTACCATGGACGTGTCCTTCATTTCTGTCGCCAAAGTGTTGCCGGCTGTGGTACCGGTAGCGGCGCCTGGCGCCGATTTCCTGATTCTCATCAAGCCGCAGTTCGAGCTCGAAAAGGGCGAAATCGGCAAAGGCGGCATCGTCCGTGACGCCGCGCTCCACCAGAAAGCCATCGATCGCGTCCAGTCCGCCGCGGCAGCTTGTTCGCTGGAGTTACTTGGGATCAG
The DNA here is from genome assembly GCA_963834215.1 of uncultured Acidobacteriota bacterium. Classification (GTDB taxonomy): domain Bacteria; phylum Acidobacteriota; class Terriglobia; order Acidiferrales; family UBA7541; genus Palsa-295. The sequence goes on along the minus strand of CAWIAM010000039.1, from coordinate 124,419 downwards.
TCCCAGCCGCGTCCCTGGCACCGAAGGCAACCAAGAGTTTTTTCTCCACGCCCGCACGCGGGTCTAGAGTAGAATTCTGCCTCCAACTATGATTCGCGCCGCCGGCATTATCTGCAAACCGATCCCCGAAATGGTCTCCGCCGTCGTCCCGGGACTGCGGCGCTGGCTGCACGACCGCAAAATTGGCGTCTTTATTGACGAGCAAACCCAGGCCATGGTCGGCACCAACGGCCCTGCTCTGCCGCGCGAAGAGCTGGTGGAAAAGGTTGATTTGCTGATCGTCCTTGGCGGCGACGGCACGCTATTGGCCGCGGCGCGCGCGCTGGCTGGTCGCAACATCCCGATCCTCGCCGCGAACCTGGGCGGTCTCGGATTCCTCACCAGCGTGACGCTCGACGAGCTTTACCCCGTGCTCGAAACCATTCTCGCCGGGCAGCACGACACCAGCGAGCGCATGATGCTGGAAGCTGAGATCATCCACAGCAACAAGCCGGCCGAGCGTGTGACCGCCTTGAACGATGCGGTTGCCAATAAAGCCGCGCTCGCGCGCATGCTCGATCTCGATGTGCACGTGGACGGGCACCACGTAGGTCGCTATCGCGCCGATGGCTTGATTATCGCGACGCCCACGGGTTCGACGGCTTATTCGCTGGCGGCTGGCGGGCCGATCATCCATCCGGATATCGATGCCTTCGTCATTACGCCAATCTGCCCGCACATGCTCACGAATCGCCCGCTGGTGATTCCAGATACCGCGCGCGTGGAAGTGCGTTTTCCCGCCACGGGCGAGCCGGTGTTTCTGACAATTGACGGACAAATCGGATTCCAGCTTCAGCCGCAGGACCGCGTGGTCATCACCAAGGCGGCGACGAAAGTCCAGGTGGTCCGCCCGCCGCGTAAAACCTATTACGAAATTCTCCGCAGCAAACTGCGCTGGGGAGAGCGGTAACACCGAGCAAGCAGGAATCGAGGAGGCTCCGATGAAGGCATCCTTTCGTCTTGGATTAATGGTTTTGGTGTGCGCATGCGCCGCCACGTTGCTACGGGCGCAGGTCGCCGCGGCGCCTGCCGAGCAAGACGCGCAGGAGGCTCCGGCGCCCGGAGAAACGCCGAAGCCGATCGCGAGAGTGGCTGATTACCAGATCCAGGAAGGCTTCATCGACGCCCGCGGCGTGATGATTTATTACATGACCGTTGGCCGCGGCGCTCCGATCGTCATCGTGCACGGCGGGCCCGGCGCGTCGCACGATTATTTTCTGCCCTACCTGCTGCCGCTCGCGCGCCACAACCGCCTGATCTTCATTGACGAGCGCGGCTCCGGCCGCTCGCAAAAGCTCGACGATCCCTCCGGCTACACAGTCGAAAACATGGTCGAAGACGTGGAGGCCGTGCGCCAGGGCTTAGTGCTCGGGAAAATCACTCTGCTGGGACATTCCTACGGCGGCGTCCTGGCGCAAGCTTACGCGCTGAAATATCAAAACAATCTCACGCATTTGATTTTGTGCAGCACGTTTCCCAGCACCTCGCAAATGAACCAGGTGTTCGTGAAGATGAAAGAAAAGATGCCGGCGGAACTGCGCGAGCGGATTGACCGCGAAGAAAAAGAAGGGCTCTTCGGCCACGGCAAGGCTTATCAGAAGAATCGCTACACCGACGATTACATGATTGCGGCCTGGGGCGAGGGATATTTTCCGTATCTCTACCAGAATCATCCGGACCCGAATTACGACCCGATCGCGGCGGGAAACACAGCCTGGGACCTGTACCGCGAAATGTGGGGCTCCGACGGCGAGTTCGTGATTGACGGCAATCTAAAATCTGTGGAGTACGTGGACCAGTTGCATACCATCCATGTGCCGACGCTGATTATGGCGGGCGATCACGATGAGTGCGACCCGTCGCTCTCGCAGGAAATGCACGAAAAAATCGCCGGCTCGGAAATAGTGATCTTGCCGAAGAGCGGCCACATGACCTTCGTGGACCAGCCCAAAATGTTCAATGACTCAGTGATTGATTTCTTGCACCCAAACCGGCAGAAGCGGCCCGTCGCAGCCGCGAACGGATATTAGAAGCTGGGCGAAGTGCTATCACGCAACAAAGCGAATCTAGCATGGCGTCTCGAACGCGGCGGGTGAGGGTTTCTCTGCGCACTCTGCGTCTCTGCGGTAGGCTGATTCGCTTCAGACCCAACTACTATTTTACCTTGAGCACCACCAGCGTCCGGTCGTCAAATGGGTGCTGCCCGCCGGAAAATGCGTCCACTTCCTCGAGGATGTGATCCGCAATTGCATCTGCGGTGAGTTGATGCGTCGCCGCGATAATCTGCGCCAGCCGCGCATGGCCAAAAAATTCCAGAATCGCATTCTGCGTGTCGGCGATTCCGTCGGAGTGAAACACCACCACGTCTCCCGCGTCCAGAATGTAGCTACGCTGGTCGTAGGTGGCATCCTCAAACATTCCCAGCGGGAAGCCTGCAAGTGGAATTTGTTCGCAACGCCCCGCGTGATAAAGAAACGGCTCCTCCTGTCCGGCATTGGCGACGCGCAATTTATGCCGTCCGCGATGCCAGGTGGCGAAACATAGAGTCATAAAGCGGCCTTCGATGCGGCGCTCGCCGAGAAATCCATTGATCGCCCGCAGCATTTCCGCCGGCCGAAGCTTCTGCGGCCCCAGGCTGCGCAACGTGCCAATCGCGACGGCGCCATAGAGGGCCGCGGCGCTGCCCTTCCCGCTGACGTCACCCATCGCAACGCCTAATTCCTGCGGGCCATAACGCAAAAAATCGTAAAGGTCGCCGCTTAGTTCGCGCGAAGACACGACGCGCGCCGCGATGTCCAGCCCAAACTCCGGCCCTGGCAAGCGCGGCAGCAGCGCGCCCTGAATCCGGCGAGCAGCGCTCAGATCGCGCTCCATGCGCGTTTCGTCCCGCGCCACTTGTTCGTACAAACGCGCGTTCTCGATGGAAACCGCCAGATGCGCGGCGAGAATCGAAAGCACCTGCACGTGGTCCGGCGTGAAATAATTGAGTTTCGGGCTCTCCAGGTCCATCACGCCGATCACGCGATCCTTATTTAGCATGGGGACGGCCAATTCGGAGCGCGTCTCGGGATTGATCATCAGGTAACGCGGATCGAGTGCCACATCCGGCACCACCACGGGACGCTTCGTCGTGGCCGCTGCGCCCACGACGCCTTCATGCGCGGGAACCGCGTGCTTTTCCTGCACGCGCTGGCCGAATTTCACGGTGACGCGATGGCGAAAAACATTTTCAGTCTCGTCGTAGAGCAGAATGCTGAATATCTGGTAGTTGATGAGCCGCTTCGTTAATTCCGCCGCGCGTCGCAACACCTCTTCGACTGACAGCGTCGAATTCGCTTCGCGGCTCACTTCGTTCAGCAGCAGCAGCGTCTCGGCCTGATTGCGTTCGTGCTCGTAGAGTTTGGCGTTTTCGATCGCGGTGCCGATGCGAGACGCCACCAGCGTCAAAATGTTCTGCTGGTCCGGCGTGAAATAATCCAGCTGGCTGCTTTCGATGTCCATCACGCCGATCACGCGCCCGCGCACGATCAGCGGCACCGCCAATTCCGACCGCACCCCGTCCAGCGCGTTAAGGTAACGGGAATCCCCGCGCACATCGCCCACGCGAATCGCCTGCCCCGTGGCCGCCGCGGCGCCGATAATTCCCTCGCCCATTGGAATCCGCCAGTGATCCACCACTTCCTGCCGATGCCCGATGGCAAAGCGGAAATACATCTGGTCCGTGCCCTCCTCCGGCAGCAGCACGGCGAAAACTTCGTAATCAATCAGGCGCTTGATCAGCGACGCGGCGTTGGGCAACACTTCATCCAAGTTCAGCGACGCGTTGATCTCCTGGCTGATTTCCGCCAGGATCGCGAGCGTCTCCGCCGGAACCTCAAATTTCGAATTGAGTTTTGCCGCGTCCATGTGAGTAAGAGTGCAGCGCCCCAGCCCCCGCCGAGGAAGTGCCGGCATCGGCGCCCGCACCGAATGCGCGAGCAGCGCCGCGCAGCACGCGCCTGGTCAATTCATTATAGCAGGCAGGAAAGAGGCCCTCGCGACGAGTGCCCGGAAATATTTGGCGCGTCAATACTTTCCGCTGTCAGACGCCGCAGAACTTGCCGATGATGTTCCAGATCGCGCCTGCTCGACGATCTTCACTCCGGCGCTCGCACCGATCCGGGTGGCGCCTGCCTCCACCATTTTCAGCAAGTCCTCGAGCGTGCGCACCCCGCCGGCGGCTTTAATCCCTGTGCCCACGCCGATCGTCTCGCGGATGAGCCGCACATCCTCGGGTGTGGCGCCCGCGGAACTGAATCCGGTGGAGGTTTTCACGAAATCCGCACCGGCATTCTTTGCCGCGAGCGAAGCTTGTACCTTCTCTTCGCGCGTGAGCAGCGCCGTTTCCAAAATCACCTTGCAGATTCCGCCGCCGCGGTGAGCAGTCTCCACCACTCCACGAATATCATCTGCGGCCGCGTCGAGCAGCCCGGACTTCAGCGCGCCGATATTGATCACCATATCTATTTCCTGCGCGCCGCGCTTCAGTGCTTCCTGCGCCTCAAAAGCTTTCACTTCCGGCAGCGTCGCGCCCAAGGGAAATCCGACCACCGTGCAGACTTTCACAGCGCTTCCCCGCAGCAATTCCGAAGCTTGCGGCACGTTCCAGGGATTCACGCAGACGGAGGCAAACCCATATTTCAGCGCTTCTTCGCAAAGTTTGCGGATTTCGTCGCGCGTCGCTTCGGGCTTCAGCAACGTGTGGTCAATCAATCGTGCGATTTCGGATGCGGTGAGAGCCATGGTTAATCGGTGGGAAGCGTGAGAACGCAGACGTCCTTCAGATTGCGGTAACGCTCGGCGTAATCCAGGCCGTAGCCCACCACAAAATCGTTGGGAATTTTGAAGCCGACGTAATCCGCTTTCACATCCTTAATTCTACGCGAGGGCTTATCCAGCAGCGCCGCGATTCGCAAGGTTTTCGGTTTGCGCTGCTGGAGAACGCGCAACAGGTACGTTAGCGTAATACCGGTATCGAGAATATCCTCGACCACGATTACATTGAGCCCTTCGATGCTGCTATCGAGATCCTTGATCAGGCGTACCTGCCCCGAGCTTTCCTTGTTTTTGCCGTAACTGGATACTGCGATGAAATCTATGGAAGTGTTCAGATTGATTTCGCGCACCAAATCGGAAAGAAAAATGCACGCGCCCTTCAGCACGCCGACCAGATGCACCCGCTGGCCCGCGAAATCCTTGGTGATCTGGTGTGCCACTTCGCGCACGCGCTTTTGAATCTCCGCGCGGCGAATCAATACCTTGAGTTTCTCACCTTCCACTACTACGGGCATGTACGCTCCACTGACAATAAGAAAGCGCGTACTCTAACGCACGGAGTCACGATTGACAAGAATGTCCCGCAGAAAGGGGTTGTATAGCGGCCGCTGCTTCCGCGTTTTCGGTGGAACACAGCGGGCATGTGATGGCCAGCTTGAAACTGCAATGCGCATGATGGCCTAACGTAAATATCCCCAGGTGTGCAACCGGTCGCTATCTTCCACCCAGCGGTCGCCGATGTCCGTGCGGTAATACATGTTGGGGATCAGGACGTTTTTGATGCGCGAATAGACCTGCGTCTGCGCCTGTTTCATGGTCTGTCCCAGGCCGACGACCACCAGAATCACGCCGGACGTTCCCGCCACCAGCCACTGGCCGTTCACCTGCTTCACATCTTCGATGTGCATTTCGTCCGTGGGAGGCTTTTTGAAGACGATCACCGCATTCTTCGAGAACGAGTCGAAGGTTTCATCATCATCGAACGGAAATGGCGGCACCACAATGCGCACGCCAATCTGAAAGCCGCTGCGAACCTTTAGCTTCGGGTCGTTTCCGTTCGCCAAATCCCAGAAAAATTGCCCGATGGGAGTAGTCATCCCGGCTTGCTGAATACTGATCGTGGGATAGCCAAACCGTGAAGTGAATTCCAGTGGATAAATTCCGTGGTGGTTCACAATACAGTTCAAGTCTATGTATCCGACGTAGCCTTCCTCCGCCAGCTTCTTCTCCATCTTCAGCAGCGTCTGGTTAAAGAGATTATTCGGCTCGCTCCAGAACATCGTCGTGCCCATTTCTCCGGTGGGAGGACCGTTCTCGCCGGGGAAAAGCTTCTTGTGCTCGAAATTGATATTGATGGGGTAAACGAAATTCTTGCCATTGAAAAATGCGCCCACCGCGACTTCCACGCCCGTCACGCGGCGCTGCAATTGAAAAACCTTGATCTCATCGGAGAGCGCTTTCTTATACGCTTCCAGCATGTAAATCACGTCCTGCCCATCGTCTTCTTCGCCGACGAATAGCCGCCGCTTCACGTTCTGCGCCTCGCAGCTCGGCTTGATCACGTAGCGGCCGGGATTTTGCGTGACGTGGTCAATGGCATCATCGAAATTCGCGAACTCGAAATACGGAATGATGTTCACTCCCGCTTTTTTCAGCTCTTCCTGTCCGAACGAGCGGTCATCTTCCAGACGATCGGAGTAAGGAGTGCCGCCGATCACTTTCTTCCCGGCCGCTCGCAGTGCTTGCGCTTTTTCCCCCTGCCCGAGCGTGTCGTCGAAGATCAGAATGTCCGCCCAGTCCGAATCCTTTTCCCAATCTTTGCACTTGGCGACGAATCCATCCGCGATATCCCGTTCTTTCTTGTCATTAATGTAGTAACGGACTTCGTGGCCCTCCTTCGAAACTTGCCAGGCAATATCGCTGATGAGTCCAGTGAGTGAAACAAACAAGAAATTCCGCTTCTCCATCGAGTCGTTTCTCCTGACTGCTCGGCAAGTGCTTCACCGGATGACGTTTAAAGAACAAACCATATTATGAGCGGATTGTTACAGTCGCGTGAACTTCAGATTTTGCCCCAAGATCGGCGCAGATCTTCGCTCCGCCTTTCCGCGCTGCACGCCGCGAAACCGCAGCGCATCCGCGCCTAATCTCGCCCTGCTTTTGACCGATGATTCATACGGGAGTTCTCGCATGTCCTTGTTTGACGATTCGGAGATATACCGCAATGTTCTCGAATGCATGCAGGGCGGCGTCTACCTGGTGGATCGCAACGAAAAAATTCAGTTTTGGAACGAGGGAGCGGAAAGAATTACCGGGTATCTGCGCCAGGACGTACTGGGACATTCTTGCCGGGATTTCTTCGCGCCGCAAGAGCAGGAGGACAAAGGTGGAGTCTGCGAGCTTGGCGGCGCGCTGCGCGCCGTACTGCGCGACGGCCGTCCCGTAATTACGGCACTGACGCTCCGGCACAAGGACGGCCATCAGGTCTCGCTGCGTGTGCGGTCGGTTCCCGTGCGCGACCGAGATGGCGTAATCACGGGCGCCGCGGAAAGCTTTGACGAGGATCGCCGCGCAATCTACTCGGAACGCCGCCACAATAAACTCGCCGGCTACGGCTGTTTTGACGAATCCACGGGTGTCCTTAGCCGCGCCTACATCGAAACCCATATACGCGAATGCCTGACCACTTTCGCGGAGCATCGCATTCCCTTCAGCATTCTCGTGGTTGAAATTGATGGCGTCGCGCAATTTCGGTCCAGTTACGGCGCGTCTGCGGCCACCGCGATCGTCCGCCTGGAGGCGCAAACCATCGAAAGCAGCATTCGGCCCACGGATTTTCTTGGACACTGCTCGGAAAATAGATTTCTCACCGTTCTTTCCGAGTGCAGCGCGACGGAAGTCAAAAACGTCGCCGAACGGCTGCTGCGCATGGTGCGCAACACCAAGTTCAAATGGTGGGGAGACAGCATCTCGTTGACGGCGTCCTTTGGCGCGTCGTCCGCGAGGCACGCCGACACCGAGCATTCCATCATCGCGCGCGCCGAGCTATCGCTCAACGAAAGCATCCATGGGGGCCGCAATCGCGTGACGGTCAATGCATAGCGAAATCCGCGGGAGGACTGGCGTTCGATGTTCATAATCATCGGAATCGTGGTGGTATTCGGCGCGGTGATTGGCGGGTTCCTGATGGAACACGGCAATCTAAGGGTACTGATCCAGCCTGCCGAACTCGTAACGATCGGCGGCGCTGCGCTCGGCACCCTGCTGATCGCAAATCCCCTGCACATCCTGAAGAAAATTATCTCCGGACTCACAGGCGCTTTTGGCGGCTCGAAATACAACAAGCAGAGATATCTCGAATCGCTGAAAATGATGTTCGAACTTTTCAGCCGCGCGCGGCGGGATGGATTAATGGCGCTGGAAACGGACAGCGACAATCCCGATCAGAGCCCTATTTTCTCGAAGTATCCAAAATTTATAAAAGATCATCACGCGCTAGCGTTCGTTTGCGATTCCATCCGCATGGCCTCCAGCGGCGGCATCGAGCCCTTCGACGCTGACCAGATGATCGAGAACGATATGGAAGTTCACCATCACGAGGCCACGCTGCCCATCGGAGCGCTCTCCTCCGTGGCGGACTCCCTCCCCGGCCTCGGCATCGTGGCGGCAGTATTGGGCGTGGTCATCACCATGGGCTCTCTCGGCGGCCCGCCGGAAGAGATCGGCAAGAAAGTTGCCGCCGCATTGGTCGGCACGTTTCTGGGAATTTTGCTGTGTTACGGGCTGGTCGGCCCGGTAGCTGCCAGCATGGCAAAGGGCGCCGAGGATGAGCACGCCTACTATCAAGTCCTCCGAGTAATGATCGTCGCTTTTATGAAAGGGACAGCGCCCACCATGGCGGTGGAAATCGGGCGCCGCGCGATTCCCGGCCACGTTCGTCCCAGCTTTCAAGTTGCGGAAAAATTCATCAAAGATAAGTCTGACGCTCCGGCAGCCGCTGCAGCGTAACACTTGCGAGGGAATGCTGATTTACTCGTGACTACCAAAGCTCCCATCATCGTCATCAAGAAGAAAGGCGCGCACGGCGGCCACCATGGTGGCGCGTGGAAAGTGGCCTATGCCGATTTTGTGACGGCTATGATGGCGCTTTTTATCGTCCTGTGGCTGCTCAATAGCAGCAAACAGGTACAGGAAGCAGTGGGCGGATATTTCAAGGATCCCACTGGAACCTCAAAGAAAGTCGGCAGCGATATGCTGGGCTCTGGCGACAACTTTATCGTCAGCCAAGACAACATGGCGCAATTGAAGGAGGAGTTGCAGAAGGCCATTCGCGAGGTCCCCAACTTTGACAAGCTCAAAAATCACATTGACATGACGGTGACCAACGAAGGCCTGCGAATCGAGCTCACCGAATCCGCCAGTGGAACCTTCTACGAGCCGGGAAGCGCGAAACTCAACACCGATGGACAAAGTCTTTTGATCCTGCTCGCGCAAGAACTGGAAAACTCCCGAATAAAATCGCGGTGGAAGGCCACACGGACGCGCAGGCCTACGCGCCGAACAGCAACTACAGCAATTGGGAGCTCTCCGCGGACCGCGCCAATGCGGCGCGCAGAATGATGCAGGAAAACGGCCTGGGAGAATCACGAGTGAGCCAGGTCCGCGGCTTCGCCGACCAGCAGCTGCGGAAGCCCGACGCGCCGCTCGATCCGGCAAACCGCCGCGTCTCGTTGATCGTTCAATATGTGGTGAAACCCGATGCGCTCACCGGCACGACCGCCCAGGCCACCAAGGCACCCGACAGCAAAACTGCCGACACGAAGGTTGTTGGCGCAACGGCTCCCAACGCAAAAGCTCCCGAAGCAAAAACCTCCGCCAGGACTCCCTGATGCGTGCGATCGCGCGAATTTCTGCCCCCGCACTCTGACCTCTTCGCCGCCACTGATTCGATTCCGATGCCCGCCGCCATTTGACCAACGCCGGATTTCATGTAGCGTACGGTGTGGAGACTCAAACGATGAATGAATCCACACAACCCGAGCCGTGGCTGCGTGGCGCGTTGACGAACATTTCCCCAGTACCGAGAGCCGTGCTGCACGCCCTGGAACTAGCCAAGGAAGACCTGACGCGCTGGTGCGGTCATCTGAGCGGCGAAGAATTGAACGCGCGGCCGGCGGGAATCGCGCCGATAGCGTTCCACATCCGCCACATCGCGCGCAGCGTGGATCGCCTGCTGACCTATGCCGAAGGGAAAAGTCTCAACGACGAACAACTCGCCGCGCTCGAAAAACGAACTTGCGGCGAAAGGAACCAGAAATGAGCTATTCGCAGAGCTTGAAAAGTCGCTAGCCGAATGTGCGACGCGCATCGCGCAAATCGACCCTGCTCGCTTGGATGAACCCCGCTCCGTCGGCAAAAAACAATTGCCCACAACCGTCGCCGGCCTGCTAGTCCACATCGCCGACCACACCCAGCGCCACGTGGGACAGGCGATTACCACCGCCAAAATCGTGGCGGCGTCGCGCGGCTAAGAAAGGGCAGCAGCGGATTCAGCTTCGGACCGCCGCTCCGTTCCGCGCGTCATTCAGATGGTCCAGCAATTCCATCTCGGCGCGCGTCTGAAAATGATTCCGCATCCAGATCACTCCAATTCTCCGGTACGCAGCATCGTCAGCCAACGGAACGAACCGGCAACCCTTCACCGGTTCCACGGCCATTTCCGGCACCACCGAAATTCCCATTCCCGCAGACACCATCGCCAGAATCGAAGAAAATTGCCCCGTCTCGAACACCACGTTTAATTTCGTGCGCGACCTCTGGCACGCGGACACCACCGACTCGCGGAAACAGTGCCCTTCCTTCAGCAATAAAAACGGATCCGCCTCCGCCTCTTTCAACGGCGTAGATTTTTCCCGCGCCAGCCGGTGCTCCTTGGGCACCACCAGGTACATCCGCTCCTTCAGGATTTCCTTGCACACGAATTCCGCGCCCGCGATCGGCAGAGCCACCAGCGCCATGTCCATCGTGCCTTCCTGCAGACGCGCCAGCAGCACCGGAGTGATTTCCTCCACCATTTCCAAACGCACTTGCGGAAATTGTTTCAGGAAACGCGAAACGCGCCGCGGCAAAAAATAAGGCGCAATGGTCGGAATCGAGCCGAATACGATCGTCCCCGATTCCGATCCTGCCATCTGCTGGATTTCCGATGTCGCTTCGCCCAGTTCGCGCAAAATCGCCTGCGCCCGCGGCAGGAACGCCTGCCCAAAAGCTGTCAGACGCACTCCGCGTCCTAGCCGGTCAAAAAGCTTCGCGCCCAGTTCCTGCTCGATTTTCTGTATCTGCTGCGAAAGCGAAGGCTGCGCCACGTGCTCTTGCGCGGCCGCGCGCGTGAAATTACCCGCCTTGGCTACTGCGCAAAAATATCTCAGTTGGTGTACTTCCATTGCTTGCTGTCTCCTGCGACAAGCTCGGCATGCCGCTCTTATAGATTCTACCTATCGGTCAGAGACGAATAAAGTATTTCTCCTATCATACCGCGCGCTACCCTTCGCTTTCGGGCAGCCGTATCGCCCGATCCCTAAGGAGACAGGCATGGACGAGAAAAAACCGAAGCATGACGTAATGACCACCGACGCCGGACGTCCGGTGGGCGACAACCAAAATTCGCTGACGGTTGGGCCGCGCGGCCCCGTCGTCTTTGAAGATTTTCTGCTTTTCGAAAAAATGGCGCATTTCAACCGCGAGCGCATTCCCGAACGCGTTGTGCACGCCAAAGGTTCCGGCGCTCATGGCCACTTCGTCTGCACCAACGCGGAAATCACGAAATACACCACCGCGAAGCTTTTCTCCGCCGTCGGCAAGAAGACGCCAACCTTCATCCGCTTCTCGACCGTCGGCGGCGAAAAAGGCTCCGCCGATACCGAACGCGACCCGCGCGGCTTTGCGCTGAAGTTCTACACCGAAGAAGGCAATTGGGATATGACCGGCAACAACACGCCCGTCTTCTTCATTCGCGATCCGCTGAAGTTCGGCGATTTCATTCACACGCAGAAGCGCGATCCGCAAACCAACTTGAAGTCACCGACCATGATGTGGGATTTCTGGTCGCTCTCGCCGGAATCGCTGCACCAAGTCACGATTCTCTTTTCCGATCGCGGCACGCCCGACGGCTATCGCCACATGGATGGTTTCAGCAGCCACACTTTCAGCCTGATCAACGCCAAAAACGAACTCTTCTACGTGAAGTGGCATTTCAAAACCAAGCAGGGCATCAAAAACTTTACGGGCCCGGACGCCAGCGCACAGCGCGGCATTGACCCCGACTACGCACAGCGCGATCTTTTCGATGCGATCGCCAAGGGCGATTTCCCGAAGTGGCGGGTCTCCGTACAAATCATGCCGGAAAAAGACGCCGACACGTATCACATCAATCCGTTCGACCTCACCAAAGTGTGGCCGCACAAGGATTATCCGCTGCACGAAGTCGGCGAGCTGGTTCTCGATCGCAACCCCGAAAATTATTTCGCGGAAGTCGAGCAGGCCGCTTTCGAGCCGCGCAACGTCGTGCCGGGCATGGGCTTTTCGCCGGACAAGATGTTGCAGGCCCGCCTGATTTCGTATCCTGACGCGCACCGCTACCGCTTGGGCGTGAACTACGATTCCCTTCCGGTGAACAAGCCGCAGTGCCCGTTCCACACCTACAATCGCGACGGCGCGATGCGTTTCGATGGAAACCACGGCGCGCAACCGAACTACGAGCCGAACAGCTTCAATGGACCGACCGAGGATCCGAAATTCCGCGAGCGTCCCAAGGAAGTTGCCGGCACGGTGGACCGCCACAATCACCGGCTCGATTCTGATTACTACTCGCAGCCGGGAAATCTGTTCCGCCTGATGCCCAAGGACGCCAAGGACCGCCTCATCAGCAACATCGTCGGCAGCCTCGGCGCTGTACCGCGCCACATCCAGGAACTGCAGATCCAGCACTTCTATAAGGCCGATCCCGCGTACGGGACGGGCGTGGCCAAAGGGCTGGGACTAAACATCGAGGAAATAATCGGCCGCGCAGAAAAAGTCCACGCCGATTAATTCTGCTCCAAACAAAAGAAAAAGGGCGCTGCGGACTCGATGAGTCCGCCCCTTCTTCGTCTGCCCCTTTGAATGTGTCCGCAAGATCGCGAAGCGCGCTTGTTTTCTCCGTGAACTCCGCCTTTACTCCATGCCCTCTGTGTTAAATCTTTTGATCTAACTGAGACCTACGCAAATCAATCCGCCGAAGCAGCCTGCCGCATCTCCTTAGCCTCAAATCGCGGCTGATGCGTCTTCTTCGCCTCGTGGAACTGCGCAGTCTCCGTGGATCCCGCCAGGGCGGTAGTCGAAGCCGCTCCACCAGTAATCACCTGCTGCACGCTGTCAAAATAACCGGTGCCGACGAACCGCTGGTGCTTCACCGCGTCATAACCAAACTGTTTCTCGCTCGAGAATTCCTTTTCCTGCAAGCGGCAGTAAGCCGTCATGCCGGCCTCTTTGTAATTCCGCGCCAGTTCGTACATCGCCAAATTCAGCGCGTGGAAGCCCGCCAAAGTGATGAACTGGAATTTGTAGCCCATTTTCGCCAATTCGCCCTGGAACTTCGCAATTGTCGCGTCGTCCAGATTCTTTTTCCAATTGAACGAAGGCGAGCAATTGTACGCCAGCATCTTGTTCGGATATTTCGCGTGAATCGCTTCGGCAAACCGGCGCGCTTCGCCCAAATCCGGCTTGGAAGTTTCGCACCAGAGCAAATCGCAGTACGGCGCGTACGCCAAGCCGCGCGCAATGGCCGAATCCAGACCGCCGCGAATCTTGAAAAATCCTTCGCTCGTGCGTTCGCCGGTCAGGAACTTCTGATCGCGCGGGTCAATATCGCTCGTGAGCAAGTTCGCGCTATCGGCATCCGTGCGCGCCATGATCAGCGTCGGCACGCCCATCACATCGGCAGCCAGCCGCGCCGCAACGAGCTTCTGGATCGCTTCGGTGGTGGACACCAGAACTTTGCCGCCCAAGTGGCCGCACTTCTTCGCGGAAGACAGTTGATCCTCGAAGTGCACGCACGCGGCGCCCGCTTCGATCATCGCCTTCATCAATTCAAAAGCGTTCAGATTGCCGCCGAAGCCGGCTTCCGCATCGGCGATGATCGGCGCAAACCAGTGAATTCCGTTCTTACCTTCCGCATGATGAATTTGATCCGCCCGCGCCAGCGCCTGGTTGATCTTGCGCACCACATTCGGAACGCTGTCCGCCGGATACAAGCTTTGATCCGGATACATTTGTCCGGCATCGTTTGCATCCGCCGCCACTTGCCACCCGCTCATGTAAATCGCCTTCAGGCCAGCCGCCACTTGCTGCACGGCTTGATTCCCCGTCAGTGCGCCCAGCGCCGGAACGTAGAGATCGTCTTGCAGCAATTGCCAAAGGCGTTCGGCGCCCATTCGCGCGAGTGTGTGCTCGATGTGTACGGAACCCCGCAACTGCTCGACGTCGTTTGCAGAATAGGGCCGCGTGACGCCTTCCCACCTCAGGTCGGTCTTCCAGGAATGCTCGAGATTTCTATGATTATGATTGCCGTTGTTGTTGCTCATTCGGTTGACCTCGCCTGTCGTAGAGATTTCGCGCTGGGAATCGGGCCGGAGCCCGCCGCATTCGTGGGCTGTTGGAGCGAGTGTGGGGCAGAACACTTAATCAGTCAAACTGATTGTCATTATCATCTTGATAGAATACTGTTATCAGGCAGTTCTAGGCAGAACTACGGACTTTTGTATAGGACTGGTAGTACTTGCGCGCAGCCGCCCGGTTTCCGCGCGCGACGCGAACACTGCGCTGGAGAAATCGCGTCATGGAAATCGACCAGATTGAAACATTCCTTGCGGTGGTCACTTACGGCGGGTTTCATCGAGCCGCCGCGGCTCTGCGCGTGAGCCAGCCAGCCGTTAGCGCGCGCGTCCGGGCACTGGAGGATTCGCTAGGCGTGAAACTCTTCTCCCGCGTGCGCGGCGGCCTCTCTGTTTCGCCAGCGGGCAAAGCCTTGCGGCCCCACGCAGAGCAGCTTCTGCGCGATGTGGCTCGAGCGCGCCAAGCAATCCACGAACTCCAGCCCTCCGTTGGCAGCGCACTGCGTATCGCCGCCGCGCTTTCCATTTGCACCTATTTTCTGCCGGACGTAATCAAGGACTACCAGGCCGCCAATCCGAAAGTGATGGTGAGCCTGCGCTCCGGCACTTCCCTGCAGGTGCTGAAGATGGTCCTGGATGGCGAGGCGGAAATTGGCATCGCGCGCTCGCTGAATCACCCGGAAGTGGAGACGATGACGCTACGCGACGATCCTCTGATTCTCGTCGGCCATCCCAATCATCCCGGCGCGCGCAAACGCCGGGTGCGACTGGAAGATGTCGAGTCCATGCCCTTGATTTTTTTCGATCGCGGTTCGAGCGACTGGACGTTGAGCCAGGGATTGTTTCGCCGCGCGGGCCAATTGCCGAATACGGTTCTGGAGGTAGAAACGATCGAAGCCGCCAAGCGAATGGTGGAACGCAAACTGGGGCTGAGTTTCCTTCCGCAGATTGCCGTCACGAAGGAACTGCATCAGGGCAAGCTGGTCGCCATCGAGATTGCTAACGTCGAACCCTTGCGGCGCAATCTGGATGTGATTTACCCGCGCCATCGTCCGCTGACGCGGGACGCGCAGGCGCTGTTCCAATTATTGCAAACTGCCGCGAACGCCGAGACCCCGATCCGCCGCCCGCGCAAACGCCGCCGCTGACCACTCAACGCGGTGCGCCTATCCGATTGTCTTCACGTTATTTCGACTGGCATACCAGCAAGGACGCATGCCTGAGTGCGGGAAAAGCGAGTGAACGCAGGTTTCCGTCTGAGGTTGATCCGTAAAAATCTCCAGCTTGCCGTCTTTCAGCGCCGTGCCGTAGTAAGACGTAACGGTTCCTAACGCATCGGCGCCGTTATTTCGCCCCATCTTGAATCGCAGCAAGCCGTAGTCACAGGCGTAGATGACTACCAAAAGAGCCAATGACGGCTGCCGCGGCGCGTTTTGCGAGGTCTGGCATAAGTTCGTCTGGCCAGATTGTATGCCGGACGCGCGCGAATTACTCTCCCATTTCTAGAGCTGAAATATTGGCGCGGTTTTATAAGCGCGGTGTTGAACAAACGAAGGATGCGAGGGCTGTGATGCCGCGCTCCGCGCGTTGGCTAGTGAGCGTGGTGCGTGGCAGAAGTATTTGGGAACGCGACGACCATCGCCGGATCGCCAAATAGTATCCACGTCCGGCGAACGTCTGGGTCCGTGATATTGGCCTTCGCTGTCAAAATCGCTTGGCCGAGCGGCTGCGAGGGATTCGCCGCCAAATTGCGCAAGAGCGCCTGGTCCATGGTCGCCTGCGGAAGGGCGGTCGTGAATCCCGAGGAAGCCCACACGGCCACCGCACCGCCGTTCGGAGCCATCAGCAACGAAGTCGAGAGGCTGGTCGCGTACACGTCATGGAAGAATCCATTCAAGCAATCCATGAGCAAGAACACCGGCAGGCGCCCACCGTTCGTCAAAGCCGCAGCCGAAGTATCGTCCAGCAAATCCGCGAACGACCATTGCTCCTCGGCGCCGTGTCCCGTGTAATTGACCAGCAAGACGCCGTTATTCACCGCGTCCACAATCTGCTGCGAAACCACGTTCGGAGCCTGCCCGTCCGCCAGAATTGTGGTGGTCACCAGCGAAGGCGGCAAAAGCGCGTTCGCCAGCTGCGCTTCATTCGAAAAATCCACGCCGACGTTTTGGTCCGCTACCACCAGGGCTTGATGCGTCCAAGTGCCCGCCGACCCGCCTTGCTCGTAATTCACGATCTTGGAGACCACCAGCGCGGCTTCGTCAGGAGTGCGCGCTGGAATGCGGCCCGTAGGAATCGTCGCGAAGCCGGTTTCCTGGAAATCGGTGAGCCAATCGTCGGACGCGGTCTTGAACGCAGCCGTTTCGATAATCCGCGTGGGCACGAAATCGAAATCTCCCAAGCCTAAATACCCGCGCGGATCGAACGACGCGTCGCCCAACAGCAACACCGACTGCGGCTTTTCGCGCCACTCGGTCGCCGCATAGTAGAGATAAGCGCGCAGAGCAAACGGACTGCGCTCACCGTAATTGAAAGCGTCAAAAAGCTGGTCGACGGTGACAAGAGCCACATCCTGTCGCTGCGATTTGCGCAGGCTAACCAACGGCGCGGCACTCGCCAGAAAGTCCGGATGCGTGACGATAATGGATTCCGCGCCCTGTTGCTGCTCGAGCAAAGTGCTGGCCGGATGGTAAGCAATCGCTGAGGGCGCGGATATCTGGTCCGCCGAAAACGCGAGCAACGTGTGTTGCGCCGTGCCCGTGGAACCCGGCACGCGTGACGGTAATGTCCCACGCAGAGTTATCCATGCCCACAGTCCCGCCAAGCTGAACGATATTCAGCGGGTCAGTGATGTCATAGACCTGAATCTGCGAGTTCGCAAAGCCATTGATCTTCAAATTCTCGCCGCCGGGAGCAGTGGCCTGCAGCCAGTCGGAATCCGCGGTGTAGCTGTGCGGATACTGCAGCGTGATGGATTGCACCAGGCTCGTATCGTTCTCGCCGTTCAAAGCCGTCAGCGTAATGGTGTTCGTTCCTTCGTGGACCATGCCCTGCTCCACCGGGAACGTGCTGGTGTAATTTTCCTGGCCGCTGAAATTGAGGACCCCGACGGCCGAGCCATTCACCGCGACGCTCACGCTGTGCGGCTGTCCGCTGGTTACTCCCTGCAGCGTAACGGATATTTGTCCCGTGATGCTCGAGGTCGCGTCGTAATGAGTGGCCACGAGGTCCTGGTCCACCGGTTCCGTACTGACCAACGCGCCGAAGAAATTGTCCGTATTGGGCCCGTTGAGCAGTGCCGCGAAATAAGTGGTGCGCTGTTCGAGCGTGACCGCCGACAAAAAGCTCTGCGCCCCCGATGCGCCCGAACCCTGCAGCCCCGATACGGGAATTCGCTTTCCGAACTGCGATCCGTGGATCAGCCAATAAACGCGCGTGCCGGAGAACGGTGTGTCAATCCCAGTACCGTAGAATTCGATGGAATCGGCAGCGCTGAACGCCCCCGACCGCTTCCCGATAATCGCAATCGGCTGCTCGAAGCCTTCCGCGAAAAGCTGCAGCGTGCGAGTGTCGCCGCCGAGGTCAAATCCCGCGGCGAGCAATTGCGCGCGCGTGACCACATACCAACCTTCGGTGTTGACGGAAATCTTCGCGGCAGGAAGCCCGTCGAGATAAGCGCTCGTCATTTCGGCCGGAGCCGCCGGATTGTGCGGGCCCAGCGGCGGCACTGGCCTCGGCAATAGCACGGATGGAATCGGCGTCACTCGGCCGCCACGGCGTCGCCATCGAGCCAGCAGACGTTCGCGAGCGATTTGGTCGAGCTGATTCAGCAGCACAGCTTGTGCGACGGGCCCCGTTTCCGAAATCGTGGACTCGGCGCTCACCGGACCGTGCATGGTCCGCGCGCCACTCAGATCCACATCTTCGAGCACGTACGACGATCCCGGCCCACCATCGGGATCTACCCACTGATACGTCTTCGCCGTATGCGCCGGCTGCGCGCCGCGCAAAAAGAGCGCGCCACCCGCAACCAACGAAGGATCCAGGCGATGTTGTCCTTGCGCATCCTGGCGGTAAATGTGGAAGCCGAGATTGCGAATTTCTTCGCGCGTGCGCCATTCCAGTAGGACTCCGCCACCGGTCATCGCGTGAGCCTGCAAAGAAGATAGCTGCACTGCGGTGGGCGCTTGAATCGTGGAGATCGTAGACGAGACATTGTTCGCGAGATTTGGATCGCTGGTCGTCGCGCCCACGGTAGCCGTGTTGGCTACCAGCGATGACGAGCTGAAAGTGACTGCCGTGGTATTGATCGTGATGATCGCGAGGGCGCCCACGCTCAACGATCCCAAACTGCAACTGACCGTACCACCGCTCTGGCTGCAGGTTCCCTGCGTGGTGGACACCGAAACAAACGAGACGGCGCTCGGCAACGGGTCGGAAACCGAAACTCCTTGCGCCACCGCAGGTCCGTTGTTTGTGACTTGCAACGTGTAGGTGAGTGTTGCGCCCTGATCCACCGGCTCGGGTGAAGCAGTTTTCACGATTGCAACGTCCGCCGACGACGGCGAAGCCACAATCGTCGTGGCGGTGGACGTATTGTTCGCCGTATTCACGTCATTTGCTGTTGGGGCTATCGTCGCCGTGTTTGTGATCGTCGTCCCCGATGCCGTGCCGGAATTCACTTTCACCACGAGCGAAAGCTGCGCGTTCGCGCCTGCAGGAAATGCCGCGCCTGAACAGACTCCTCCCGTCCCGGGGCAGCAACTGATCGCTCCAGTGCCACCAACGGCCGGAAGCGTCGAGCAAGTAGCGCCGGCAGGAAGCGTCAGTGAAACGAACGTAGTATTCGCCGGCACCGTGTCCGAATAAACCACGTTGGTCGCGGAGTTCGGTCCGTTGTTCGCGAATTTCAGTGTGTAGGTGATGTTGTTTCCTGGCGTAACCGGATTCGGCGCTCCCGTCTTGGTCACGCTCAGATCGTACTGCCCTGCACCCGCCACCGTGACGTTCGCGGTCGAGGTGTTGCTCGATGGATTCGAATCCGGTGTCGCAGTGGACGTGCTGGCCGTATCGGAAATAATCGTACCGGAGGCCGTCGCGGACGCTACGTTCACGACAAGCGTGAAAGTCGTTGTCGCGCCGGACGCCAGCGCGGCGATCGTGCAAGTCACTTTGCCGCCCGAGCCGGGACTTGGGCAACTCCACGCCGTTCCGGTCTGCGCGAACGAGACGAATGTCGTGTTCGTGGGAATCGCATCGTTAAACGTTATCGTCGTCGTCGCGGACGGCCCGTCGTTCGTCACCGTAACGATGTAAGTGATGTTGTTGCCCGCTTGCACCGGATTCGGCGAGGCGGAATTGGTCACCACGATGTTCGCGGTATTCGCCGCGGCCACCAGCGTGACCACGGTCGCCGTGTTATTCGCCAGGTTTGGATCGCTCGATCCGGACGTGACCGAATCGGTATCCGTGATCTGCGTGCCGCTCGGGGTTACCGGAGACACGGTCACAACCAGTGTGAAAGTTCCCATCGCTCCATTCGCCACATCCGGATTCGTGCAGCTGATATTCCCGGATCCTCCGATCGCGGGCGTGGTGCAGGTCCATCCCGTAGCCACGGCAAGCGATTGGAATGTCGTGTTGCCGGGGACTGCTTCGCTGAAAGATGCGTTGATCGCATCCAGTGGACCGTTATTGGTTACAGTCTGCGTGTAGGTGATACTGTTTCCCGGAATTACCGGATTGGGACTACCAGCATTCGTAACCGCCAAATCGGCACCCGCGCAATACGCGCCCGATTGCGTGCCGGGCGTTTCCGTTATGGAAAATCCAGTTGTCGAAAGGCCAGTTTGTCCGGTCGTCGCGCCATAAGGATCGTTTGCCAGCGTGGAAGCGCCCGGCGACCCGCCGCTAACGTTCACGCTTCCCGGCGCTGCCGAAGCGAAAACCACGCCTCCTCCACCACCTCCTCCAGGCCCGTGACGGTTGCCGGGGAAGGTTGTGCCGGGGGTCTGCTCCGGCCAAGTATTGCCACCATTTCCGCCGGCTGCACTTACCGTCACCCCACCAAGTCCTCCGCTGTTTGCAAACAGAAGAATCGTGCCGCCCCCGCCTCCACCGCCGGTGCCGTCGTTTTCCTGATCGAGAGAAGTCTGGCCGTTCGCGGTCAGCGTACCCGTTCCGACAACCGAGCCAGTGCGCACGATAACGATCCCTCCGCCCGGGGCTCCGCTGCTGTAGATGCCGGTGCAACTCGTGCCGCAATCGGCATTGCCCGTATCCGTGCTGGGATCCCAGTACGCGCCGTCGTTGCTGGTGCCCGCTCCTCCCCCGCCGCCCATGATGAGCGCGCTCGTCGTTGCCGGAAATAGCGCGCCACCAAAACCGCCGGTAATGCCGGCGCTACTCCAGGCAAATCCTCCCTGGCCTCCAGCGCCGCCGTTGGCCCCGCCTCCCCCACCGTCGTTCTGGTTGTTGGCAGCTGGGTTCGCGTCCGTAGCGCCGCCTCCCGCGTTCCCCGGCGCGCCACGCGCGTAGCTGCCGAGTGGAAGTCCCTCAGCGTATGTCTGTCCAGTGCTCGTCGCGGTTGTCGTGTGCACGATCGTGCTCAGCGGCGGTGCAATCCAGTGCGGAGTGCCGGCAATACCTTCGCCCTTCGATCCATCGGCGCCGCTGTTGGCGCCCGGTGGCAGAGCGGGCAAGGTTGCCGGCGAAAGCGTCATAGTATCGGTGTTCGCTCCAGTGGTTGATCCGGTGACGTCTATGCCTGCGCCGCCCCTGAACCCGAGCCCATCTGTAGCGACGGTGCCACCCAGCGTCAACTGCGATGCAACGTCCAGAGCCAAGACGCCTCCGGTCGCTCCGTTCCAGGCGAGCGCAGTGAGCCCAGAGCTGAGAGTCGCGGAGGTGTACTGCGGCACGCGAATTACTTGAAACGTTTGTATGCCTTGGGGCGGAACGCTCGTACTCGACGCGGCTGCGCTTGTGTAACTGTTCAACAATCCGCCGCCGATGCCGGTACCCGCAAAGTTCAGCGTTCCACCACCAACCGGCACGGCGCTGGTCGCGGTCACAAATTCAAATACGCCAGAATTGCCTAGGCTGGTGGATCCTGACGGATCGCCTGGAAGTCCGCTACCGTACGAGCTCGTGTTCGTCGAATTTATTTGGGCGCCTTGCATCTGGATAACCAGCAGGAGGTCCCCGCTCGCTATCGCGGTGTGTGCTCCATTGGCTGCGACAGCGCCTAACACAATGGAAGTCGCACCCGCCGCAACTGTGCCAGTATTTGCGGGCGGATAGTAAGCGTTCACGATGCCGGTGATTGTCCCACCCGCGCCATCTTTGCCCGGCGTCGCGCAGACCAAGGGTTGCGCCACTGTCACCACCGTGACCGAATTGTTCCCGGCGACCGGATCTGTCCCGGTGGTCGACACACTCGCCACGTTCGTCATCGTTGTGGCGGTCGCTGGGCTCGCACCCGTCACCGTGATTGTTATTGGAGTAGTCAACGGATAAGCCACAGTTCCGAGATTGCACGTAATCACGCCGCCCGACGGCGCTCCGCAGCTGCCGGCAGTAGTCGTTGCCGAAGCATTTGTCAGGGTCGCAGGCAATGTATCTTTGAGCGTCACGCCGGCGCCAGATGCCAATCCCAAATTCGTCACCTGAATCGTGTACGTGATAGCGGAGGATATAAATACGGGCGTCGGCGACGCACTCATGGAAACAGCCAGATCGGAATCTCCGGTCACCTCCACTAATACCGACGTCGCGGTCGCGTTATTCGAAGCGACGGGATCGGTCGTTTGCGAAGTCACATCCGCCGAGTTGGTGATCGTCGTGCCCGCCGCCGTAGCAGCGTTTACCGTTACCACGAACGTAAAATTCGTCGTCGTCGTGCCGCTGTTCAGATTCGCGCCGTCGGTGCAAATCACTTGGCCGGTCGCGCCGGCCGCCGGGACTGTCCCGCACGTCCATCCAGCCGGAGGCGTGATCGAAGAAAAAGTTGTGTTTGGCGGAGTCTGCTGGTAGAGCACCGCCCCCACGGCGGCGTTCGGGCCGTTATTCGTCACCGTTTCTGTGTACGTGATCGTTCCACCGGCCGCCACAGCTGACACGGAAGCAACTTGCGTCATCGAAAGATCAGCGCCCGTAACCTGCACTGAGGCCGTTGCGGTGTTGTTCCCGGGGTTCGGATCGGTTCCCGTTTCACTCACGGTCACCGAGTTTGTGATAGTTGATCCACCTACCGCTTCTGGTCTTACTTCGACGACAACGGTGAACATTACGGACGTGTTGGCAGCGAAACTCCCGTTCGCGGTGCAGACGATCGCGCCTGTGGCACCAACGGCGGGGGTCGTACCGCACGTCCAGCCTGTCGGGGGAGTCACCGACTCAAAAAGAGTGTTCGGCGCTGTGTTTTGGGTGAGCGTCGCACCGAACGCGGCCGCCGTGGTGCTGTTGTTCGTTGCCGTTTCCGTATAAGTGATGTTCGCGCCGGTAGCTACGGGATTGGGTGCTGCTGTCTCCGTCACAGAGAGGTCAGGCGCGGGCGCCACCGTGACGACATTGGAAACGAGCGTATTGTTCGCGGGATTAGGATCGGTGGTCGTCGAGCTGATAGTGGCCGAATTCGTTATGGTCGTGCCTGCAGCGGTTCCCGGAATGATTTGCACCACATACGCAAATGTGGCCGTCCGGGTGTTGTTCATGTCTGTGGCGCGGGTGCAGGTGGTCAAACCCGCGTTGCCTACGCCGGGATTCGTGCAGTTCCACGTGCCTGTTCCGCCCGTCATGGTCATCGAGACAAAGGTGGTATTCGCGGGGGTCGTGTCTGTTACCGAAGGCGTGGTGGCGGCGTTTGGACCGTTATTGATCACTGTGATCGTGTACGTGATCTGTCCGCCGGCTGCGACCGTGGTCGGCGCCGCCGTATCCACCGTCGTCTGCAGGTCAGCCTGCGCGGCTACCGGCGCCGCATACAAGAATAGTGTGAGGATCAGAAATATGAACGGTGCTGCCACAGTCCGCGCACGTGGCCCGCGGTGTGCCGCCGCAAGCAGGACTCGCCGAGTCTGCCTGCGAAGTGCGTGCAGCAGCTTAGTTCCCGGCGCGGCGAGCGAAATCTTGCGCTGGTTGCGTTCGATCGAGATCACTTTTCCTAGCACGACTTCTGATGGGGCATCATTCTGCATTCCGGCGTCGCCGCGTGTCACAACCTTGCCCGTTTCTGCGTCTCGGCCAACGACGCGATGCAGCCGGAAACCTGCACGGCCGCGCGCCAGCACGATATCGCCGCGCCCGGGCTCACCGGCCGAAATCGGCGCTACCTCCACGATGTCTCCATGCCGCACGTTCGGCTGCATGCTTTGCCCACACGCCTGAAAACGCATCGCCAACCCTCGCTGCAGAGTCGCCGCGCACACGAGCGCAAATTGTTGGGAGTTGCTCTTCCCGGGCGTTTTAGGCTCCCGCACGGCAAACCGCCTCCACCGCGGTGAAATCCGGTACGAAGGAAAATCCGAAGGACGGCACACTGGCCGTCACTGCTTGAAAAAATTTCAGAACCGCCGAAAGCCCGTCAGGCGAATGGTGTGGCACGAAACTGCGTGCGAACAATTCGGCTGTGCTTTCCGCTACGCCGAGTGGGCGCAACTCGTTCGCTTTACCGTGCTGCAGCACAAAAATCGCATCCAATGGAGAGTGCGCGGCCTCGGCGATTCCAGCGTCTCCGTGCCACGGCGTGCCGTACATCTGAATGCGGCCGTTTTCCTGGCGCAAAATGATGCGGTCGTCGCTCAGCACGCGAGACGCGAGATGTTTTGACCACAAACGCGCCGAAGTGCTCTTGCCCGTGCCTGAATGGCCCGTCAGCAACATGCCCCGCCCGTCCGGCGCGATCACTCCGCAGCCGTGAACTTCCACCCCCTGGCCCATCGCCAGGCGATGAATCCACAAAAGCTCGTCCAGCGGATACTCCAGCGGATTCACGGGCTGGTCGGCGGCGAAATATTCGCGCGACAACTCGATGCGCCCCGTCTTGAAATCCGCCGCTACCGTAGCCTGCTTGTACGGCAGCAGGCCGATGAACTCCGAGGTGAAGCGAAAGCAATAGCCCTCGGAATTTCTAAATAGCTTCCACAATCCGCCGGAATCAAACACCAGTTCGCCGGGAGCCGAATCAAGCCCTCCGGCAAAGCCAACTTCGAATTCCAGGTCGCACGTTTCGTCGCTAACGAGAAATTCCCTCAACTGCTCGTCCGCTACCAGAAGAGGACCATCCGCGGTCGAGGTGACTCCTAGCGATATGCCGCCGATGCGCGCTGCAAGGCGCAATGATGCGCCGAGGGCGCGAAAATTTTCGGAACTTGGTCGAACATTCATAGTCGGCGCGTCATGATCCAAAGGACATGCAACCACCAACGGCGACGCCGCAACCCGGCGCCGCGGGTCCTGCAGACGATGGCGTCTTGCAGTGGCCCAGGACTGCTTCATCGGGCCGCAAGCTGACGCGCACGACCTTCGGAGCCTCGTAGGGCTTGCGATCTGGTTTCAGATCGCTCATGGGTGATTCGCTGCTCATCTTTGCGCTCCGCACGAGCCACAACCGCTGCCGCAGCCGGAACTTTGCTGCAGAATCGGCAGCATGGACGCAGGGTGCACCGGCGTCCAAGAACCGACGTCCACCTCGCCCTTGCGAATGCGTTCAGCCGAACGCTGCAATTTCGCGTGCGCGACGCCGCCTGCGCAGCATTCACAGTCGCCGTGCGCCGGTACGTCTATACCTAGCGCCATCGCGCGCAGGTGCGCGACTTCGCACAAAAACTCGACGGGCGATTCGGCGTCGCCCTTTTCCAGTTCGCCGTTCGCCGCGCACATGCCGCAGAGAGTCTTGATCCGGCAGGCATCGCACTTGCTCTGGCGCGTCTTCTTCTTGCTACGGACGCGCGCGAGGAAGCCATCCCAGCCTGCATGGAAGTTTCCGGAGCGCCAGCTGTAACTTTCCTGGTGCGAGAGAACGCAGATGCTGATTTCGCCGCAGGGGTCTATGGCGCAAGAGGTGAGGCCGCCGCCGCAAACGTACACGTTGTCGGATTTAAAGGCGTCGGCAGGCAGCGCCAAATCCCGGTCCATTAGTTTCAGATATTCGCTGCGGCGTCGCGGCTCGTGCAGGTCGAGCGCAACTGCATCTTCGGATGTGAGCCGCACTTCCACCGGGCTTTGCGAACAATCAATCCGCGGATTCACCAGTGGATCGAACTTGAAGTCCACGCCGAAGTCTTCTTCCGCCATGCGCTGCATTTCGTACACTTCGTGGCGGTTGACCGTCGTAGGTACGGTCTTCAGCTTAAGCGGCAGATTGCGTTCCTTCAGCAAGCGGATTCCGCGCATGCAGCGTTCGTACGATCCCGGAATCTGGGTTAGCGCTTCGTAGGTTTCGCAGGTGGCGCCGTAGAGGGTGATCTCGATGGCGAAGGGAGGGTATTCCACCAGGAAGTCAGCCACGCGCTCGGTGATCATCGTGCCGTTTGTGAAGAGCGTGACGAGGAACCCCTTTGATTTGGCGTATGCGTAGATATCCAGGAAGTCCGCGCGGGCGAATATCTCGCCGCCGGTGAAGAGGATCCAGAGGCAGCCTTCGGCGGCCAGTTCATCGAGCAGGCGGCGGTACTCTTCCAGAGTGAGTTCCGATTGGCGCGCGGCCTTATCGGACATCGGAAGATTGTTGTAGCAGTGCCGGCATTCGAGCGGACAACGGCGGGTGACTTCGATGGACACTTCCATCGGTACGCGTTTGCCGGACGTGCGCTGATGCACGCCCAGACTGAATGCACTGTAAGTAGCTTCGTTCATCCCAAGTGTCCAGGCGCCTAAGCTGGACAATCATTGCGTGCCGAGTTCAGGCAGGCTCGACTAATCCTTCCGTGCTCAGCTCCTTCAGGAATGCTTCGGCGTCCGCGGTGGCCTGTTCGCAGGACAAGCCGTAGTGCGATTGAAGGTGAGCGATCAACTGAGCGGGATCCAAACCCTTCTCTATGAGCGACCAGAGGAACGTACCGGATTCGTTGAAGGTATAAATAGAATTGAGATCGGCGACGCCGCGACGAATGGGCACCACAATCGCTTCGTCGGCGACGACTCGCGAGACAACATTCGCACTGCGACGCAGACGCGTCGCAGACGTATCCCCCAAGACAGCCATAACACCACCCAAGGCCTAGTTTTGTAGTTGCATTCCAGTTACTGCTAGTGCGCCTAGGGGTAACTTAAATGGCATGGGGAGCCGACTCAACCCCAATGTATACAGGGTGTGCCAAAGTGCTAAACGCTGTCGAATGTGGGACGTGGCGGAAAAAGCATACTGGCCTTGGGGACAGGTGCGAGGCTGGAGCAGCCCGGAGCCTCTAACTTGAAGGCTCGAATGGTTTTAGGCCCCGGGCGTCAGGTTCGCCAAATGATCAATTCTGCGGTGTGGGCGGCGTGGCTGGAATCGGTTCGATGCCTGGTTTGATCTGCGACTTGATCGAAACCAGCTCCACTTCGAAGACGATGGTGGCGTCCGGGCCGATATCGTTGCCGGCGCCGCGCGGACCATAGGCCAAATCGGGCGGGATGAAAAGCTGCCACTTGGAGCCGACCGGCATCAATTGCAGCGCTTCCGACCAGCCCTTGATCACGCGCCCGACGGGAATTTCGATGGGCTGTCCGTGTTTGTAGGAACTATCGAACTCGGTGCCATTCAGCAGCGTGCCGCGATAATTGCAGATGACGGAGTCCTCGGCGGTGGGCTTGGGGCCCGTGCCTTCAGTCAAGACTTTGTACTGCAGACCGCTTGGCAAGGTGACCACGCCCTGCTTCGTTTTGTTGTCCGCAAGGAAGGCGTCGCCTTCTTTCTTATTGGCCTCTCCGGCGACCTGCGCCTTCTCTTCCTGCGCTTTGCGCGCTGCCGTCGCGACCGCGGTAAGCGCGGCTTTGGCTTCGTCGTCGGTCAGGAGGGTCTTGCCCCCAGCAAGGGAGTCTTTCAAGCCGCGCGCGAGGATGTCGGGGTCCACGTCCACGGACTGGCGGCGGATGCTGGAGCCGACATTCATGCCGATCGCGTAGCTGGCTTTTTGCTTATCGGTGGTCAGGACCAGCGGAGCCGCGGCTTTCGCCGGGGTGTGGTGAGTGGCGGTCCCGGTCTTGGTGGTGCTCTGAGTCTTCGAAGTAGACGCGGAGGAAGATTTTGCCGGAGCCGTTTGCGGGGCCGCCGGGGTCTGTGATGAATTCGAAGCGGGAGTGTCTTGGGCTGCCGAGGTGCCAGCCAGGACCATTACTGCCGCCAGGGCGAACGTTAAGGCGCATGCTGCTCTATTTAGTTTTTTTCGCATGTGGGTATTCTCGCATTGGTTTGACGGATGCGCAAACGGCGGTGAGGATGATTGGTGAGTACCGCGGACCCCGGGGCGGAAACCCGCATCACGCGCCCTTGGCCTTCGCCCTTCGCCGTTCAGGCGGTCGGGTCGGAAAGTTAATCACGACCTTAGGCAATCGGTAGGACCAGTTAGGAAATTTGAACGGACAGTTACGCCAGGCCGACAACAGAAGTTCTCTGACGCGATAGCGTCGGCGTTCCAGTTGGTCCAGCAGGCCCTCCATCGCCGCTTTGTCGCTACCAAACCACTCGGGAGGAATTTCGTTCCCAAGCTGCTCAAGTATGGAACGGTTGATATTCTTTGCAAGCCGTCCAAGCCACGGCTCAAAACTTTCAATGCCTCGCACGGATTGATAGACAATATCCCGGCAGTAGATTCCGCGCAGCGGCGAGTCGGGAAAATTCCATTCACTCGCATTGAAGCAGAACCCGTTATCAATCATCAGCGCCTTGTACTCATGAACCCCATTGGTTTCAGCGTATATGACCTGTCGGCCATCGCAGTTACACGTCCACTTGTCGAAAACCAGCATTCCGACGAAATCGCCAAGATTCGCGATGCGAGGTAGCAGAGCCTCGGGCATCAAATCATAAACACTCCGCAAACCGGGTCTCCCAAAGGGATCCAACTCCGATGGATATCGGGAGCCGAAGCACGAACCCGGAGAACACGGCACATGGCGACGCCCCAGCTGGACGACCATTTCTTCGGAGTATCGAATGAGTTCTTCGGACACCTCAACGACGGCGACCTCTGGCGATGGCAAGCCCAATTGTGTCGCGAGCGCCGAGCCGAGGAATTCATTTGCCAGGATCCTTGTTCCCTGTGGATTGTCTTGAAATTTAACCACGTAGTATTCCCCGTCAGAACAACGCAGCAAGTGCGATTGTGCGCCGCCCCGCATCCTCCGAATGTGCTCCACCGCTGAGACATGCCTGACCACGTGTTGACTCCCGCAGACACCCCAGCACGTTTCGTGCCGCGCAGAAAGCGGGTGCCGCTGCTGAAAATTCGACTGTCGTGAGCTACGAATGCACTGCGAAGGCAGGATGCTGCAGACGCGAGCGGACTGACTGTCTTCTTCTTGTGTGGTGTGGTGGATTGCGGTGTGGCCAAAATCGAACGCGGTGGCAGTGTCGAACCACTGAAAGGCAGCGACGGCTGGTAATCGTCAGAAGTTTCATGTGTTGACTCCCGGCTGGGTAGGAGATTGAAGGGTGAACTCTTGTAAATCATTCCACTTGGATCGTCAACAAGAATATATACTTATGCGTACATATAGAAAATACTGCTCCTAGTACTCTTAAACACATTCTTGGTGACATTAGAGACTGTCGTCTCTATGAAGTAGAGCCGCTTGTACCGGAGTCATACGCCCTCCCGATTATCCCGGTACATTATTCCCACTTTGAACCGCTTTTTTGGCCGACGAATTCATATCGGGACACCCCACGGGTCTTCGCGGCACAAAAACTTCTAAGTCCAATCTAATGCGCCTCATCAGAGTGGCGTTTCAAATGCATCGCAAGTATCCGCTGAATGAAATTACTTTGGAGTAACCAATGAAAACGACGATGTTCTCGCCGGTAAAAGAAGAAACGACCTCACGAGAGGTCCATCCCCAGCTTCGAATGGGTCGCGAAGTTTGTGTGGGAGATTCATGCGCGAGTCGAAGAGCGAACCCGCCGCTGCAAACAAAGTTCTCCTCCCGGACCCGCCGTCAAGATGGCGTTTGATGATGGCAAGTCTCGGCCTGCAAGTCGTCATCACCGCTTTTGTCGTCGCCATACCCATTCTGTTCCCTGAAAAATTTGCTCCGGTTCGACAGTACCTTGTGACCGCCCTCGCTGAGCCTGAAGCCGTCGCGCATTGGAAACCGGAACGTAGCCATCCGATGCCAGTGCGACGTCACAACGTCGTCCCGGAACTACCGCCAGCTCTTGAGGAGCCTTGGCCGACTACCAGGGTTGCAGTTCCGATACCAGTGGGGCCGGTGGCGAAGCCTGTCAGGAGTGCTCGAAAAGCCCCCGCGATCCCGGATTTCTCTGATGTCGCAACAGAAATCGTTGCGCCCGCACCGTTGCCGACGCCGAACCTGAGCATCCCTACGCTCAAGAAACCGCACGAAGGCGTTCAAACAGGAATATTCGCCGGACATGACGGCGCGGTTGACGGTGATCCCAACGTCGGCCTAGCCCAGGGGCGCGGCGGCGTCATGAGTACCAGCTTCTCGGAAGGTGTCCCAGGTGGCGTCAGGGGCGGCACGGGACGTCATCTCGGGGTGCTTCGGGCTGGGTTTGCGGACGATGCCGTAACAACCAGCGCGCCAAAGCCCAACGATCGCAAACAGAACCCAGTGATGACCCCTGTTCACATCACGGGCAAGCCTAAGCCCCTGTACACGACAGAAGGACGCGCCAGGAAGGTCGAGGGCGAGGTGATTTTGCAAGTTGTCTTTACTGCATCCGGCGAAGTCCAAGTGCTACGCGTGCTGAGAGGTTTGGGATATGGCCTCGATGAGTCCGCACAGAACGCCGCTCGACAGATCAAGTTTAATCCGGCTCAGAAGGACGGGCAGGCCGTCGATTCGTCGGCCGTCGTCCACATAGTTTTCGAATTGGCTTCTTGAACGAAAAAGGATCGGGAGGATAAGAAAATGCGTAGAACGCTGCAAGTGTCCGTACTGAGTTTGCTCGGAACAATGATGGCGTGGACGGTCGGAGCACAATCAAGCCGGCCGGTGTCCACTCCTGCGACAACGCAGGCAGCATCAACGACCGCGCAAGGAACTGTCGAACAAGTCATCGACCGCGTCATCGCGCAGGAACAAATCGAGGTCGGGACGATTCGTCGCTTTTCGCCTATCGTCGAGACCTATCTCCAAGAAGTGCGTCTGGACAAGGACTCGGGGACCGTTCCGCGGCATGACTCGATCTTTCTTGGACAGGCATATCTCTCCAAGGGCGTCGAGGACGATTCCATGTTTCCCGACAGTGGCGAGCCGATGAAAGGGTTCATGGCCGGCCGTTACAACGCAACCGGCTTTCTCAAGATGATCTACATCGACCCACACAAATTTGATCGCGAGCATTATCACTTCGACTACGTTGGCCGTGAATTCCTTGGGGCTGTGCGCTGCGTCGTTTTCGATGTGACGCCACTACCGAAGTCTGGCAAAGGCCGCTTCCGAGGGCGCATTTGGGCCGAAGACCAAGATTACACCGTGGTCCGATTCAACGGGGCGTACTCCCCAATTGAAACGGTCTATATGAAGCACGATCTGAACAGCCACTTCGACAGTTGGCGAGCGAACGTACAGCCCGGAATGTGGCTGCCGTCCTACATCTACAGTCAAGAAGTCAATCTGAAGTATCTGTTCGGCAGCCATATCCGATTTAAGGCCGAGACTCGCTTGTGGGGATACAACCTCACCAGCGAACACCGGGGAAGCGAATTCACCTCGATGGAGATTGATTCCCCCACCGCGATTCAAGACGAAACGGAAGGACACGATCGCTCGGCAGTCGAATCAAAGCGGCAATGGGATAGCCAAGCCGAGGAGAACGTCATACAGGGAATGGAGCGTGCCGGGCTACTCGCGCCAGCGGGCCCGGTCGATAAGGTGCTGGACACGGTCGTAAACAACCTCGAAGTCACGAACCATCTCGACGACCTCGGGGTGGATCTGCACTGCCGGGTCGCCACCGTTGGCACCTTCGAGTTATTTACGGTCGGTCACATGATCGTGGTTAGCAGGGGCTTGCTGGACGTGCTGCCCGACGAGCCGACGCTGGCGGCTGTGCTCGCGCAGGGCATAGCTGATGCCATGTCCCCCAACCCGCTCGTGGACCAATACGCTTTCAGTGATTTCGCGAGGGTCGCCCCGCTCGAAGCGTTGCGCCGTTACTCATTCAAAGAGAAGTCGGCCGACATAGAAGCGGCCAATGCACGAGCCATCGAATTCCTGAACAATTCTCCCTACAAAAATAATTTGGACAAGGCCGCTCTTTTCCTGGAGCAACTAAACGCAGAAGCGAAGGCGCTGTCCAACTTGATCGGCCCGAGGCTCGGAAACAGCATCTACCTCAAATCCGCGTTGGGCAGTAACGGCCCCGCGCTGGAGCCAGGCAAACTCGAACAGATCACAGCTCTGCCTGTCGGTGGGCGAATCAAGATGAACTCATGGGATGACAGCATTGAATTCCTTAATGCCAAGCAAGTCCCTCTGCTGTCATCGCGGGAGAAAATGCCATTTGAGGTCACGCCTCTCATGCCATACCTGACGCGATATCACGAGCCGAATTCGCCGGACGCCGTTCAAAGCTCGGCGCTAGTTGAGTCGAAGGCTACCGCGCAATCTCAGTAGACCGCGGCCCAGCGGGCAGTAGCTCTGAGTCGGCACAGGAGGTGTAACAGACGGTCAATCCAAAAGTCAAAATCGAAAATTCCGAATTCGTTCTGAATCTGGTTGGGGGCAGTTTGCGACCTTAAGTGCGGGCTGCCTCTTCCCAATCTTGGCTGTGAGGAAGCTTCGAAATGCGCTACTTGAATAAAGTCAAAGCAGATGGGCTGACGATCAAAATTCCTCGGGAAGTCTGGGCAGTAGTAGTGATGTTCGCGGCAATCGTCGTGGCTCTCGCGGTCGTCGTCGCAACACGAACCTGATTCGCAGGCCGACAATCTTCAAACATTGCGATAGGGGGTCTTAACATGCGCCATGGGTGTCTGTTGATCGTTCTGTTTTTGGTGTCCATGACTCAAGCCAGCGGTCAGGAGCCTGGGTTAATCAACCCCAAAATCGAGTTGTCGATCGGAAGTAACCTCGTACATTTCGCAACGGCACCCTCCGTCAACATGGCCGGCGTCAATCTGTCCGGACAATACAAGTGGACGAATTGGTTCGGACTGGCTGGTGAATTCGATGCCGGTTACGGAACCGGAACTTCGGCGCGAACAATTCTCTTCGGACCCGAAATATCGATCCCGAAGCACCGGTATTCTCCATTCGCGCACATCATGATGGGCGGAGCTCACTTATCGCAGAAATCTTCGAGCGACACGGCATTTGCAACAGAAATCGGCGGCGGCGTAGTGATGAATGTCGAGGGTAAGATTTCGTGGAAGCTCGCAGAATTCGACTATCTGCCGACCTATTTTCGCAACGCACGCCAAGACAATTTCCGATTCGGAACCGGGCTTGTGTTCCGATTCTAAGTCTGAACGAGTTGATGTTGCGGCCAATAAGATGCTACATCTCGGCGGAGCCTTCGCCGACGCCGTAAGATCAATCTCCGGTACACCAAACGACACACTATTCTGTCCGCTTCGAGCTATGAGCGATGATCACTGCCGGGCGGTAACCCCTTCCGCCTCGCCTGCAACGGACCAGCCCTCTGCCTTTCCCATTTTGGGACTGGTAATCATACAGTAAATGTGATAAAATAGAATCGGGCCACTTTACCAGCCCACTGAGGACGCCACATGCACTCCGCCACAACGGCGACGGGCAGACCACTCCCACCCCCAGGGAAAACTCTACCCAAAAACCGCCCCGCGCCCCTCAGTTGTTGCGCCACTCACCAACTGGCCGCCCCAAAACCCCATGTAACATCCGAACTACAATGTTACATTCCCGCTCCCGCCTCCACTCGCCACTCATCACTGATCACTCGTCACTGCCGTTCTAATCGTCACACCTCGCGATTAGAAAACGCTATATCTCGTAGAAAACAAACAATCGGCACTCCTTCTAATCGTCATTTTTTACAGGTTTCCGAATGCCACGAACGCCGAATCGCAGACGCAAATCGCCCGCCGCAAGTCGCCAGCAACATCGTTTCTAATCGACAATGGCAGGTATTAGAAATCGCCGTAAACCTCTCAAAAC
Organism: uncultured Acidobacteriota bacterium; assembly: GCA_963834215.1. Lineage (GTDB taxonomy): Bacteria > Acidobacteriota > Terriglobia > Acidiferrales > UBA7541 > Palsa-295. The sequence continues at coordinate 90,610 of CAWIAM010000039.1, read as the reverse complement.
AAACGATCGCACCCCGTTCTAATCGACACAAAAATGCGTTATTCAAATGCCAAAAATCTAACGCCACAACCGCGCGCCACAAATCACGGATCGAAGCGGCATTTTTCGATGCAAAGGGACAACTTGCAAAATTCGATCAGCAGGCGGATTCGCCGGTTTGGCCTATGGCTTCCAGGGGCAGGGGGCTCGCGACGCGCAGTTGTTCGTTTGCGGTTTGCGATTCCGGGGCTTCGCGGCGTTGGAGGAATGGGGCCCAGGTTTCGGCGATTGTGCAGGGGAGATGGACTGGTTGCAGGCGGACCAGCGGCAGAGGCAGCGCGGATTCCAGCAGGCGGCGGGCGCGGGGGCTGTTAGTTAGGTGGAAATGTTCGCGGAGGATGTGGCGCAGCCATTCGTCTTCGTTGCCTTGCACGGATTCCCTCGTTTGATTCTCTACAGTGAATTCTCGCGCGTACGATTCCTCTTTTTCTTTTTCAGCTGATTCGCCGATTTCGGCGGGTCTTACGAATTCGTGATTGTAATTTTCTTCGTGCAGGGCGTCGCGGAGGATGTAGGTTAGGCCGCCGGTCATTCCGGAACCTAGATTCATTCCTGCTGGGCCCAGGATTATTACTACGCCAGCGGTCATGTATTCGCAGCCGTGGTGGCCTACGCCTTCGACTACCGCCAAGGCGCCGCTATTGCGGACGGCGAAGCGTTCGCCTACTCGCCCGGCGATGAAAAGTTTTCCGCTAGTCGCGCCGTAGAGGACCGTGTTGCCCGCGAGGACGTCGCCGCGCTGCGCGGCTGCGGCTCCGGCACCGATTGCTATGGTGCCGCCGCTTAGGCTTTTGCCGACGTAATCGTTGGCGTCGCCGAAAAGTTTGAAGCGAAGGCCGGGGATCAGGAACGCGCCGAAGCTTTGGCCGGCGGAGCCGCGAAATTCGCATTGGACGGTTTTGCCGGCGAGGCCGTCGAAATTGGTGCGGCGGAGAATGTAGCCGCTGAGATGCGCGCCGACGCTGCGGTCGGCGTTGCAGATGGGCAGAAATTGCTGGAGCGGCGCGGGCTTGTGACGATCCACGCCGCCGACGAGTTTGCGGCGAATGTCCATGGCGCTTTCGGGCAGCTCGATTTCGATGGGCGCGCTGACCGCGGGGCGATGGGGATGAAGCTGCGTGGCCACGGCTTTAATGGGCTTGAGCAGCGGGCCGAGCGAGCGTTCGGCCCATCCGTCGCGCGGGCGCAATTTTGAAGCGTTGCCGATGATGGCGCTGAGCGAGCGAACACCGAGAGCGGCCATGCGTTCGCGGACTTCGGCGGCGACTCCCTGGAAATACGACATCACCATTTCGGGATTGCCGGTGAAACGCGCGCGGAGTTTTTCGTCCTGCGTGGCGATGCCGACGGGGCAGGTGTTCAAGTGGCACTGGCGCGCCATGACGCAGCCGATGGCGAGAAGAGTAGCGGTGCCGAAGCCGAATTCGTCGGCGCCGAGAAGCGCGGCGATGAGGACGTCGCGGCCGAATTTGAAGCCGCCATCGGTGCGGAGGCGGACGCGGTCGCGGAAACCGGCGCGGAGGAGCGCGGCGTGCGCGTCGCGGAGGCCAATTTCCCAGGGCAGGCCAGTATTTTTGATCGAAGTGAGCGGCGAGGCGCCGGTGCCGCCATCGAAACCGGCGATGGTGATGACGTCGGCTCCGGCTTTGGCGACGCCTGCGGCGATGATGCCGACTCCTGCGCCGGAGACGAGCTTTACTCCTATGCGGGCGGCGGGATTCACGGCGCGCAGGTCGTAAATTAATTGCGCGAGATCTTCGATGCTGTAGATGTCGTGATGCGGCGGCGGAGAGATCAGCGACATGCCGGGGACGGCGTGGCGCAGGCGCGCGATGTAGGCGTTTACTTTTATTGCTGGAAGCTGGCCGCCTTCGCCGGGTTTGGAACCTTGCGCCATTTTGATTTCTAGTTCGTCGGCGCGGCAGAGATATTCGGCGGTGACACCGAAGCGCGCGGAAGCTACTTGTTTGACGCGATTGGCGGCTTCGGGATCGAAGCGATAGAGACTGGGATCTTCGCCGCCTTCGCCGGTATTGCTGCGCGCGCCTAAGCGATTCATGGCGATGGCTAGAGTGCGATGCGCTTCGGGGCTGAGCGCGCCGAGAGACATCGCCTGCGCGCAGAAACGGCTTAGGATTGCGGAGGCTGGCTCGACTTCGTCGAGCGGGATCGGAGTGGCTGATGCGAATTCGAGATGGTCACGGATGGCGACGGGCTCGCGGGTATCGGCTAGTTCGACGAATGCGGCGTAATTTTCGGGCGTGGGCGATTTGATGTAGCTGTGCATACGGCGGACGAGATCGGGCGAGGTGTTGTGGCGCTCGCCAGCGTGGCGAAAACGGTAGAGGCCGGCGTCTTGCATGGCAGTGGCGGGCGTGGCGGCTGCGAATGCGCGGGTGTGGGCTGCGATTGTCTCTTTCAGGATATTTTGCAGGGTCTTGCCGCCGACGCTGGAGGAAGCGTCTTCGAAAAATTCGGCGCAGAGTTCATCGTCGAGGCCGACGGTTTCGAAGAGATGGCTATTGCGGTAGCTGGCGACGGTGGAAATGCCCATACGCGCTAAGACTTTGCGCAGGCCGGCTTCGACGGCGATGCGATATTTCGCGGCGCCGCCTGCGTGCAGATTTTCGGAAAGCTCCATCGCGAGATAGGGGTAAACGGCGCTGGCTCCGGCGGCGATGAGCAGGGCGATGTGATGAGTTTCGATGATTTGGCCGGATTCGACGACGAGCGGAGTATTGTGCGCGCCTTGCGTGACCATTTCTTTCCAGGCGGCGGAAAGAGCGAGCAAGGGTGGGAGCGCGGCGCGATTTTGGCTGGTGCGGCGGTCGGTGATGACGATCAGCGACGGATTCTTTTTGACCGCGACCGCGATATCGTCGCGGATGCGATCGAACGCGGCTTCGGCGGCTTCGACGCCATTTGCGGCGTCGAAAGTGAAATCAATTCGTTGAACTGCCGGGCCCACTTTGCGCGGGACCAAACGGGGGCTGGCGGCTGCGCTCCACAGCGTGGTGGCTTCGTCTTCATTTTCGAGGATCGCCATTTGCCCTGCGTCGAGGACGGGAGATTCGGCGGTGATTTTTGCGTCGAGGTAGACGTTGAGGGACATGACGTGGACTTCGCGCAGCGGATCGATCGGCGGGTTGGTAACCTGCGCGAAACGCTGCTTGCAGTAATCCCAGAGTCCGCGGCGGACGGAGGAAAGGAACGCGGGAGGCGCGTCGTCGCCCATGCTCCAGATGGCTTCCTTCCCTTCCCGTCCGAGAGGCTGGAAGAGGAGGCGATATTGATCTTCGGTCCAGCCCATTGCGGCGGCTAATTTTTGCGGCTCGATTTCGGACGCGGGCGGAACGGTTGCAGTGGGCGCGAGGTGCGTGACGGCGTCTTGCGATTGCGGGATTGTGGCGGCGGCATCGTTGAGGCGATGGATCTGCCGATGCGGGAGGCCGTCGCGCAGGCCATCGGGGCCGAGTAGCTCGGCGACTTCGTTGTTGTTGCGGAAAATTGCGCCGGCGAGAGAGTCCACGAGCAAGATTTCGCCGGGGCCGAGGCGATTGCGCTCGATGATTTGTTTATCGCGCAGATCGGCGAGACCGACTTCGGAGCCGACGACGAGCAGGCCGTCGCTGGTGAGCACGTAACGCATGGGGCGGAGGCCGTTGCGGTCTAGCTTTGCGCCGACCATCTGGCCGTCGCTGAAGACGAGGGCGGCGGGACCGTCCCAGGGTTCCTGGCGACGCGCGGCTTTTTCGAGATAGGTGCGCAGCTTGACGAAAGTGCGCGAATCGGATTCCCACGCGGGAGGAACCATGCGCAGCATCGCGGCGGCTACGTTGTAATTCTGGCGCAGAAAAACTTCGAGAACGTTGTCGAAACTGGCGGAGTCGCTGACGCCTTCTTCGAGGACGCGGAAGCTATCGTCGGCGCCGAATTCGCGGCGGATGGTGCTTTCGCGCGCGCTGGTCCAGCGGCGATTGGCGCTGATGGTATTGATTTCGCCGTTGTGCGCGACGTAACGGAATGGTTGCGCGAGTTGCCAGGAGGGGCTGGTGTTGGTGGAGTAGCGCTGATGAAAAATGGCGAAGGGCGCGATGAAATCTGGCGCGGCGAGATCGGAATAGAACGCGCGGAGCTGCAGGGGAGTGAGCAGACCTTTATAGACGAGGACGCGCGAAGAGAGCGAGCAGAAATACAGGCCGGGGATCGCGCGGGATTCGACGCGTTTGCGCATCAGGTAGAGCTGGCGTTCGAGATCGGCGGCCGGATCTTCGGATTCGAAAAAACATTGGCGAATTACGGGCATCGAGCCGAGCGCGGAAGGGCCGAGAAGCTCAGGAGAAGTGGGCACGACGCGCCAGCCGAGACAGCGCAACCCGGACCTTGCGGCAGCGGATTCGATGGCCGAACACGCGGGGAGTTCCTGGCCGGGTGGAATGAAAACCATGCCGAGGCCGAACCTGCTCGGCAACTCGATTTTCAGGTCGCGAGCGCGCTGGCGGATGAAATCTTTCGGGATGGGCACGAGCAGGCCGGCGCCATCGCCGCTGAGGCCGTCGGCGTCCACACCACCGCGATGGGAAAGGCGCGCGAGAGCGATGAGGGCGCGTTCGACGACATCGCGGGAACCTTGGCTGCCGAGTTGGGCGATGAAGCCTACACCGCAGGCATCGTGGTCCACTTCGGGCTTTGGCGGAGAAGAGCGCATGTTAATAGATAACCGACGGAAGGGCGAACAGTACAATTCAGAAAGCTGATGGAATGCATAAGTGTTGGCGTGGGGATAGAAATCTTTATGACGCCGATAGAATCTTTTAGTGGGGGAGCGGCGGAGGCGGACTGATAGAGTGCGAGCATGTCTGCCAGCACGGCGCGCACGCTGCGGCGAGGTCTCTTCGAAGGATACGATCCTGGCGGTTTTTACGATGAGATGTTCGACTGCCACGGAGTAGCGCGGCCGCACTACAGCAAGCTATTCGAAAAACTAGCGCTGATGGCGCCGGGACAATTCGAAGAGCGGCGCAAACTGGCGGATCTTTCGTTTTTGCTGCAAGGAATTACGTTCACGGTTTATAACGATGGGCAAGGAACAGAACGATTACTTCCCTTCGATTTAATTCCCCGCATTTTGCCGAATTCGGAATGGCAGCGCATTGATCGCGGATTGACGCAGCGGGTGGTGGCGCTGAATTTATTTTTGCGCGACGTGTACGGAAAGCAGTGCATTTTCAAGGACAAGCAGATTCCGCGATCGCTGGTGTATTCGTCCGCGCATTTTTGCCGGGAAATGATCGGCGTGGAGGTGCCGCGCGGAATTTACACGCACATTTGCGGAATTGATCTGGTGCGAGATTCGAAGAGCGGCGACTATTGCGTCCTTGAGGATAACGTGCGCACGCCGAGCGGGATTTCCTACGTGCTGGAAAATCGCCTGGTGATGACGCGGACTTTTCCCGATGCGTTTCAGGATTACGAGGTCTTGCCGGTGAATCATTATCCGGCGGAGCTGTGCAAGATTTTGCGGAGCCTTTCGCCGCGCGGAGAAAGCGACGAGGCGCAGATCGTGCTGTTGACGCCGGGAATCCACAACAGCGCTTATTTCGAGCATAGTTTTCTGGCGCAGCAGATGGGAATTGAATTGGTGGAGGGCCGCGATTTGATTGTGGACGGCGGGATCGTCTACATGAAGACGATTTACGGATTGAAGCGCGTGGACGTGATCTACCGGCGGGTGGACGACGAATTTCTGGATTCGCTGGCGTTCCGGCCGGATTCGCTGCTGGCGGTGCCGGGATTGATGGGAGCGTATCGCGCGGGGAATGTGGCGCTGGCGAATGCGGTGGGAAACGGAGTGGCGGACGACAAGGCCATCTACGCGTATGTGCCGACGTTCATTCGATATTATTTGGGCGAAGAGCCGATTTTGCGGAGCGTGGATACCTACCTTTGTTCGCGGCCGGAGGATTTGAATTTCGTGCTGGAGCATTTGCCGGAATTGGTGGTGAAGACGGTGGGCGAATCCGGCGGATATGGGATGTTGATCGGGCCGGCGGCGGAAATTGGACGGATTCAGGAATTCCGCAAGCGGATCCAGGCGGATTGCCGAAATTATATTGCGCAGCCGGTAGTGCCGCTGTCGCGGGTGCCTTCTTATGATACGGAGCGGGAATCCGTGGAGGGGCGGCACGTGGATTTGCGGCCGTATTGTTTGTATGACGGCGAGAAGGTGACGATTGTGCCGGGCGGATTGACGCGCGTGGCACTGCAGCGCGGTTCACTGGTGGTGAATTCATCGCAGGGCGGCGGAAGCAAGGACACTTGGGTTCTCTGCGGGGAAAAATAGGATGCTTTCGCGGATCGCGGAGTCGCTCTTCTGGCTAGCCCGCTATATTGAAAGGGCCGAGGATACGGCGCGGTTGCTGGACGTGAATTACCACATGATCCTGGAACAGTCGCACCAGCCGTACCGATTGCGCTGGGACCCATTGATCGTGATGGCGGGAGAAGAGCAGCGCTTCCGGCAGCTTTACAACGAAGCGAACGCGGAGAACGTGTTCGAGTTCCTGGCGTTTCATCCGGAAAATCCCAGTTCGATTGTGCAGTGCGTGGCGAAAGCGCGGGAAAACGCGCGAACGATTCGCGACCAGATTTCGCGCGAGATGTGGGAAGACATCAACGGGCTGTACTTCGCGGCGAGCCGGTTCAATCCCGAGGACGAGATTGCGGCGGGGCCGCATCGCTTTTGCGACAAGATCAAATTTGGCGCGCACCGTTTTCATGGAGTGACGGATGCGACGCTGCCGCACGACGCCGGCTGGGACTTTTTGCGCATCGGATGGTCTCTGGAGCGCGCGGAGATGACGGCGCGCCTGGTGGACGTGCAGTATCACAATCTTTTGGAATCACCGCCGACGATCGGCACGCAGGACAATCATCAGTGGATGGCGGTGCTGAAGTCGGTGGGGGCTTACGAGGCATATCACCGGCAATATCATTCGGCGATCGAGCCGCAGAAAGTGGCGGAGATGATGATCTTGCACGCGCTGCATCCGCGCTCGATTCGATTCAGCATCGGCGAAGTGCAGGCGGGATTGCGGGCCGTGAGCCACACCGTGGCGGGCTCGTACGCGAATGAAGCGGAACGGCTGACGGGCAAAGTGCTGGAGCGGCTGCGTTACGACAAGATTGACGAGATTTTCAAAGAAGGCTTGCACAATTATTTGAACGAGCTTCTGCGGATGTGCGGGGCGGTGGGCGAGGATATCGCGCGGACATATTTTTACTACGCGGTGGTGGCATGAATCGTTTTCATCTGCGGCACACCACGGAATTTCACTACGACGGTCCGGTATCCGAGAGCTACAACGAAGTGCGGCTGCGGCCGATCCAAGACGAGCGGCAAAGCTGCATTTCGTTCCGGCTGGTGACAACACCCACGTCGCGCGTGACGGCGCATCGCGACGGACTGGGCAACTGGGTGCATCAATTCAGCATTTTGCCGGAGCACCGGCGATTGAACGTGGAAACCGAGGCGGTGGTGTTGACGCACGAGGCTGCGCCGGTTGGCGCGGACTTGATGGCGCTGAGCGCTTTCGATTTGCACCGCGAGGAAATCAGCGAGGAATATTTCGATTTCGTGGCGCCGAGCGGGTACGTGCCGCATTTGCCGGGGCTGGGCGAGGTGAAGCAAGCCGCGGAACGGCTGAGCGGGGGAACGGTGGTGGGATTCGTCAGCGCGGCCTCGAATTTGATTCACGAGGAATTCCGGTACGTTAAGGGGGCCACGCACGTACATTCTTCGATCGAGGATCCGCTGGCGCTGCGCGCGGGAGTTTGCCAAGACTTCGCGCATTTATTGTTGGGCGTGGCGCGGATGCGCGGAGTGCCGGCACGTTACGTTTCAGGATATTTGGTGCCGGGAAAAACGGCTTTGCCGGGAGAACGACAGGAGCAGGAGGAAGTGATCGGCGGGCAGGCTACGCACGCTTGGGCTGAGGTTTATTTGCCCGCGTCCGGATGGATTGCGTTCGATCCGACGTTAGGCGGGCCGGTGGGATTGCGGCACGTGCGCGTGGCGTATGGGCGGGATTATGGAGACGTGGCGCCGGTGCGCGGAGTTTATAAGGGACACGCGGGGCAGAGATTGTCAGTGGATGTGCGGGTGCGTCCGGCGTTGGATGATGACGGGCACGAGCAATTGAATGAATTGAAGGCGGCGCATCCGGAAGCCGCGGCGATGATGGAGAGGCCGCAGCAGCCGCAACAGCAGTAGGCGTGCCAGCGCACGCGTAAACGATTGAACGAACGCGATCGCGATTCACTCTTACGAAAAACAGATCCCTTGCTGCGCTCCTTCGTTTGTCAGGGCAAGTGGGATGACCCGCCGAGTCGTTTCGCGTCAATCGAAAAAATCGCTCCATCTTAGCGGTGCGGCCGCGTTGCTGAACGGCGCGAGCGATTGCCGGCCTGCAGATGGCGCACTAAAGTGCGCCGGTACAAATTCAACGTCAACGGCGCCCGCCTAAAGGCGGCCGCTACCCTTCGGTCCGACACTGTCGGACCTCAGGATGAATCGCGCGTTCGCGCGATTCACAAAACCTTTGCCCAGGGCGCTGTCATGGGCATTTTGACGTCTCTAAATTACTTGAGGCAAAGCGTCGTCTATTTACTTGGGGTAAAAAGCTCCAGGCGGATGTGCCAGGAGACGGATTTGCCGGGCGCTAGTGTGACTATGCCGGTTTCCGTATTGCCCCAGATTTTCTTGTTGTAGGGGTCGGACAGATTGAATTGCGGCTCGACCGCGACGAAGCTCTTATCGGGCGGCGCGTACACCTGGATCGCTTTGATCTCCGGAGAGAGCGCCATAACGCGCACACCATACTTCGCGGCGGGATCGGTAACGTCCACAACCACGCTGCCATCGGGGTTGCGCTGCAGGTCCGTGAAGCATTCGTCGAGGAAAAGAGAGCCGAGAGGCTTTCCACCTGGCGCGGAGAAATCGTACGGCGTGCCTTTGACCGGTTCGATCTGGCCGGTGGGAAAGACGTTGTCGTAATTATCGACGAGAACGCGCTTTTCGGCCGGAACCTGAATTCTGGCCTGAGCGCGATCGCCGCTGGGAAATTCGAAGTACGGATGAGCGCCGATAGCCATGGGGAGAGGCTCTTTGCCGACGTTTTTGGCGGTGACGGCGATATCAACGGCGTCGTTTTTCAGAGTCATCTGCACGTAGACGTCGGTATCGGAGAGCCAGTGGCCACCAAAATTCCCGGCGTGAAGGACGGCGGAGACGGTGGATTCCTTGGGGCCGTTTTCATGCTTCACGTCTTTGAAGTCGGAGGAAAAGATCAGACCGTGCATGGCGTGAACTTCAGCATTGGGATTTTTGCCGTGCCAATTTGCGGGAAGCGTGACTTGCTGCCCGTCGATGGTGGTCTGCAGCGTCGTGCCGTCCTGCGAGAGCGTGCCGCGAATACGATTGGGATAAGGAAGCAGGATTGCGCCGCCGAGTTTGAAACTGTTGTTGCCGAAGGAATCGTTGTCGGTTTCCAGATATTTTTTGGCGTCGGGCAAAGGCATCGTGTTGAGCACGTCAATCGTGCCCTTCCCGGGGAGAAACGCTTTCAGCTGCAGGAGATTCATGCCGTTGCCGGGCAGAATGGTGGCCTGGATGAATTGGGGTTTCGTCGGATTGGCCGGTAGCGGGCGGTCGAGAGTGACCACGGGTTCCCCTCCGATAGAGACGGGCAGCGTTTGATGCTCGGCTGCTTGCTTGGCGTCTGCGGCTTGCACGTGGGATGAATGCCAGATGGACATTGATACTGCGGTGAGCGCAATGGCCAGCAGTAGAAATCTCGGGAAGACACGTGTCTTCGTGAACATGTTCTCCTTTTGCCCCGGCAACTCGTGAAACGGCGACTAGATTAGCACGAGGACGCCGCTGTACATCGACGGATGATGGTTCGCGTTGCTCTCGCGCCTGAAAGCAGATCCCTCGCTGCGCTCCCTTCCTTCGTCAGGGCAAGGGGGATGACACCCACTTCCCTTTTTCCGAGGGTTACAAAGTCGGGAGCGGCAACGCGCTCGTTCATCGTCTAGTTCGGATTTTCCAGTAGCAGGGCTATGCCTTGGCCGCCGCCTATGCAGGCGCTGGCTATGCCATAGCGGAGATTGGACCGGCGGAGTTCGCGCGAGACTGTAACGGAAAGACGAACGCCTGTGGCTGCTAGCGGATGGCCGATGGCGATGGCGCCGCCGTTGACGTTGAGTTTGCTGCGGTCGAGGCCCAGTTCGCGTTCGACGCCTATTACTTGCGCGCCGAAGGCTTCGTTGATTTCGAAGCGATCAATTCGATCTAGCTTGAGGCCTACGCCATCGAGAAGTTTGCGGATCGCCGGGGCGGGAGCGATGGCCATGATTTCCGGAGGCACGCCCACCGTGGCGGCCGCGACCACGCGCGCGAGCGGCTGGACGCCGCGCGATTTTGCGTATGCGCCGGAGCCGACCAGCGCGGCGGCGGCGCCGTCCACGATGGCGGAACTATTGCCGCCGGTTTGCACACCGTCCGAATGCGGGACGGATTTTGGCGAGGACTTCGTAAGGCGACAGCCGGACGTGAGTGTCCGCGGCGAGGCTTTCGACTTTTTTGGGAATTTCGATGCCGCGCGATTTGTAACCTTCAAGTTCGAATGTTTCGGAGACTACCGGAACAATTTCGCCGGAGAGGAAGCAGGCTTTTTGCGCAGCGAGGGCGCGGTTGAAACTTAGTTCGGCGAAGCGGTCCACTTCTTCGCGGGTGATTTTGTACTGGCGCGCGACGTTTTCGGCGGTGTCTCCCATCGTGAGGCCTGGCGCGGGATCGAGAAGCGCTTCCCACAGGAAATCCTTGAATTCGACCTGGCCCATGCGGAAGCCGCTGCGATGCGTGAAGGCCGCGACTGGATTGCGGCTCATGGATTCGGCGCCGACGCAGAGCGCGAGATTTATTTTTTTCAGAGTGATGGCGTCAGCAGCCTGGCTGATGGCTTCCATTCCGGTACCGCAGACACGTTGGACGAGATGCGCGGGGCGATCGGTGGGAACGCCGGAGTAAAGGCCGATGTGGCGCGGCAGCATGTAGGCATCGAAGCTGGCTTGCGCGACGCTGCCGGCGATTACGGAGTCAACGTCCGTTGGCGAAATTTTGGAGCGCTCGAAGACGGCGCGAGCGGCTTTGATGCCGAGGTCAATCGGCGAAACCATGCCGAGGACGCCATTGTAATCGGCGAAGGGAGTGCGGACGCCGTTGAGGAGCCAGATGTCGTCGTATTGGATGAAAAAACCGCCTGATGTGGTGGCCATTCGTTACTTCTCCTTGATTTTGAATATGCGCGGAGATAGTTCCGGCGCGTAAAGTTCTTCGACGATCGCCGAGCGGCGGTCGAGGACGGCGCGCTGATTGAGCGAGCCTTTGTCGGTGATTTCTCCGGCGTCGAGGGACGGAGGCTCCTCGGCCAGCACGGCGCGAACGACGCGGTTCGAGCTGCCTGTGCAGTTGGCGGCGCATTTTTCGAGCAGTGATTGAAACTGCGCACGCACCGCCGGATGACGCAAGATTTCGGGCGCGGCTGCCGATCCGGCACTTTCGGTTGGCGCACAAAGGCCGCAGCAGGCGTCGGCATCCGCGAAAATGATCATGCCGATGTGGTCCCGGTCGTGGCCGGTGATGACCACATCGCGGACGTAGGGCGCGAAATCGGCGAGAATGCGCGAGCGCAGCGGGCCGACGCTGACCCAGGTGCCGCTGGCGAGTTTAAAATCTTCCGAGAAACGGCCATCGAAGACGAATCCTTTGTTGACGTCGCGCGGATCCACGAAGCGCACGGCGTCGCCGAAACTGTAGAAGCCCTCTTCATCGAAAACTTTTTGCGTCAGCTCCGGCTGGCGCCAGTATCCCGGAGTGATATTCGGGCCGCGCACGCGAACTTCCAGTTTACTACCTTGTGGCACAAGTTTGGCTTCGACGCCGGGAATGGGAATGCCGATTACGCCGGCGCGATCGGTCTCCCAAGTGGTTTGAATGGCCATGGGCGCGGTTTCCGTGGAGCCGAGGCCGGTGACCATAATGATGCGTTCGCCGCAGGTTTCGAGGGCGAGCGTGCGGTAAGCGTCCCAGACTGGTTGCGAGAGTCCGGCTCCAGCGTAAAAGAGCAGACGAAGATGGCGGAAGAAATTTTCGCGGAGCTGGGGTTCGGCGCGCAGGGCTGGGAGAAGATCTTCGTAGCCTTTGGGGACGTTGAAATAAACCGTGGGAGAAATTTCGCGCAGGTTGCGGATGGTTTCGGCGATGAAGGCGGGGCCGGGCTTGCCGTCGTCAATATAAAAGCTGCCGCCATTGTAGAGCGCGATGCCGGTGTTGTGGTTACCGCCGAAAGTGTGATTCCAGGGGAGCCAGTCAACGAGGGTGGGAGGCTCGTCCTGGAGGAAGCCGAAGACCTGCGCGATCATTTGTTGATTGCAGCAGAGCATGCGGTGGGTATTGATTACGCCTTTGGGCATGCCGGTGCTGCCGGAGGTGAAGAGGATCTTAGCTACGTGATCGGGTCGGATTTTTTCGTGGGCAGCGGCGACGGCAGCGGTTGGTTTTGTGGCGGATAGTTCGGAGAACAGCGTGGATTTTCTTTTGGTTGGCGGATTTTTCGTGACGACTAGTTCAGTTTCTGGGTTGACGACGGATTCAATGGCGCGATTGTAGCGTTCGCCGTCGGAGACGAAGACCAGGCCGGGTGTGAGCAGGTTCATCGTGTGGCGGAGTTTGCCGAAATCGCAGGAGACGAGCGAGTAGACGGGCGAGAGGTGCGCTGTGGGGATGCCGACGTGCTGGCCGGCGAGCATCAGGAGGAAATGTTCGATATCGTTTTCGGAGAGGATGGCTACGGGATTTTCTTTTGTGAGATTGCGATTTAGTAGAGCTTGGGCGATATGATGTACGGCGTTTTGGACTTGCGCGTAGGTTTTTGTGCGCCATTCGCCGTTTGATTGGCGTTGGGCGATGCAGGTTTTTTCCGGCGTCGTTTTCGCCCAGTGGGTTAGGCGGTCGGTCAGGACGTTTGGGTAGGGCCCGAGCGCTTCTTCTGGGCGGACGTAGAGTGTGCCGTCGGGGCAGCGTTCGAGCGTGGCGCCGGTGGTGCGGAGGCGGACGGGGCGGACGCGGTTGTTGGTTTCGAGTTGATGAGTCATTTTATGCCGCGCGCGGTTTTCGCTGCGAGCCTCGGGCGAATGCAGGGCGTGTCGCACCTACGGCGCTCGAGTCTATTTCGAACTGGTACCCAGCGCTTACGCGCTGGGCTAACTTCCGCCGCGCCTCTGGCGCTGGTTGTGTGCCGGATGCAAGTTGCTGCGACGTCCGCAAACGTTGCGATGAGGCCACGCGCATGCCGTTAATTATAGTATGACGCGATTGGTGGAAGCTTTCTGCGCTAGATTCGTCGGATCGGAATGTCGCCGGTGGGAAGCCTATCCCTTACGGCGTGGAGCCCTCTGGCAAACGAAGTTACGCGCAAGACCTTACTTTAGCGGCTCACGTTGGCGCGCCCTCAGCGGCTAAAGCCGCTACGATAGCGCGGCCCTGTTATGGCACGGCTGAAGCCGTGCCCTGACGAAAATCAAAGTCGCCTCGCGGGCCGTGAAGCCAGCTACGGACTAAAAGCAGATCCCTCGCTTCGCTCGGGATGACAGCTGCTCGTCGAGAGGTTCAGCCTCCGGGGGATCAGAACGAAAACTTGGCCGCGAATTGGAACTGGCGCGGATTTAGCATGGTTCTGGGAGTGCCGAAAAGATTGTTCGGGACCGGTGGAGACGGCACGGGCAAGACGCTCGGACAGGTCGGTGGTCCGGTGCCGGTGTCAAAGGCGTTGGCGGCGGCCTGGGTTGCGAGCGAAGCAGCGTCATTGTAGCGCTTGGGAACCGGGCCGCAGAAGACAGCCGCGCCATAGACCGACGTGACTTCATCCACATTGGGCCGATTGAGGGCGTTGAAGGCGTCCACCATCAAGTCGAGACGCAGACGCTCTTTGATCGGGAAGTAGCGCGCGAGGCGCAGGTCCCAGGAATAGAGGTCGTCACCGTAATAACTATTGCGCGGCGAGAGGCCGACGCGGTCCGTCACCGGATTGGTGTCGCCATTGGCGTCGAATCCCACGAACAGGGTGAAGGGACGCGGAGTCTGCAAAGTGACGATGTTGCTGAAAGTGAAGTTGCGGAAGATGCTGTCCTTGGGACCCTCGATGCTGAAGTTCGCGACGAAACGCTGGCGGACGTCCTGGTTAGAATTGGCGTATTCCAGTTTGCGATCGTAGAGATCCTGGGGTGTGCTTACGAAAGTGGTGAAGGTGCCATCGTCAAACGTGTGCGACCAGGTGTAATTCGCGTTTAAAGTAAAGATTTTTCTGAATTTCTCGGTTACTTGCAGAGTCAAACCGTTGTAGTTGGAGTTGCCGGTGTTGTCCGTGTAATACAAGAGACCGGCGTTGTCATAGGCCGCACCTCCCGTGGTCCCCGGCGCGCCGAAGTAAGCCTTTCCAGTGGGCCAATTGGCCGGCGGTGGTGGCGGCGGAGCGCAACTCGGAGTGCCGGGAGTGACGCTAGGAACTATGGTACCCGCGGGTGCGCCGAAAGGCGGGCAGACGTTGAGGTTCTCGGCGCGGACGAGGTGGTGTGCTGAAACCCAAAGGTAGCCCGCGCTAACGGTGAGCCCGTTGGTGATCTGACGGTCTATTTCGAGGTTGGCCTGCTCCGAGTACGGGATTTTGCTGCCGTGCTGCACCATACCGGCGCCTGCGGTGCAGGAGGGAGGGCATGGGCCGGTGATGAATTGGTCCGGGACTTGGCCGGTAGTGACCAAAGTTGCAGCGGCGCTGGCTGGAAACCCCAGCGGCCCTGGAGTGAATTGGTTCAAGACCCATGTCGCCGTGTTTGCGCCTTGACGAATCCCGGGTAACGTTTCGCCGGGAATGATAACCGGCCGCTGCGGCTGCGTGATAAACAGGAACGATAGGTTGTAGCGGTCGTCGAATATGCCGAATCCGGTGCGCACGACGGTTTTGCTGTCTGGCGACCAAGCGAGACCAACGCGAGGCTGGACGCCATTGTAGTGCGGGTTGATCTGTTTCGACAGGCCGGTTTCGAAATCGTAGCGCAAACCGTAGTTCAGGGTCAGGGTGGGCTTGAGGCGCCACTGATCCTGCGCGTAAAAACCGTAGTAGGAATGATTCAGAGTTTCGGAGAAATTCACCGTTTCGCTAGGCAGATAAGCGTTCTTCCAGTCGGTGGGAATCGGCGGCGGAGTCGGAAGTTGGCCGCTGGGCGGATTGGGAACTGTGCCCACTGGTGCGCCCCAGAAGACGATGGGAACGCCGTTCAGAGGCTGGTCGTTGTTGTTGGGGCCGAACGGAGCGCCCGGCTGAGTGGGAAAGAAGGGAGCAGTCGCTGTGGGGCAAGGCCCATCAGCCGGGTTGGAAGCAATGCCCGCTGTCGGGTTTACAAAGTTGGCGAAATCAACCAAACAATTCAGACCCGGGAGGACGATGCGCATGGGTGTGAAACCTGGCCAGATCACGAAATTGTTGACGTAGTTGAAATCCGCGCCGAATTTCGCGACGTGGTTTCCTTTCACCCACGCGATGGAGTCGGTGGCTTCCACGCGACTCTCGTAGATGGCGTCGAGAACGCCGAAGTTGTGGCCGAAGAGCAGTGTGTTGGGAATGTCCAGGTTGGGCTGGCCAGTGACGCCGGGGAAGTTATAGTGGCGGCGCGCGTACTGCACCAGGAAACTATTCACTAAGTCGGGCTTCACGGTGGTGGCGAGGTCGCCGACCAGGGATTGATCGCGCAGGAAAAGATTATGTCCGCTGCTGGGGGCGCCAATGCCGCCACCGTCGAGCGTGCTGCCGACTAGCTGATTCATGTCGCGGCCATCTTCCGCGTTGTAGCGGAGGCTGAAGTGGTTGTTGGCATTGATCTGGTAATCAATTTTGGCGATGCCGTAGTCGTTGTTCTTGGTCTTGAGGATGTTGAGGTTCTCAGGAGCGATGCCCAGGGCTGCCTTGGCGGCGTTGACGAGATCAAGATTTTGATACAGCACACCGGGATAGGTGGGAGATTCACCGCGACGCTGGCCTTCGTAGTTGGTGAAGAAAAATATTTTGTCTTTCTTGATGGGACCGCCGGCCGCGGCGCCGAACTGATTCTGCCGCAACGCGTAGGCGTCTGGAGCGGGCTGGAGCAACGAGCGCGCGTCGGTGGCGTTATTCTGCAGGTAGTCGTAGATCGAACCGTGAAAATCGTTGGTGCCAGACCTGGTGACGATGTTGACGATGCCGCCGAGGGCGCGGCCGTATTCGGCGCCGAACGCGTTATTCACCACGCGAAATTCCTGCACGGAATCTTGCGGCGGAGTGGAGCGCTGCGAACCCGTGGCCGTGTTGATGTTGTCCGCGCCGTCCACGGTGACCATGTTGCTGAGGTCGCGCATGCCGGCGAAAGAGATGCGGGTGGTCTCGAATTCGGTGATGGTGGATTGCAAGCTGGTGCGGCCGGTGGCGACGCCGGCGGTTAACAAAGCGAAGTCAGTGAATTGGCGGGTGCTGATGGGCAAATCCTGAATTTGCTGCCTGTCGATCACCTGACTGATTTCGGTTTTGGTAGGTTCAATCTCGGGAACTTCGGTGGTTACGGTGACTTGCTCGGTTTGCGTGGCGACTTTCAGAATTACGTCAACCGTGGCGGTCTGGCCGACGGTGACGACGATGCCTTTGTGTATGTGGGTGGCGAAGCCTTGAAACGTGACGGTGAGGTCGTACTGGCCTGGAGGCAAGTTCGGAAGGGCATAGAGTCCGGAGTCGTTGGAGGTGGCGTAGTACTTCGCGTCGGTGGAAGTTTCCTGCAGCGTGAGGCTAGCGCCCTTGACGGCTGCGCCGCTTTCGTCGCGAACGGAGCCGCTTAACTGTGCTCCTGTGATCTGTGCGAAGGCTGAGCCGGCGAAGGATAAGAATATTGCAACTGACAGGACCGCGAGACGCGCAAAACGTGCGCTCATGGCTCACCCCTTAGCGGACAGTTGACGGAAGGCCGATTCGTCCGCGTACACACCCGATATGGGCAGAATGTTTAAGGCTGGGGTGGTATTTTGTCAAGACTTTAATCGAGCGGACGTGCGAATATCGGTCACGATGGATGTTGTGACGCCATGCGGCGTCTGACTTCGTTTGTGCAGCGCGATACGAGACTGCGCGCGGGCGTTTTTGTGTTGCGTAATTCAGGAGAGTGATGACGCGAAATAAGATTTTGATCGCGGCGATGATTTGCGCGGCGGTGAGCGGTGGTTGTGGGCGGCGTGAATCGCGTGTGGCTGACGACGCTGCGGCGACGCGCGCGCGGAGGACCGTGGATGAGGCGCGAATAATTCGCGCGGATGAGGAGCCGGGAAACTGGATGACGTACGGACGGACTTACAGCGAGCAACGATTCAGTCCGTTGAAGCAGATCAACGACGCCGACGTCGGTCAACTGGGGCTGGCTTGGTTCTACGATCTGGATACACGGCGCGGGCAGGAGGCTACGCCGCTTGTGGTGGATGGCGTGATGTATTTTACGACGGCGTGGAGCAAAGTTTTTGCGTTGGATGCAGCGACGGGCGCGGTGCTGTGGTCTTACGATCCGAAAGTGCCGCCGGAATGGGCGGTGAATGCTTGCTGCGACGTGGTGAATCGCGGAGTGGCGGTGTGGGGCGGGAAAGTTTTTTTCGGGACGCTGGATGGACGATTGATTGCGCTGAATGCGGCGACGGGCTATCCCGCGTGGGAAAAGCTGACGATTGATCGCCGGTTCCGCTACACGATTACTGGGGCGCCACGCGTGGTGAAGGGCAAAGTGATCATCGGGAACGGCGGGGCGGAAATGGGAGTGCGCGGATACGTTTCGGCGTATGACGCGGAGACGGGCGAGATGGCTTGGCGTTTTTATACTGTGCCGGGCGATCCGGCGAAACCGTTCGAGAATCCTGTGCTGGCGAAGGCGGCGAAGACGTGGTCGGGCGCGTGGTGGAAGTACGGCGGCGGTGGAACGGTGTGGAATGCGATGGCCTACGATCCGGAACTAGATCTTCTTTACATCGGGACGGGCAACGGCGGGCCGTGGAATCCGCGAATTCGCAGCCCGCATGGCGGCGACAATCTTTTTACTTGTTCGATTGTGGCCTTGAAGCCGGAGACGGGCGAGTACGTGTGGCACTACCAGGAAAATCCGGATGAGGCTTGGGACTACGACTCGGATGAGGACATCGTGCTGGCCGATCTTACGATTGGCGGTCGCGCGCGGGAAGTGCTGCTGCACGCACCGAAGAATGGATTCTTTTATGTGATTGATCGCGCGACCGGGGAGCTGATTTCCGCGAAGCCTTACACGCATATTACCTGGGCCAGCGGCGTGGATATGAAAACGGGGCGGCCGATCGAAACGGCTTTTGCGCGATATCCCGGAGGTAAACCAGAACTGGTGATTCCAGGGCCGCTTGGCGCGCACAGTTGGCAGCCGATGGCTTACAGTCCGTTGACGGGATTGGTATACATTCCGATTCAAGATGCGGGGTTCCCGTACAAATCGGATGCGGATTTCAAGATGAGAGATTTCGGATTCAACAACGGCGTGGACTTGGCTGCTGCGGGGATGCCGCAAGATCCGAAAATCAAGAAAGCGATAATTGGCAGCGTGACCGGGCGATTGGTGGCTTGGGACCCTGTGCAGCAGAAACAGGTGTGGGACGTGGAGCGGTCGGAGGCTTGGAACGGCGGAGTGCTGGCGACGGCTGGCAATTTGATTTTTGAAGGAACGGCGCGCGGAAATTTTGAAGCGTATCTGGCGGATAAGGGGACGACAGTTTGGTCATTTCCGATACAGACGGGCGCGATTGCCGGGCCGGTGACTTATACGGTCCGCGGTGAACAATACGTGGCGATATTGGCTGGATGGGGCGGCGTGTTTCCTTTGGCTACTGGCGAGATCGCTTTGAAATCGGGGCGTGTGCGGAACGTGAGCCGGATGATTGTGTTCAAGCTGGGAGGCAAGGCGACTTTGCCGCCGTTGCCTGCTGTGGAGCCGGAGGTTTTGAATCCGCCTCGCTCGACGGCGAATGCGGCTACCGTGCGTCGCGGCAACGAGCTTTATCAGCGTTATTGTTCTACGTGTCATGGAGACGTAGCGGTTAGCGGCGGAGTTTTGCCGGATTTGCGTTATTCGAACACGTTGACGAATGACCAGTGGTTTCAGATTGTGTTGGGAGGATTGTTGCAGCCGAATGGGATGGTTTCGTTTGCGAAGGAAATTTCGCAGCGGGATGCGGCGGCGATTCGGGCTTACGTGATTTTCCGGGCGAATCAGAGTTTGGAGCAAAGCAAGAGTGCGGGAGGCGATGCGGCACGGCCGTGAAGTAGAGCCACGATGAGAAATGAAAGGCGTGTCGCACCTACGGCGCTTGTAATTTCTTGCGCGATTTACCCAGCCCTTACGGGCTGGGCTAACTTCTGCCGCGCCTACGGCGCTGAATGGTCAGCTGGCTTGAGATGCCGCCTCGCGTTTGTGGAATGGCGGTGACGCGTGGTTACGCTGGCATCGTGCGTGGGGGGTTGATCGCGAGGTGAACGCCCGGGCAAGTTGGGGCGCGGCGAACAGCGCCCCTACGGGCCCTTGTTGGATTTTAGTGGACGGCGCGGTCGGTATTGGTCCAATACGGTTTGCGGAGTTGTTTGCGATCAATTTTGCCGGCTGGGGTTTTGGCGATTTCTTGGACGAAGTCTATGGATTTTGGCGATTTTACGCCGCCTAGTTTTGTTTTGCAGTGGTCGAGGATTTCGCGTTCCGTAAGCGATTGATCCGCGCGCAGGGCTGCCAGAGCTTTTACTGCTTCGCCCCATTTGGTATCGGGGACGCCGATTACGGCGCATTCGTGAATTTGCGGCAGCGCCATGATGGCTGCTTCGACTTCGGCGGAATAGACGTTGAAGCCGCCGGAAATGATCATGTCCTTCTTGCGATCGACGATATAAAAATAGCCGTCTTCATCGCGGTAGCCGACGTCTCCGGTGTGATGCCAGCCGTGCGCGCGAATTTCGGCTGTGGCTTCGGGCAATTCGTAATAGCCGGCGGTGACTAGCGAGCCGCGAGCTACGATTTCGCCGGTTTCACCGGGAGGCAAGAGGCGGCCGTGATCGTCCATGATGGCGAGACGCACGGCGCTGGTGGGTTTCCCGCAGCTTCTGAGGCGTTCGGGATGATCTCCCGCTGCCGCGGCGGCGAGCGTTTTTTGGTCGAGGAAGGTGAGTAGCATCGGAGCTTCCGTTTGGCCGTAGGACTGGCACATGCACGGGCCGAAAATTTCGATTCCCTGCTTGAGTTTATCGGGCGAGACAGGCGAGGCCGCGAGAAGAAAAACGCGCAGGCTGGAATAATCGAATTTGCGGACGTCGGGGTGAGCGAGCAGGCCGTAGAAGGCGGTGGGCGGAAGAAATAAATGCGTGACGCGGTAGCGCTCGATATTTTGCAGGACTTTCAGCGCGTCGAAACCCGGCATGATTACGTTGGTGGCACCGATGGTGAACATGGCGAAGGCTACGACTCCCGCGGCGTGCGAGAGTGGCGCGACGCTTAGGCAGACGGGATTTTCCGTGTCACCGCGCCAGTAGTGCGAAGCCATTTCGGTCATGGTTCCCCACGAGAGAGTGGTGACGCGAACGCCTTTGGCCGGGCCGGTGGTGCCGCCGGTGGGAACGAGGCCGACTAGGCGATCGGGGTTGCCGTGGGCGTCGGACCAATCGAGGTCGTTTGTGTTAGCGCCTTGCTGCATGAAATCTTCGAGCGAAGGATTTTCGTTGTCGGGCGCGTCTATGCAGATTAAGTGGCGCAGCGTGGGGACGCGTTGTCTTAGTTCTCTTGAGTGATCGCGAAACGTGCTGTGGTAGAAAAGCCATTTCGTGCGGACGTAGTTGAGATATTCGACGTTGGCGTCTGCCGCGTTGCGGTAATTGATGGGTACCCAGACTCCTCCGGCGCGGAGGAGGCCTAGCATGCAGAAGAGGACGCGGGCGTCGTTGGTGGAGTAGATGGCGACGGGTTCTTCGCCGCGGAGGCCGGCGGCCCACATGGCGCGGGCGATGCGTTCGCTTTGGGAGCGGAGTTCGGCGTAGGTGTGGCGTTTTTCGCCGTCAATCAGAGCGATGCGAGTGGGCGTGATTTCGGATTGTTTGTCGAAATAGTCTATGGCGCGCATGGGTTGGGGATGCGGCGGCGGTAATCGTATGACGCGAACGTTCGATTTTTTCCCGACCATTTCGTCAGAAGCATGTGTCGCACCTACGGCGCTCGGTTCCTTATTTGCGATTTTCCCAGCGCTCACGCGCTGGGCTAACCTCTGCCGCGCCTACGGCGCTGGCTTTCGTTGAAATACTGCTTTGAAATTGTAAATCGCGGTCAGTTAATTTTTGCTTTTGTTAAGCCGTGGCTTTCCAGGACTTTTAGAAGCTCGCGGTGGCCGAAGGCTGCGCAGGCTGATTGGAAACCGGTTTTGCGCGGGGGCGTGTGGATTAGGCTGTGGGCAGCGTAGGCCTGGAGCAGGCCGGTTTGGCGATAGCAGCAAGTGCCGAAAAGGACGCATTGGGCATAGTCGGTGGTGCCGCGGCCTAGGACGACGTCAATGGTGCGTTGCTCGCGGGGATTTTCGCGCGGCGGAGTGCCGGCTTGGACCGAGTTAGCCATTTCGGCTAGCTTTTTTTCGCGCTCTTCCTTTGGCAGCGGGCGGATGTGTTCCTCGAAATGTTTTTCGGTGACTAGGACGTTCTGCATCACTTCGCGATTCAGGATGCCGCCGAGCGAGCGGACGTTCGCGACTTGCGGATGATCTTTGAACCAGACGGGATGCGGGAAGCCGCCCCAAGTTAGCGCGAGTTGCGTTTGGATCAGCCCGGGGACGACGACATCGTAGGCGGTGGCGCGGGGCCATTGCTTGTACTGATTTTGTTCGAGGTAGTACGCGTCGGTCTGGATCGCGGCGAAAATTGTTTGCGTCGAGCCGAACGTAGGGACGCCTTTGAACATAGTGAGGATTTCGAGAGTGTCAATGTCTGCGGCTTCGATACAGATGTGCGCGGCGATGGCGCTGGGCAAGGACATGAACGCGGTGGCTGGCGCGGCGAGTAAATTTTCGCGGGCGAATTTTTCGCCCCATTGTTCGGCGACGGTGCGGATCCAGGCTTGTTCGCCGCCGATGTCGAGGTAATGGCATCCAGCCTTCAGGCTGGCTTCGATGACGCGCGGGCCGTTGTAGATGAAAGGGCCGGCCATGTTGCAGACGACTTTTGCGCCGGTGAAAAGTTTGGCGAGTTCGTCGACGGAGCCGCCGACTTCAGCGACTTCGTAATCGGCGGATTCGATGCCGGGGACCATGCTCATGACGTGTTCGATTTTGGCGCGAGTGCGGCCTGCGGCGATGAAGGGGACGTTGAATTCACGCAGGAATTCGGCGACTAGGCGGCCGGAAAAGCCGTTGGAACCGTAGATGATTACGGGTTTTTTGGTGGGCATGGTGTTCCTCCGAATTGGCACATGGTGGCCTAAGAACTGGCGTCGGTCGTTGCGGTGTTTGCAGTTTGCGGATAAGCGCGCTGCACTGTCATTCCGAGGGCGCATCTGGCCCGAGGAATCTGCTTTTGTCTTACGGTTCCAGCGAAAAGCAGATCCCTCGCTGCGCTCGGGATGACACCCGCTTCACTTTTTGGCGGCTTCAGGCATCCATCGTCCATTGCCGCTACATCGATGGCGCGCACTGAAGTGCGCCGCTACAAAATCAAAATCTATGACGGCTAGCGTGCCGACCGCGCTTGAATCCTGGCCGGCTGAGGAATTCTAGTTTAAAGTGTCTTTTTTGGTAGTAGGCACCTTTTTGTAACCTGGTATCTGTGGGAGGCTGCGGATATGGATGAATTTGATTGCCCCGTCAAGCGGACGGGAGACATCATCGGCGGAAAATGGAAGCCGTTGATTTTATTTTATCTGCAGGCGCGCGTGCATCGGTTCGGCGAATTGCAGCGGCGCATTCCGGGCGTGACGAAGAAAATGTTGACGCAACAGTTGCGGGAGCTGGAGCGCGACGAGATCATTCGGAGGCGCGTCTATGCGCAGGTGCCGCCCCGCGTGGAATATTCGTTGACGCGGCATGGCGAGAGTTTGAAGCCGATTTTGGAATTGATGTCAGCGTGGGGGAAGAGGCATCGGGCGCGTTATGACAGCTGAGGTGGGGCGTGAATGTAAATACCGGAGCTTTCCAGCCAGATACGTCTTGCCAAAAAGGTGTCGCACCTACGGCGCTCGCAGATCCTTGGTATGCGTACCCAGCCCTTACGGGCTGGGCTAACGTCTGTCGCGCCTCCGGCGCTGCTCTTTTCGACGCGCTACATCGGCTTCGCAGGCTGACTCTGTAGGTGGATATTCTCTGAATTGACGTGGGCGGTTTCTTTCAGGAACAGGGCGGCTAGGAAGACGATGCCTGTGCCGCCGGCGGCCATTAGCAGCGTGATGCCGAGGCCGTGACTTTCGGCCAGGGCGCCGCCTAGCGTGGGGGCGATCGTGGCGCCGACGATTTCGCCGACGAGTGTGGCCAGACCGATCGAGGTTGCTGCGAATTGCGGCGGCACGCTTTCGGTGGGGATCAGCACCATCACTAGAGTGGGCATGCCTTGACCTGCGTTGGTGAGGAGCAGAATCGCGGCTAAGAGCCACGGGTAGGCATAGAGCGGCGGGATCAGGAGCACTAGCGGCACTAGGGCCGACATCGTGGCCATGGCTAGCAGGACGGGTTTGCGTCCGAGGCGATCGGAGAGAGATGGCAAAAGAAAACCTAGAACGAAACTGCCCAGGCCCGTGGCACCGAGAAGAAAGCCGGCAGTTGTCGGCGCTTGATGCGCAACTTCGGTGATGTAGAGGGGCGCGAAGACGTTTGAGAGGAAGAGCCAGGAGATGAATCCTGCGGCGCCAATGCAGCAGAGCCAGATATTGCGATAGCGAAGAATCGAGAAATAATCTTTTAACGTCGCGCGGTGATGCGTTTCTGCTTGCAGTTCCCTGCCGTCGGTGGCGTCGTGTTGCGGTTCCTTGACGAATTTCCAGATCAGCAGGCCCATCAGAATTCCGGGCGCGCCCGCCACGAAAAACGCCCAGCGCCAGCCGAAGCGCGCGGCGATTTGCGTCGTCAAGACGGGAGCGACCGCGAGGCCGACGAGAGCGCCGGCGCTGACGACGATGCCGATATTGCGTCCGCGGCGCGTGGGAGTGGAGGATTCCTCGATGAGCGCGGTCATGATGGACCAGCAGGGGCCTTCGGCGAGGCCCATGAGCGCGCGGATCAGCAGGAGTTGATGGAAGCTGTGCGCGATGCCGGAGAGCCAGGACAGAATCGAAAACGCGAAGACCGCGGGGATGAGGATGGGCCGGCGGCCGATGCGGTCGGAGAGCGCGCCGAAGAGCAGAGTGGAGATGGCCCAGGTGATGGCGAGGACTGAGGCCAGCATGCCGACTTGTTCGTGCGTGAGATGAAATTCGGGGATGATGTAGGGCGCGAGGTAGAGTTGGGACATGCGGTCGAGGAAGACCGTGCCCCAGGTGAGGAAGAGGATGGCGACTAGAGAATTCTCGTAGCGTCGGGAGTGGTCCATTTATGGTTGTGGGGACGTTGGCCGTCTGCGCATCTTTCCCACGCTATGTTTCGCGCGCCTATCTGAGCAGCATCGACAGTTCTTGCGCCGCGGCTTGCAGGTGCGGCAGGAATTTATTGAGCATGTCTTGATTGGAGACACGTTGCGCGTGCGCGCCGACGTTGACCGCGGCTACTACTTTGCCGCTGGGATTCTGAATCGGCACGGCCATGGAGCGCAGGCCTAGCTCGAGTTCTTGATCCACGATGGCGTAACCATTGCGCACGACGAGGCGCAGAACCGGACGCAGCTTGTCGGCGGTGACGATGGTGCGCTCGGTGTAGCGCGTGAACTGGATGCGCGCGAGGAAAGATTCGAGTTCGTCGGGCGGAAGATGCGCGAGAAGGACGCGGCCCATCGAGGTGCAGAACGCGGGCAAGCGGCTGCCGACGCCGAGATCAATGGCCATGATGCGCGTGACGTTGGCACGGGCGACGTAAACGATGTCGAGGCCGTCGAGAGTGGCGATGGAGCAGGATTCGTGCATCAAGCGGCTGAAATGTTCGAGGACCGGTTGCGCGGCGGTGGCGAGCGGCATGGAAGAAATGTAGGAGTGGCCGAGAGCGAGGACGCGCGGACGGAGGTAGAAGTGGCGATTGTCGTCGGAGCCAGCGAAACCGAGTTTGGCGAGAGTGTAAAGGCAGCGGCGGACAGCGGCGCGCGAGAATCCAGTCTTGGCGCTGACTTGCGAAATGGTGAGCTGGCGCTTTTTCTGCGAGAAGGCTTGGATGACGGCGAGGCCGCGGGCGAGCGACGTCATGAAATCGGGGTCGCCAGTGAGCGCGTCAATTTGAGCGGAAGGAGTGGGCGGCAGCGGAGCCGCGGGCTTGGGCGGCACGATGGCGGCGTGAGAAGTTTCGTCAGTGGCTGTGCGTGAAGTAGCGCGAGGCATTGAAATCTCCCTGTAAGAAATCGGAGCGGTGCGCAGGATACACGAATTGGGCGATAGGCGCACGCAATTTCGATAATCGGCTTTGACAAGGGCGATGGCGGGTACTTAGATTCGCGGGGTGGGCGGCATATAATTGTTTTGTTCGCGGTGATTTGGCGGGAATTGAGGGTTCGAGAGCATGGCGAGTAAAAGCATGGCGGGTTTCTTGGCTTACCGGCGGCCTTTGCCGGGAACGCAGCCGCCGCATCTGCACCCGCCTTATAAATCTTCGGTGAAGCGCGCGCCGATGAAGCCGCTGATTTATTTGCCGCACACGCTTTCGGAAATCACTGGCCCGACTTTTGGGCCGGAGTTCGTGGACGTGAAGGCTTGCGATCTGACGCGACATGGTTCGGGCGAGGCGTTGGGTGCGCGGATTATCGTCAGTGGACGCGTGATGGATGAAGATGGGCGGCCGGTGCGAAACACGCTGGTGGAAATCTGGCAGGCGAATGCGGCGGGGCGGTATTTGCACAGCAACGATCAGCATAACGCGCCGCTCGATCCGAATTTCACGGGCGAAGGCCACGCGATGACTGACAACGAGGGGCGCTACCGGTTTGTGACGATCCGGCCCGGAGAATATCCGTGGGGCAATCATCACAATGCGTGGCGTCCGGCGCACATTCATTTTTCGTTGTTTGGTCCGGCGTTCGCGACGCGTTTGGTGACGCAGATGTATTTTCCGGGCGATCCTCTGCTGGCTTGCGATCCGGTGTTCAATTGCACGGCGGATGAGGCGGCGCGGCAAAAGTTGATTTCGGCTTTCGATTGGGAGACGACGATTCCGGCGCAGGCTTTGGGTTACCGGTTCGACGTGATTTTGAGCGGGCGCGAAGCTACGCCGATGGAAAAGTGAAATGACTTTGCGCGCGACCACATCGCAGACGGTGGGACCGTTCTTCACGATCGGATTGACGCGGATGAACCGGTCGGAATTGGCTGGGCCGGGTGTGTCGGGCGAGCGCGTGACGATCGAAGGGCGCATGGTGGATGGGGATGGCGTTCCCATTCCAGATGCTGTGATTGAAATCTGGCAGGCGAATTCGTTTGGGAAATATGCGCATCCGGAGGATTTGCAGGATAAGCCTCTTGAGGCGGGATTTTCGGGTTATGGACGCGTGCCGACGGATGATAGTGGGAGATTCTCTTTTACTACTATCAAGCCTGGGGCTGTGCCGGGGCCTAACGGGAAGATGCAGGCGCCGCATTTGGCGGTTTCGGTTTTTATGCGGGGATTATTGAAGAGATTGGTGACGCGGATTTATTTTCCGGATGAGCCGGGGAATACGGGAGATTTTGTTTTGAATTTGGTGGAGGCTTCGCGACGCGGGACTTTGATTGCGCATGCGGTGCCGGGGAAGGCGGGTGTGCTGGAGTGGAATGTGGTGATGCAGGGTGAGGGCGAGACTGTTTTTTTTGATTGCGGGATGTGAGTGCGGTTGCGTTTTGGCGCGATCTGAACGGAAAGGTCACAAGATTTAACACAGAGGGCACAGAGTCAGGGCGGAGGTCAGGGAGAATAGTCGGTTCATTTCTTCGGGCTGCACGCTTCCAGAACGGACGTCAACACATTTACCGCAGAGACGCAGAGGACGCAGAGAAAACCGATTTCCCCGTTTGCTGACGCCCCACCAAAAAAGCAGATCCCTCGCTGCGCTCGGGATGACACCAACTTCCTTTCGTCCGCGGTTGACAAGAATATTTGAAGCTTCAAAAATGGGTCGCTAACTCCAGACGCGGCGGGTTACGTCTGCTACGAGGCGGAGCTTGGCCCATTGCTCGTCTTCGGTTAGGAGATTGCCTTCCATGGTGGAGGCGAAGCCGCATTGGGGGCTTAGGGCTAGATTTTCTTTCGGGAAAAAGCGCGCGGCTTCGTCAATGCGGCGGGCGATGTCGTCGGCCTTTTCTAGCTGGGCTTTTTTCGAGCTGATCAGGCCTAGGACGACCGTTTTATTGCGCGGGACCAGGCGCAGCGGCTCGAAGGTGCCGGAGCGCTCGTCGTCATATTCGAGCAGGAAGCGATCTACCGCCATGGTGGTGAAAAGTTTTTCGGCGATGGCGTCGTAGCCGCCTTCGGCGTACCAGTGGCTGCGATTATTGCCGCGACAGAGATGCATGACGAGAGTGACTCCGGGGCGGCGGGCGGATTCGAAGCAGGCGTTATCGGCGCGGATGGATTCATCGAGCAACGCGTCCGGCTCGACTTTCATTTCGGTGCGAATCCAATCGCGCCATTTGGGGTCCATGAAGTAGCTGTAGCGCGGGGCGTCGATTTGAATGTACTTCACGCCCTCGGACGAAAGCCTCGCGAGCTCCGTTTTCATTATCGCTACGATATCCCAGAGGAGTTCGGAATGATCTTTGTAAACTTTGTCGGTGATGCCGCGTTTGAAGGAGATGGCTGGGAATTGCGTGGCGCTGGGGAGGGTCATTTTGATGGCGCCAGGGCTGTGAGTTTTTAGGAAGGATAGTTCGCGGCCGGTTAGCGGTTCTTTGGCGCGGAGTTTTTGGGTGACGATGCCGGTCACGCTGCTTACCGGCGCGTCTTTGGCTTGGCCCGCTTTCCACGCGCGGTTCACCGCGTCGCCTAGGTCGAAGCCTGCGACGGCGTCGGTGAAGTCGCTCATGAAATTGCGGCGGCGGAATTCGCCGTCGGTGAAAATTTCGAAGCCGAGATCTTTTTGTTTTGTGAGGACGCGGTCTATTTGGCGGTCTTCGATGGCGTGGAGTTGGGCACCGCTGTCGGCGGCGGATTTGCGGGCTTCGAGGAGTTCGGGTGGGCGCAGGAAGCTGCCGACGTGGTCGGCGCGGTATGGTGTGGACATTTTGAGTTGCCTCCCGGATTGCGTGGGGCCGGATTTGCGACGCAGGAACCTTGTGCGTGATGCTGAAACCTTGTGCCGCACCTCCCTTCGACCCCGCCACTGGCGGGCTCTCAGGGCAAGCCGGCGCTGGGCCGCGGTGCGGACGGATCTTGGACTCGCCCCTACAGGACTTGCTCCGCCTCAACTCCTCGGCGCGTTTTTTCAGCCGCTGCCCGCCTAAAGGCGGCCGCTACAAATGCAACGTCAACTGCGACATCAAATGCCAATGCGCTTGATCACCAGGTCAGATCCAGAGCTTTTCGTTGATCTTCAGACCTTTGGCACGGCAGTAACTTAGGTAATGGTCTATGAACCAGAAGACGTCTAGAGTTTCCAGCAGCGCGTCGTTGTCATCGTAAAATTCGAGTGAGCCGTTCAGGAAGAAAATCGTTTTCATGCCGTTGGGATCGTTGGAGACGAGCGTGTGGATTACGCCGGGATTTTCACGGACGTAACTGCCGGGGCGCGCGACCCAATCGTATTCGAGGTAGCGCCAACTGCCTTCGAGGGTGCAGGCGGAAATTGGTCCGCGATGACGATGGCGGCCGAGCATGCCTCCTTTTTTCACCCAGAGAATATTGGCGAAGGAATTGGTGCGGACGTCGAAGGCGAGGTGGCGGATGAAAACGTTTTCCTTGAAGGGTACGTACGGAGATTCGTCTTCGCCGCCGCCGATGTGGATGTCAGGGCGTCCGTATTCCTGGATCACCGCGGCGAGGCTGCTGCTCGCGTCAACGATTGGCATGAGGACCTCCTCAACACCGCGAGATGAGAAATCAGCGGTACGCGCCGATCTGTGCCCTACGGATGAAAAGTCGGCACGAGAATTACCATCCGATCGCCCTCAGCGGCTAAAGGTTACGGCACGGCTGAAGCCGTGCCCTGACGAACCATCGTTCTTCGCGCGCAAATTTCGATTCTTGCGCAGAGTTGCCGCTTCACGCTGCGGTCACGCAAGAGAGTCGAGGCTCGCGCGGCGCTATGATTCGGTTTCCGCGGCCAGTATACATCCGCGTGGTCGCGCGGCAAGATAGGTGGGCGATGTTCGCCCGTTTTCTTGCGATGCGTACACGGGCCGATGCCAGTTCGGGTATCATCGGGAAAATTGCAATTGGTGGCACCGCCCGGGGGTGAAAGGAGAACCTGTGGCTCCACGAATCAAGACGACTGTGGTTGGGAGTTATCCCGTTCCATCGTGGCTGGTCGGAGATACTTCGCGGCTGGTATTGCGCGATGCGGTGATGGCGGTATTGAAGACGCAGGAACTCGCCGGCCTCGATCTGATTTCCGACGGCGAATTGATGCGCTTTGATCCCAGCCACCCGGAGACGAACGGGATGGTGGATTATTTCGTCTCGCAGATGGAAGGGATCCGCAAGAATTTTTCGCTTTCAGATTTCGATCGCTTTCGCGCGGACCGGGCTTCGGGATTTCGTCTGCTGACGGCGGGGATGGTGGTGGAGCGGATTCGCGAAGGGACGCTGAACCTGCCGCGGGACTACGAATTTTCGCGGACATTGACGAAATCTCCGATGAAATTTACCTGCACGGGGCCGCACATGCTCGCGCGGCTCTTGACGAATTGCTTTTACAAAAATACCGCCGACCTGGCGATGGACATTGCTGAAGTTTTGCGGCGACAGCTGGAATTGATTGAAGCGGAGACGGTGCAGCTGGACGAAGCGAGCATTGTTGGATTCCCGCAGGATGCGCCATGGGCCGCCGAAGCGATCAACCGCGTGCTGGACGGCGTGTTGAATGAGAAGGCCGTGCACATTTGTTTCGGCAATTACGGCGGACAGCCGATGCTGCGCGGATTCTGGCGCGATTTGATTCCCTTCCTGAATTCCTTGCATGCCGACCATTTGGTGTTGGAGTTTGCGCGGCGCGGGTACGAGGAGCTGGCGGTGTTTGGCGATCTGAATCCGGCGATTGGGTTGGGCATCGGTGTGATTGATATTAAGGATAACGAAGTGGAGTCGGTGGAACTGATCGCGTCGCGGATCGAATTAATCGCGAAGACCATTGGCGAGGAGCGGCTGCACTACGTTCATCCGGACTGCGGATTTTGGATGCTCCAACGCAGCGTGGTGGACCGGAAGATGCGGGCTTTGGTGGAAGGACGAAACCTTTTCGAGGGGCGCGAATAGATTTTTGCTCGGAACATTTTTTGGCTCGCGGGACGTACGAGGCTGAGGTAGCAGTGGTGGAAGACGAGAAAGGAGCGGTTCGCGCGGCGGTTTTCACGCACTTGGCGGGAATTGTGCTGGCGCCTACGGTTACCGCGCTGGCGGGCCGCGGAGTATTTCGGCTGTTTGAGGCGCCTTCTTCGTGGCTGACGCTCGGGGACATCGCCGAACCGACTCACGCGAATCGCGGATATTTGCGAGTGGCGCTGCGTTTACTGACGTCTTGCGGATGGTTGCAGCAACGGCGCGGAGCGAGTGGCGGCGACATCGGCAACAATGGCGACGTCGGGGAAACGCGATACGCGTTGACGCCCGAGGGAATGATTGCGGCGCGGCTCGCGCCGGAACTTTACGGCGAGGTCACTTCATTTATACCGAAGGCGCTCTTCCTGGAGGATTTCCTGTTTGGCAAAACGGATTTTCCGGTGTTGCCGTCCTTGCGCGCTTTGGTGCAGCAGGCAAAGGAACGGTGGATCGGAGATTCGGGTTTGAGTGGCGACGCACTGGGGAACAAAGTTCGCGGACAGATTCGCGGGCATCTCGATGGGATGTTGATCGGGCCGGCGATGGTGGCGCTGGCGCGCGGCGGAGTGCTGGCGCGGTTGGCGCAAGGGCCGGTGGATTGGCGCGAGCTGCCGGGAAATCAAGCGAGCCTAAATCTTCTGTTTGATCTGCTGGAAACGCAGGGGTGGGTGGCGTGGGAGGGCGAGGTGGTGCGGCTGACTTCGCGCGGCGCGTATGCCGCGCAGATTGCGACTTCTTACGGTGTGACGGTTTCTTACTTGCCGATGTTCAATGTGCTGAGCACGTTGCTTTTTGGAAACGCGCGGTTCGCGCGAATGGATGAGAATGGCGTTGAGCTGCTGGTGAATCGCGGAATGAATGTTTGGCGCAGCGGCGGGGCGCATACGACTTACTTCAAGAAAGTGGATGAGATCATCATCGAGATTTTCAGCCGGCCGATTGCGCGTCAGCCGCAGGGTATTTGCGATATGGGCTGCGGCGATGGGACGTTTTTGCAGCATTTGTATGAAGTGGTGAAGACGCGCACGGCGCGCGGAAGCATTTTGGACAAGCATCCTTTGATTTTGGTGGGCGCGGACTTCAACAAAGTGGCGCGGCGCGTGGCCAAGCAGCGGTTGCGTCAGGCGAAGCTGCCGATTTGCCACATTATTCCTGGGGACATCAATCGTCCGGCGCAGTTGGGCAGCGATTTGGAAGCGCTCGGGTTGGATATTCACGATCTTTTGCACGTGCGGTCGTTTCTGGATCACAACCGGCCTTATTCGCCGCCGGCGAATTATGTGCGGGGGTCGCGGCGGGGCCGGTCGAGCGGAGCGTTCGCTTATTTGGGCGAGGAAATTCCGGCGGATGAGCTGGAAGAAAATCTGGTGCGTTACTTGCGGCGCTGGGCGCCTTATGTGGGGCGCTTCGGGTTGTTGGTCCTGGAGCTGCATACTCTGCCGCCGGAAATTGCCGCGCCGAATCTTTTGAAGACGCCGGTGGTGGCTTACGACGGGACGCACGGATTTTCGGATCAATATTTGGTAGAGCTGCCCATATTTTTGGAGTGCGCGCGGGAGGCGGGTTTGCAGGCGGATGAGCGGTATGCGGCGCGTTTTCCGGCGTCGGAATTGGCGACGGTGAGTATTAATTTTTTTTCGGCGTTGGCGGGGACGCCTGGCGGGGACGTGATGACTACGGCTGCGGCGGCGCGGGGTGAGTGATGTTCAACCGGATCGAAAAAAACGGCTTCAGGGGCTAAAAACCCAGCGTTCGAGCCTGGCTTACGGCGGGGATAAAGCCCCCCTTCCGATTGGCTGATGCGCCGTTACTCGCCGCGGGATAAATCGTTTGCGGATTCGCGGCGTCGGATTGTGCGGAATTCGTTCTTGGTTACGAGGATTTCGGCAGCGCGGGGGCGCGAATTGTAGTTGGAGGATTGCGCGAAACCGTAGGCGCCGGCGCCCCATAGCGCTAGCAGATCGCCCGGCTCGGGCATTTCGATCGGCCAATCGTGGAGGAAGCAGTCGCCGGTTTCGCAGACCGGGCCGACGATATCGGCTTTCACGAGGTGACCTCGGTTGCGGGTCACGGGCGTGATGGGGTGAGTCGCATCGTAGAGCGCGGGGCGAATGAAATCATTCATCGCGGCATCCACTACGATGAAAAACTTGCCGCGGTTGCGTTTGACGTAGAGGACGCGGGTTAGTAGCACTCCCGCGGGGCCGACGATCGCGCGGCCGGGTTCGAGCAGAAGATGGCAACCCAGCGGACGAACGTGCGGGGCGATGGCTTGCGCGTAGTCGTTGATGTCGAACGGATTTTCCTTCGTATAACGCACCCCCACGCCGCCACCGATATCCAGATAGGAAAGTTTCACGCCTGCGGCGGCCAGCGACCGGACGAAGGACGAAACGCGCTTTACGGCGCG
Organism: uncultured Acidobacteriota bacterium; assembly: GCA_963834215.1. Taxonomy (GTDB): domain Bacteria; phylum Acidobacteriota; class Terriglobia; order Acidiferrales; family UBA7541; genus Palsa-295. Next base: position 57,377 of record CAWIAM010000039.1, on the reverse strand, counting down.
GCGGTATGGAGCTAGGCCGAGGACCTGCGAGCCTATGTGTACGCTGATTCCCTGCCAGGAAATTGATTTGGCGCGAGAGTGATCGAGGTAAAGGCGCTGCGCGTCGTCCCAATCAATGCCGAATTTGTGGCGATGATGGCCGGTTGCGATGTGACGATGTGCGCCAGCCTGCACGTCTGGATTCACGCGGAGCGCGGCGGAAGCGCGAAGGTGCAAACGCGCGGCTTCGGCAGCGAGCACATCCAGTTCCGGCTCCGATTCGACATTGAAGAGCAAAATACCGGCTTTTAGCGCGTCGCGGATTTCTTCTTTGGTTTTGCCGACGCCGGAAAAGACGACGCGGCGGGCTGGGACGCCGATTTTGCGGAGGCGGTGGAGTTCTCCGCCGGAAACGATATCGAAGCAGCTGCCGGCGCGCGCGAGCATGCGCAACACCGAGAGATTGGAATTGGCTTTGACGGCGTAGCAGATGGAGTGCGGGAGTCCGCGAAACGCGCGATCGAAGCGACGATACGCATCGAGGATGCTGGCGCTGCTGTAGACGTAGACGGGCGTGCCGATGCGCGCGGCGATTGCAGGCAGCGGAACTTTTTCGCAATTGACGACGCCCTGGCGAAAAGTGAAGTGAGCGGTGTATTCCGTGGGATCGAGCGGCTTTGCGGCTGATTGCGAATTTTGAGTCAAGTGCGGGGACCGCTCCTAACGAAATACGTCTTCGAGTTGCGCGCGCAAATCCGTTTTTGCGTCGCGATATTTTACGATGACGGGAGCGTAGAGCGACAGTCCCCAATCTTTGCCCTTGCCGCTGCTGATCGGGCGAGAACCCGGCACCACCACTGCCTTCTCCGGAATCATCAGCGGCTGATTTTCGCCGGCCTTGTAGATTTCGCCGCGGATGATGTCATACACCGGCGTGGACTGATTGAGAATCGTGCCGGTGGCTAGCACCGCGCCTTGTTTCACGATTGTGCCTTCGTATACGCCGCAATTTCCGCCGACGAGAACTTCGTCCTCTATTATGACCGGCATCGCACCGACGGGTTCGAGCACGCCACCGATTTGAGCCGCAGCCGAAATGTGGCAGCGTTTTCCGATTTGCGCGCAACTGCCGACCAGCGCGTGCGAATCAATCATGGTGTCGTTGTCCACATAGGCGCCGACGTTGACGAACATCGGTGGCATACAGGTGACGCCGGTGCCGATGAAGCAGCCATCGCGAATGCTGGAGCCGCCGGGCGGAATTCGCACACCGGAATCTTTGGTGATGCGCTTGACGGGATAGGTGGCCTTATCGAAAAAAGGCAGCTTGGTGCGATCAATGGACATGTCCACGATGGCGCCCATGCGAAAGCCGAGCAAGATGCCTTTTTTCACCCAGGCGTTGACGCGCCAACCCGTGGGCTGCGCGGCGTCCGGCTCGGCGGCGCGCACTTGTCCCGCGTTCAACGCGTCTTTGAACGATTGAAAGAGCGTGAAATCCAGTTGCGAATATGTTTCCGGCGCTTGCGCAAAAAGCTGCTCAATTTGCTCTTGCAGCATGCACTCTCCCGAGAAGGCCCAGGGTTTCGAGCGTGCGCTCGATTCTCTGGACATTTTCCTGCTTGGGAGCAACCAGCGGCAAGCGCCAAACTGGTTCGAGGAGGCCCATCGCGGCCATGGCGGCTTTTGCCGGGCCGGGATTGGTTTCGATGAAATTCATCTCCATCAGTGGGAGATATTGCTGTTGGAGCTCGCGGGCGTGAGCGAAATCGTTTTCGAGGCACGCGTGGACTAGGCGCGTCATTTCCGCGGGGATTTCGTTGGATGCTACGGAGATTACGCCGCGTCCGCCTAACGCGATCACCGGGAGAGCGAGGGCGTCGTCGCCGGAGAGTACGGCGAAAGTCTTTGGCGTTTGTGCGATCACCGAGGCGATCTGGCTGATGTTGCCGGAGGCTTCTTTTACGCCGACGATGTTTTCGATTTCGGCGAGGCGCCTGAGCGTGGCGGGCTCGACGTTGACGCCGGTGCGGCCTTGCACGCTATAGACGACGATCGGAATCGAGATCGCTTGGGCGATCGCTTTGTAGTGCTGGTAGAGGCCTTCTTGTGTGGGCTTGTTGTAATACGGAGTGACGGACAGGATGCCGGAGACGCGCATGGATTCGAGCTCTTTGGCGAGTTCGATTACTTCCGCGGTGTTGTAACCGCCGGCGCCGGCTAGCACGGGAGTTTCGCCGGCGGCTTCTTCGAGCGTGATTTCGACTACGCGCAGATGCTCTTCGCGGGTGAGCGTGGGGTTTTCGCCGGTGGTGCCGCAGGGAACGAGGAAATCTATTCCTGCTGCGATTTGGCGGCGGACTAAGCGGCGGAGAGCGTCTTCGTCGAGTGAGAAATCGTGTTGAAACGGGGTTACTAGGGCTGTACCGCATCCTGTGAACATGTGGCCTCCTTCAAGGCTTGTTGCGTCAAAGAACAAAGACAAATTTCAGTGGTCGAACAGCACATCGCGAAATTCGAACCAGCCGCGTTTGCCGATCACCCATTGGGCTGCCGTTAACGCTCCGCGAGCAAAACCTTCGCGGCTGCGGGCTGTGTGGCGGATCGTGATGGTGTCCGCGGCGGAATCAAAGCCGACTTCGTGCGTGCCGGGATGGGCGCCAGCGCGATTGGAGCTGACGGAAATTTCGCGGCGCGGATCGGCGGCTTTCATTTCGTTGACGACTTTTAGAAGCGTGCCGCTGGGCGCGTCTTTTTTCGCGGAGTGATGAATTTCCCAGGCCCAGGCGCCGTATTCGTGATAGCGGGCAATGCGGCGGGAGGCTTCCGAAGCGAGTTGCAGGAAGACGTTCACGCCGATCGAGTAGTTCGGACTCCAGACCAGCCCGGCACCGCCATCGTGCACAGCAGATTTGGCGCGGTCGAGGTGTTCGGTCCAGCCCGTTGTGCCCACTACGGTGTTGACCCCGAGTGAGGCGAGGCGTTCGATATTGGGCGCGGCGGCGGACGAAGTAGAGAATTCGACGGCGACGTCTATATCGCGGAAATTCGCAGGGGTGATTGCGGAAGCGGAGCTATTGCTCGCGCTATCGAGACGCAACTGCACGGCGAATCCGTAATCGGGCGCGAGCTGCTCGATCAGGCGGCCCATCTTGCCGTAGCCGACGATTGCGAGATTCTTGTGCGTGTTCGCGGCTCGCTTTATGCGCGGGCGCTCGGCGTTCAAGATGACGGCGTTGGGACTGACGAGAGTTGCGCTCATGTTTTACGAAGCAGCGAGAAGCTGCTTGACCATCCTTTCGTAAATTTCCACGGCTGTAATAAGTTCTCTTTTGGGGACGCGTTCTTCGAGCGTGTGGGCGACGTGAATACTGCCCGGTCCCAGCAGATACGGCTGGCCCCAGGCATCGGCGAACGCCGGAATGTCGGTGGTGTACGCGACGATCGTCGAGGCTAGGCCATCGAGCGAACCGAAGCGCATCGGCAGAATCGTGACGAGTTCGCGGGCGGCGGCGCGTCCGGCGACTGCTTGTTGGACGGCATCGCGGGTGGCGTCGCCGTCATCTACGAGGCGGATGGCGATTTCGGCGCGAGCGGAATCGGCGATTACGTTGGGAGCGTGGCCGCCGGCGATCACGCCGATATTCAAAGTGCTGCGGCCGAGGAGTTCGTCTTGCGGCAGCGGGACTTTGCGGATGTCTTGCAGGACGTCGAGAAGCTTGTCTATCGCGGATTCGCCAAGTTCGGGATACGCGGAATGTGCGAGGCGACCGGTGGTCTCGATTTCGTAGCGCAGGATGCCTTTCGCGGCGATGGCGAGCTTGTTTTCGGTAGGCTCGCCGTTGATCAGGAAACGCGAACCGCGCGGATCGCACGCGGCAGCGAATGCTCCGGCGCTATTGCGTTCTTCGCCGACGACGAAGAGCAAGCCGAAATTTTTCGTGCCGGACGCCAGAAGTTTTTCGGCGGCACCGATCATGGAGGCGATGATGCCTTTGGCGTCGGCGGCACCGCGGCCCCAGATGAATTCGTCGTCTTCTTTGGAAAGGAAGAATGGCGGGACGGTGTCCATGTGCGTGGACAGCGTGACGATGGGAGTGCCCCAGTGCGCAAAGACGTTGAAACGATGCGGTTCGACGCCGCAGCGTTCGACGCGGCCGCCGGTGCGCAGGGCGAGGCCCGAGAGAATCTCAAAGACGAAGGAGCCGACGGCCTCTTCGTGATTGGTGATGGACTCGATGTCCACCAGCGCGCGCGTTAGTTCGAACAGGTGCATCATTCCGCCGATACGGGCGTGAAGTGACGGCTTTATGCCGCGTTCTTGGGTCTTCGAGGTGAAAAAAGAATGGAGGGAGAAAGAAAGGCGGCGAGGAAATTACCCGGATGCCTTTGCTTCCCAATAGCGCTCCACCCGTTTTTCAACGGATGACAGTGGGCAGGTATTAGCCTGGCCCCCCAATCGTCGCAAAGTGAGCTTGAGCGACGACTTCGGCGGAATGAATTGCTGCGCCCCTTTCGCCTGGCCTCCGAAGCAACTCGGAAAAACGGCCCAGCTACTGGTGGCTTCCGCTCCTCTATCAAGAACACAGTGAAAATAGCAGATTCGTGCGAAGGGTGTCAACGGCAAGTGCGAGCGAAGCCGCGGCAGGTCCACACGGCAATTTCTTGAACGCCACGCCGAGAGGCACGTTGACTTGCCGGCGAGCGCAACCTAACATGCGACGCCAAGAGTGACTCCCAGGCAATGATCGGCCAGACCATTTCGCACTATCGCATCGTGGAAAAGCTGGGCGGCGGCGGGATGGGTGTGGTTTACAAGGCCGAGGACGTCAAACTGGCGCGCATGGTCGCTTTGAAGTTCCTGCCCGAAGAAACCGCGCAAGATCCGCAGGCCGTGGAGCGTTTCAGGCGCGAAGCGCGCGCGGCCAGCGCGTTGAACCATCCCAACATTTGCATCATTCACGAGATCGGTGAGGACCAGGGACATCTTTTTCTGGTGATGGAATATCTCGAAGGCGAAACTTTGAAACATCGCATCGCCCGCGGGCCCTTGCCTCTCGACAGCTTGCTGGATGCGGCGATTCAGATCGCGAACGCGTTGGACGCGGCGCATTCCAAGGGAATCATTCATCGGGACATCAAACCCGCCAACATTTTCTGCGTGCGCGGCGGAAACACGAAAGTTCTGGATTTCGGTTTGGCCAAGATCCTTTCGCCGCGCCGCACAGTTCCGGGAGCCACTGCGTCGGCATTGCCTAGCCTTACCGCGGACGAGGTGTTGAGCAGCCCCGGCAGCGCGGTGGGCACGGTGATGTATATGTCTCCGGAACAGGCGATCGGGGAGGAGCTCGACGCGCGTTCGGACCTTTTCTCGTTTGGCGCGGTGCTCTATGAAATGGCTACGGGCGCGCTGCCGTATTCGGGCACCACGTCCGCGGCGATTTTCGACGGCATTCTGCACAAAGCGCCTGTTGCTCCTACACGTTTGAATCCGGGGATCGCTCCGAAGCTCGAAGAAATAATTCATCGCGCGCTCGAGAAAGACCGCGACTTGCGTTATCAGCACGCTTCAGACGTGCGGGCGGAGTTGCAACGGCTGAAGCGCGACACCGATTCGGGAGGGGCGCGGCCGAGCGTGGGATCTCTTGAGGCCGGAGCTGGCAGCGGCTCGCGACCTAGCGCGCGCGGTTCTTTTGACACGAGTACCGCGCCAGCGATGAAAGGATCCAGCAGCTCCGCAGTGGTGGACGTCGCTAAGCAGCATAAGGGCAAGCTGATCGCCGGGATGGTGATGATTCTGGCACTGGCAGCAGCAGCGAGCTATGGGATTTACTCGCTGCTCAGCCGTGAAGACGCAGCGCCATTCCAAGACTTCACCATTACACAGGTGACGAACAACGGAAGATCCATCGCGGCGGCGATCTCACCCGACGGCAAATATCTGTTAAGCGTTGTGGAAGAGCAGGGCAAGCAAAGCGTGTGGTTACGCAACATCCCCACCAGCAGCAACACACAGGTGCTGAGTCCGACGGATGCTTCCTACGAGAACCTGATTTTTTCTCCCGACGGGAATTACATTTATTTTCGAAAGAAACCTCGGCACATCAACACGGGCTTCGACCTGTTCCAATCGGGCTTCGGCCTGTTCCGGGCGCCGGTGCTCGGCGGAGCGCCGCAGCCCGTCGTTCAACGCACTGATTCCGGTATCAGCTTTTCGCCAGACGGCCAGCGCATTGTGTTCCTGCGGGCCAATGCGCCGGAAGCGGCGAAATTTCAGATTCTGACGGCGAACGCCGACGGGACCGACGCCAGAGCGGTTTACAGCGGAGGAATGCTCGATTTTCCGAGTCTCGCGTCGTGGTCGCCCGACGGCAAAAGCATCGCGCTCGGTTACGCGTACAGATTCGGCGCCCTCAGCGCGGTTCAAATGGCAGACATGGCCTTCGCGAAGTTCCAGCCGCTGGTGCGATGGAGTGACCGCGACATCGACGAGATACTTTGGGCCGGGAACGGCCGTGGACTCTTCACGGCTTATGGGCCGCACGTCAGTCCGCCTCCATCGCGACTACAAATTGGATACATAGCCTACCCGCACGGAGGGTTTACTCAGATCACCAAAGACACCAATAGCTACCAGACACTCACTCTTTCCGCGGACGGAAGGAATTTGGCGGCAGTGCAGCAAAGAGGGACACGCACACTGTACGTAATGCCCGCAGCAGGATTCACGGAAACTCCACCGGCGCCCACGGCGGCGCAGAGCAAAGACTCTCACTTTTTTGCCTGGGCCGGGAACGACGAAGTGTATTTCGACGGCAGGCTTGAGCGTGTTGCGCTAGACGGGAGCGACAGAGTAGTGCTATCCAATGGCTCGACGCTGCAAATTTTCCGACCGAGAGCTTGTCCGCTGGGGCGCTATATCGTGTTCGCGGGGACCGGGGCACCGGACAGCAGCAAAGTCAACATCTGGAGGATGGATGCGGACGGCGGAAACGTTACGCAGCTTTCATTCGGTGCGGCAGAGGTTGGACCGCAATGTTCCCCGGATGGCCAGTGGGTTTACTACAGCGACCTAGTGAACCGGTGCTTCATGAGAGTCCCGGTGGAGGGTGGAAGAGGGGAGATCATTCCGGGGTCGCGCGTTCCCGGAATAGCATTGGTTGGTCCGGGAATGGCGGTTTCGCGCGACGGGAGGTACCTAGCATTTGGCGCGCTCAACAGTGGGCAATCCGCCGATTTGAAGATCGGATTATTGGACCTGATGGCGGCAACGGGGCCACATATGCGGGTGCTGGACCCCGACCGCCGCATCGTGTCCGTAAGCCAGTTTGCGCCGGACGATAAGGCGCTGGTTTATGTCATTCAAGAAAACGGAGCGGAAAACCTTTGGCTGCAGCCGGTCGACGGATCGTCCGGCCATGCTTTAACTAATTTTAGTGCCGACGTAATCCAGAATTACGAATACTCGCCGGACGGAAAGAGGCTGGGAGTTTTCAGATCGCACACGGAATCGGATGTGGTGATTTTGCACGACAACAGTGGCGCGCCGAAGTGACCCCGGTACGCGATTCTTGCGCCGTAAATAGCTACGATGCCGTGGGTCGGGTGTTTTCCGGCTGGCGACGCTGCCAGTTTTGGCGCGCGTGCGCCGTGACGGCTTGGCGGAGGACGCGGTCGAGGTCGCTCTTCTGGTACGGGTGGCAGAGAAATTCGAAGGCGCCGATATTCATGGCGGCGAGATAGTCGCGGTATTCATTGCGACAGGCTGGGGCGGATACGGCGATCATGGGAATCTTTGTTGTGGAGCGGCGAATGTGCCGGGCGAGATCCTTGAACGTTCCGTCTTCGAGCCAGTAGCCGCAGAGGCACGCAGAAACGTCTTTGGCCTCGAGGATCCTCGTTGCTTCAGCGACGCTGGAGACCCACTCCATATTTATGGTGAACGATGCAAGCACAGCCGAGAGACCGCTGCGGACTTGCCAATCGAGCGCGGCGACGAGAACTGTGGGCGCATCGGGAATTTCGAGCGCGCGGCGAGACGGTATCTCGAACTTGCTGGCCTCTTCGAACCATGATTGTGAACTCATCGGAGCGCCTTTCTTTCTCCTGAATTAGAAACACAGAAACAGGGCCGAAGTTGCATGGTTCACCTGGTGCTGAGGCGTATGATGCCCAACGAAAGGGTAGACGGAGAATCAGGTCAATTCGTTACCGGGGAACGGAAATCGCTGTAGGGTTCGGAGCTGGTTCCAGAACGACTAGGCCGGCGGAAATCACTGAAATGTCTACCGCAGAGACGCAGAGTGCGCAGAGAAAGCCTTTCACACTCAACGACCGAGTGCGGGTTCGGGTGGGACTTTCGCGCAGGCTCGCGCTGCGCGAAGCTTTCTTACGCTTCGATGATCTGGTTGCGGACTGCGTACCGGACTAATTCGCTTACGGTGTGTAGTTGCAGCTTGCGCATGATATTGGCGCGGTGGGTTTCGGCGGTTTTTACGCTGATGTTCAGCGAGGAGGCCACTTCCTTGCTGCTTTTGCCTTCGGCGAGCAATTGAACGATTTCGCGCTCGCGCGAGGTGAGGCGGTCGCGCAGCGATTCGGGGAGTTCCCGGCGAATCGAACCACCCGAGCTGAAATTGCTCATGATGATTTCGGTGGCGCGCGGGGTGAAGAAGGGTTTGTGGCTCGCGAGCGTCTCGACGGCGATGATCAGGTCGCGGTCCGAATCCGATTTCACGATGTAGCCGCGCACGCCGGCTTCCAGAATTTCGCGGATGAGCTGATCGGAATAGTGGACCGAGAGGATCAGGACTTCGGTGGTGGGCGATGCTTTGCGGATTCTACGCGCGGCTTCGACGCCATTGAGGTCCGGCATGCTGATGTCCAGGATCACGATGTCTGGCTTCAGCTCTTCGGCCTGGGCGACGGCTTCCCTGCCCGTGTGCGCCTCTCCGCAGATCTCCCAACCGGCATGCGCCTGAAGCAGGGTTTTGACGCCCCGCCGCATGAGGTCATGATCGTCCGCTATAAGAATACGAAGCGTCTTCATATTGTCTTTTGCTCCTGCCGACATGCAGATTTTCTCTAGATGGGTTCTAGCCCACGGCCCCTTTCTAGCGTTGAAATTATACAAGAGGTTTCGGCGCGGCGGCGCGAAGTTCGGCGCCTGCGGCAGCCTGGCGGAAGCACCGCGAGGCCATGAAAACGCAGGAAATGCAGTGTGGACAAGCGTTTTTGGAGACTCGAGCCACATTACGGTCAGGCCAGCTTGCCTGGAAAAATACACAACTGTGTGTATTGAAGGGGTTAGCGCGGCAGGCGTAAGAAAGAGAACAGATACGCACGGTCTCGAATTTCAGCTACGGATTCGAAAGGGGACAACGCAATGCTACGGTGGGCACTGGCGTTTTTTATCATCGCGCTGATCGCGGCGGTGCTGGGATTCGGTGGCATCGCGGTGGCAGCCGCCGGCATCGCGAAGATTTTGTTCTTTATCTTTTTGGTGCTCTTCCTGGTCGCGCTGGTGAGTGGATTAATGCGAAGAGCCTGAAGCCTGTTGTAGGTCACATCCCGCAGACGTATCCCGCCAACCCAAGGCCGCGTATGTTCCCCTAAGAGGGGAAGGTGCCCCCGCACCTTCCCCTTCTCACCTTTCAGCAGACGCTTGAAGCAATCGGGACCACGGTTATGCAGGCGCGGTGGGCTTAGAGCCCCTCAGAGCATAATAGACGATATAGAGATAGCAGAGCACTGGAAGAAAGAAGGCGTGGTGGATGCCCAAACGGTCCGCGAGCGATCCCTGGATGACCGGCAGAATCGCGCCGCCGACGATGGCCATGACCAGAACCGCAGAACCATCCCCGGTAAGAGGTCCCAGCTCCGCAATGCCAAGCGTAAAAATGCTTGGGAACATGATGGAATTGAAGAAGCCGACTAGAATGATGGTCCACATGGCGACTTGGCCAAACGTCAACATGGACGCGCTGACGAGCGCCGCGGCGCATATCGCGCAGAATGCCAGAAGGTGACCTGTACTGACGGTAACGCGCCCGCCTTTGGCGGCGGATGCAACCAATAAAATTGCGAAGACCCCGACGCAAAACTCCACAAGGGGACGCACAAAAACCAAAAACGCCGCAAAGCCGGACAAAAAAGCTGTAATGTGTGGATGAGAATCGATAACTATTTGGTTGGGCAACACGTGTGACAGAATCAGGAACCCGCCCGAAATAGCCAAGCAAAGAGCGGCTTGAAGCGTCTTGATCGAATTTAGTAGCGCGGAACCGATGAATCGGCCCAGCATCGCCCCACCCCAATAAAGCGAGACGAAGCGCGCGGCTGTTTGCTCGCTAATATTGCCAATGTCCGGCTGGTTGAAATAATTGACCAACAAACTGCCTATCGAGACCTCCGCGCCGACATAGACGAAGATGCCGACTGCTCCGAGGACGAGTTGGCGATACTTCAGGACGCTTTTGGCGGCGAGGGACGACGAATGGCGCTCGGCTTCGGGTATCGCCGGAAGTTTGCACAGCGCTATCGTAGCCGCGAGCACGATGAGCAAGAGGCCTATGAACAAGTACGGTGCCTTCACCGAAGAAGCCTCATGGACGCGGTAAGTCTGCAATGCGTCCGCACCCATCTTCCGCACGACACTCATGCTTTGCGGCGCTGCGCTCAGGATGAAAAGGCCGCCGAGGTAGGGACCGATGGTTGTTCCGAGCGAGTTGAAAGCTTGCGTGAGATTCAGGCGGCTGGAAGCCGTCTCCGGCCGACCCAAGACCGCGACGTAGGGATTCGCTGCAACTTGCAAGGCCGTAATGCCAGCGCCGAGTATCAGCAGCGCAGTGAGAAATAAAGCATAGGAAGTAATGGTCGCTGCGGGGATAAACAGCAGCGCGCCAGCACCCATAGTCAGCAGGCCGACGACCATCGTGCGTTTGTATCCTATCGAATCGATTAATTTGGCCGAAGGGATGGAAAAGAAGAAGTATGCGGAAAAGAATGCAAGTTGAACCAACAGGCCCTTAGTGTAGTTGAGGTCAAAGATGCTCTTCAGATGAGGCACTAGAATATCGTTGAGGACGGTGACGAAGCCCCACATGAAAAATAGGGCTGTGACGACCGCCATTGCAAAACGCGTTGAACTACCCCCTGTTGAACTTTGAGTTGAGCTGGTCGGATTGGCCGGAGGTGCTGATCTAGGGGCTTCCATGTGCGGGGAGCATCATAAGCTATTTTGGGGTTCAGCCCGAAATATTTAAGAGGCGTTGCGGCAAAAACGGCACGCTTGGCGGCGCCGCGGATTTCGCCGGAATTCGTTTTTTCGGAGGCGCGCTGAATAATCGAGATGAGTGCGTTACAATGGCATTCCCCGGGGAACTTCGGCAGTGAGGGCGCTCCCGCGCCTGGAGGATAACCACATGGCTACTGCAACGTCCGCAGGATCAGCAGCTCCTTCTGAAGTCCCCAAAACGCTTTCGTCCGAAGAACTGCGCAAGATGCACGCGTACTGGCGCGCGGCGAATTATCTTTCCGTCGGGCAAATTTATCTGCTGCACAATCCGTTGCTGCGCGAACCGCTGAAGCTGGCGGATATCAAGCCGCGTCTGCTGGGACATTGGGGCACGACGCCGGGATTGAATTTCATCTACCTGCATTTCAACCGGTTGATCAAGAAGCTGGACTTGAATGTGATTTATGTCGCGGGGCCTGGACATGGCGGGCCTGGCTTGGTGGCGAACACGTTTCTGGAAGGCACTTACAGCGAGCTTTATCCGCATATTCCGCAGACAGAAGAGGGGCTGCGCCGACTGTTCAAGCAATTTTCTTTCCCTGGCGGAATTCCGAGCCACGTGGCTCCCGAGACGCCCGGATCAATTCATGAAGGCGGCGAGTTGGGTTATTCGATCGTGCATGCTTATGGAGCGGCTTTCGATAATCCGGATCTTTTGGTTTGCTGCGTGGTGGGCGACGGCGAGTCCGAGACCGGCCCGCTGGCTGGGAGCTGGCACGCGAACAAGTTCTTGAATCCGGCGCGAGACGGCGCGGTACTGCCGATTTTGCATTTGAACGGATACAAGATCGCGAATCCGACTGTGCCGGGAAGAATGACCGACGAGGAGTTGACGCGACTTTTTACCGGTTACGGCTACAAACCGTACTTCATTGAGGGTCACGAGCCGGAGGTGATGCACCAACGAATGGCGCACCTGCTGGACACGGTCGTCGAGGAAATTCACGCGATTCAAAACGCCGCGCGAGCCGGCAAGTCGTCGGGGATGCCTACATGGCCGATGATTATTATGCGAACGCCGAAAGGGTGGACCGGCCCGAAAGTGGTGGACGGAAAACCGATGGAAGGAACCTGGCGGGCGCACCAGGTGCCGATCACGGATTTTGCGACGAAGCCCGGGCATTTGAAAATCCTGGAAGACTGGATGAAAAGTTACAAGCCCGAGGAGCTTTTCGATGAGAGCGGGAAACTGATCACGGAATTGGCGGAACTGGCGCCGAAAGGCGACCGCCGGATGGGCGCTAATCCGCACGCGAATGGCGGGCTTTTGCTGCGGGACCTGGCGATGCCGAATTTTTGCGATTACGCGGTTCCTGTTGAGCACCCCGGCGTGTCCATCGGGGAAGCAACACGCGTTTTGGGGAATTTGCTGCGTGACGTGATGAGCGCGAACGCCGCGACGAAGAATTTCCGCGTGTGGGGTCCCGACGAAACGGCTTCGAACCGGCTGGATGCGCTGTACGAAACGACAGACAAAGTGTTCATGGAGCCGCTGCTGCCGACCGACGAGCATCTTTCGACGACGGGGCGCGTGATGGAAGTCCTGAGCGAGCATATGTGCCAGGGCTGGCTGGAAGGCTATCTATTGACGGGCCGCCACGGATTCTTTTCGTGCTATGAGGCGTTCATTCACATCGTGGATTCGATGTTCAATCAGCACTCAAAGTGGCTGAAAGTGACGCGAGATATTCCGTGGCGGCGGCCCATTGCGTCATTGAATTATTTGCTGACGTCGCACGTGTGGCGGCAGGACCATAACGGCTTTACGCATCAGGACCCGGGGTTTATTGACTACGTGATGAACAAGAAAGCAGACGTGGTGCGGGTGTATTTGCCTCCGGACGCGAATACTTTGCTATCCGTGGCGGATCATTGCCTGCGCAGCCGCAATTACGTGAATGTGATTGTGGCTGGGAAGCAGCCAGCGCTGCAGTATCTCGATATGAAATCGGCTGTTGAACATTGCACGGCGGGGATTGGAATTTGGGAATGGGCGTGCACAGACCAGGGCGTGCCGCCGGACGTGGTGATGGCTTGCGCGGGAGACATTCCGACTTTGGAGACTCTTGCGGCGGTGGATTTGTTGCGACAACATTTTCCGGACATCAAGATTCGCGTGGTAAATGTGGTGGATTTGATGACGCTGCAGACGAAGGCCGAGCATCCACACGGACTGCCCGACAGCGAATTCGATTCGATGTTCACGACCGACAAGCCCGTGATTTTTGCGTACCACGGCTACCCTTCTCTGATTCACCGCCTGACTTATCGCAGGACAAACCACAATAATTTCCACGTCCACGGTTACAAGGAAGAAGGCACGACCACGACTCCCTTCGACATGACCGTGTTGAATGGGCTGGACCGGCTCGACTTGGCGGGCGACGCGGTGGATCGCGTGCCGCGGTTGCGGCCGATCAGCGCTCACTTCAAACAATTCGTCCGCGATAAATTGGTGGAGCATAAGCATTACATTCGCGAGTATGGCGACGATATGCCGGAGATCCGCGACTGGAAGTGGCCGTACTAACCGCCGAAAATGAAAATCCTGGTCTTGAACTCGGGCTCGAGCAGTCAGAAGAGCTGTCTCTACGATGTCGGCAACACGTTGCCGGAACATCCGCCGGAGCCCGTGTGGCAGGCCAAGGCGGAATGGAACGGCGATCGCGCCGAAGTGACGATTGATACTGCCGGCGGCGGGAAGCTGAAGGAGCAGCGGCCGGCCGTCTCGCGCGAAAAATTCCTCGATTCGTTGCTCGAGAGTTTGTGGAGTGGAAAAGCGAGCGTGTTGGCGGCGCCATCCGAAATCAACGTAGTGGGCCATCGCGTGGTGAATGGCGGGAAGGAATTTCGGCAGCCGACCGTGATAACAGCCGACGTGAAAACGGCGATTGGCCGGATGTCCGCATTTGCGCCGCTGCATAATCGCGCGGAACTCGAAGGGATGGAGATTGTTGAGAAGCGGCTGGGTCGCGTGCGGCAAGTCGCGGTGTTCGATACTGGTTTTCACAGTCAGCTGCCGGAGCCGGCGTATGTTTATCCCGGGCCATACGAATGGCTGGAGAAAGGGATTCGGCGTTACGGCTTTCACGGGATCAATCATCAGTATTGTGCGGGTCGCGCGGCGCAATTGCTTGGCAAGGATTTGCGTTCGCTGAAATTGGTGACTTGCCACCTGGGCAACGGTTGTTCGCTGGCCGCGATTCAAGACGGCCACAGCGTGGATACCACGATGGGATTCACGCCGCTGGAAGGGTTGATGATGGGAACGCGATCGGGCTCGGTGGATCCGGGGATTTTGACTTACTTGATGCGGCAGGGGCATTTTACGGGCGAGCAGCTCGATGAATTACTGAATAAAAAATCGGGGCTGATTGGGATTTCGGGAAGTTCGGGAGATATGCGCGAGATCGTCGCGTCCATGAAGTCAGGCGACGCGCGCGCGAAATTGGCTTTCGATATTTTTGTGCACCGGCTGCGGTCCGGGATTGGAGCGATGGTTGCGGTGTCGGGCGGGATGGACGCCTTGATCTTCAGCGCGGGGATTGGTGAGAATTCGGCCGAAGTGAGAGCCGCGGCTTGCGCGAATTTTGGATATTTGAAGCTGCATCTCGATCCGGCGAAGAATGCGGAGGCTTTGGTGCACGATCACGATATTTCCGGAGGCGAATCGGGCGTGCGCGTGCTGGTGATTCGCGCGCAGGAAGATTGGGCGATTGCCCGAGATTGCTGGAAGCTCACAGCCGAAAAAGTCGCAGGTAAGGCAAGCCCCGCCTAATTGAATAGTCCTTCCGGTAGAGGCTTCGTTCCTAAAATTGCCGTTTGGAAAAAAAAGGCCCGCCTTTGGAGCGGACCTTCTCGTGAACTTGATGCTTACCGTTTATGTCCGTTGTTATGCCGATTCCGTTGCCGCCTTCGGCCAGTAGGGCCTGTCCGCGTCGGCGAGGCGGCGATCTTCGTAGCGATCGTGGTGGCGAACCCACGCCATGGTGAAAGGCAGCGAGTCTTCGTCGCGGCCCTTGGGCACATAGTCAAGATAGTTGTAAGTTCCGACGGTGGATTCGGTTCCGCGAGCGTAGGCGGAATAGGTGTAGAAGATGTTCCCGTTTTCGTCCTTGTAGAAGACGCTGATTCCCGGAGCTTCTTCGCTGGGAAACGGGGCCAGCTCGTAGTTGTATTCCACTTTGCCCGTGGCGAGTTCTTCCTTGGTGAAGACCACGTGATAGTCGCGATTGAAATCGTTGGCGTTCGAGGAGACCCAAGGGAAGCGCCAGCCCATGCGTTTCTTGAAAGCTTCCAGTTTCGGGTAGGGCGCGCGAGAGATTGCGGCGAATCCAACGTCGCGCTGCAAGAGATGCGGCAACGCGCCGTCGGTGTGGTCCATATTGAAGGAGCAACTCGGGCAGCCCTCCTGCCAATCGGGACCGAACATGAAGTGATAGATGATGAGCTGGCTTTTGCCGTCGAAAAGATCCGCGAGCGTGACTTTGCCGTGCGGGCCCTCGAACACGTAATTCTTTTCGACCTTGACCCAGGGAAGTTTGCGCCGTTCGGCGCTGATCGCGTCCTTCAGGTGCGTGAGCTCCTTTTCTTTCTGTAGAAGTTCCTTGCGAGCGGCAAGCCACTCGGCTTGCGATACGACTTTCCGATGTTGTGGTACCGCTTTCGCGCTACTTGCCATTGCCATTCTCCTTTCTTTGATCTCGTACAGCGTTGTTGTCAGTCCGATTTCTGCTCCAAAACTTTTTGACCGCCAGCGCCGCGACTCCAGTACTGGAGACGGCGGCGCCGGCGATCATTGCTGCGGCTGCGAGGCATGCTGGACACATAACTTTCTACCTTCTGCTGGCTGGTCTGCCTTGACGGCAGGTCAGGCGTGCTTAGGCCTTGGCTGCGGATGCGAACTGCGCGCGCATCTGCTCGCCCATCTTGCGCATGGTGGCGATTGCGCCGGGCGTGCGGGCTTCGGACCACGCTTCGAAGCGCTGCGCCGCCTTCTCCACGTTCGCGAGGAACAGCGAGTTGTTGAAGCGCTTGCGGCCTTCCGCCATGGTGGGTTTGAGGCGTTCCCAGACGCCGAAGAACTCGCCGCTGGTTTCGAAGAAAAGATCTTCGTGGAGCAGGCCGTAATTGAGCAACGCACAGGATTGCTCCCAATAGCTGACCACCATCATGAAGTACTGCCCTTGTTCGGAGCCCATGGGGGCGACCTTCATGGCTTCGTCCATGGTGTCCGCGAAAAAGTTTTTGAAGAACCACTGGCGCGCCTCACGCAGACGGGCTTCGCGGCGCTCTTCAAAAACCTGCAGGTGAAGCTGTGCTTGTTCGAACGTTGGCTTCGTCGACATTTTCTTTTCTCCTATTCGGCATTAGTTTTTTTGCACGAACTATTCTGAGCCTGACTTTTCTGCTTCCCTGCTCTCTTGCTTGAACCCGCGGCTATTTTCTTCACGATGACGGAACAGCACCATCACCGGACGCCGAGAGATCGATGGCGCACGGAAGTGCGCCGCTACAACTGCAACGCCATCTGCTCTACTGCACACGAGGAGACTCGGCGCGTTTGCGCGTGCGGTCGAGAATCCAGCTCCAGCCCTTGCCCATATTTTCTTTGTATTCGTCGGGGAGGAATCCCAACACAGTGTGGCGGAAAGTGATGAGCGTGCCGCCGTCGGATTCGGATAGGCGGTACTGCAGATTGGAGGCGACGGCAAAAGACATGAACAACGGACCGTGGATTTCCAGGAGCGTGGGGCGCTTGATGGCCTGCACCACTCCCCAGAAGTGGCCGTTGTTGTTACCGAGGTCGCGGTACCACCGGCCACCGGGCCAAGCTTCGATCTTCATCGGCAACGGGTTCCCTTCCGGGGTTTCGTTGTGCGGGCCCATTTGTTCGAGTAACGCCGCGAAGGTGGTATCCAGCGACGCGCGGACGCGTATTTCCTGATTGATGGTGATGGTCAAGCTGTCAGCCAAGGTTTCTGCGGTCTTGATCATTTTTCCTCCTGTGATGTTTTGTCTATGAGAACGTGCTGCATCTCGTTTTTGTCGTCATTCTTTTGGGTTGGGCTGCCCTTTACCCGTAGCGATCAGGCTCCGTAGACTTTCGTTGATGTAGGAGCCCCATGCGCTGGAGCAGCCGTCAAAGCATTCATTCTCAGGACCTAAGCCCACGTGGGTGAAGCGGACTTCGGTCTTATCGCCCTTCTTCGCGATCTCGAAAGTAATTTTCGTGCCGTTCCACTCGGTTTTGTCTTCGACAAAACTAAGGCTGCTGTCTAATACAAGCCAAACGACTTTCTTGCCGGGAATTAATTCTGTGACCCTGTGTCTGCTGTAATGGATGTCTTTGTAGCGGTAGGTAAACTCACCACCAAGTTTGTCGGTACGCCCGTCAATCTGTCTTGACCACCATCCGCGAACATTGTTGATGGCCGCATAGGCTTCTGCTGGAGATTGGCCCACGGTAAATGACGCGCTCAGATTCTGATCCCTCTGCGTTGTTGCGCTGCTCTGGGTCATGGTTTCTCCTTCTCGCTAGTTCGACGAAGCTCCCCGGATTTCGTCGCGGCTTCTTCGGCGCGTTCTTTCACGCTGATTAATTGATGGCGCCAAAAACGCTCGAAAGTGGTGGCCCATTCGTGCAGAGGCCGAATGCCTTCGGCGTTGGTGCGGTAGAAAATTTGACGGCCTTCGCGGCGTACGTGAACCAAGCCAACGTCGCGCAGGACGCGCAAGTGTTTGGAGACGGAGGGCTGCTCTAGTCCTAGCTGGTCCACTATATCGCCGACGGGGCGCTCCCGGAGCGCCAAATAATTCAAGATCTCGCGGCGCCGGGGTTCGGCGACGGCGTTGAAGGCGTCGGAAGTTGTGGCCGCTCTCGGCATGGACGGAGAATACATTCCCATATGGGAATATGTCAAGCGATTTCTTTCGGGCGCGAAGGGAACCGGGCATTCGACGACATGCGGACGAGGGCATCGAATCGCCTCAGCTGTTACAACGTCTTAGGAGTGAATAGGTTACGGCGTGCCGCGCGACCGTACGGCCGCGTGCCTGGGGCTGTAAATCCTAGTGTGACGGTGGCTTGGGTGAATCGTTCGTGGGTGGTGCATTGGCGGGAGCGGCTGTACCGGCCGGCGCAACGGGTGCTGCTGACGAAGCGGGCGGGGTGGACAGCAGCGCGAGATACGCGCGGCGGAAGGCGGAGTGTTGGGTGCCGGGAGCGATGACTACGGCTTGGACGGTGTAACGCCCGCCTTGTAATTTCGCGAGAGGCAGGCTGATGCGGAAGGTTGCGGTGTATTTTTTTGCGTCTACCTCGGCGGGCGCGAGCAGCGGCGTGGTGTTCACTTGCAAGCCGTTGCGAAAGAAAATCAATCCAGCGCGCAAAGTATTGGGATCGAGCGTTTCTTTGTTTTCGAGTTTTTCCGGGTAATACGCCTGGAAGAAGACGTAGAGCGTTTGGTCCTGCATGAACAAGCGCGTGACGCTCGGCACAATCGTTTCGCCATTGACGACGAGCGGCGAGCTGACGAGTTTCGCGCGGACGCCCTGCCCTTTCGTCTGGACTTCGGAAGTTTTCTGCACCGGCACGAGCTGGCTGGAGAGCAGGACGGAGCTGAGAATCATTTTGCCGGGCTGCGCGGCTGGCACAGAAAGATTTTGTTCGAATGTGCCGATTTTGCCGGACTCATTTTCGCGCGCGACAAATTTCAGGTGATAATTCCCCGGAGCGAGCACTACCCCACCCTGATAAAGCAGGTTCTTCTTGTTGATTTCCGCGAAGCGCTGCGGATCGAGATTCACTTGCGTGGTGTCACGAAGCTGCGCGACGGCCTGGCCGGACGGTACGGCGCGCACGTCCACGGCAAAATCGAACTGGGCCTGGCGGTGACCGTGTTTTTCGGCCCAGTCGAGAGCGCTGGCGGAAATTTTGGCGGCGACGGGGACGTAAGTCTGGTCGTTGCTCAGGCGGAACATTCCGGTTTCGACGGCGACGGGGAGTTCGACGACGGGATTATCGGAATTGACGGCGTCGGCTAATTGCTGATCGCGGTCTTCTTTTTCGAGGTGCTGGAAATCGCGCGGGGCGTAGTAGCCGTCACGATATCGGACGTGCGCGCCCGGCACGTTGACCTTCACGTGAATCGTGCGCCAGCGGCCATCGCGTTTTACGTCGGCGCCGAGATTGTAGCCGACGAGGTAGTAGCCGCCATTATCCTGCTGGATTTTCGGAAAGGCGTCGCTGAGATCGCCGAGGTCGAAGAAGGCTTTTCCGCCAGTGTCGGTGGAGAGAGTGGCCAGCGTATCGCGGGAATCTTCGCGCTGATCGGTCTGGTGAAAAACCGACGCGCCGGTAAACATGGAGTTTCCGGTGGAGGCGTTCGTGGTCGTGTCACCTCCCGGCGGCGTCGCGAACAAGCCGCGGGAATCGAGCGAATAGATTGAGACATCCGCGCGATTCGCGGCGTCGGTGGCGGCGCGAAGCTGCGCGCGATTTTCTTCGCCGGTCTGGGTAATGCCTCCGGTGAATTCGACGAGCGCCTTTCTGCCGGGAATGCCGCCGAGAACGTTGGCGAGGCCTTCGACGGCGGCTAGTTTCTGGTCGGTATTGAAGACGTTGAATTCGGTTTCGTCGGGTGTGAAGGCAGCGCCGGTATATTCCTGGACGTCGTATTCGCCATTTTCCGCCGCGGCGTAGAGCGGATTGGAAAGATCAGTGGTGCTGTTTTCAGTTATTTGCGCGATGGCTTTTTCGAGCAGCGCGTGATCGTTGGTGAAATTCGCGAGGACTGTAAGTTTCGAAGAAAAAGCGACGACGGCGACGACGTCGGCTTTGGTCATCTGCTGTTTGACGAATTTTTCGGCGGCATCGTGGGCGCGGATCAGGTCGTCGGACTGCATGGAAGTGAGATCGAAGAAGAGGACAATCAAGCGACGGTCGCGCAGCTGGTCGCTGGCGGCTGCGGCGGAGGGCGTGTTCGGGCCTTCGTTATCCACCGGGACGACGATGGGTTTCGCGTCCACGGTGGCGGCGGTTTCGACTTGTTCGATGTCTTCGTAGGAAAATGTGGCAATGGATTGCGCTTTGCCGTCGTCGGTGACGATGAATTGGTCGGGGCGCAGCCCCTTAATGGCTTTGCCGGATTTATCGGTGACTTCGACGTCAATGCGGACTAAATCCGAGGTGGCGCGCAGAACGGGCGCGGGAGTTTGTTTGGAGGATTGGCGCGCGGCGCGCGGAGTAGAAGGCATGGGCACCGCGACCGGTGCAGACGGATTTGCAGCAGGAGGCGTGGGTGGATTGGCGGACTGCGGTTGAGACTGCTGCTGCGAGGGTTGTTGAGATTGCTGTTGCGTTTGGCCTAGCGCCATTCCCGCGGCGAGCAGTGCCACGAGAAATGAATTCGCGATTTTGTGTGCGAGGTATTTCATCACCAATTAAACCTGGCCATCACGTCCATGGTGCGCATCGAGCCCGCGCTAGTCACTCGTCCGAAGGACGATGAGCCAAGCGTGGTGGAAAGTCCCGAGAAACTCGGCGTATTCGAAAGGTTCTGAACTTCCCAGCGAATATCCAGATGATGCCGCTCTTGCGGACCGAAGCGGAAGGATTTCGCGAGCGAAGCATTCCAATTGAATTTGCAGGGGCCTTCGATTGCGCCACGGCGCTCGTTGCCATACGCGTCGGCAGCGGGCGTAGTGAAGGCCGCGGTGTTGAAGTACGCAAGCGGTGAGCCGCCACAAATGCCCACGTTGGGATCTCCTATTTGTTCCGCGCGCAGAGAAAAACTTGCGCCCGTTCCATTATCCGAGGCGGTGCCGCCGAGGTACGCAGTGGCGGGCGTTCCCGTTTGCCAGGTGACGATATTCTGCAACCGCCAATTACTAAGGACGTGCACGGCCCAGCCGTGGTTGCCATAGCGATGGTGTTCGCCGAAGGGCAATTCGTAGACGGAGAAGACGCGGACTTGATGGCGAACGTCGAACGAGGATAGGCCACGTTCGGCGGCATAGTTGCCGTCTTGTTGGACGACGACCGGAGTGCTGCCGCCGATGGTGCTGGCGTTATCGAGCGCCTTGGCAAACGTGTAAAAGGCCTGGAAGGAGACGCCCTTCGTGAAGCGGTGGACGAGGCGAACCTGGAGCGCGTTGTAAATGGAGTTTGCACCGGATTGGTCGTAGTAAAAGCTATTGGCGTTGGGAATCTGGAACTGATTCTGCGTGTTCAATGGGCTGGTGCCGAGAGGAGCGCGATTCGGCGCTCGCAGCAGGTCGAGGTTGGTGCCCTTGGTGCCGGTGTAGGTCAGATCCAAAATCCAGTTCTGCGAAAACGATGTTTCGGTGCCAAGAGTCCAGAGTTGCGCGTAGCCGTCGCGGTAATTGGGGTTCACGCCGCCTTTGTTGCTGATTGTGCTGATGCTGGGGAAACCATTTTGCAGCGTGAGCACCTGATTGCCCGATGTGATGAGATTTTCCGACGTGGCGAAGGGCGGCTCGTATTCCAGATACTGCTGCGCGAGAGTGTTGTAGATGGCCTCGTTGTAGAAAATGGAGTAGCCGCCGCGCACGACGGTCTTCGGTTTGATGAATGGCGGCAGCCACGCAAAACCGATGCGCGGCGCCCAATTGCCGTAGTCGCCGTGGACCAGCGCGCGCGGAAAATTTCCGTTGAACATTCCAGTTCCGCCGGGAGTGACGACGTCCACTTGCGTGGCCGTGGAATTCAGATCGAGATTGGCGATGCGGTTATATTTATCCACGGGCGGCGTGGCGGCTTCGTAGCGCAGCCCATACAGAAGCGTGAATTGCTTGTTCATGCGCCAGTCGTCTTGTGCGTAAGTGATGAAATCCCAGCTGCGAAGATAGATATTGGGGCCGAATTGCACGGTGGTGCTGTACGGCAGACCCAGAAGAAAATCGGCGAGTTCGTAGAAAGGCTCGGTGAGCGGAGTGGCCGGCACGGGCTGGCCGGTGGCGGAGAGCTGCGAAGTCATCACCCCGGTAAAGTTGAATAGGCCGCGCGGTTGCGGATTGGCTTCGGTGTTCAGTTGGATGCGGCGGATTTCGCCGCCGAAGGTGATGGTGTGCTTGCCGCGCACCCACTTCACGCTGTCTGCAAATCGCAGGGTTTGATTGCGCACGAGCGACGGCACCGGATCGTTGAGCGCCGAAAAGCTGGTGAAGCGGATTGCCGGGATGCCGAAGGTAAGCGGATCGGTGGAGACTCCGGTGATGCCGAGATCGCCGTCAACATCGTTCGTGAAGGAATTCGCGCTGAGGATTTTCGTGCGGCTGCGGCTCCAATTGAGTTGCGTACTTTCCACCACGTGGGAAGTCCAATTGTGCGAGAGGCCCAGTGTGACAGACTGGCTTAGGGACGATTGCGTGCCGGCGGTATCCAGAAAATTGCCGAAAGTATTTTGACGCGTGGAATCGAGGTTGTAGCCGCCATTGAGGCTAAACTTGGAATTGATGGTGTGCAGGACATGGAGGTTCAAGCGGTCGTCGTTCACCGGCACCGTCGTTTGCAGTAGATAGTTTTGTATCGTGCCGGGCAGATTTGGCTGCGGATAAAACGCGAGAAGCCCTGCCGCGGCGCTATTGATTGTGGGAATCTGGCAGCCATTGCCTAGCGGAGTGCGCGGTCCAGAGAAATTTGAGAATGGATCGTAGAGCGTGATGCCGAGGCCGCAGAAATTGCCGGTGCGTTCAGCGGCGGTGGGTACGGTGGAGTAAGTGTCCAGCGCGCTTGATTGAGTTTCGTGCTGGTAGTTTGCGAAGAAATAAGTCTTGTCGCTGCCGTTGTAAATGTGCGGGATTTTCAGCGGGCCGCCCAGATTGCCGCCAAAGCGCTCGTCGTAATGGCTGGGCTTGGGGACTTCGTTGCCCGTAATGGAATACGGTCTCGCATCGAACGCGGAACTTTCGTAACGATCGTAGAAACTGAAGCGGATGCGATTTACGGTTTGACGGCCGAGTCTTCCCCCACCTCCCGCAAACATTCCGCCGCCGCCGCGTCCGCCAGCGCCGCCAAAACCGCCTGCGCCGCCACCGCCGGGCACGCCACCACCGGGACCGGGGCCGAACATTTGACCGCCCGCGCCACCGCGACCTCCGCGACCGCCTTGGTCTCCCGGCGTACCGGGGATCAAACCCTCCTGGCCAAAACCGCCCGGGCCGCTGCCCGCGGAACTCTGCCCGACAGTTCCCTGCAGCAGGAAAGAGTCGGAAGTCGCGTTCGAATTCGCCCCGCCTTGCAGCGCGGCTCCGGCTTGGGGCCCTTCGTTTGCGGCGCCGCCATTCGCTTCGGCGGTTTGCGGATTGCTGCCTTCGGCGGTCAAATCGGTCTGCTCGAAGCCGCCGCCCGCGAGGCCTTCGCGGAGTGCATTGGCCACGCCAGCCGGCATTTGACCGCGGCCGCCGGCGCCTCCGCGGTTCTGGCCGCCGCCCTGCGCGTTGTTGTTTTGGCCGTTGTTGTTGCCTGCGCCGTTGCCGCGGGGAGTGGGACGGTTTGAATTTGCCGCAGGCTTTCCGGGCGCAGCGGAAAGTTCGGCAAGAGTTGCTACGCGCAAGACGATCGGAATCGCTCCCGGCGGAACAACCGGAATCTGGATCGTGAGCAATGTTTGAGTGAAGCCGAGCTGATTGGCTTCGATACGATAGTGGCCGGGGGCAATCTGGGGAAATTCAAACTTGCCGGATTCGTCGGTCCAACTGAGCCAAACTTTATGCGTCTCGTCGTTGACCAAGCGCACGGTGGCGCCGGGAACGGCGGTGCCTTCCGGGGTTTTGACGATCCCGGTGAGCGGCGCTTCCGGGGCCGTGGACTGTTGAGCTGCGATCGAATGCGCCGCTGGCAGGCCAAACAGAAGCAGCATGAAGAGCCGTACGTACAGCGGAGCACCCCGCAAGCTTCTTCGAACCGATAACTTCATGCGATTTGCCTGTGACAATTGGGCCTATTATCCACTCAACGCGTCTTGCTTGCCACATTCAAGGAAATCATCGCGATAGCATCGGCCGCGAAGGCTGCGGGTATTATTTTCGGCGTTTGGCGGCCCGGCTCGCTTCACGAAAAACGATATGGCAGTGACTCTTTCGAGTTTTGTGAAACGAGCCGGACCATCGTAAATCCTAGCCGAAATTGGCTAGGTGTTACCGGGGCCCGGGTACATCGGGCCGCGGGCACTGATGATTCAGTTTTCGGCGTGCCACAGTTCCAGAAAGTGCGCAGCGTGTCGGAGTCTGTGTGGCAGATGCAAACCCGTACTTCAGCGGCCCTTCGGCCCCGATTCCATTGGAGCCTCGGGGTAAACTCAAGCCGGACTGACTTTGCAAAATTTACGTCGTCGCTCAAGCGACGACCTACAAAGATTCTCGGGTTTTAAGACTGGTTCGTACGGGAGGTGGTGCATCGGAGGTCCTTGGGAGCCCGAAGGCCATACAATAATATGGAACTTTGCGGGCTCGCAAACGGAATCTTAGAGGTAGAACTATCGCGTAGGGGTGCGGTCAGACACTGATTTCCCCGTTCCGAGCGAACCGCAACAGGCGGCAAGTTCAATTTCATCATGCAACGACCACTGCGAATACCCTCCAGAGATACTTCCCATCGGGCCACGCGGAAGTTCCGAACTTCGGTCGAGTTTCGTCTGGTCCTGACCGCGGGCTTTCTTGCGCTTGGCGCTGCACCATTGCTGAGCCAGCAAACCGGTCCAGTGACGAGTCAACCAAAGGCACAGGCGACCGGGCCGACGACGAATCAACCACCCGCGCAGGCGACGAGTCAACCAACGGGCCAGCAAGGCCCTCCCATCGCGGTGGAAGTAAAGATGGTGAAGATGCTGGCTACCGTGCGCGACAAGAAGGGACAACTCATCAACAATCTGACCAAGGACACATTCGCGGTGGAGCAAGACGGCCACGCACAGACGATTACTTACTTCGCGCAAGAATCGAATCAGCCGTTGACGCTGGGCCTGCTGGTGGATACGAGCATGAGCCAGCGGCGCGTGCTCGATCAGGAACGGAACGCGAGCCACACATTTATCGAGCAAGTGTTGCGCGACGATAAGGACAAGGCTTTCGTGATCCACTTCGATCACGAAGTGGAACTACTGCAGGACCTCACTTCTTCGCGGCAGAAACTGGAAGCTTCGCTCGACCAACTCGGCGCGCCGGAATTTTCGCAGACGCACGGCAGCGATCCGGATTCCGGAGGCGGGCAGGGTTCCAACGGACACCATGGTGGCGGGACGTTGCTCTATGATGCGGTGTATCTGGCGTCGCACGATTTGATGCAAAAGCAGCAGGGACGCAAAGCGCTGATCGTGCTGACCGATGGAGTGGATCGCGGCAGTAAGGAATCGCTGCAAGACGCGATCGAGACGGCGCAGCGCGCCGACACGCTCGTTTACTCCATTTTGTTTGCCGACAAAGAAGGATACGACAACGGCGGCGGATATGGCGGAACGCACATGGGTCACGGCGGCGGGATGGGCGGAGGCGGAATGGGTGGCGGAGGGCGGCATCGTTACCCGGAGGAATCGCGGCCGGACGGAAAAAAAGTTCTCGAGCAGCTATCGAAGGAAACCGGCGGGCGGTTTTTCGAGGTGACCAAGAAGCAGTCGGTTGGCGATATTTACGACGCTATCAACGAGGAGCTGCGCAATCAGTACGGAATCGGCTACGTACCGGATAAAGCCGATGCCACGCCCGGATACCACAAGATTCAGCTCACCGTGAAGCAAAAGGATTTAATCGTGCAGACCCGGGCTGGATGCTACCTGGGGCGCTAGTCACTAATCCCCGCCAAATTTTTTGCCCCGAAATTGCCGGCGTGTTGGCGTTCCCATCTCTATAACTATTGCTCGCGGAGCAGGGTTGCCGGATCGAGGTGCAGGACGCGGGTTACCGGGCCGGCGACGGAAAGCGATCCAGTGAGCAGGACAGTGAACGCAACGGCGGCGATCACGAACGGATCGTGCGCTGTGGCTTGATAGACAATTGCCGAAAGCACGCGGCTCGTCGCCACGCCCAACACGACACCAACGGCGGCGCCGCTCCCCAACACAACGAGCATACGGCCAAGCGCTGCCGCGAGAATCTGCGGGGAGCGCGCGCCAAGTGCGACTCGAATGCTCAGTTCGCGCAGGCGCTTGCTGACGGTATAAGAGGCGAGTCCGAAAGTTCCGGCGATCGAGAGCAGCAATCCGAATGCGCCGAAGATTCCGAGGGCAACTGTCGCCACCTGAGAGGGAAAGAAACTCAATCCAAGCTGGCTCGTCCAGGTGCCTGATTCCTGAATAGGAACGGCGCGGTCAAGATCGCGGATCGCGTCGCGAATGGCAGTCACCATGTCGCCGGTGTCGCGCTGGGTCCGAACGATAAGTGCCGTCTGCGAACTTCCTTCCTGCGAAATCGGATAGAACGCCGCGGGCTGAGGATCTTCACTGAGGATGAAATGCTTCCCATCGGACATGAGGCCCACGATCTGGACCGAATGACCTGATTCATTTCTGAAATAGCGCCCCACTACATCCTGGGAGTGGAAGAGCCTCCTGGCGAACTCCTGATTGACAATGGCGACGAGCGGCGTGTTGGGAGTGTCGGTAAAGCTCACGTCGCGTCCGGCCAGAAGCGGCGTTGCACAAGCGGCTAAAAATCCAGGAGAGACCCGGTAATGAAACGGATCAAGTGCACTGTTGGAGGCCCTGAAATCGGCGCTCTGCTCAGAGAAGACGGGAGAGGTGACCTGATAGAGAGATAGTTGGGTGACATCCGCGTAGCCTGCGGCATCTACTCCCGGAATATGCGAGACCTTTTCGAGCAACTGGCGCTGGAAGCGATCACCGGTGTGGCCCGAGTAGCCAGCCTGCGTCAGATCGAATTGCGTGCGTACCACATTCTTCGGATTAAAACCCAAGTCCATGGTTAGCGCCCGCTGCAGGCCGCGCAACGCAACAAACGCCGCCGTGACGGTGACGCAGCACAGCGCAATCTGCGCCGCCAGCAGGACGTCGCGCATGGCCCAGCGGCGCCCTGCGGGGGATGGATTGCTGCCGCCCTTGATGGAGTCGTTCGGATCGGCCTTGAATATTTGACGAAGCGGCATCAAGCCAAACAGAATGGCGGCGATCACCGAAATTAGGAAGGCCATTAGGATCAGCGATGGCTGCGGCAGCACGATAAACCTCATCGGAAATTGCGTGGGTGGATGCCAGTTCGAAAGGTTCGTGAGGGTGAGCCATGCCAGGATGCAGGCGCACGCCCCGCCGACGAGCGAAATCACAAAAGCCTCGACCAGCGCCTGGCGTAGAATGCGCCAGCGGCTGGCTCCAATGGCCATGCGGATAGCGATCTCGCGCGTGCGGTCCGCGGTACGCGCCGCGAACAAGCTGCCGAGGTTGGCGCAGACGGCGAGCAGCACGATGCCCGCCAGAACCATCACCCCAGTCAGAAAACCGCGCACTGGCTTGCCCATAAAGTCGCCGGCCAAGCCGGGACGAACCAGCTTCAGTCCCAAGCCGTCTTCGTCCTTCGGGAACTGCTTGGTCACGCGGGCGGCGATCGCGTTCAAATCCGCCTGCACTTGGGGCATGGTGACCCCGTCTTTGATGCGCACAATCGCCCAAACCCTATCCTTAGTGCTTCGCGACTCGAGCCACTCGAAGCCGTCCAGCGACGCTTGATTCGCCATAGGAACGAAGACGTCGCACTGCATGAACTTCTCGGTGCCGTTGAAGCCTGGTGGCGCGACACCGACGATCGTGTAGGGATGCTTGTCCAGGCGAATTTTCTTTCCTACGATGTCAGCGTCCGCGGCAAAATCACTCTTCCAGGTGGCCCAAGAGAGAACGGCGGCGTCGGATGCACCGGGATGATCGTCGTCAGAGCGTTGCAGCAAGCGCCCGAGGAAGGGCTTGATGCCGACGAGTTCGAAGTACTGCCCGCTCACTTCGTATCCCCAAGCAGGCCGGGTGACGCCGTTGGCTTCCAAGCCGAAATCACCGATGGTAAAAGCGGCCACAGCAGAAAACACCGTATTGTCATCGCGCACGTCGCGCACTTCCGGATAGGAGAAAATCGGATAGGATTGATTGGTGTGCGCGAGGGTCATCACCCGGTCCGCGTGCGGCACGTCCGGCAGACGCAACACCAATGCTTGCAGAACGCGGAAAACGATTACGTTAGCGGAGATGCCGAGCGCCAAGATCAGTACCGCTGCGACCGTAAACCCGGGATTTTTGCGGAGCGTGCGTAGCGCGTAACGCAGATCCTGGAAGAGAGATTCGATCAGCGTACCGCCGGCGGCGTCGAGGGATTCTTCTTTGAAGCGCGCTTGACCGCCGAATTCCAAGCGCGCACGCCGTTCGGCCTGCGCGCGGCTCAGGCCGGAGCGCTCAAGATCGTCAGCGCGATGCTGGATGTGGGAGCGCAGCTCGTCTTCCATTTCGGCGCCGAGTTGCGAACGCCGGAAGAGAATCGAGAGTCGGAAACGAAACGAGTCGAGGAGTTTCATGCTTCCTCCAGTTGCGCGGTGAGTGCCGCGCCAATGGCAGCCGCGAGACGGCTTCAGTTGTCGGTCTCCTCGCGCAGAGGCTTGCGGCTCGCGTAGAAGATAGGCGCTGCCGAGATTTCATTCTTCGCGCATCAGTATCGAAGGATCGATGGACATCGCCCGTTGGGCTGGGATCCAGGTGGCGATCAGGCCAAGGAACATCATCACCAGGACAACGCCGGCCAAGACTAGCGGGTCGCGCGGAGTAGCTTGAAAGACGATGACGGCTAGCACTCGGGTCGCGAGGAGTCCCAGGAGCAAGCCTACCGCCGAGCCGAAGAGGAGTAATTTCACCGCGCGGCCTAACGCTGCCTGTAAAACTTCCTTGCGCTGTGCGCCAAGCGCGATACGGATTCCCAACTCGCGCTTGCGCTTGCTGACGGAGTACGTTGCCAAGCCAAAGATGCCGGTCACAGCCAGCATCGCGCCCATCATACCTAGCACGCCCAGCGACACAGTGGCCACACGCGAGGCGAACAGGGCTGATTGCAGCGCTTCGGTCCAACTTTGCACATCAGCGGGCAGGCCGGCATCCAGACTACGGATCGAGGAGGTGATGGCGTTGGTGAGTTGCTGCGGATCGCGGCTCGAACGGACGACCATGCAGGTCTCATTCGCAGGTGCTTGCAGAAGCGGGAAAAACATAGCTGGCTGCGGGTCTTCGTTGATGTTTTTGTGTTTACCGTCTTCGACGATGCCGACAACTTGCACACGGGCTCCGTCCGGCAATTTGAAATATCCGCCCAGCGCTTTGGCCAGCGAGCCGAAGATTTTGGAGCCAAACTCGCGATTGACGACGGCGACGCGCGGCGATTTCTCATCGTCGTTCCACGAGAAGGCGCGGCCCGCCAACAACGCCGTTCCGGCCGCATGGAAGTACTCGGGAGAAACGCTATAGGTTACGACATCTGCCGCCGCGTGCGTCGGGCGCAAATCCGTCGTTTGATCGGTGAAGACGTTGGAGTCGTTCCAGCGGCCCATCAGCGGCAGCGGATTGCTGATGGAGCCGACGGAAGTGACGCCCGGAATGGTTTCGAGCGCGTTGAGCATGCGCTTTAGCATTGTTGGCACCGCTTCGCCGTGATAGCCGGCCATGTTCAGATCGGTGTCTACGAGCAGCGCGTTGCGCGGCTCAAAACCAAAATTGCTGTGCAACGAGCGCGCCAGGCCGCGGACGGCTACGAGCGAAGAAGTGACTAGCACCGCGCAAATGGCAATCTGCACGCCAAGCAGGAGGTCGCGGGCCGTGATGCGCGGGCCAGACGCGCGCGCTGCGCCGGATTTGATCACACCGTACGGATCGGTGCGCAGCACTTGGCGCACAGGGACGGCGCCGAAAAGGAATCCGCTCGCGACGCTCAGGAGTAACGCCACGCCATAAACGTAAGCGTCCGGGTTCACTGGAACGATTACGGGCGCCCCAGGGATTGGCTTCCAAGCGCTCAGCCACTGCAGGAGCAAGACGCTGGCCCATACTCCGACCGCGCCGCCGATTAACGAAATCAGGACTGCCTCGGTGAAAAGTTGCTGCAATATACGCAGACGGCTGGAGCCGAGCGCGAGGCGCAGAGCGATCTCGCGGGAACGATCGGCGGCGCGCGCGGCGAACAAGCTGCCGAGGTTCGCGCAAGCCGCGAGCAGGATCAAGCCGGCCAGCAGCATCAATCCGGTCATGAACGCGCGCACTGGACGACCCATGTAGTCGCCATAAAGGCTCGGACGCGCGAGCGAAAAATTCATATGGCCATCGTCCTGCGGATAGGTCTTTTCGAGATACGCACCAATCGAGTTCAGATCGGCCACCGCCTGCGCAGGAGTGACTCCCGACTTCAGATGGCCCACCGTCATAAACACCCAATGGTTGCCACGCGCGTTGAGAACGTCGGGGCCGCCGCCTTCGATCTGCTCGCGGTCCACCATCGGCACGAAAAAATCGGGAAAGAGCATCACTATATTTCCGTGGAAACCGGGCGGCGCGACGCCGAGGATCGTGAAGGAATGCTTATTGAGTTGAACCGTGCGGCCGACTACGCTGCGATCATCGTTGAAATGAACGTGCCAGTAGGGGTAGCTGAGGACGATATACTGCACGCTGTTCGGGCCGTGTTCGTCGGAAGCGTGAATGAATCGGCCAAGATACGGCTGGATGTGCAGCACGTCGAAATAATTTCCTGTGACTTCCAGGACCCAGGCAGTGGTTGGATTGTCGCCCGCGTCCAAGCCCGCGGCCGCGACATTAAAAGCCGCGAGACCATCGAAGCTGCGGTTGCGATCGCGCAGGTCGAGATAATCGGGATAGGACTGCGACGGGTCGTCGCGGACGAGCTCGTCGTTGCCACTGCGCTGGATGGTGTAGAGGCTTTCGGATTGAGGCAGATTCAGCGGCGGGCGGATCACCAGCGCGTTCATCATGCTAAAAGCTACGGCATTGGCGCCGATGCCCAGCGCGAGCGTGACGACAGCTACCGCCGTAAACCCAGGTGATTTGCGCAACATGCGGAAGGCGTAGACGACGTCGCGTGTGAGCGAATCGATGAATGTGCCGCCCGCAGCTTCGAGAGACTCTTCTTTGAAACGCGTCTCGCCGCCGAATTCCAGGCGGGCACGGCGCTCGGCTTCGGCTCGCGGAAGCCCGGAGTGCTCGAGATCGTCCGCTCGATGCTGGATGTGGGAGCGCAGCTCGTCTTCCATTTCAGCGCCGAATTGCGAACGGCGGAATAGAGTCGCGAGGCGGAAGCGCAGCGAGTCGAGGAGTTTCATGCTTCCTCCGGTTGCGCCGCGAGCGCCGAACCGATTGCTGAAGCGAGACGATTCCAGTTTTCGGTTTCTTCGCGCAGACGCTTGCGGCCAGCGGCGGTGAGTTCGTAAAACTTGGCGCGGCGATTATTTTCCGAGGTGCCCCAATTGGCTTTCAGAAGGCCTTGCTTCACGAGGCGAAACAGGCCCGGATAGAGCGCGCCTTGTTCGATGAGCAGCGCATTGCCGGAAATTTGCCCGATGCGGAGAAGGATGCCGTAGCCGTGCAGCGGGCCGAGCGAAACGGCGCGGAGGATGAGGAGATCGAGAGTGCCGGGAAGAAGCTGGGCCTGGTCGGTCACTGAACCCTCCTAAGATGCTAAGGAGAGTACCGTGAACACTCCTAAGCTGTCAAGGGGAGAACGAGATTTGTGTGCGTGGGGCACGGCGACCCGCCGAAATGAATCCACCGCAGAGACGCAGAGTACGCAGAGAAACCCGGCCGCGGAGGCTTCACTCCGCGGCCTGACTCCAACCCTATAACCTTAGTGCGATGGCTAGGCTGACGGATGCTTCAGGATGCCCGCCAGATCTTGCAAGCGTTTTGCGTCGGCTGGAGATTTTGCAGTGGTGGCGTCTTTTTCGAGGGACGGCGCCATTTTCTCCAGTTTCGCGACTTTGCTCTTGCTCATGTGCGAAGTTTCCGCGGTTTGGATTGCCGTTCGCAGCGCTGCGATGCGCTCCGCCGGCAAAGCCTGCGACCGTTCCAGTTGATCGATGTACGCCTTCGCCACCACGAGCGTCGAAGGCCACACGAACTTCTGTTGATCCTGCACATTTAGATCAGCCACCTGGACGGATTTCGCGGCGTCAATTTCGTTCTGCGACAGGAATTTGGTCGGCGTAAGTTCGAAGATGTCCAGGCCGCGCGCGATTTCCGAACCGTAGATGTAGCCGTTGTACCAATAGCCGGACCAGTCGCCGCCGAGCACGAGAATTTTCGGATCAATCGCCCCGCGGTCGAAATAGGCAATTTCGTAAGGATGAGCCGCGTCGGTGAAATCCATGACGGAGACGCCGCCCTGGTACCACGCCTGCACTTCGACATCGCGCCCCGGAACCGGGATGAGCGAGCCGTTATGCGCGACGCAGTTTTCGGTGTCGGACTGCGCAGCCGGCAGCTTGTAATAATCCGCGAAGGTCAACTTGTCATCGCTCAAGCGAAAGATGGCATCCGCGCCCCAATGATTCGGGTCGTTCGGACGGCAGCGTGCGCCGAGTCCGCCGCCCCACTCGTCGGTGAAGACAACTTTCGTTCCGTCGTTCGAGAACGTCGCCGAGTGCCAATAGGAATAATTCGGATCGTTCACTGCATCTACGCGCTTGGGATGCACCGGGTCCTTAATATCCAGCAGGATGCCGTTGCCTTCGCAGGCGCCGGCCGCGAGGCCAACAGCCGTGTACACGGTGATGTCATGGCACTGGTTCGTGTCCTCCGGCTTCTCGTTGGGCTTGGTTGCATCGCGGCCATGGCTGCCGCCGTTGTTGAGGCCGTTGATCGCGCCGGTCCGCGCATCCATAAATATGCGAGGGTTGGAGACGATCTTGGCATCCTGCGGTGCGGCAACTGGTACCTTGATCACGTCAATGCGAAACAGCGCAGTATTCGGATCTTTGGCCGGAGCTTCGTCCGAGCAGCCCGCCAATTCTTCCGACTGACGGACAAAGGACGTCCCGGAGACGTAGATATAAACGTTGTCCTTGTCGTTCGGGTCCACTACCAGCGTGTGCGTGTGCGAGCCGCGGCAGGTCTGCACCGCCGCCACTTGCTTGGGGTTCTTGACGTCCGAGATGTCGAAGATTCTGACGCCGCGGAAGCGGTCTTTTTGCGCGGCAGGCATCGGGCGCTTGCGCGGTTGACCCGGAGTTGGCGGAGGCGGCGGCGGCTCCGCGGGAAATCCCTCCGCGCCACAATCGAGGCGCCCATTGGGCATCTCGACGGACATGAACAGCAAATTCTTGTAGACCGAAACGTCGCCTTGCCCGCCCGGGCACACCATCGAAGTCAGCAGCGCCGCCTTGGCGGGATCGGAGATGTCATAAATATTGATGCCGTAAAAATTCCCCTGGAAAAGGTGATTGCCCTCAAACGCCATGTCTGAGTTCGAGAAAGCGAGCTGCGCGATCACCAGCTGAAACTCTTTGGGCATCTTGGATACCATGCCGCCACCGATGCCGAGCTGGGCGATCATCTTCTGCACTTTTGGATCGTCCGGCTGATCGGTCCCGAGTTGAAACGCCTCGGGCTTCTTCAGCAACAACAAGTGCTTCATGCCTTCGGACGCTTCGCCGGCGTCAAAAAGTCCTGGCGTCAACTTGTAGCGCGGATCGTTCACGTCGGAGCCTTTCATCCCTGGCGGCAGCGGTGGAGCAGGCGCCGGCTCGAACGGGTTGCGGTCCTCGTCCGGCTCCTTCGCATCTGCTGGCGGCGCGGTCTGCCCGGGAGCCGCAGCTTGCGGCGCGGGAGCTTCCGGCGCAGCCGTCTGAGCCTGAACTCGGTTTGCACTACAGCAAAACAAAATCGCGGCCGCGGCCAGGCCCGCGAGACGCAAAACGACACGCTGTACTGAGTTCATCATTTCTCCTTTGGCGATTCCTTGTCCAACATGGACTGCATAATCCGAATTTCGGCGCGTTGCCCACTGTCCACATCCGTCGCGAAATTGAAAAGGACGGCATCCTGCCCGGCGCCCGCGGTATTGAAGAGATCTTTTACCATTGTGAGAGCGCCGTTGTGATGCTGAATCATGCCGACTAAAAATAGATGATCGAAATCGGGGCCTTTGGCGTTGCTCAGCGCGTCCATCTGCTCCGGCGTGAGCATGCCGGGCATGAGCGCCATCGGTTTGCCGGACTTGTCCATATCTGGCATTCCCTGCATCGCCAGCGTCAGCGGTTCTCCACGCGTAGCCAGCCAGCGCTTCATGAAATTGATTTCGTCGGACTGCGAGCTGCTGATCCGCGCGCCGAGCAACCGCAAATCCTTATTTTCGGTGTGCGAAGGAATCCACGCCGTCATCACCACCGCTTGCTCGTGATGCATGATCATGCCCTGCATGAACTCCACATCGGCTGGCGATGGAGGCGGGAGAGTTCCCTTGGTGGATGCTGGAAGCCGCTTGGTGGGTTTGCCCGGCGCACCCGGCTGAACCACCACAGACGTCGCATCGGAATCAGACTGCTGCGCTTGCGCGGTAGAGGAATAGAAACTGATGGCAGTGCCCGCGGCGAGGAGGGTTCCGAAAAGCAGCGCGGTTAATTTGGGTGCCTGGCAGCTGTGCTGAAACATGCGGCAGAAATCATACCGCTTCCACCAGGCGCACAGTTAAACATTTTCGCGACTTTCACGACGGGGTCTGGGTAGGTCTGGGGCATTGCCACCGTGCGGCTTTACCAAGTGGTCGGCAATCAGAAGGATGTTAGCGGCGGCGGGGATGAAAAGTTCCCGTGGATCGCGGCAAATCCCGCTCGTTCATAGCCCAACACTGCGAACGCAAAATTCTGTTCTTAGTCCCCGACTGACGCATGGCGTACACTCGACTCCGCCCGCACACGGGATACGTGAGGCGGGTCTTTGGAGTTGGAGATCGGGATACTGGTTACTTCACGGTTCCAAGACGCCGACAAATACGCGGCGTACCTGAAGACGCCGGCGGGCAGGCTGCGTTCCGAGTTGGCATGGGAGAATATGCGCCCCTTCCTGCCCGCTGGCGTGTCGCAGCGCCGTGCGCTCGATGTGGGCGGTGGCACTGGCTTTGCGAGTATGCAGCTCGCCCGGAACGGCTTTGAGGTCGTGCTCCTTGACGGTTCCGAAGAGATGCTGCGGATTGCGCGCGAACAGGCGGAAGCTGGCGGGGAAAAACAGGGAATTTCTTTTTGCTGCGCCGACGCAGGCCAACTGCCTGAACTCTTCGATGCCGAGTCCTTTAACGCCGTCGTTTGCCACAACCTGCTGGAGTATGTTGAGAGCCCCGCTGTGACGGTTCGCGACATTGCTCGCGTCCTGCGCGAGAACGCTATGCTTTCCGTATTGGTGCGCAATCGTGCCGGAGAAGTGCTAAGGGCAGCCATCAAGTCGGGTGACTGGGAACTCGCGGCAGCCAATCTAAGCGCGGAAACCGTGGTGGAAAATCTCTACGGCAAGCCCGTCCGCATATTTTCGCTCGCAGAAGTACGCGATTTGGTCGTCCGGGCAGGGTTGGAAGTGGTGGCTGAACTTGGCGTGCGTGTGTTTTTCGACTACGCGAATCTGGAAGATCTGGCGGATGCGTCATACGCTCAAGTATTCGAGCTGGAGTCGGAACTTGGGGCGCGCTGCGAGTTCGCTGCGATTGCGCGCTACATACAAGTGATCGCCCGGCGTGCGGCGCGGCCTCCAGCGGATTAGCAGAACCATGACACACTCCGGCACTCATTCCGCTTCACCGTCTGCGTTGGTCCGGCCCATCACGGCTGGAGGACTTGCACTCGGACTCGGACTGACCAACGAGTGCAACTTGGCTTGTTCCTTTTGCTACCGAGATCCGGCGCGGATGGACCGGCTTAGCCTGGAGCAGGTGCAATCTGTGATGGAAAGCCTGCCGATCCGGTCGGTTAATCTTGGGACCGGTGAGAACGGAATGCACCCGCAGTTCCGCGAGATTCTGGCCTACCTGCGCAATCTGCCGGTGAAGCTCACGATCACTTCGAACGGGCACAGCGTCGCGGTGCTGACTGACGAAGAGTTGCGCGCTTTTCACGACATCGAATTTTCTCTCGATTATGCAACCGAAGAAAAACAGGACGCGCAACGCGGCGCCGGCAATTGGGCTTTGATCCACGAGCAGGCCGCACGTTGCGTCCGGCTCGGAGTTCCGGTCACGTTCATTGCGGTAATGATGAAGGCCAACTACCTGGGCTTGGCGAACGTGGCGCGCGTGGCCAAACGTTACGGAGCGCCGTTGCGCGTCAACGTCTACCAGTCGGTGCGCTCCGATCTCTACGCGCTGACTTATGAGGAATATTGGCAGGGCTTTCGCGCGTTGTTTGCAGAAACTGACGTGATTGCCATTGGCGAGCCTCTGGTTCGGGCAATGGCTGGATTGCCTGCAAGAGTGGGCGGCTGCGGAGCCAGCACCGTACGCGTTACGCCTCGCGCCACCACGCAGCCATGTGTATATTGGCCGGGTGCCGGCGAGCCGCTCTCGCTGTTGGTTTCGCTCGGTTCTGGAATCGTGGAAACTTCGCCGTTCGTCGAGGCGCGCACCGTGCCGGAAGCGTGCGGTTCGTGCGCGTACCTCGCCTCTTGCTACGGCGGATGCGCCGGACGCCGCCGTTTACAAAACGCTCTGCACGAAGCAGATTTTTATTGCCCCATCGTTCGGGGGAAAACCGAAAAGTTGGAAGTTCGCATGGCTCCGGCGCGCGAACTGCCCAAGGGCGAAAGCGCGTGCACTACCATCGTGATCGCTCGCGATTAGGTTTGCGGTTCGCTAGCAATAAAATGACGGGTAATTGCAAAACACGGGCCAAAAAACTTCCAATCTACAGAGACGGAGAGAAAACTTATGACGACCAGCTCCAACTCGCTGCTCAATAATTCTCAAGAAGCCCCGCAGCCACTTGCACGCACCGGGTTGGTGATCGTGCGAGTGACTATTGGTGCGATGCTCGTGTGGGTCTTCTTCGAAAATCTCGGGAAAGGTCTTTATACCCCGGCGGGTTACTCCGGACTGATCAACTACTACATCCAGCATGATCACGCTCCGGCCATATGGAAGGCCGTCATGGCCGCGGCGGCGAGTCACGCCGCTATGGCGGCTCCGATGCAAGCTGTCACCGAGATCGGGCTCGGGATCCTGCTCGTCATCGGTCTGCTGACGCGCCCAGCCGCTTTCGTGGCGTTTCTTTATTTGGGCAGCCTCTGGATGTCTGAGTGGGGCACGGCGTGGATTTGGGAACTCCTGGTTCCGGTGATGGCGGCGCTTGCGCTCTCGGTGGGGCGGGCGGGTCGAACGTGGGGCGTTGATGCTTTGCTCGCGCGGCGCCGGCCGTCTTCCCCGTGGTGGTGAGTTGAGCCGAGATCCAGTGCGAATTTCGGTCATCATTCCCACACACAACGAAGCGCAGTCCATCGGCCGCGTCCTGGCCGATCTGCCGGCCGATCTTGTCACTGAGGTGTTGGTCGTAGACAGCAATTCGACCGACGGAACTCCTGAGATCGCCGCAAAGATGGGTGCGCACGTCCTCCATGAACCTCGTCGCGGATACGGCCGCGCCTGTTTGGCTGGACTGGCTGCTGCAAGCAACCCTGACGTTGTAGTGTTCCTCGACGGCGATTACAGCGATCGGCCCGACGAGTTGCCGCTTCTCCTGAATCCGATCATTGAGGGCCGTGCCGATATCACGCTGGGTTCGCGCCTCGGAACGCGGAGCAATCACGGCGCGATGGCGTGGCATGCAGCGTTTGGTAACCACCTGGCGGCTCTCCTGATCAGACTTTTGTACGGTGTAAAGATAAGCGACCTCGGACCGTTCCGCGCGGGGCGAGCCGACGTCCTACACCGGCTGGAGCTCCAGGAAAACACCTACGGCTGGGCGGTTGAGATGATTCTGAAAGGCGCGCTCGGAGGATTTCGCATCGTTGAGGTGCCGGTCAGCTACTATTCGCGCATCGGGAAATCGAAGATTAGCGGCACGCTGAGCGGCACAGTCGGAGCAGCGTGGTTCATCTTCTCGCTGATAGTGCGCTATTATTTTCGGCGTCGCCGAGCCGGAATTCCACGGGCGGCGTGAATCTTCGCACAGCGATCTTCTATGAACTCCTCCAGCAAAAATACAGCGCATTTGCCTAACGGCGATTGCACGCTTGTGATCATGGCGAAAGCGCCCAAGCCGGGCACTGTCAAGACTCGATTAACTCGGAGCCTTTCGGTTGAAGCCGCTACCGAACTTTATCGCTGTCTTTTGGACGACACCGTGGCGCTCGCGCGTTCGTTGAGCGGTGTGGAGGTCGCTATTCTCTGCCCCGCTCCTGATGTCGAAGATCTAAGGCAAGTGGCGCCAGGTGATGTGGATGTTGTGGCACAAAAAGGGGAAGGCCTTGCTGCAGGGCTGGTCTCGGTGTTTGCGCAGTTCGCGGCGTCCGGCCGCCGGCGCGTCGTTGCCTTCAACAGCGACAGCCCGCATTTGCCGGCTTCGGTTCTTGAGAGAGCGTTTGGGGCGCTCGCTGATCACGATGTGGTTGTCGGACCGACACATGACGGCGGCTATTACCTCGTAGGCGCCAAGGCCGCGCATCCAGCGCTTTTCGATGGCGACGGCATGGGCACGAAGAGCGCGTTTGACGGCCTGCTCGCGCGCGCTCGCGGACTGCAACTTTCCGTTGGCTTCACGGATCCTTTCTACGACGTGGACGTGGAGGGTGACCTCACTCGGCTCGCTGCGGAACTGCGAGTCCATCCGGCTAGGGCTCCACGCACTGCGGTTTGGCTGGAACGAAACCGAGAGGCGGCAGAGCTGAGCTCGGGCGCGGAAGCACGGTGAAGCTCACACCATCCCACAGGCTGTACGGGTTCGGCGCGATCCTGTTTGTGGCGCTGCTGATCTGCGCACGGAAATTCAGCAGCGTCGGCGTACCCTCGTTCCTCTTTCCGCTCGTAATTGCCGGAATCGCTTATCTCCTCGCCATTCGTGAATTTTTCTCCACGCCGCGGTTCCCGCGCCACGTCATCGTCATCGGGCTCGTGTTGGCTGCCCTCTGGCATCTGCCATTTCTTGTGCAGCCGCCGGGTCCAGATGATGACGTTCATCGCTATGTTTGGGATGGCCGCGTGCAGAGGCTCGGCTTGAATCCTTACATTGCCGTTCCAAACGATCCTGCGCTCGCCGGATTGCACACGCCCGAAACGCGCACGTTGAATAACCCGGAGGTTCCGAGCCCGTATCCGGCGGGAGCTGAACTTTTCTTCCGCGCCGTCACGGCGATTCATGAATCTGTCTTTGTGCTGAAAGTGGCGTTTGTACTGTGCGATTTTGCAATTGTTTTCGTTTTACTCGACATATTGAGTCGTAGCGGACGAGGAGCGCATTGGGTTCTCGCTTATGCCTGGAACCCGCTGCTACCGATTGCAGTGGCGGGCAGCGGTCACATCGATATTGTCGGCGCGCTGCTGCTCCTGGTGTCTGCCGCTGCGCTGGAAAGGCGCTGGCGTTCGGTTGCAGCTGTATCATTTGGATTGGCTATCGCTGTGAAATTTCTCCCGATCGTATTGCTGCCGCTTTACTGGAAGCGGATTCGTGTGCGCGATGGTGCTCTGGCGGCGATCGTGGTCGGACTCTTGTACATTCCATTTCTCAACCATGGCCGGATTCCATTCGGCTCGCTCAGCACTTTCGTGCAGAGGTTCCGCTTCAACGATCCGGTGTTTGCGATGCTCGAGCGCGTAGCGTCTCCGCAGCTCGTGGTGGGGCTGGCGGTGCTCTTCGGCGTTCTTACGGCAATCTGGATGAGAAACAGGTCCGCGACATTTTCTTCGGAGGCATTCGCGTGGCCGATGGCGGCATCGCTTCTGTGCGCACCGGTCGTATATCCTTGGTATCTTCTCTGGCTGCTGCCGTTCGTGCGTTCCATTTCTACAGTGCCGCTCATCATCTGGACGATCAGCATCATCCCCACTTACTACGTTTGGCATTTGCGCGCGCTCGGACGCCCGTGGGTAGTTCCGGGCTGGATTATGCTGCTGGAATTCGGGTCGGTAGCAATAGCGGGGGCAATTATCGCGTACCGCCGATTCACACGACCGGCGGTGGCGTAATACTCAATTGGCTAGGTCTTCGCGCACGAATGCAAACTGCAGATCGGCGCGAGGTGTCCCGCGTGGCCGCGTCAGCCTGCGACAACACAATCACCCGAGGTGTGCTATATAATGCACCGGCAACCGAGCAAGCGAGCAAATGGCTGGCGTGACCAAGGGCACTGCGCCAGCACGCGCTCGCGTAATTCGAGACTTTGCCCTTCATCCAACCAAGCGTCCGAACACTTCATAAAGGAGCGAAATCCGTGAGAAATCCGAGCCGTGCAACGATAATTTGTCTTCTGACCTTCGGGGCGCTGATCTTTGCCGCAACTGCCCGGACACAGACCCGCGCGCCCATTGCCGACGAGATCGCCAAGGCCTATGGTCTCGATTCGTGGGGGCAAATCGAGGCGATCCGCTATACCTGGAATGCACAGTTCCCCGGCGTCAATGTTTCCCATTCGTGGGTTTGGGAGCCCAAGACCGGGAAGGTTTCCTTTGAAACAAAGGACAAAGACGGCAAGACGGTTAAGGTTTCCTACAATCATTCTCAGCTCAGCAGTGAACCTGCCAACGTGAAGGACGAAGTAGATCCGGCTTTCATGAACGACCAATATTGGCTGATCTTCCCGTTCCATGTCGCTTGGGACACCAGCGCCACCGTGGAAGATAAGGGCAAGCAGAAACTGCCGCTGGGGAAAGGCACCGCCGACCAGGTGGTAGTGAAATATCCCGCGCAGGGCGCAGGCTACACGCCCGGCGATACTTGGGAACTTTTTGTTGGTCCCGACCATCGAGTCCAGGAATTCATCTATCGCCGCGGCGAACCAAAGAAACCAAGTGTCGTCATCACGACGTGGGCCGGCTACAAGAAGGCGGGGCCGATTCTGATCTCAACCGAACACCGCGGCACGGCAGATGGCAAGCCGCTGCACCTCTGGATCACCGACATCGCCGTCAAGCTGACTGGCTCGGACAACTGGGTGAACGCTCAATAAAGAACGAACATGCTAGATCGGGCGGAGGCCGTCGCTCGATGCGAGCCGCCCGCAGGCGTTCGACCCACGACTGACTGCGAAAGACTCGTCCGCCCACAACCAAAACTGGCCACGCCGACATCCGGGGAACGCAACGGGGATCGAGCGCGTGGCGAGTTGCACGCTGCGCAGGCGAAAGCTCACTAAGAGTACTTGTCGCGTAACGGCACGAATCAGGCGCTATGTCAGTCCAACCCAAACGATTATTCTGAAGTGTGATTGAAAATCCAGAGACGACGGCGAATACAGCGCCGAACATACCGGCGACGACCTCGTATCGGAAGGTCACGCTCCGATCTTTCGTTCGATGGTTGCTCATCGGATTGGCGCTGCTGTGGTCGCTTGCGGTGCTGATCCTTGTGGCTGCCCGGTGGATCGACCCACCGACCACCGCGGTGCACATGGAGCGCCGCTTGCAAGGATGGATTCGCGGCACGCCGTATCATGAGCGATACGAATTCGTTCCGCTCAGCCAAATCTCGCCCGATTTCCAGCATGCCGTGATCGCCGCGGAAGATGCGCGCTTCTACCAGCATCATGGATTCGATTGGAACGCGATGGAGATCGCCGCTGAAGATGATATGGAAGGCGGCCGCATTCGCGGTGGGTCCACGCTTACGCAGCAACTGGTAAAAAACCTGTTCTTCGGGACCGGCCGCTCCATCCTCCGGAAGGGCGCCGAGTTCACACTTGTCCCAGTGGCCGAATTGGTGCTCGGCAAGCGGCGCATTTTGGAGCTCTACCTCAACGTGGTCGAATGGGGCCCAGGTGTCTATGGTGCGGAGTCGGCGTGCCGTTACTACTACCGAACCTCAGCTCG
Source organism: uncultured Acidobacteriota bacterium (assembly GCA_963834215.1). Taxonomy (GTDB): domain Bacteria; phylum Acidobacteriota; class Terriglobia; order Acidiferrales; family UBA7541; genus Palsa-295. The sequence continues at coordinate 15,106 of CAWIAM010000039.1, read as the reverse complement.
GAGTATCGACCGGCAACAAGCGGCCCAACTCGCGGCAATTCTGCCGTCGCCCCTGAAGCGACGGCCCGATCACATGCTTCGCTATAGCGGACTCATCCAAGAGCGGATGCGCCAAATGGGTTGGTAATCGCGCATCACATTACTGATCAGCGAGAACCTTGGAAGAATCCTGCCGCTGATGCTGTTTCTTTACTGCTGCCAGCCGCCGCCGAGCGACTTGTAGAGCTGAACCAGGCTCTGGTATTCATTGCCTCGCGCCTGCGCTAGCGTGAGTTCGGCGGAAAAGAGCGATCGCTGCCCGTCGAGCACTTCGAGGTAGGTGGTAATCCCGCCTCGGTAACGTTCGAGCGATGTGTCGACCGAGTCCTGCAGATCTTTGACAGTGACCTCCTGCGCAACTCGCACTTCATAATACTTTTGATACCCGATCAGCGCATCGGAAACGTCGCGGAAGGCAAATTGGATCGCTTGCTTGTACGCAATCAGCTCCTGCCGCTGTTCCGATTTTGCCAGCTTGAGATTCCCTGTTAGCGCGCCGCCCGTAAAGATCGGCTGCGAAACCTGTGCGCCGTATGCCCAAATACTCGTTTGCGAGCTCATCAAACTGGAGAATAAATTGCTGCGGCCGAATGCGCCGCCGCCCGAGCCCGTCAGCGATATTTGCGGAAAGAACGACGCTTTGGCCACTCCGATTTCCGCGTTGGCCGCGATCAGGTTTTGTTCCGCTTCGTGGATGTCCGGTCGGCGTTCCAGCAGTGCCGACGGCATTCCTGGCGGGACTGCAGGAGGCATTGGCTGCTTTACCAGCGGCAGGCCCCGCGTGATGCCCTGCGGGTAATTGCCGAGCAGAATGCTGATCGCGTCTTCTTCTTGCCCGATTTGCCTCTGCAAATCCGGGATTTGCGCGTTGGCCGTATCCAGCACTTGCAGCGCTTGCAGCACGTCCAGTTTCGTCGCAACACCGTGGCTCAAGCGCAGCTTCGTGAGCTTGACGGCATCTTCCTGCGTTTTCACGGTGTCCTGGGAAATCTGCAATTCCAGGTCAAGCTGGAGCAGCGTAAAATAATCGCTCGCCACGTCACTGACCAGAGTCAGTACCACTGTTTGCTGAGCCGCCTGAGTGGCGAGCACTTGGGCCCGCGCCGCCTCGGTCTCTCTGCGTAGCTTGCCGAACAAATCGAGCTGGAACGACGCGTCCGCCGTGAGTGCCAGGAAATTAAATTTCGATTGAAAAGTCTGTTCTTTGCCCCCCGTGAAATTGGCATTCCCTTGCGCTTGCGGAAAAAGACTCGAGCGCGTCACCGCCAATTGTGCACGCGCGGCGATGATCCGTTCCGCCGCGGTCTGTAGATCGTAGTTTTGCTTCAGCGCCGTTTTGATCAGGTCTTGCAGGACGGGATCTTGAAATACCTGCCACCATGGTAAATCGGCGTAGGAAGCGGCCTGCGCCTCGGCTTGCGGATTCGGGTTGAAGTCATGATAAGTGGAGGGAACCTGAACCGCCGGCCTTTTGTAATTGGGGCCGACCTTGCACCCCGTGAACAGGCTCGCGCTCAGAATCGCCGCGAGAATCATCTTCGTTCCCGTCACCTGCCTTAATTCTCCTTTGTTGCAACCTCGCGTTATCCTCATTTCAGTCGCTCTCCGCAGGAGCAGGCGTGCTAGAGCTCCCGGCAGCCGGTGGCGCCTTAATCGCCCCGGGCGACTGGCTCAATTGACCGGCGCCCGACCACTTCTCAACCAAATAAAATATTGCCGGGACTAAAAATATGGCTATAAAGCTGGCCGCTAGCATGCCTCCGATTACCGTCGTTCCGATAATCTGGCGCGCCACCGACCCTGCTCCAGTCGCTATCCATAAGGGCACGCTGCCGAGGATGAACGCGAACGAGGTCATCAAAATAGGCCGCAGACGGATGCGGGCGCCCGCAAGCGCAGCATCCACCAGCGGTTTGCCTTGCTCGTATTCGTCCTTTGCGAACTCCACTATCAAGATCGCGTTTTTCGCTGTGAGCCCGATGAGCATCACTAATCCGATCTGCGCATACACGTCGCTTTCGATTTGCACCATGTAAGCCGGATAAAACCACCCGGCGACCGTGCGCCGCAACCACAGCGTCGCGAACGCGCCAAACACCGCCACCGGAGTGCTCAGCAAGACGCTGAACGGCAGCGACCAGCTCTCATAAAGCGCCGCCAGGATCAGGAACACAAACAAAAGAGAGAATCCAAAAACGACCGCAGGCGAAACCCCCTGCTGAGCCAGTTTTTCCTGAAACGACATGTCCTTGTAGTCGTAGCCCATTTCCCGCGGCATTGTTTGCGCGAACACTTCCTCGAGCGCTTGCATCGCCTGCGCGGAACTGTAGCCCGGCGCCGCGCTCCCGACGATCTGCGCGCTGCGATATTCGTTGAATCGCATGGTGTACTCCGGTCCGATCTGGGGCCCGAATTTCGTCAGCGCAGAGAGCGGCACATCGTCTCCATTATTGTTTCGAACGTAAAACTGCCCCACATTCTCCGCTCTCGTGCGGTATTCTCCCTCTGCCTCGATGTACACCTGCCATTGCCTGCCGAACCGGTTGAAATAATTGATAAAATATCCGCCCATGAACGCCTGCAGGGTCTTGTAGACGTCGCTGATGTTCAATCCTTGCTTGATCACTTTGTCGCGGTCCACCGTCACGAACTCTTGCGGCGTGTTGGGTATGTACGTCGTCGCCAGAAAACCGATCTCGGGACGTTTGCGCGCCGCGGCCATGAACGTGCTTAAATTCTGCGTGAGAAACTCCACGTCTCTCCCAGCCCGGTCCTCGAGAACAAACGTGAATCCCCCTGAAGTGCCGACACCCGGAATTGCCGGAGGTGAAAAGTTGAAGGCGACTCCTTCCGGTATCTGGCTCAATTTCTGATTCAGCCGGGTTTTGATTTCCTGGAACTGTTCCGCCCTGGACTTCCTTGCGTCCCAGTCGTCCAGTGTGACGAAGAAAAATGCGTTGTAGCTGGTGCGCACGAAGCTCAGCAGGCTGAAGCCAATTACGCTGGACGTGTACTTCACGCCGGGAGTATCGGCCAGTATTTTCTCGATGTTTCGCGCAGCTTCGTCCGTCCGTTGCAGAGAGGCGGCGTTGCGAAGTTGCAGGTTGATGAAAAGATAGCCCTGATCTTCATCGGGCAGGAAGCTGGACGGCACTCGCGAGGCGAAAAATGCCGCCGCTCCCGAGAACGCCACCAATAGCACGAGTGCGATTACGCTCTTGCGAATCAGTGCGCCGGAAACTCGCACATAGCTATCCGTCCCGCGCTCGAACGCTCGGTTGAACCAGGCAAAGAATCTTCCCACCACTCCCTTGCTCTCCCCCTTCGGCCGTAGCAAAAGAGCAGACAGAGCCGGACTGAGAGTGAGCGCGTTGAAGGCCGAAAGGATGACGGAAATGGCAATCGTCACCGCAAATTGCTGATAGAGCCGCCCGGTGATTCCCGGAATAAACGCGGTTGGAACGAATACGGCGGAGAGCACCAGCGCGATTCCCACCACCGGCCCGGTCAATTCGTCCATCGCCTTAAGCGCCGCTTCTTTCGGGGAAAGTCCTTCCTCGATATGCCGCCCGACGCCTTCCACGACCACGATTGCGTCGTCCACCACCAATCCAATCGCCAGCACCAACCCTAGTAGAGAAAGCGTATTGACCGAAAAACCAAACAACGGGAAAAAAATGAATGTTCCGATCAAGGCCACCGGCACGGCCAACATGGGAATCAGTGTCGCGCGCCAGCTTTGCAAAAAGATGTACACAACGAGGATCACCAGCACGATCGCGATCACCAGCGTCTCGACAATTTCCTTGATTCCGGAGGTCACCGCCTTGGTCGTATCCAGGGAAATCACGTAATCCATATCCTGCGGGAACGTCTGCTTCATTCCGGCGATCAATTTCTTTACGCCGTTCGCCGCGTCCACGGCGTTCGAGCCCGGCAATTGGTAAACGGCGATAATCGCTCCCGGCTTGCCGTTCAGCCGGCCCACCACGGTGTAGTCGTTCGACCCAAGCTCTATCCGCGCCACGTCCTTCACTCGGACCACTTCTCCAGCCGGCGTCTCGCGAACCACGATCTGTCCGAATTCATCGGCGGAGATCAAGCGTCCTTGCGCCCGAACCGCGTAGGTGAACTCCTGCCCTTTGGGAACTGGCTCACTGCCCACTTGCCCCGCAGGGTTCACGGTGTTCTGCGCTTCGATTGCGTTGATGATGTCGGTAACAGTGATGCCCATCTTGCCCAATTGGTCCGGCTTCACCCACAACCGCATCGCATATTGCCCGGCGCCGAAGATCTGCACATTCCCGATGCCGTTGACGCGCGTCAATGGATCATGAATATTGATGTACGCGTAGTTCGCGAGAAACGACGCATCGTACGTTCCCTTGGGCGAGTACAGCGTGACCAGCATCAGTGGCGACGTCACGGACTTTTGCACCGTGATTCCGTAGTTGTTGACGTCCGCCGGAAGCTGAGAAGCGGCTTGCGTCTCCCTCATTTGCGCCAGGATTTGGTCCGTGTTCGGGTCCGTCCTCACGTCGAAATCCACGATCATGGTCATCCCGCCATTGGCCGTGGCGTTCAACGAGTACATGTAGTTCATGTGATCCACGCCGCTCATTTGCTGCTCGATCGGCGTGGCCACGGATTGCTCCAGCGTCAGCGCATCCGCGCCGACGTAAGTCGCCTGGATCTGAATTTCAGGCGGAGCGATATTCGGAAATTGGGCGACGGGCAATTCGATAATCGTGATGATCCCGATAATCACCGTGACGATAGAAATCACGATGGCGACGATTGGGCGGTTAATAAAGAATTTCGACATGGCCCTTACCTTCCCTCTGCCACTGCGTTATCCGGTACGTAGGGCTTCGGGTTCACTTGCGAACCGGGCCGCACCTTTTCCACTCCTTCGGCCACCACGCGATCTCCCGGCTTCAGCCCGCCGGTAATAATCCAATCGCTGCCAACGCGATCCCCGACCGACACTGTCCGGATGCTCACTGTATTTTCACGGTCCACTACAGCGACTTCATAGCCGCCTTGCAACTCGGTTACGGCGCGCTGCGGCACCAGGAGCGCGCCTTTCTGGATTCGGACGGCCGTCCGAATTCTGCCGTAGCCTCCCGGGCGCAGAATATTCCCCGGGTTGGGAAACAGCCCGGCGAGTTGAATCGTCCCGGTGCCCACATTCACTTGGCGGTCGGCAAAATAGAACGTGCCCTCGCGCGCATACGTTGAGCCGTCGGCCAAAATCAGTTGGAGGCGCAAATTTTTGTCAGCCGCTTCCAGGGTTGTCGCCGTCGGGAACCGTTTGTTCCAATCGAGGTACTCGCTTTCGCTGACGGTGAAATAAGCCTTGATAGGGTCTACGGTAGATACAGCGGTCACAACCCCGCTGCTCGGGCTGACCAGCGCGCCCACCTGAAGTTGGGCCCGCCCAGCGATCCCGTCGATCGGTGCAATGAGACGCGTAAAATCGAGATTGATCTTGGCTGTTTCGACGGCCGCCGCGTCAGTTTTGATCGCTGCCTCCGACGTCGCCACGGTGGCCAAGGCGGCCAAGTTATTCTGAACAGAGTTGTCGAGATCTTGTTGGCTGGCCGCCTCCTCTTTGGCCAGCGGCGTGTAGCGCTCCACATCAAGCTGAGTTCTACCTTGCACTGCTTTGGCATTGGCCAGATTGGCCGTGGCCTGCGCCAACTGCCCCTCGGCCTGGTCCAGCGCTGCCTGAAAGGGCCGCGGATCAATCTCGAAAAGTAATTGGCCCTTCTTGACGAATGAGCCCTCCCGGTAATCCTGCCGCAGTAGGTAGCCTGTGACCTGCGCTCTCACGTCGGCATTTACGAATCCGTCGAGCGTGCCGATCCACTCACCATAAATCGGCACGTCTCTTTGTTCCACCTGCGCCACCTCAACCGTCATGGGAGGTGGCGAGCCGGAACTTTTCCCTCCGCACCCGACGCTCGAATAAATTACGAGTCCAATAGCCAGCGCGTGTGCGCACTTTGCGAAACACGCCCTTGGCGCTCGAATCGACCCCGTTGCCATGCTTCCCTCCCGCGATGGTGCTTTTCTTGGAATCATTCGGCAGGAGTCTGGTCGCACCTTGCTGAATGCCATCTAGTCAAAATTCCCGACTTAGGTCTTTTGTCGTGCGAATCATACGATTCGCGCGCCTTCGACACAACAATCTGCCCTCAAAGGCCACCCGGTGGATCGGAGAGTTCTGGTGGCTGGCTCTTGCCATACATTTCCTGGAAAAATTCGGAGTTCGTACTCCTCTTCGCTGGCGAGACATTCAGGACGAGTACAAGAGAATTGGCTCGTCCGCACTGCAAAGAAATTCGGGAACGGTCGAATCGGGTGGCACACGTTCCGCCATAGCCATTCCACATTGCTTCACCCGCTTGGAGTCGATCTGAAGGTACAACAGGAACTCCTACGGCATGCGGATATTCGCGCGACCATGAATATTTACACGCGAGCAGTTCGCAGCTAGCTTCGGGAAGCGAATAGCAAAGCGGTTCAGTTGGTGATTCCAGCCAGGTGGACTGAGGAAGACAAGGAAGCGCTGTTAATGCTCCCTTAAGCTCCCTCAGATATTCCCAAATACAAGAGAATCAAGAAGATATTGGTAGGGGCGGTGGGGATCGAAAAGACAACCCTTTTCTGGAAGCGATTCATTTCACAATAGTTCTCTCCGAACCCATTCTAAGAAGTACCGAATAAACAGGCTCAATCGGTACCTACGCCCCCACCTGAGACGGCGAGGCCATTAGAGGAACGATTCCCATCCTATGGCGGGTACCGCCCGACGGCTCCAGAAAACGCCCGCTAATCCTTCTCTAATCCGTCGATTCGCTTCGCTTGCGCCGTACAGAATGCCCAATCCGGAACAAAATCCAAACCCTGCAAAAATGCCTCAATTCGGTTGAGTTGTAGGTTTGTCCGTAGTACTCGGAGTCCCGGATTTCGCTCCGGTCGCCGGAGACGAAGATTTCGGCAGCACGATTTTCCCGCTGAGGGTGATGGAATTGTCGTCTGGCTTATTCGAAGCAGCGGAGGCAGTATCAGCACCGACGTCTTCAACCAGTGTTCCGACGGGTGGACTTGACTGGAAATCACCTTTGTCTGGGCAACCTGGCTCAAACGGGATCGTCTGGAATTTCGTGATTTTCAACAAACGATTCTCGGCCTTGAGCTGAAAAGTTCGCCCACCAACCGATTTACTCGCAAGTCCTACCCCGGCGGCAGATTTGATCAAGTCAGATATCGGCAAAGCGCTGACTATAGTCTTAAAGGTATCGTTCGTTATCTCGGCCGATGCCTCGGTGAGAGTTCCGTCGCCTGCCAGCTTGTAGTCAACCTTGGCGCTCCCGGACAGCGGATTCTTTGCATTCAAATAGTATGTTTCGTTGTAATTTACGAAAGTCTTTGGATCGCTCGAATTTGAAACAAGATATTTAGGCCACGTATCATCTGTGACCTTTGAATAGACATTGATTGCGCCCTTCGATTTAACAGTTGTCCAATCACGGGCTAACATCCTTAATTGCTCTTCGGCAGGTGTCGACGATACGTCAGCGGTTCCATTAATCAGCGAAGTCATCTCAAGCGCTGTTGGGTCGGTAAGATAATATGCCCCAGAAACCGTGGCTGTCTCGGATCCTGTGACCTTTTCGCCATCCAGAGTTTGGAGTGTAAGGCGATAGTAAGGCATCACCAACACCTCCTTGTGTAAGCACATCGCTTCTTTCGTATAGAAAGGAATTCCTGCGACGTTTTTCGTTCCTTGACTGACCCTCAAAGCTGAACCGCAACCACACAGACAACAAACCGTCATCAAAAATGCCGTCAGTTTCAGTGCTCGCGTCGTTGCTCTCATAGTTTCTCCATGTCTAATCGTCTGCGGGATAGGTCACTGGTCGAACGTGAACGAAGCGTCAATCAAGTCTTCTGCCCGGAGGTCAGTTATCCTGGTGCTATTTTTGTCCGTATAAGGCAATTCGGCCGAATCCTCAATTCGCACGTCGCCGGCATTACCCTCAAAGACGATTCGACGGAAACACGAATACCCTTTCACGCAGTCCTTGAGCCTATGTAAGCGAAGCACCTGCGTGTTGCCTTTCAAGAGCGAAGTCCACCCCGTATTCACTTTTTCGACCGATGCAATATCTACCGACTGGTTTTTGATGAACAGTGACTTGGCCTTATCTGTGTATGTTTGATGTGGCGGAAGGCGCAGGAGGGTTGAATGATAGTAAAGGGCCGCCGTTAGGTTCAAGCGTCCCCCTACCCCATTTTGATAGAGGTCGTCCTGAAAGTCCGTGGTGCCGATTAACCGCCATTTGACCTGTTGGGCATTCCATGACGTATGTTGATCGGCCAGTATGGCCGCTGCCGTCGCCGCGATCGGTGCCGCTTGGCTCGTTCCGTAGAGTTGTTGGTCATCATCGCTGCCCGCTTTACCGTTGCCGCCGCAGATACACGAACCCCTTGCAAACAAATCAACATTCGAATCGCTTACTCTACTGTATGTCGCGAGGTGGTCTTTACTGTTTACCGCTCCAACAACGAGAAGATTGGATAGAGCCCCGTCAAATTTGGGGTAGACATAGTTCGCGTCGATCAGCTTCTGTTTGCCATCCACGTTCCCTGCGGCGACCACATAAAGGATACGAGAGGTCTGCTGCAGACCGAGTTGCGCTTGATCCGCGTCGTTCACTTCCCCACCGAAGCTTAGGCTCGCGACCCACACCCCAGAATTTTTGTTGACAGGCAACAAGCTGTCGGCCACAAACTGGTTCGTCGCAGCCACAACGTGTCTTACCGAGATCACATAGTCGTCTCCCGGTAAGTCCAACTTGACGGCCACGCGGGCGAACTGGACGTTTCCTGGTGGTAACAGACCGTAGTTAACTATTTCGCGATAGATGAAAGTTCCGTGGTGATTTGAAGATGGATCAGAGAAGTCTAGAAGACCTTTGTCAGTGCCAGCAACCGGAACGTCCTGAGGTGTCGCCGGCACATCCTGCAGCGCAGGGGGGACACCCTCCGACTGACTTGGAGGGTTCTTTAGCGGTCCGTAGTAGTGGCTGAGCGGAGAAAGCACGTCGGAGTTCACTCCGGTGTCGACCAAAAGAAGCTTGGTATTCAGTGATCCATTTGGAGCAGATATGCCGAGAAGTTTTGAACAGTTCTCGCAATCTCCGTCGCAGGCATCAGCCGGATCAGCGTCCGGGTCTTCAAACCCAGGCAGTGCTTCCGGACCACTCAACACTCTTAGTCCAATGGGCACCTCCACGTTGGGACGAAGGTGCACGCTAACTAACTCTCTGTCGATACCCGGTCGCAGGTCTAGCGGGGGTAGAATGCGACGACTAATCACCTCTTCAACTGCGGATTTGCGCCTCCACGCTGTGAGCGGGAAAGTATCTTCGGGTGAAGGATACGCACGCGTGAAATGACCCAGCGTCTGGAACATTCTAAACGCCAACGCGCGGCTGGGTTTACCTTCGGAAAGCAAGCTGGCTGGATTCGGCCGCGAGTCTCGCTTGACCTTCGAGGCCAGTCCTGACCGCTCGGACTGCTGGTCCGGTGAATCCTTTCGACTCAGGTTGCTACTCAGTAACGAGGCCATTCTCTGCAAATATTCTTCCCGGGTATCAGTAGCAGATTCCAACGCCGCGTAGTGTGGGCCCGCCGGGAGTATCAGGACATCGTCAGGATGAAGCACCCGAAGCGTTTTGTGATTGCGCGCCTGTATTTCTGATTTGTAGGCGGTATAAGCACGCGGCTGCTGAATGCCCGACACAAAAAAGTGAGTCCGAATTACTCTGTCGAGGCAGTCGTCCTTTCTAACCGTGTACGTAGTGTTGATAGCAGTGGTTAAGATGAACAGGAATGGCTCATTCGCAGTCGTTGAAGATTTCGAAATATCACGGGATGTGGGAGTCCAAAAGATTAGCTTGTTGGGGATAGCCTCAGTCTGTACAAATCTGCTTCGTTTCTCTTTATGACTGCCGTTGCGAGCGTGGCCCTTACAACCAGCAATCGAGCATAGTGAGATTAGCGCGAGAAATGTCGCGGCGAAGTTTGAGCGCTTTCCGTGCAAATGCAATTTAGAATATGGAAAATACATACCTGGGCCATCAAGACTGATGCCAAGACTCAAAGTGATAGTTAAGTGAAAAGATTGTTGCCCACTATATCACTAAGAAATAACTTTGCAACGTCTACTTTCCCATGCGGAGTTCCCGACACAGTGATGGTCCCCAAATGAAAGGAGAGTGAACGCGAGCTCACTCTCCGGGGACTTCAAGACGAAACTAAACAGATTCCTTACTGTGCGACTGCAGGCAGTGACGCAACAGAGGAAAGGGCCTTGCGGATCTTCACTTCGTTGCGACGGATGGCGTTCGCAGACTTCTCGTGCTCGCGCCGCTGGGTTTCCAAAGTCTTCAACTGCGCTTTCAGAGACTCAACGATTGACATGATTGGTGGCTCCTCGGCCTCAATCTACCTAAGAGCTACAGATTCCCGGTAAATCAGTCGAACGAGGTAGTAATGGCAAAGAATAGAGAAGAGGCCGAGTGTGCGTAAGAAGGCCGTCGGCGTATTCAACAAGGCCGTGTTCAAGAAAGATCGGTGGTAAAGCCTATCCCCGTTAGAACGCCACTATGGCGGCTTCCTGGCCGCTCTTACTCTCGTGACCCAAGAGTAGGAAAGTCTGTGGAAGAACGTTCAAGTCCGCTGGCCCCTGTCACGCAAGGCTATTAACTTATAGAGAAAAGTACTATCGCGGCGTTCGCGCGATCGAAGCATGCTGGACGTAGGAGACTGGTTTATGATGCGTGGGCTGTCCGTAATCCTGTTGTTCGCATGCGCCGTAGGCACCTCGGCACAGGTGTCGAAGTCGGGCACGGGGGTTATGCCCGCATCGGCTTAAGCGACGCTGCACCCAGGCCGGTCGATCCCAATCTAGCTCCCTCGCAAATATTCTCGCGGGCGCGGCCTTCCGTGGTAGTCATCATTGCTTCGGATCAAAACGATCAGCGAGAAGCGTTAGGCTCTGGATTCATAGTGGACCGCAGGAAAATCGTTACGAACCACCATGTCGTCGAAGGAATGAGTCAGGCATACGTTGTCTTTTCCGATGGAGCCACCAAACCAGTTACTCGGGTCGCAGCGGACAGCGCTCAGCAGGACCTGATTGTACTGTCGGTTGACACCGGGAATCGCTCCCCCGTCAAGTTTGGTGACGAGATGTCTTTGCAGGAAGGTGATTCGGTGTATGCGCTCGGCGCTCCCGAGGGCCTGCAGTTGACATTCACAAACGGGATCGTGAGTTCATTCAGGAAGTCGAATGGTCAATTTCTGATCCAAACGACAGCTCCCATCGCCCACGGCTCCAGCGGCGGTCCCCTCTTCGACAAAGCTGGTCGAGTGGTCGGCATCACAACTTCGATGCTCTCAGACGCTCCGACATTTATTTCTCAGTTGGTATTGGTGACGTGCGTCGATTGCTGAAAGCTCCTCAAGGGGTTGCCTTGTCCTTTGGCCAATGGGCGAAGCGACAACCCCCGACTGTTCCGGAGGCCTCCGGCAAGAGCACCTCAAACTCGGGACCATCACTCCGGGATACGATTTCTTGGATGGAGAATTTTTCACAAAACCACGGGCTGAGGTTCTTCAACGGCAAGCCCAGTATCAATATGGTTCTGCTTGCTGACGGCGTACACGAGAAGCCATCAAGTCCGGGTTGTGCCGTCTGGGAGGCGGTAGATTACCACCAGGTCGCAAAAGGCAGTTCCACCGCGATGGTTGTTCTATTTGATCTAAGCGACCTGAACCCCGAAAGCGTGCGAGTGGATGGCGATGGGATCGTGTTTGAGATCGCCGATGCCTCCGCAAAAGTTCATTTCGTTCAAACGTCTGATCCGACGGTAACGTCCGTGAAGCTTTTCTCGTCCCTAGACCGGGCAAGCAATGAAAACGAAGAGTTCTCTGTCGCGGAGGCGAATCGACCTCGATTCTCCTGAGAGTAACCAACGTTTCGCAAGCGCACTCAAACACGCAGTTACCCTATGCGAAGGGCGACGGGCACCGTTTTAGCGCCGCATCAGACCTTGTGAGGGCACAGGTTGTTCGCCTATTAAGGAAACTTCCGCCACATGGACAGCGTCGAGCAGACGGTCAAGCAGCAGTTCGCGAGGGTTTTTTGCAGCGCGGATTGGTACCTATTCAAAAACGTAGCTGATTGCTACCTCAGGCAAGCGGCCTTCCTACGCAAACGCCACATTGTGGCCACGACTGATCTGGCACTGCTGATACGGAACTCGCAAAAGCGGCTCCTCATCGGAATTGGAACCGAGCTTGTGTTGAAGGCCCTTTATCTGAAACCGGGCTACCACATAAATAAACCTTCGGACCGCAAGCAACTGAAGGGGCCACTTGCCTTGAACGAGGGGACTCGCCTGCCACTTAAGAGCGCTGATACTTTCACGCTGAGCGAGCTGATCGATTGGCTTGGAAAGGTGATTCTCCTCAGCAAGGAAGAATTCCACCGGGGACTTAGAACCGCAAAGGTCTTTGCAACAAGGAGGCGCACGTCGTAACCGCGACGCATACGTTTTACGTTTCCAGTTACCGGCACATCGAACAGGCGCTTCGCGAACTATATCGTCAGGCGTTCGATGAATCGTTGAGTGTACGGTTTTCATTGGGTCCCACTGACCGGCCAGTGTGGCGAATTGCTCCTCTTCGGTAGAAGAAAGCGACGAGGGCGATTTGGAAAATATGCTGCCCTTCGACCGCTCGCGGCAGCCACGCGAAGATTGAAAAGAGAACGCCCCTACCTTCTCGAGCATCTCCGTGCCGACGAGTTGGTCCCGTCCGTCCGGAGAACAGTGTCATTCATGGCGTGATTGGACGATTAAACCACTCATAAACATAAGCCAGCGGCACAGGCTCCAACAGCCTTCACCTTCAAGCATTTCTATCTCGTCGGTTTCAGTCAGGTAGAATTCGCCCAGTTGTGCGTCTATGGCGACAGGCTCCCAATACTTTCCTCTGGGACGAGCACCGATTTCCATTGGCATTCCATTGATGCGGAAGTTCACCCTCACGGCAAAATCTTTCCACCCAAGACCATCTCTTGTGCAGCGTTCCCGGCGTCGTCGCGAGTAGAAATAGTTTGAGAGACGACACGGTCTCGGTCGTAGACAGCATTGGTAACGATGACCGTGCCCTCAGCGGGCCGGATGATTGTGTTGATCTCGCCTATCAGTTCGCCTCTGTTCTTGTGAATCCGCATTAGCCCTCGCTGTTGGAAGCTACGGACACAGGAGCGAATCCGGCTAAGTTAAGCTGCGGCCCTCTTGCCAGAAACCCAGAGAGGCGGCGTGCTGCGGAGCCGCAGCCCGGAGGCGGGCCGAGTCTCGTTACGCTAAACTACTGGGCGTGAAACCTCGGGCCACTGTTCCAAAGTTTGCGCTCGAGCGAATCGTATTGCACGTCAACCGCAAGAAGTGGTGGCACGTTCCTCCACAAGACCCAGCAGCTCACAAGAAGCGCGGTAAGTTCCTCGCCTCTACTTTCAGTGAAGCTGAGTTCTATGGTCGTCCGTTAGGCGTTCCTGAACGGGTCGTGATAGCGAGGCCGCTCGTTGGTGACGAACGTACAATAGCGAGAGTGCTTGGAATACCGTCTCAGTACGAAGGAATGAGCTTGCAGGAAATCGCCGAACACGATGCGAGTTGGAGAAACGCTGCCTTGGCGAAAGGATTTGACTCAATCGTGCTGATGTCACCGCGAGCCTTTGCCAAGTTTAAGACCGATGGTGAACCGCCCCAGCCTCGAACTTAATATCCTGATTTGACGGCCCGGTTGCCTTGCATTGTCTTTAGCCGCCTGCGAAGATGTTTGGCGTGCCAGCCGCGCAATCTCGCCTCGCAGCGAAGGTCAAAACCGTTTCACGCTCTGGGCTGTCAATCTACGATACGGTTGACGGTCGCCCGGAACTTTTTTACGACATTGAAGAACTGGAAGAATTACTTGGGAAAAAGCTAACAGGACTCAATTTGTTCAACTATCCCAATCGCACTCGCTCCAAGGTTTTCAAGAGTGCCGTATGCGAGGCCCTCGGATACCCGGTTCCCAAAAGTTTCCAGAAGACTCGGCCCCGGTTCTCCGGTCAAGACTTTGACACCTACGTTCAAAAGAGAGACAACCTTCAGGTCTGGAACGAAGCGGTTTCTCCGACGCGGCGGTACGTGCTTGCTCGTCCCGATGCCAACGGTGTCATCCGGGCCGTCAGAGTAATCACGGGAGAGTCGCTCGTGAAGTTGGACAAGACCGGCACGCTCACCAAGAAATATCAAGCACGGCGAAAGGTAGGGCGCACCGGGTCAAGGCTGGTATCGGATTTGGACACGGTCCAGTTTCGGAGAGAGTTTGAGCCGGAAGAGAGCGTGAGCCGTGCGGCTCTCCACCGCACTTCGCCAACCGATCGGCCGACGAAAGGCTACGTCCTGACGATCACGGGCCTTCACAAAAGGCTCTTGCCGCTGGTGGGCACCTCAATTGCTGATCCCGGTTACGATCAGGAGCGGAACCGAGGAGTAAGTCTGCAACGTGCCATATGCGAGGCTCTAAATCTGTCGGAGTATGCGGACAAAGGTCAATGGCCGGATATTCTCTCCCAAGCCTTGGAAGTGAAACTTCAGACCGCGCCGACGATTGACCTCGGGCTTGTATCACCTGACGGCAGCGAGCCAGCGCAGGAAGTGGGAATGACTATTCGTCATCGGGACGTCCGGTACGCCGTGTTCTACGGCGACAGACCTGCCGATGGCAAGGTAAAGCTCACCGCATTGGTAACCGCGAATGGAGAGAATTTCTTTAATGAGTTTGACAAGTTCGGCGGAAAGGTTGTCAACGCTAAACTCCAAATTCGATTACCCCGCGATTTCTTCGACTGAGCCGAACGCCGCCCCTACCAGGGCATCCAGGTCAGCCATAGCCGCCGTAGCTTCCTCTGAGAACGGTGGCAACTCATAGAGGT
>CAWIAM010000038.1:0-135188 GCA_963834215.1 uncultured Acidobacteriota bacterium | reverse complement strand
CCTATTGCTTGACAATCCCGGGATTAAATGCACCTTTCCACGCGTCGGGCAGGTCCAGGGCTTCCCACCGGCCTTGGCCAAGACCATGGAATTTATTTTTTGCAACTCCACGGCGAATTCTGCGCTTGCTCTTTGTTCTGTTAGGCGGTATTTGATGCCAAAAATTCGACGAGCGATAGGGTTTCTTGAGATTGTGGAATTAACGTTAATTCCATCAGGAGACCGCCGATTTCGCCGACCAAGCTTGCGCCCGCTTGCTGATAGGGTCCGATTACATCCCTTCCCATGTCTGCCAGCTGCCTCGCCGGAGCACTGTGTTGCAATGAGCTCGCATGCAAAATGCTTGCGTGGTAGGCTACTTGATTCAGGATTCTATAAATTCCCCTCCATTGCGCTTGCTCCAGAGCCAGCGCACGGTCCGCCTTCTCGCGCTGTTCCTTGACGTCGTCCTTCTTCTTCTGCGTAACGTACGCTCGGATGCTCCATCCGGTGTAGAACACGCTGGGAATCCCGAGCAGACACCCTAGGAGAGTAACGAATCCGCCGTTTTGGTTCGACCAGAAAGCGATTAGATGAATGAGATGTCGCATCAATTGGGCGGCCTCAATCTCATCATTTTCGTATCACGTCAAGCACGCTTGTACAGAACCTTCGCTGCCAGCGACTACGGCACCCTAACTCACGGTCGCTTGTGGATTTGCGGGATAGGCTTTTGCAAACCGTTAAGCCCAAGCGTCGAGGAAGCATCGTTGCCCTCCCCCATAGTATGTTGATCCGAGGATTTTGCCCCGAATGCATCCCCGCAGGTAAACTCCACAGTTGCGTTCTTGCTTTTCATCTCGGCCATTGTCGTCCCGCGAACTAGCGCCATCAAAAACCCGACCCTCTCGCCGTTTCTAGGAATGATCGCCGACGCCTGATTCAACCAATATGCCGAGTTGGGAAGTGACATTGTTTGGCCCTGAACGTTTTTTCCGAACCGGACGGGTTCGCTATCATTCGTAGGGCCCGCGGCAAGCTGACCGTGGAAGTCTCGTCCGTCATCGAACTTTACATCTATCCAAAAATCCACCGCACTCCCGTCGGCTCCTCGATTGATAATTCTGGTGACGACACCAACTATCGCGTTCCCTTTGTCACCGGCTGGCCCTATAAGAGTGTAAATAACAGTAGGCACTAAGTGAGGTTTATTTGTGTTTACCGCCGTCTGGCAAGTCTGAAAGTGTGCGTCCGCGTCTTGCCACTTGGCGTACGCCTTTGCGGACATTTGGTACATCACTACGAGCAATAAGAGAGCCGATACAATCAACACATCCTGGCCGAGACTCTTATTAGTTTGGGCTTTAACTCTTCCCAACTCTTCGGCCACCCTTTGCGCTTACGAGGAGTGCAGCGACCACAACAAAACGACGACAGAGAATCCGATGTCAGTGGGTTCTTTTCCGATGTATTTCAGCGATTCGACCAGCGCGTCTAGAAAGATTCCCCACCAGAATCCTGCCATGTCGGGCACCTGCGAGAGATCATCCAAACACTAGCACGTTCGGATCTCTGCCGTCACGTAACGCATCTCTTATCTCGGCTTCCCGCTTTGGAATTGGAGTTCTCGGCGCTAGGCCATTCCGAGGGGAGCCCTTGACCTTGCTGTGCTCGCGCCCAGCTAATTGCCCCGGCTCGAGCGACACACCAGCGCTGGAGGCGCGGCAGAATTAGCCCAGCGCGTTAGCGCTGGGAACTTGGGCTTGGGGATTGCTAGCGCCGTAGGTGCGACACTTAGCCTAGGGCGTATTTTGGGTCGAATTGGATTTGGTGTTTTTTCAGTAGGGCTAGGAATTCGGCGTCGAAGGTCAGTCGTTTGTGGTGTGCTTTTTGATTTTCGATGTAGCGCAGGACGGCGGGAGTGTTGGATGCGCTTACGCTGAACGCGCCGTAGCCTTGTCGCCATGCGAATTTGTGGCCTTCGTCGTGAGCCCAGCGCGAGGAGTTTGATTTGATGGCTTGGACCGCGTCGGAGAGGGCCATGGTGGGCGCGATCTGGATTAGGAGATGGATGTGATCGTCCATGCCGTTCACGGCGTGGATGATGATTTTGGAGTTTTTGCAGATGCCGCCGATGTAGGCCCAGAGGCGCGGTTGGAGTTCCGCGGGGATTGATTTGCGGCGGTCCTTGGTGCTGAAGACGAGGTGGATGGTGTTTTGCGCGTAGGTGTGGGACATGTTTACGCCTCCGGTTATTAGTTTATTTATATACCATGATCGCGGAACGCGGTGTCGCGCCTACGGCGCTCGTGATTGTTTTGCGTTGCGTACCCAGCCCTTACGGGCTGGGCTAATTTCTGCCGCGCCTACGGCGCTGAGTTTGCGTCGGATGGCGACATGATCGGCGAAGGTAAAGCCCTGTTTTAGGCTTGCCTACCGGCCTAATTTCTGCCGCGACTGCCCTTCGAGTGCGCCGCAGGCGGACCCGCAGGGTAAAACGACGCTGGCCGGTTACTGACAACTTCTAGTTCTGGCCTCCTGCTGGGCGGATTCAGGCTGCCATGCGAGGCAGAAGCCTTTGGTCCTTCTCGTACACCTTTCGCTGTATTGCCGCCGGGATTAACGGGATTAAAATGCATGCGGATCATTGAGACCAAGAAACGTGCCTCCCGGCAAAACGTCGGCCCCTCACCCCGCGTTAGACAAACGCAAAACGATCCTCATCGCCGATGATAGCGAGTTAATGAGGACAAAAATCCGTCAAGCACTTGAGCGAGACACGGACTTTGTGGTTTGCGGTGAAGTGAGCAATGGCAGTGAAGCCGTGGGCAAGGCGAGAGAGCTCGCGCCGGACTTAATTATCCTGGACTTGAGAATGCCCTGCCTGAGCGGTATTGACGTCGCGGGTGTCCTGCGGTATGCGCTGCCCAAGACGCGGAGAGTTTTGCTTACAATGTACGCAGAAGACGTAGGGCCAAGCCTTGTCTCTCTATTTCACATTGATGCAGTGCTTGCCAAGGCCGATGGGTTAGCCGACTTAGGGGCGCAGGTTACGAGGCTGCTGAGCGACCCGGTGGATGAGGTTGCGACTCCGCGAGAAACGATGGAAGCCGTTTAGCAGCGCGATTTACAAATTCACAAATCCAAAGCAAAGGCAACGTCAACGGCGGGCGCAGCCCTGAGATTCGGCACTGCCGAATCTCAGGATGAATCGCACTGTAGCGCGATTCACAAGCACCGCCCCTACGTACCCTTGTGTGTGTCGCGGCGGCGGCAACATTTGCGCGTTGCGACGCGCGAGTCACACCAGCGACCGCGGCGGCGGGCACGGCGAGTGGAGACGGGCACGGCCCTCCTTCGGCGGGTCCAAGACATGCCGTGCCCCTACGGACTCTGGCCGTGAACATTCTGGGCCACGGCGGTGACCCAGAATGTCCGGCACGGGCTGGGGCTGCGACTTCGCGCAGCGTTTTGTGCAGCATGGGGCTGGAATGCTTGGTGCGGAAGCCCCGCAAATACTCCTTATGGCTGGAATCGGCTGACTACGAATCTGTGCAAAAGCTGTTTGTTAACATTCGCCGGCAAATTAGATTTCGGTTGCGTGGCTTCGACATCCGCAACCGACCTGTCGATTTTTTCGTTTACAGGGGTTGCCAGAAAGGCGTGGATGTCGCCCTTATGCGGCCCGCTGATCACCGTGGCCATGCCCGAGATTTGTCCGCTCGCGTTGATCTTGTTGGCCATGGTGGCGTGGAGGTTGGCGCTTTCTGGAAACAGCGTGTTAAGGTCGGTCATCACGCCGTTCTGGTAGATGAAGGCGTGGGACCAGTTGAACTGGGAGTCCCAGGTGCTGCCCACCACTTGGCCTTGGTCGTTGATGCCGGTGGCGATGGCGGCGAAATCTCCCGGCAGAGTGCCGAGGTTGTTGAGTGCGCCGTTCTGCCAGATCGCGGCGTATTGGGTGGTGTTGTCAGCACTGCCGACGGTCCCAACAATTACGCCCTGGTTGTTAATGCCCTGGGCGATAGCGCCAGTTCCGTAGTCTTGAAGCGCTACGGGAGTGCCGTTTTTCCACGATACGGCGTGAAGGATCGCACCGCCGCAGGTTCCCGTATCGCCGACGGCTTGACCTTGATCGTTGATCCAAAATGCGAACCCGTCTGGATCGCCATCCACCGTAGGAAGAGCTTGGGGTTTGCCGTTTTCCCACAACACCGGCAGCTGAATCCGATTATTCGTGGCGTTGGCCGCGCATGAGGAGTCCACGGCACCGTTTTCCGCAAATCCTACGATTTGTCCACGGATATTGATCGCGCTGGCCTGCCCGTTATTTCCGCCGAGCGTCGGGAGACCGCTCATGCGGCCGAGTTGCCAAAGAAACGGGCGACACGTAGCGTGTGTGCCGAAGCCGCAAATGTCTTCACCGTTCGGGTCCGGGACAGCCGTTTCGGAAAAGCCTACTATCTGCCCGAAGTCATTGATCTCGCCCCAGTTCATCCAAGTGTTCTTTCCTCCGAGCGAGCCGAGGTCGAGCTTGAATCCGTCGATGTCTATCAGCGCGCGTCCGTTTAGAAGTATCCCGCCGATGCTATCCTGCGTGCCCGGTGCCAGGCTCCCGGCCATGATCTCCGTCCAGCCGTAATCATTGACGGACATGGCGCAACCCAGAATGTCATTCCCCTCGCTACCCAAATCGGTGACTTTATAGGTCGTTTGAGCGACCGCATCGCTGCAGCAAGCCAGAAAAATCATCGTCAACACCAGTATCGAGAAAATCCGCAACCCTCTCCGTGCGCTCATAACTTCTCCTTTTGGTCCGATTGGGCCGAGCAAAGTGTCCCTGCCGAGATTGCTGACCGAGAACCAGGGGCAGGCGGTGTGCCACGTTCACAGCGATTACACGACACAACAGGCCGAACAGTTCAGAGTTGGAAAACGAGTAGCGGACTAACAAAATCCTTGGACGATACCAAAACGGCTGGAGCGGCTGTTTCTCCAACTTTCCATACATACTGGCGAGAGGTTATGGAATTCGAGAACGTCAGGCGCACAAGTGAGGCCACACAATTCTGATTGACTTTCAGACGATTAAGACATACATACCGGTAGGTACGTTAGTCAGGATGGAGTTTCATATTGTTCAGCGCGCGTTAGCTCTCTCTTGACGCTCTGAGAGTTACCATACATGCAGATTGGTATGTTGGCGGCACGCAAAAATCCGAAACGTAGAGCGACCAGGCTGCGTGATGCTGGGCGCACGCGGCAGCGCTTGCTGCAAGCGGCATCTCGCGAGATCTACAGAGCGGGTTTCCAGAGTGCAAGCCTGGACACAATTCTGGCCTCGGCGGGCGTCACCAAGGGAGCGCTGTACTACCACTTCAAAAACAAGGAGGCCTTGGGATATGCCGTCGTCGAGGAGATCATCTCCCCCGACGTCCGCGGCACGTGGGTGCGGCCTTTACAGAGCGTCAAGGATCCTATCAGCGCTTTGATCAGCATTGTTCAGCGTTTATCTGTTCGGCCCGAGGATGTATGCGGCGGCTGTCAACTGAACAATCTGGCGCAGGAAATGTCCCCTCTTGACGCGGGATTCCGGATGCGGCTGGAGGCAATCTTCGATGCGTGGCGCGAAGCCACGGCCACAGTTTTGCGAGAGGGCCAGATCCACGGTAGCGTTCGCCGCAACGTGGAACCCACTGACGCCGCCGGATTACTGATTGCGATGGTCGAAGGCTATGGCTCGCTGGCGAAGAATGCTCAGGATCCGAAAGTTATAAAGTCCGGGATCAAAAATATCGTGGGCTGGCTGAGGTCTTTGCGCCAGCCGGGCAACGGCAAGCGAGGTTGATTGCATCGGTGTCCCAAGGAGCAGTTTTGGGTTTGTCACATACCAACCAGTTCGTATTATCGGGCAGCCAGCGTCGCGAGTGGGCGAAGCACTTCAAACTAAATCATGAAAAGGAGAACGAACAATGACAAGGATCGGAGTGTCGCGAAGGAATCTGCTCGCTACGGGAGCCTGCGCGCTGGTTGCTGCCGTGAGCCTGCCGAGCCTCGGCGAGTGCCAGCGCATTCGGAGGGCAAAACTTAACGACCGAGGAGGTAGTCCGGAAGTGGTATGCAGGCTGGGGGCAGAAAGACTGGGGCCCACTGGATAGCCTGCTCGCCGACGACTTCACCTTTTCAAGCGCGGCCGGCGACGACCACATCAGCAAAAGCGCTTTCAAAAAGCAATGCTGGGAAACACAGATCAATTTCATTGGGCATTTTGACCTGGAGCGAGTCGCCACCGGCCCGGATGATGCTTTCGTGAAATATCTTTGCCACACCACGAACGGTAAATCGCTCCGGAACGTGGAGTATCTTCGAATCAAGGACGGAAAGTTGCAATCCATTGAGTGTTATTTCGGCGCGCAATCCAGCTTTCCGTCAGCAGTGAGCACTGGGCAGAAGTAGGCGAGCAAGGGGTCCATCATGAGCGTCCGGGAAATTCAGGATCAGAAGACCATTGCACGCGAGATGTTTGTTCAACAAGCGGCTCACGCTAATGCGGACGTTCCGGCCAGCCCGCTGCGCGGAGCTGCGATATACGGCACTGAGAGTGGATGGGATTACACTCGTGAATCGACAGCGAACGAGTTCTGCGAAGCTGCAGATACGTCATTGCTTCCGGTAAACCGAGTTGATGCTGCAAACCTCATGCGAGTTTTGCGGCAGTTGGAGGTTATAGCAAAACGACTGGCGCCACGAATCGCGTTCAAGGCAAAGGGTAACATCCTACTCCTGGATTTAGCCGACATCCTGGCAGTGCAAGCCGAAGGTAATTACGTTTCGTTGCAACACCGGCCTAATCCCTATTTGGTGCACGAGTCCCTCTCGTCCATGGCGGAGAAGCTCAGACCCTACGGCTTTATTCGCATCCACCGCTCGGTCGTCGTGAATATTTCGGCCGTGGAAGAGATCCAACCTTTACCGACGGGCGAGTACCGGCTGCGTGTAAAAGGTGGGAAGGAATACCTGGTAACGCGGACATACAAACACAACCTCAGAGATCTGGCTCAACTGTGGGTAGGCTCAGAGCGGCTTTGCAGCTAACAGGCAGCACGACCAGAAACCCTTTGACGCCACTGTTAACTGGTTTCACCAACCAACGCAACGGCTGGCGCACTCGAGTGCGCCGCCGCCCTTCTGTTCGGCACCGCCGGACGTCAGGTGATTCCCTGCTGAGCGATTCACAAATCTACAGGCGGCGCCGGCGGGATGCCGTTCGTGCGTCAGGACGAGCCGCTGCTACGAAAAGCGGGCGCAGCAAGCAGCGCCCCTACCAAACCTTGTGTGCGGCGCGGTGGCGGACGCGTTTGCGTGGGGCGGAGCGATTCACAAGGGCAAGGTCAACCGGGGAACGCCGCGGAGCGACCGCTCACGACTGAAACGGTTGTCCCAATTATCGCTGCTGGCTGTGCCGGGCCGGACTCTCGATACTTCATTTGCTGGCGTCGGTGAAGCGGACGGCGTCGCTCTTGTGTGAGCCGCGGGCCATGGCTATGTATTTTCCGTCTGGAGAGTAGCGGAAGTCCCAGAACATGCCGGACGTGAAATGGGTTAGCTGCGTCTCTGGAGCTCCGGGCATCGGTTGCTTCTTCCAGAGATTAGGCACGCCAGTGCGGATGTCCACGAAGGCGACGGCGCGCTCGCCTGGAATCCAGCGTGCGAGACGGACGACGGGATCAAAGGTCTCGGCAAGTTCAAGATCGGGCTTCGATTCGACGCCATTCTCAATATTGACGGCTACGATCCTGTCGTTCTTACCGGCAGATTGAAAAGCTATGTGCTGGCCATCGTATGAGACCATCGGCTCGGCAATTGCGATTCGATCGGAAACCTGGACCGGCGCGCCACCGGAAATCGGAATCTTGAAGATGTAGGACGGCCCGTTGGGAGCGTGGCCCAAGTAGAACACCCACTCTCCCGCCGCATCGCATGCAGCCTGCTCCTCGGAGGTTCCGTCGGTAATCTTGGTGGAAACCCCGCTGTGAAGATCGAGCTTCCAGAGATGGCTCGCGCCGTCGAGGTTCGACGTATAGACGATCGCGCGGCCGTGATCGCACACAGTGGGTCCCTCGAGATAGCGGCCCTCAAAGACGAGTGGGCGCGCATTGGCACCATCGGAGTCGGTAAGAAAAAGGTTCCAGCGCTCCGAGTCGAGGGCGGTGTAAACGATCCCGTCATTCTGAGTCCAAGCGACTCCCCAGACACCGTCTTGTCTTCCCGACGATACTTGTTTTGCGTTGTCTGGAGCATTTGCCGGGCCCACCCAGATTTGGCCGATGTTGTTGTATTGCACGGACACGATCGTCTGGCCGTCGGAGGAGACGGACACGTCGGAATAGTCGCTGAGATCGTTCGAGACGCGGCGCATCTTGCCACTCGGGTAGCCGACGATCCAAACTTGCATCGGCGCTCCGCTTTTGTATCGCGCAGTGAGCAAAAATCCACTTCCGTCGGGAAGCCAGGTGAAGTCGATTGCGGCACGCCAGCTTCGACCCGGTATGATTTTTTGCGCGCCGGTGGCGACGTCAATCTCGACAAACCTCAGATTGTTTCCTCCGGGATCATGATCGCTGATCAGCGCGGCAATGCGTCGCCCATCCGGCGACCACCTAACAACTTGGTAAGCACCTGTAGAGGACTTTCCAGAAGCTTTGCGAACCGCGAGCGTTTTCGCGCCAGTGCCGTCCGCGTTCGCGACCATAAGCTGCCCCTCGTTTGACGGGAGATCAAAGATCGCGTAGGCCATCTGGCGGCCATCCGGTGAGTACGAGACGCCGGTATCGGCAGGATCAAGCAAGGGTCGCGGAGTGCCGCCGAGTACGGGAATCTGGGCTACCTTTCCGTTCACCTCGTTCGTGCCAGCCGACGCGTAGTCCAGATAGTTCCCGTCAGGGGTGAACGTGAGATACGCAATTGCAGCGACCCCAGGAGGAACGATCTGAACCGAACTGGCGACCCCCACTTGGCGGACCCACACGCTGTAACGCCCTCGGGCTTTTGAAACATACGCGAGGTAACGACCGTCGGGTGAGATGCGGGCCCACGCCACATCTCCGCTGGAGGTGAGGCTGGAGATTTCTGGATTTTGAAACGCGGTTTGCGCCATGCCGGTGCGGAAGTATCCGCGCCAGTAAAGAACGGCCGCGACTGCGAGGAGAGTTATCGCGATAGCTGCGGCTGAGATGAAGAGTTTTCTAGTGAGAGATGGTCGCGGGGGATCTGTGATCGCGCCTACGGCTGACGCGCGTCCCGAGTCGGCTGAGGGAGCCGCGTTGGCCGAGGCTGAATCTGCGGTTAGCGTTGCGTGTTTCGCGGAGCTGGAGTCGCGCTTCATACGTTCGAGGTCGGCGCGCATTTCCGCTGCGCTTTGGCAGCGCAGCTTGGGATCTTTTTCGAGCGCCTTGTTGATCAGCTCTTCGAGCTTCGGCGGGACGTCCGGATTCAGGCGTATAGGAGCTACCGGAGCGCGATTCAGGATTGCTTCGGTGATTACTCCGGAGGTGTCGCCGCGGAACGGGAGTTGCCCCGTGGCCATTTCGTAGAGGACTACGCCGAATGAAAAAAGATCCGTGCGGGCGTCCAGTTCCCTGCCGCGGACTTGTTCGGGGGACATGTAGGCGATGGTGCCGACTGTGGCGCCGGGGCTGGTGAGCAGTTCTTCTGGCGCGGTGGGCAGCGAGGAGGCGACCATGCCTTGCGCGATGCGAGACGAGGGAGCGAGCTTGGCCAAGCCGAAATCGAGAATCTTGGCGTGGCCGCGCTTGGTGACGAAAATGTTCGCGGGTTTGATGTCGCGATGAACGATGCCTTCGGAGTGGGCGGCGTCGAGGCCGTCCGCTAGCTGGATGGCCAAATCCAAGATCGTTTCGATCTCCATCGGTTGGCCAGCGATGCGGTGCTTCAGCGTCATGCCGTCCAGGAACTCCATGGCGATGAAGACTTGGCCGTCCTGTGCGCCGATTTCGTAAACCGTGCAGATGTTGGGATGATTCAGCGCCGAAGGCGCCTGGGCTTCGCGGCGGAATCGTTCGAGGGCTTGCGGGTTGCGCGAGACGTCGTCGGGGAGAAATTTCAGTGCTACGAAGCGGTGCAGGTTGGTGTCTTCGGCCTTGTAAACCACACCCATTCCGCCGCCACCGAGTTTTTCGACGATTCGGTAGTGCGAGATAGTTTGGCCGATACGTGACGGGGATTCCGCCATTGGCGCACATATTAGGTTGTGCGGCTAAGGCAAGTCAACGAAGAGAGACTGGCCGCGAGGCGTGACGCCGTGGTGGTTTGATACGGGTTGCTGTGGTTGAGAAACTCGAAAACCTCGCGGGAACTGCGCCGTGTAAGGTAAGAGCGGGGCGTGCAGGATGGACGTTTGGGCCACGCCAGTCAATTCAAGCGAACATTTTTTCGATAGTCGCCGTGGGCAGAAACAGTTTCAACGGGTGACTTGGGAATGCCTCGAATCCCCACCTTTTGTAGAACGCTGTGCCCGATTCACTCTTGGCATCGACTATGACGGCCCATGATGCGGCCTGAGCGCTGATCACTAAGCATCGTTGTAAGGCATCCGCGAGCAGTAAATCTCCCGCGCCAGTTCCGCGCTGTGCCGTGTGTCGCGCCAGTCTTCCGATTAAAGTTGCTGGTATTTGATCGTGCTTCGTCAGCTTGCGTGTAATCTCTTCGGGAATTTCACCGCTCAAGATTGAATACTGGGACAGTGCATAAAATCCCGCGACGCTTTTGCCGTCCGCTGTCATTATGAAGACGGCTGCTAGTTTCTTCCGCGCGTCTTGGCGCGCCTGGACCTTAAGGTAATTTTCTAGAATAGGCTCTTCACAAACAAAAGCCGCCCGGTCGTGCGCGGCCCCGAGCGGCTCAAAGATGAACTTCGGTTTTTCTTTGCCTTCTTCCAATTAGCCTCTTACCTGCTTCTTGTAACGAGCAACGGCAGACTTTGCGTACTCGTTAGGCGCCGGTGGATTCGTCAGCGCGTTGAAAAACACCTTGCGATCTTCTTCGCGGAGACGAAGCGACTCAGTTTCCTGGATAATCTCAGTCGCGGCTTCCAGCAGCTTGCTGACCGCAAAGTCCGTAATGGAGGTGCCGCGTATTTGGGCGGCGCGCGCGAAAAGCCTCTTCTGGTCAGGAGTGGTGCGAATTTCCAGGCGCTCCGATCTTACTGGTGGTCTCATTGTCTGTGACATAAGGGTCTCCAAATACAAAGATAGTGTACGGCAAATTGCCGTGCAGGTCAAGGTGTGGCAAATTTCCTTGCAAATACTTTGTTTCTTCCGATCCGAACAACCAAAAGGTCTTAGGTCCGATGCGTATCGCTCTGCGGAACGATTCACAAAACTACAGGCGGGGAAGCCGGCGGGATGCCCTTGGTGCGTCAGGACGAGCCGGTGCTACGAAAAGCGGGCGCAGCAAGCAGCGCCCCTACGGACCCTTGTGTATCTCGCGGCAGCGGCAACATTTATTGCGGGAGGTTGAGTTTGTGGAGTAGGGCGGGCCAGCGGGGGTCGGATTTTAGGGTGTCGAAGGCTGGGAAGCGGATTACGGCGGTGATTTCGTCGTCGCGATCGGCGTAGGCTTTTTCGAGATTTTCGAAGGCTTTGTCGCGATTTCCGGCTAGTGCGTAGGCTACGGCTGCGTTCGCGGGCAGGCTGCCGCCGCTCGCAGCATCCATCAATTCGGCGTAGCCTTTCGCGTCGGGGCTCCACGAACGGGCGGTTAGCGGCTCGCCCGGACCCGATCTCAGCATCGCGCTCACGGCGTCGGCCCACTGGCCCTGCGTGGCCTCCATTTGAGACAGATAGAAGAGCGCCGGCGTGAACCCGGGATCGCGCTCGAGGATCTGGTCGAACTGCTCTCGGGCTTCGGGAAACTTGTGCGCGTCCATCAGCGTGAGGGCGTAGTTCGTCTTCACGATCCCCGCGAGCGGATCGAGAGCCAGCGCGAGGCGGAACTGCTCGAGCGCTTGTTCGAGGTGATTCGTCGGCATCAGATAATTGAATGCATAAAAATAGTGGGCGTTGGAGTTGTTGGCGTTGAGATCTATCGCGCGGCGAAACTCCGGCTCCGCAGCGCTCCATTTCCAGGCGGCGGCCAGCGCGTTGGCGCGCGCCACGTGCGCATCCGAACTGGTATCGTCCAACTCCACTGCTTTTTGGGAAGCCTGGTCCGCCGAAGGCAGCGCTTGCGCGGACGGAATCAGGCGTCCATAACCCGTAGCCACGATGTAGCTGGTCGAAAGGCCGGCCCACGCTATCGCGTAGTTGGGATCGGCGGCGACCGCCTCCCGGAACAGATCGACGCTCTTCAGAATTCCCGGTCTGGTGCGGCCGTACAACTGCTGCTGCGCTTCGAGGTAGAGGCGATAGGCGTCGGGATTCGTGGTGCCGGCGCTGCCCATTTTTGCCTGGGCGTCGCCAGCTGTGGTTACTTGCAATTTTTTCGCGACGTCGCGGGTGATGTCGCCCTGCACCAGCGTGACGTCAGCCATCTTGCGTTCGTAGTGCTTGCCCCACATTTCCGAGCCGTCCGCGGTGTTGACGAGGTCCGCTTGCACGGCGACCGTGTCGCCATGCTGCGTGACGCGGCCCATCAGCACCGAGCCGACGTTGAGGTCCTTGCCGATTTTTTGCGGATCGTCCGCGCTGTTCTTGAAGCGGAAGACGGTGCTGCGCGCCATCACTTTGACGTCGGGAAGCTGTGAGAGCGTGCCGATGAGGCTTTCGGTGAGACCGTCGCTGAGATATTCATTGTTCGGGTCGGCGGTGGCGTTGACGAAGGGCAGCACGGCGATGGAAGTGACTTTTTCGGCGGGCGCGCGGCCGTGCAGGAAGTAGTAGCCGCCGATGGCGAGAACCAATACTGCAGCGATCGCGCCACCAAGCCAGAGTTTGCGAGTTGCGGCGGCATTGGCGGCGGGCAGCGTTGCCGAACCGGAGGAGGTTGTCGCGGGTGACGCCGAGCTTGCAGCGATTGCACCACTGGCCGCTGCGGATACGCTACCGGATGAGGCGGCCGAGGCGTCGCTGATGCGCGTCGAGCGCCCCGAATCCTGTTCGCGCTTGAGGCGCGCGAGGTCCGCGCGAATGTCGGCGGCGGACTGGTAGCGCAGATTGCGGTCCTTCTCGAGGGCTTTGTTGATGATGCGCTCAAGCTCCGCGGGCGTTTCAGGATTCAGACGCACGGGCGCGGCGACCGCGCCATCGAGGATGGCTTTGAAAATCACGCCGGAAGTTTCGCCGCGGAAAGGGAGCGCGCCGGTGGTCATTTCGTAGAGCACGGCGCCGAAGGAGAAAAGGTCGGAGCGGCCGTCGAGTTCCTTGCCGCGGACCTGCTCGGGCGACATGTAGGCGACGGTGCCCATGGTGCTGCCGGGGCTGGTGAGATGTTCGGCGGTGGCGCCGAGGGTGGCGCCTTCGGTGGAGTCCACGGGGATTTTCGAGGCGGAAGAGCCGGCGGCGGCGAAGGTGACTTTGGCGAGACCGAAATCGAGAATTTTGGCGTGGCCGCGCTTGGTGACGAAAATATTGGCGGGCTTGATGTCGCGGTGAACGATGTGTTCGGCGTGCGCAGCGTCGAGCGCGTCGGCGATTTCGATGGCGAGAGTCGAGGAGGTCCTCGATATCCACGGGGCGGCCGTTGATGCGGTGCTTGAGCGTCTGGCCATCGAGAAATTCCATGGCGATGAAGGCCTGGCCGTCTTGCTCGCCGATGTCGTAAATCGTGCAGATGTTGGGATGGTTGAGCGCGGAGGCGGCTTGCGCTTCGCGCTGGAATCGCGCGAGTGATTGCGGATCGCCGGCGACATCCTGCGGCAGAAATTTCAGCGCGACGAAGCGCTTGAGGCGCGAGTCTTCGGCCTTGTAAACGACACCCATGCCTCCGCCGCCGAGCTTTTCGATGATGCGGTAATGCGAGATGGTTTGGCCGATTGGAGACGGGGTGTCTGCCATGCGCGCACATGTTAGGTGGAGGCGAGAGGCAAGTCAACGAAGAGACTGTGGACGGGCGCCGCAGTTCGGGAAGTTGAAAAGCGAGCGGCTCGGTTGTACCATCCACGCCCATGGCTCGACCGAGACTCCGCTTCCATTTCAGTGAATACGTGGGCAAGGGCGAAGTGATCGTGTACTCCGTCCTGGCGGTGTTGTTGTTCGTGACCGCGCTCGCGACCAGCGTCATCGCCGGCAAAATGCTGTGGGACGGCCTGGTACACAGGTCTGTGGGATTCCAAATTTTGCAAGTCTTGGACCAATTGCTCGTCGTCCTAATGTTGGTGGAGGTGATGCATACGGTGCGCATCTCGATCCGCTCGCATATTTTGGTTACGGAACCTTTCCTGGTTATCGGCCTGATTGCTTCGATCCGGCGCATGCTGGTGATTACGCTGGAAGCGGCGAGCATGACCCAGGGCGGAGCGTGGACGACTCAGGGCCAGAGCGTCTTTCACGCGTCTATGATGGAGCTGGGGCTGCTCGGGTTTCTTGTTGTGATCCTGGTATTTTCGATTACGCTCTTGCGCCGCTACCCTGCGCCGCCTGATGAGATCGAGCACATGTGAAATGCGGGTGCGGGAGAGCGACGGGAGTACGCAGGTGGCGCCGTGGCGAGGCACGAAAACTCGAAAACATCGCGGAAAAGGCACCGCAATAGGAACGGCGCTGCGCGCCGGTTTTTATGTCGTGGCTGAAGCCACGACCTACAAAGATTGGCGCGTGGGCTGCACGGCGCCTTTTCGCGGCGCACTGACTAAGAATTGTGTGTTTACGAAACCGTGGTTGAAGTTGCGTTCGCCATCGGCCGAAAACGGAGGGGTCGTCTGTGGGCTAACGATTTCTGAGTCGGCGATCCCAGACTTGTGTGCTTGGCTTCGGTCTTCGTGGCATACTCGCGGGCTTTCTGCAATTCGGCGTCGAAGCATGGCTCGCACATTCCGCCTGTTTCGCCGCCGTCGCCTTGCAGGAAGTGATTGCCGCAGGACGGGCAGTCGAACTCCGGGCTGGTGACCGCGTGGCCCTTTGAGTTGGCGGCCGCTTCCCTGCCGCACTGGACGCACTTCTCACCAATGATTCGGTTGCACCGGATACAGAATCGGGTCATCCGCGCCTCCCCATTGAGCGGGATGCTACGACGGCAGCAAACGGTGAACACACTCCGCGAGCCTGCTCATGCCGTCTGCTTTCGCAATTACCAAATCGGCTGCAAGACCTTGCGGGAATGCTTTGGCGACCGCTTCGCTATACATGGTGAATAGAACTATCCGGACGTTTGGCATCATGTCTTTCAGGACAGAGGCAACCACGATGCCATTCGTCTGCGGCATCGCCACATCCAAGAGAATCAAATCGGGCTTGAGTTTGCGAGCCTTCTCGACAGCATCCTCACCGTCAACAGCTTCACCGCAAACCTCAAAATCCTGCTGGGTGAGATACGCACGAAGGACCCTGCGAACGGTGTCGCTATCATCCGCCACTAGAATCCGCTTCGACATTAATGACTCGCTGAGAACCGGGAACGGACTGCTCAGTATTCTTTGAGGCGGGCTACCTCGTTGTCACTGCCAATCAGTACACAGCCAGCGTGGGCATCGCCGGTGTTAGATACCCTACAGAGAAGGAAAGGGGGCGTTAATAGGGTGAACAGTGCATAACGACGGGGGGAAACCTCTAGACCTAGTACGTATCCTCCGAGCTTTCCGAGCTATGCGATTCAGTGCTAACTTGGCATGGGGTCGTCACGGTGGCTAGCATGTCCAACGGTATTCTGATTGCGGACGATAGCGCGACGGCCCGGAAAGTCATTCGCGCCTACCTGAACCAACGGAATTTTGAAGTTTGCGGCGAGGCAATTGACGGCGTCGATGCCCTCGAAAAAGCCACGGAACTCGAACCGGCCTTGATTCTGCTAGACCTCCGGATGCCGCGCATGAATGGCATGGAAGCGGCGGTGGTGCTGAAAGGCCGGATGCCAAATGTGCGGCTAGTGCTCCTTACACTTTATGATGAGGTTCTGAGCTGCAAGTCGATAATGTCGGCGATTGGTATCGACGCAATCATATCCAAGCCGGATGGCTTTGGCACGCTGGGTGAATGCGTTCGAGGCTTACTCGATTCAGCGCCCATTCCCCCGGGAGACAAAACGTAAGAACGCCGGTACACTCGCGGCGTATAATGCGGGCATGACGGATGTCCGAAACCTTAGCTCGGAAGGTCAACGGGCGCTTGAGCTGTTCAAGGAGCAGCTCGCCGCTATGCCAACGATGAGGAGTTTCCGTGGCGTCACGCCAGAGTTCAGCCGATGGAAAGACTCCACAGCAGGGTTGCTCATAAAATACTTGCCAGACTCTTCGTGCTACAACCGATTCTGCATCATTCAGTTCGGATCAGCGCAGGCGCCACCGGAGCGCTACCTCCGGGGCTGCGATTTGGCGGAGCAGTGCATCCGGGCAGCGATTCAAGACATCGAGCGGTTTGACGTGAAGGCGGCTGGTCAGATTTAGCGATCTCTTTCGCCGCGTGCAAGGTGGAAATGGACGAGACAGGCCAAGAAGTCTGCGGAAAATGCGGCGCCGAAATCGACCCCACTCGCAGAGTCGATTTCACGCTCAAAGACGGAACTCGCGTCTGCGATTCTTGTTTCGTCAAAGAGACACCGCGCGTAACGCGGACGAAGAGCGATTGGCCGAATTGACGGCCCACTTCATTCGTTTTTTCCCTCTTCCTATTGCGAGTGGCGTTGAGGCTGCGCGGGTTGCCGCACATCTTACGACACATAGCCGTAACGCTCCACCCTCGCATCGCGTCTATGTGAGTGATAATTCACCCGATCGCATTCCAGCGAAGGCTTGTCGCGCAGCTTCGCTTAAGGAACCCATGATCACAAGCGACCGCTTCGCCTGTTTCATTCTTGTGACTATGTTGTGCACCGCGGCCATCTCAGCAGCGCAAGCGCCTACCGCGGCGCCCCCGCCCGCCACTTCCAGCAAAATTTACCTGGACGTCGTCGTCAGCCCCAAGTCCGGGCCGCCGGTTGCCGACTTGCAGCAGCAAGACTTTACTCTGCTCGACAACAAGTCCCCGCAGCCCATCACTTCGTTCCAGGCCTTCACCGGCCGCGAAGCTCCTATTGAGGTTGTCGTCGTGATTGATGCTGTGAATACCGGGACGCAGCGCGTCGGCTACGAACGCATACAGATTGATAAATTCCTCCGCGCCGAGGGCGGCCATCTCGCGTATCCGGTTGCGCTGGCGGTTTTCACGGATAAAGGTATTTCGATCGCTGCGGAACTTTCGAGCGATGGCAACGCGCTCAGTGAGTCATTGGATAAGAGTACGTATCGCCATCCGTGCCATTGGCCGCTCGGCGGGCTTCTACGGCGCGGACGAACGGCTGCAGTATTCGCTGGCCGCGCTGCATCAGCTGACGGCTAGCCTGGCTCGGCAGCCGGGACGCAAAATCGTTCTCTGGGTTTCGCCCGGCTGGCCTCTGCTGTCCGGTCCGCGCGTCGAACTCACCTCCAAGCAACAGCAATGGATCTTCTCCGACGTCGTGAGTTTCTCGACGCAGCTGCGCCAGGCTGGCATCACTCTCTACAGTGTAAATCCCGTGGGCAGCGGCGAGTCCATGTTCCGTGCCTCCTACTACAAGGACTTCCTTAAAGCCGTCAACAAACCGAGCCAGGTGAACGCGGGGAACCTGGGGCTCCCGGTGCTCGCCATCCAGAGCGGTGGTCTTGCTTTCGAACTCAACAACGATCTCACCGCAATGCTCCAACAATGCGTGTCCGATACAGCGCCTTACTACGAGATCTCCTTCGATTCCGCTCAACCCGAGCGACCGGACGAATACCACCAGCTCGAAGTGAAACTCGCCAAGCCCGGGCTCACAGCGCGCACGCGGCAAGGCTATTACGCGCAGCCCTTACCCAAAAACTAGCCGTATCGTTGATCCCGATAACGCGGCGGTCCTATTTTACTTTTGAGGTGCTGAGCTTCGATTCCTTGACGCGAAACTTACCCTCATCCTCGTTCAATTGCGAAAGACCAAATATCACGTCGTCGCGGGAGGCCACGGTGACCTGGGCCGCGAAGTAGTAGACCTGGCCCGGCTCGGCGGTAAAGGATGTCACATCCACATTCTTCTTCAAGGGTCCCAGGGACGATTGCCAACTTGCACACAGGTGATGAACTCCTGGGTCCACTGTCAATGCGAAGTAAGAGCTGCCGTAATTGGCGCCCACCCAGGCTCCGTCCATACCGAAGCGGACAGTGGCATACATGCCGAGGCCGATCATTTGGTTTTCGTTCTCGATGAAGATGATCTGTGCCTTGCCGTTTGCTGGTCCGGCAGGCACGGGCTGATCCTTTTCCGTTTTGACGTCGAATTTGACTTTATCGTCGCCGCAGGAATCCGGCAAAGTGTTAGCCCAGACCTGTCCAGCACAGGCAAGAACTGCGCAGAGAAAAAAGGCCCGAAGACTTAGCTTCATGGGGATTCTCCTGAAGGCTAAGACGCACGCGCGGAGTGTTCAGGTACGAGGGTCGCAACCTTGTGGCCAATTGGTATCCACTCGCGCGAACATCTCGGGCAACAGTTCGAGGTCTGCGCGGCACCTTGCACGATCAAGGGTCACTCGGGTCACTAACTGTTCAGAGGTTTCAACGCAGTCCACGGCACATTTGGCACGACGTGCCCGCTTCCATCAATCAATCTGACATTTGCGGTCTGCATGAGCGCGTTGACAAAAACAACTTCAAAAACGCCATCCTGCTGAGTGGTTCTCACATGCTCACCTTTCTTGGGAATGATGAGTTTGGTCGCAGTTGACATTTTCTCCTCCTGCTATCCATTCCGACTCGCGAAGGGAGTTTGACAGGATGCAGGGACCATCGCAACGGCCAAACCGGGCCTTCGTTCGAGGACTTGAAGCCGGAGGCCCAGGAGTCTGGCAAGGTGCCCTGCTGGGACTGAGTAGGGTATACGACATGAATATGGCGCAAATGTGCTGAACGTCGCTAGACGATTCGCTGTATTGCCGCCGCGCATCGTTCACTGTAGCTAAGTTGCAGGCCACAATTTAACTGAGGACCTCGGGCCCTCACGACAAACGCAAACAAATCTCATCGCTGACGACAGCGAATTGATGCGAACGAAAATCCGCCAGGCGCTTGAGACAGCGTAGGCCATTTGAGGCTCGTCGAAATGTGAAACGCATGCCGCAGACCATACTCATTGCGTCAGAGATTGTTGTCGGGCTCTTGCTCTTAGCGATTGGAGGATGCAATTTCGCGCAGGGTCGCAAACATAAACAGCTGGCAGACCGAACCGGGCCCGACGATCAGGAAAAGTAGGCAGTCCGTTTGACTAACCTGATTGAACTACGCTAAGCGGAGACTGGCGAGCGATGCAGGAGCTGCACCACCGGCCGTGTCCGGTACAATAATTAATTCAAGTGCGGTCACTGCGGAGAGTTCGACAGTGTAGTCTTCTGTTTCCCGCGTCGAGTTGGGCGGACTGAAATTCCACTGTTGGCGGACGATTTCCCGGAATGAATGTCCCGTATCAGGAGACCATCGCAGGACGAATTCTTGCGTGCGCGCATTTTCAGCATCTTCGAAAACCAACGAGATACGCCTGAGTTTTTGTGGCTCGTCGAAAACCAGCCGGATTGTCTGAGGCCCGGGGTTCGCCGCACGCCAGCCATGGTCTTCCCCTTCTAGCAGCGCGGATTCAATCGGATAGCCGTTTTCTTCTGACGTGACCTCGACCAAAGCCGTAAGGTTCAGGTCTAGCCAGGGCTGACCGGAAGGTGGGGCACTCGGAAGATTGGGCGAAATCTGGCGCTTACGCATTTAATCTTTATTCCTAACGAATCGGTTCACTGAACTCTTTACCATCTTCGCCACTCTCGGCGCAAAGCAATCTCCGCACACGTTCCATTAAGTGCGCGAAATCGCCTTTGGGAATGATCAAGTCGACGCATGCGTCTCCGGCGAATAATTCGCGAACGGTACTCGCATGGAGCGTCAGGAGAATGATGGGAACAGTCGGCATGATTTTCTTTAGCTCGCGCGCTGTTTCGAGCCCGTTCATTTTTGGCATTGCCAGATCGAGAATAACCAAATCGGGCTTGTACTGCTTGGCGAGAGAGATTGCTTCGCTGCCGTCAGCTGCTTGCGCGCAAAGATCATAGTTCCCTTCCGATGCGAGCGCCCTGTAGAGCGTCTGGCCAATTATCGGACTGTCATCGGCTAGAAGTATCGTTTTTGGCATCAGGTCTCCGGCTCTGTCTCAACATTAAGGCCATCGGCCCAAAAGCGCGATACACGGAAGTTTGTATTAACTGTCAGGAACACGGCGCGCTTTTCGGTAAATCAAGTTCGCGGCTAAGGAGCCGGCGATAATATCGCGAACACTTTCGTATGCGTGTTTATGCGAACCTCAACAAAAGTTTGTAATCAGTCTCCGGCTCGTGTAGATTCCTGCCAATTGCGAGAGGTGCAGTATGGCAACCCGCCGAGACTTTCTTGAAAAATCGAAGCAGTTGGCTGCTGCTGTACTTGCCGCCGGGACCGCCGGGGCCATTACGGCTTCCACCGGTGAGGCGCAGACTCCGCAAGATCAGGCGCCGAAGAAGAAACTGCACATTTTGATGAGGAGTTCGTGGGGAACCGACGAGCCGACCCGCGCATCTTTCGTCTTTGGCCACGGGCTCGCACTGGCCGACGCCGGGCATGAAGTGCAGATATTTCTCACTCACGACGCCACGTACCTGATGCGCAAGGCGACGGTTGATGCGGTGAAACCCATCGGATGGCCTCCCCTCAGCGAAACGATGGCGAAAGTTGTAGCCAAACGCATCCCGGTATTTGCTTGAGGAGCCTGTTCCCGGGCCCGTGGGGTCACGGAGGCGGATTTGAGCAGTTGGAACGCGCAATGGGGCACGGTTCCGATCTACGTTTCGCTGGTGGAATGGGCCGACCACGTCATTAGTGAGTGATGCCGCAGATCCCGCCGGGAAGCCGCCCTGTTTGGCCGTCAGTCCCGATGCCTGGCGACGCGCAAATTTTATGCGGCCAATAGCTTTTCAACCCGCTCGATCAACTTCGTCACGCCTTCCGACTTGGAGAACACGGCATCGACGCCGAACAGAGACGTCAGGTTCTTGCTGAGTTCTTCGGCGTACATGGTGACGATCATTATCCGAACTTTGGGCTGCGTGTAGCGCAGTATTCCGGCCACTTCAAGTCCAGTCAGGCGGGGCATTCTCATATCCAGCAAAATCAAATCGGGGCCCAGTTGTTTCGCCATGGCCACCGCTTCAACACCATCGCTCGCTTCGCCACAAATCTTGAAGTCTGTTTCGTGCTCGAATACACGCCGGACGATTTTGCGGACGGTCGCGCTGTCGTCGGCGATGAGAATCTTCTTGGGCGACACTTCGGTCGAAGTCACGTCTTGCGGCACTCCCTTCAGCATTGCGTCTCGTCTGGTTATGGTGCGGACGGGCAACAATTCAAATGCGATGCAAGTAATGGCTGCATGAGTGTTAAATCAAAGTATCCGCATGATTCGCGCCTGCTGCCAATACAAGGATTACGGTATGGCGAGGCCGTATATTTCGGGCTGTGGCGCGACAGCGCACGGCCTTCCCTTCCCGAGCCGCGAACCGTCGCCCGCGCGGCCAGCCGGAAATTAGCGATATTGCCGCTGCTAACTGCGAAGAGCACAGCCTGAAGGCTGTGCCATCCTCGATGCGTCATTTGGCGGCGGTTACAGCGGGCTCGGCTTTATCCAATGATTCCGAATCGAAGGTGTAGACCATTTGATTGGCGGTTAGGACCAGGAGGCGTTTGCCGTCGGCGCTGAACGACCACGCGGAGATGTGGTATGGAAACGCGAGTTCGGCGCGCTTTTCGAGGGACTTGAGGTCGTAGACACTTACCTGGCCGGTTTCGTTTTGGACCAGCAGGATTCCTGCGGTAATGGAAAGCATGGACTGGGTGCCGAAGAAGACTGCTTTCTGTTCGCCGGTTGACAAGGAATAGACGCGCGTACGATTTTCGTTGTCGCCAACGATGACCCAATCGCCCTGAGCGAAGGAGCGCGTGACGCGGAAGGAGCCCTTACCCGTATCAACGAGAAGTTGGCCGCGCAACGTGCCGGAAGTGGCGTCGAGGACATCGAGAAGATACGCATCCTGGCGATCGCGCATCGCGGCGAAACGCTTCTGGAGGGAGGCGTTCGCTTTAATTTCGTCCTTCGCAGCGGATTCTTCGACGCGCCATTCCAGGTTCAAGGAATTGAATTGCCAGTCCAGGGTGAAGCCTGGCGCTTCCTTTGGAAATGTTCGCGACCAGAGGAGATGGCCGTCGCGGACATCCTGGACATCCAGCGTGACGTTGTACACCAGAGATTTTTCCTTGCCGGCCGGCTTGCGCAGAAGGAGGAATTGACCAAGCTGGCGGACGGCCGCCTTGTCGTCGAGAGGAGAGCCAGGCACCAGGGTGTCCTTGGCGAGATCGCCGCGCGCGATCGTTCGCGGCTGGGGATCGAGCTTGGGAAAATCGGCGTAGAACGATTGATCACCGTCGAAGTAGGCGCCGCGGAAGCCGCGCGTGAAGTAGAGGCGTTTGGAGGCAGCAAGATCCCAAACGGCGCCGCGGGTGGCTCCAGAAACGGCTAATAATTTGAGGTCGGGAGAGACGGCCCAAGCGGGCAGAGCGCCGAACGAGCTCTTAGGAAGCTCCAGCTGAGCCTTTGGCTTGTGCGTCGCGATGTCAAATATTCCGACTTCGCCGGAAGCGCGCTGGATGAGAACCTCGTGATCAAAGACGTCGATCGCGGACGATTGCGTGGAGCCGATGACAAAGAGTTGGGAGGCCAGGTCAAGGACGCCCACCTGCGAATCCTTGACGGGTTTCAGGATGACATAGTTGCCGCGCGTGGGAGCTTCAATGTCCTGCCGAGAATTTATGGGAACCCGCTCGAGTACTTTTCCCGAGGGAAATTCGATCACGGCCGAATTCTTTGGGTCGGTACGGTTTTGTGCGATCACGCGATCCGGAGCCAGGAATGCGAAATTATTCTTGAGCATGTCACCTAACGCGCCGTGCAGGGGAATTTGCGCGCGATTCGTCACGTCCACGCAGATCGCCAGTTCGGAAGCGGTGGCGACGAAGTAATGATCGTCGGGGGAAAAGCGCATCTGGATCCATCTTCCGTCGCCGCTTTCGGCCAGGAGTAATGTCAGGTAGCGGATCAGGTCACCGATGGTGCCGGCGGTCTTAGGTTCAAAATAGGCTTTTTTGGTGAGCAGAGCGTTTCCAGTGGCTACGTCGAGCAATGAGAAATCCAGCAGGTGGCTGACGCACGCGAGCAGCTTCCCATCGTGCGAAAGCGAGCTCTGGGTGCAGCCATCCTGCAGAGCCATTTCGTGAACGCTGGTCCTTTGCTCGTCATCAATGTTCCACTCTTCCACGCGCAGGTCGCGGGTGAGCAACAGGATTTTTTGCGAGTCGAGCGAGAATTGAACCTGGTGCGCCGCGTCGGCGTTGATGCGGAAGAGAAAGGTGAATGGATCGTTGGAGAATACGAAGACGCTGGCGTCGTCTTGAGCCAGGGAGTACTTGCCGTCGGGGCTGAATCTCAGGGTCTGGATGTCCGTTCGCAGGGGCGGGTCCAACGCTTTTTTGGAAACGGCGCCGACCAGCTGTTCCGGGCGGCCGAAGCCGGAATAGGCGATGACCTCCGATTGCCACGCAAGAAAATCCGCGGAGGGAGCGGAAACCGGCTTTTCCCGGCACGACGCAGGAAGCAAACTTTCCGATTTGTGCATTTCGCGCAGGCGCTTTTCACCGGGAGTGGTCATGGCGAAGAAGTCGGTGAGGAGGTTGCCCGATTTACCATGGGTTTGCGCGAGACGGTCGTAGAAGTCCACAAAACCTTGCGGCGAAAACCCGGCAGCGGCCGCGGCATAGAGCGCAACGCGATCGGCTTCGTACTGGTGAGGTTCCTCCTCGCGATACTCTCTCTCCGCGGTCTTGATAAGCACGCTGCGGTTGCGCGCGATATTGTCCAGCATCCGATTGTACTTATCGAAGATATCCTTACGGTCGCCGACCGAATCGACTCCCAGGATTTCGCGGAACCTGCGGGTCATCTCGATCGCGTTCTGATGCGTGAGGATGTGACCCATCTCGTGGCCGAGCATTCCGGCGAGTTCGTCGTCATTGCGAAGAAAGGCGACCATTTTGCGGGTGATATAAATGCGTCCAGCGCCGACGCTGAACGAGTTCACGATGGGTTCATCGATGAGAATGACGCGAAACTTCAATTGCGTCGGCGGGAGTTGTGCCAGGATGCGATCGGTGACGTGATTGAGGCGGGCGGCAAGTTCGTCGTCATGGATGACACGGAAATTCTTTTCGAGCCATTCCGCTTCGACGTCGCCCAAATCCAGTTCCTGCTGAGGGCTGAACATATTGGCGACTGGGGAGGGAGTGAGCACAGGGGGAGCAGGACATTGTTGCTGGGCACGCGCTGCGCCGGGACAGAGCGCCAGCGAGGCAATCAGGATAACGAGAGAAGTAAGTCGCATTTATGTATCCTCGTATATCACAGCGGGCGAGCTTGAGAAAGAGTACCGTGGCTACGAGTTACTTCGGCGGCGCTTTCGCGGTTAGGGATTAGGCGCGATCGCCGCAGGCGAGGCATGCCTCGCCTGGCTGGATCATCATGCGTTTGACACCGCGACAGCGGCGGCGCTGTCGATAGGCAAAAAACGGTCGCAGCTAGTGGCGCCGCTACGGAGGCAAGAAGATATTGCGAAGAGCACAGCCTCAAGGCTGTGCCACTCGTGGCGGTTATGGATTTGAGATTGTTGGGGAGCGGAAGACGAAGGCTATTGCTAGCTTGGCCTCTAGGGGTTTGTCGTTTAGCTTAGCTGGATTTAGGGACCAGGTTTTTGCGGCGGCTATGGCGGCTTGCGTCAGGGATGGAACCGCGCGGATTGGGGTGAGCTTTTTGATTTGGCCGGATTTGTCTACTTGCGCGTCGAGGACTACGGCGCCTTGGGCGATGCTGTTGGGAGGATAGACGGCGTACGAGACTTGCGACAGTGTGGGCGGCAGGTAGCCGGGAGGATTTGGTTGCGGCACTGGGGCTCCGGGCGTTAATTGCAGATTTTGGTTTTGCGGGGCGCCGGGATTGAAGACTACTTGGACGTTGATGCTGGATGCGACGGCTTGGCCGTCGAGCTTGGCGGCGGTGAAGGTCCAGCTCGTCACAGCACTGACCGCGCGGGCGGTGAGGCCGGGGATGTCGCGGACGACCAGAACGTTTTGCACTTGGCCCGTCGCGGTGAGATTTACCTGGAGCGAGACCAGGCCGGAGGCGATGTTATTTATTGGATAGGCGATGTCGGTTGCAGAGGTAATGTCTGGCGGGACGAAGTGCGGGGCGGCGGAGATTTTTGTTTCCGTGGTTGCCGCGTAGAACAGCAAGACCAGCGCAAGCACCCGCGTGAAATTCTGTCGCATATTCACCTCCCTGCTCCGGAACGGTGATTGTATGCCGCCGGAGTGGGACTTGTCACACATGCAGACGTGGGGCAAGACAAGGCAAATGCGCCCACCTGAAGGTGGGCGCTATAAATTCAACGGCAACTGCGGCGGCGGGAGGCGGGGACGGCTAGTCCCAGCGGCGCCACCACCATATGCCGCCCGGACGGATGGAGCGCCAGAAGGCGTCGCCGCCGAAGGCTGAGGCGAAGGCGCAGAAGAGAATTGTCGCGGCCATCGCCAGAGGAAGAAGGTCGTGGCTTAT
Organism: uncultured Acidobacteriota bacterium; assembly: GCA_963834215.1. Classification (GTDB taxonomy): domain Bacteria; phylum Acidobacteriota; class Terriglobia; order Acidiferrales; family UBA7541; genus Palsa-295. Next base: position 109,328 of record CAWIAM010000038.1, on the reverse strand, counting down.
GCCCAGCGCGCTGGTCCACATCCTGACCATGATTTCGAAACTCATGAGGACGCCGAAGAGCGCGCCCAGAATGAAGCGGATGATGAAGCCGAACCAGTCGAACGGACGCGCCGCGTCGTCGCGGGCGCCGGCTACGCGGGCGCGTTCCATGATGCGGTAAAAGTCGGCGGCGTCTTGTTGCGGATCGCGGGGAATATATTCGTTGCGCGATGAGCCGGAGGGATCGGGCTCGTCGGCGGAGGCGTCGGCGTTCGCAGTGTTTGCCTCGGCGCGTGGCGTCGCAGCGGCGGGGCGCGAAAATGGAGTGGCCGTGCCGTTGCGCAGCGGAGCATTTTCGATGCGCGCGAAGGCGTCGTTGAGGAGCCGGGTCATCAGCGTGGATTCGGCGTGAGATTCGGTACCGGGAGAATAGCGATCCGGATGCCAGCGCTTGACGAGTTTGCGGTAGCTGGCTTTGATGGCGCGCGGCGAGGCGTCCCACGGAACATCGAGGACGCGGTAGGCGTGGGCCAGATTTGCGATTTCGGTGGATTGCGAGGGCATGGAAATTTTATTTTATGCGAGCAGCGCCGCCAGGACGAAACGGCGTGGCGGGTGCGTGCGGAAAGGTTATCGCTCGAGGTTGCCGGCATCCGCGGAAGCTGAGTTGCGGCGCCGGTACCCGCCTCCGGGTTTTCCAAGTACAATTTGTTCGAAATAAATGGAGGAGCGATGAAAACGCTGTTGAGCGTTTGCGCGGCGGTCGTAATTGCATTGACGGGTGCGGCTGGGCCGGTGGCTTCGTGCGGCGCTGCAGCGCAAGATGCGCGGCCTTTGGTTTTGACGGAAGCGATTCCTTTGGAGGGGGTGCGAGGCCGCTTCGATCATTTCGCTACTGGCGGGAAAAAGTTGTTTGTGTCGGCGCTGGGCAATAACACCGTGGAAGTGATTGATATTGGCGGGCGCACGCTGGAACACACCATCACGGGAGTGCCCACTCCGCAGGGCGTGGTGTTTTCTCCCGAGACAAACAAGCTCTTCGTCGGAAGCGGTCAGGGCAAGCTCTACATATATGACGGTGCTTCCTTTCAACTAATCACGACAATCGATTTCCATGGCGACGTTGATAACCTGCGGTACGACTCGCAGACCAAGTGCGTGTATGTCGGCTACGGCGAGGAGGAATCCGGAGCCATCGGGACCGTGGATGCGGCGACCGGCAAACGCACCGCGGAAGAATACAAGCTGGGAGCGCATCCGGAGTCATTCCAGTTAGAAGCATCGGGACCGAATATTTACGTGAACCTGCCGGACTTGAAACAGATCGCGGTGATCAATCGGAAGACGCATGAGATCGCGCGATGGCCGCTGACGTTGCAGCACAATTTCCCGATGGCTCTTGATGAGCCGGAGCACCGGCTATTCGTGGGAATGCATGAACCTCCATGCTTGGCGGTGTTCGACACGGCTGCGGGGCATATGATCGCCTCGCTGCCGAGCGTGCAAGACACGGATGATTTGTATTACGACGCGGCGCGCAAGCGAATTTACATGCCGGGCGGCGAAGGATTTATTTACACCTTTCAGGAAACGGATCCCGACCATTACGAACTGCTCGCCAAGATTTCGACCGCTCTGGGAGCTCGCACCGCGGGATATTTTGGAAAAGGCAGAAAGGGCTTCGACCGGTTTTACCTGGCCGTTCCGGCTCGCGCGGATCGCGGCGCGGAGATATGGATCTACACGGTGCAGGATTAAGCATCGCGGAAACGCGAATAACGCGATCCCGTGCTCTTCGTTTCAATCAGCTCATCACGGTTTGGTGGCGGAATAGAGGTAGCGCAGGAGGCGGCGCTCGTCGGTTAGGGCGTGGACGCAGAGCAGGAATTTTTGCACGCCGGCGAAGTTGGGTTCGGTTTCGGCGGCTACTAGCGCGGGTTTGCGTTTTTCGCGCGCGTCGTGCCAGCGCTGGGCAATTTGCGCGGCTTGCGCGGTGGTGTCTTTCGCGTGAATTTGCACGAAGCCGGCTTGCGTGAGGAGGCGTTCATTTTCGCCGGGAGGGCTATAGACGTAAAAGCCGATGGAACTGCGCGTCGCGATTTCTTCGTGCGAGATCATGCCGCCGATTACGAGCGCGTCGCTGAAGGCGAGGCGGCCGCCGGGTTTGAGTACGCGGAAAATTTCGGCGAGCAGCGCGGGCCTTGCGGGGATGTGGCAGAGGACGTCGTTGGCGAAAACAGCGTCGAAGGTGCGCGGCGGGCTGGGGACATTTTGCGTGACGTCGTGGAGTTCGAAGCGGGCTTGCGATTGTAAACCCCTTGCTTGAGCGAGCTGGTTCGCATTGCGGATGCCGGATTCATTCAGATCGAGGCCGAGGATGCGGGCGCCGGTGCTTTCCGCAAGCTGCAGCGCGAAGCCTCCCGAGCCGCAGCCGATTTCGAGCACGTTGGAATCGCGCGTGACGGCCAGGAGTTGCGGAATTTCGCGGCATTCTTCTGAGCTGATCCAGCTGGTTTGGCCGAAGTCGTCACCGTAGGTTTCGACGCGGATCTGGCGGTAGGTTTCCGTCGCGAAATTGCCGTATGCGCTGTTGTAGAGGTCTACTTTTTGCGGCGCGTTCATGGCGGGGACGAGGGTAGCAAGGCGGCCGGCGTTTTTAAAGCGCGCAGTCTTCCGCAGCACGAGCGATAAGAGAGAGAGACATCTAGGCCTTTAGCCGGACGTCAACGCACAAGTCCACCATTAGGTGGACGTAGATTTGAGATTTGGAGATGTGGCTCGGACTACGATTCGAGTGTTGTTCGGCGGCGGAGCAGCGCCAGCCCGGCCAAGCCGGCGGCTAGCAACAGTAGCGACCCAGGCTCCGGCGCGGTGGCGTTGACTGGACTGATGCCGGTCAGATTGTCGGCGGCGGTCCAGAAATAAAACGTGGAGGGCGCGCCGGCTCCGCCGAGAAACGTGATGGTGGAGGTGTTGCCCACTTCATTGAAATTGACGAAGGCGTCGTTCGAGCCCACCGGGCCGACCGTGCACTTGCTACCTGGGAGAGGCAACGGTGGCGTATCTGCGGAAACGGCGAAGTTGTTGGTGCCGTTGTCGCAATCGAAAATTCCGTAGCCGGCGGTGATGTCGGTAAACGTGAGCGCGAAGGGCGTGCCGGTGATAAACGAGCCGGGAATCTGGAAGATGTCGTAGATGGTGCCTTGATCGTCGAACGGCGTGACGTTGATGCCGTTGACGGTGGTGGGCGAATCGAAAAACGCATCGGCGAGGAGGCCTTGACCAGAGGCTCCTTTTGCTACGTGCACCGCGTTGGCGTACGCGGGAACGGCGCCAGCGAGAAGAATGAGCACGGCCACAAGAACGATTGAGCGGTTGAACATGGGGCAAATCCTCCTGGGAACAGTTGCGCAAATTTAGTCAGTGTTGGGGTCGCTGTCAAGCAAAACCCCCGACAAAAATGCGTTCACAAAGCGGTTAGCAGGCTTGGCGGTACTAGGACGCGGCTATCTCTTCGCCCGCATGAGTTCGGTTGGTTTTCGCTGTAGCAGGCGCGACGGCAATTGGTGAATCGTTGTGGCATAATGCGGCCACTTAGCCGAGTACCACACGATGGAAGATCCTAAATCCGAGCCGCCCAGCGTAGATCGTACGGCCGACAAAGACTTCGCCGCCGCGGACGGATCTTCGGCGCAGGGCGACGCCCCCGGCGCCGCAGCATTTCCTCGCGGAACTCCCGTTACCGCGGTATTCCAACCCAATCAACTGCTGGCTGGACGATTCAAGATAATTCGCTTCGTTGCGCGCGGCGGGATGGGAGAAGTGTACGAGGCGGAAGACGAAGAACTCCACGAGCGCGTGGCGGTGAAGACGGCACGTTTCGAAAACCAGCAGACCACGCACGACATCGAGAGGTTCCGGCGGGAAATCCAACTGGCGCGCAAGGTGACGCACCCGAACGTGTGCCGGACGTTCGATGTGTTTCGACACGTGATTCATTCGGCGGACACGCCGCAAGCGCAAATCCTGATTGTGAGCATGGAGTGGCTGGCGGGCGAGACGCTGGATAAGCGCATCCGCGGCGGCGGGCGATTCAGCGCGGCGGGAGCGCTGCCGCTGGTGGAGCAGATGTGCGCAGGATTGGGCGCGGCGCATCGCGCGGGAATTGTGCATCGGGATTTCAAGAGCAGCAACGTGATGCTGGTGAAGTCGCCAGCGAGCGGATCCGGCAGCGGCGCGCGTGTTGAACAGGTGCGCGCGGTGATTACCGATTTTGGCCTAGCGCATGCGGAAGAGCACGAAGGCGGGACACTCACGCGAATGGGCGACATTCTCGGTACACCGGCGTATATGGCGCCGGAACAGATCGAGGGCGGCGCGATCACTCCCGCGACGGACATTTACGCGCTGGGAATCGTGATCTACGAAATGTTGACGGGTTCCCTGCCCTTCGCGGCCGATACGCCGCTGGCGACGGCGATGAAGCGCTTGAAATACGATGCGCCGTCGCCGCGAGTGCAAGTTCCGGAACTGGACGCACGCTGGGAGATGGTGGTAGCGCGGTGCCTGGAGCGCGCGCCGGAGCAAAGATTTGCCGACACTGAAGAGATCGCTCGATCGTTGCGCGGTGAATCCGTGCCGGCCAGCGCGGCGCTGTCCGCCAGCCGAAGCGCAGCGCAAATAGAGGGTTCTGGCGCCGCGCAGCGTTTTGCGCGCTGGAAAGTTCCAGTGGTGATCGCGGCGGTGGTGGCGTTGCTCGCTGCGTTGGGAATTATTGTGCTGCAACGTCGCGCATCACAAAAGCTATCAGAGCAGGCGCGTGAGGCTGCCGCGCAGACAGCAGTGCCGGGAGCGCGCAAATCGCTCGCCGTGCTGGGCTTTCAAAATCTTTCGGGACGCAAGGACGCGGACGCGCTGGGGAATATTTTGACGGACAGCTTGTGGTCGCAGCTCGATACGGGGCAAATTCGGTTCATTCCGCCGACTCGCGTGGACGAGATGAAGCAGAACTTGGGCCTGGGCGCCGCAGCGAGTAACTTGAGCGAGGAGCAGATGGAGGCGATCCGCAAATTTCTGGGTGCGGACGTATTGGTGACCGGCGGGTACACGGTGAGCGGGGCCGCGGAGCATCCGAGCATCGAGTGGAACATTCATCTGTTGAATGCCGCGAACGGCGAAAGTTTGGGTTCGGTCGAGCAATCCGGCACTCAGACGGATTTGAATTCGCTGGTGGTGCACGCCGGACGCCTGGTACGACAACAACTCGGGATTACCCTTTCCGCGGCGGAAGAGGCCCGGATGGATGCTTCGCTTTCGAGCAACGGGGAGGCGATGCGCGATTTTTCAGAGGCGCGGGAAAGGCTGAGGGCGTTTGACGTGCTGGCCGCGACCAAATTGCTGGAGAAAGCAGTGGACGCCGATCCGAAATTTGCGCAGGCGCACAGCGCACTGGCCGAATCATGGGACGCGTTGGGCTTCGAATCAAAGGCCGCGGAGGAGGCGAAAAAAGCGCTGGACGCCTCGAGCGGACTTTCGAGCGAAGCGCGGACGCGCGCGAGCGGCCAATATTACGCGGCGACGCGGGACTGGACGAAAGCAATTCAGGACTATGCGCAGCTCTGGACGGAATATCGCGATGAGCCGGAGTATGGGCTGCTGCTGGCAAATACGCAGATTCGCGCCGGGAAAGCCGCCGATGCATTGACGACGATCACACAGGTGCGCGGCCAACGGCTTCCTGCGGGAATCCGTGCGCAGGCGGATCTAGCGGAAGCACGCGCACACGGAGACCTGGCGGATTATCAGCGGGAATTGACGGTAGCCACTTCGGCGGCGGACATCGCGCAGACGCTCGGAGCGAATTTGTTGCTCGCACGAGCGCGCATTTTGCAATGCTTCGCGGAAGTGAATTTGGGCACACAGGAAAAGGCGCGGCCGCTGTGTGAAGAGGCGCGCAAAATCAATTTGGCGGCGGGAGACGAACTCGGCGCGGCGCGAGCGACGAACGACATGGCCAACGCGTATTACTACACGGGAGATTATGCGACCGCCGAGCCGCTGTACCAATCCGCACTGAGCATCGCCGAGACAATCGGCGACGCGTATGACGAAGCGGGCGCATTGAATAATTTGGCGAACGTACAATCCGTCCACGGCGATCGTGCCGCGGCGGAGAAAACCTACGAACAGGCTATCGCCGTCGCGCGGGAACGCAATGAACTGGGCGACGTGGCGCTGGCGCAACAAAATCTGGCCATCGAACTAGACGCCGCAGGCGAACACGCGCGGGCGGGTGAAATGTTTCAAACGTCGCTGAAAACCGCTCGAGACCTAGGTGACCGAAATCTAGTCGCGCGGATCCTGTACAGCAAATGCGCCACATTTTTGGGGGCGGGGGCGCTCGCGGAGGCGCGCAAAAGTTGCGAGGGGTCGCTGCAGATCCGGCGCGAGCTTAACGATCGCGCGGGAATCGGCGAGACGCTGGCGAGTTTCGGAAGCGTTCAAATGCAGCAGGGTGATTTGGAGGAAGCGCGCAGCAGCTTGCAGGAGTCTTTGGCCGCGCTGGAATCGGTGAGCGCGAGAAACGAAGCGGCGTGGACGCGCATTGCGCTGGCGCAGTTGGCGCTGGAGCAGCGGACATTCGATGTTGCCGCAAAATATGCCGGAGACGCCGCGACGGAACTGGCGGCCGAAAAAGATGCCGGTGGAGAAGCCGAGGCGCGCGTGACCTTGGCACGCGTGATGCTGGCTCGTGGGGATGCGGCGGGAGCGCGCGAACAGAGCGAGAAGGCGATAGTGCTTGCGGAGCAATCGGGCGATCGCGGAACGAAACTCGACGCGGCGATCGTGGCGGCGTTGGTGGACGCGAAGTCCGGCAAAGCAGACGCGGCGCTGAAGTCCTTAGCCGCGGCCGGAAAAGAGGCGCACGTTGGCGGCATGGCGCAGATTGAATATGACGCGCGGCTGGCGTTGGGTGAGACACAGATGGCCAGCGGCCGGACGAATGACGGGCGCGCGACATTGCGGCATGTGGCGCAGGACGCGAAGGCACATGGATTTGATTTAATCGCGCAGAAGGCGCTGGCGGCCAGTAAAGGCTAAGCAACGGCAACGGCTGGCGGACTGAAGACCGCTGCTACAGAGTCGACATCTACGGATGGGCGGTCGCGTTTGAATGTCAGGGTGACTCAATTTTCATTTGTGGGGAGCTGGGGCTTTTAGTTTGTCTAGTTCGGCTTGGGCTTTTTGGGCCCAGTGCGGGAGGCCCAGGCAAGTGAAGGACGCCTCGGCTACGGTGAAAAGGCCGGAGGCGGCAGTGCCGCCTAGTTGGGCTTCGGCGAAATCGGTGCGGGCGGCGCCGAAGCGGTTTCCGAGAAAATCGTAGAGGGTGCGGGCGGCGGCAAAATTGGTTTTCGCCTTGGCGGAATCTTGCGCGGCGGCGGCGAGCTCGCCGCGTTCGCGCAGCGCGTCGGCCTGACGCATTTGATAGCCGGCGGCATCGAAGATTTTCTGCGCGGCGTCGAGGTATTGGCCGGCCAGGTCATTTCTGTTTCTAGAGCGTTCGAGTTCGACGCTGCGCAATAGGACGCTTCCCTCCTCCAGCACGTCCTCTGTTTTTTGAAAGATGGCTTTGGCGGCGGCGTAGAGTTGCGTGGCCATGTCCGGTTTGCCGGTAGCGGCCGCGACGTCCGCCAGTCCGCGCAGCGCTTCGGCTTCTTCCGAAACGTGGCCGCTCTTATTGAAATAACTGCGGCACTTTTCGAGGCGGGCCTGCGCGGAGGAATACTCGCCAAGCGTGCATTCGAGTTGGCCGAGAAAATTATCGGCGATGGCGGTATCGAGCGGATCACCGGGGCCAATGGCTGCGAGCGCGTCCTGATAACGCTGGCGCGCTTTCGGAAAGGCGCCCAGCTCATGCTCGAGCCGGGCACGGCGCAACGCGAGGGCCGCCAGGCTGCTATTGCTTTGCTCGAGGGTGAAAAGCTTCATGGCGTCGTCGTAGTAGGTGCGGCAAAGATCGTAGCGGCCGAGAATGGATTCCAAACCGCCCAAGCCGGCCAAAATATTTCCTTCGCCGAGCCTGTCGTTTTCCTGAACGTAAAGGCGGCGAGCTTCGACGTAGTTCTTGCGAGCCTCCGCCAATTCCCCACGCATTAGATCCAGATGGCCGAGGCCGCGCAGGCAATTGGCTTTGCCGTCGTTTTCATTTTCCGCCGTGAACAAATCGAGCGCTTGATTGAAATTATTCCGCGCCTGGTTATTCAGCCCGAGCTCGCGGTCCGCTTCGCCCAGCAGGAGCAGTCCGTTCGCGTAACCCAATTTATCGTCGGTGTTGTGAAAGATCGCGCTGGCTGAGCGATAGTGCTGACGAGCCGCGTTGAAATTTCCCTGGATGCGTTCGAGGCGGCCCAGGCTGAGCTGGGTATTCGCGGCGCCGGGAGCGTAATGCGTCGCCTGATAGATTTTGTTGGCAGATTCGAGATATTGGCGAGCTTTGCCGCCGTTGACGGCGCTGGCGAGTTCGAGGTCGCCGAGGCCGCGGAGAACGCCGGCCTCACCAGCCGGGTGGCGGCGCGAACGAAAAGCGTTCAGTGCTAGCTCGTACTCGTGGCGCGCTTCGGGAGCCTGTCCGAGGAAGCGGTAGAGATCGCCGAGATGACGGCGGGCGGTGGCTTCGCCGTCGTGGTCCTTGGCCTCTTGGCTGAGCATGATGGCCTGCTGGAATTCCTGGAGCGCGAGGTCGCTTTTACCGCCAAGATAATCCAGGCGGCCCAAGCCGCAGACTCCGCGGCTGTGCCATGCGGGATCGTTTAGTTCGACCGCACGGGCCACGAGATCTTCGAAATCCTTGCGTGCCGCGGCGGCAGGGCCGGTCTGCAATTCACATTCGCCGAGGCGGTAGAGGGTATCGAAATAACGTTTGCGATCCTGCGGGAGCGAGAGACCTTCGAGCGCGCTGCGGAGTTTTTCGGCGGCAGCGCGATGCAGGCCTTGTTCCTGGAGCCGGGCTCCATCGGCGCGCATGGCGTTGATGCGGCGATCGTCGGCGAAGAGAGAAAACCACAGGCCGCACAGCCACGCGACGGTGAGAACCAGAAGCGCGGCAAATTCGACGAAGGGATGAGGACGCGCGGGATAACGCGCGCCGTAGAACGCCCAGAGATACCAGCCTCCGAGCAAGGTCCAGGCTGTGAGCGACAGGATTTCCGGGGATTTTTTCTTTTTGTCCCAGTAGGCGCGAGCGCAATAGCGGACAACCGGGAAACCGGCGACGAAGATGAAGAGTTCAATACCGTGACGAAGGCCGAAGGCTTCGATCAGATCTTTGAGCCCGTCGAACATTACCTGTGTTGTGCTCCTGCGGAGAGCAAGTGTGGGCGGATGATATCATTTCGCCAGTTGGCGTTGGAATATAATTACGAAAATGGAAAAGCGACAGTCGAAAGGCGGTCGGTTGCGACGCGTGGAAAATAGAAGCGTGAAAATGGAAACGGCTACGACGACGGCTGCCCGCTGGGTTCCGCGTTTTGTGCGGAACCCAGCGGCCGCTACAGAATCAATGTCAACTGCGGAAGACGGTTAGAAGGTTAGCTTCATGCCGAACTCTATGGTGCGCGGAGCACCTAGTGCGAAGACGCCTGTGCCTACGCCTATGCGGACGGAGTTGGCGCCGGCGTAGTTGGTGCCGTTGAGCGAGCCTGCGCCGCCGGTCAATATTCCGCTCAGGACGTTGCCGGGAATGTTGAAGTTGGCGAAGTTGAAGAGATTGTAGAAGCTGACGCTCGGCTCGAACGACAGTTCCCTCTCCTTGACGTTTACTTTGCCGATCCACGTCAGGCTCATGTCAAAAGTCTTTAGCCAGGTGAGGCCGACTTCGCCCGGAACTACCGGCGAGAGGGCGGGGGCGACCGCGCAAGCGGCACCGGCGGATGCGCCCGTCGGGTTATTAACGCAAAGTTGATTTCCTGCCCCTAGCTGCTGAGCGGTAAACAATCCTTGCGAGACAAGCAGTTGGCCGGCGGGCGTTAGGTTGTCGGCGACATTGTTGTTGTAGTTGTTCACGACGTTTGGCAGGTCGCTGAGAGACACCCCGCGCATGAACGAGCCTTGTTTAGTGCCGGGGATTGGATCGCCGACGGTGCCGTCACCGGTAAAATCGGTGCGGAAAATTTCTCCGGGCCCGATGCCGGTGATTGGAACAGCGAGAGCGCTGGCGAGCGGGCTATCGAAGTGGAAAATCGTGCCGAGCCGGAAGTGGCCCGGCAGATCGGCGTAGCCGCCAAAGGAAAATTGATGGGTGCGGTCGAGTGCGGCAGGCCCGCTAAAACCACAGGGACGATTGTTATCAATGGTCGGGTTGACGAAATCCTGATCGGCCGCGGCGGGAGAAGTGCCCGCGGCAGTAGACAAAGCCCCGCCGCAATTGGTGAATCGAGACAGAGAGTATGCGAATTGGAAGTTCAGATATTTGACTCCGCGAAACGGAGCCTTCACATTGTCAACCAGCTTTACGTCCATGGCGTTGTAGACCGAGCGGCCGATGGGGTACAGAAACACGGCGGGTCCTACGTTTGGATTGATGCCCTGGAAAGCACAGCCGAAACCGAGAGCGATAGTGCAGCCGCCAACGCCGAGGTCCGCAGCGGAGTCGAGGCCGTTATTCGCGTAGCTGGCGATGGAGGCGCCGGGAAGGCCAGTGAACTGGTCAACAGTGGAAGAATTCAACGCGCAGTTGATAGCCGCGGCGCTGAAGGACATGGGGCAGCCGAACTGCGAGTTGGTGGTGGCGATGGCCTGTTGCGCGTTCGCCAGGTTGAAATATTTTGGATTGACGTCGCCGCTATGGTTCGCGTCCACGCCGATCAGGTAATGCAAGCTGACGTTGCGCAGGTAATCCACGCTGAGCACCATGCCCGGACGCAGTTCTCTTTGTATGCCACCGTTCATTTGTATGGAGTAAGGCGTCCGGTAATTGGGCGCCAAGGCTCCGAGCGGGATTTCCGAGCCGGTGGAAATCAGATTGGGCAAGTACGAGGGGTTCGGCGCTTGGCTTCCGACGGCGGCGGACGCGGCTTGGTAGGTGGTCTGGAACGTGGCGATGCACTGTGCGGCGGTCATCCCGCTGCAGTTGCCGGCGTTGGCTCCAAGTGTGGCGCCAATCAGCGAACTGCAGATATTACCCGCAGTGGTCGAATCGCCTCCGCCGAGAAATACCAGATTGGGCTGAGCGCCAGGCACCGGGATGGGAACTCCTACGCCCGCGCCGCCAGAGCACGCACTGGGATTCGCCAGGAAGGCGCCCGTGGCTAGCCGCTCGGGACGATCGAATTCCGCGTTGTTCCAGATAGCGTTCTCGTAGAAGACCCCGATACCGGCGCGAATTACCGTCTTCCCGTCGTTGTGGGGATCCCAAGCAACTCCCAATTGCGGACCAAAATTGTTATTGGGTTGACGCACTCGGTTTGAGAGGCCTGGCTGGATGAGATCTAGATCAGGCGCAGGAAGAGCGGGCAGGTCGCTGTCCGAGCGTCCCGAATCGCGGACGTAACGCACGCCATAAGTGATGTTCAGATTGGGCCGCAGCTTCCAGCTGTCGCCGAGGTAGAGGCCGATGCGATTGTCCGGAGGCGTGCCGCTGCAAGGCGCGTTGAACGCGGGGATTTCGGTATCGCATTCTTCGCCGTTGCCGAGGGTCACGTTGTCTACGGGATAGTTAAGGGGGCAGGCGGCTAATTGCATTGATGGCCCGCCGGGACACGTGAACGGTCCGCTCATAGCGTTGTTGATCTCGGTGGTGCTGCCAATCGGGCTGACGTTGGGGGTGAGGGCACTGAAAGAGAACAGGCCGCCGCCGCGGAGACGGTTGTACGCGACGCCGTAACGGATGATATGGGAGCCGAGCACTTTGCTGCCGTCGTATTTCAACTGGCGATCGGTCTGGTAGGTTTGCTGGGGCGCGAGGAAATTGGGGCCGGTGAAAAATCCGAAGCTCGCGAAATTCAGGCTGACCGGGAAATTCGCAAACGGCAGGCTGGAGCCGAGAACGGTGTCACCCAGATTGTTGATGAACTTCAGGTACTCGAAGCGGAAGCTGTGGGTGAAACCGCCGGCGCTGGTGAAGTCCGCGCCTATGACGTGCGTGCGCGTGTAGTTCTTGTCCTGATACGGCTGATAGCCTACGGCGCCGCCGGTGGCGACAGCGCGGCTGTCGAAATAACTGAAGCGATAAAACATGCGGACGTTTTTGAAGAGGTTGAAATCCATGCGAGCGTCGTAATCGGTTTCTCGGAAGGGCGTGCCGGTGTTTCCGGTGTAGACGTCGAAGGGCGCCGCGGGGACGATCGGCGCGAGCAGATTCTGGTTGGTGTGTTCGGCGTCCAGAAAGAAGAAAACCTTATCTTTGAAGATGGGGCCGCCGAAATTTCCGCCGTCCTGATTGCGTTGGTAGGGCGAGGGCGGACCCGGCAGCGCGGCAGAAAAAGCGCTATCGCGGAAGAGAGCGAATCCTTCGCCGTGATAGTTGTTGGTTCCCGAGCGGGTGGTCACGTTGACGGCGCCGGAAGATGTGAGCTCGTTGGAAAGATCGAGCGTAGATTGGCTGATCTGGAATTCTTCAATGGCGCTGGAGGGAATATTTTCCGTGGTGGTGCCGACAGTTTCGTCGCTGACGTCTACGCCGTCTACTTCAATGCGCGCGGTGCGTCCGAAGCGGCCGCCGACGGAGATGGAGGAGAAGCCGACTTTGGTGGGATCGAAATCGGCGCCATCCTGAATTTGCACGCCCGGCTCGAGCTGCGCGAGATCGAGGAAGTTGCGGCCGTTCACCGGGAGGTTTTCGATCTGCTCCTGGTTCAACACGCCCTGGACGCTGGGCTGTTCGGTGTTCACGGCTACAGATTGCTCGGCGACGGTGACCACTGTATTGGCCGAGCCGACCTGCAAGCTGATATTAATGCCGGAAACCTCACCGACCCTTACGATGACGCCTTGTTGCACGGTCTTGAATCCGGCGGCTTCCGCGCGGACGGAATAATTGCCGGGGACGAGCGCGCCGGAATTGTAGGTTCCGCCTGAGGAGCTGGTTACGTGCACGGTCTGGCCGTTGTCCGTATTGGTGATGGTGATTTTGGCGTTCGCGACGACGGCGCCAGTGGGATCAGTGACGGTGCCTTGGATGTTTCCTGTGGCGACGGTGCTCTGAGCGAGCAGCGGAGCCGTTATCCATAATATGGAAGCAAGAAATACGATGAATGGAAGCAGCTTTCCAAATACTGTAGGACGATGCAAAGACATCTGATCCCCCTAAGGTCTAACTGGTTTTTTCTCGGCTGCTTACGCGCCCAGAGCGCTTAGCTGAACAAATATCGAAAAGTCGATTGCAAGTGCGGTGCCACTGATTTGGCCTGTGCGACGGAATATCTTTGCGATGCGAGTGGCGGTCGGCCGACGCGGCGATCATGCCTTTATTGCGATCGAGCGGAAATTGTCCGCGGTGATCTGGTAATGCGGGACCGTTGAGTTCAGGCGTGCGGCAGAAATTCGGTTTTATATTTTGCCGCGAGGGATTGTGCTTTGGCTTGGAACTGGGCTTGCGCGGCGGCGTCCAATGGTGGTGGCGCGGTGGTGCGTGTCGCGACCGGTACGCCAAGCTCCGCGAAGAACTCTTCGAGGCCGGCGGGCGAGCCGATGCACAGGAGGCGCGCGGGGCGCGCGGTCTTGTTGCGAAATTGATGCGGAGCGTTCGCGGGAATGTGAATCGTTTCGCCGGTGGATGCGGAGGAGGTGGCACCGCGAAACGTAAGTTCAATTTCGCCATCGAGAATTACGAACGATTCCTCGAAGTCGTGGCGGTGCGGGGGTGGTCCGCCGCCGGGTGGAACGTGCATATCAATGAGGCAGAAGCGTCCGGCGGTCTCGCGGCCGGTTAGCAGGATCGTGTAAGTGTCTCCGGCTAACCCGATGTGAGGGAGGCTGGCGTCGGTGTTGGGCCGCGCGATGGCGAGATGGCGTTGTGGATTGTCTGGAGGGAAGGGCGGGACAGGTTGTTGGGAAGCGCTTGATTCGCCGGGCATGGATGGTCTCCATTTGCTACGGATTTGATCGACTGCAACTGCTGGCGCACTGAAGTGCGCCGCTACAAAAGCAAACCCTTTAACGCGCCGGTTCGGTCAAGCGGATTGTTGTGACGCTTTGGCTGGGACTTCGAACAGCAGGTACGTCAGTGCTTCGGCTGCTGTGGGATGGGTGAAGATAGCATCGCGCAGAACTGTGTATGGGACTTTAGCTAGCATGGCGGTTTGCACCGTGGCCATGGGTTCGCTGGCTTCCACACCGAAGGAAGTGAATCCCAGGATCTGGTCGCTATTTTTATCAATGAGCATTTTCATGAAGCCGCGCGTTTCGCCTAGCGTATTGGCGCGGAAAACCATGGCCATGGGAAGCTTCACGAGGCGATATTCGATGCCGCGACTTTTTGCTTCGGTTTCGTTCAGGCCGACGCGAGCGACTTCCGGATCGGTGAAAACAACATAAGGGACTAGGCGATTCGTGGTGGTGCGATTGCCGCCGTGCAAATTGTCACGGACGACGCGGAAATCGTCCAAGGCCACGTGCGTGAACAGCGGGCTTCCAGCGCAATCGCCGAGCGCCCAGACGTTTGGCGCAGTGGTTTCGAGGCGCTCGTTCACCTTGATGTAGCCACGCGGGTCGAGCTGCACTCCGGCGACGTCGAGTCCGATGGATTGCGTGTTGGGGATGCGGCCAGTGGCGACGAGAAGATCGGTGCCCGCGATGACGCGCTCGCCAGCTGGAGTCTTAACGTGAACGTGAATTTGCTCGCCGGAAAGACCTTCGATGTGATCAACCGTGGTGTCGAGCAGCACTTCGATGCCTTCGTCGCGGAAGAGTTCCAGAATTGCGGCGCTCACGTCGGGATCTTCCTTGCTGACGAGCTGCGGGCCTGGCTCGATCAGCGTGACTTCCGCGCCGAAGCGGCGCATGGCTTGCGAGAGTTCCAGGCCGACGTAACCGCCGCCGAGAACGACGAGATGTCGCGGGACCCGGTCGAGGTCGAGGGCTTCGATGTGCGTCATCGGATTGGCCGCGACCATGCCGGGAACATCGGGGATTGCCGCGCGCGTGCCGAGATTGAGAAAAACGCGATCGCCTTCGATGATGCGTGTGCCACCGGAATTCAGCGTGACTTCCACTTTTTTGGGTGCGATGAAGCGCGCGGTGCCCATGATCAGATCCGTGCCGCTTTCTTTGTAGAACTTCAGATGCGCCTGAATCTCGCCTTCGACCATCTTCCGTTTGCGGAGCTGCACGGCGGGCATATTCGTGGCGAAAGAGGCGAGGTCGAGGCCGAATTCGGCGGCGCGCGGGGCGTAGGAATTTACTTTGGCGCTTTGAATAATATTTTTGCTGGGGAGGCAGGCGATGTTGGGGCAAGAGCCGCCGATAAGTTTGCGTTCTATGACTGCGGTGCGATCGCCTTCGCTGGCGAACGTCCAGGCGACGTGCTTCCCGGCTTCTCCGCTTCCGATGATGAGATGTTCGTAATGCTCGACGTCCGGCATTGGCTGTCTCCTTGGGTATGTTGTGTATCGGTGCGGTGCGTTGAGTGTCGATTGGTCGGGCGCGCTGACCCGCCGGGCTGAGGGCGCGATTATATAATATCGCGTGGCCGGCGCGGCAGAGACCGGCGCACCCCTGCTATTGGGCGGCTGAGCTCGCGCTTCGCCCGGGAATTCTTTACAGCACTTGGAGCGACGAGATGCGATTGTTCCAGGTGTGCGGATACTTCGACGTCACTTTCCACACGCGCAGGTCTGACACGTCCCGGTTGGTTGAGTCGTTGGCGCCGCGATAATTGCGATCGTCGAAGACGACGACGCGCGCGCCGCCGAAGACGCGGATGGATGAGATTTTCCCGCCGTAGTCGGCGAGCGAGTCGCGGCTTTCGCCGCGGCGCATGCAGAAATAATCGCCGCTGAAGCCGTAGCCCTTGTAGAAGCAAGCGCCGCCGCGGTCCCACCTGCCGCCATTCCAATTGCCCGAGGGCGGCCAGGGATTTCCTGGACCGGGATGGATCCAGCCGGGTCCCGGTCCAGGCCCGGGGGCGGGTGCGACCACGACGCGAACGGAAAATACCGCGCGGCAACCGTTGTCCACCCACAAGCCCTGGCGATCCACGCCCCAGGATTGACGCTCCACGCAGGAAGAGTTGCTGAGTTGCCGCTGAAAACTGACCTGGTCGCGGCTGTAACTGCCGCAATAATTGCGCTTGCCGTTGTTCGATTCACAGGTGACGCTTTGCGATCGTTGCGCCGCCGCGGGGCGTGGCAGAAAGAGCGTGGCGAGGATGAAGCAAATGACGCCAACGAGTTTGGCGTGAATTTTCATCGTGGGACTCCTGATAGGCTGGGTACAGACACTTATACACCCCGCGCGCGTGGTGAGTCAGCTTCCGATCACGTGAGTCATCAGGGGCTAGTGTGCTCGCAAGACGTTATAGTTTGCGAGGACGCAGCCACCTTCGAGCGTACGGCATTCTGTGAGTGTCAGTTTTATGCGATGTCCGAAATCGCGGAAGGTGGGTACGCCCGAGCCGAGAAGAATCGGGTGGATGTTCAGACCGATTTTATCCACCAGTCCCGCAGCTAAAAGTGGCTGCGCCAATTCGCCGCCGCCCATGAGCCAGATGTTCTTCCCTGGTTCATCTTTGAGACGTCGGACGAACTCGACCGCGTCGCTCGCCACCAGTTGAACGCCGGGATCGTCGAGCTCTTTGAGCGTGCGCGAGAATACAAAGGTTCGCATCGCCGGCTCCGTGCGCTTAGCACTCTTGGATTTCTTGGGGCTGTGCGCGACCGAGACTGCGTAAGTCTTTCGCCCCATCAGCATAGTGTCGACGTCCTTCCAGTAGTCCGCAATTACCTGCTGCACGTCCTTGCTGAAGTGCAGCCAGTCGATCGAGCCACCCACGCCCGCCAGAAATCCGTCCAAACTCACGGCTCCGCCATAGGTCACGGTGCGCATCGTCCCCCTCCTTTCCAGTCGACCTTCGCAAGTAAATATCTCAAAACCCCAGCTTTCTTCAACAATTTCGGCTGTGCCTCATGAACGTCGTTGTCGCACATGCGAAGTGAAGATGGAAAATACAAGAGCGAAAATGGAAAATGTGGACTTGGAGCATTTGTTGCCAGAGGCTACGTTTGAGACTTTGATTCGTGCATCCCGCGGTTGCGGAAATTCTGCGGGTGGAGCGGCTCGTGATATATAATGCCGCGCGACAACTCCTTTGTCCGCTGACATCTCAACTGACGCTTTGTCGAGCGCTGCCTCGCAGAAGCCGCGGCTGCGGCGGCATATTCTTTGCACTTCCCTGACTGTGGCGGCGCTGGCGAATGCGGCAGTGCCTGCCATATTTTTCTCCGCCACGCGGCTTTTCGGTCCGGTGGATCCGCGGTACCGGGCGATGGTCGCCATCGTGGTGCTGATCGAGTACGCGATCGTGTTTTTGCTGCTGCTCTTCCACGCGAACGAGCCGTTTGCGAGCGGGTACGCCGTTTCTACGGCTGCGATTGTAACACTAGGCTCCGCTGCGCTTACTTATGTGGTGGTGGCGCCGGCCGGTTGGGGCTGGAGCACTTTGTATGCGGAGATTATTGTTCTGGCTGGACTGGCGTTCGCGGTTTTGTCGAATGTGGTATTTCTCCTAGCGAGTATTAAGTACGCACGAGCGATTCATCCGCGTCTGCACCTGGGCGGATTTTTTCTGGGAATCGTGGCGTCATTGGCATTATTGCTTCTTTACAGCCGCATCGTTTCGTAACTTTCCCCCGACGATTTTGAGTTCCGGTGGCAGGAATGCCGGGAACTACGGCGCCGAGGATATCCTGCGGCCCGGGCAAGCTGGGGCGCAGTCCTCCTGCGGCGGATCTGCGACAAGCAGCGCCCCTGCCCTGCGGGGCTCGGACTTGGTCGGGCCAGCGGACCCTTCGAGGCGATTGCCCAGGACCCGAGCTACGCGCCGGCCTATGCGGGCTTGGCGAACAGCTACTCGCTGATGACGTCGTACAGCGTGTCTCCCGCGACCACATATATGCCCAAGGCGCGGGCGGCGGCGGTGAGGGCGTTGGAACTGGACGATAGACTGCCGGAGGCGCATTGCGCGCTGGCTTTGGTTCTGGAGAATTACGATTGGGACTGGACCACCGCGGAAAAGGAATTCCGGCGCGCGATCGAATTGAATCCGGACTACGCGACGGCGCACCAATGGTACGCGGAACTCCTGATGTGGCGCGGGCAGTTTGATGAAGCGCTGCGTGAAAGCGAAGCCGCGCGCAAGCTGGATCCGCTCTCATTGATCATTGCGACGGACCAGGGCGCGCTCTTTTATTTCTCGCGACAGTACGACCGTTCCATCGAACAGCTCCAGGGCGTATTGGAAATGGATCCAAATTTTCCGCGTGCCCGCATGGTGGTCGATGCATACGTGCAGGAGGGCCGCTACGCCGACGCTCTGGCGGGCCTGGACGCATGGCAGCGAGCGGCTGGCCTGGGACCGTGGCAATCAACGTTCCTCGTGTATGTTTACGGCCGCTCGGGCCAGAAACAGAGGGCTCGAGCAGAATTAAAAAAACTGGAAGCGGAAAACCGGAACCAACCGATTGATTCGGCGTCCATGGCATTCGCGAATCTGGGCGTTGGGAACAAAGACGCCGCGCTCGACTGGCTCGAAAAGGCGTATGCGCAGCGTTCGAACGGGCTGACCAGCTTGAAAGTGGAACCGGCTTACGATCCGTTGCGCGCCGAACCGCGCTTTCAGGAATTATTGCAGCGCGTGGGCTTGGCGCAGTAATTCGCTGTTCGCTCACGCGCAAGATGGAGCCGCATTGCACGCTCGCATTGCACGCGAGAGACGCGTACTCCAGCGGCTGAAGCTGGTTCTGTTGGGGGCGCTACGGCGTAGTACTGCGGCGCCGAGGATAAGTTCTGGTCCGGGCAAGCTGGGGCGCAGCAAGCAGCGCCCCTACCTCCACGGTCAAATCGCCAGGAGGCGCGCGAAGAAGGAGCGGTAGCGGCGCAGCGCCAGGCGAAAGTCTTCGGTGGAGATGTCTTCGCTGCGATCCCACTGCTGTTCGAGCTTCTGGCGTTCGTCGCTGAAGATCTCGGCGAGGCGCTTCATCGTTTCGGAAACGAGCGCGTCGGCTTCCTGCACCGATTTGCGCGGCTCGTCAACGAAGCCAACCTGAATGCTGTCCCAGCGGGCGCGGAGGTCGCTTGATTCGGTGGGCGCGAAGAGCGCGACGCGTTCCTCTTGCGGTGCGCGCGCAGCAGCGGTGGCCGCGCCGGTAGTCCCCGCGCTGGTCGTGGCTGTGGCGCTCGCGGGGCGAGGTTCGACGCGGGGCGCAGGCTCCCAGGTGCGGGCCTCGGTGTCGTTTTCAACCGGCACCTCTATGACGCGCTCGTCTGCGATTCTTTCCTCGGTGACTCTTTCCATGGAATTCGGATCTGCGATTCTGGAGCGTTCCGAAGCGACGCCAGCATCCTTGCGAAGATATTCGGTCATTGGACGATCCCCTTTTCTTGCGTGATTTTGCGAAACTGAAAATTGTGTGCAGCGCGTCGCGGATGATTGGCGGCACGACTCGCTCGACTGCGACCGACGATTCTTGGCGTCCTAAACTGCGCGGCCGACAGCCCGTGCGCCCAGCGGCATAGGCTCTTCCTGCATCAAGTCATCGAACAGCGCGCGATAGTGGACCATGGCTTTGCGCAGATCTTCCGTGGTGGCCTGGCGTTGGGCTTGACGCAGCACGATTTCATGTCCGGCGCGGTAATTGTCGACGACCGCAGCGTGGTCCACGGAGATTTCCAGCGCGCGATTTTCGAAATCGCTCGGCGGATAGCCCCGCGCTTGCATGACCCTGCCGAGGAGATGATCCGCCTCTGCTAGCGCAGCCGAAGGATCATCCACGAACTTAGCTTGAATGAAGCGCCAGGACTGGCGGAAGCGGTCGCGATCGGCCGCGGCAATGGGGCGAAGCTCGAAACGTCGGACGCGCGCTTCTACTTTCGCCAGTTGCGCCTCGGCTGTGAAGCGATTGCCGGTTTCCGCGACGGTGCGGTCGTATTCGGGGCCGAATTGCGCGCGGAGTTTTTGGGTGCGATTGCGCATGACGACAATGATGGCCGCCACGATCAGGGCGAGCACGACAACCGCGATCACTGCTATTTGCGCTGATGTCATCGGAATAGCCTCTCGCAGAGCAGGATTACAGCAATTGTGGGAACGCGGGAATCGGGGATGCGATGTAGAGGAAAACGATAAAAGCTGTACTGGCGCTAGGCGGCGACCGCAGCGAGTTCCCGGCGCCGGTTTGTCGGGCGTTAGACATTGCGGCGGCTCGCGAAAGTAACGAACTGGCGAAGTCCGAGGGTATAATCGCGGGAACTTATGGCCTTGGTTCCCGGTACACATCTCGGACCTTATGAAATTGTAGCGCTGCTCGGCGCGGGCGGAATGGGAGAGGTGTATCGCGCGCGGGACGCACGCCTCGATCGCACCGTGGCCATCAAGATTTTGCCGGCAGCCATCGCGGCGGATAGCGACCAATTGCGGCGGTTCGAACGCGAGGCGCGTTCGGCATCCGCGCTGAATCATCCCAACATTATTACCATCCACGAACTCGGCCAGGACGGGTCCACTCGCTACATTGTGATGGAATTGATCGAGGGGCAGACGCTGCGTGAGCTGCTGCGCGGCGGTGGGCTGCCTGTGCGCAAAGTGCTGGAAATCGCGGCGCAAGCGGCCGAAGGTTTGGCGAAAGCGCACGAGGCTGGCATCGCGCACCGGGATTTGAAACCGGAAAATCTGATGGTGTCGCAGGACGGCTACGTGAAGATTTTGGATTTTGGTTTGGCGAAGTCGGCGCCGGCGACTGGAGAGAGTGCGGCGACCAGCGCGCTATCGTCGTGGGAGACGCGGCCGGGAATGGTGCTGGGGACCGTGCAATATATGTCGCCGGAGCAGGCCAGCGGCGGCGCGCTGGATTTCCGCTCGGATCAATTTTCGTTTGGGCTGGTGCTGTACGAGATGCTGACGGGTAAGCGCGCGTTCGTGCGAAATACCGCGGCGGAAGTGCTCGTCGCCATCATGCGCGAGCAGGCCGAACCGATGGGCGCGCAAAATCCGGATGCGCCGGCGCCTTTGTGTTGGGCGATCGAACGTTGCCTGGCAAAAGACCCTGAGAAGCGCTACGCGGCGACGCGCGATCTGGCGCGCGAACTCGCGGCGATACGCGAGCGTTTCGCGGAAAAGCCGGCGCGGGTGGCGGAGGCTCGTCCCGCGAATATTCCCGTGCAGCGGACTGGATTTGTGGGGCGCGAAAAGGAAGTGGCCGCGGCCAAGGAAATGTTGCTGCGTGCGGATGTGCGCCTTGTGACGGTGACGGGGCCAGGCGGCATCGGAAAAACGCGGCTCGGAGTGGAAGTGGCGAGCGGTTTGGCGGAGCGCTTTCCCGGCGGCGTGCATTTTGTGCCGCTTTCGCCGTTGCGCGATGCCGGGTTGATGGCGGCGCTGATTGTGCAGACGCTGGGAATCCGCGAGACGGGCGGGCAAACGCCGCTGGAAAGTCTGAAGAAGTATCTGCAGGAACCTTCGCGCGCACCCATGCTTCTGCTGCTGGATAATTTCGAGCACGTAATGGCGGCGACGCCGACCGTCGCGGAATTGCTGGCGATGGCACCGCAGCTGAAAATTCTAGTGACCAGCCGCGCAGCGCTGCACGTTTACGGCGAGCACGAATTTCCGGTGCCGCCGCTGGCGTTCCCGATGCGCACACGATGCCCGCACCCGAAGCGCTCGGGCAGTTCCCTGCCGTCGCGCTTTTTGTGCAGCGCGCGGCGGCGGTGAAGCCGGACTTCGAGCTGAATCGCGAAAATGCGACGGCGGTCGTGGAGATTTGCGCACGGCTGGACGGCCTGCCGCTCGCAATCGAATTAGCCGCAGCACGCGTGAAGGTGCTTTCGCCTACGGCGATGCGGACGCGTCTCGCGAGCCGCTTGCAACTATTGACCGGTGGTGCGCGCGACCTGCCGCAACGCCAGCAAACACTTCGCGGCGCCATTGACTGGAGTTACGACCTGCTGAGCGCGCCCGAGCAGAAACTTTTTCGCCGCCTGGCGGTGTTCATGGGAGGCTGCACGCTCGAGGGCGTGGAAGCGGTGTGCGATACGAAAGGCGACCTGAACCTGGATTTGCTCGATGGCACGGAATCGCTGGTGGATAAAAGTTTGCTGCAACGCGTGGAGCAAGCGAACGGCGAATCGCGTTTTCTGATGCTGGAAACGATTCGCGAGTACGCGCTGGAGAAGCTGGAAGCGGGCGGCGAAGACAAACTGACCAGGCGCGCGCATGCCGCTTATTGCCTGGTGCTCGCGGAAGAGGAAGCGACGGAGCAGAGCGGCGCGGAGCGAGCGGAATGGCTGGAGCGATTTGCGCTGGAGCACGATAATTTTCGCGCGGCTTTGGCGTGGTTGACGGAAACAGGAGACGCGGAGTGGGGTTTGCGGCTGGGCACGGCTTTATTTCGGTTTTGGGAGGGCCACGAATATTTTGCCGAGGGGCGCGACAGTTTGGAAAAGCTGCTGAAGATTCCGAAAGCGGCGGCGCCATCGCGTGCGCGAGCCAGAGCGCTTTTTTCGTCGGGCGTGCTGGCGGGCGAACAGGGAGATTACGACGCATCGGATGCGCTGATGGAGGAAAGCCTGGACGTCGCGCGGAAGCTGGAAGACAAGCAGGGCGTCGCCGTCTCGCTGAATGCGAGAGCCGTGAATGCGCGGGATCGCGGAAACCTGGCGATGGCGCATGCACTGTTCGAGGAAAGTTTGCTGCTGTGGAAAGAATTGGGCGACCGGAAGGCGGTGGCGCGGGCGCTGAGTAATCTAGCGATCGTCGTGAATTCGCAAGGTGATTATTCGCGGGCGCGAGAACTTTATGCGGAGTGTCTCGCGATATTTGAGGCGTTGGGCGATCGCACGGGCGTAGCGTGGTCGCTGAATCATCAGGGAGATGCGGCGCGCGAGCAAGGCGACGCGGCGGCCGCGCGTAATTTGTATCAACAGGCGCTGGCGATTTTTCGAGAGCTCAGCGACCGCTGGGGCATTGCCGGGACGCTGGCCGATTTAGGAACGCTGGCGCGCGAGCAGATGGATTGCGCGACGGCGAAGTCCCTATTTCGCGAGAGTCTGATTGCGTTTCAGGAGCTGGAGCACAAGCGCGGGGTGGCGCGTTTGCTGGAGTGCTTTGCGTGCGCGGCGGCTGTGGAACACCAGGCCGAACGTTCGTTGCGGCTCGCCGGAGCGGCGGCGGCGTTGCGTTTGAATATTGGCGCGCCTTTGACGCCCGCGGAGCACGCGAAATTGGAAGCGATATTGGATCCGGCGCGGCAGGAGTTGATTAATACGACCGGAGCGACGGCGTGGCTCGAGGGTTGGGACACGCCCGTCGAGAAAGCGATTGATGAGGTGTTAATGCGCGAGGGAGCTTCTTCGTAGGCGGCTACTCGGCGGTGGTGGGATCTATCAGGCGGCGGACGGCGGAGACGCGATTGGCCGGCAGCCCGGCGCGTTTGGCGTGCTCGCAGATCGTGGCTTCATCGGGCGCGAGGTAAACGCAGTAAACTTTATCGCCGGTCACGTAGCTGTGCAGCCACTGGATCTCTGTGCCCATGGCTTTCAGCACGCTGACGGATTTTTGCGCGGCTTCGCGCAGTTCAGCGTCGGTGAGATTTGCTGCACCGGGAATTTCGCGTTCAATCACAAATTTGGGCATGGTCGGATGCTAGCATTGCTGTGCGGCGGCAGCAATAGAAGGTGACCGCGCGAGAACGGGCGCGAGTCATAAAGTGAAGTGAGGTGAGGTAGCCATGGACCTGCGATCGCTACAGAAACCGTTGAAGGAGCAGTATCGCGCCGACCCGAGCGCTTCGCGCATCACTTTGCGTGCAAGAGGCACGCAGACGGACGCCCCGGTGTCGTGTTCGGTGGACCTGGGGCGCGCGATTTATCAGGCGGAGGCGCACAAAGGAGTCGGCGGCGCGGGCGCGGGAGCTTGTTCGGGCGATCTGCTTTTGGGCGCCCTCGCGGCTTGCGCGCAAATCACCTGCCAGATGGTGGCGGCGGCGATGGGAATTGCGACGGACCGCATCGCGGTGACCGTGGAAGGCGATATGGATTTGCGCGGGACCTTGGGGATCGACAAGGCTGTGCCGGTGGGCTTCGAGACGATTCGCGTGGATTTCGATATTGACGCGCCGGACGCGACGGCGGAACAGTTGCGCGGCTTGCGCGAAAAGACGGAGCAATATTGCGTCGTGATGCAAACGCTGTTGAAGCCGCCGAAAGTGCAGAGCGTGTGGTCACGCGCGGAATAGGCGTTATCGCTTCGCGCGGGAACTGTGCGGGTAGGATCTTGATTCGTGATGACCGCTTGGCGAGGGGAACATGGAAATAACTAAGCCGAAACTCGAAACGATATTGAAGAGGTTCGAACAACCAGACGAAGTGCGCACGTTTGACAAAGGACAATTCGAAGTCGTGCATATCGGCGGCATGACGATCGGACGCGCCACTTACCAGCCGGGATGGCGGTGGTCGTTGCACGTGGGGCCGAGCGTGGGCGCGGCACGCTGCAACGTGGAACATGTGGGGATGGTTGTGTCCGGCTGCGCCACTGCCGCGATGGAGGACGGAACGGTTCACGAAATGCGGGCGGGGACTTTGTTTTATATTCCGCCTGGGCCGCCGGGACATGACAGTTGGGTGGTAGGCGACGAGCCGTACGTGTCGCTGCATTTCATGGGTGCGGAAAAGTATGCGGATAAGTAGCGCGGTGGCGCGCCGGTGACACGCGACGAAGCTAGGAATTTGGCAAACGATTGGGTGGCGGCCTGGAACGCGCGCGATCTGGATTCGATCATGGCGCATTATGACGATGCGGTGGAACTGACTTCGCCCGTTGCGGCGCGGCTTTTGGGTACGTCGGATGGCAAGGTCGCGGGAAAGGCAAACCTGCGAGCTTATTTTCAGCGTGGGTTGGAAGCTTATCCGGAATTGCACTTTCATCTGGAAGACGTGTTGTGGGGCGTCGACAGCGTCGTGTTGTACTACACCAATCAAAAAGGGACGCGCACCGCGGAGTACATGGAGTTATCACCGGCGGGAAAAGTCGCGCGGGTGGTGGCGAATTATAACGGATAGCAAACCCTCCGTGGATCGCGGCGCGCGCTCACGGAAAACAAGTGAATGCGAGAGGAGGCACAGACATGAAGATGCTGCTGGCGCTTGCCGCGGCGATTGCGTTTTTATTGCCGACTTCCCTGCGCGCCGCTCCGGCCACCCCGGCCGTCGAAGTGGTGGTGCTGGGGTCGGGCGGGCCGCGGGCGCTGGGGCGGGCTGCGTCGAGCTTTCTGGTGCTGCTGGATGGGACGGCGCGGATATTGGTGGATTGCGGGCCCGGAGCCTTTTTGCGGATTGGCGAAATGAATCTGGATTTGGAAAAGGTGGATACGGTGCTGCTGACGCACCTGCACATCGATCACAGCAGTGACCTGCCGGCATTTTTCCTGGCGCGCGGGTTGACCGCCGACGGGCCGATCGCCTTCCGCGTGTTTGGACCGGACGGCGCGGGGCTTTTCCCCAAGACTTCGCGCTTCGTGGATCTGTTGCTCGGAAAAGATGGCGCGTTCGCATATCAGAAGACCTTTGGCGCGGACGAAACGTTTGAGGTTCACGACCTGGCGATCAAGCTGGATACGCCGGAGACGAAAATCGTGGATGCGGGCGGCCTGGTGATCGAAGAAATTGCGACGCATCACGACGACTGCCCGTCGGTGGCTTACCGGATTTCTTACAAGGGCGAGACCGTTGTTTTTTCCGGCGATATGAGCGCCTCGGCGCTGCCGAATCTGGAGCAGCTCGCGAAGAACGCGGACTTGCTCGTCTTTAATTGCGCTGTGCTGGATCCACCGGAATCGCCCGCGCAACTCTACGATTTTCATACGCCTCCCAAGAAGATTGGCGAAGCGGCGCACGTCAGCGGCGTGAAGAGTCTGCTGCTGAGCCACATTGCTCCGGACGTCGAAAACGCGGAGGCAGAGGTCCGCAAGTCTATTCGCGCGTCGTACGCGGGGCCGGTGACGTTCGCAACGGACAAGATGACCGTGCCAGTTGGGAAGTGAACAAGAAATTCCAGCGAGTTGAGGGGCTCAAGAATTTGGCGAAGAAGTTAAGCGAATGTCATCCCGAGCGCAGCGAGGGATCTGCTTTTTCGCTGAACCCGCAATGAAAAGCAGATTCCTCGGGCAAAATTCGCCCTCGGAATGACACCTCCACATATTTTGCCGCGAGCGCTAGAACTCTGACTGCCTGAATAGGCCACTTTTTCTCGGCCTGTGAATTCGCCTGTGACGGGCGCTAGAAGCTGATCTTCAGGATTTGGCCGTTGTTGCCTACGAACCAGCCGGCGTGGGGATTGGCGAAGGCTACTGCCCAGTAGCCGCTGGCGTTGGGGATTTGGTACCAGGTGCGGCCCTCATCGGGAGTCCACGCTGCTGCGCCGGAGCTGAAATCCGGTTCGGTTTCGGCGGTAATTACCACGGCGCGGTCGAGGTTGTGGTCGAAACCTTCGCCGTCGTTTTGGCCATAGTTGCCGCGACCCTGATCGTCATCGTGCTGCTGATTGCCGCTCACGTACGCCAAGCAAAAAATCGCGCCGGAAATCGGCGGCTTGTTGGTGAGCGTCCAGGTGCGGCCGCCATCATCGGAAGTGGCTGCGTCGGCGGAAGCGTTGGAATTCAAATCGCCGCCGCCGAGAATGCCGTGCTCGGAATCGCGGAATGCGACCGAGACGCCGCCAGCGCTGGGCGAGCTGACGAGCGGCGTGTCGTAGGCGTTCCAGGTATTGCCGCCATCACGCGTCGCGAGAATGCGCGCGATGGACGCGCCGCCGGTGGCGATCCAGGCGTTGCGATCCCCTTCCGTGGCGATGCAGGTGCCGCTGGCCGCGAACGATGATTCACCGGAAAGCGCGGGCGGCATGTTCTTGGAGATCGAGTGCCAGGTCTTCCCGTCGGTGGTGCGAATGTCGGGGAAAACTCCGTTCACGGAATCGCTGTGGGTGATGCCGCGAATCGGTGTCCAGAATGAGAAGCAATCGTAGAAGGCATTCGCGAGTTCGTTGGTGAACTGGATGTTCCAGGTGGCTCCGCCGTCGGTGGTTTTATAAATCTTGAAATCGGTGGGGTTGTTGCCGATGGACATTAAATAGGCGACTTTGTCGCTGACGCCTTGCACGTCGCGGAATTGCAACTCATCGTTCGGGTCGTCCGTCGTACCCGGCACCACGCCGGCCTTCCAGGTGTTGCCGCCGTCGGTGGTGACGACGTAGGTGCCGCCCGTGCCGGCGGCCCAGACGACCCGATCATTCACCGGACTGACGGCGATCAGCAGTTGCGTGGTGCCGCTGGTTTGCGGCGTGAGTTTCGGTTGATGAATTTTTCCATCTTCTTGCGCTGCGGCGAAGGTGGCGGAAACGGCGATCAGCAAAATGGCAAGCAATGATTTAAACATCGGACTCCCCCAGGAGAAAAATTCGTAGCGGCGAGAAGTATAGGAATGGCGCGGAAGGGTGTCAAGGATGGTGGCGCGGGCGGCGGTGCGACGGCGAAGTTGACAGTTAATAGTCAGCGGGACGCCGAGTACGGGCGGCGCGGAGCTACTTCAGACTGGAGATGTAGGCTACCAGGGCTTTCATGTCGTCGGGCGAGAGGTCGGGGGTGGGCATGCCGCCGGCTTTCATTTTTGCTGTGGGGTGAAGGAGTAGCTCGGTGATCTGGCCGGGGTTGAACTTGGCGCTCACGCCGACCAGAGCGGGTCCCGCGACGGTGCCTATGCCACTTTCGCCGTGGCAGGCGGTGCAGAATTGCGCCTCGAAAATGGTTTTGCCTTTTGCGGCGAGCGGATCGGCGAGCGCGACGTTAGCGGCGACGAGCGACGCGGCCGACAGCTCCGGTTCGAATGGCTTGCTCATGTATTCGGCTTCGTCGGCTTTTTGTTTGGCGAGTTGCTCGGCGACTTGCGGGTCGTGGTGATCGAGATATTTGCTACGCAGGCCGAGTCCGATTAGCGCGCCCATGATGAAGATGTACGCTCCCATGGCAATGGGACGTTTCCAGGGACGGCGCTCGACGCCGCGGTCGAGAAACGGAACCGCGACGACAGCTAGCGCGAGAACGGTGGGAATCACCAGGACGCCGACTACCGACGCGGCGCCGTGCCAGTATTTCAGCCACTGAAAAATCGGAAGGTAATACCATTCGGGGCGCGGGATGTATTGGGCGTCGGCGGGATTCGCGGCCGGGCCGAGTTGTATCGGAACGAAAAACGCGAGGCACCCGAGAAAAATGACGAGCATCGCGGTGAGCGCCAGATCCATCAAAATCTGGCGCGGATAAAAAAGCTCAGGCTTCTGTTTCGGTTCGAACGGGTCCTCGGTGACCGGGCCAGCGGCGCCCACTGCGCGGAAAAGTACGAGGTGAGCCGCGATCAAGGCGAAAATACACGCGGGAATCAGGAAAACGTGCGTGACGAAAAAACGCGAAATGGTCAGCGTGCCCATGTCCGTGCCGCCGCGCATCAGTTGCTTCAGGCTTTCACCGATCAATGGAACTTCGCTCGCGGCGTTGGTGCCGACGGCCGTGGCGAAATACGCTTTCTGGTCCCACGGCAGCAAGTAGCCGGTAAAAGCCATGCCCAGCACCAGCACGAACAGCAGGCAGCCGGAAAACCAGAGCAGTTCGCGGCGGCCTTTGTAGGCGCCGTAGATATATGTCTGCGAAAGATGCAGCAGCAGCACGACGATCATCGCGCTCGCGCCGTAGGCATGGAGGCCGCGCAAAAACGAACCGGCGGTGACGGATTTGGTGATATACGCGACGGTGGTGTGCGCGTGGTCGGCGGAGGGAACGTAGTAGAGCGCGAGAAATATTCCGGTGATGATTTGCGAAAGAAAAATAAATAGCAAGCCGGAACCGAAAATGTAGGCTAGGCGCGCCCCGCCGGGAATAGGCTCGTCCATCGCGCTGCGCAGGATGGCATCGAGCCCGGTGCGGTGGTTCAGCCAGCCGCGAAAACCGCTGAGCGGTTGCGCCGCCGCTTCACTCTTATGATGTTCGGCCGGTTGCACTGGCGAAGACTTCCCTCCTCTGTTTGCTGGCGATTTCTTAGCCGATCACTTCTTTATCCGCGACGAGCTGGCGGAAATACTGGAAGCGGACGAGCAACTGGCCATTTTCTTCGACGGTTGCGAGCGTATCCATTCCGCGGAGGCATGGGCCGCTGATGCGCGCGCCATCTGGCGCGTAGACGGCTCCATGGCACGGGCAGATGAATTCTTTCGCAGCGCTGACCCACGGGACCGTGCAGCCCAGGTGCGGGCAGATCGAAGAGAGCACAATTAAATCGCCGCGGGGATTTTTCGTGACGTACACGGCTTTTTCGGAAACTGCTTTGCGCCAGCCGTCCACTTGCTCGATCTGGATGCTGCGTTCAACGGGCTCGGTTAACGACGAAAATTCGGCGAGCGACCCGACCGCGCTCGGTTTCAATTCGGTGGTGCGGCGCAGCAGCGGAAAAAGCGCGAACCTGATCAGCGGGACCGCCAGCAATGCGCCTACGCAAAGCGAGCCGAGCCCGAGCAGCGCGCCGAGGAACGAGCGGCGCTCCTGATCGAACGGCCGGGGCGTGAAAAATTTGGCGCGCGGCGTGTTTCCGGGATCGTCCGCGGCAATCTTCATCGGCTCCTCCGGAGAATGGCGATTGCGTTCGGTGCGCCGTAGCAAGCTTCAACAAGTCCGCGCGCTGGCGCAGATTCCAGCGGCTCGCGAGTCACAGTGAGTTTTTCATTTCTTGGGAAGTGTGCGGACGTAAGCGACGAGCGACTTGATCATGTCCGGAGAAGCTTTTCCGCCGAAGGCCGGCATCTTGCCGCGGCCCTTAGTAATGACGGCGTTTAGCTCGGCATCCGTCTGCTTTTGCACCACGTCCGAGCGAAGATCTTTGGCCTTGAGCGCTTTGCCGGTGGGAGTGTTGGCGCTGCCGTCTTCACCATGGCAGAGCGCGCAGTTGGCCTTAAAGTATTTGGCGGCGTCATTCTGCGCGCGCAGCCCGGAGGGAAAAGCCAGAGTCGCGAGAAGCACCACAAGTGCGGCGGGTGCGGTACGCCGGACGATTCGATCCATGGGTTCTCTCTTTCGCTCGACGCGGTCGCGCCGAAGTTTTCCGGATGAGCTGCGAAATCCCGCAACGAACGAATTTATGTTTGGTTGCGGCTAGGAGTTTACCGCAGAGTTCTTGCCGCGTCGCTAAATTTTCGGAGGGTGCAGCGCTGCGAAGCTTGTGCCGCCATCTGATCGGGCGCGGACCGTGAGCTTGCGGCGGGCATCAGGGATGCGACGGCAGAAGTTCCCAGATGGCGGGATCTTCTGTGCCTAGCACCCAGGAGCAGAAACCTTGCAGGCCGTGCTGTTTGGCTAGGTCGTAGCGCTCGCGGAACGTTCTCGCGTCGGTGTAGAAAATCCATTCGCGTTCGTCGTCGCGGTAGAAGTAGAACCACGCGCTGCGATCGGTTGCGTCCCATTCGATGTGTCCGCCGTAGGCGCGTGCCAGATCGAGCGCGTCGGCGGTGGAAATGTAAGCGGCGGAGGGATTCGGGCGATCGGTGGGCTTCGCGTTGGGCGGCAGCGGCGGGGCGGCGAACCAGTGATAACCGTAGAGCGGGATGCCGAGCGAGATTTTTTCGCGCGGGACGAATTTGAGGGCGTAGTCGAGATTGCTGACGGTCCAGGACCAGCCGGCGACCGGGCCGGGCGGAGTTAAGCGGGTGTGCTGGTCGTAGGTCATCAGGCAGACGAGGTCCACGGACTTCGCTAGCGCGGCCAGGTCGTAGGCGCCGCGCCAGTTTTCGTAAATCCAGGCCGAGTAGTTGGTTTCGCCGGCGGTGCCGGGAGCATTCGGGACCGTGGCGATAGTGAGCTGCAGATTATTTTGGTGAAAGAGTATGGCGGCTTCGGCGACCATCGCGGAAAAAACGTCGCGGTCGGTCCAGTTTACGTTTTCGAAGTCGAATTGGAAGCCGATGTAGCCGTTGTCTTTGCAGGCTTGGATTAGTTGTGTGAACATCTGGCGGTAGGCGGCGGGGTTCGTCAGCAGCTTGTGAAAATCATCTTGCAGGAAATTGAAGTCCACCACGATGGGCATCACCGGGACGTGATTTTGGCGCGCGGTTGCGAGGACCTCGGGGTTGGGGCCGCCGGAGACGAAACCGACGGTATCAACCGAATACCACGTGGGGACCAGCGTATCTATTTTGTTGGCGTGCGCGAGGAAGGAGCGCACGGAATTGGGATCGCGCGTCATGTAGAAGAGAGATTTTGGTTGCTGTGCGCGGGATGGCAGCGCCACGCAGAATATCAGGACGAGAACGCATCGCAGAATTTTCATGGCGTTCGTATGTTATGCGGTTCCCTGCTCGGAGACAACGCTGTTGCTTGCCCACCGATCACTGCGCCCGCCTGAAGGAGGCTGCTACAAGGTCAACATCGGGCTGTGGTTCGGCGCGAAAAATGCTTGGCGAGCTTCATCAGGGATGCTTTTCGAGGTAGCGGCCTACTACTGCGGCGGCGTGTTCGCATAGCGTGCGGTCTTCTTTGGTGAAGGCGGCGAGGAAGTGGCTGTCAATGTCCAATTCGCCTACTACGTTTTTATTTACGAATATGGGCACCACGATTTCGGATTTGGTTTCGACGGAGCAGGCCAGGTAGCGCGAGTCGGCGTTCACGTCGTCCACGACGATGGTCTTGCCAGTGGAAGCCGCGGCGCCGCAGATGCCTTGATTGAGCGGGATACGCGTGTGCGGCGTCATGGTGCCGCGAAACGGTCCGAGGACGAGCATGTCCTGGGCGCCATCTTTTTCGAGCATGTAAAAGCCGACCCAGTTGTAGCGCAGCATCTCCTGGTGAAAAAGTTTGGCGACACCGGCCATCAAATCCTGCGCGGTGGCGGCGCTGGCGGCAAGCGCGTCGAGTTTTTTCACCAGCTCGGAAGTCTTGGCATTCGCAGTGGGCATAGGAATGAAATACTAAACTGAATTTTTAATTTAGGCCAATGGTACGACCGGGCGGGTTCCGGTGCGCAAATCTCTAGAAAGTTTCAATCTCTTGAGGTAATAAGGGAGACTTCGAGGCTCAATAACGTCGCGTTAGCGACGTGCGCGTAATGACGAGCCGGCGCCGTCGGCGTTTGTGCGCTCGGCGGCGATGACCGATTCCGATGAACCAGGAGAATTTGTGGGAATGAGCGCTCCGGCAGAAATCACGCGGCTCCAGCAGGAACAGCAGGCACCACGCTGGAGTCCTGCCACTCGCGCAGCCTTCCGGTTCTGCTTCGTGTACCTCGGCTTGTTCTGCTTGGCTACGCAAATCCTCGGCAGCTTGATGCCCATTCCCAAGGTCGATATTCCCGACTTACAATCGCTGTGGCCGATCCGTCCGGTGATTCTCTGGGTAGCCGCCCACATTTTGCGAATTGCACACCCGATCGCTTACGCCGATACCGGCAGCGGCGACAGAACCTTCGATTGGATCGTAGCGCTCGTCCTGCTGAACGTTGCCGCTGTGGCGACGGTGATCTGGTCTTTTCTCGATCGGCGGAGACAAAACTACGTCACGCTGCACAAATGGTTCCGGCTTTTCCTCCGCTTTTCGCTTGCATCGCAGATGATCGCCTACGGCATGGTCAAGATCATTCCATTGCAAATGTCGTATCCGTTTCTGACGAGATTATTGGAGCCATTCGGCAATTTCTCACCGATGGGCGTTCTATGGTCGTCGATCGGTTCCTCGCCCGCGTACGAGACCTTCGCGGGCTGCGCGGAAATGTTGGGTGGAATTCTGCTGATCGCTCCGCGGACGACAACGCTGGGAGCGCTCGTTTGCCTCGCGGACCTGACCCAGGTCTTCGCGCTCAACATGACGTATGATGTGCCCGTAAAACTTCTTTCCTTTCACTTGCTATTGCTGGCGCTGTTTCTGCTCGCACCCGACCTGTCGCGTCTGGCTGATTTCTTCTTGCGCAATCGTGCCACCGAGCCTTCCAGGGCACCACAACTTTTCCATTCGCGGCGCAAAAATCGGATCGCGCTTGCCGCGCAGATCGTTCTCGGAGTCTGGATCGTGGCGGGGAACGCTTATGGCGGCTGGAGCGCTTGGCACACGTACGGCGGGGGACGCCCCAGGTCTGTGCTCTACGGAATCTGGGACGTGGATCAGCTTTCGATTGTTGGGCAACTGCGCGCGCCGCTTCTCACTGACTACGGCCGCTGGCGACGCGTCGTCTTTGATTTTCCCGAGCGCATGGCTTTTCAGCGCATGGACAGTTCCTTGGCCAGTTATGGTGCTTCAATCAACGTCAATGACAAGATTCTGGCGCTCACGAAATCTGGGGATAAAAACTGGAAAGCCGTTTTCCATTTCGCGCGGCCAGCGGAGAATCAATTGACCCTGGACGGCGACATGGACGGTCACGCGATTCACATGGATTTGCAACTCCTCGATCGGAACAAGTCTTTGCTGGTTAGCCGCGGGTTTCATTGGATCCAGGAAAGTCCTTATAATCGCTAGGCGTTGTCGCCAGGTGCGGATGAAATCACACGCGACCGATAATCTCACGTGACCCGCAGAGCTTGCGTTGTCGGCGCCGGTCCCAATGGCCTTGCGGCGGCCATCGTTCTGGCGCAGCAGGGCTTGCAGGTTCAGGTTCTCGAAGCCGAGCCGCAGCCGGGCGGCGCGGCGCGGACGCTTGAGCTCACCTTGCCGGGCTTTCTGCATGATTTCGGCTCGGCCGTGTATCCCTTCGCTGCCGGGTCGCCATTTTTTTCGTCCCTGCCATTAGCGAATCACGGGCTCGAATGGATTCACTCGCCGTGTCCGCTCGCCCATCCCTTCGACGACGGCACCGCGGTCACGCTCGAGCGCGATTTGCGCGACGCGGCATCCGCGCTGGGTGATGACGGCCGCGCCTGGCGCAAGCTGATGCGGCCATTTGTCGAGCAATGGTCCGACCTGTCACGCGAGGTGCTGCGTCCCGTTCACCTGCTTTCTCGCCGTCCGTTGTTGCTGGCGCGCTTCGGACTGGTTGCTGTGCCGTCCGCGAAGATGGTTGCAGGCATTTCGTTTCGTCGCGAACGCACCAGGGCGCTCTTCGCCGGTCTGGCGGCACATTCGTTTCTAAGCCTCGATGAAATGTTGAGCTCCGCTTTCGGTGTGCTGCTTGGCGCTGCGGCGCATGCGGTGGGCTGGCCGATTCCGCGCGGCGGCGCTCAGTCGCTGGCCAACGCATTGTGCCGCCATCTTGCGTCGCTCGGCGGCGAGATCAGGACGTCCACGCGCGTTGAAAATCTTGCATCGCTCCCAGAGTTCGACGTGACGCTGTGCGACGTGACGCCGCGGCAGCTCGCGCGAATCGCAGGCGGCCGGTTGTCCGCAGCGTACACGGCGCGCTTAGGCCGGTACCGCTACGGGCCCGCGGCTTTCAAAATTGATTACGCGTTGCGCGAGCCGATTCCGTGGCGCGCGGCTGAATGTCTGCGGGCGGCGACCGTGCATCTCGGCGGAAGCGCCACTGAAATTGCCGCATCGGAAGCGGCGATGCGCCATGGCCGCCATTCGGAGCGGCCCTTCGTGCTGGTCGTGCAGCCGAGCCTCTTTGATCCCACGCGTGCGCCGTCGGGCAAGCACACCGCCTGGGCGTACTGCCACGTCCCGAACGGGTATGAATTCGACATGCTGGGGATTATCGAGCAGCAGATCGAGCGCTTCGCACCGGGTTTTCGTGAACGCGTGCTGGCACGCCGCGTTTTTTCTCCCGCGGGCCTCGAAATGATGGACGCGAACCTTATCGGCGGAGACATTTCCGGCGGCGCAATGGACATTCGCCAGACGTTGTTCCGGCCCACCTGGCGGCACTATGCGACGTCCGCGAAGGACATATATATATGTTCGTCGTCCACGCCACCGGGCGGTGGCGTACACGGAATGTGCGGCTACCACGCAGCGCAGCAGGCGCTGTCGCGTTTGGGAGTTTAAGTATCCGCGATTGTGAAACGAGATCCTAATCCATATCCCAGAAATCGGTAGGGTCGCGGAATTGCACGCCGATTTGTTTGCGGCCTTCGGCATCGCGCATCGTGTAGACGACAGTGGCTTCCGCGCGGCATCCTTTATCTTTGCGGCAGAGGACGAGCGTGCCGCCCTTCTGCACGGGCCGATGGCAAATCAATCCGGCGCCATGACGGCTGACCGAGACAGTCCAAGTCTCTTCCTGCCAGGTGCTGTAGGGATCTTCGCGGCGCAACCAGACCGGCACGGCGGAATTCTTGCGCGGGCTGCGACGAATGCGCTGGCTCAATTGCGAAACGCGCAGCAGAAAATCGAGCAGGCCAGTTTTCGCGGGAGCGCGCGCAAAACGCGGGTCCGCAGCCAATTGTTCAGCCTGCTTCGCGCAGGTGGCCATGAAATCCTTGAAAGCGGCGGTAGCGGCGGGCTCAAAGGAAAGTTCACGCAAACGAGCGCTGCGCGACTCCAGTTCCAGCATGCACGTGGGAAGAAAATGCTCGACGCAGAGCGGCTGGCCGGCAAAATCAATCGCCGCGATTTCGTGGCAGAAGTCCGTGGCGCACTCGCTTGGTTCGAGAACCAGCCGAACGTCTGGCGATATTCCGATTTGACCTTGCATCGCTGCGGCCCGGGCCCCCGCGAATAATTGGTTTATTGCTTCGATTCTTTGCCGATGCCTTTGGCAATTTCGGCGATGGCGCTGCTGACAAAATCCAGATGGCTGCGGCTGTAATGCGTCAGCTCGTTGGCGAAATCGTTGGAGGTGCCCGCGGCTTTTTGCTCCAGCGCAACTTGCGTGGCTGATAAAGTCCGCTCCGAAGCCTCCTGCAAACGCGCTTGCGTCTCGGCGACGTTGCGTCCTACCGCCGTGCGGATATTTTCCAGCGCGAAACTCGCAACACCCGTAGCGGCGCGTTCGAGCTCTTCCTGTGCAGAATCCATGCGCGCGTGCATCACCATCTCGAATTGCTTTTCCATGCGCGCACAGGTCTCTTCGATTGTCGCGGCGGTTTTTTCCGAAGCCTCCGCGAAGGATTTCTGCAAGTCTTCCTGGCGCTTGGCGAGGTCCATTGAAAAGTCGCGGGCCTCGCGAAATGCCGGGGCCATGCGTTCTTTCAGGCGCAGGATGATGCGTTCGACGGCTTCCTTGTGGAACGTCTCGAGAGTCTGTTGCAGGCGCTCGAGGGCGTTGGCAAAAAGCGTTTCGGAAAGAACTTCCACCTCGTGCTGGCGCGCCTTCGATGCGTTGCAGGGATTGGTTGAAATCCGAATCGATTCTCTTGGTCCACTGCGAATGCAGCGCGCGAACGCCGGCCTGGCTGGTGCGCTCGATCTGCTGCAGGGAGCGCTGCGCCCATTCGGTGGATTGCGAGGCAGCCACGTCGCTGAGAATCGCGCGAGCGTCTTCGTGCATGCCGGCGCGGATGTTATTCAATAGCGACGCGGTTTTCTCGGTCACCGCGGCGGAGGCCAGCTCGGAAATCATCATTTCCATCTGCTGCTGGAATTCGCCCATCAAGTTGCCGACGGCGCGATTGCCATTCGCGGCGGGTGAGGACGTAGCGAACAGACGCTCGGTCGTGGTGGCCGCGAGCTTCGCGTGTTCCGGTTTCGGATTCGTGGTGGCAAGACTCGGTTGCAGCACCGCGATGGGTTTGGGCCTTGGGGGTTCGGGAGCCAGCTTGCGTTCCTGGGCGAATTGCAGCCAATCCTCGGGCGGCGAATCTATTTTCCAGACGTTGTAAGGGCTTTCGAATTCGATGGCGGTGTAGAAAGGCCCGCTGGATTCCCCGTCGCGCTTCACCCACTTGACGCGGCCGCGCGCGGAAATTTTCGGTGCATCACTCTTTTCGGGAGTGAGTTCCAGCGTCACCCACGCGTCGGGCAGCACCTGATACTTCGACGGATATTTGCAGCCGTGGCAGCTGATGGTGAGCGTGGAAACTTTTTCGATGTAAGGGCCGCGGCGGGAATCAACGCCCGACACCGTGACCTGAACGGCCTGATCGCGGCGCGTACTGCGGCGTGCCGCACGATACGAATTACCGGCAGCAGAAGTGTTCGCCATAAATACCTCGGGAAGGCTGGATGCTTAGAATAGTGCATTCGATTGCGGGGATAGCCGCGAAAGTCGCCGCGTGATTTCAAACGGTAACTATCGCGCGAGATTTGCGGAAGGCGATGGTGAGGCGAAGACGACGGTGAAATTTATTTGCGCGCGCCCGTGGCCAGCGCGGCACATCTGCGGCAGCGGCGTTTGCAGCGAATTCAAATGCACGTGCGCAGCTTGCTCATGCCGTCGCGAATTTGGCGGGCATCCACGCCGCCGTAACCGAGGATCAATCCGTCCGCGCGCGGGCGGTTTCAAATAGCAGGAAGAGAACGGCATCGCCGAAATTCCGATCTTCGCGGCTTTTTTTGCAACTGCTACGTCGCTCGCGCCCTGCGGCAGCAGCGCCACCAGATGCATTCCCGCTTCCGCGCCGATCACTTCGAGCCGCCCATCCATTTGTTTGCGAATCTCTTCCACCAGCGCGGCGCGCCGCTCCATATAAAGCATGCGCATCCGGCGGATGTGGCGCGCGAGATGGCCTTCGCGGATGAAATCCGTCATCACAGCCTGATACAAGGTGGACGAAAACTGGTCGGTGGCATCGCGCGCGTTGGCAAAGGCATCCACCAGATCCTTGGGCACCACCACGTAGCCCAGGCGCAGCGCGGGAAACATTACTTTGCTGAAGGTGCCGACGTAAATCACGCGCGCGTCAGTGTCGAGCCCTTGCAGCGAGGCAATCGGGCGTCCGCCGAGGCGATATTCGCTGTCGTAATCGTCTTCGATGATCCAGGCGCCGGAGCGCGCGGCCCAATTCAGCAGCAGCATGCGTCGCGCGGCGGTCATCGTCACGCCCAGCGGATATTGATGCGAGGGAGTGATGTATACCGCGCGCGCGTCGCGCGCACGGCGAATGCCTTCCGCCACGATGAGCCCTTCGCGATCCACCGGCACCGGGACGAGTTGCGCTCCGCCCATTAGCAGCGCTTGCCGCGCTCCGGGATAGCCCGGCTCTTCGAACCACACGCGCTCATCGGCGTCGAGCAGCACTTGCGCGGAAAGTTGAATGCCCTGCTGCGAGCCGGTTGTCACCAGAACTTGCGACGGCTCGCAACGCACCGCGCGCACCGCGCCCAAATATTCCGCAATCGCTTCGCGCAGCGGCGCATATCCTTTCGCGTCGCCGTAAGCCATCACTTGCCTGCTGGGTTTTCGCGCGTGGCGATTGACGAGCTTGGACCACAGGCCGATCGGAAAATGTTCGAGCGCGGGCAGGCTCATGCGGAAGGCGACAAGCTCGTTCGACCAGGTTTGCGCGGGCGCGCGCAGCAAATCCACGCGGCGTGAAACGCGGCGCAGAGCTTTCGTTTTGGCAATTTGCCCGGCCGCGGCCTTGCCAATCTTGCCGGGCGCGGGCTTCAGGGCGTCATCCGGGATGGACCGCGCGACGCACGTTCCAGCGCCGACAAAAGTCTCGAGGTAGCCTTCGGCGTGCAATTGTTCGTAGGCGCTGGAAACGGGGATGCGCGATATTTTCAGTTCCGCGGCGAGGCTGCGGGTGGACGGCAGTCGCTGGCCCGGACGCAATTGCCCCGCGAGGATCGCGCGGCGAAACCATTCCGATACCTGGCTGTACATGGGACTTTTGCCGCTGGAATCGAGAGCGACGGGCGGCACGAAGCTGGGCGAGATTCTCTTCATTCCGGTACGCCTGAAGTGGCTATAGCGTATCACGCCAGAGTGGCTATTGTGGCAGGCCACTCGGAAGCTTAACGTCGAGGTGCACAAGGCACGAATATTTTCGCGGAGGAAACACTCTTCATGAAGCCGAAAAAGATTTCGATTTACTTGGGACTTTGCGCTCTAGCGATTCTCTTCCCTGTCGCCGCGATTTCCGCGGGCCGGAATTCAAACGCGGGCAACCGAATTGAAAGAACGCAAGACGCGACCGCGCAACAAGCGACGCCCATCGCCGCCAGCACCACTGCGCAAGCAGCGACGGCGCCCGCGGAACGGGACGGCTCGCACGATTTCGATTTCGAAGTGGGCACGTGGACAATTCACTTGAAGCGCCGGCTGCATCCGCTCACGGGCTCGAATACGTGGGTCGAGTTCGACGGAACATCCCAGACGTTCAAAATTTGGGATGGCCGCGCGCAGATCGAGCAGTTCGAAACCGACAGT
This sequence comes from uncultured Acidobacteriota bacterium, assembly GCA_963834215.1. GTDB lineage: Bacteria > Acidobacteriota > Terriglobia > Acidiferrales > UBA7541 > Palsa-295. The sequence goes on along the minus strand of CAWIAM010000038.1, from coordinate 69,872 downwards.
CCCGCGGCGGGACGCATCGAAGGATTGACGCTGCGCACATACGACCCCACGGCGCGCGAGTGGCGGCTCTCGTGGGCCAGCAGCAAGATTGGGATCCTGGATCCGGCGCAGGTGGGAAAATTCAAGGATGGCCGCGGCGAATTTTATTGCCAGGACTTTATCGGCGGCCGGACGATTTTGATTCGCTTCATCTGGTCGGACATTACGGCGAATTCGGCGCACTTTGAACAATCGTTTTCGGACGATGGCGGCAAAACCTGGGAAGTGAATTGGATCACCGATCAAACGCGCGTGAGCGAGGAAGCGTTCAACGCGAAGACGCGGCGATTTGCGACGGCGGTGAAGTCGAGCGCCCCCGCCGATTCTACGGAACGCGACGGCCAGCACGACTTCGATCCGATTCTCGGCAGTTGGAAATTTGAGCTGAAGCGGCGAATGCATCCCATGACGGGTTCGAACACCTGGGTGGATCTTTCGGGCACGGGAGTTTGCTACAAGATTTGGGACGGCCGCGCGCAGTTGGACACGGTCGAATTGGACGGCTCGACGGGACACATCGAAGGGTTGACACTACGCTTGTACGATCCTACGTCGCGCGAGTGGCGGCTCTATTGGGCCAACAGTCGGATCGGAATCCTGGATCCACCGCAGGTCGGCAAATTCAAGGACGGCCACGGCGATTTTTACACGCAGGATACGATTAACGGCAAAACACTTCTGATCCGATATGACTGGACGAAGTTGACGACGAGTGCGCCGCACTTCGAGCAGTCGTTTTCAGATGATGGCGGCAAAACCTGGGAAGTGAACTTCATCACAGATCAGACGCGCGTGGGCGACGCGGTGGATGCGGCGCACTGAGCAAGCGCGCACTGCGTGACGAGATTACTTCTTCTGCCCGAGCGAGCAGTGCGGGAATTCCGTCCCGCGCGAAGCGAGGCCTGCCTGCCACAGGCAGGGATCTGCCTTTCGTTTTCGGCGCCGCCTCGCCCAAAAGCGGATCTCCCGGGCGACATGTGCCCCGGGATGACGCGTCGTTTCGTTTTTTGCCAAAGCGTGCGGCCGCCCCGGAATTGCGGCGATTAGAGCTGAAAACTTTGCGCTCGAACTGAAGCATTTTCCCTGGCCCCACGGAATCTCGCCTGCGGCGGGCAGGCCTGCCTGGCCCCAGGCAGGTTTGCCCGCTGCAAGCGGGTCTGCGTACGGCAGGCTGGCTCACCTTCGAACGTCAAATTTCCGGAGCGCCAATCCTTCTTATTGGTTTGGCACGTGTTGCGGCTGCGCGTAATAGCCTTGCCGCGTGCGCGCGGTGAGGCCGGACCTGGCGAGTTTGATCTCGATTTGATGGTACTCGTTGGGTCGCTCGGCCGGCTGCGCGACAAAAGAGATTTCGTAGTACGGTGCGGAGTCCGAGATGCATTTTTGCAGCAGCGCGGACATATCGTTATTGAAATCGAGCACCTCGCCGCCGCTCTGCAGCGCGAGCACTTGCAACGCGAGATTTCCGGGCACCACCTGGCTCGGTTTGCTTATGCCTTTCAGAAATTCCTCATAATAAGTGCCGCGAAAGACGGATTCGCTGCTGCCGAGCGGATTGATAGCGTAGAGCGTGATCCGTGCCGCGCGAAACGCATTCGAGAAGTTCACGACATCGGCGAAGATCTGATCCTCTTCCTTGGAGCTGAGCTGCACACCCGGTCCGGAAAGAATCGGCCAGCCGGGAGACGCCCACAAAACGATGTTACGGCCGGGGTGCGAAGTGAGGCTCGCGGCCAGTTGGCGCATCGCGTTGGTCGAAAGTCCCAGGCGTTCGGCGGCGCCGTAAAAGCCAGTGGAGCGAGGGATTATGCGCATGCCGATCTGGTCGCTATCGAGAGTTGCGCTGAGCGCGTTGCCGTCGGTCGAATAATTCGCGAGATTCTCCATCCCCTTATCGGTGAATACCACCAGGTCCACGGGATAGGCGAGACGGCCGCCTTCGCCGCGCAGGAATTTTTCGATTTGCATCCGCGAGAAAGTGAGCGTGCGGTAGTCGTCGTTGACGGCGTCCAGCACGATGGTGACGGAGATAGGCGCTTCGCGTCCGGTGATGGCCCGGAATGAAGTGATGGGTTGCGGCGACTTGTTATCGAGCAGCGTGAAATCCTGCTGTTGCAGATCGGCGATCGGCGCGCCGTTTTTTGGACTGACGACAACGTCGAGGTAAATTTTGTTGTCAGCGGCGGCGGGTGGCGTTTGCGGGCTCGTTTGCGCGTTATTTTGTTGTGGCGATGCCGCCGCGATCGCGGCGGCGCAGGCGAAAATTGCAAAAAACAGGCGGGCATTGCGCTTCGTCATGAACATTGGTGATTTCCTCGCGGTGAAATAGCGTGAATGGCCGGTGCCTCACCCTCTGCCGAATGCAATTACCAAAGGGCTCGGCGTCTTCACGGAATTGGATGCGCTGTCAGGTGGGTGCGTTTCGGTTTCGTGTCTCGCGCCTTTTGCGCGAAACGTGGGTGAAGCGGGATTAGCGTTCCGCAGCAGCCTTCAAGTTTTGCAGACCCATCTCGAAATGATTGCCCATGGTGCGATCCATACTCACGAAGACACTCATTAGTTTTAGCACAAAAACATTTGTGCCATCAAAACTCCAGGTGACCTTCGTCGAGTCGGCGGCGGGTTCGAGCGTGAATACATTAATATTGTGAGCGTGAAACGGCTTCACGAAATCCACGGCGACTGCAACTTTGCGATTCGGAACCGATTCCGTAATCTGCATGCGACCTTGCCCGGCGCTCCCAGTGCCTTGCCACTCCGAAATCGCTCCTACGCCCGATGCCGCGCCGCTGTAGCTGCGCTGAATGCTTGCGCCTTTATCCTGTGGTTGCCACGCGTTCCAGTTATGGAAATCATCGACCAGCGGGAAGATTTTTTCCGGCGGAGCCTTGATCGTGATCGAGCGCTCGACATGGAACGTGCTCGGCTTCATCGCGGCAACCGCCAAGATAGCGACAACCACAACGATCACGATGAGAACGATTCTGAGGATCATGGACCCTCCGTTGCCCCCGCTTGCGCTAGGCTGGCGTCGCGAGGCCAAGGTCGCGAGACGGAATCTTAATGTAACAAGCCCCGGTTGCCCACGGTTCTTGAAATCGCGCGGGGCAGCCCGTAGTTTTGACAAGTGGCTTACGGCACGCGGCGCCGAACTGCGCTAGCTCGCACGCCTTCTGCGCGATTGTGAGTTGCTCAGCGCCGCCTTGATGTCGGGCCAGATGAGCCAGCGGGCGTTCAGCGTTTCTGCGCGGTGTTTTGTGTAGAAGCGGCGGGCGGCGGTGTTGGCGGGGTCTACGTCCACGCAGATGCGGCGCGCTTTTTGCCTCATGAACCATTTGGCTAGGCGCCGGAGAAGTTCCGCGGCTACGCCGGTTCCCCGCTGCTCGGGGATTACGTTGATCCATTGCAGTTCGCCGTCGCAATGGTAGCGGCGCGTTAGGTGGCCGGCGATGTAGCCGACGAGCGCGTCGCCCGCGAGCGCGACGTAACAGATGCGCGGGCGCAGCGCGTGGCGCGGATGATGTTCTTTCGCCAGGTAACTTGCGATGCGCAGAGTCCACGCTTCTTCGGATGGCAGGTTTGCGGCGCGCAGACGCGCCATCGCGGGGGCGTCGGATTGGCGAGCGATTCTGTAGCGCACGCGGTGCATCGCAGCGCCTGAGTATCACATTCAGCCGGGTCATGGCGCGATTTTCGCGATGCGGGGCCGATGCGCGCCGAGATTTCGCACTGGTCCGAAAACCGGATTGCGGAGCGTTTTACGCCCGGGCAAGCTGGGGCGCAGCAAGCAGCGCCCCTACCTTCGTCGGGTCGTTCGGCCTAGGATTCGACGAACATGCGCAGGCGGCTGAGAGCTTCGTCCCACTGCTTGGAAATTAGTTCGAGATAGTGGCGCGCTTCGTCGAGCCGACGCTGGCGCAATTGCCAGATGCGTTCGCGGCCGCGTCGCGTGCTGTGGACCAGGCCGGCGTGCTCCATCACGCGCAGGTGTTTGGTGATGGCCTGGCGGCTGACGTTGAATTCCGCGGTCAGCTTGGTGATGGACATCGCGCGATATCCCGCGCCGTGGCCCGCTTGCTCGCCACCGGGCTGCGCGCTTAGCCGTTCCACCAGCCGCAAGCGCGTCCGGTCTCCAAGCGCCGCGAAAATTGCGGCAAAAGCGGGGACCGATCCGGACGCAGTTCGCGTGGCTCCGCCCCTCGCGCCGCGCTGGTTCGGCTTTGACTTCGCTTGCGCGCTGCCTTTACTTCGCACCAGTGGCCTTCGATCCAGAATCCGCAGCTCCGGCGCCATAATTTCCGGTGACGTAGGCGTTCATCAGTTCCAGCTGCTTCGCCCAGCCGCCGTCGTTGGCCTTGAACGCCTTGGCGCGCCGCTCGAGCGGAATCTGATCGAACCCTGATTCCGTGACGGTGAGGAGCACTCCGCCCTCGGCGTCATGGAGCTCGAAGACGATGAGCGTGGTCGGCTCCTTCGAGAAGTCCACACCGGGCTCGACAGCGTAGGGATGCCAGCGGAAGCTGAAAATCCGCTCCGGCTCGACCTTCACGATTTGCAATTCGAAGGCCTTGCCTTCGTAGGGCTTCTGCATCTTGGCGACTTCTTCGCTGACGGTCGTCGGCACGATCACGCCGCGCACCGTGGTTCCGGCTACAAACGGTCCTTCAACTTTCATGCCGAACCACAACCCAAATTCGGCGGAATTGCTGAGCGCGCGCCACACCTTGGCGCGTGGGGCGCGCAGCAACACTTGCTTTTCGATCCGATCCGGCGTCCTCGCATCCATATTCATGTGCAACCTCCTGGTTGCAGGATAGCAAAGGAGCGATTGACATGCAACCGCTAGGTTGCGGCAATCGCCATATGGGAGTGCGGCAGCTTGCTGCCGCTTTTTGCAAGGCGAGGCTTGCCTCCGGTCGCTTGTGCGCTGGTTCGGGTCGCGTGATCGCCGTGCAGGCAACGCATCTTTCCGCGGCGCGCTTGGTGCGAGCGTCGCGTTATAATTTCCGCATGAGACAACTTGTGTTGACGTGTTTCGTCCTTATAGCTTTCGCGGCGGTGCCGCTGTGCGCGCAGCAGACTACTCCGAGCGCCCAGCCGCCGACTCCACGTGCGGATGCTTCCGCGAATCAGGCTCCTCCGCTCGACATGGTCGTCGGACCGGTGCACGAAAATTTGCCCTACGGCGTGGCAAACGACGAGACTTTGCTGCTCGATGTTTTCGAGCCGGCGAACAACAGCGGACTGCCCCGCCCCGGAATCATTTTGATTCACGGCGGCGCCTGGAACAGCTTCGACAAATCCACGATGTGGCCGCTGGCGCATTTCTTAGCTCTCGCGGGTTTCGTCGCGATTCCGGTGGATTACCGCCTCTTTAACAACGGCATCAACCACTGGCCGGCGCAACTGGACGACGTGCAAATGGCCGTCCGCTGGGTGCGCGCGAACTCCGCAAAATACAATATTGATCGCAATCACATCGGCGCGTACGGGCACTCGGCCGGAGGACAATTGGCGCTGCTGCTGGGAATGATGGACACGCGCGACAATTCCGAGCCGGCGCTCGCGCGATATTCGAGCAAAGTGCAAGCCGTGGTGGATGCTGCCGGACCCACGGACTTCACCACGCAGCGCGACCCGGACGGCATCCAGTACATGACGAGTTTTCTAGGCACGGACTATACGAAGCATCCCGAAGTGTGGCGCGATGCTTCGCCGATTTCGCACGTCGCGAAATCGAATGCGCCGATCTTGATCATTCACGGCACGAAAGACGACTCGGTGCCCGTCGCAGAGGCCGACGCGCTGGACGAAGCGCTGAAGAAAGCCGGCGCGACCGTGCAATACCTGCGGCTCGAGAGCGATCATGGGTTTAGCGACGCGGCTTCCCACAGGCGGTTGGCGCTCGAGACCCAGACGTTCTTCTTCCACTACCTTGCTTCCCAGTCCACACCATAACGCGGGTAAATTCAGAATCACCACAGATGAACACTCATGAACACTGATAAGGAACATAGTTGTCTAGGCGCACCGGCCTTGCGAGCTATGGGCCGCTGGGCTTACGGCATCGAGGGGGTGCACCCCGCGCATTGAAACGCGAGTCCAAGTGACCGCTACAAATTCCCGCGGCCCGTGTTTGCTTCGAAGCGACCACTGATTGCGGGAAGTACCAATGGACGATGGGGAGAAAATGGCATCCAATCCTTCGCGAAGTATCAGGCAGGAGGGGTGCGGGCGTAGCGGCCCCGCAGTCGCCCATCTGAGCGTAACCTTGGCTGGTCATAGAACGTCAATTAATGGCACCTTTGCACGGGAGAACTGGTTTGCGAAAACGGACGTTTATAATCATTCCCTTCATAGCGGCACTATTTTTTCTGGCATTTCTGGCGATAGGACTTCATAGACATTTCCACAGCGCAAAAAACGGCAATGGAGACGATTCATCCGCCGCGAGCTGGCCGTGGAGCCTACCCGCGCTGGCGGATAATCCATTGGCGGCGAGCGCGGTGGTCGTCCTCACTTATCACAACGATGTGGCGCGCACGGGCCAGAATCTGGAAGAAAAAATCCTGACGCCCGCGAACGTGAATTCGACCGGCTTCGGCAAACTGGGATTTATGGAAGTGGACGGGCTGGTGGACGCCGAGCCGCTGTACGTTTCAAACTTGTCCCTAGCCGGCCATCCGCACAACGTGGTTTTCGCGGCCACCGAGCACGATTCCGTTTATGCGTTTGATGCGGACACATTTGCGCAGCTGTGGCACGTCACCGTGTTGGGCGCGAACGAAACGCCCAGCGACGACCGCAGGTGCGGGCAAGTAAGTCCGGAGATCGGAATCACCTCAACTCCCGCGATTACTTACGATGGCGATCGCGGCGTGATGTATTTGGTGGCGATGTCCAAGGACAGCGCTGGAAATTATTTCCAGCGGCTGCATGCGCTGGACATTGCGACGGGCGCGGAAATCTCCGGCAGTCCCACGACGATTACGGCCACGTACCCGAATCTGAAGGGCAGCACCAGCTTCGATCCGAAACAATATAAGGAACGCGCTTCGTTGCTTCTACTCGATGGCGTGGTGTACACGAGTTGGGCTTCGCATTGCGACCAGGGCGATTACACCGGCTGGGTGATTGGCTACAGCGCGGCGACTTTGCAGCAAGTAAGCGTGCTGAACGTCACGCCCAACGGCAGTGACGGAGCGATCTGGATGTCCGGCGCGGGGCCGGCGGCGGATGCACGCGGCGACATTTATCTGCTCGATGGAAACGGCACGTTCGATAACGCGCTGAATTCCTCCGGCTTTCCCATCAACGGCGATTTCGGCAATGGCTTCCTGAAACTTTCCGCGGGCGGCGTGAAACTCTCGGTCTCCGATTATTTTGATATGCACAACACCGCATCCGAATCGGACGCCGATGAGGACCTGGGATCGGGCGGCGCGTTGGTCCTCCCTGATTTAAAGGATGCGGCCGGAAATACCTGGCAATTGGCGGTGGGCGCGGGAAAAGACCGCCGCATCTACGTCGTGAATCGCAATTCCATGGGCAAATTCAACACGGAGAAAGACAACGCGATCTATCAAGTGATCAATCACGCGCTGGCGGGCGGAGTCTATTCGATGCCCGCCTACTTCCAGAATACGGTCTATTTCGGGCCATATGGCGATGCGCTGAAGGCTTTTTCGATTGAGAACGCCAAGCTCGTTCCCCGGCCCGCATCGAAAACTTCTGCAGTCTTTGCATATCCTGGAACTACTCCGAGCGTTTCGGCGAATGGTAATGAGAACGGAATCGTGTGGGCCGTGGAAGCGCACGGCGATGATGCCGGCGTCCTGCACGCTTACGACGCGCGCGATTTAACGAATGAGCTTTACAATAGCAATCAGGCCGGCATTCGCGATGCGTTTGCCGACAACAAATACATCACGCCGATGATCGCCAACGGAAAAGTATTCATCGGCACGCGCACGGGAGTGATGGTTTTTGGCCGGCTACCCCAGAATGCCGCGGATGGAAGTGCAGCGGCTGGTCGGCATCGCTGAGGCGCGCTTATTTTCACGTGCTCGACAGCCGTGAATTTCACAGCGGCGGATGTCAAAATGCCGTCAGCGCTGATTGCGCCGACGACGTTTTATTACAGAACTCCTGGCCCTTGGTACAACCTGAACCAACTACGCACAATCCAACGTTAATGGCTGATGCGCGACATAGCGAAGGCTATAAGCTAGTAAACGTGAAACTTACCAGACCAGCTTCGGACGCCACGCACCGCCGCGCAAGCCTGGGGCGAGCCTTCTTTTGGCGCCGAAGACTGGCCTGTGCGGGCCTCGGCGTGCTTTTTTGCGGCTTCCCTGCCCTTGTTGAAGCGCAAAATCCGCCCGACCCGGCGACCGTTCCGAGTTCGGCGCCCGTCGCGGGGTCTCCGGCCGCTGCGCCGCAGCCCCAACAAACTGATTCGAAAATACCGGGGAACCTTACAGGCACCGTGCTCGATTCCACTGGCGCGGCCGTTCCGCACGCGCGCGTCTCGCTGACACGTCCCGACCAATCGCCTGGTCAGCAAACAATCTCCGGCGATGACGGGCAATTCTCGTTTGCCAACGTGCCGCCTGGACCATTCCAGCTAACGGTCACGGCAGAGGGATTTTCGACAATGGTGTCATCCGGCGTGCTCCATCCGGGTGAATATTGCGTGGTGCCGCAAATCGTCCTGGCCGTGGCCACCGCGATCACGGAAGTACGCGTGACTCCTTCGTCGCCGATCGAGCTAGCCGAAGAACAGATCAAGGAAGAAGAAAAGCAGCGCGTTTTCGGCGTGATTCCCAATTTTTACGTCACTTACGTGCCGAATGCGATGCCGCTCAGCTCGAAGCAGAAGTTCAAGCTGGCGTGGAAGTCCACCGTGGATCCGGTCACGTTTGCATTGACTGGCGCCGTAGCGGGAGTGCAGCAGGCGGACAACGATTTCAAGGGATACGGCCAGGGTGCGGCGGGATATGGCCGGCGTTACGGCGCGGCCTACGGCGACGTGGTCTCCAGCACCTTTATCGGCGCGGCGATCCTCCCGTCGCTGCTGAAACAGGATCCGCGCTACTTTTACAAGGGGACTGGGACGACGCGGGAGCGTTTGCTCTACGCGATCGCCAATGCGGTGATCTGCAAGGGCGATAACGGCCGTTGGCAGCCGAATTATTCCGGCATCATCGGCGGCCTGGCAGCGGGTGGTATTTCAAATCTCTACTACCCCTCGCAAAATCGCAATGGCGCGGAGTTGACATTCGAAAACGCGCTGATCGGCATTGGAGAATCGGCCGCCGTGAACGTGATCCAAGAATTTGTGGTGCCGCGCTTTACGCCCAGCCGGCAGAACCGCCAGACCGCGAAGAATTAAGCCCCGCCTGGGAGCGCCAATCTCCTGATTGGCGGCGCTAGGTTTCCGCCCCGCCCTCCCGGTTTTTCACGCTTATCGCAGGTGTAGCGCGAGTTCCGCCCTACCATGACGACGATGCGCAACTACGTCGCCGCGCGCCGACGATTGAGAAGGCCCCAATCAGGAGATTGGGGCTCCTCCCAAGGCGCCCGCGTGAAATTCTTGCCAGCACTGAGGAAAATTTCCTTGGGCAATTCGGGCTGAGAGTACGCACTGCAAGTTCGCTCGGACGTTTGACCATCCACCGCGTATAAGTCGTGTGTTTCCCGGACGTTTGCTCTTGACCGACACGGCACATTTCCACAAGACGCATGCGATTCGTGTGCCGCTTGGCTCCATCAATGCTCTTGGCTGTTTCGCAGCACATACCAAACAAATGGGGAAAGCAAGGGGGTCCTGGCATGAGTATGTCTAACGCAGGAGTTATGTTGGATCATGATGCAACGATTGAAACGCGGTTGTGGCAAGCGGTAGTCGTCAGCACGATTCAGGAGTGGATTTCGGGGCCGCTCCGCAAGAAACGGGAAGCCGAAGAGTATTTGTTCCAGGATCCCAAGGATTTTCCGCTGGTATGCCAATCGGCCGGGCTGGATGTGGACCAGTTACGCGCAAAGTTAGCGCGGCTAAGGTCAAAAGTAACCCCCACCCGTCCCGAGTGGATGCAAGACTTCATGCGTTAAAGTATCCGCCACTGCAGCGCCAGTAGGGGCCGGCCTCGCACCGGCCCCTACACTTCACTCCTTAGATGTCGACGCCATTTAGCTCCCCTTAACACCAGCCGGAACTTTCTTGCCGTAACTTCCGTATCAGAGTATGAATCGGACTGGCGTGCCAAGCCTACCATTGTGCCTGCGGCTGCGTCTGACCCTGTGACAGAAGCACAAGCCGCAACCGCCAACGCCGATCCACCGTTTGTTAGTAATGACCGCCCCCGAAACTTGTAGAATCTACCGCAACTTCCGCTGTTGGTACCGACTGAGCCTGGCTAGGAGGTAACGCGGACATGGGAACCCCTCAGTTCTTCGAAACCCTCGGGGCTGACGTGAAATTCGCGGCGCGCAGCCTGCGCAAAAATCCCGGCTTTCTCACCGTGGTGGTTCTCTCGCTCGCATTGGGCATCGCCGCGAACAGCACGATCTTCAGCGTAATGAATGCCCTGCTCTATCGTCCGCTGCCTTATCCGCAGCCGCAAAACCTGGTGGTCATCTGGCAGGTTGATCAGGCGCACCCGGATTCCCTGAACGCGCCGCCAATCGCGGAAAACGTGGACTGGAACAAACAGAATCACGTCTTCGACGATATTTCGCTGAGCAGTTTCACCGATCGCGCAATTGTTTCCGGCATCGGCGAGCCGCGCCCGCTGCACACGCAATACGTTACGCCGAATTTTTTCGATATGCTGGGAGCGAAACCCATCCTCGGCCGGATCTTCGCGCCGGACGAGCAGCAAGATCTTTCGCAGACGGTTGTGATCAGCACTCCTTTCTGGAAGAACGAATATCACAGCGACCCGCACGTCCTTGGCAAAACCATGAATATCGAGGGCGCCGTTTCGACCATCGTCGGAGTGATGCCCCAGGGATTCGCGCCGTTTTACGGTTACCCCATTGACGTCTGGCAGCCCATCAATCCCGCAAACCCGCGTTACAACGCGCGCTTCGATCACTGGCTAATGCCCGTGGGGCGCCTGAAACCGGGCGTCACGCTGGCACAAGCCCAAGCCGATATGGACGTGGTCGCGCAGCGTCTGGCGCAGGATTATCCTTCGACGAACAAGGGCCTCGGCGACAAAGTGATTCCGCTGCAGCAGGATCTTTATCGCGGCGCGGGCAGCGCGCTTTATCCGCTGCTCGGCGCGGTGGCGTTTGTGCTGCTGATTGCCTGCGTGAACGTCGCGAACCTGATGCAGTTCCGCACCGAAACGCGACGCAAGGAATACGCGCTGCGTATGTCGTTGGGCGCCGAACGCCGGCGCCTGGTGCAGCAATTGCTCACGGAAAGCTTATTGCTCGCGTTTGGGGGAGGCCTGCTCGGCGCGATCCTCACTTTTGTCGGCATCAAACTGTTCCTCGCGCTCGCCGATGATTTTCCGAACGCGGATTCGATCACCGTGGACGGGCGGGTTCTGCTTTTCGCGCTGGGAATTTCGCTGCTCACCGCGATTTTATTTGGACTGGCTCCCGCGCTACGCGCGTCACGCCCCGACTTGAACGCGGTGCTGCGCGAAACCGAACGCAAGACGACTTCAGTGGCCAGCCGCCTGACGCGGCACGGCTTGGTAATCTCCGAAGTTGCGCTCGCGATGGTTCTACTCGTCGGCGCGGGATTGATGATCAATACCATCCTGCATTTGAAGCGCGTGAATCCCGGTTTCGATTACAACCGCCTGCTTACGATGGAATTGCAATTGCCCGAAGGCGGCAAGTACCTCGAACGCGTCCCAGGCGGTGACATGGAACGGACTTTGCCGACAGCCACAATTTTTTACACGCGCCTGCTGGAGAACGTCCGCGGGCTGCCGGGCGTGGAATCCGCGGCGTTGATCGGCGCGTTGCCGTTGCAGTGTTGCGCGGAGCGCTACACGTTTTCGATTCTCGGCCATGCTGTTCCTTCGCCCGATGACCGCCCCCACGCCGGGTACAGCGAGACCAGCTCCGGCATTTTCAGCACGATGAAGATTCCGCTGATCAAAGGCCGTTACCTTGATGAACACGATAACGAGGGCGCGCCGTGGGCGATAGACATCAACCAAGCTCTCGCGCGCAAGTATTTTCCGAACGAAGACCCGATCGGCAAGCAGATACTTTTGCGCTACGATCCGTATCCGGTGGACCAGCCGCGTCCGCGCCAGATCGTCGGCGTTGTGGGCGACGTGAAGCACTTTGGCCTGGGCGAAGAGGCGCCTCCCTTCGTCTACGCTTCGTACCTGCAACAGCCGGATGTTTTTCCCGGCGGCGCGACGCGCGCGCACTTGCACGAAAATCTGGTGCTGCGCACGGCGCACGGATGCGAAGCGGGACTTGCCGCGGGCGTGAAGCAAGCTATTGCCAATATTGATCCCGATCAGCCCATCAACCGCGTCACGTCCATGGACCACGTAACGGGTGCATCGCTCGGCGACTGGCGTTTTTATATGCAGCTGCTGGGGATTTTTGCGACCGTCGCGGTGCTGCTCGCCGCCGTGGGAATTTACGGCGTCATGTCTTATTCCGTGAACGAGCGCACCCACGAAATCGGCATCCGCATGGCGCTGGGCGCGCAGCCGTCGGATGTGCTCGGCCTGGTCGCAAAAATGGGGATGAAGCTGACGTGCATCGGAGTACTAGTCGGCGCGGCCCTGGCGCTGGGCCTCGCGCGCTTGATCACCACGTTTCTGTACGGCGTGAAACCGAGCGATCCAATCACATATGTACTCGTCGCGCTCGCACTCGCTGCCGTGGCTCTGCTCGCATGCTACATTCCCGCGCGCCGCGCCACGAAAGTGGATCCCATGATCGCACTGCGCTACGAATAGTCCGCGTTCCATCGCAATGCTGGCGGCGCGATGTGGCGCTCGCCGCTACGCGCCCCACGCGGGGACTTGGCGCACCATATCCCACAGCATGTTGTCGAGATCGGCGCCAATTTCGTCGGAAGGTTCTGTGCGCGTGTTGGTCAGAGCGGCCCAGCACAAGCCCGTCGCCGTGCGCACCATGATTGTGGTGCTGCCGGGCAGGCTGCCGCTGTGCCACCAGTTCCCTGCACCGTTGTCGCGGACCATCCAGCCTCGCGCATATTTTCCCGGCGAAGACTGCGAGTAGGCGGGGCTGGGTGTGGTCATGATCTTGATGGTTTGCGGCTTCAGCAGCGCCGGGATGTTCGCCGAACCGGCGACGTGGTCTAGAAAAACCACCAGGTCCGAAGGACTCGCGATCCATCCGCCGTGCGAATCCATGCGCGTCACGTTCATTTTGTAAGGATCTTCGTCGTATTGCCCGTAGTACTCGACTTCGTTTGGCGCGCGCTGGCTCAATTTATTTCCGGCGATGCGCATGTCGCTTATGCCGCACGGCGCGAGGACGTTCGCCTGCACGTAGTCGCCGTAGGGCTGGCCGGTGACCTGCTCGATCACGCGGCCCAGCACGCAATATCCGAAATTCGAGTAGGCCCAGTGCTGTCCCGGTGGATAGGTCAGCGGCAAATTCTCGAGCGTCCAGGAAATCAGTTTGGTGTGGTCCCAGGAATCGAAGCGAAACATCGGATCGGTGGAATCGTTCGGCCAGCCACCGCTGGTGTGCGTCAGCAAATTATCCACCGTGACGTCCGTGACGTACTGGCGATACGGCGGCTTTCCGTATGTCGTTCCCAGGACGCCGGACGGCCCGAAGACTTTGTCGTTGAGATTCAGGTGGCCTTGTTCGATCAGGCTGAAGATTGTCACCGACGTGATGGGTTTGGTGACGCTGGCGATGCGAAAGAGGCTGACGGGCAGGACCAATTGCGCTTCCTTGGTGTCTGCCATGCCCCATTCATGCTCGTAGACGAATTTGCCGTGGCGTGAAATGGAGATGGACATACCTGGGACCGAATATTTCTGCATGAAGGCGCGCGCGATGCGGAACATGGCGGCGCGACTGCCGTTGTGCTCGGGCTGCTGCGCTTGAGCGGTCGAAGATGAAGATGCGCACAGGCGCGGTGCAACGACTCCGACCGCGGCTGTGCCGCAGAGATTCCTGAGCAACGCTCGTCTGCTGATTGTTCGCGACATGGGCGCGCTGTCCTGTTCTCCGCGTTGCGTTACATGCGCACGCACGTGTTCGGACGGGCGCGGTCTTCACAATGGGGTGCGAAAGGTTTATACCACGGAGCTATGCGCCACCGTGTGCAGGAATCTGCTCGCAGTTTCTGACGCCGTCGCTTGCTTTCCGTTGTGGTGCGCGCAGGTCCTGCGGTATAGAATCGCGCGGGAAATTCCTAATGACACGCTTCACGGATAGGGCCATGAAAACTTATTGCTCGCTGGCGGTGTTACTTTTGGTGCTGCTAATGCTGATTATGGTTAGCGGCGTTTCGCTGGCGCAGCAGCCGCCGGCGGAACAGCCTCCTGACAACGTCGAGGGCAAATGGACGATTTACGCCAAAGATCCCGACGGTGGAACTTCGACGAAATACCTTGAGATCAAACAGAATGGCACCGCGCTCAGCGGACATTTCAAAGGTCCGCATCAGTCGGGCGGAATCGAGGGCACGATCAACGTGCATCACATCGTGATCCGCACGAAAACGCGCGACGTGCTCACGTTTCGCGGCAAGGTGGAAGGCAACAAGATGAGCGGAAATTTTGGAAACCGCGGCCGGCACGGCGAGTGGCAGGCGGTGCGCACGGAATGAGCCGTCTGGTCGAGACAGCATAGCCGCCGCGCCGTGAACTGCGTCATTCGGTCAAATTGTAAATGAGGCCGTAGGGATCGCGGAGATAGACCCTGGGAAATTGCGGTTCGTCTTTTACGATTTTGCAGCCTTTCTTCTGTAGCTTCGCTTTGGCTTTCGTGACGCTTTTCACGGTGACTTCCAGAACTGGGCCGAGCGCTGGGCCGCGTTCGATAAACAAATTGATGTTCTTGCCATGTAGGCTGACCATATTCGGAGCTGTCTCGGTGATTTTGAAGCCGAGCTCCTTTACATAGAATCTCGCGGCCTTCTTGGGATCTTGCGCTTGAATCAGAATATCGGTGCCAAATGTGTTCGCCATGGAACTCTCCTGATCCCGCCGCTGTTCTCCGCACGAAACTTTTCAGGCATGAAACACCTTCCGGAATAGGCCGATCATGTGCTCGAACGATTGGTCCGTGGCTTCGGGATCGAAGCGCGGGCCCTCGTCGCGGGTGAAGGCGTGTTCGGCGGGATAGAGCAGCGTGCGGTAATGGATGCCGGAATTTCTCAGCACGCGATCAATTGTCTCGCGGCCGGTGTCGGGAACGTGCGGATCTTTCGTGCCGAAGATCATCAGCAGCTCACCGCGGATTTCTTTCGCGCGGGCGAGCGAGCCGGCGTCGGCGTCCTGTCCCAGTTTTCCGTCGTGGATTCCCGTGCCGTAAAAGCATGCGGTGGCGCGCACAACCGGCTGAAATGCCGCGCGAAACGCGAGATGCCCGCCGATGCAGAAGCCGACGACGCCGATTTGTCCGGGCGCGACTTTCGGATATTTCGCGAGCCAGTCGAGGCCGCTGCGGCAGTCGGCGTCGAAATGCGCGACGGGAGTTTTCGCGGCGTCCTGCTGGCCGCGCGTGCGTCCGGCGTCATCGAACGGGATCACCGTGCCGGGCGGCTCGATGCGGCGATAAATTTCCGGCGCAGCGGCGACGAATCCGTAGCCGGCGAGGCGGACGCAGTAACGCAAGAGCGGCGGCGTGAGCTGAAAAATGTCCGAGTAACACCAGATGCCGGGATATTGCCCAGCCGCTTTCGGTGACGCGACGAACGTCCGCATCGGCGACCCGGGCAGCGGGATGTCCACGTATTCAGTCGTGACGATCATTGTTGAGTCCGCCGGAAATTCTGGGGGAGCGCGGAGTAGAGTCAACCGCGGATTCGCGCGCGTGGTGGATGTAGTCGGGCATTGTGTTAGGAAAGTCCCGCGAGATAGGCGCGGGGGGCGAAAGCTTTTTCGCCTACGAACTGGCCGCCCAGGATGCGGACTTTGCAGCCTAGCGTGGCGTTGCTGGCATCGAGGATTTGCACGCGCGTGCCGCAATTGACCAGGAGAAGTTTTTCGGCGGCGACCATCATGGAGATTGCGAGGGCGTCGTTGGAGGTTTCACGGGTGCACATTTCGGCGTGAATTTCTTCGGAGACGGGAAGCAGGACGAAGTTGCGTTCGGCGGCGTGGATCGTGGCGACTTGGCCGACGAGGCTTGATTCTGCCGACGCGACCGTGGTTTGCTGCGGTGGCGCGGGTGCGGCGATCGCGGGCGCGGCTGCGGCGGTGGCTGCGGCTGCTTGGACTCTTTCAACTGCGGCGATGAAACGATAGCCGCGGCGCGGTAGCGTTTCGATGTAGCGCGGATTTTTGTGCGAATCGCATAACGCGCGGCGGAGTGTTTGCATCGCGGCGTTCACGCCGTGCTCGAAATCCACGAAGGTGTCGGCGGGCCAGAGGCGCTCCTGCAACTGCTTGCGGGTGAGGAGTTCGCCGGGTTGTTCGAGCAAGAGCGCGAGAATCTGGAAGGGACGGCCGGCGAGGCGGATCTTGCGGCCGTGTTTGCGCAGCTCGCCGGTACGTAGATCAACCTGGTAGGCGTCGAAGCGAAGCCCATCCATCGCAGGAACCTCGTCACGGACTTCGGATGCTGGGAAGATGAATGTACTCCGCGCGGGGGTGGAACTCAAGGCGGCGGGGCGGCGGGTTGCGAGTTGAAAGTTGATAGTTGAAAGTTGAAAGTTAAGTGCCGGAAGTGCGTGCGCGGAAGTGGCAGTTTGTTTGCGATTGATCGGGGTCGCTGGCGTTTGTTTTCTACGAGATATAGTGATTTCTAATCGGCGGGGTTTGCGATTGATTTTGAGTGGTGATTGGCCGGGTGTGACGATTAGATTGCGGATGTAACAATGTAACATCGGGCGGAGAGGCGCGTGAGTGGTGTTCCGCGAATGCGACCGGGACGCAGAAAGCGCGATTGGTGAGTGGTGTTCCGCGAAAGCGTCCGGGACGCGAAAAACGCGATTGGTGGACTGCGATTCGCGATGCTTGAGCAATGGCGGATTGGCTTTCTTGTTGCGGTTAGATTTTGGTTTAGGGTTTATTTTCTTGAGGTTGGCGGGATTTTTGAATGAGGTCGTGTTGCGGTTAGAAATTGCGCGCTGACTGGTGCGGCTGCGCTGGTGGCGGTTGAGGGGCGCGCGGGCGGGCTTGCGGTTTGTAGCGAGAAGCAATTCGTTTTGTATCGAGAAGTTTTGGGCGCGTGTGTTTATTTTGAACGAGTTGCGCGATTTATTGTTCTGGGAAAACCGTCCATTTGTATCGAGTAGTGCGGGGCTGCTTAGGCGGGCGAGGAGCGGCGTCGGAGCGATGCTGGGCACGCCGTGGTGCGTCATGTCGTTTCCTCTCCTGGGCGCGATGAAAGCCCGACTGATGATAACAGAGTAGTTAACGTAAGGCAAGCTTAAAAAGACCGGCTGGGAGGCTAGCGATCGCGGTCTCAGAAATCGAGGCGGGCTTGGAATGCGATCATGCGCGGGGTGCTGTCGCCGCCAAGACCCACGCCGAGCAGTCCGGTAGGCGGCGAAGTGGTATAGGTAAGCGCGCCAAATCCGGTCTGCGTCGCTGGTTTTCCCGGGATACCGGCCAGCACCATGCTCGGAAGCGCAAAATTCGGATGGTTGAATAAGTTGAAGAATTGCGCGTCGAAGCGCAGCTTCACATGCTCGGTCAGCGCGAACGATTTCGTCAGATAGAAATCGCTCCAGGTAAAATCAGGGCCGCGCAACGCATTGCGTCCCAGGTTTCCGAATTGGCAGTTCTGCGGGCTGTTGCCTCCCAGACAGGCGCCGGTGCTTGGGTCTACGGTCGAAACAAACGCATTCGGGTTCAGCCATTGGATGGTGCCGGGTTGAGTGACACCGGGAATCGGGCCGCGCGCATAAAGGGGCACGCCGGGAACGGCGCTTGCGAACTGCGGACCGCTGCCGTTCACGATGCCGTCTCCATTCGCCGAATACGGTGTGCTCAGCACCGAGAACGGAATCCCGCTGTGCCAAAACACTGTGCCGGAAATCTGCCAGCCGTTTAGGCCGTACGCCAACGCGTGGTTGCGCACCTTTAGCGGCAATTGATACACGTACTGCGCGTTCAGGTTGTTGCGGATGTCGTAATCGCACGGGCCGTAATCCCGCGCCAAATCTCCCGGGAGCGGTGAAAGAATTCCTCCCGCCGAAAATTGCAGGAATCCGCCGTTCGATACGGTGTCCATGCAGCGGCTCCAGGTGTAGTTCACTTGTCCGCTAAAACCTTTTCCGATACGCTTCATCACCGTCAATTGCAAGCCGTGGTAGTGGCTGTTGGCCCCGGTGGAAAACTGCGTGACGGCTCCGAAGCGCGGGTCTGTGGATTGCGCGTATGGGAACGGCGCGAAGCATCCATCGCATACGGTCTGGTAACCATTGACCTGCGTTAAGTACGGTTGATTCACGGCGCGCGTGCCGACGTATTGCGCGCGCACGCTTCCATTCGCTCCTAGTTCGTGCTCGAGGCCGAGGCTCCACTCCATGAAATAGGGCGCATGAAGTTCTCCATCCGGCACTGCCGTGATGGCCACCGGCGGCAGACACGTTGCTGGAATCGCCGTCGGCGCGGCGCAGGAGAGTTGGCCTTGCGGAAATCCCAGGCTGAAGGTTTGATTTGCCGCTATGGTCGCATCAATGCCGCTCCCCGGAACCCCCGGCGCGATTGCCGTGCCGCCGACAGTGCCCAGCAAGCCACCCTGAAAAGTTTTCACGTACGGCGGGTTGACACCGACTACATCGGCAATGCTCCCCGGCAAAATGTCGCTGAAAATTCCAAAGCCGGCGCGCAGCACGGACTTGGGATCGAACTGCCATGCGATGGCCGTTCTCGGTTGCAAGATCGCGAGCGGCGTGGAGGAAAACACATTGCCGAGACCGGTCTGGATCGCGGCATTCAGCGGCTGGTTCACATCATGCGTGATGGAAGCGAACGAGCCGCGCAGGCGCGCAATCTGGTCGTGAGGATTGAGCGGGTTGGAGTTGAACGTATCGCGCAGGCCAAACGTCCAGGTCAGAGTCCGCGTCACCTTCCAGGTGTCCTGCGCGTAGAGATCAAGGTTCAGAAAATTGAATGGCTCGTTCGGCGATTGCGGAAACGTCTTGGTGGCCGTGGACGCTACACCATAAATGTATTGCGGCAAAGTGGTATAAACGACCGTAGGCACGCTGCCCTCGCCGAAATCGTAATCGTTCAGCCGGAAAATTCGCGTGTTGGTGCCGAAGCGCAGTTCGTGCGCCCCATGACTCCAGGCCAGATTGTCGTTGATGAAAAACCGAGAAGCGCGCCGCCCCTGAATCCAGGTGTTGTCCAGGCCACCGACCGTGGTAAACGGCGCGTTGGCCCCGCTGCCTTGCAGCACGATCGGAAAGGCCGCCAGGGTCTGCTGAAAATTGGCTGGCCCGAACAGGCTTTCATACCAGGAAAATGCGGGATTGAAATAATTCACGAGGTTCTGCGAAAAAACATGGGTATAGCCCGCGGCAAATGAATACAGCGGCTGCGGCGAAACCGAGTCGAACAATGAATTTATCGGATTGGTGTAAGCGGCCTGCACACCCGTATCCGCCTGAAACCGAAACCATGCCGTATTGTTCTGATTGATGTTGTAATCCACGCGCGCTGTTTGGACTTGCTCGTGGTCGTCGCTGGAATGCGAAATGCTCTGGCGATTCGCGCAGCCATTTCCATCATTGGCGGCGGTCGGCGCCGCTCCGCCCACGTCGAACGGACACCCCAGCACGGCGAGAGGCGTTCCATTCGTATTTCCATACAACGAAAACATCTTCTGGTAGAACGGCACCGATTGCGGCGAAGGCTGGTAGATCGAGCCGGTAACGGAATCCACTCCGCCCAAAGGCAGTTGCTGCAAAACGTAATTTTGAAATGCTGTGGTCGGCACGGTTGTGGCCGTCACGATGGGCAGCGCAATCCGCACCCACTCGCTATCAAAAAAGAAAAATAGTTTGTCGTGGACGATTGGACCGCCGAGGCTGCCGCCGAAGTGATTCACGGTCGAGCGCGGTTTATGGTTTCCCGCCGTCGCGTTCGTGAAATAGTTGGCAGCGTTGAAACGCGAGCCGTTCCACAGCTCGTAGAGATTTCCGTGAAATTGATTCGAGCCGGATTTTGTAACGTAATTTACCTGCGACGCTCCATAGCGCCCCTGATCCACGGCGTAGGACAGCGTGTTGACGGTTACTTCCGAAATTGAATTCAGGCCCAGAACCAAATTCGTCGAAAGGCCGCTGTTCAGGTTGGTCAGGGGATCGTTGGTTTCCAGGCCGTCCACGATGTAGCCATTCGAAAGAGCGGGTAGGCCGTTGAATTCCACGTTGCCGTATCCATTGGTGCCGCCCACAAAATCATTGCCGCTGCCCGCCGTATTGATCAACGCACCAGACGCGAACTGCAGCGGATATGTTAAATCGCCGCCCGGATTCGGAAGATTCTGCAACGCGGGCGCATCGAGATTCGTGGACGTGTTCGGATTCTCGGGATTGACGAGCGGAGGTGTGCCGCTTACTTCCACGGTTTGTTTTGCCGCTGCGACCTTGAGCAGGAAATCAACTGTTTGTTTCTGGCCCAGGCCCGCGGACACCGCTTTATTCCGCTGCAACTCGAATCCTGCCACTTCCGCCTGGATCGAGTAAGTCCCTGGCATCAACTGTGGGAAATCGAACCGGCCCTCTTCATCTGTCTTGGCAGTGCGCCGCGCGCCGCTCGCGCGATTTGTGATCGTGACTGTAGCACCCGGAATTCCTGCGCCGGTTGAATCCGTTACTCGGCCCACGATTGCGCTCGTGGTTTCTCCCTGCGCGCAAGTCTTCGCTGGAAACAAAAAGAAACACAAGGTTGCAACGAATAGTCCGCAAGTCGCGATTCGCATCAGGATTCTCGTGCCGGATTCCGTGTAGCTCGGCAGGGACGGCTTTGCGATTTCCAACGGCCTTGAAGGCTTTCCCAAGCGTTGGCTCACGCAATGATATTAACCGCAGTTAAGTACAGAAGTATACTCCGATAAATAGGAAAACGAATGGCGAGGAGTTTGGGCCGGATGCTATCAGCCGGGGTTTGTTGCCACTGAGTGTCGCGCCTACGGCGCTTGTAATTCTTTTGCACGTTTCCCGGGGCTTACGCCCCGGGCTAACTTGTGCCGCGCCTCCCTTCGACCCCGCCGCAGGCGGGCTCTCAGGGCGAGCCGGCGCCGGACTATGGGACGCCGTCCGGGGCGACGAAGGGGACATTCGCGTTCCCGGGAAGTGCCAGTTCCCCGCCCTTCGCCACCTCACTCAGGACAAGCCCTTCGCCAATTGCGGGAAGGATCGGGCGCTGCGCGGTTCACTCGGAGTTGCTTAGTTCGGCAGTTCTGTGCCGGCCTGCTCCGCTACCATGCACGCGGCGTACCAGTCGGGCCAGTTGGGATCGGCTGCGCCGATGCGCTTCTCGTGCTCGCCGTGAGCGACGGAGGCGCGCCGCATTGCGTTCGCCAGATCGTTCGCTGAGGCGAAGGTTGTGGCTGCCGGGTCAACGCGGCCGGCCAGGCGCGTGGTGATTTCCTGGAACAGCCAGCCGTTGCCGTCTGGATCACGGAACGAGGCGAACGAGCGATAGCTGCGATGCTCGGGATCGGGACCGCCGACGCGGACGCGTCCAAACAGGAAAGGCTCATCGGGGCCCGCGTAGACGCCGTCGTTGTGGAACACTTCACTGATTTGCACGCCGCGGTCGAGCAGGTTTTGGCGGGCGGCCTGGATGTCAGAGACGATCAGGTACAGGCCCTGGGCGGAGCCGGGCGCCGCTGGCGTGACGTTCTTGCCAAAGATCACCGAGCAGCCGGAGCCTGGCGGCGTGAACTGGATTATGCGGAAGTCTTTACCGTTGTCGAAGTCGGCGTCGAGCCGCCAGCCAAGCTTCGCGTAGAACAGTTTGGCGCGGTCAAGATCCGACACGGGGATGACGACGATCTCGAACTTCATGTCAACTGGCGCGACTTTGGTGTCGATACCACGGACTGCGTTTGTACTCATAGCTGCCTCCTAAGTTGTCCACTGTGTCTTCTGTGCGCTTAATGCTTGGCCCTTACTGCTTCGCGGAGTTTGCCGCAGTGGCGTGCGGCTCGCCGAAATAGGGAAAATCCGGGCGCATCAGCCGCTTGTCGGGCGCCACCCCATCGCCGAGGGCCGTGTTCGTGACCAGCGTGAGAATCACGTCCATCACGTCGTCAGAGAGGCCGCGGCCGTTGAAGGCGGCAAAGCTGAATGAGGCGGGCGTGTCCAGTTCATACGGCAGGACCGCTGGGCAGAGGCGCGCGAGGAGTTGGGTAGCGTAGGCGGATGGGTCGGCGGCTGATTGGGCGAGCGCGGTGACTTTTTCCACGAAGTCGCGGATCTGTTTGGAGAACAGCGCCACTTCGTCCGCCGGGACCGCGCGGTTGTAGCTTTCCGCTGCTGCGTCGTGCAGCGAAGGATCGGAGAGCAGGATGTGGGTGATCATCGGCAGGCCCCAACGCGATACCTGCACCTCTGGCGCGTGTCCGTAGAGCGATGCGGTGGCCCAGGCATGCACCACACCCTGGCCGATCAAGCTGCAGGGGACCTCGAGGACAATGGCGCTGACATTCTTGCCGCCAAAGAAGTTCTGGCGATTGTGGAACGACTCCGGGGCGAACCGGTTTTCGGACCAAAGAGCTTTTCTGAAGTCACCGAAACCAGCGCCGTCGGTGGCGAACAGATCGGGCGCGAGGCCGGCGAAGGCCAGGCAGCCCTGATCCGCTTTCACGACGCTTCCCGTATTTCCGGAAATGATGAGTTCGCCCGCGGCACCCTTGAGAGCGTCTGGGCCGGTGGCGCGGCGGACCGCGAAGGTCTGAACGTGCTGGTGCTCGCCGCCATTGGCGTGGGCGGGCGCGCCGAACTGAACCTTGAAGGTGACGTCTTCGCGAAGATCGCGATTCGTGTCGAAGCGAAAGGCGTAGAGAGCTTCGTCGCGGAAGGTGTCGGGCGCACCGACGCCGGCGTTCGGGTTCACGGTCAAAGCCATCACCGTTGTGCCCGGGCGGCCGCGAAACAAGTAGAAGTCGCAGATGTTGATGCGGGGGTCTTCTTTTGCGGTAGGCGTATCGAAATGATGCGACATGGCGAATCCTCCTCCTAAAGGGTTAGACGCGAGCGCGAAAAGGTCGATCAACCGCCTAGCGTCTGCCGACTTCGCCTCGCTACCGAGCCGCCTAAATACGTCCTGAAAAATGGGAGCTCCAAACGGGGCACCCGTGAATCCGCCATCCACTATCAGCTCGACCGCGTTGACGTAGGAGGAATCATCCGACGCGAGGAAGAGCACGGCTTTGGCGATTTCCTCTGGCTCGCCCCAGCGGCCCTGCGGAATGGCAGAAGAAAAGAACTTCGCCAACTTAGCGGACTCCTCCGCGGAAACAGAGGCGCGGGGCCCGCGCTTCCAAATGGGAGTTTTGATCGCGCCTGGTGCGACGACGTTCACGCGAATGTTGCGCGGTGCAAGATCGGCGGCGATGGAACGCGCCAACGAGACGAGACCACCTTTGGTGGCGGCATATGCGGCGACGCCAGGTTGGCCGAGATAGTTAAGGACCGACCCACTAAAGATGATGCTGCCGTTGTCGTTCAGCAGAGGCGCCGCTGAATTCACCGTAAAGAAAGCGGCACTCAGGTTGGTGTGGATCACGTTCTCAAAAATGGCTTCGTCGGTTGAGCCGGTAGGAGTCCGGCCAGAGATGCCGGCATTGGCGAAGACAATGTCGAGCTTCCCGAAATCTTTGGCGAGGGCTGCGAAGAGCTGCTTGCGATCTTCGGCGATGGTGACGTCAGCGCGGTAGCCATGCGCGCTCGATCCAAGTTCGGCGATCGCTTCATCGAGCGTCTTCTGGTCGCGACCGGTAATGGCAACCTGTGCGCCTTCCGCAACGAAAAGTCGGGCCGTGGCAAGGCCGATGCCGCTGTTACCGCCGGTGATAAGGGCTTTTTTCCCCGTGAGCTTCATAGTGCCTCCGTTGTGGGGAACCTACCACAAAACGAAGGTGCGGAGCATTAAGTCCCGGTAAGTCGGGTCACCGTACACGTGGTTTTGCCCCGATTTCACTTTTGCGGTAACGGCGTCAATCAGGCATTGGCTCCGATCCTGGTTTGGCGTGCTCTCGGTGCAAGCTCGTCGGTTACCGAGGAGAGCGAATATCGACTTGTGAATGAGCGATGCAAATCGAGAATTCCGGTCAAATCACCGGATAACTCTGGCTGTTGCCATCCGGCGTCCAACAATAGTAAAAGGGTGCAAAATCTCCGGCCATGGAGGTAGCTAACGATGCCGAGCGAAGCGGCGATTGCAGCATTTCGGTCCAGCTTGCGCGGGGAGCTTATCGAGCCCGGCGATTCAAGCTACGAAGCCGCTCGCAAAGTGTACAACGCGATGATCGAGCGGCGCCCACGACTGATCGCGCGCTGCGCCGACGTAGCCGATGTCATGGCGGCGGTAAAGTTCGCCCGGGAGCAGCGTTTGCTCGTGGCGATTCGTGGCGGCGGTCACAACGCGGGAGGTTTGGGAGTGTGCGACGACGGATTGGTGATCGATCTTTCGCCGATGAGCCATGTTCATGTGGACCTAAAGAAGAAGACCGTGATGGTCGGCGCTGGCGCGCTGTGGCGCCATGTGGATCATGCCACGCACGCGTTCGGTCTAGCAGTTCCGTCAGGCATTATTTCAACCACTGGCGTCGCGGGATTGACGTTAGGCGGAGGGATCGGTTACTTGACGCGAAAGTATGGCCTGACAATCGACAATCTGCTAGCCGTCGAAATGGTCCTGGCTGACGGGCGATTCGTCACGGCCAATGCTAAGCAAAATGCGGATCTGTTCTGGGCTGTGCGCGGCGGAGGTGGCAACTTCGGCGTCGTGACATCGTTTCTGTTCAAAGCGCAACCGGTGCACACCGTCTACGGTGGACCGATGCTTTGGCCGCTGGAAGATGCAGCAGAAATGATGCGCTGGTACCGCAACTTCATCGTCAAGGCGCCCGATGACGTTTACGGGTTTTTTGCTTTCCACACCGTGCCGCCGTGGGCGCCATTCCCCGAGCAGCTCCACAACAAAAAGATGTGCGGCATCGTATGGTGTTACACCGGAGCGATGAAGCAGGCGGAGAAAGTGTTTAGGCCGATCCGGGCTTTCAAGACTCCGGCACTC
This sequence comes from uncultured Acidobacteriota bacterium, assembly GCA_963834215.1. Lineage (GTDB taxonomy): Bacteria > Acidobacteriota > Terriglobia > Acidiferrales > UBA7541 > Palsa-295. The sequence goes on along the minus strand of CAWIAM010000038.1, from coordinate 44,430 downwards.
GATCTGGTTGGCCCGATTCCGCATCCGGCGCTACAAAGTCTTTTCGATCGCCTCTATCCGCCCGGAATGCAATGGTATTGGAAGGCGGATTTCGTAAACACACTTTCCGACGAGGCCATCGCGCAGCATTTAAAATACGCTGAGAAATTGCCGAGCCCGGAGTCGACGATGCACCTCTACCCGATCAATGGTGCGGTGCGACGCGTCAAGAAGCAGGCCACGCCGTGGTGGTACCGCGGCGCTACATGGTCTCAGGTGATAGTCGGAGTCGATCCAGACCCGGCGAACAAGGAAATCGTCTCCGCGTGGGCTAAAGATTATTGGAACGCGCTTCATCCCTACGCGGCAGGCGGCGCGTACATCAACTTCATGATGGAAGAAGGCGAAGATCGCATCCGGGCGACGTACGGCAAGAATTATGAGCGTTTGGCGAAGATCAAGAAACGCCGCGACCCGGCGAACTTTTTCCGAGTAAATCAGAACATCACGCCGAAGTGAAAATCATCATCGACTTCTAAGGCCTGAGTGGTCGCGCAACCGGAAACTTGAAAATTCCCCATGGACGATTAGGGCGTTTATCAGGCATGTGGCTTATTTCCGAGTTGCACTGTTAGTTTTGACAGTTACCTCACTGGGGAAAGAGTCCTACTCTGCTGGCGCCCAGAAGGGTGTGCCCTGTCGCCCTTCATGGCCGCGCAAACATCGCAACTGTCGAAAGGAAGGAATTCTCCATGAGCGACCAAGACAAAGTTCAGCGAACAGTTCTCCCGATCCCCGATCGACCCCGGACCGGACTGGTGACCTATGATGCAAAGGATCCAGACACAAAGTTCCCGCCGATCACGCCGTTGCGCCCGCCCAAGGGTGCGCCCAACGTCCTGATTGTCTTGCTCGACGATGTCGGCTTTGGCGCATCCAGCGCCTTTGGCGGTCCATGTAACACGCCGACGGCGGAACGCCTGGCGTCTGGTGGGCTGAAATACAACCGCTTTCACACTACCGCGCTCTGTTCGCCCACTCGTCAGGCGTGCTTGACAGGCCGCAACCACCACACGGTAGGCATGGGTGGGATCACCGAGATAGCGACCTCGGCACCGGGCTATAGCTCAATTCTACCGAACACCTGCGCGCCGCTCGCCCGGACTCTCAAGCTCAACGGGTATGCGACGGCGCAGTTCGGCAAGTGTCATGAAGTGCCGGTCTGGGAAACCAGTCCGGCCGGTCCCTTCGATGCATGGCCCACCGGGGGAGGCGGATTCGAATACTTCTACGGATTCATCGGCGGCGAAGCGAACCAATGGTACCCATCGCTCTATGAAGGCACCGCACCGATCGAAGTCAAGAAGACGCCCGAAGAGGGCTACCACTTGATGGAGGACATGACGGACAAGGCCTTGAACTGGATTGGGCAACAGAAGGCGCTCATTCCCGATAAGCCTTTCTTTGTCTATTTCGCGCCGGGCGCGACCCACGCCCCTCACCACGTCCCAAAGGAATGGGCCGATAAGTACAAAGGCAAGTTCGATCAGGGTTGGGACAAGCTGCGCGAAGAGACCTTTGCCCGTCAGAAAAAACTAGGCGTCATTCCACAAGACTGCCAACTCACGCCCAGGCACAAAGAAATTCCGGCCTGGGACGAGATGCCTGCCGCACTCAAGCCCGTGCTTACCCGACAAATGGAAGTTTACGCCGGGTTCTTGGAGTATGCCGATCACCACGTCGGCCGGTTGGTGGACGCCCTTAAGAAACTCAACCTGCTCGACGACACGCTGATCTACTACATCATCGGCGACAACGGTGCATCTGCTGAGGGCACGCTGCAGGGCACATTCAACGAGATGATCCCTTTCAATGGCGGGACCGCGCTGGAGACCCCAGAGTTCCTGATGGCACGGTTGGACAGCCTGGGCGGCCCCGAATCCTACAACCACTACGCTGTGGGCTGGGCGCACGCCCTGAATACGCCGTACCAGTGGACCAAGCAGGTCGCCTCGCACTGGGGCGGCACGCGCAACGGGACGATCGTACACTGGCCTAAGGGGATCACGGCCAAAGGCGAAATTCGCTCCCAGTTCCATCACGTAATTGACGTTGCGCCGACGATTCTCGAAGCGGCTGGCGTGCCAGAGCCGCTTTTCGTTAACGGGGTTCAGCAGCACCCCATCGAGGGCGTGAGCATGGCGTACTCGTTCAACGATGCCAAAGCGGCCGAGCGGCACGAGACTCAGTATTTCGAGATGGCCGGCAACCGCGGCATCTACCACAAGGGCTGGACCGCAGTGACGCGGCACAGCACGCCGTGGCTCCTCGTAGGCGAAAAGGTCCCGGCATTTGACGACGACAACTGGGAACTCTATGACACGACAAAAGACTGGAGCCAGGCGAACAACCTGGCCAGTCAGATGCCTGAGAAGCTTCACGATCTGCAGCGGCTGTGGCTGATTGAGGCAACACGTTACAACGTGCTCCCGCTCGATGACCGGAGAGCCGAACGGTTGAACTCCGATATGGCGGGGCGACCGGTGCTGATCAAAGGCAACTCCCAAATTCTATTTGGAGCATGGGACGTCTGTCTGAAAACTCAGTCGTCAATATCAAGAACAAGTCCCACGCTGTGACCGCTGAGATCGTTGTACCGGCAACCGGCGCCGAGGGCGTAATCGTCGCCCAAGGCGGCAACATCGGTGGCTGGAGTCTCTACGCCAAAGGTGGAAAGCTCAAATACTGTTACAACTTTCTCGGCATACAGCGCTTCTACGCAGAATCAAGCAGCGCACTGCCTCCGGGTGAACACCAGGTACGCATGGAGTTCGCCTACGCTGGTGGTGGCCTTGGGAAGGGTGGAACGGTTTCCTTGTACGTGGATGGCAAGAAGGTCGGCAGTGGCAACGTAGCCGCCACGGCGGCGATGGTCTTCTCTGCCGATGATGGCTGTGACGTTGGGGTGGACACCGGATCTCCTGTCTCATTGGACTATGGCGCTCGTGGAAACCAGTTCAATGGAGTCGTAAAGGGCGTTCAGCTCGCTATCGCCGATGATGCTGTGAGCGTCGATCACCTCGTCTCGCCAGAAGAAGCTGTTCGCGTTGCCATGGCGCGGCAGTGAACAGCTTCGGACCGACGGATTGACCGGGCCTCGTGAACGTCAGCTATAAAGCCCTGTACGAAAGCATCACCTCCCATTTCGGGATGAATTGTCGGCCACTCGAAGCCTTGTCGTTGGCTAAGTCCTGGTTTGTTCTATAAAAGGAGTCAAGAAAAAAACACTTCTCCTGTGGCCGGAAGTTTTCTTGGCTTCCAGCCCGCCCTGTTTGAGCAGGTTTGTTCTGGCCTTCCGTTCCGTGATCTCGGGACGCTGCTTCATTCATTCAGCGCTTTTGGTTTTCTTGGCCAGCGGTTTTCATCGCTTGGGGGCGACGAAGCCGGTCCGTTCGAAGATCCACAAGCAGCACGGTTGTCAGGTGCCAACCATGGTTCTATTGGGGACTCGTGGCCCATAGCTTTTTCGGGTTGTCCGAGGGGGCCTAGGGTCGCGTGAGAGACTCGGCGTGCCCGAGGCACGCAGAGCCTAACTAACCAGCTGAGACTCGCCCTCGAACCCGAATGTCTCCAGAACCCGACGGGCCACCGCCGGAAGAAATTCCAGGATGGAGCGGATGCGCTGGAGACACTCAAGCTGTTTGTGGTTTCAGATGTTGGGCGTCGAAGCGCACTCCTTTCTTCCAGACGATTAAGGTGATGGCGGCCATCTTGCGCGCCAAGGTCAGACGCGCCATCTCCGGCCGGATTCCCTTGGCCACCAACGCATCGTAAAACTCCTTGAACGGGCCAGCCTTCGCAGCAGCTACGGTTGCGGCACTTTTGAATACGTTCTTCAACTCGTGATTGTGATTGCAATTCAGCCCACGAATCGAGGCCGGTTTCCTGACGCGCTGCAGCTCTCCCTGCACGAACCGCTGCTCGGCACTGCTGTGCGTCTCAATCCCAAATCCGCTGTAGGCCCAGAGCTGGCGCTTGGTGCGGAAACGATGCGGCGTTTGCAGCAAAGCGATCAGCAGAGCTGCCCGGATCGGACCGATGAACGGAATCTCGCGTAACAACTTCCAGGCGTCCTGCTTCTGAGCTTCCGCCAGCAACTCGCGCCGCACTTCCTGACGCAGCAGCCGCAACGCCTCGAACTGCTGGTAGTAGAACTCCGCGCGGCGGCGCACGCCGGCCTCGCTGATTTTCGCCAACCATTCGGTACGGTAGCGTTCGGCGTAGACCTGCTTGCCCGTGCAGGGAATCCCCCAACTGCGATAGAGCGCCTTCACGCGGGTCATCACCCGTATCAGATCCGCGCTGATCGTCAGGTAACCGCGCGCCAGCTCGCGGAGCGTCCGCACGCCATTCTCTCCGTGATACACCGAGCGGACCAGGTTCGCGCGCAGCAACTCGGCTAGCTTCCGCGCATCAATGCGATCGCTCTTGCTGCCTTCTTTGAGCAAAGCGTTCCGGCGGGGATTACACACCACCAACTCGGTGACGTGCGGTTTGATCAAGTCATACAACCAGGCAGCCCAGGTACCTTCTTCCAACGTCACGTGCAAACTTCCGCGCAGACCTTTCAGAAAATCCACAATGCTGCTGGCCTTGGTTTCGATCGTACTTTCCATCACCAGCTTGCCAGAGGAATTTAGAACCGCGATCGAGATCGCTTCCTTGTGCACATCCATCCCGATATACTTCACCTTATCCATAGAGGGCGCTCCTTTCTGAGGTAGGTTCGAGCCGACACTCAAAACCTACTCCAACAGGGGCGCCCTTTTATATTGCGTCACGTAACCGTACAAGTGGTCTTGCCCTGATTTCACTTTTCCGGCAACCGCGTTTGTCGGGACTTACGTTTCGTCAGAAGCTTCGATCCGCGCCGAGGCCAGAAGGTAGTTTTAGCCGCGGATGAGACGCCATCATGAGCTTTCATCAATTCGGTTTTGGGATATGCATCTGATGACAGAACTAGACTCCGTACTGATCGCAAAACACTGACCGTTTTTGTCCACGCTTCAGAGCGAGTACTGAACCGATAGCAAAGCAATTCATCAACAAATAATCGAGCCTCCAGCCTCGAAGGCACACAGCGCTGTTATTTCACACACGTATCGTTCCGATAGTCGGACGCGCCCATCATTCGTTATGGAGTTCCACATATCCTCTCCTTCCGCATTTTTGTAACTGAGCCTCAGCAAACAACTTATTTGGCGCAAAGAACGGAGACCAAGGTGCTGTAGGCGTTGGCGTGTGAGCTTCGCTAATCGGTTAGCGGTCTTCGAAAAGTTGACAGAAGACTCGAGGTGAAAAATGCGATTGCGATTTGCCAAGTACTTGCGGCTTGCCGTTCCGTTGATAGCTTTGCTGCTCTGGTTGCCGACCCTGGTGTCGGCGCAGAGCGTGGTAACTGGGGGACTCACTGGAATTGTGACCGATCCTTCCGGTTCAATAATTGTGGGCGCCACGGTGAACTTGAAAAACCAGTCCACAAGCGAGGTCCTGACTGCGACTACGGGGTCGACGGGTGCCTATCAATTCACACTACTGAAGCCGGGTATGTACGTCGTATCGGTGTCGCAAACTGGATTTAAGCAGGTGAGCGAAACAGTTGAAGTTCTTCTCGGGCAAACTGCGCTGGCCAACGTCAAGCTGGAAGTTGGCGCTACTACGGAAACCGTTACGGTCACGGAGCAAGGCGCGTTGCTGCAAACCGAAGACGCGAACATCTCCTCGAATTTCGACACGAACCAGATTCAGAACGTTCCGAATCCGGGCGGCGACATTACGTACGTGGCCCAGACAGCGCCGGGCATCACCATGAACAGTTCGACGGGCGGCGGCTATGGCAACTTCAGTGCGTTCGGTCTGCCAGGCACCTCCAACCTCTTCACGGTGAATGGCAATGACTACAATGATGCGTTCTTGAACTTGAACAATTCAGGTTCGAGCAATTTGCTGCTGGGCGGCAATGAACTTCAGGAAGTTGCGGTGGTGAGCAACGGCTACACCGGACAGTATGGCCGGCAGGCGGGCGCTCAAATCGATTACAGCACGAAATCGGGCAGCAACGCTTTTCACGGCGACGCAGTTTACAACTGGACAGGCCGGGCGCTCACTGCCAACGACCCACTTAATAAAGCCACGAACTCGCTTCAGGCTCGCCTAATGCGAGACCATTTGAAAACAACAACCAGTGGGCGGCTTCCATGGGCGGTCCGATCCTAAAAGACAAGGCCTACTTCTTCGTGAATACCGAAGGAATCCGCTACATTTTCGGCGCAATCCAGCCCGTCAGCGTGCCCACGCCGGCGTTTCAAAGCTTCGTGCTCGGCAATGTTCCTTCGGATGCAGCGACGCAGGCCTTTTATGCGAATGTTTTCAAACTCTACAACAGCGCTCCGGGGATCGCCAACGCGACACCAAATGCCAACAGCTGTTCGGGATTCGCAACTCCGCCGGGGTCCACTGGTGGCGCCTGCACCGAGAGCTTTTCGCAGTCCGTATCCAGCGGAAACAAGGAATGGTTGCTTAGCGGTCGTGTGGACTACAACTTAGGGGAGAACGACAAGATCTTCGGGCGGGTCAGATTCGATCGGGGAGTGCAGCCGACTTACACCGACCCAATTAACCCTGCGTTCAATAATTCGAGCACGCAGCCCCAAAATGAAGGCCAGCTGAACTACACCCACATATTTTCCCCGACAGTGGTGAACAACTTCATCTTCTCCGACCTGTGGTACTCGGCGGTTTTCGGCAATTTGAATCCGTCGTCAGCGCTGGGCCTTTTTCCGGGCAACCTAGAATTTCTAGTGGACGGCGCATTGACTCCACTGGGCACCGGATCCGGCAATCCCAACGGATTCGCCGCAGGTTTTCAATTCCCGGAAGGCCGCCATGTGGAGCAGTGGCAGTTGGTGGATGACTTGTCGGTGACGCGAGGAAACCACGATTTCAAGATGGGTGTGAACTTCAAGAGAGACGACGTCTCGGACTTTACCGCGGCGGAAAACACGCTGTATCCGGAGGTCGACGTCACGTTGTTTGGTTTCGCGAACGATCAAGTTGCTCCTACAGGCTGCAACGTCATGGCGAATAGTCAGCTTGGCTGCGGCAGCGTACTTTACAACTTTGCGTCCCAGATCGAACAACCCGTCGCCTTCTATAGCTTCGGCTTGTACTTCCAGGACCAGTATCGCGTCAACTCCAAGCTAAAGTTGACAATGACGCTGCGCGCCGATCGCAACTCGGGCGGCATATGCCAGACCAGCTGCGCCAGCCTGCCCGTTACGGCGTTTGACGAGTCGGCGCACGGAGCGACGATTCCGTACGATGAATCGTTCCCAACCGGCAACAAGACGATTATTCCGGGGATCGAAAAGGTCGTCTTCGAGCCAAGGTTCGGCCTGGCCTGGAGCCCACTCGGTCAAAATACGGTGATTCGCGCAGGCGTGGGCCTCTTCACCGACCTATACCCCGGCGGTCTTTTGAGCCTATTTGATACGAATTTCCCGCAGGTGAACTTGTTCAACGTGCCGACGGGAAGCGTAGCGTTCGATCTGGCGTCCCCGGGATCCACTGCATTTCCGGGCAGCGGCGTGAACCTGGTGACGCAATGCAATGGCGCCTTTTTGTCGAATTACAACAGCGGCGGAAGTTTGACGACGGGCGGCTCGAGCGGCGGCGGGTACGCCGGGGCAGCTCAACAGTTTGGTGGATGCCTGAACGCGCAAGGCGCCCTTTCCGTTCCCAACCTGAATGACGTCAGCCGCAACTTCCAGAATCCGAAGTATGTTGAGTGGAATCTTGAACTACAGCATACGTTCGGAGCACGCACGGTCGTCTCGGCCAATTACGTTGGCAACCATGGGTATGACGGTTTGGTTTTGAATCCCACCTTGAACGGTTTTGGTTTTGGCAACCTTCCAGCAAGCGCGCCAGACCCGCGCGTGGGCCGCGTGGATCAGCTGTATAGCGGCGCAGTATCCAACTACAACGGCGTTACGTTCTCCGTACAGGAAAACCAGTGGCATGGATTGACCGGCCGCCTGAACTATACGTACTCTCATGCGCTGGACGAGCTCTCGAACGTGCCAGAAGAGCCCTTCAGCGTGATTACCAGCATCCTGACGCAGATCAATCCTTACAACCTGCACTCGCAATATGCCTCGGGAGATAACGATGCACGGCAGCAGATCTCGGGCAGCTACGTCTACCAACTGCCGTTCAAGAGCGAGAACCGCTTGATGAATGCAGCGATCGGCGGCTGGATGGTTTCCGGCACGATGTTCTACCGCACCGGATTCCCCTTCAGCATCATCGACGGCGGAGCGACTGCGAGCCTGGCGGGCAACAACCTGGGAGGCACCAGTTCATTTGGTGCAAATATCCTGGCGCAGCCGCTTCCGAGCTTCACCCAGAGAAACTTCAACAACGGGCGAGCCTGTGTGCTGGTTGCGTGTTTTACGCCGGCGGATTTAGTGCAGCCCAGCACGGGCTTTATGGGTGATGTGGGCCGTAACGCGTTTCGTGGACCGGGCTTCCTGGGAGGCGACTTGAGCGTGCGGAAGAATTTTCAAGTCACCGAGCGAGCGACTTTTCAGCTTGCTTTGAACGCCTACAACTGGTTCAACCATGCGAATTATGGTTCGCCTTATCCGAACACGAACGCGCCCTTCTTTGGCCAGGTGGCCTTCATGCAGTTCACGCCGACGTCGCCTTACGGAGCGTTTGCGGCCGCTGCCACGGATCAGAGAATTGTCCAAATCACGGGCAAGTTCATCTTCTGACCGGACCTTCCCGTCCCCGCTTGAGAAAAGGCGGCTCTTCGCGAGCCGCCTTTTTTTCTGACGCCATGTTCAGACCTGGACCGTGAATGCGCCTCTTCGGTTGAGTTGCCTTTGGATAAAACCAAACTCGCGGAAGAACTGATACGTGCAATACTACATTTAGCGAGTGAGCTCCGTGTGTGTTCCACTTCGTCGTGACGCAGTGAATTAATAGCAGAACCCGGCCCCTGAGATAGACGGCGCGATCCTGCCTGCAACGGCCCGAAACCGCGCGGCCTTGGGTGAATCTCAATCAAGGCGCGTGACAACTCCCGGCAGGTCACGTAATCGGAAACTTGAAATCCACATGTACGATTAGCGCTGCCGGCTCAGATGGTCGACGCAACACTGGCGAAGTTTACTCGCGGGAGTTTCGAATCCCAATGTTTTTCTGGGTCGTTGATTCAAGCGCAGCGAGACATGGTCGAGCTGCGCTTGCGAAAAACCAGACAGGTCGGTGCCTCGCGGAAAGTATTGCCGCAGGAGCAGATTGGTGTTTTCGTTGGTGCCGCGTTGCCAGGGACTTTGTGGATCGCAGAAGTAGACTTGCACATTCGTGGCTACCGTAAACTCTTTGTGCTTGGCCATCTCCAGTCCGCGATCCCAGGTCAGCGAACGTTTTAGCGAAGCAGGGAGTTTGCGAACATGTTGCGTTAAAGCAGCAACCACAGCTTCCGTTTCTTTGCTCGGCACCTTGATCAGCATGGCAAAGCGCGAATGACGTTCCGCCAGAGTCGCAATATAACTGTTCTTTCCACCGGCCAGCAGATCACCTTCCCAATGACCAGGAATCGCTCGGTCTGCCACTTCCGCAGGCCTTTGGCGGATCGAGATGGCATCGACGATCTGCCCGCGGGACTGTCCATGCTCGCTGGAATGACGCGAGCGGCGCATGCGCCGCTTCGACCGCAGATGGTCCATCAGCTCTTTTTTCAATGCGCCCCGAGCCTGAATGAACAGGCTACGGTAAATCGTTTCGTGGGACACGCGCAGGCTCTCGTCGTTGGGATACTGGTTCTTCAGCCACCCGGAAATCTGCTCGGGCGACCAGTCCAGGATCAGTTTACTCGCAACGAGGTTCCGCAACTTGCGGTTGACACCCAGCAGACACTTCTTCGGCCGCAAGGCCGAAACCCAAGCTTGGTGATCGGCATCCTGGGCACGATAGGCAGGACGGCCGCCATGGCGAGCGACCTCGCGGCACACGGAGGAGGCCGCTCGGTCCAGACCTCGTGCTATCTCACGAATCGAGGAACCAGAAGCGATCCCTCGGGAGATGTCCTCTCGCTCCGCGAAGGTGAGCGCCAATCGCGAGCGGCGACGAGCAGCGGGAGGAATCCCTCCGCGAGGTAACAACACGGCGCGAATGCAGCTGTGTGGCTTGTCAACAGCGCGCCCAATCTCATGCAGCGACTGTCCCGCCTTCCAGCGGCTCCAAACGTCACGCTTCTCGATTGCAGAAAGCCCAAACCGCATCCCTGGTCTCATGCCAACACCACCTTTACCGAGCAGATTTACATCAGATGGTGTTGCTTCGACCTATCGAATGCACCCGCGTTACCGGACAAGTGGTTTTGCCCCGATTTCACTTTTCGAATGACCGCGTTCATCAGGCATCTTCGGGAAATTTAGCGGAGCATCGCTATTGAAGACACAGCACGGCTTGCGTAGATGCAGGTGCGCAGATGGTGAATGGTTGGAAAAACTTGCTGCTGGTGCCGGGCGCGAAATCTTGTGACGCGCAGGAAGTCTTGGTGATTCTTACGAGGACAGCAGCTCGCTCAGTGTTTTTTGAGATTTCCAGCTTTGGCTATTGTGGCGGAATGATGTCGGGTCCGCATCGATCAGTCCAACAAGCACGTCGGCGACAATTCGGCCGCCAACGGGACCGAGGAGATTCCCTCCGGTGCATGCGTCGGCTTCACGCAATATGTAGTACCAGAGAGGAGTCTCGCCGCGCCAACCCGTCCCAGCGATGCCAACCTGCTCCGCGGTGAGCGGCGCGATTCCCATGTGACGCGCGACTGACTCGCCAGACGGCAGCCCGACGCCCTGTCCGCGCTGCAGATCACGGACGGCGAGCGAGTGATAGTCTTCGATCTCGCACTCGCCAGTGACGGCTACGGGCAGTTCGATGAGCGCGCGCACCAGCTTCCCATCTATTTTCTTGCAGCGTTGCGCAGTTGCCGCTCGGGGTGCGTCGAAGAAGAGCGTCCAATCGAGCGCGAATTCACGCGGTACGGGGCGGAATCCCAGAAGATCAGGAAACAGCGGCACGGGATCCGTCTGCAAGTTGAGCCGGTAGTGGTGGCGAATTTGAGCGTGGCCGTAGCGATAGGCCGCGTCGGCAAATTCGAGTGGGATAAACACGCTGTGTCCTGGGCGAAACCATCGCGGCCCTTCTTGCAGCACTTGATCGGCAAGCGCCTGTCCCACCACCGCGGGCAAAAACTCGTGGAGAATGATCCATTGATGGTGCCAGCGCAACTGCCGCGCCGCTGCTTCGAATACGAGGTCGGCTTGCGTGCCCTCGAGCCGCGCTTCGTCCACGAACGAGTTGTGAGCTTTGAGCATTGCAAGATGCAATTGCGAGATCAGCATGTGCGAATCGTTCCGCGGATCGCCAATAATCGCGATGCCGTCCGCGTTGCGTTGGAGGTCGAGTCCTTCGGCACCGAGCAGGAACTTCGCGGGATCGTCGCGTTGGTAGAGGAATGGATTGCCCGTCGGTCCGTCGCCATACAGGCACTCAAGGTTGATTTGCGGACTGCACGCGTTGCGCAATTCCGCGGTATTGGCGTGATCGCGCAAAATGGATCGGTCAGCCGTAATATCGTGAGCCACGAATTGACCGAAGATCGGCCATCCGGCTGCGGCATCGCCTAGCGAGTCGGGAGTGTCATCGGTATCCCCGCAATCGCAGATACCACCTGCGCGGCCGAGCGCGTGCAGGAATTGCTCATCCGCCTGAAACGACGGTAACTCAGGAAACATCCGGGCGTATGCGGTGGGGACCAGGGGCGCGTCAATTGCCACTTGGGCGCCCACTTTGGCTCGCGCCGGCGACAAGCAATGACTGCGCACCGATACGTTATGACCATCCATGAGCTATACATTATAACGTCGTCCTGGGCAGACTCGTCCCCGGCGTTTTCTCAACGCTGATCGACGATCGAAGGCGCTGTGCTAAGGCTTCGCCCGATCATGATGACGATGTTAGTGGCGACGCTCGGATTATTGCCGGCCGCGCTATCACATGCGATTGGGCGGCAGTAAAGTCATTTGATGAGATTCCTGTATCACTACTGCTACGCTATTTCCCGGTGAAGACTGGGGGGCGCTTTTCGACGAAGTGGGCTACCCCTTCCTTGAAGTCTTGGCACTGCAGGCTTGCTAACATTTCGCGCTCGGAGATTTCGAAGGATTCGGCTAGCGGTTGGAACATGGCGTCGTAGACTTGGCGCTTGATCACGCGCAACGAGCGCGGGCTGACGTTGGATGCCAAGTCCAGGGCGTATTCGCGCACTTTTTCACGGAACGTTTCTTGCGGGTAAACGTGATTGACGAGTTGGATTCTCAATGCTTCGGCCGCATCAACCATCCTGGCGGAAAAAAGCAGGTCCAGCGCGTTCGCGTGGCCCACGAGACGCGGCAATATCCACGCGAGGCCGTACTCTGCAATCAAGCCCCGCCGCGCAAATGCCGTGCTGAAGCGCGCCGCATCGGAAGCGAGACGTAAATCGCAATACAAGGCAATCACCAGTCCCAAGCCGACCGTGGGACCGTTGATGGCCGCGATCACGGGCTTGCTGACTGCCGGAAAATACGAATACTTCTTTTGAAAATCCGCGCGGATGCCCTCGGCTAGCCCGCCGGCAGGCTGGACCGCTTGCGCGCGTTGCGCTGCGTTGATTCCCTTTTCCGCTACGGTGCTCAGCAGCGACATGTCCGCGCCCGCGCAGAATCCGCGGCCGGCGCCGGTCAAAACGATGACGCGGACATTTTCGTCATTTTCCGCCGCGGCTATTGCAGCGCGCACTTCGTGCTCCATTATGGCTGTCCAGGCATTCAGTTTGTCCGGGCGGTTGAGCGTAATGGTGGCGATGCGATCGGCTACCTCGTACTGCGTTTCCTGGTTTGGCATGGTGAGCGGATTATATACAAGGGCGGCCGCGTTAGTAACATTCATCTGTGGGTCGCTATCTGATTAAGCGAATATGGCCACTCCCGCCGGGCGCACCGGTGGGTGAAGCGCGCGCCACTCGCCTGGCAGTAATCCATTACCGGCCCAACTGTATTAACATGCACCCGGATTTGCTGTTCTCGCTGGCTCTTTGTGGCAAGAGGACCAAGGTAAGGAGAAAACTTATGAAGCGCAAAATGACGGGAGCGGCGGGATTGGTCGGGGCGTTTGTTGCGGGCATGGTGGTGGCGACGGCGTTGGGTGCAGGGCTGGCTGGGACGGAGGCGGCGCAGGAGCAGCAAGTTACGGTGCAGAGGGTCATCAGCCCGACGGTGTCGGACGAGGACATTACTTTGCTGCGCCGAGATTTACGGGCCATGAAAATGCAGGTGATTGGGCAGAATATGTCGCTGTCGGAGGCGGAGGGGCAGAAGTTCTGGCCGGTCTACAACCATTACGTGAAGGACTTGCAAGGAGTGAACAACCAGAAGTATGCGCTATTGAAGCAGTACGCGGAGATGTGGGCAACGATGTCAGACCAGGATGCGCTGATTTATGTGCGGAGCTGGCTGGAGACGGACGGGCAGGCGCAGGCGCTGCGCTTGAAGTATGTGCCGGTGGTAAGCCAGGTGTTGCCAGGAAGGAAGGCGGCGACGTTTTTTCAGTTGGACCGGCGGCTTAATATGATCGTCGATCTGCAATTGTTTTCGCAGATTCCGTTGGCGCATGTGAAGGAGTAGGCGGGAAGAGGTATCAGATATCCGTAATTGGGCTAGAGGGTGACGTCACCAAAAAAAGATTGGCGGAGTGCTACGCGGCGGGAATTTTCCACAAATGCCTTCGTTCGCTCAAAGGCGTCCGTCTGCCCGTGGAGTCACGCGAAGGCTGATCAATCTCATTGTTTCTTGACACCAAGGAATGGTCTTCGACGAACTCACCGGCAACCTCAGGAAAACCAAGTTGCAATACTTGAATTTTTCGCAAGTGCAGATGGGCATCGTCAAGAGCTTCCTGTTCAGCAGCCGATATTACTCGGCCTACGGATTGGCTGACGCGTTGGGAGAGAATGCCTGCGGCCTTGGAAGCCCGGTCGGCAAGTTCAGTGTGGGCCAATAACAAGCACCCATAAAAGCGGATTTCCCAATCAAACTTTTCGTCGAGACTATATTGCGCATCGGAGTGTGGCATTGCAGGGTCCCCGGTCGGGATTATACCATCCCTGCTATGATATCCGACGTGCCGTGTCCAACCGCCGACAGCCTCTTTGACAAGTTTGCTGAAGCCACGCATGAGCACTTCGAGGCAACTGATAACTTGTCCATGCTTACCGGACAGCACGAGGGTTTTGCGGACGCCAAGAAGGTCGTGGACGAAATGCGTTTGAAAGCCCGCGCTGCCCGGGAAGCCTTAGAACAGCACTGGAAAAAACACCGATGCGGAGGCGCTGGCAAACGCGGCACGGAGGTTAGACTGCCGATTACATGATAGTCATTTACTGTGGACGTTCTAAAGAACTCCCGCCAGAAATTTGACCATGCGTCTTCCGAGATGATCTTTCTGCAACTCAATTTTCCGCTGAATGGCGCCGTTTAAGCTTGGCGGCGATTGCAGCTTTTCCCACTCCAACTTCAGTTTCGACGCCTCGTCCGCTGCATCCGCCAAATAAGCGCCGGGATTATCGGCGACACGCTGGCAAAGAATCGCCAGCTCCGCCGGAACGGCTCTTTCAAGTTCCAGGATTGAAATCATAAGGCATTCTACCATGCGGTACGAGTTCCGATCGTAGGACGGTCCGGCGATGCCACCGCGCTGCACACGCTCTATCTTGGGCGATTCGCTGATGATCGCTTGGAGCTTTGAGGTTATTTGTGTTGGTTGGCTTGAGTGGCTATGGGGACGCGGGTGCTGTGCATGAAGAGGATTTTCCATTTGCCGGATTGTTTCTCGAGGAAGGCGGATTCCAGCCAGTCCTGGTTCACGGTGCCTGCGGCGTCGGAGATGCTGCCTTTATTGACGTAGGCGATCCAGGCTGTGTTGCCGCTGACGTGGACGTCGGGTTCGGTCACATTCCATTCATAACGCTTGCCCGCGGCATGCTGCGCCTTGATGAGCGCCATGATGGAGTCGCCGTTGAATCGGGCGCCGTTATCGAAAATGTAAAAGTCCGAGGCAATGACGGAGTCGAATTTAGCAACATCGTCCGCGCGGGCGGCAATGAATACGGTGCTCACCGTATCCACGACTTGCTGCTGGTCGGAGGTGAGCGGTTTCTGTTGGGCTCTCGCCGTAAAGACGTTTGGAGAAAAGGCCAGGGCGAAGGTGACGGCCAATTGGATCGGGAATTGCGATGACATGAAAAAGCCTCCTTTTAGGTGCTCGAATAATTACTTCAGAGTTTTATTCATTCGTGAATGTGAATTTCTTAGGTCAACTATTTCCGCCGAACTCTCTTCCGCTCCGGCCTATGCCGCCCCGCAGAGCAGTTCATGCATCTACGTGTACAGTATGCATAAGTGCTCCGGAGGATTCATGGCGAACACACGGACACTCATGGCTCAGGCCTACTCTGCCTTCAATGATCGGGATATAGACAGCGCCCTGGCGCTCATGAGTGAGAACGTTAGCTGGCCCAAGGCGTCGGAAGGTGGGCGTGTCGTCGGGAAAGAAGAGATTCGCGCCTACTGGACCCGTCAGTGGAAGGAGTTTGATCCTCACGTGGAACCACTTGAGGTAATCGAGCAGGAAGGCGGGATTACCGACGTCAAAGTGCATCAGCTCGTGAAAAGCCTTGGTGGCGATGTCCTTTCTGATAGCGAAGTCTGGCACGTTTATACCATCGCGAGCGGTCTGATTGAACGCATGGACCTCAAGGAAAGCGACGCGGGCTCGGACTCAACCCCATCTGCAGCATTTTCCAGACGCCGCTAGCATGCGTCAGGATCCGCCGCTGTTAGCTGAGCGGGAACGCCATCGCAACCGGCGTTCCCAACTTTCCGGCTCAGAGCCGCCTCACGCAAATTGCTGGAATATTAAATCGCTAGAAGGACTCGCCGACTAGTTCTTCGCTTTTCTTCCAGAGCGCCTCGGCGTTCTTGCGGTCTAGTGCATATCCGCGGACGCCATCGGTGATGGCGCTGATGTTCGCGCCGTCCGGAACGACGTTGCCGATATGGCAGTTCTCGCAATACTGGCCGCCGATCTCGTCGGCAGAAGCGACTACAGCCGCCCATACCGATGTTGCGGCACCTTGAGGAATCGTCTTCAACTTGAAGGGCGGTTTACCCTCCGTCGCGAGCTGCTTATTTATCTGTTCGATCATGCCTTGTAGGCGATTCGGGTCGACATGGCGAGCGAGTTCTGTATGGATGCCTCCGGGATGCACGGCCGCGGCGCGCACACCACGTTTACGGTGGCGCTCGTCGAAAGCAACGGCGAAGAGGATATTCGCGGTCTTCGATCGGCCGTAGGCAACGAAAGGCTCGTAAGGCGTCCGTTCAAAGTTGGGATCCTGGAGATCAACGTTGGAGTAGCGGTGCCCTGCGGAAGACAGCATGACCAGCCGGCCGCCTGCGCGGATCAGAGGTGCAATCCGATTGACAAAGACAAAGTGGCCCAGATGATTGGTGCCGAACTGCGTTTCAAAGCCGTCCAGCGTGTTGCCGAACGGCGTGGCCATCACGCCGGCATTGGCGATGACCACGTCGAAGGGCTGACGCTGTGCCAGCAGTTTGTCAGCGCAGGCGCGCACACTTTTGAGGCTGGCGAGATCGAGCTCAATCAGTTCGAAGCTCCCACCGTGGGCTGCGGCGTCCTTTCGTACTTGGGTGGTCGCGGCTTCGGCCTTCTTCAGATCCCGCGCCGCACCCACAACGTGCGCGCCGCGCGCGACAAGAGAGCGCGCCGTCTCCACACCGAGCCCCGCCGAAACGCCCGTGACGAGGATCCGTTTGCCGTGCAGGTTCACGCCGGACAAAACGTCTTCTGTTGTTGAGGTTGCTCCAAACACTTCGACCATCGTTTTCCTCCTGGTACCGGCGGCGCTCGAATTCACTCACGCAATGCATATTGACGAATCGCCGGGACTTCGATACAACGGGTGAAACGGAGAGTGTCTCCGCAATAGGCTTAGATAACCGGAGACAGGCTCCGGATGCAAGTTTTTTGTGGGTGTGGCCGATGAAGCGTTCAAAGCCAGTGCGGCGAAAGCTGCGCACGGATGCACAACAGAACCGCGAGCGCATTCTGGAGGCGGCGAAGGAAGCTTTCGCGCGGTCCGGCGCGACCGCCAGCCTGGACGATATCGCCAAGCAGGCCGGCGTCGGAGCGGGAACTTTGTATCGCCACTTCCCTACTCGCGATGCGCTTTTGGAGGCGGTCTATCGGACTGAGGTTGAACGATTAGCCGCGGCTGAGCGGAAGTTTGCGCAGGCGATGCCGCCGGTTAAAGCGTTGCGGGCCTGGATGTTGTTGTTCGTTGATTACATCGCGACGAAGCAGATCATCGCTCCTGCGCTGAATACGCTCGTCGAAGGTCCCTCCAAGGTGTACGAGGCTTCGCGCACTCAGATTACAGGGGCGATTGAGGCACTCGTGGAACGCGCGATCGCGAGCGGCGATATACGTAGAGACCTCGAGCCGTTCGATCTATTGCGTGCGTTGATCGGCGTGTCCAACGTGGCGTCCAGCCCCGACTGGAAGCAAAGCGCCAGAAGGCTGGTGGATATTCTGATCGCCGGTTCGCGGCCAAGCAAGTAGGTGGATAGAGGGGTACTAGGTCAGTTTCCGATAAAGGCGGTGGTTTCAATGGGTCGACGCAACACTAAGCTCGAACCCACGTTGCATTGAAAACAAAAGCTAAAATCGCTCGCTAGGGGCCAGATCCGCGGGAAGGCTTGCCTGGCTGGGTTTTGACCGAATACAGCCAAACGGACGGTTCTCCCGCGGAAGCATTGTCGAATCAATCCGCTACGTGGTGTTGCGTCGACCGGTTGAGCTGGCAGCGTTAATCAGGCACTAGCCGATCAGGTGGTGATAATCCCTGTTCTCGACATTTATCTGAGAACCTTGTTTTCACAGTAAACCCGGTTAGTTGTGATAACGCCTGCTTACAACAGTTGGGAGACCTGCTCTGCCCGTAAAGCCCTAAATCAGTGCGCTACTGCAACTTGCCGTACTCCGCCTTGGCTTGCTTCGGGATGGAAATATCCGGGTCAGAGTCTTTCCCAGACATCTGAATTGAAATCAGTTCGACGTTCAAGGGATGAGTCTTTTTTCAGGCCTCATTCGTAGTACGGATGTGATAGGCAGCTTGCACATGACGTGGGAGGCGAGCGTGGGCGTGGAAAGTGAATTTGCCCAGCTTCGACGAGGCGACCTCAACGCGCTTTCTGCGCTGCTCATGCGGTATCAACCGTTTGGCAGCTCCAAGCCGCAGCTCAGATCTTGCATTGCCTTTCCGTAGGAGGTTGACATGCATGACACAAAGGAGCGGTTGTCTCTATTCTGGATCTTCGCGTTATTAAACTACCTGTACGCGGACGTGCTTGCTCTGTTCGCTTTCGTTGGCTCGCCGAATACAGCCCCATATCTCCCCCAATGGGCTCTGCTGGGTTCAGCGGTCTTGATGGAAATACCCATCGCCATGATTCCGGCGTCTCGACTGCTTCCGTTTAGAGCGAACCGGCTGGCGAATATCATCGCGGGTCTCATTATGACCCTCGTAAACGGTTTCCTCACCTTCGTTCTGCCTCTGACTAACGGTGACTTTCGGGACCCCACTTTTCCAGCATACGTGTTCTTCGCAACGATCGAAACTGTGTGCACCTCGATCATCATCTGGGAAGCGTGGACTTGGTCAGGGTCTGAAGCCGCAGCTCGTTCGGAGCGGATCGTCGGCAATCCGCATACTGGGCTGCCTATCGCGTAGTTGACGATAAATCGCGCTATTACAAGTAACCGGGTCACTTGCGAGAACGCCTGTTCACGACGGTTGACTGTGGCTTGAGTATCTGCACGCGATGGCTCAGCAGCGGCATTGCAGACTTTTTTTTGCTTTCTTGTGCGCTAGTTTGTGAATCCTCTGCGCGAGCCGCTGCTGCGTTCGCAACAAAATTCGCTCAAGTGAGGTCAATGTGAAAAGAGAACGCCTGACGCAGATCGTCCTGGTGATCGTGGGGCTGTTCAATGTGTCCCTGATTTATCTTCTATTTAAGGATCTGTGGCATTCCAGCTGGATTTTGGAGGGGAAGAACGAAAACGGCCCGATGTTTCTGAGCTTCTTTATTACGGTCGGGGCCTTTCTACTCATGGCCGCAAGGAGACCATCCGAGCATCGCTCGATGATTGCTCTAGCGGCTTGCTGGAACATCTTTCATGGCGTGGTGATGGGAATTCAGACCGTAGAAGACCGGATGCACGGCGTCCACAGGGACTTTACCGATGTGGTCTTTGTTATTGTGATCGGAGGCATCTTGTTAGCGCTGCTGCCAGCAAAACGAGAGGCAATAGCGTCGAGCGTTGCGTGAACGAGCGCAGAAACCCACACGCCGCGCGCATAACCGTTTCTTCTCCTTTTCTTTTCACGGTTTTTCCCCGAGGGGATGACTGTGTAGCGCAGCGGTCGGAACCTGACCCACTACCGATGGAGGGGAGCGATACGAGTTCTTTGCAGACTGCCGCTTACTTTTTCTTTGGCTGCGATGTGGCGTACAACGACGAGCCAATCAAGAAATTTCCTTCCGCCTCGTCCGACAGTTCTAGGTGCATGCGCTGGTAGCCGAAATTGAGCCGCAGGTAATAGGTCTTTCCGGCCTCGGCCGTCAGGTGTATTGCTTCTCCCACTCGCTCGGAAGACTTCTTAAAGGTTCCCGACTGCCACTCCGTACAGATATTGTGTTCTCCCGGCGCGACCTGAAAAAAGAAATAGGACTTGCCGTCGTTCGCTCCGACCCAATTTCCATCCACGCCCACCCGCATCGTAGGAGAGGTGACAAAGTCCACAAAAAAGTACACCAGCGCTTTGCCCTGCTCCGGTTGCCCAACGGGGTGATGCAAATCCGTCGTCTGTACGTTGAACATTCCCGCGCTCGGACCGCACCCTGCGCCCGTTCGCGCCGCCGCGGCTTCATCTTGCGCTAGAGCGGGCAACGCTCCCAGAAAAACAGCCAGACACAAAACGGACCAACGCTTATTCATGGAACGCCTCCGAGTGTGGACACACCTACAGCGCGAAACCTTACACTCTCCAAAAAGGACTTTGCAATCTTGCAGGGGCCGAAAGCGACTGCCGCCGACCAGTTCACTAAAAGTTGTGTTCGTTCTTGAGACGTTACGGTTTGATATTCCGTTTCGTCTTTGAGCAGATTCTGATGGGAAACCCCAGCAGGTCTGATTGCCGGCAAGCTGTTCCTTTCGGGAATGACGCAGCACCTGGGTACAAGTGTGCAAATATTTGCACGATTGACAATCTTTCAGGGGTGGTGTAACTAGGCACCCGACCGGGAGTCGCTTGTCCCCACGAACGGTCATTCTGTTGTAGCTCTTGCGGTGTCGAAATGCTTGGAAGCCCGCGGAATCGCGCAAGCGTCAGTACAGCCCTGACACTTTCCTACTCTGCCGCGGAATTCCCGGCGAGCCGCTTGCCTCCAGCAAGCCCTCTAGACTTGGCGCGAAATCAAAAATAAATAAAGGAGCTAGGTCCATGCTGAAAAAGGCACGTCCAGCTTTGGGGTTGAGCAGTGCGGTGGCGCTGCTGTTGTTCTGTAGCATCCCGACGTACGCACAATCGAACGCATCTCATACCTTAATTAAGCAAAACATCGACGAAAA
Organism: uncultured Acidobacteriota bacterium; assembly: GCA_963834215.1. Taxonomy (GTDB): domain Bacteria; phylum Acidobacteriota; class Terriglobia; order Acidiferrales; family UBA7541; genus Palsa-295. Next base: position 23,565 of record CAWIAM010000038.1, on the reverse strand, counting down.
GGCCCTCGTAACCCTGGCCGGCAACACGCGGCCGGAGGTTCAGTCTGCTCTTGATATGGGGCCCGTTTCGGATAGCCTGCAGTTGTCGCACATGTACCTGCAGATGAAGATGTCCCCGGAGCAGGAAGCGGACGCCGACGCTTTGATCGAACAGCTCCACAACCCGACTTCCGCCGAATATCACCAGTGGCTCTCCCCGGCGCAAATCGAGGAGCGCTTCGGCCCGGCGCAAGCGGATGTGACTATGGTCAGCGCTTGGCTGGAATCGCACGGGTTCACCGTCAACACGGTCTATCGCGCCAATGGGGTGATTGATTTCTCCGGCCCGGCCAGCGCGATCCGCGAAGCGTTTCATACGGAGATCCACAATATCGAGGTGAACGGCGCCATGCACATCGCCAACATGCGGGATCCCATGGTTCCCGCTGCGCTTGCGCCGGCGCTTGTTGGCGTCACTTCGATGAATGACTTCCGCCCACACATGAATCTCGTCAATCATCGTCAAACGCAGTTGACGGCAGGCGGCGGCGCCTTCTTATTGGTGCCGGGAGATATAGCGACGATCTACGATTACAACCCGGTGTATCAGGCGGGAATTACCGGCAAGGGCCAGTCGGTGATGGTGGTTGAGGACAGCGATCTTTATTCCGCCGATGATTGGCCGACCTTCCGTCATACGTTTGGGCTGGATACACGTTTCCCGTTTGGTTCGCTAACGACCGTGCATCCGCAACCATCGAACAGCCCCGCGAATGGCGGCGCCTGCGCGGATCCAGGCGTAAACGGAGACGATTCTGAAACGGCCGTGGACGTCGAATGGTCCAGCGCGTCCGCTCCTAATGCAGCCATCATCCTGGCCACTTGCGCCGATACGAACGCGAACTTTGGAGGCTTTATCGCGATTCAAAACGTGCTGACCAGCTTCCCGCCGCCTCCGGGCGTAATCAGCATCAGCTACGGCGAATCCGAGAGCTTCGACGGCGCCAGCTCCAATGCTTACATCAACGGACTCTACCGGCTGGCGGTTTTGCGCGGCGTGTCCGTTTATGTTTCGGCAGGCGATTCCGGCGCGGACGCCTCGGATCAGTTCAGAGGAGCAGCGACCAGAGGGCTGAACGTGAGCGGGTGGACAACGACGCAATACAATGTTTCCATCGGCGGAACCGATTTCACGGATACCGTCCTAAACCAGAATGCAACTTACTGGAACGCCACCAACGGGCCGTTCTTCAATTCAGCGAAGAGCTATATTCCAGAGATGCCCTGGAATGACTCTTGCGCGAACGTCCCGCTTACCGACTTCTTGGGATTTGCCGTCCCATATGGTCCCAGCGGCACCTGCAACAATTTGCCAGCGTCGTTGGATTTTCTGTTGGTTGTTGCGGGAGGCAGCGGGGGCGCCAGCAGTTGCTTCAGTGGAACGCCCGCCATCAACGGAGTTGTCGGGGGCACGTGTAAGGGCTATCCGAAGCCGGGTTATCAGTACCTTGCCAGGGGCATTCCCTCCGATGGCGTGCGCGACATTCCCGACATCACATTCTTCGCGGCCAACGGACTTTGGGGCCACTACTACATAATCTGCTACTCCGATCCCACTCCTGGGGCTGGCGGTGCGCCGTGTACTCCGGGGGAACCGCAGACATGGGCCGGCTTCGGCGGCACATCGTTCGGCGCTCCGATCATGGCGGGCGTTCAGGCGCTGATCAACGAATCCGTGGGCACGCGATTCAGCGGAAATCCGAACTACGTATATTACTCCTTGGATGCTCTGCAGAATCTCTTCGTCGGGGAATCCTCGTGCAATTCCCGCTTGGGCACGAGTGCCAGCTCACGCTGCATATTCCACGATGTGACCTTCGGCGACAACGACGTGAATTGCTTGCCGCTCACGAACCGGACGACGGGCGCAGTGATCGGCACGTTCAATTGTTTCTTGGACGGCGCGACGAACGGCGTCTTGTCGCTTTCAAATGGCAGCTATGAGCCGACATACACTGCGAAACCGGGCTACGACCTGACTTCAGGGATCGGAAGCCCGGATGTTCACAACCTGGTCAAAAACTGGCCCGGAAGTCGACTGCACTAGACACTGCCTCAACAAACGTAGAAAAAAAAGGAGCTGGCGATTTCGCCAGCTCCTTTTCATTTTTAGTGCATCGGATGCGGGCGAGGTTTGCGCTGGAAAAGCGGCGGCACGCCGCCGCACTGCATATGGTTTTGCGCTGGTCTTCGCGTTTCGGCAGCGGGATCGCTTGGCGGCAGGCGAGCAATGGCGCACTGAGGAATCACCGAATGGAACACGGTTTTCGACAGAATCACTCGTGACGCAAGGCGACCAGCGGCACAACGCGCATTGCGCGTTGTGCCGGCACCAGGCATCCGGCCATGCCAACGGCCACCAACAGCATCGCAACGCCCGCAAAGATTACGGGATCGGTTGCGCTTACACCGAAAAGCGAACTCCTCATTAGCCGCGTGAGGACCAACGCGCCTGCAATCCCCGCGACGACTCCGATGCCCGCGAGAAGCAAGCCCTCCTTGAGAATTAGGCGCAGCACATCCATGCGCGCCGCGCCAAGCGCCATGCGGATGCCAATCTCATGCGTGCGCTGCGTCACGGAATAGGACATCACGCCGTACACACCCAATATCGCTAGCAGGAGAGCAGCGAAGCCGAACCCGGCGTAGAGCACCGTGATCCAACGGTCACCTGCAAGCGTCAGCGAGACTATCTGTTGCATGGACTGAACCTGTGTGAGAGGCAGATCAGGATCCACGGACTGCACCGCCGCGGCCACATCTTTGATTGCGTTTCGAGGATCACTGCTGGTGTGCACGGCTACAGCAGCGAACGGCAGAGGATACTGCCAAAAGGGAACGTCAATCTCCGGAACATCGGCTTGGCGGGGACCCATGTTGCGGACATCGTGAAAAATTCCCACGATCTGTCGTGCGACTGGAGCGGCCATTTGCGCCGCGAAGGGATCAAATTGCGGCACCAAGACCTGCTGCGTGAGTGGATCCACGTTCGCAAAATATCGGCGGACGAACGCCTCGTTGACCATTGCGACCTGGGCGCCTTCGGCAACGTCCCGCTCGTCGAAAGCGCGTCCGCGATCCAGGCGAACGCCAAACGTGGAAAAGTATTCCGGTGAGATGACGTTGACGCCAGACATAGGATTCGAACCGAGTTGGTCCGCAGGCCGTCCGGCGATGCCGAATTGCAGCTCAAAAGCGTGGCGGTCCGGCAAGTTTCCGGAGCTTGAAGCGTGGGTTATGCCCGGCACGGCTTCGACGCTCGCGAGGATCTGTCGAAAGTAGGCAGTGATCTGCGTTGTATTCGAGAAGCGATGCGGCGACGGCCTGAGCGTAAAAGTGAGAATGCGATCAGTGCGGACGCCCAAATCTTCGTTCGTCAGATTGTGAAAGCTGCGGATGGCAAGTCCAGCTCCGGTCATGAGACAGAGCGCCATCGCGAACTCGACTACGACGAGTGCGCGGCGCACGCCGCGGCTTCCCTTTGCCATACTTGAGCGGCCGCCGCCCTTCAGCGATTCATTCAGGTCCAAATGCGAGGCCTGCCAGGCGGGCGCGGTGCCAAAGAGGATTCCGGCCAGAGTCGAAGCCGCCAGCGTGAAAAGGAGCACTGGCAGGTGCATGCGGAAGTCAGCTTCATTTGGGAAGGTGTACACCGGAACCATGGCCAGGATGCCGCGGAGAATTATTTCTGACAGAGCGATTCCACATGCGCCGCCCACGATCGCCAGCAACAGGCTCTCGGTCAAAAGCTGCCGGAAGATTCGAAAACGCCCTGCGCCCAGCGCGGCCCGCACGGCGATTTCCCTTTCGCGTGTGGCCGCGCGCGATAGCATGAGGTTAGCAACATTCACGCAGGCGATGAGCAAAACGAAGCCGACCGCGCCCAGGAACAGCCAGAGTTCAGTGATGGTGGCTGCTGGAAGCCAGTCGTCATGCAGGGGCTCGACGCTGACGGTCCGATTCTTTTCGTCATCAGGATGCGCGGCAGCGATATGCTGAGCCACCACGCGCATATCTGCCTCGGCTTGCGCCGCGGTAACGCCCGGGCGCATCCGTGCCACGACCCACAGCCAGTGTTCTTTGTGGTTGATCTGCTCCGGCGTGAATGTGAGGGGCATCAGGACGCTCACGCTGGTGCGGTCCATTTCGCCGGGAGCGAGCACGCCGACAACTGTGTAAGGCTCGCGGTCCAGGCGGATTTGCTTTCCGACGATGGACGGATCAGAACCGAATCGGCTCTGCCAGAACTTGTTAGCTAAGATCACGACGTGGTTCTTGCCAGCCTCGCTTTCATCCGGACGGAAGGTCCGTCCCAAATGAACGGAGCCACCCGAGGTTCTAAGGGAATCTGGCGACAGTAACTCTGCGTCCACCTCTTGGGCGATGGCGCCGCCGCCCGACAGATCGAATGAGGCGCCGGTCCACGCCGACATGCTCTGAAATGCCGAGCTCTCGCGCTGCCAATCCAAAAAATCGCCGGGGGAGACCCTGTTCCGCTCGCCGTTCAATTTGGACCACACCATGACCAATTGTTCGGGGTGCGGATAGGGCAGGGGTGCGAGTATGACGCTGTAGACGATACTGAAGATCGCAGTGTTGGCACCGATGCCGAGCGCCAAGGTGAGAATTGCGATAATTGTGTAGCCGGGAAGTTTACCTAGCGTCCGGAAGCCGTAGCGAAGATCCTGAAGGAAGGTTCCCACGGTGCCTCCTGTTCCTCACCGGATTGGCGAATCGGTGATGAGCAGTCCTATTAGCAATCGAATCCTATCATTCCTGGCGAAAAGAACAGCGAGAGATATCGCGGCGGATGGCGATGCAAAATGATGAGGCTGGTCGCGCGGCGGCAAGCACTGCGTGACATCGTGTGCCACTTGTCTGGGAGCGGGTCTACTGCACGCGAAGCGACCTTCGCGCTGGAAAGGCACGTCCCTTCGTCCCTCAGGATAAACACGCCGCCGCACTCCATATGATTTTGCCCCGGTCTTCGAGTTGCGGTAGCAGGATCGCTTGGTGGCGGGCCAGCGACGGCATCCGCCGCGGCGGACGCCGCTACTGAGGCAGAGGCGAATCACGACGAGTTGGACGAGCGGCTGTGAGCGGGGCTTGCTGCCGTGCTGTGTCGCGCCTACGGTGCTAGGCGGCGGCAGGCGGGAGATTGGTGTTGGCGGGAACTGCGAGGCCCGACCTTGCGAAATCAGTTCACTGTGAAGGCGGCGTCGAAAAAGTATTGTTGGCCGCCGGATTGGTCACCGTGACCCGCACCGGACCAGAAGACAGGCTCGGTACGGTCGCTTTGAGCGTCATGCCGTCGACGAAGGTCGTGGTTGCTGAAGTTGTGCCAAACAAAACGGTGGTGCCACTCTGAAAACCACTGCCGCGAATCGTGACAGTGGCCCCGCTTGCTCCGGATGCGGGATTCACGGAAGCGATGCTCAAGGGCGCCACCGCGAGCTGAGCGATCGTCAGGCCTGACCGGGTTAGGATGAATACCTTCGTGCCAGTTTCGTCCACGGCTAACGAGGGCGGCATGGAAATCGTGGGAGCCTCAGGCAAGGCGATGCGCAACGCTAACCGTCCCTGATGCACGTCGAAAATATCCACTCCGGAACTCGGCAGAAATAAGAGGCTACCCGACGGGTTAAATGCTTCACCACCACCGAGCTCACCTTCCAACTCGAAATTGAAGTAGCCGACTCCGTTGGCCAAATTCACGGGCGCGGCTGCGGCATTGTAAATCGCGAGGTTCGCCGCAAACAGATTGTCATCTGCGTCGATCGCCGCATTCTCTCCCTGGTTTTCCATTCCGACGGACGCCGCCAGAGTGTTTTCGTCAAGTCCAGAAGCGAGACTGGGGAAAAGCCGGTGGTCATCACCGCTTTGGTGCCATCCGCACTGGAGGCCACAGCGGCGACCACCGCCGGCGGAATCACCGCGGGAAAACCGGGTTCAAAATCGTGCCGGTAGGATCGCAGCCGGTGATGCCCGCGCACGAGATTGCGCCCGTATCCAGATTCAAAACATGCACGACATAGGGACATCCGAGGGCGATCAATTCTCGGTGCAGCACAATTGTCGCCGCAGACGATCCAAGCGGCGTCGCTCCTTGACAGTTTGTTCGATCCTGCGGCGTATACGCTGGGTAAGTACGAATCACCTTCATCTGTGCCGGATCAATTACAGAAATCGTGCCGTCGGTGGAGTTGAAACAGCCAGTCGCGTGCCGTCCGGGGACAGGCTCAGGTTGGTGGGAGCGTTGCCGACGGAGATGGAGAGAGCAACGCTTGAGTGCTCAAATTAAAAATCTCCACTCGATTGTTGTCGTTGTTCGAGATGTAAAGGCGTTGGCGTGGTTGGTCGTAGAAGATGCTGCTGAGAGTTCCCGTAATCGGAAAAACCTGCGCGCTATTGAGATATTGGAAGCCTGACACTGTCGCCGATCCCATCCCGGTCGTTATCGTTATATCCGCGGGACCTGCCATTCCTGCCGGAGCGGTGACCTGAAGCTCCTGCAAGGGAAAATTTCCGCCCGTGTTGCCGTTATACGGCCCCGATTGAGAACAGTGGCTGGCTTGCCTCCTATGGTCACGCTTGCGATTCCTATGACGTCAAAATAACCGACCATATTGATCGTGGTCTGACCCGCCGGAGGACGCCGAGAGGGTCGGCGAAGAAGGCCGTCGTCCGTAGCTCAGCCCTTCTGGAATGACCTGATACCATCCATCGGGACGGGTCAGCGTGAGGTTCACGGGTCCAGGTGCGTTGTTTGGCGGAGTTACAGGAAGGTTAGCGTCAAGCTGGGTGAACGAGATCACCGAAACGTTGGTCGTGCGATACGGTGCAGGCGACGCAGGCGGGGCGCCAGCAAATAGGGCGTACCGCACATCACTGTCAAACCCTGTTCCGCTCATCTTCAGGGGGACGGAGTCGGAAGGCACAGTACATTTGGAAAACTCAGGACTGGAGCCGGGGGAAATGGATGCCAGCGATCGTAGTGCCCAACTTCGGGCAGTCGCCGCGACTCAGGGAATTTTGTGTCTGCAAAGAGGAACTGGAATCATGGCGCGGGATGACCTGGCGTTGGTGAACGCCAGGCTCCCATAGGGCACGCCGCCCTCCGGTCCAAAAATCATCACCGGTTTCGTCGATCGCGTACGGCACCGCGGCGATAGGTCCGCCCTGGGCGTACATTGAGAAAAGCCCTTCGGGAGCAAAGGTGGTCGCGCTATAGGCTACGCCGACATCGCCCGCACCAGGTTGCCAAAAAAATGCGTAAAGAGCGCTTCCGTCGAGGCCGTAAATTAATTGGCCCACTGAATCCTGGTTGTAAAGCGGCTGTGAATTGATCAGATTGAATTGTCCGTCGTAAAAATCCAAGAATCCGGTGTCATCGCTGCCGCCGGGAGTGATGAAGGCGATCTGCGAGCCATTCGGATTCAACGCCGCGGCGGGTTGCTCGTAACCTATGCCAAGTCCTTGGATAGTGGCGCCAAAAGTCCCCGAGGGTGCGTCGTAGATCGCCGCGCCTGTGGTTCCTCCCGACGTCCCTTGAAGCAGGACTACGGTGCGATCTGCGCTTCGAACCAGCGATACGACATTCAGGCCTTGCGGATTGAGCGGCGTCGTAACTGCTGTCGCTGAGTCCCACAGGTAGAGCTGTGTTCCTGATAGAACCAGCGCATTTCCGGTGGAGAGTGTGACGACTTGAGCCGGTGAGGTGGTCACCGATCCGGACGGCGTCGGGATGGGATCGGACTTGACCACCTGAGCGAGTCGGGATCGATTGTGGTGATTAGTCCAAAGCTGCCCACGAAAACTTTGCTGCCGTCCGCGGACTCGTCGATCGAGCTCGGTTGAATTGCGGGAATCGTGGCTACGAGGTGGGAATCGGTAGAGGAAAATACGCGAACTTCATTTAGGTTCGGAAGCGCTGCGAAGACAAGTTTTCGAGCCGAATCGTAGACTACCCCGGTAGGAGTATCGTCCGTACGCACCACGGTGCTGCGCGTCGGCGCTGCGATCGGAGGAAAGGGCACGGTCAAGGAAACTGGCAGTTCAACTGTAGAGGTATCGCCCGCGCTGGTCCCGGCCGTTATAAAAACAGGAAAATTGGAAAGCGGCTGCGAGGCGACGGTTGCGTTGAAGGTAAGGGTGAATGGACCAGGCTCAGCGCCGGTGATGACCGGGCTGGAAAAGTCGCCTCTCCCGGGCAAGGTGGTAGTGGCCAGGGCCACATCCGGTACAGGGCCGGAAGTCGGGACGACCGTGACTTGAACGCTCCGCGGTACTCCCGGGGTGAGCGACAGTTGTGCCGGCGAAAGGCTCAAGTGAAAGGGCGCTGCAGCTGTGATGGTGACCGGAAATGAATACGAATGGTTGACGGGACCGAGTTTTCCGGAGATGTTGACGGTGACCTGTCCGGGCGTGGCTGCCGACGTCGCAGAAAGAAAATAATTTTGGGTCGTACCCTGGTTGACCGCGAAGGTCGTTGGTGTGTTCGGCCACAGCGTCAGGCCCGGCGGCAGATTCGGAAATGAAACTGTCAGTGTCGATGTAACTTCCCCACTGAAAATGGTAGAGATGGACATCATCTGTGGCGCGCCACCCTGCTGCGCGGTCATGGATGACGGAACATTCAGAGAGAAATCTTCAGCTGGCGGCGGTGGCGGAGGAGGTGGTTTGGTAGAGGTGGATCCTCCCCCGCCACAGCCAGCCAATAAGACTAGAAGTAGGACGCAGGTGGCGACGGCGCGATACGACACACCACGCTCGAGCAACTGGGGATGATCGGCCCGGTTCAGTGGCACGGAGGCTGGGGTCTCCTAAGGCTTACGTACCTAGGCGGTAACGGGCACATTCTCCGATTTACAGAAGCTTTTGTCAAACGAACCCGAAGCGCGCAGCGTGGTGGGATGTGATCTGCAGCGAGACCGGCACGGGGCCTGGCTGCGACAGCGACGGCGTCCGCTGCGGCGGACGCCGGGACCAATGCAGAGAGAATCACGGCGACCGAGTCGCTGTGCTTCTGAGAATCCATGGCAGCATGCAGAGCGTGCCGAAAAGGACGAAGACAACCCTGCGCGATAAATATGCTGGGCTTCTTTCGATCGCGGCCATTGCCAGAACGAAGGCGTACACGCTGAAAACCTGTGTGCGATTGATCGGGCCTTCGGAATAGACCCAATATTCTGTCGTCCACGACGCGTAGTGGCCCAAGTAGTGCTTGGACACCTTCCGTTCGGCGGTTCCACAATCAGGGCGCGACTTCCCTACCCTGAGACTCGCCAGTGGAAATACCGGGATCCAAAGTAGACTTATCCACTTCGTGGTCAGGTACGAAGCATCAGAATGAAAATCGCGCTTCCCGTAGAGTGCTGTGCCGAATCCGGCGAACGACCTCACTATATACTCTTGATTTTCCGCCATCGCGCCGGGTTGAAGCACGGCGAGGCGCTGTTCGCACTCAGAAACATCACTTTGCGTCAGTTTTCGTTTCTTTAGTTCGCCATTCAGCGCCTGGCGCGCCTCTTCTCTAAGGCCGGACGCTTCGCAAGCAAGCCGGAGAAGCTCATCGTCGGACATTCCTGCGTAGGCTGCTTCGTAGTTTGCGACGGACATGAAGGTACGAACAGAGGGAGGCTACTGCGTAGCCACGGCAAGCGTCAAGAATTGAGTGCTAAGAAGCCAACGAGCCGTTATCGGCCGGTACCGTTTTTAAGATCATGGATCCCGCGGGCGGAAGCGCCTACGCTTTGGCAAGTCCGGCAGCGACCGCTACTTTTACTAGCGGCTCACTTGTGCGAACGCGCCTAGCTCGGGAAGCCCAAGCGCACGCATCCCCAGTTGGGTGAGGCCATCCGCTTATACGCCGGACGCGCTTTTGCCACTTTCGACCGGCGGAGACAGCGATGCTACCGGGTACGGCGATTCGCCACGCAATTGCATCATTGGACCGCCGCAAAAAAACGTAGATTTTACCGTGGGGAAGAGTTTTAGGTTCGGCGAACAGCAAGAGCTGCGCTTTCGGACAGACTTTTTCAACCTGTTCAATCACCCGTCGTTCGCCAACCCGGCCGCGCCTGATGTGTCCGCCAATGGTGCATTGGCGCAGATCACGGAGGTGATTGGAAATCCGAGGCTGATTCAGTTCTCGTTGAAGTATTCGTTCTGAAGGGGAGCGGTGGGAGCAATTCAAGGCATCCGACACTTCGGGCTGGACTTCGGGGAGGATCGGGCGGCCGCTAACTTTACGGCGGGCGCAGCGGTTAGTGAACCGGTGCGCCACTTGCTGAAACAACGACAGATATATTTAGGATTATGGTGTGGCGAGGGGCTTGTAAATTAGAGCGATGACGATTCCGACGATCGTCCACTGGACGAAGTAAGCCACTGCCTGCCCCAGAACGAGCTTCAGCCCGATGTTCAGGTTCACGTAGTTGTGCAGCACAAATCCGCAAACGACGAAAAGGCCGATGAGAACGCCGAAGCGCGCGCCTGCCGCAATCGCAGATCCGCTCTGATGTATCATTGCGAAAAGTATGGCGACAACCAGGATCGACGCGAAAGTTGCGATGAGTCCAACTGGCATAACCTTATTCATTTCTTCCTTAGGCCGGAATACGGCCGGGTACTTGTGGGCTTCTTCGATGAGACCTGGCGCCAGCCAAAACAGCAAGAAACCAACAGCAAAGGACGCGATCGTGCCGCCAAGCGCCGCCAGCGCGAGACTTGAATAGTTCATTTGCACCTCTTTACAAATTGCGGATCGTGATCACAATCGGCTCTCAGTTGCGTCAGTCGCCCCAGTGCTTTACCTGACCTTGCTTGATGTCAATAAAAAAGGGAAACGAAGAAATTCCGGCACCGCTGACGATGAGCTCGTACCTGCCGGGTGTTATTTCAGGATTGGGCGTGAAGTCCACGGTTTCGATTCCGGCTTCGGCGCCCACGGCAACCTTGCTCCAGTTCGAGGTCCGGGCGTAGAAGACGTTCCCATGCTCGTCCACCATGCGAACGATCGGATAGTTGGAGTCCATCTGGTCGTCGTCGCCGTAGGCAGCGCCCGACGATTGCCCATCGAGCTGCAGGCCGCTAAGCCGGAACGTGCCCTGCCCCTGATAGTTGACCTTGGTGATGAAAGGCCGGAAGAACGGATTGGGCTGATCGTCCGAGGTGTAAATCCAGAGCTGCGAGCTGCTATCGGAGAAGAGCAACTGGCCCGTGGGAAGAATCAGCATGCGCGTGGGATAGGACCCTTCAAATGGGAGGTTGCCATCCGGCAGGGCCGAAGTAATCTGGTGAATCGTGTTCATCACCGGATCGAACTCAAACAGTTCCGTGGGATTGCTGAAGGTGCCGCCCCAGCTGATCGCATCTCCGGCGATCGTTGATGTCGCCGGACTGCTGATGGTCACCTGCGAGCGAGAGTCCACGCTCAGAATATAAGAGCCGCCTGGGATTCCTGATCCGCTCACGCTCCAAAAAACCTGCAAGATCGCCGTGGAGGGAATGTGAGTAATCACGGACGAGCCGGTGGTGATGTTTCCCGAAGACCCGAATCCAGAGGCGCCCGCATCGGCCGCAAAGATCACATGGCCGTTGGGCAGGATCGCCCCCGGCGCATCGTCTGCGCCAAACGGGGATGCGATTCCATTCAGCGTGCCGCTGATGTCCGGTCCGGGTGCCCAGTTATTCCCAATAGGCTGGTACAGGCCGGTATGCTGCGTGGCACCAATTTCAAATACCCGCCCGTCCTGTAGCCGGAGTGACGGGCCAAGTTCGTAGCCGAGATTCACGCTGCTTAACTGCGGAATCGTTCCCCCAGCGGTGCCGTCCGAGGGGCTGATGCCGCTCCATATCCCGGTCTTGGGATCGTACTTCTCCGCGTAGCTGCCGTTTGTGGCAATGCTCTGGAACAGGTCGTAGTTGACGATGGTGCCCTCGCTGGTCCTCGTCCAACCTTCTTCATCGCTCTGGTCCGGATACACCTTCGTTCCTGAGGGACTCCAGGCGTTCAAGGCAGGATCGTAAATGTACGTGTTGGCGTTGACCAGGTCACCTACGAGGATTCTTCTGCTCGAAAGCAGGATCGAGGGGTCGTCTCCCAGGCAGCCAGTGAGTTGATAGTACGCATTGAACGTAATGACGTTGGCGGTGAGTGTCTGCGACGCGGGTGAGGATATTGTGATCTGCGTGGGCGAGTCCACGCTCACGATTGTTGCCGTGGATGGGATCCCGTTGCCGAACACTTGCTCACCCACAAAAAGCCCGGTTGTATACGGATAAACGCCGGTTATCTCGGCGCTTCCACTCGTGGTGTTCCCCGAAACATAATAGATGTAAGGGCAGCCGGGCTGATCAGGATACGGAGTGATCCGGGTCCACGCATTGGCAAGCGGGTCGTAGATCTCCCCGGTGTTCGACCAGGTTGGCACCAGGGCGGGCCCGCTGTACTCTCCCCCGGCGACAAATAATCTGCCATCGGTCAAAATTTGGGAGGCGAAATACAGCCGGGCAACAGGTTCCGAGGCGAGCGTACTCCACGTACCATTGATGAAGCTGCCTTTAGCATCCGGCGTCAACTTCATCCAGCTCTGGCCGTCATATGCCTGTACCAGGATTGAGCCGTCCGTGGATTGAATCATGATTTGAACGCCATTGGGGCCCGATGGAGCCTGGTTTGTCAGCGGCGTCCACGGAGAGCTAGCGTTGCTCGTGGAATTTCTGGCATTTATGACGGCGCTTGATGCGGACTGAGCCGAAGCCTGCGCGGGGGCGTGCTGGGGAATATCGAAGGGGTGCGGGATCGGCTTGGTGCGACCCTGGGCAGCAACGAACTGGGGCGAAGAGATCAAGACAAGTATCAAAACGCCGAATGATGCCACGACTTTTGTCAGCTGCGATTTCATGTCAGCTCTCCTTCTGAGACTTAAGATTGCGAAACGCGCATCGTCGAGGAATCTTGAGACGGGAAGTTCGCGCATCGTCACAAGACTCCAACGCAACGTCGCGATTTCGATAGCAAAGAAAACCAGATACTGAGTTACTGCTGGGGCCCAGAGGATGGCAGGCACAATACGTTAAAACTTAGTTTGAGTCAACGGCCAGAGTGGAGATCCGAACGGGGAAAGCTGAAGACGGATAAACTGAAGCCACGACCCACAAAGATTAGGTTCTGCCACCGGCCTATCTCGCGTCTGGAAGCAGACCTTTATCGACTAGGACGGGCGGCTTGCGGTGCTTTGTGGCTTGTTCGTATGCGAAGGCCCAGCCTAGTAGATCGCCATCTCTCCATGGACGCGCTGAGATTTCCAGGCCGAAGGGTAGGCCATCGTCATAGAAACCACCGGGGACTACTACTGCGGGCACGCCGAGGTCGTTGACCCAGCCCGTGTCGCTGTGTGGTCCGCCGCTGATGGTTCCATCCTGCGGCATGGTTTCGTCGGGAGGCGGCATTTGCGTGGCGGGGTATACGAAGCCATCGAGATGCATACGGTCGAGTGTTTCGGTGTATGCATCGAGGGCTTGGAGTCGCAGAGCGATGACATTCGCTTCTGCCTGCGGATCGGTTTCGATTAATGCTTGCACCAAGGCGGCTGCGGGAGTGGCGGGATCGCCAGCAGCGGCGGGACCGCCGATAATAATAGCCGGCAACGGCGAGCCGACTTCTTTTTGATATTCCGCCGCGGAGTGATATTGCGCTGGACCATATTGCTTGAGGAAATTCTCCGTTCCCTCCCGAATGTAGGGCAGCGTTTTGACTTGGTTTACCAATTTCGTGTAGCTGTCGGGCAGGATTGAATCGTCGAAAACTACCGTGGCACCTGCGGCACGCAATCCTTCGATTGCTTTCATAAACGCCGCGCGAGTTTCTGGCCGCAACGGAATACGACCAGCGGCTGCATCTGCGCCGAGACCGGGAATCCCCTGGAAAGGAGTATCCGTGCCGTTGAGGATGAAAGCGGGTACGCCGAAGCGCTTGCCTTTCAGAGAATCCGCGCGGAGATATTGCGTGTACGGTCCCGGCTGAGCCTTGGCGGAGGAGCCGGCGGTGCGCGAATCTTGCGGATCTTCTCCGGCCATGACGTCAAGTGCGATGGCGGCGTCGGTGACATTGCGCGCGATGGGACCGGTGTTGTCGAGCAGCCAATCGAGCGGCGCGATCCCAGCGATGCTGACTAGGCCGCGCGTGGGAAAAACTCCGACAACGGAACTGGTGGCCGAAGGCATGCGAATGGAATTACCGGTATCCGTTCCGGTGCCGACTACGGCGTAGTTGGAAGTGATCGAAGTTACTGTGCCACCGGAGGAGCCGCCCGGGCTGAAGCGGACATCATAGGCGTTGCCGGTGCGCCCGTAGGCGGTGCTGCGAGTGGTATCGCTATCGGCGAAGTCTGGCATGTTTGTTTGGCCTAAAATCACTGCGCCGGCGGCGCGGAGTTTTTCCACGACGGTTGCGTCCTTCGGCGCGATTAGTTCATGACCGGGAATGCAATACCCTTCCCAGCCGTCGGTGGTGATCAGACCTTTGACGCTGGTGTTCGCCTTAATAAGGATAGGGACACCCCACATTGGGCCGCGCTGCAGGCTGTCGCCGCTTTTCGCCGCGGCCGCGTCTTCGGCAGCCGCTGTGGCCAGAGCGCCACGCGCATCGAGGGTTTGAACGGCGCGGTAGATGCCGTTGTATTTCGCTATGCGGGCTAGATGCCACTGCACCACCTGCGTGACAGTATATTTGTGAGTGGCGTAAAACTTTTCGAGTTGCGGGATGGTTACTTCGAGTAAGTCTTCGTACATTGCTGCCTGTGCGGTAGCTTGCGATGAGGCGCGGGCATGTTCGGTCTTTCGAGAAGACGATGCCTCGACGGCTCCAATTGTTGGCGTTTGCGCGATCGTTTGCGCCGTGACGAAACAAGGGAACATCAAGCAAGCCGCCACGAAAAGAAACGGTTTCATGTGCCGCATGCCATTCTTCATCGAGAGGATCTCCCGCCGGGTTTAGTCGCGCACGAGTTTAGCGAAGAGAAAGCATTGTGGCTATGCCAGCGAAGAGACGATGGTGGGTCAGTTTCCGATAGCGCGACTACACGTCCAAGTGGAACTTAATCAGCAGCCCATTCCTTCCGAGAGGCGCATGCATCGGTTAGGCACAGACGCGTTTCCCCAACCACGCATCACTCGTAGCGCAGCGCGACCATGGGGTCGACTCGCATCGCGCGCCGCGCGGGAATGTAGTTTGCCACCAAGGACACGCCAAATAGCCCAATCGAAACAAAGACAAACGTGAGTGGATCTCTGGGTGTCACCCTGTAGAGCATGCTTGCCAAGAACTGCCCGAGGAGAAGGGAGCCCGCAATGCCTATGAGCGCACCCGCCGCGGCTAGCTTCATGCCCTGGCAAACTACCATTTTCAGCACATCGCTCTGTTTTGCCCCAAGCGCCATGCGAATGCCGATCTCGTTCGTCCGCTGGGACACTGAATATGCCATCACGCCGTAGATCCCAATCGCGGCCAGCGCAACCGCCAGGGCAGCGAACAGGCTGAGTAGGAGAGACGAAAACCGCGGCTGCGATACGGAGGACGCAACGACGTCCTCTAGTGGCCTGATTGCGGAAAGCGTTTCGTCTTTATCAATCGCCCTAACAGTCGATTCCAAGGCAGCAGCTAGGGCGCTAGGATCAGCGACGGCGCGCACCACGAGATTCATCGAAGGAGGAGCATACTGTGCATATGCCACATACATCTCGGGCTCCTGCGGATCACTCAGCGCTCTGTGGCTAATGTTTCCCACGATGCCGACGATCTCGCGGTCCGGCTGAGAATCTCCCATGACCTCAAGGTGCTTGCCAAGCACATCCTGCCCAAGAAAAAAGCGTTTCGCAAAGGCCTGGTTGACCAGCAACGTTCCCGGACTCTTCGCAGTGTCACGTTGATCGAGCCATCTTCCGGCAAGCAAAGGGATGCGCATCGCTGCGAGATAGCCCGGCGTCACTTGGCGGTAGTAGGCGTCATCGAATTCACTCGGTCCGTACCTGTGACCCGGGATTTTGAATGGTCCGTCGCTGTGTTGGCCAGACAATGGCAGCTCGGACGTTGCACCGACTGCTTCGACTCCCGGTAAATTTGCGACGCGCTCCTCAAGTTCCTGCCAGAAACGCGCGCGATTCGCAGGATCATTGTACGAAGGGCCGTTCAGGCTGAGCTGTGCGGTCACAACGCGATGAGTCTGGAAACCCGGATCGACATGAATCAGCAGCCAGAAACTCCTGATGAGCAGTCCGGCGCCAACCAGCAACATAAGCGATACTGCAATTTCTGCAACCACCAGCGAGGTGCGGATTCGCCTGTGCGCGGCCGACTCGGAATTCCGTGTGGATTCTTTCAGTCCGCTGAACCCACCTTTTCCAATTTGCAGAGCAGGGATTAGCGCGAACATTACGCCGGTAAGCAGCGAAACGCCGAAAGCAAAAGTCAACGCCTGCAGATTGACATGGACCTCCTGCAGTCGTGGCAGATCAGGAGGACCAAACACTCGCAGTAGTGAAACTCCCCAGCTTCCGGCAAGCGCCCCCAAAGCGCCGCCCGCCAGCACAAGGATCATGGTTTCTGCCAGAGCTTGCCGCGTGATGCGGATGCGGGTCGCGCCCAAGGCCGCGCGGACCGCAAATTCTCTCTGGCGACCAACCGAGCGCGCCAAAAGCAGGTTGGCGAGATTTGTGCCCGCGATCAGCAACAGCAAACCAGCCGCTGCCCAGATGACCAGCAGTACCGGACGCACCGGTCCGATCAACACTTCCCGCAACGAGCGCTGCCGCAATGACCAGCCTTGATCCGTGTCCGGATACTTTTCGGCGAGCTGACCAGCGAAAGCGTCCAAGTCGGCCTGGGCCTGCGGTGAGGTGACGCCCGGCTTGAGTCGCCCGATCACTTTCAGAAAGTGGCCTCCGCGCAAATGCATCAAAAAATGCAAACGCGGCGTCGGCAGCCATATCTGCGCCTGGCTTATCAGGGGAACATCGCTCGACAACACACCAACGACTGTCCGGCTTTGTTCGTCCAGTCTTATGTTGTGCCCAATGATGTTTCGATCGCCGCCAAAGTCGCGCTTCCAGATGCCGTTGCCGAGGATCACGACCTGAGGCGTATTCACTTCCTCGTCGTTCTTCTGGAAGTCGCGCCCGAGCAACAGAGGAACCCCCAGAGTGTCAAAGAAGCCGGCAGAAACCAGGCTCGTCATCACTTGTTCGGGCTTGTCGCCGGAGAGATTCGAAGGCCCGGCCATAACCACTTGAGAAATGCCTGCCATCTGCTCAAAGCTCCGGTTCCCGTCGCGATAGTCCAGAAAATCGGCAGGAGAAACCCCGGCGTCGTCCGTTTGCGGCATCTTGCCATTGAGCCAGACCAGCCGATCAGGGTCTGCAAAGGGCAAGGGCTGCAGCACGACCGTTTGGATTACATTGAAGATTGCAGTATTCGCTCCAATTCCCAGCGCCAGGGTGATCACGGCGACGGCCGTAAAACCGGGATTCTTGCGGAGCACACGCGCCCCGAAGCGCAAATCCTGCCACGATGTCTCGATGAGAGATTCCCAGCCAGCAGCGCGGACGACTTCCTTTGTGACTGCGACGTTTCCTCGCTCCAAACGCACCGCTCGAAGCGCGTCCTTGCGGCTCATGCCCTGCTGCACCTTTTCTTCGGCCGCCATCTCCAGGAAGCCGTTCAGTTCTTCGTCCAACTCGTGGCCGACCTGCTCCTTTCGGAACAGCGATCGCAGCCCGACCGCGATGCTTCGCAGAATTGACATGGAAGCTCCCTACGACGTCTCCAAGATCCTGGCAATCGCCGCCACTTGCCTTCCCCATTCTCGTGTTTCGCTGTTGAGTCTCTTTTGCCCTTGTGCTGTTAAAGCGTAATACTTTGCTCGCCTGCTGTTCTCCGTGGCCTTCCATTCGCCTCGGATCAGGCCATCTCGCTGCAGCCGCTGCACGGCTACAAACAGCGAGCCTGCATTGAGCCGGAATACGCCTTGGCTTATCTGTTCGAGCCGCACGGCGATTCCGTATCCGTGCATGGGTTCGAGCGCCAGCATTTTTAGAATGAGCATGTCCAGAGTGCCTTGGACCAGATCACTCGGCTTGTCGGTCACGATTCCTCCTAAGCGTCAGGAGGAAGAATACGCTTCTCCTACTGATTGTCAAGAGGAGAACTGTGGAACAGGAGACCGCTTGAGCCGCTCAAGTAAACGCCGTTACCGGACATCAAGTGAATGTACGCGGGAGAGAGAGGAATCGTTTCCTACATTCAAATCGCTTACATGTGAGGTACACGCCGGGGACACGGAAGCGTCGAGCGAGGCAACTACTTTTTATTCAAAGGCAAGGATTGGCTGGGGCGGTTGGACTCGAACCAACACCGTCCTCATTAACAGTGAGGTGTCCTACCAATTGGACCACGCCCCAGCCGTGCACCAATTGTAAACGCTAACGCGAAAAATCCTGCGACGCATTTTTGTATCGTTTGGATTTCCCGGCTTGCAAAAGAACACAAGACAAGCTTGGGAGCGCTCGCCGCACGCTATCTTGGACGGCAGCCCGCAAAGCAAACGGTGCCGCGTTTCTGCTCACTCCTAGGCAATTCTTCTGTTGGCGGTTTTTGGAATCCCCGTATATTCTTGGTCTGATAATGCGTGGGAGCTTTGGCACAAATGACGAATGAAAAACTTGTAGGCACATGGAAACTGGTATCCGCCTCAAGCACAACATCCACTGGGGAGCGCATCGAAACCCCCTATGGCCCTGGCCCTGCTGGTTTTCTCACCTACGGCGCGGACGGCAGAATGACTTCGCTGATCAGCTACGGCGGCCGAAAGCCACTTTCTTTTGGCGGCGGGACTCGCTCGCCGCAGGAAGAACAGGCGGAGGCGTTCAACACATTTCTTGCTTATGCCGGGCGATACACGCTCAGCAATGACAAGGTTACCCACCACGTGGAAATTTCGTCGATTCAGAACTACGTGAATAAGGACATGGTGCGCGGCATCAAATTCGAGGGCGATCGAATCACGCTGGCTACACCGCCAATGGCGGTGAACGGAAAAATCCAGACCATCGAATTGGTTTGGCAGCGTTTGCCTGCCGACCCCTGATTCGCTTACTTCCTGGAAAAATGGATTTGCGTTTAAACAATTACCGGAAGACTTTTGAGTCCCCGGAAGCCAAATGTCGGAGCCCACTCCGGCTGCGGACCGGCGAGCTTCATCTCCGGAAAGCGCTGCACCAAATTCAGGAGCGCAATCTGTCCCTCTAACCGCGCGAGTTGGTTTCCAATGCAAAAATGCGGACCGGCGCTGAACGCCAGGTGCTGATTGTTCAGCCTTTTCAGGTTTAACTGATTCGGCTCCTTAAATTGCTTTGGATCCCGGTTCGCCGCACCAAGCATGCACAGAATTGACCATTTCTTCGGTATCCGCTGGCCGCAAACTTCCATATCTTCTTTAAGCACGCGAGCTGTGAATTGCACCGGGCTCTCATAACGCAGAATCTCTTCCACCGCCGAGCGGATTATTTCCGGTTTCTCGCGCAACTCCGCAGTCTCTTGCGGGTGCTTCAGCAGCGTGTACATGCCGTTGCCGATCAGATTTCGCGTCGTTTCGTGTCCCGCGAAAAGCAGCGCAATACACTGCGCGTAGAGCTCTTCTTCGGTCAGCACCTCGCCATCTTCCTCGATGTCGATGAGCAGGCTGATCAGGTCGTTTCCTTTATTGCGGCGCCGTTCCGCGACAGCCTTTCGAAAATATCGGTCATCGCTATGAGCGCATCTTGCGCCGCGCGCGCCTGTTCCACCGTGCGTTCTGGATTGCCGCGAAACACCGCGATGGCCCGCGACCAATTGACGAATGTGTCGTGCAGCTCCTGCGGCACTCCGAGCATTTCCGAAATGATGCGCACCGGCATGGGGTTCGCGAACTGCTGCATGAGTTCGACTTCGGAGCCGTGCTGCAACGGCTTCAGCATGCCATCTACGATGGCCTCCACTTGCGGACGCAAGCCTTCGACCGCCGCAGGCGCAAATCCTTTATTGAGCAACTTGCGCAGCCGGGTGTGCTCGGGCGCGTCCATAAAAATCAGCCACAAGTTCAGCATTCGCGCCAGTTCGCGAAACTCGGACTGGCTGTTGGGCGGCAGTAGCGCCAACATCTGCTGCGCGCGTTTCGCGGAAAGTCTCGGGTCTTTTGCAATCGAGGAACACTCGGCGTGACTGAAAATTGCCCAAGCCCCCCATTGGCCGTCAACATCCAAAAAATGCAGTGGCCCCCCTCGTGCATCCGAGCGTACATGGGATACGGGTCCTGCAGAGTTTCGCCGCCGAAAGTAATTTTTTGAACGCTGACCTTGGACAACCCTTACCTCCGCACATCGACAAGAATTTCCTTCAGGCACGCGTAACGCATTGATGTTAATTCTAACACGCTTGTTCCGGGAACTTGCCGGAGCGACTTTTTCTCGCGTTTCTGTTTCGCCGTTATCAACAACCTGCAGCTAGCCCGGAGGATGGGGCCCTGCTAGGAATCCACCATCCAGAACCAACGCCCGACCGGTCATGAAAGATGCCGCAACCACCACCTTCGCACCGGCCTTTGCGAAAAGTGCCGCGGCCGATCCCAGACCTTCCGCCGGTCACTAGCGCCACTTTGCCCTCTCGCAGGGCAGAGTCTAGGCTTTGCCTGAAGTTCGCGTCAAGCGCCTCCCTAGCTTTCGTCGGGGCTCCCTCTGCTAGCGTTGATGATGCGAAGGCAGCCTAGGGATTGAGTGCTCGCCGTTCCTTGAGGTTCGCCAGGAGCCGCTCGACTTCTTCATTTTTCTCCAACCGCTCGAAGCGCTCCGCCACATCTTCATTGGCAAGTTCCTTTTCGGCGTTGGCCACGGCTTCGGCGTGATGCACTCGTTCCTCCATTCGGCCGAACGTTGCAACTTTTGAGGGGTCTCCGATGGACTGCTGCGCACGGTTGGCGCGATTTGTCACGAGCGAACGGCGGTGACGCGCGAGCAGCATTTCTCTTTTTGATTTTGCTTCGGCCAACTTTTGCTCCAGTTTCCGCAGCGCGACTTCAATCCCTCTACCTGCGCGCTTGATCGGCCACTTGCTCCTGGTAGCTCTGAGCCAGTTGCTGACTGCTTCGCTGGCGTTCGAGCGCGACTCGCGCCAGACCGTCCTGCTGTTTGTCCACCGCACGTTCGGCCTTGCGCATCCAGTCGGCCGTGGCCCCTTCATTTTCCTTTTTCTTTTTTTCCAGCATGTGCTGGTCGGCGATGGCAACCGCCACCTGCGTCTTCAGCTGCAGGAGTTGATTTTCCATGTCGAGCAAAACCTGCTTGATCATTTTCTCAGGATCTTCGGCTTTTTCGACCAAGTCGTTCAAATTCGCGCGAATCAGAGTGCAAACACGATCGAGCAACGCCATGGCATTCTCCTTTCCAGATTCTCTGGCAAACGTTTCTGCGGCGCCCGGCCCCGGCGAGCGAGCGCCGCACCTGGAGTCTTCAGCGAACATCACCGGAAGGCGCCGCTCGCCCGGTATCGCCGGCTTTGGCGCCTTGTCGCCGATCTTCCGCACTTTCGACAGCAGTTCGGACATCTGCATGCCCGAAAGCGTTTCAAACAGCGCCGGAATCTGCGCCGCCATCTCCGTGATGTCGCCGGTGATTTTGTATGCGCCCGCCGCAGTCGCCGTTGCCGGTGGAGACGATCGTGATCTTGTCGACATTGGCGAGCGGCGACGGCGAGAGCCCTCACGATCTCCGGCATATCGGTGATCAGCTTGTCGACCACCGCGGCCTGGTTGTATTCCTGGTAGGCTTCGGCCTTCACGTTCATGGCCTTGGCTTCGGCCTCGCCTTTCTTGAAGATGATCTCGGCTTCGGCTTCGCCTTGCGCGCGGATGGCGGACGCCGCCCTTCGGCTTCGGCGATTCAGCGCGCTTTTCGGCTGCGCCAGCGTTTCGATGCGCTGGCGCTCCACTTCGGCCTGCTTCAGCACGGTGGCGATCAGTTCTTTCTCGCGGCGCTGGATTTCCGCCTCCTGCACCTTGATCTGCGC
Source organism: uncultured Acidobacteriota bacterium (assembly GCA_963834215.1). Classification (GTDB taxonomy): domain Bacteria; phylum Acidobacteriota; class Terriglobia; order Acidiferrales; family UBA7541; genus Palsa-295. The sequence goes on along the minus strand of CAWIAM010000038.1, from coordinate 1,430 downwards.
TTCTCTTCTCCACTTGCTGGACTCGACCGGCTTCCGCGACCACCTGCTGCTGCATGATGTTGGTCTGGATTTCGTAGGCCTTGTCGGCCTGCGCCTGCTGCTTCTTGGTGGTCTCCAGATACTGCGGCCTTCTTGATTTCCAGGTCGCGCTGCGCTTCGGCCTGCTTGGCCTGCGAAGCGTTTCCGCGAGCACGCGTTCCTGATCGGCCTGGGCCTTGGCGACCGCGGCCGCGCGCTGCTTCGGCGCGCTTGATGGCGGTGTCGCGCTCGGCTTCGGCGGCGGCCACGTCGGCGTCGCGCTTGATGCGCGCGACGTCCGGCCGGCCCATGTTGGTGATGTATTCGTTCTTGTCGCGAACTTCCTTGATGGTGAACGAAATCACTTCCAGGCCCATCTTGCTCATGTCGTCCGCGCAGGTGGAGCGCATGCGATCGCCCACCATTTCCGGCTCCTTGACGATCTGCTCCACCGTCAGCTGGCCGATGATGCCGCGCAGATGGCCTTCCATCACCAGGCGGATCAGGCCTTCGCGCTCGGCCGGCGGTCTTGGTGAGGAACTGCTCGGCCGCGGTGCGTGATCGATTCCGGATCGGATTTCACTTTGATCTGCGCCACCGCTTCCACCGTGACCGCGACGCCCTGCATGCGTGTAGAGATCCTGCTGCGGCGCGACGTCGAACGACATCAATTCGCAGCGACAGCTCGCGGCAGCTTTCCACCATCGGAAAAATCACCGTGCCGCGCCCTTGACGATGCGCGTGCCGCGGAATCCGTAAACGATCAGCGCCTCGTGCGGACCCGCCTTGCGATACATCCGGGCGAACATCGCCATCAGAAACAACAGCACCAGCACCATCAGCCCCACGATTACCCACACACCGGTCACTGCTTGCACGGTAGTTCTCCTTTTGAACTTTCGTTGCTCTGCTGCCCATTCGCTCAATATCGAAAATCGCTTTGGGCGTGCGCTACTTCTACTATTCCTGTACGGCGCCACGTACGCGATGCCCTTCTCCACTCGCGCGATGACCACTTCCCGGCCCTTCTCCAACGCTTGGCCGTCTTCGCGCCGGGCGCCGGCGCAACACCGAACTCCGGCTTGCGAAAAAACAATCTCGCCCGTGCCTCCCTCGCGAATCGGACTGTTGACTTTCGCGCCCGTGCCCACCAGTTCGTAATCCGAATCCTGCAAAATCGTCTCGTGCGGCAACAGCACTTTCACCAAAAACCACGACACGATCGCAGCGCCGATTACTCCCGCGAAGATTGCCGCCGCGATAGGCCGAACAGAAACCAGACGCGGTAATACTGTGTCAGCAGATAGCCCGTGCCGCCGAACCACGCCAGGAACGCAAACAGCACCGGAGGGTTCAGCCACGACGCTACTCCGCGGTGCAGAGGAACTTCCCGTTGCGTGCCCCGCGTGCGG
>CAWIAM010000037.1:0-46765 GCA_963834215.1 uncultured Acidobacteriota bacterium | reverse complement strand
GTTGGTTAGAGCGGTTTCAAATTCGGCGTTCCATTGCGTGAGTGGCAGTGCTAGCATCCGCTTGCGCCTGCTCGATGGACTCGCTGGCGATGGACTGGCGGTTCCTCGAGATTCTTGCGCCATTGTTCGAGATGGTTCTGAGCCGCCTCGGGCGAAGAAAGTATTTCCAGCGAAGGAGTCGACGCTTCGCGTTCCCGCAACGCCCGCTCCACCACTTCCTCCACCGACTGCTTCAGATTAAGCGCGGTCGCCTGCTGCGCCGCTTGCTGCGCGGCTTGTTCCGCAGCGTGGCTCACCGCCTGCTGCACGGCGTTGCGCACTCTCTCGTCCAGCTGCGATGCGGACGATTCGCTCGCTTTGCGCGCCTCTTCCACAATTTCCTTGGTGCGGTCCGCGGCCTGCTGCACTACTTTTTTGACCGCCGATTCCGATACGCGCTCCATCGAGACCTTGATGGCCTTCTCGACCGTCTCGTGCAGCTGCACATCCAGCTGCTGGCGCACCACCGTCATCTCTTCGGTGATCGCTTGTTCCGCGCCGCGCCGCAAAGTCTTGTCCAGGTTTCCTTGCGTCAGCCACCATCCGCGCCATCTGCCGCGAAAGCGCCGCTTGCGTATCCGCAGGCACGCCGGGGACTGCAGGCGCAGCAGGTACGGCAGTCGCAATCAGAGGAGCCGGAACCACGTGTATCTTGCTGTCAGCCGTGGGCGCGCCTGGCGCAGCAGCCGCGAGGCGGAATCGCCGGCGCAACCGGCGGCGCGGCCGGAGCTGCGGGCTTCGCTGTCATCATCGGGGGCGCAGGCGGCGTATTGACCTGTGTATTGACCGGAACAGGCTTTGCTGGAGGCGTCGGAATCTTGAATGGCGGCGCAGCTTCGATCCTTTTCTCCGGCGTAGTCGGAGCGGAATCGGTGGAGGCCCAATCGGAGGCAACGGTTGCGGCGATATCCCAGCCGCCGGCTCGGCCGCCGTCGTCAGTTCCAGCATCCCCGTCAGGTCGCCGGTCGGATATGTCCACTCCAGTCGTCCAGTCTTCCGGAGGAAACGCAATGCCCCAGAAATTCCCGGGAGCTTCAAACTCCAGCCCGATCTGAAATAGTTCGCGCACCGTGCGCGGACGCTGCACCCAAACGACGCGTCCCTGCGTGTGGAACGGCCCACCCTCCGGCCGCGGAATATCCAGCTGACCATCGAATTCTTCGGAACGTAATGTTTCGATTGGTACTTACACCCGTGGCAATTCACCATCACCGTTGTGGTGCGCTCTTTGAAAGGCTGCCCGAGCGCATCGGTGCCTGTCACCGTAATCGGTACGGCCTGCACAATGCGCGTGCTACGGCGTTTCTGTGTGCCGGGATCGGCCGATTGTAGGGAATCGTTCACGCTACTCCTCCCAAGGGCGATTTCTTAGGGTAGCATTGTAGGAGCCACGCGCCAGCCAGGGAACGGGAATTGTGCGAAAAGGTAACTTTGGGGCACTACACTTACCGGTGCTGCCGGCGCGCAGCTGCTAAACGCAATTTTGCGCGGAGTTGCGGATCTTCGCGATGACCTGAATTGCAACGACGCGATCTAGCGGACCGTCGTGGTCCTTTTGGAAGCGCCGAAGATCACGTCCTTAATTTCTTTCGCGACCCAAATCGGGCCGACCAGAAAATAAATCAGTCCCTGAAAGAACGCGGGCTTATTGCCTTCGATGCGATGCCCCGCCAACAAGAGAATCCAGCCGCCGACGAATAGCGCCAGACCGATCCGCCAGAACGTTAGAATCGCCAGGATGACGCCGGCCAGGATGATCGGAATGCCGACCCCATGGAGCAGTTTGTTCCAGACGTTGGTGTGCTGGTGATCGTACTGGTTCATGTACTTTTCTAGTTCGCCACGATTTAACCTCTCGGTTAGCTCCTGTATACGCCCGAGGGCGGCTGAGCGCAACGATTGTTGCTGAAGACCCGCGGCAACCGACGAAGCGACGACGGTTGATTCCGCGACGTTTCCCGGCGCGGCGTTGGAGTGGCCGCCCGAATCGCGCTGGGGTAGCGGGCTACTTTGAATTCGCCCATCGTCGAATAGCGACGACCGACCAAATAGCCTCCACTAACCCAAAGGGCCATGCACCCTGAAGAAAGCCGTATGCGAGCCTAAGAGGCAGCTTCAGCAAATGCCAAGATATACCAGCGGCTACGGCTCTCCAGGGCGTACGTGACTAGCATCACGTACGGCAACAGACCAAACAGCGTCAGTTTAGTCATGCTGCTTTACGGGTAGCTCACCACGGTGACCGGCATATCCGGATTCGCGATGGTTGACGACCCGCCTGTGTTGTTGATCACGTTCAGGATGCCTCCGGATCCCGCGGTACTAAGAAATATCGTGAAGAGGTCATTGCATGCTTCCCGGCGATAGGGTGACGGGGACCTCAAACGCGTTCGCGGCGAAGATGTTCACGCCCTGGTTGAAGAAGCTGTAGCTGCCCAGTCCATATCCTTTGAAGCCGCTCACGCGTTCGTGACCTTGAAAGCCGCCCAGCCATCCATGCCAGGTGCCTCCATCCACGCTGCCTGGCTTGGCGGATCGTACGGCATCTCGTTCTGGAAGAAGATTTCCGTGCCGCCGTTTCCGTTCCAGATCACCTCGTATTTCTGATAATGCTCGACGAAAAGCCCATATGCCGTCACGCTATCGCCATTGACGATCAGTCCCGTGTCGCCCGTGTTGTCGGTCCAGCCGACGCCATTGCCATGGTCCGCCCGCCATGCCCATATGTCATCGAGAATAGCGTCGTTGCTGTTCACCAGCAAACTGACGTCGCCTTGCCAGCCTCTGCTCCTCCGATTCGGAAGAACACATCCTGAATCGCCGACGGGTCAGCCGCCGCATTGATCATCAAAAAGGAATGAAAGTGGACTGCCAAACGCGAGCAGCACCGGAGAATTCTTCGGCCCCGCGTCGAAAATCATCCCGGAGAGCAAATCCCCTTCGAGCCGAGCACGATCATCGACAGATTTCCGTTTTCGGGATCAAAGTCGGGAAACCGATACCAAGCACCACGGTATCGGGATAAGGGACCACGATCGCGCTGTTGAGGTTATAAACACCGGGCGTCAGAATCAGGTTTTTGCCAAGGAGCAGCGCTAGACTGATTTTCTCTGCACTGTCCCCGGCTGCGCAATGTAAAACTTCTCGATGGGGATGGACGACCCCGGCGTCGCCCCGGTAGCCCATGTCGTCCCCGAAGAATTCCGCTGCACCGACGGCACGAAGACGTTGTAGTTCCCACTGGAATCAACGTACAGATACGGTTCTTCGCGGGTCACCGGGCTGGTTGCCAGCGTAGTGTAAGGCCCGCTGCATGGCGACACCTGGGGAAACACTGCGCCGGCGCGCCCACGACGCCTGAGAATACCTGGTTCCACACGCCGTTGGTCCAGCCGTCAATATTGCTGTTCCGGGTGATCCATTGTTGTTGCGTCGCGTTGATAATGGTGCCACCGGTGAACGTCGAATCCGCGATGAACCCGCCGCTCGCGTACCCCGGCCCGCTGCAATAGTCAAAAAGGAACAGGTTCCCGTTCATCTGGACCCGCCGGATCGGCGCGGCCTGCGACACCGCCCAGAACTCAGCGCTCGAAGTGCAAGCCGAAATCGTGGTCACGTTGATGGTCAGGTTCGACAATGAGCGCCAGAAGTTGTCGGACGCGATGCAGTTGCCGGCCCCGAAGCATTGGTTCGATACATTGATCGCGCCGTTGATCGTCACATCGCTCGGCGAAGCGCCCAACCCCGCCACCGTGGTGTAGTAGCCCACCTGAAAGATGAGAGGCGTGGTGCTCGATCCATACGTCCCCGGCTCAAATAACAACGCATACCGCTGCGTCCCAAACTGGTTGGAAATCTGTTCGGTTGCCACCGCGTCCACCGTCGCCTGAATTGCGCTCAATGACATGCTGGGATTGAAAACGTAAACGTTAGGGCCGAAGTTCGGTGAGCCAGCCGCGGCCGTCAGCCCGATGACCGGCCCCGCGGCAACGATGGCAAGAATCAATAACGCAACGTACACAAAAAATGCTCGCATATATAAGGTTCCTCCTAGGTGCATCCCCAAACGCGGATGCCTCATTTATATGCGCCCGTATACCCCCCGGCATCGCCCGTGTCAAAGACTTTTTCGCAGCGCCCAAACCCGCAATCTTTGCTACAACCCCGTTTTCACCGTGCCGCTACCGTGAAGTCAAGCACGCTTGACCGGCGCCGGGAGTCATCTGGGAGTGCGGAGGCCTTTTTACCCGAGGCATGAAGAAGCCGCCGCCTCAATGCGAGCATCAGAACAGTCGCTCAAGCGAGCCCGCCTCGCAGTGCAATCAGCGAGGCAGGCTCCGAATCCAAAGCCGCGCTGCCGCAGCGACGATCACTGAACTCTGCTAGAATCGCGCGGCGTAAAAGCCACACCAACAGGAGGCGAGCGATGTCCCAAACTCAAAATTTCGCGAACCACTCCAAGATAGTTCCCCTGTTCCACTATGTCATCCTGCCAATTCTCGCGGTCAATCTCTTCTCGTCCATCTTCGGCCTGGTGCGCTCGATCCGCACGGCAAATTTTTCCTGGCATGCCGTCCTGGGATTTCTCGTCGCAGCCGCTCTCGTCCTACTTGCTCTCTACGCCCGCATGTTCGCGCTCGCTGTCCAGGATCGCGTCATCCGTCTGGAAATGCAGTTGCGTCTCCAGAACCTGCTCCCGGCCGAATTACGCCCGCGCATCCCGGAATTCACGGTAAGCCAACTAGTCGCACTCCGGTTCGCCAGCGACGCGGAACTTCCCGACCTAGCCCGCAAAGTCCTCGCGGAAAATCTGCGCGAACGCAAAGCGATCAAGCAATTGATCCGCGATTGGCAGCCAGACAACCTCCGCGCTTGATCGCTCCAGCGACGCGCCACGGAAATTTTCAGGATGCTTAACTGGACTGTTTCCGTGGAACCTTCGCGCCCTTCTTCCGCGCTTCTGAGAGACCGATCGCGATCGCCTGCTTGCGGCTCGTGACTTTCCCGCCTTTGCCGCCCTTGCCCGAACGCAACGTGCCGCGCTTCTCCCGGCGCATCGCCCGCTCCACGCTCTTGCTCGCGGCCTCGCCGTACTTCCGTCTCGATCCTTTTCTCGCTGGCATCGCATCCTCCTCGAATTTCCAATCACACCGACGCCTCGACTCTAGCCGCGCAAACATAACAATTCTATACAGCGATTACTGGGGAGTTGAACCTGACAGGAGGTAGCCAACGGATTCTGAAGTCACGAAAAGACGCCCGCACCAGGTTCGTAGCACCGGGTCCAGCCGGCTCTCAGGCTTTTGTGAATCGCGCGAAAGCGCGATTCAGTGCGCCATTAATGTGCCGAATAAACCGTAGGAAGGAACGCCTGTAGGGACTCGGTAGAACACGATCGCCGAGTATCTGCCGTTGTTACGAATCCGCAGCCAAAACCTTACCGCGTCGCGGGATGCGCCGTCGTCGCGACTCCCAACTCCTTCAACTTCGCCTGTGCCCGTCGCGCGTCGTCGGTCCCCGGGAATCTCCGCGCCACTTCGCGCAAATCCCGAATGCCGCTCGCCTTCGTTCCCAACGAAATCTCCGCAAGCCCCTTCTTCAGCAATGAAGCCCCCTGCTTGTAACTCTGCGGATAATTCTCCAACACCAGGTTGTATTGCGCGATGGCATCCTTGAATTCGCCCTGCTGGTAAGCGATCTCGCCCAGATAAAATTGCGCATTCGAAGCCAGGTCAGTGGAAGGGAACTGCTTCACGTAGTCGCCGAACTCCTGCCGCGCCAAATCATAGTTTCCAGTCGTGAAATCGCGTAGCGCGTTCTGGTACAAGGTGTCCGATGAAATCCCCGGCATCTGCCCCGGCGGATTTCCGCCGGCCCCGCTCGGCGGGGCACTCCCGGCTGGAGCGGCTCCCGGAGCGCCCGTCGCTCCGCCCGTTCCGGGTGCCAAAGCGCCGCCTGGCGCTGGAGCCGCGCCACCCGCGAGTCGGCCGTCAATGCTTTGCAGCGTGCCCTGAATATCATTCAATTGCGTGGCGATTTTCGCCACGCGCGCCTGTACGTCTTGCAGATTGTCGGAAAGTCCCTGTGTCTGCGAGGTCATGGCGTCAATTTTCGAGCTGCTGTTGGCCGTCGCCTCTTGCACGTTCTTCTGCAGGGTACCCATCTGCCCGCCCAGTCCGTTCACCGAGTCCAGCGACTGTTGCACCAGCGTGCGCATCGAAGCATTGTTCGCGTCAATGGCGGTGCGCATAGCTTGTTGCCCCTGCAGCAGCTGCGACACTTGTTCCTGCAACTGGATAATTTCTCTGGAGACGGCGCCCGTGGGCCGCGGGCTAAGCATGGATCCGCCGATGGCGCCCACCAATACCGCCGCGGCAGCCAGCGCAACTGATTTTGTGCGCATAGGAGTACCTCCTGGGATGAGCATAGCTTAGTTTAAAAGGTCGGGAGTGGTTTGGGCAATTTTCACGGCCGTTTGCGTCTCGGATTTGTAAGGGCGGGACTAAAACCCGCCCCTACTGCTCCGAGTAGTTGCAATCCGCCTAGCCCCTAGTGCGCCGCCACAAAGTGCGCCCGCCGGTTCTGCTGCCAGCACTCTTCCGTGTGCTCGGTGCAGAATGGCCGCTCTTTGCCCCAGCTCACTGTGTCCATCCGGTCCGCGCCGATACCGAGTGAGATCAAGTAATTCTTGGCTGCCTGCGCCCGCCGCTCGCCCAAACCGATATTATATTCGGTCGAGCCGCGCTCGTCGCAATGGCCCTCGATCGTTACCCGCAACGTCGGATACGAACGGAAGAATTCCGCATCCTTCGTCAACGCTTCCCGCGCGTCTCCGCGAATATCGGATTTGTTGAAGTCGAAGTACGCATCCTTCACGTTCTGCTCGAACAATTCGCTCATGTTCGGATTCGCCGCGGGAGCTTCCTTCCCCGCGCTCACCGTCACGCGTGCCGTAGCCGTCGCGCTTCCGCCCGGCCCTGTCGCCGTGATCGTGTACGTCGTGGATTCGGTCGGGTTCACGGGCGTCGAACCTTGCAATGCCACTTTGCCCACGCCCGGCTCGATATCCGCATCCGTCGCATCCGTGGATGTCCACGTCAGTGTCACCGTGTCGCCGCTCTTCACCGTGCTCGGGGCCGCATTCAACGTCACCGTCGGCTGTGCCGCGGATGGCGCCGGTGGCGCACTCGTCGGCGGAGTCGTGGCCACCTGCTTTTTACATCCGCCCACAAACACAAACACCGCCAGCGCGCCCAGCAAGAGCGTGAGCTTTCGACTACTGCTTACTTCCATGGATTGCCTCCTTCTTGGTTTCACGAGTCCCCCGGCGGGTAGTAAATCACGATCTACTCTGCCCGGTTTTTTCGTGTACATGGCCCAGTGAAGCATTCGCCGCATCGTTCGGCGGTAAAAATCTCTAGTTGTTGCGTTATTTCGGAGACCAGTTGGGCGATTCGTTCTGGCCTTCGTACGTCAATTCTCGCGGCAAGCTTCCATCCGCCAGCATGGACCATATCTGCCGCGTTCCAGTGCGCGTGGATTCGAAAACCAGGTGCCGCCCGTCCGGCGCCCAACTCGGACGTTCATTGCGCCCCGCATCCCGTGTCAGTTCCACGAGTTGCCGGTTCACAATGTCCATAATATAGATATCGAAATTGCCGCTGGGTCGTCGCCAACTAAATGCCAGCAGTTGTCCATTCGGTGACCATGCCGGATCCACTACGTAACCCATGTCCGGCATGTCCAATTTCTGCACGTCGGTTCCATCCGAATTCGCTAGGTACAGTACTGGGTCCCCCGCCCGATCGCTTACAAACACGATTTGTTTCCCCGTCTTCGGATTCCATGCGGGTGAAGTGCTCACCCCGGCCGCGAACGTGATCCGCTTCAACCCTCCGCCACTCACATCCGAAACATATATCTGCGGATCCCCGCTCAGGCTGGACATGAACGCAATCTGCGACCCGTCCGGCGAAAATGCCGGAGAACTGTTCGACCCGCGATATCTCGGAAACGAAATCAAGCGGTCCGACACAGTCGAGTACATGCAAATCTGCGGCGATACGATCCCGCGAAAAGGGACGTAACATGTAAACGCAATCCGCGTGTCGTCGGGTGCCCAGCGCGGCGTCAGCGAGATGGATTTCAGGTGCGTCAGCTGGTGTTGGTTCGACCCGTCGTAATCCATCTCCCAGATTTCTTTGTTTCCGGTCTTGGCGCTCACGTAGGCGATTTTTGTCTGCGCGATTCCCGCCGCTCCGCCGCTCAATATCGCGACGATGTCGTCCGCGAATTGGTGCGCCAGCGCTCGCGCGCCCGCATCCGTCGCCGGCCCTCGGTAAATTTTCTGCAGCGCGATCGGGGCCTGGGGGTTGCGAACGTCGGACAAAAATCCCGCAGCCGCAAGATTCGCGCCGTCCGCCGTCAGGTTGCCGTACGCCAGCATGTATGCGTTCGCCGGGGCTCCGGACCAATCCGCGAATTTCACGTCGCTCGGCTGGCTCGGTACTCCCGGCGGATAAAAGCTCGGACTGACCATCTCAAGAATTCCGCAATAGTCGAGGTCGGCCCACAAAACATCGTGAAATGTTTTTTCGAAAGCTGGCGGCGTGGCCTGCCGTACCGCAAATTCCGGCACTGCCAACCGCGCCTTACTGACGCCCAGCCCGGTCCCAGTCTTAAACCAATCCTGCGCCGAAGCCGGTCCCGCACAAATAAGCACCCCAACGATGAACATCGCAAAAATTACAAGTGTCTTCCTTAGTTTTGGTCTCATAGTGTATGTCTGAACTTTCGTCGTATGATTTCTGTTTAAGTCTGTCGCAGTCGCGTTTCTCTGCATCCTCTGCGCTCCCACCTCTGCGCACTCTGCGTTAAATCTTTTGGCGTTACTGTCACCTCTTAAAATCAAACCAAAATTCCACGCTAACCTTAGACCCCGAATAAGCCGCTGGCAATTGCTGCATCGGACTAGCATCCCGTATCGCCCGCACCGCCGACGAATCCACCGACGGATTTCCGCTCGACTGCGTCACCTGAATATTGGTCACCGTCCCATTCCGCAAAATATCAAAAGTCGCCACCACCCGCGGCGCAAATTGAATGCTAGGATCCACCGTGGATTGCAGCCAAGCCCCGCTCACCTTCCGTTGCACCGCTTCCACGTACCACGAAAACCGGTCCCCAAAATTTCCCGCCCCTGGCCCCGCGAATCCCATCCCCGCCTGAGTTGAGGTTCCCGAGCCCATCGCAAACGAAGTGTATGGCACCGTCGGCGTCCCGCCTCCTCCGTACGGCACGGCGTTTGGTGGAGGTGGGGTCGGATTTTCCAACACCTTCGAAGGGCGCGTCACATACTTCGGCGGCTTTTTCTTTTCGAATTTTGGAATCGGCGTGGCATCCGGCGGTACCACCGGCTTCGGTTGCGGCTCGGCTTTATACAAACCTTTCGATTCATCCACCACGCGGCTCGGCGTTTCCACCGCCGGACGCGGCATCGGCACCGCCGGCAAACTCCCCACCACTCCCACCGTAATCGCGCCGCCCGGCCCGCCCCACCCTTCGCCTTGGTGCGAGAACATCGCCGAGCCGATAAACAGCACCGCCAGCGCCGCGTGCATCACGAGCGAAATTGACAGCGGTCCTTTTAGGTTGTCAGGTGCCGGGTTTGCGGCCAGGGAAGCCATTTCACTGAATCTGCGCGCGCTCGGTAAGTGGCTGGGTCACCACGCTGATGTTTTGAATGCCGGCTTGCCGCAGCGCATCCACCACGGTGGCCCAGCTTCCGAAGGGAACTGTCTCGTCGCAGCGCACATACACGGCTTGATGCTGCGGGTCCTTCATTTGCGAAGTCACTTGCGCGCCCACCTCATGAATGTTCACCGGCTTGTCGTTTAGATACACGCGCTGCGCCCGGTCAATCGTGATTACCATCCGCTGCTCGGTCAATTCCTTCACGGTCTTCGTCTTCGGAACGTCCACCTCGATCCCAGACTGCAAAATCGGCGCAGTAATCATAAAAATGATGAGCAGCACCAACACCACGTCAATAAACGGAACCATATTGATTTCCGATAGTGACGTCCCAGTTTCGCGCTGTATCTGCGGCATGTTGTTTTTATGTACCCAAATTCCCAAATGAAACGCTTGTCATCCCGAGCGCGGCGAGGGATCTGCTTTTGATTTGGCGTCGGCCCTACGCGCTATAAATCGTCTCAATCTTCGCCACAAACTCCGCCGCGAAACTATCCATCCGCGCGGCCACCACCCGAATCTTTCCGAAATAAAGGTTATACGCAATCACCGCCGGAATCGCCGCAAACAATCCCGCCGCCGTTGTGATCAACGCTTCCGCAATTCCCGGCGCCACCGCCCGCAAACTCGCCGCGCCCGCATCTCCCAATCCCGCAAACGCGTCCATTACGCCCCACACCGTGCCAAACAATCCGATGAACGGCGAAACCGAACCCGTCGTCGCCAGCCAGGACATCCACTTCTCCAGCCCGCGCACTTCTTCAGCCGCGGCCACCTGCATCTGCACTCCCACAGAGTTTGCACTCTTCACGCGCGGCGCTGTCGCTACCGCGGTCGCCCCGCCCGCCATTCCCGGCGCGTTTGGACGCCGCTCCGGCATTCCCAACTGCGCTTCGAGCTCGCGATATCCCGCCTGGTATACATGTATGAGCGGACTCGCGCCCGCCCCCATCCGCAATGTCGCCGGATCAGGCAGTCCGCGCCCCGCGCGAAACATTTCCAGGAATCTTCTGGTTTGTCGGTCGATTGACCCAAGCCTCTGGGATTTTTGCAAAATGATAGCCCACGAAAAAACAGAGAGGACCAACAGGATGCAGAGTACTACGCGTGCCACCCAACCCGTTTGCGTGATCAGTGTCTCGAGCCGGCTGGTGAAAAGTAAAAGCGCCAGGACGGAAATTGTTTTCCCCCAGGAAAAAGTTTTGAAAAATGGCCCACAAACACCGTAGCACACGCAATCAGCAAGGGTCAAACGAATCAATCATCTACATCATTCCCCTGATGCCCATAACGACACGCGCGTGGCGCAATCGCTCACCACACCTCCGCCGTTTCTGGGAGTGCGGAAGCTTGCTTCCGCCTTTGCAAGGCGAGGCTTGCCTCGCCGTCGCTGATTTCGCCGTGGCTCTCTGGGTCGCAGCGGCGACATCGCCCAGAATTTCGCTCCAGCCCCTCGATTTGTCGGCTACGTCGCGCGCACGACGGCCCCCAACTCTTGTTTGCACAAAGCCTTTGAGAATCTCAAAGCCTGTGCCGTAGACTTGTCTGGTGTGGTAGCAAAAGATCAACAGGGAACTGAGAGGAGGAAGTAATGCCAGAAAAGGAGAAAGGCCAAGTTGTAAAGCATGGCGACGTCACGCAGCGCGTCGGAGTCGAAGTCATTCGCGCCCGTGGCGTTGACGTCCCTAAACTCATAAAAATGTTAATCGCCAACGCAGCCGCCGAATTCGCCAGCACTTATTATTACTACACCATTCTTCGCATGCATCTTGCAGGACACGAAGATTATAAAGAGATCTGCGAAGACGCCCGGCTCGAAGACCGCGCTCACTGGGAACTCATCGTCCCGCGCATCTACGAACTCGGCGGCGAACTCCCGAACGACCTCAAGGAATTTCACGATCAAGCCGGCTGCGTCGCCGCCAAGCTGCCCGACCCGCCCACCGTCGTCAACATTCTCACTCTGCTCCTCGAATCGGAACGCTGCGCCATCCGCAGTTGGATCGCCATCTGCGACATGACCTTCGGCAAGGACCCGCGGACCTACGACCTCGCCGCCCGCATTCTCAACGAGGAAATCGAGCACGAAGCCTGGTTCATCGAGCTTCTCGCTCACGAACGCGATGGCAAATCCGTCCCTTCCGGACATTTCCGCCGCGGCGAACCAGGCCACGCGCCCTACAGCAAAAACGCCAGCTTCTACAATCCATGATCCACGAGCCTCAGCCCAGCGTGGCGCAAAGCCTCAGCAAGGACAGTTGAATTTGTAGCGGCGGTCTTCAGACGCGCTGTTTGCGTCCCGGATGAAGTTGCGGGACCGTCATTTGTCGTTACCGCGATCTCAACAGCACATTCAAGATCGCCGCTACAAACCAGCAAAGCGCATTGTGGCGCTATGACCCAATGACTCCCGACCCAGGCATTTTCGAAGTCGTTCTCGTCCTCCCAAACGACGACGAGCGCGAAATCGAGGTTCGCCGCGACGAACATATCTGGGACGCCGCCTTCACCGCCGGCATCGTGTTGCCAGCCCTCTGCCACCAGGGCCGCTGCCTAACTTGCGCGGGCAAACTAGAAGCCCCAGGCGAAGTGGATCAATCTGACTCGGTAAGTTACTACCCGCAAGACCAACAGCCGGCTTCGTCCTCCTATGCACTGGAAAACCTCGCTCCGCGTTACGCATTCGCACTCACCAGCAAACCGAAATGCGCGCCCACCGTCTTCAGAAGGGCCTCCCCGCTCCCTATTCTTGAAGACCAGCAACTCGCGTTACGCACTCTCGCTGCGCGCGATCTTCGCTCCCCAGTCCGCAGGACTCACATCCTTCGCGTGCCGCGAAAAAAGCCAGTGATGCCCGTCCAAGTCCTCGGCGGCAAATTGATATTCGCCATATTCGGTCTCGTGCGGTTCTTCCAGGATTCTCGCCCCGGCCGCCTTTGCGCGGCGGAATTGCCCGTCTACGTCCTCTACAAACACCGTCAAACTCTGCATTCCGTAACCAAGTTTCGCCGGGCTGGTCCTCTTACCTCGCGCACTCTCCAACATGATCCACGACTTCCCCAAGCGCATTTGCGCCCCGTTGGCCGGCTCGCCGTAACGGTAATGCTCCGAAAAGCCAAACGCTTTGCGCAGCCACGCGATGGCGGCCTCAACGTCTCGATACACCACATGCGGCAATATGCTGTCCACGGGAACAGAACGATTCGAAATCATAGCGTCACCTCTTTGTCGTGAGCGTCCAGCCCCAATCGTGAATTATAGACTTGCCGCGCGATCCGAGCCCATTTCACCCTGCGTCGGGCACCGTGCTAAACTTCGGATCAAGCGATGAGTAAGACTTTCGACATCGGCATCGAATCCCTGGCCAATGGCGCCGCAAACCGTCAAGTCGCGCCGCAACGCGCCTCGGCAGGCCTTCTCCCGCTCCCACTCCGCGCGCGCACGCGAAACGCCACGAAGACACCGCGCAACCGAGCGCCAGCGCAAACGCAGGCAGGGAAGTCCTACTTCATCGAAACCTTCGGCTGCCAGATGAACGACCACGACAGCGAAAAAGTTTCCGGCGTGCTCCAGGGGAAGGGCTATCGCCCTGTCGCCACTCCCGCGCAAGCCGATCTCGTCCTCTACAACACCTGCAGCATCCGCGAAAAAGCCGCGCAAAAAGTTTTCGCGCGCCTGGGCGACTGGAAAACGATATCGAACGGCAAAATCATCGGCGTGCTCGGCTGCCTCGCCCAGCAGGAAGGCGAAGAAATTTTCGAACGCGCTCCGTGGGTCAGCCTGGTCTGCGGCTCCGCCAGCTACCGCAAACTCCCCGAGCTGATCGCGCAGCTCGAATCCGGCGGCCGCCGCGTCACCGGCCTCGATCTCGACACCGACGAAACTTTCGAAACCGAAATCACGCGCCGCGATAATCTTCTGCGCGCCTACATCACCATCATCGAAGGCTGCGACTATTCCTGCTCCTACTGCGTAGTGCCGCACACGCGCGGGCCCGAACGCAGCCGCGCGAGCGATGCCGTCCTCGCCGAAGCTCGCCGCCTCGCCGACGCGGGCTACACCGAAATCCAACTGCTCGGCCAGACCGTAAATTCCTATCGCGATCCGTCGCCGCGCCAATGGAATTTCGTGGACCTCCTGCGCGCCGTAGCCGCCGTGCCAGGAATTCGCCGCGTGCGTTTCACCACTTCGCATCCCAATGATTTCCATCGCGAGATCGTCGACGCCATCGACGAAGTCCCCGCCTCTGCGATCACGTGCACTTGCCGGTGCAGTCCGGCTCCACGCGCATACTGCGCGAAATGCGGCGCACCTACACGCGCGAAGAATATCTCGAAAAAATCGCCTGGATTCGCGCCGCCCGGCGGCCGATCAGCATCACTTCGGACATCATCGTCGGCTTTCCCGGCGAGACCGAAGCCGACTTCGCGGACACGCTTTCGCTCCTGGACGAAGCCCAATACGACGCGATTTTCTCGTTCAAATACTCGCCGCGGCCCAACACCTGCGCCATGCACATGCCCGACGCGATTCCCGAAGAAGAAAAGTCCCGCCGCCTCGCCATTTTGAACGAACACCAGCGCCAGATTCAGATCGCGCGCAACGAAAAGCTAGTCGGCGCAGCCCTACGAAGTCTGGTGGATGCCCGCCATTCCGCGCGCAATCAGTGGGCCGGACGCACCACCATGCAATCGCATGATAAATTTCACTTCGCCGCGCGAGAACTTCTGGGAGAATACGTGCAGGTTAAGATTACGCGCGCGGGTCCGAATAGTTTTGTCGGCGAGCACGTCGTCTGAAGTTTCGGGGAGGCCACCATGGAACTCGAAGTAAAGATTCGAGGCTTGATGATGGACCCCGTCACGAACATGCCCGTCGTCGTCCTCAAGGAAACTTCCGGCAGCGGCGTTCTGCCCATCTGGGTCGGCATCTACGAAGCCAACGCCATCGCCCTCGAAATCGAAAAGGTGCAAACGCCCCGGCCCGATGACGCACGACCTGCTGAAAAATGTTCTCACCGGACTGAATGTTCACGTGCAACGCGTCGTCGTTTCCGATCTGAAGGACGACACTTTCTACGCGCTGATCTGGATGGAGCGCGACGGCCAGACCATGTCCATGGATTCGCGTCCCAGCGACGCGCTCGCCCTGGCCCTGCGCCTGGATTGCCCGATCTTCGTCGAGGACGAAGTGCTGAAACATTCCCGCATGTCCACCACCGTCAGCGAAAAAAGCTCCAGTGAAGATCTCCGCAAGTGGCTGGAGAATCTGAACGACGAGGATCTCGGCCGCTATAAGATGTAGCCGTGCGCCGCTCCCAAAATTCCTTCTTTCGCTGCTCGCGGTTTTTCTCGCGCCGCAATTCGTTTTCGCGCAGATGCCTGATCGTCAGCCCGGAGTATCGCCGGGCGGCCACCGTCCGCGGAGCCCAGCCGGGCCCGAAACGCATTCGCCAGCCGCAACTCCGGAGCGCACCCGCATCGTCTACATCACTGATTTTGAATTGGACTCTGTCGCGCAGTCGGCCGATTCGAATCACGCCGCGAGTAGTGCGCCGCAAGCGAGCGACTCGACGACGCCCGCCAGCAACTCGCCGCAGACGAATGCGTCCGCGATTCAGGCGCAACACATCGTGAAACTAATGTCCGACGAATTGGCGAAGGATTTCAAGAAATCAGGCTACACCGCGAAATTCCTGCGTCCCAGCGACCCGCGTCCCGACGACGGCTTTCTCATCACCGGGATATTCGCGCAAGTCGGGCCAGATAATCGCCTGCGCCGCGCAGTGCTCGGCTCCGGCCAGGGCGCCGAAACGTTGCAGTTATATGTAGCGGCCCAGGATCTTCGCACGTTTCACGCCACCGCTGTACCAACGCGGACCCACCGGACGACGGAGGAACGCAGGCACGGTCCGGCGATCCAACTGAACCCCAACGCCGAAGCCGTGAAATTTTCCATCGAAGCAGACGTCACGGATAAAGATGTAAAACAAACCGCGCAGCGGATCACCGCGGACTTGGTAAAGCGTATGGACGCCGCCGCCAAATCCGAATACGAGCCGCTGAACAAATACGCCAAGCCGTGACGTAAACCTACACGCAAAAGCGAACCGCAGCGGCGCTTTTCTGGGAGTGCGGCGCTCGTTTATCCTGAGGAACGAAGTGCTCCCGCCAGTTACAAGGCGAGGCTTGCCTCGCCGCTGCAGACTTCACCGCAAGGCCCAATTGCGTCGCACAGACGTATAAATCTCAGAACTACCCGGCGGGCAACTTCCCCAATGCTTCAGTGCGAACCCGAACCCTGCAAACGAATCCTGCATAGAATGCTGAATCATTCCCGGCCGCAAACTCTTGCGATACACCGCGAACATTCCGAAAAGCGCACCATACACTCCAATCGTGACCATGTCCCACACCCTGATAACTGTGCGCAACGCCAAAAAAAGCCTGCAGCACCACCGCCGCCGCGTCAGATCCCGTGATCGCCAGGAACTGCTTCTGCAAATAACCGCGAAACATAAATTCTTCGCAAATCCCCGCCGCCACGGCCAAAATCACCCACACGATATTTCCGACAGGCTGCGCAGGCGCCAGAATAAATACGGCCTTGGCATCGCCTGCGGATTTTCCCCGAGCGAAAACCGCAATCCGACCAGCACGGCGATCACCACCATCCAAAACATGAACGCAACGCCGATATCGCGCCAGCACATCTCCATGCGAACTCCACTTCCCACCGATCAGCTCTACGCACCTTTCCGCCCGCCGGCTTCACTCCCAGAAACCAGACGTAGGCCACCAGGACCAGCTCAAAGCCAATCATCAAAAGATAAAGCGGCACTCGCGTCGTGAAGATGCCGGCCTTCGACGTGGGCGACGGTCGTGCTGGCCGAGGAACGCGTAGCCGACAGGAACACCACAAACACGATCGTGTGCCACAGCGGCGCGACAGCTTGCGCCAGGATTTGGCTGGCTAGATCGTTTCTAGGGGGGAAGTGGACATTTATGTGTTTGCGAATGAGTCCAGCGATTCAGAATATCTCATAGCCGCCGTTTCTAACGCGTGAAATCCGGTGCGCGAATCCATAAAGTTACCGAATGCCGCGCATACTCGTTTCGTCGGGTCGCGTATGGCGCTACGAAACGCCTGCGCCCTACGTGAGCGGTTTGGACATAACACGAAATGACACTACTATTTCGATCCCATCTCCGCGGGAAAGGGAGCTGTGCCAGTTTCCACGTATCCGAATCCGCCGGTAAAACGGCGGCAACTCCGCGCGCAAATTCACGATGCTGTATGTCCATCGCGCGACAACCGGCTGCGCGCGCAGCATTCTCCGCCTCATCTATCAGCCGCCGCCCGACGCCGCTTCGTTGCCGCGCCGGGTCCACCGCCAGCAACCCGAAATATGCACGCTCACCGCGCAGCTCGATATACACGCCCCAACAAGCCCGCCGGCCTCTTCCGCCAACAGAAATTTGCCCTTCTCCATCATCTTGCGCAGCGTTTCGGCAGTGATGCGGTCGCGTTCAATGAAAAAACTCTCCGCCGCGCGAAACGCCAAATTGATCACGCGCACGATCGCATCAACGTCGCCCGCCGCCGCCCACCGAATTTTCATTTCATCGCCCATCGTGCGTCTACCGGAATATAGTGTTCGGCCCGGAGCCGTCATCCCCGAAACCTACCGCGGAGCGCGGGATACGCGCCAGTCAAACATACCTGCGGGAATCATGAGTTTCGTCAGAGCACGGCTTCAACCGTCACCGACAGGTCGCAGAGCAATGCGGCTTTAGCCGCGAGGTTGTCGTTCCAATCACGTCTCTGCTCCGCTGCCTGACTCTGGGGCCTTGAGCGACAATCGCCCGAAGGCCGGCCCGAAACCCCGCTTCCAAATCGTGTCGGCGCTGGCCCACACCATTTTTCCCTTGCAGTCAGGGCGGTTAAATGGGTACAGTGAGCCTACTTGTGGTAGGACTGGGGCCAAAGGCCGCCATATGTAGCCCTATGGTTGCCAAACGGGGAATCGCGAGGGGCACAGCTTGACTTGCGTCATCGCAGTTGCCAATCAAAAAGGCGGCGTCGGGAAAACCACCACATCCATCAATCTCGCTGCCGCTCTCGCACTGAAAAAGAAAAAAACCCTGCTCATCGATCTCGACCCGCAATCCAACGCCACCATCGCTTTCTTCGATCCGGCCGACATTCAGACCTCGATGTTTGACGTCTTCGCCGATCATCCGCGGAAATGGCGAAAGTGATCAAGCCCACCAAGGATCGCAACCTCTTCGTGGCGCCGGCGAACTCTGGCCCTGGCCCGGCTCGAACAGCAGCTAGCCGGGCAGTTCGACGCGCCCTACAAATTGAAAGACGCGCTTACGCCGATGCTCAAGGATTACGAATTCGTGATTTTCGATACGCCGCCGGCGCTCGGCATTCTCACCGTCAACGCGATGGTAGCCTCGACGCACCTGCTCGTGCCCATTCAGGCCGCCTACTTCGCCATCGAGGGCACCGACGACCTGCTCGAAACCTACGAGCGCATCCGCTCGCGGCCGAATCCGGAGCTGAAAGTTCTCGGCGTGGTCATCACGCTCTTCGACAAGCGCACCAACATCTCGCGCGACACGCACGAACAGATTCGCGCCGTCTTCGGCGACGCGCTGTTCAAGACGCGCATCGGCAAGAACGTCCGCCTGGAAGAAAGCCCAGCCTACAAAGAAACCGTATTCACCTTCGCGCCCAAATCGTCCGGCGCCGAGGATTACAGGAAGCTTGCTCAGGAGGTATTACAACGTGTCCAAGAGGATCGGGTTACCCGTCACTCTCAAGATGCGGCATGACGCGCATTATGTAGAGACGCTGACCAGTTTCAGCGGCGCGTCCAGTCGGCCGCATGATTCCGACGGACAAAATCCGCCCGAACCCGGACCAGCCGCGCAAGGCGCTCGGCGATCTGCGCGAACTTACCGATTCGATCCGCGAAAAGGGCGTGCTCGAACCGCTGCTCGTGCGCTTCATCCCGCGCGAAGACACCTACTACATCATTTCCGGCGAGCGCCGCTACCACGCTTCCAAGGCCGCGGGCCTGCGCGAGCTTCCGTGCATCGAGAAAATCGCCGACGACGCCGAAACTCTCGAACTGGGCCTGATCGAAAACCTGCAGCGCAAAGATCTGACGCCCTTCGAAGAAGCCGACGGCCTCCAGCGCCTCGCCGATCATTTCGATTACACGCACGACGACATCGCCAAGAAAATCGGCCGCGCGCGTTCCAGCGTCACCGAAACCATGTCGCTGCACGTGATCCCCGATCAAGTCCGCAAAGCTTGCATCGAGCGCGGCATCCTCACCAAGTCGCTTCTGCTGCAAGTCGCGCGCCAGCCCAACGAAAAGAAAATGCGGAAATGGTGCACCGCATCTCGCAAGGCGGCCTGACCCGCGACGAAGCCCGCCGCGCGCGCCAGCAGGAAACCGGTCCGCGCCCGGCCGCAACCGTATCTCTTCGACTATCGTGCCGACGACGACTCGTTCCATCTCCGCGTCCAATTTCGCAAAAGCCAGGTAAGCCGCGAAGAACTAGCATCAGTTCTGCGCAAGATCCTGCGCGAAATCGAATCCGGCTCCATCTCTTCCTCCGCGGCCTGAAGTTTTTGTGGCACAGTCGCTCTTGGCTGTGCTCTTTCGTTAATCTGTCATCCCGCTTGCCCTGAGCGCCGTCGCGAAGGAAGCGCAGCGACGTTTGCGTGCCGCAGGCAGGGATCTCTCTTGCGTTTAGCCTTTCTCTGCGCCCTCCGCGTCTCTGCGGTGGATTGCCTTGTCTCCGTGCCCTCCAGCATTTCTCAGTGCCCTGCGTTAAATCTTTTGCCTTTAAACCTCGCGCCACCTGAATGCCGTTAAGTGCCTACCTTCCGCGCGCGGCAATCCAGCTGTTATCCTAAATTCCGATGGATCTCACGCCAACTCAGCTAGCCACCCTCGAGCGTCTCCACAAAGCCGGCTACGAAATCGTAGCCTTCCCGATGTACGCAAATTACATAGGCATCCGCAAAGCCAATTGCGCCGCGCTGCTAGCGCCAGCCGCCTCGCAGGCCTTCACGATCTACGGCACGCCAGCCTATCTAATCAACGGCAACTTCACAGTCCGCGTAACCCAAAACAAAAAAGACTATTTCATCTGGAAGAAAGAGAAACTAGAAGCCACAGCCACGCGAGTTGGAGAACTCGAGGCCTTCTCCGCCGCCCTCGCCGAAGCCCTCGTTCCACAAATCTAACCACCACGCGCCCGCGCTCAGTCCGCCTCGACCAAAAATTGCACGCCGCCACAAAAGCCTGATGCGCGCGAAACTCGCGCCGCCCCCGCTGCATCAAAACCATGTGCGCCCTGCAACATCTCGCACCGCAGTTGAATTCAACAGCCGTCCATCGCACACTACCAACATGCGAAAGTACGACATCGTCTGCGTAGGCGCTGGGCCCACCGGCCTCGCCTGCGCCATCGAAGCCAAATTCGAAGGCCTCACCTCGCTCGTCATTGACAAAGGCTGTCTCTGCAATTCGCTCTTCCACTACCCGACGAATATGTCTTTCTTTACCACGCCCGAGCGCATGGAAATCGGCGAACTGCCCATGACCATCGCCAACGGCAAGCCCACGCGCCCCGAAGCCCTGAAATATTACCGCCGCGCGGTCGAGCATTTCGAACTCGAAGTTCACCAATACGAAAAAGTGGATCGCATCACGGGCCATGACGACGATTTCATCATCCACACCACCGATCGCCTCGGCCAGCCGCAGCAGTACGGCGCGAAAAAAATCGTGATCGCCACCGGTTTTTACGATCAGCCGAACTATCTTTCCATTCCCGGCGAAAATCTCCCGCACGTCTCGCACTATTTCACCGAGCCGCACCCCTACTGGAATCAGGAAGTGGTAATCATCGGGGGAGGGAATTCCGCGGCCGAAGCCGCGCTCGATCTTTTTCGCGCCGGCGCGCACGTGACCATCGTCCACCGCGGCGCCGAAATGAATAAAGGCCTGAAATACTGGGTCAAGCCCGACATCGAAAATCGCATCCGCGCCAGCGAAATCCGCGCGATGTTCAAAACCCAGGTCACCGCCATCGAGCCCACGCAAGTCCGCGTCAAAAATGGTCGCAGCGAAGAAACCATCCCCGCAAAACAAGTCTTCGCGCTAACGGGCTATCATCCCGATTTCACGTTCCTCGAAAAGCAGGGCATCCAACTCGACCGCACCACTAAGAAGCCCGCGCTGGATCCCGAAACCCTCGAAAGCAACGTCCCGGGAATTTATCTAGCCGGCGTAGTAGTAGGTGGCCTGCAAACCTCCAAAATCTTCATAGAAAATGGCCGCTTCCACGGCCGCCAAATCATCGCCGCCATATCAGGAAAAGGTAAGCTCTCCGACCGCGAGCCAGTCGCGCCCCCAGGCGAATAATTCGGACGAGGGTTTTGTGGCACAGCCACTCTTGGCTGTGCTCTTTCATTCAATCGCCGCGCGAGCCCGCCATATTTCGCGAACGAAGGGAAGCAAACCTACCTACTCCGCGCGCAACGCCTCCACCGGATCCACCCCAGCAGCCTGCCGCGACGGCAAATAACAAGCCAAATAAGCCACCACAATCACTCCCACCGTCATCCCCCCGTAAGTAATCGGATCCACAGGCTTCACCTTAAACAGCAAAGACGACATCAACCGCATCGTCGCAAACGCCGCCACCAACCCGCACGCCACGCCAACGCCAGTCAAAATCAATCCTTGCCGCACAAACATATTCGTCAAAGTCTGCCGCTGCGCGCCCAACGCCATGCGAATCCCGATCTCCCGCGTCCGCTGCGACACCGAATAAGCAATCACTCCGTAAATTCCCACGATCCCCAAGAGCAGCGCCATCCCTCCCGCCACTCCGAGCATCACCAAAGTGAACGAAGTCCGCGCCATGGACCTCGTATAGAAATAGCCGAGCGTGTGACTATTCGCGAGCGGCACATTCGGATCTACCGACCACACGATCTGCCGCACTTCATTCAAAAACTCTTCCGAACCCGCGCGCGGGCTGCGAATCACAAATCCCACCCCGCGCCGCACACTTTCCTTCTCGCCTTCGAATCGGCTCAGCATCACCGGCCAATACACTGTCGTGGGCGCGGGCGAATCCACTCCATTGTCGTAGACGTCGGCCACAACTCCCACAATCTCTCTCCAATCATCGGTGGTGGCGACGCGAATCCGCTTGCCCAGCGCGTTGCGCGCGTCATGCCAATACTCTTTCGCGAAATTCTCCGAGACTAGCGCCACCGGAATCTTCTGGTACGTGTCCTCCCAAGTGATATCTCTTCCCGCTACCAGCGGCGACCCCATCGTCGCTAAGAATCCCGGCGAAACGAATTTAAATCGTCGCACTGGAGGAAGCTCACCTTCCGCGTACCCGCGGTCCTCGGCGAATACGATGTCGTTCGAGTTATATCCATCCATGGGGATGGCGGTCGAGAAGCTTACAGAAGACACGCCCGGAATCGTCGCTAACTTATTTTGGATTTCCTGCTCCGTGCGCACCACTCTCTCCGCCTGCGCGTCCGGAATCTCCGTGTCCGGAATGTAGAACCGGAACGTCTGCACCTGGTCCGGGCCCGTGAACCCGGGCGGCGTGTGCACTAACGCGCGAAACGTGCGAATCATCAGCCCTGATCCGATCAACAGCACTAGCGCCAACGCCACCTGCACCACCACCAACGCATTGCGCGCGCGATGTTGTTGGCGGCTCTGGCTCAGTGTTCGTCCCCCTTCGCGCAGGCCCGTGTTCAAGTGCGCTCCGGCATACTTGAAAACCGGAATCGCGCCGAAAAGAAAGCTGGAAAATAGCGCAATAGCGAGCGTAAAGAGCAGCACCGGCACATCAATCCCGATTTCATGGATCCGCGGCAGCCCCGTCGGCGCCATAGCCACCAGGACGCGCAACGCGCCGTACGCCAGCGCCAAACCCAGCGCGCTGCCCAGCATCCCGAGCACCACGCTTTCAAACAGCAGGTCGGCGGCAATCCTCGTCCATCCCGCGCCCAACGCTCCGCGAATTGCCAGTTCCTGTCGCCGCCCTTCCACGCGCACGAGCAACAGGTTCGCCACGTTCGCGCAAGCGATCAGCAGCACCATCGCGATGGATCCCATCAAAACCCACAGCACTTTACCGACATCGCCTACGACATCCTGCTTCAATGGGCGCAGATTGGGCGCGATCTTCGCTTTCTCAAAGAGCGCGACGCTGAATCCATCCGGCGCGGCAAACGTGCGATTGGCGATGGGAAGCATGCGCGCCACGTCCGCGCTGGCTTGCGCCATCGTCACTCCGGGTTTCAGCCGCGCCAGCGCTTCATAGCTGAAGTTTCCGAGCTTGACCTTGCTGCGGTCCCACTTGAACGGCACGATCAGCGAGGCGTCCTCGTAATCGAGAAAATGAAACCCCTGTGGCAATACGCCGATAATCTCGCGCGGCTTTCCGTCCACGGTGATCGAACGTCCGATCACCGACGATGCGCCGCCGAATTTCTGGCGCCAGTATCCATACGAAAGCAGCACAGTGTCCGGCGACCCTGGCGAATCGTCCTCGCGTGTAAAGAGTCGGCCCAGCGCCGGCTTCACTCCCAGCATCGGCAATGTCCCGTCCGTCACGTCGAGTCCGCGCACTTGCTCCGGCTCCCCCGTCCCCGTCACATCGAGTGAATCGCCGTTATAGGCGCCAATGTCCTGAAAGGTTGTGTTTTGCTCGCGATCAATGAAGTAAATGGACGGCGACATGTTCAAGTTCTCAATCCCCACGCCTGGCGCCGTATGCCACACACCAATCAATTGTTCGGGATGCGGATATGGCAAAGGCTTCAGCAGCACTCCCTCCAGCACGCTGAAGATCACGGTATTCGCGCCCACTCCAAACGCCAACGTCACCAGCGTAATAAAAGTAAAAAGCGGCGCCCGACCCAGCCGCCGCAAGACCTGCCGAAGTTGATCGCCGAATGTTCCCATAACCAAAACCTCCTGGTCGCGTATCTGTCGCGTGACCGCTCGAGCGCCCCGTTACCGCCGAAGGGGCCTGTCTTCGTCAGACTGTGCCGTTGTTACGCGAGCGCCGAATCGAGCATCTCTGCTCTGGGTAGCCTTCTCGCTCCATCCGTACTTTCGCGCCCAGTCAGAAAGCTACGAGTTCACTCGCGCAATCTTTACGCCCATCGAGCTGCAGAACTACCGAGCCGGCGGTCCTTACGCATAGCCAAACTCGCAAACACCCGTACGTCACGACGCTGCATATCTGTACGAACTCAATCCCCAAAATGTTCCTGAGCGGCACTCGTGCGTCAATTTCGGGCTTTCAGATCACCAAAGATTCCCAAAAACGAGGTTTTTCAAACAAGAGCATCGTAATTTCGTGGAGGCCTGCGGGTCGCCAATCACCACTCACTAATTGCCAATCACACATCACAAACTGACGGAACGCCACATCCGTGCCGTATCAAGCTCGTTTGCCTGCCTCACTCAACTCTGCTAAAGTTGAAACTCGATGGCATCCATCTTCCAGGAAGTCGGCGAAACCTTCGTTACTCTCTACAAAGGCTTTAGCGTCACGTTCCGCACCATGTTCCGCAAGACCACCACGGAGAGCTTCCCGGACGTCCCGCCCAGCGTCCAGCCACGCTACCGGGGTATACACGTGCTTCAGCGTGACGAGAACGGCTACGAGAAGTGCGTCGGCTGCTTCCTGTGCGCCGCCGCATGCCCAGCGAACTGCATTTACATCGAAGCAGCCGAGAACACCGCGGCCAACCGCATTTCGGCCGGCGAGCGCTACGCCAAGGTCTACAACATTGACTATTCCCGCTGCATTTTCTGCGGCTACTGCGTAGAAGCATGCCCCACCGACGCTATAACCCACGGCCACAGCATCGAACTAGCCCCCTACGACATCAACGCCTTAATCTTCCGCAAAGAACAACTCCTGGAGCCTTGGCCGCCGCGCACTACCACAACTTCGTAATCGCCAAGCTATTCGCCACCGGATCAATCCTCGCAGTCCATAACACGTCCCTTCCCCAAGCGTCGCCATGAACGCCCTGGCAACGATGAGCTGATTCAAGCAGAGCCATAATTTCTCCATCCGTGGTTCTACAGCGACGCCGCCTCTTGCGCGGTATACCTACGCGGTCGCCGCACCAAGCCAAGAAACCGGATCCGGAAGGCGCCGCGTGGAGAACTCGCCCAACCTCGAAATTGTCTCTGATCCACAATCCAATGTGAATGCCGCAATGCTGCCGACGGCCGTCGCCAGCTACGCCGCCGAACCCGTGTCAAAGCCGAACTGCAACGACACTCGACGTTTCTGAAACACAATCCCATCGGCAGCTCGGCAGCGAAGTTGGCGCCGCAGTACCGCGGCCTATAAACGGCGAGCGGATAAGTACCTTTTTCGTTTTTACCAGAACAGGTTTCCATTCATCGTTGCGCGCTCAACCGGTCGATGCAACACCATCCAATGCATTGACTCGAGAATGCTTCCGCGGAAGAACTGTCTGTTTGGCTGCACTCGGTCAAACCCTAGCCAGGGCAGCGTTCCGGCTGGTCTGGCCCTAGCAAGCGATTTTGGCTTTTGTTTTCAATGCGAGGTTGGTTCGAGCTCAGCGTTGCGTAGACCTATTAAGACCACCGTAATTATCGGCAAGAAAAGAGGCTGACTGATGGGCCGTGCAATGAGTGGAATGCGCCAATGTAGTGATGCAAGAGGGCGACGGACCCCGGATTCGCGTATGACGGCCACTATCGCACAAACGCCGCCACAATCTCAGGCTGAACGCGCAAATAAAAGGCCCCGCAACTGCACTTCAAGCGTCAAGAAGTTTAACTCCAACGACTCACCAAAAACATCGTCGCGTGAGCCCATCGAGAACTTCGTGCGGATCCAGTCCGCACCCGCGCCCAGGACGACGCGCGCCACCCCAATCCGCGCAAGGCGCGTTCCCGTAATTAGCCCTACGCGTCCGCGAAAACCCCAAAGCAAATTGCCACGAACTTCATACAGGCCACCGTGCAATACAATCCACCGCGCAATAGAAGCCACCGCGCAATAGAAGCCACCGTGCAATACAAGCCACCGTGCACGTAACCCAACCCACACCGTAAGTGCCGTTCTGCTCGCCGCACCAATCGCTCCCTATTCACGCTGTCCGTCCCGCTTCCGGGAATATATACGCTACGTTTGGGTACTGATTTGAAGTTTTCGGTGATGCTGCAGGTTGGAGACTCGGATCGATGGGAACGCAAGCGCATGGTTGGATCTCAACCGCGCCCGGCGCAGCACATGAAAAAAGAGCGCGTGAACCGAAAATGCGGCGCTTCGTGCGAGCGAAACGAGCTGGCGGTTAGCCATTACGACGAGCACGGCTGCGAGAGAGCACGGTGACATTGAGGTGAAACGATGAATTGCCAGCGCAATGGAAAGACGCGCCGAGTGCTCGCAGATGATGCCGGGGCTCGCTGGCATCTTGGTGCGGACAGAGGTGCTGTGCGTCGGAATCGCCGTTGGCGCGAGTCAGCTCAGTGCGTAAGGGCAAGCCGCACGTGTCTCTGACTTCCGCCTGTGGAGGGAGCACGCTGACTTATACGTGCCGGCCCGTCGCTGCAGAGGAGTGCCAATGCCGTCAGTGGATTTCTAGAAGCGTGACAGTGCCACGTTGCCGCAAACCAAATACTTCCGAAGCGGCGCACGATGCGCACGGAAAGGCCGAAAGATGCGGCGCGCGTTGCTGGCCGACAACTCATCCGGTCGTACCGATTGGGACCGAACTTTGCGACTTTGACCCACGCCGGTCCGGGTTCCGGGCCGAACCAACGGTAAAGACACAACCTTGTCGTGCGCCGCAATTGTTGTTTCCTTGCGCTTGCGCGCGCGCGATCCCGCAGGAGCGGCTGGCGTTGCGACATTCGCAGAGCCGAGGGAATCACTCACTGTCGGAAAAGGAACCATTGAAGTGCGATTCTGCAATTTGCGGCGAACACGTTTCGGGCGACTGCCGCAACATCCGATCCGTCGCACGTGGCATGCGGCACTTTGCTCAAGCGATTCCAGAGCAGCGAAGGCATCAGCTGGAATGGGATTGCGCTGCGCGATCGGTGCGGATTCACGTTCGGGTGGCGTGCGAGTTTCGCGGTTCGATTCGCCGAATAGCTTGGGAGCACCGCAAGCCCGGCCGCCACTTGGCGATAAATTCTCCGGATCGCAACTTCGACGCGGTCCCGGATCGACAGGCGCAAGCAGAAGTTGCTGGGTCTCCGAAGCATTTGCCGCTAGCTCGCGAGACGAGGCACGAGTCGATACGAGTTGCTCGACCCCGGCATTATAGTCCTGTGTCCTTCGTCCCTCGAGAATCCAGCGCGCAATGCGAGCGCCAATTTCCGCTTCCACGAGCTCATCGAAGACCTCGGAGAACTCCTTTCGAAGATCGGAGATCCGGTTCAGTCGCGCAAGTTCGAAGCCTTCTAAACAATTTTCTGAAGAAGCTACTAGATATTCGAGCGGCAGCTGAGTGCTGCTCATGGAACCTCCCCGGATTGATCAGCCCCCGATTAGGGGAGAAAAGAAAGCGTAACGTAACATTCACGGTACGTGCCTCAATGGTACTGACGTCGCAGTACTGGAGGAAACGAAAATGCGGCGCTGTGGATATTCCTTCAGGCACGGATATGGCCTTAGGGAAAGCCACCGAGTTGCACACTATTTCCAAAATGTTGGGCGGCAAACGCAGTTTTCGGAAGTTGCGGATCAATGAACGAATGGTGACGACGCGCGACCCATCGCTTGGCCGCACGTTTTTGTATTGAATGTCGATGATGCCACGCAGAGGTGACTATGATCGAAGAGCAGACGCGAGGAGTACCGGAGGTACGAAGTGAACGACGCGAACTCAGCGAACAAACGCTCGAGCGGCGTCGGCGGACCAATCGTGAAAGCATGCGCCGTCGAAGGGCCGAGCGAGCTAAGTCAGTTCTCGCCCGGGAGAGTCAAGCGACTGGTGCGTCTGCGGCCAATTCGAGTCTTCCGAGTGATTCCTCGACCGAATTGCCACCGCCAACGCGCCGCTGCGCGATATGCCAAGTACGCAATTCCGTCGAAGAAGTAATTCGGCTCCTGCCGTCCTCAAGGGCGCGGAGCGGATACGTCCAAGTCCGGCTTCCATATTGTGGGTTCTGTTGATTTCGAGCCGTAGTTTGAATTGCCGACGAAACGACCAGACGTGCCGCGAGCCGCGGATCGGGATGAAGCCATCATTTGATTAGCTAATGCGCGAGAAAGACTACAACACGGGGCTGCGAGGCGTGCTCTTCGAAGCGCAGCACTACGCGCGAATGGGCGCCGCGATTTGGCTCTACGGATGGTTAGTCCTGCGACAAACGCATCAGACCGGGACGACCGGATGGGTCTTGGGCGGCGCGCCGATCAGCTATCGCGAGATCGAAGAGGAAACCGGCTTTAACCGAAGAACGCTTGAACGCTGGATGAGCCTCCTGCGCAAGCACGATTACATTGCCACGGAATCCGCACAGGGCGGCGTGATTGTACGGATCATGAAGGCAAAAAAACACGGACGCAGCAGCGAGAGCGCGAGACCAGTCCGCAAAGTCGCGGAGGGTGTACGCAAAGATGCGGGGCGCGGACCGCAGAATTGCGTAGCGGATGCGAGCAAATTCCTGCCGGCTGAAAGAGTTGCGCCCGGGATAAGTAGTTCATCGGTAGTAAGAATAAAGGAAAGAATAGCGCAACGCGAAACCCACACCCCTGTGGAAAACTTCGCTTCTTCAGTCAGCAACCAAGCGTACCCACGGGACAGCTCGCAGAATCCGGCGAACCAGGAAATCACGGACTGCGAGCGAACCGCGTTTCGGCAACAATTCGAAAAACTCCTGCAGAAAAACAGTTCGCACAACTCCATTCGGAACCAAGCCTCCAAAGCAACCGAGTCCGTCAACCCACAACGCCCAGCGAAACACTTGCAAAATCACAACCAGACTCAAAGGTCATCCGAGCATTGCAACGGTCGGCCGCCCACGCAGCAACAATTTCCTTGGGAGTTACGCGCGCGCATGCGTCTGCTCCGCGCCGAGCGCGATGAAGAGGTGCGCCGCGAACTCGCCGTCGGAACTGGCCCGGAGGTGCAACGCCCATGAAGACGCTCATGAAACTGCGCAAGGAAGTGAGTCATGGAGGTGTGATACCGCGAGGTTGGCGGATGGCCTGGTACGAGCCGCGTCGGCGCGTTGGCGTTTATTTTCCCGCCCCCGTGCACTGGCTGGCGCGCGTGCTCCGGGAA
Source organism: uncultured Acidobacteriota bacterium (assembly GCA_963834215.1). Taxonomy (GTDB): domain Bacteria; phylum Acidobacteriota; class Terriglobia; order Acidiferrales; family UBA7541; genus Palsa-295. The sequence goes on along the minus strand of CAWIAM010000037.1, from coordinate 17,608 downwards.
CTGCGGCATCGCGTGCGAGTGGCCCTGCGTGCCCCCGGCATCGAGCTCGGGGAAGTGTTTCAAATGCAGCGAGCGCATCGCGAGCGCGAACACCTGGCGGAGGAGTACGCGCGCGGCTACATGGTCGGCTGGCGCGAGTGCTTTCAGACGTGCCTTTCGGCCGTCGAGGAAGAAATCTCGCGCGTGGACGAACCCTGGGACGTCGGCTCATTCCTGCCGGGTGCGCCCAAGCCTCCGTGCGGAGAGAACTGAACGCGCAAATCTGTGGACGCATGCTCCAACGAAATTGCAGGCACGCGACCGGCGCGGATCAGCGACTGGTCCGCCGCGGAGGAAAAATGAAAGCTAAGGAAATCTTCGACGCGTGCTACGGACGATACCGCAGTTTGCACGACTGGATGGAAGACACCACGGGTAAAGTTCGCGCGATCGATCTCGAATCGCCGTCCTCCGGATATTCCTGGCGGCCGGCGCGCGGGCGCGCATGCGAATACGTTGCGGATTTCGAACGTATCGGGCGCGACGCGCTGCGCCGGCCGGAATGGAAGGGCCGACTGAAGCTTTTCGAAATCTATTACCTGCATACGATGGAATATAGAGACGCGATTAAACTGGTGGGCGTGTCGGACGGAACCTTCGACTACTGGGCGCAAGAAGTAAAACGTGCGACGGGCCGGGAGTTTTCGCGTTGCGGCTTGTTTCCTCCTTCAAGATATTTTCATACGTAGAAGGGATCTGATCTATCGAACCGCCGTCAGAAAACCGCTCGCGGTTCTACGGGTGGCTCTCGCGCACCCTATGAATTGCGATCACGTCCGATGAGGAGCTGCCGTATCAGGGAAAACCCGCCGGTAAGCGGAATGAATAACAGATTTTTCATCAGCGACGAGCGTTGTTCCAGCTTGTCGTGAATCGCGTCAGCTTCCGCTTGCTTGGCCGCCACGATGGCGCCCACATATTTGATGAAATCCACTCCGCATTTTTCGCATTTACCGCCGGTACGCTGCTGATGGTGGCAGGCCGGGCACTCGAAGCGCATTGTGTTGTGGCATTGCTGGCAGAAACGTGCCACCTCGCGCACAGCAGTGCCGCATTTCGGGCACTTCACGGTGGGTTGCGGCGCAGGCGTCGCGAACGAAGCGCTCAGCGCTCTCGGTGCGCCAGGTTTGGCTTCCGAACCACTCGCAACGGCAGTATCTGCCGGCTTGCTCACGGGCTTCCCTGATATTGGATTTTCAGCCACGATTCATTTTAGCGGGCGTGGGCAGGTGACGGCGGCGCGGCACAGGCGCGTGCGTCCGCGGCGTTACCCTGTACAGCGGTACAGGTTGTGATTGAGCTTTCGCGCGGCGCAGAGAAGGGAGAAAACGATCGCGGGGCTGGCGTTCCACGGACGAATTTTTTGGGAAAGATACGCGCTAGAGCTTAACTATGCGCGTGCTTGCGCGACATCCGCAGCCACACCGGCTGCGGCATTTTCGGCTTGCGGGGCATCGGCGGAATCATCGGAAGGAGAAACGCAATCAGAAACAAGCAGGCCAGCAATTTCGCGAAGGCGGCGGCCGCCATCACGATTCCGGAGAACCCAAAAAGTCCAGACAGAATAGCCGCCGAGAGCAGCAGCAACGACCAGTGCTCCATCGTCTTTCGCATGGCATCGCTCAACGCAGGCGCCTGGCGCCGCGATTCGTAAGGATCGCAACACCCACGAAGGCAGTGAAGAGCACTGCGGCGGCGGCAAATGTGAGACTTGCAATTAACACAACGAACCCCCGTGGGGACATCCCCACTTCTGGAGAAATGAATCAAGCCGCCTTTGGTTCAACAATTTCCCTGAACTCCAGCGGCGAGTCGCGACCCAAGTGATCAACGGCCCAAGACCATCAAAAGCATCAACACCACCACCATCAGGCCCAACCCAGTCATCGGGTTCTCGCTCAGTTCCTTACTTTTCGGCCAGCGCGGCAAACTTCCCAGCAAAGCAACCATGAAAAGAAAAGCGAAAACGACGATCCACATGGCAATTGACCTCGAATCCAGCGCCCTACGCAACGAACGACCCCACCATCCTACTCAGCGCAGGAGGCTTAGGACCATACGGTGAATCAAGTAGATTCGCTCCGAGGTTTACCTAGGGCCCGCGCTATGATGAAAACGTCGCCCTTACCCCGCGCGCCAAGGCCTTCGGCTCGAATACGATTGGCCCGCGATGCAGCGAACACCACACGGACGCTTACCCGCAGTTGATCTTGTGGCGCGAAGGCTGGCTTTAAGTTATTCTTCTGCCCCGTGCCTCGGATCGAACATCCCAGCCTCGCGCTGAGAGCACTCCTGTTGTTGACGCTCGCTATTGCTCCGTCTGCGCACCCCCAATCAAGCGCGGGCCCCATACCTCCTCAGAGCGACTCGCAAGCTCCATCATCTGCACCCGCCGGCAAGAATTCGAACGGCGCCGGCACTGCGCCGACGCAAGCAAAATCTCCAGTGCCGTCGGCAAAACCGCCCGCAGCAAATTCCAATCCTTCGGATTACTCCAAAGAACCACTCGTCATCGAAAGCGTCGTCACCACCATGAAATTTGAAAATGACGGCACTTACTCGTACGAAGTGACCCAAAAAACGCACATCCAATCTCAGGCTGGAGTGCAAGCGCTCGGGGTTTTGCAGTTCGCTTACGCTGCGGCTACCTCGTCCTTTGACATGGAGTACGTGCGAGTGGTCAAGCCAGACGGCCGCACCGTCGAAACGCCATCCGAAAATGCCCTCGACATGCCGGCGGACATTACCAGGCAAGCGCCCTTCTACAGCGACCTGCACGAAGAACAGATCGCCGTGAAGGGACTGGAAATTGGCGACAGGCTGGAAACCCAATACCGCGTAACGATCAAGAAACCACTCGATCCCGGCCAGTTCTGGGAGTCCTACAATTTTGCGAAGGGCGCTATAACTCTGGACGAAGAGTTGGAGATCAGCGTTCCACAAGCGAGGGCCGTCATGGTCAAAAGCGCGACGGTCCAACCCGTCACCACCGTTGCGGACAGCAGGCGAGTCTACCGCTGGAAGACCTCGAACTTGTCCATTAAGAAGGCCGCAAAGGACGACGCCTCCCAAGATCCCGATGAGCGAAAAACTTCCGACATTCAGATCACCACGTTTGGCAGCTGGCCCGAGATGGGACAATGGATCCAATCCCTGGTCGCTCCTCGTGCCGCCGTCACGCCGGAAATCCAGGCCAAGGCCGATGAACTCACACGCGACGCCAAAACGGAGACGGAGAAGATCCAGATCCTTTACAACTTTGTCTCCACTAAATATCGCTACATCGGAGTTGCACTGGGAATCGGGCGGTACCAGCCGCACGCCGCGGCGGACGTGCTAAGCAATGATTATGGCGACTGCAAGGACAAACACACGCTCTTTGCGGCGTTGCTGGCGGCGGAAAAAATCACGGCATTTCCGGCGCTCATCAGCTCACAAATCGAAAATAGACCCCGACGTTCCGTCCCCCGTGCAGTTTGACCACGTGATTACAGCCATTCCGCAGCGCGACGGATTTCTGTTCCTCGATACCACCCCGGAAGTCGCGCCCTTTGGCTACTTGAGTGCCGTTTTGCGTAAGAAACAGGCGCTGGTGATTCCCTCCACGGGCCCCGCGCGCCTGGTGCAAACTCCCGAGGATCCACCGTTCAAATCGATTGACACATTTGTTTCCGATGGCGCGCTCGACGATTCCGGCACGCTTCAAGCGAAAATGCAATTGACCCTGCGCAGCGATTCCGAGATTGCCTTTCGCATCTGGTTTCGCCAGGCCGGCCAGTCGAAGTACAAGGACGTGATGCAAAGCATCTCTTCCAATTTCGGCTTCGCCGGCACGGTCAGCAACGTCACCGTCACGCCTCCGGAGGAGACCGACGTACCTTTCCACGTCGACTACGACTATGAGCGGAAGCAATATTCCGACTGGGAGCATCGTCAGATAACCGTCCCTTTCCCGCCCATTTTCATTCCCGCGGCGCCGGATGATTCGGTCGGTGATTTGAAACCGATCCGATTGGGACCGCCCTATGAGGAGGTGTACCGCGCTACGCTAAAGCTGCCCGCTGGCTCGGACCCGCACGTGCACGCACCGATTTACTTGCACCAAGATTTCGCCGAGTACCGTTCGACATACTCTTTGGATAAAGGCGTGCTCCACGCCGAACGCCACTTGCTCGTAAAGCAGCCTGAAGTATCTGTTTTGCAAATTGCGGCATACCGCAGTTTCGTGAAGGCGATCGTCGAGGATGAATCAACGTACATACCGTTGTCCGGAGAATCATTTGCTTCCGGATCCGATGCCGATTCCACCGAAAGCTCAGTAAATCCGGACGTGTTTGCGCTCGTCCAGCACGGACGCGAGGCATGGCAGGAGAGCAACATGCCGAAAGCCATTGACTATTTCCGGCAGGCCGTCGCGAAAGATCCTACCTTCGCCGCTGCCTGGATGTCGCTCGGCGCAGCGCACTTTATAAATGGCGAAGACGACAAAGGCATCGAGGAAATGAAAAAAGCAATCGCCCTCGACCCCTCCAATGTCTACGCACTCAAGTTCTTGGCGTCAACGCTGACGGCCAAGGGGCGCGGGCCCGACGCGTTGGACGTGTGGAAGTCGCTCGAGAAGGCGAGCCCCAAAGATGCGGACGCGCCGCAAAACATCGCCAGAATCCTGAACCAAGAGAAGAAATATCCGGAAGCCATCGCCGAACTGCAAGCAGCCGAGGAACGCGATCCGGACGACACAGGCTTCGTGCTTCAACTCGGTCAGACCTACCTGGCAGCGGGAAACAACGAAAAGGCGATCGCCGCGATCCGACAAGCGGCGGACGACGCGCCCACCGTCGTCGTGCTGAACGACGCAGCCTACGCCCTCGCCGACAAGGGGCTTGATCTCGAAGACGCTCTGAAGTATGCGGAAAGATCCGTGGCCGAATCCGAAAGCGATTCAGCAGAAATCGATCTGGATCATCTGGCGTTCGACAACCTGAAACAGACGAACAGCCTCGCCGCTGGCTGGGACACGCTCGGCTGGGTTCATTTCCGCCTCGCCCATTTCGATGTGGCGGAGAAATATCTGAATGCGGCGTGGGTCCTCGACCAAGACGCGGTATCCGCGGACCACCTCGGCCAGCTGTATGAAAAACTGGGTAAGACGCACGAGGCTGTAGTCGCCTATTCGCACGCTCTTTCGACCATCGGCACTCATCCGGAGAATTCGGTCGCGCGGCTCAAGGCGTTGCGGCCGGGAGCAAAATATCAGCCGGGCGAGGGGCCGGATTCGTCGGTGTTGCAGGATATGCGCACGGTCACGCTGAAGAGGAAGTCCTTGAAACATGCCAGCGCTGAATTCTACTTGCTGTTTTCCTCGGACGGGAAGCCGCCGCAAGTGAAATTTATCAGCGGCTCCGATAGCCTGGAGGAACTCAGCAAGGAACTGGCTGCGGCGAAATACAACATGTCGTTTCCAGACGCCGAACCAGCGCAAATTTTGCGCCGTGGCGTCCTCGACTGCGAGCCTGAGGTCTCCGTCTGTATGTTCGTGCTGATTCCGCCGGATTCCGTGCGCTCTTTGGAGTGATCCGACGTGCTGGCGCTACGGCGCCGGATTGCGGCTTGGCGTCGCGGCTTGTGCGCTCGCGGCGTTTGACTCTGGCGTGGCGTGGTTCGTCGCGCCTAGCGTGGCGCGGATGAGCTGTTCCATTTCATTCGAGACCTTCGGGTCGCATTCGATTTCGATGTGCTGCTGCATCGCCAGCCGGTCCCACCAGGGGTAGGCCGCTTCGCAGGCGATCGGTTTCGAACCATACGCGAAGCGGAAGTTTCCAATCACGTGCGTGCGCGCGGGATCGGCGGCGCGAATTGTGCTGCGCCCATGCAACAAGCCGTCGGTCTGGTAGTAATTTACCGCCTGCGCGACGTTGGGCGGAATCACCGCGTCGTTTTCCCCGCGCTTCATCACGCTATCCACCTGAATCGTCAGCAGCACCGGAATCCCGTCGCGATTGAGCGCATCCGCAAGCGCCACGGTTTCCGATGCTCCCCAGCTATGCCCATAAATCACGATCCGCGCGTTGTGTTTTTCGGCAGCGGAAAGCTGGCCATCGTGATTCGCGTCCAGGGCGCGCAGTACGGCCTGATGCGCATCTTCGCCCTGACGATTTGCAAATGTGTTGATGTAGGCGCCGGAAGGATAATCCTCGCGGATCCGCGCCGCGAGTTGCACGCCGCTATGCGCGGTATCGTCGCCGTGAACGTGTCCGCCCACAAATCCAATCACGATAATCTTGGGAGGCAGAGCATCGGCCTTCGCGGCTTCGTCCGCCGTGGCGCCGCCGTCGCGCGGATTAGCCGCGAACGTATGCTTTGCGGCGGAGGCTTGGCCAAGAAAGCAAATGGCCGCGAGGAACACCGAAAAAACAAGAATCGAAGCTCGCATGCTCTTCTGTGCGCGGGGAACTCCATCCTAGCACATCCTAGCGCACCAACACGTCAAATCGCGGTGGAGATGACACGCAGAACCGCGACTGTGAAATGAAATTGAACGCGGTTCGAACTAGAGTTCCTGCAGCTGCGGCGGGATTATTGTTGCGGGAAAAAATATTCGGCCCGAGTGTGCGATCCGTTTTGCACATTTTGATCCGCCACGTTCAGCCAGCGAACCTCGAATATCGGCACGCACACGACTTCGTCGCACGAAGGGCAGGTGAACTCGAGCGAGTTGTTCTTCATATTGAAACGCTTCTTGTCCGGCTCAATCGTCGTCGCCAGTACGTGCGCTTCGCACCCCGGATTATCGCAAATCAAACACGGCTCTAACTTCGGTGCGAATGTTGGTCTCACTGGCCCTCAGCTTTTTCCGCGGTGCGGCGGCGGCCAAACATCACCGCACGCCACAACGCCCATCGTAGGATATCCAACTCAGGGTGCCACACCTCCAACCCGGAGCAATACAGGAATCACCTGAGTTAGAAAAATATAATGTTACTGACTCGCGTCATTCACATTTGCCCCACCAGCCCCGCTCGCGCTCATCCTCCCTGCGTACCCCCGCACATCCCCCTGTAGGGAAATAGCTTGCGAAATACGCGGAACACCCGATGGAGCGCGTCCCGCAATCCGCTATTCTGCGCGCAGCGAGGTTACTCATGCTCCGTACGATTCTCCTGATCGTTGTGATTCTAGCGTTGCTGGGAAGTCTGCCGATGTGGCCGTACAGCGCAGGTTGGGGATATTACCCCAGCGGCGGACTGGGGCTGCTTGTCTTGTCCTCATCGTTTTTATGTTGATGGACCGGCGCGCCGTTTAGCGCGGCGCCAAGGAGGCTCATGAATACAGTCGTTGGCGTTTTTTCATCGCGTTCGGTGGCGGAGCGCGCTTGCGCCGAGCTTGCTCCGCTTGGCATCGCCGAACACCGCCTAAATATCCTCACGCCCCAGATGACGGACCGCGAACTCGCCGAGATCCCCACGATCGAAGCAGAACAGCCTGGAATGGGCAAAGCGCTCGGAGCAGCCGTCGGAGGGGCAGTAGGACTTGCCGGCGGAATGGGCATTGCCGAAGTCGCGCTCGCCAGTTTGGTCGCTCCCGGGATTGGACCCATTCTAGCGATCGGCGTGCTCGGAGGCGCTCTGCTGGGCGCTCTCGGCGCAGTCACCGGCGGCGCGATTGAAGATTACATGGCGCAGGGCTTACCCGGCGACGAACTGCTCGTTTATGAAGACGCGCTTCGCCGCGGCCACTCCGTCGTTGTGGTCATCCCCGAAGATAATGCCCAGGAAAAAATCGTTCGCGGCATTTTCGAACGCGCGGGGGCGGAAACTCTCGACCGCGCGCGGGAGATGTGGTGGCTCGGCCTGCGGGACGTCGAGAAGGAACAATATCGGGCGGGCGGCGATAATTTTCAGGATGACGAGCGCTATTTTCGCGCCGGTTTTGAAGCCGCGTTGCATTCCAAGAATCGCGGCAAGTCGTATCAAGAGGCGCACCAGGCGCTCGGCGACGCAGAGCCACGTCTTCACGAGAGCGGCCCTTTTCGCCGGGGCTACGATCGCGGTCGCGCGTATCTGAACGCCCTGCATCAACAGGGAACGACGTGAGTTTTTCGGATAGCGGCTCGGCCGCCGCCCGCTGTTGTCACGCTACGTGCTCGGTCCTTCGATCAATTCACCCCAGCTCTACTACAGAATTCGTTTTTGTGTGGCTTCGGCGCGCCGAAACCCGGCAGGTGCGTCATTATTCGTAGGGATTGCATTTGGGGAAACTGGCTAGACCGGTCAGTCGGGCTGTGATATACTCCCGGCGAATAAATTCAAAGGATTCAGAGCTATAGCCTGCTAAGAAGGTTCCTGGGAAAGAGCGAAACCTTTCGCTAGGTTATTGCATCTAAGCACATTATGGCTAAAGAACAATTGAAGGGAAGCGGACGTCTGGTACCCACGCGGCTTACCGGCGTCGAATACAAAGTCAAGTACGGCATCGAACTCACCGAGGAAGCTCGGGAACACGGCGGCGGTTGGGGAGCTGCGCGTGGCGGACGCTGGACTCGTTGCTCTGTGCGTGCGGCGCACCATCATCCGATCCCGGACGGCAGCTATTTCCTCCATGCAGACGATGGCCGCGTTCACCAGCTCAAGTCTGAAAACGGGCAGTGGCAGTACCTCGCCGTAATTTAAGACTGCTGACCTCTGGTCATCGGTTGGGAATCCACCAAGATTTACACCCCGCTAGGGGTGTGCCCGCATTGGCACAGTTCTCACCAAAGGCGAAGTCGTGTCATCCCGAGCGAAGCAAGGGATCTGCTTTTCGCTCCCGTGACCTCGCAACACAGCGTTCCGCTCCGCCGTTCGCCATTACGCGCCCCAACCTGTCAGTTGGTCCCCGTAAATTCCCTCGTCACCTTCCCACTGTCATCCAGGAACTGAATCACCGGACTCCCTTCCGCATTCACGCGCAGCACCAGACGGTCGCGCCCCTGCTCGTCCTTGATCCGCAGTGACGCCGATTTATCCGCCGCGCGTCCCAGGTAAATCCGGTTCGCATCGCCCGTGTGCATGGCAAAGAATTTATCCCACTCCGCCTTCCGCTGCGCCTCCGGCAATTTCTCTATCCGCTCCTTGGCATCAACCGCCTCCTGAATCGGATAATCCCCGCGCTCGTTGATCCTGATCGCTGAAGACTTTTCCTCGCCGTCCTGCCCTGAATCAATCGCGAAAATCTGGTCCTGGTCGTACTTGTCAAAGCTGAGGTGCCCGAAGTTTTCGATCTTGCCGCTTTTGTCCTTCAATCCGCCCCAAAGCAGCCCGCCGTTTTCGGTTCCCTCATCATTCATGAATAGCATGCCCGCGGCCTCGCTCCGGTCCGGGCGCGGATGTTCCTTGCCGTGGATGTACGCCCCAGGGAACTCCGTGCGATCCGAGATAATCAGCCGCGGCGTTCCATCCGGCTCTACAAAATTGATGCGATGCACGGTGATCTGGTCAAACGTCTCATTCCGCGGCGCCACAAATCCGCAAATCACAGTGACCGCGAAAACCAAAGTAAGCACTCTCGAATAAATAGCCAGAAAACGCTGACTCGCGAAAAATTCCATGACATCCTCCCGAGCAACCTTTCCGTTCGCCTCTTATCCGAATTCTAGGCGAGAAAGGACGGAACAGTATGTCAGATCTAATCCCGATTACGCGGAGCAGCGACGATGACCCTTATTAGCGTTGGTGGAGCAGGCGATTCGGACCCTAGGTGCTCCAATAAAGAAGCGCCTGTATATAAGGTTGCCAATCCGATCGGTGCAGTTTCCAATCTGGCATGCTAAGGTTGTCAATTAATTAGCTTAGGTTGACAAATGCGTACCGTAAGGTTTACAATGTGACGTGTTATGAGAGTGCGGGCGCGTGGTGAGGACATTCGCAGCTTCATCTTGGAGCATGTTGAAAAGCATCCAAACGACATCTCCAAGTTGACGGCTGCCCATTTCAGCATCACTCGGCAGGCGGTAAATAAGCACTTGCGGCGGCTGATTCTCGGGAAGTCGCTGACTGAAACCGGCGAGACGCGAAAGCGAGCTTATAAACTTGCAGCGTTGGTGGAGTGGCGCAAGACCTATACGGTCTCGCCGCAGCTTGAAGAGCACATATTGTGGGACAAAGACATTTCGCCCCTTTTGCAGCCTCTCCCAGAAAACGTGATGGACATCTGGCACTATGGCTTTACTGAAATGCTCAACAACGCAAAGGATCACTCCGGCGGAACGATGATTCTCGTTAGGGTAGCGAAGACGGCGGTAACGACCGAAATGATGATTGCTGACGACGGAATTGGTATCTTCAGGAAAATCCAACAAGATTTCAACCTGCCGGACCAGCGATACGCGATTCTTGAATTAGCCAAAGGCAAACTCACGACGGATCCAAGCCGACATACGGGCGAGGGAATATTTTTCTCGTCTCGAATGTTCGATCGCTTCTCGATCGGGGCGGACAAGACTTACTACGGCCACAGGATAGGCGAAGAATCGGACTGGGTTATGGACTGGGGTGCTGCCGGAACCACCGTGTTCATGGAGCTTGGCAATCAGACATCTAGAACACCGCAAAAGATTTTCGACCAATACGCTGGTCCTGACGAAGATTATGGATTCAACAAGACTGTTGTACCTGTGAAACTGGCGCAGTACGGAAACGACAAACTAATTTCACGCTCCCAAGCGAAGAGGGTAGTGGCTAGGCTCGAATTGTTTAAGACGATTCTCTTTGATTTCACTGGAGTTCCTACAATCGGACAGGCCTTCGCGGACGAGATATTCCGAGTTTTTGCAAACGAACATCCAAGCATTTCACTTCGTCCCATACACGCTAATTCGGAAGTACAGCGGATGATTACGAGAGTAAAGCAAAACACACTGGTCACCGGTCCAACAACCCCTCCCACGAGTGAGCAACCGTAGCTCGTGGACTGTTTTGAAGGCGGGCGTCATCCGTCCAGTCCGTTTCGGCCCTAAAAATCCCGGAACTTTTTGCACATGCGTCCGGAACTATATGTGCAGGGCGAACGAGAGCGTCACCGTCAGGCACCCAACCATGATGGGAAACTCGCGAGCCCGAATTTGACAGGAGAGAGTTAACCCACATGAAAAAGACAGCCATAGCATTGCTACTCGCTTGTGTATTTGCCGCTCCTGCGGTGTTTGCACAGGAGACCGACGCGGCGGCGGCGCCGAACGACCCAGGCCGCGCCGCGCATATGATTCAGCACCGCGTCAGCTACTTGACCACCGTGCTGTCGCTCACTTCCGCTCAGCAGACGCAGGTGACTGCCATCCTCACCAATGCCGAAGCCAATCGCTCCACCTCTCGTACCAGCATGAAGACCGCGCACACCAACCTGCAGAACGCGATCCATTCCAACGACGCGGCCGCAATGGAAGCGGCGGCCAATAGCATCGGCACGTTGACGGCGCAGGAGACTCTGGCCCACGCCAAGACCGAAGCGGCCATCTATCAGGCGCTCACTGCGGAGCAGCAGACCAAGATGGCGCAACTCGAAACCGAAGGCGGCCATCGCGGCGGCCCAGGCTTCGGTCCGCCTCCTGGGCACTAGTCGTTTGCGCAACATCGTCATCGCCGGATCCCTCGCCCACTCGACAGCGGGCGAGGGATTTGCATTTCCCGCGCGCCGTGACGTGATGGCAACCGTAGGCGCGGGTCTTAGACCCGCCCCTCCTACGTCTGCAGGGACTCGAATTCGTAGCGGTTTTAGCCCTTCCCAGCGTTGTCGCATTTCGCTATCAAACCGCCGCGAACAAGTTGACCAAATTTGCTTCACCGGCATCTCAATTATTCGAAACAGGGCGAGGCATTCATCAGCGTGTTCCACACCTTCGACGCACGTTCGCCGCTACCGATATATGGGTGACTATTTAGATTTTGCATACGTCAATCGTTGATCGAAAGTAAGAAGTAATTTGCCTGCGGTAGACTGAAATCTCAGCAGGCAACAGTAACTTCAGCTTGGGTGCGGTGTGTCCAATTCGTTCGGTCCGGGGTAGCCAATGCGACTAAAAGCAATTGCCGTCTGTGGCTTGTTCCTTGCCGTAATTTCCGTTTCGCTGATTTCGCAGCGCGTGTCGGGACAATCCAGCGCCGCGCGCTCGTTGATCACCGCGCCGGTTGATGAAAGCAAGCTCACAGTGTTGAAAGGCAACACGTATCCGCTCGCGCGCGCGCAATACGACCAGGGCCCGGCACCCGCCAGCCTCGCGATGGATCGCATGCTGCTGGTACTGAAGAGCAGTTCCGAACAGGTCGCTGCGCTCCAAACGCTTTTGGCTGAGCAAGCCGATAAGACTTCGCCGAATTATCACAAGTGGCTAACACCCCAGCAATTTGGCCAGCAATTCGGCGTCTCCGACGAAGACCTACAAACAATCACCACCTGGCTCGAATCCCGCGGCTTCCAATCCATCAAAGTCTCCAACGGCCGCAACGTAATCGAATTTTCCGGCAATGCCGGCCAGGTCCAAGCCGCCTTCCACACCGCGATTCATTCCTACGTCGTCAACGGCAAGCAGCACTGGGCCAACGCATCCGATCCCTCCATCCCCCAAGCGCTAACGCCCGCCGTCGCCGGCATCGCTTCGCTGCATAACTTCCCGAAGCGCCGCATGAGTCATATGGTCGGGAACTTCCGCAAGACCGCGACCGGAACCGCCGAGCCACTTAGCCCGCTGCTTACGGGTTCCAACAACCAAGGGCCGTTTTACGCCGTGGCGCCCTACGACTTCGCGACAATTTATAATCTGCTCCCGGCGTGGAACGCGGGCATAACGGGCCAAGGCGTCACCATCGGCATCGTTAGCGACAGCAATATCAGCCTCACGGACATTGCTCAGTTCCGCAGCCTGTTTGGTCTGCCAGCCAACGTTCCAAACGTGTTCGTCAACGGCACCAACCCCGGAATTCAGACGTGCGAGAGCGGCGGGGACGAATGCGAAGCCGTCATTGACGTCGAATGGTCTGGCTCCGTAGCCAAGAACGCCACTATTGATCTCGTAGTTTCCCCGACTACGAACGCAAGCAATGGCATTGATCTCTCGGCGGAGTACATCGTTGACAAGCAACTTGCGCCGGTCCTCAGTGAAAGTTACGGCGATTGTGAATTCGCGCTCGGAAACACCGAAAACACATTTCTAAATGGTCTGTGGATGCAGGGCGCCGGCGAAGGCATCACGATCGTCGTCTCCACCGGCGACAGCGGCTCGCCGGGCTGCGATTACGCCAATCCCAACGTGACCGGCGAGCAGCCGGCGACGCAAGGCCTCGCTGTGAACGGCACCGGATCAACGCCGTACAACGTGGCCGTCGGCGGCACCGACTTCAACGAGTTCACGAATCCCTCGCAGTATTGGAATTCGAGCAACACCACCGGCACCCAAGCTTCCGCCAAAGGTTACATCCCCGAAACCACCTGGAACGATTCCTGCACCAACGCAATTTGGGGAACCTTGGGGGGCCTGAGTACAAGCGCGGAAGCAAACTGCAACAATGCGAGCATAGCCGCTAATATCGCTCCAGTAGGTGGCAGCGGCGGCGTAAGCAGTTGCACCACGTCGCAGGGCACGATCGCCTCTTGTTCCGGAGGTTACGCCAAACCCTCGTGGCAGACGGGAACCGGTGTCCCCGCCGACGGCAAACGCGATGTTCCCGACGTCTCACTCTTCGCCGGAGACGGATTTGCCGGAAGTTTTTACGCGGTTTGCGAAGCGGATGAGGATAATGGCGGCGCTTGTTCAGTGAGCAATTTCGCCGGATTCGGCGGAACGTCTGTTTCCACCCAGATCTTCGCCGGCATGGTCGCGCTGATCAACCAAAAAGCCCAGGACAGCCAGGGCAACCTCAACACCGTTTTGTATCCGCTCGCTGCACAACAGTCCGCCGCCAGCTGCAATTCCGCGAGCCCTGCGAGCACTTGCGTTTTCTACGACGTGACGGTGGGCACGAACTCCGAGCCTTGCTTGAAGGGAACTCCGAATTGCAGCGTCACGAATTCCGGCGACGCGAACGGTGTCCTCACCGGCTATAACGCTGGCACGGGCTACGACGTAACCACCGGCCTCGGCACCATCAACGCGGCCAACCTGATCAATAGTTTCGAATCAGCGTTTGCTCTCAGCTCCACGGGGCCCACTGTGACCGTCGCCGCTCCCGGTGATTCCGGCACGATGAGCGCGACGATCACCGCGAAAAACGGCTTCAGCGGCACCGTCACTTTCAGCTGCAGCTCGACCCTACCCAGTGGGGCCACCTGCAGCTTCAACCCGCCATCTGCAACTCTCAGCGCCACTGCCACCACCGCAGTAACGACGCTGACGGTCAACACCACCGCACCCAGCGCCCTGGCCCCAGCGCGCCGCGAGCCAGCCGCGCCCGGACCACTCAGTCGAGTAGCAGCTGCGTCGCTGCTAGCCATTTTCGCTATCAGCATCCTGGCGCTGCGCACATCCAGCAAACGCTTGCGCTCTGGCGCATCCTTCGCCCTGGTAACTTTAGGCATGGCAGGCCTCATGCTGATGTCGAGCTGCGGCGGCACCAGCGGCGGTGGCGGAGGCGGCGGTGGTGGTGGTGGAACCGGCGGCACACCCACCGGCTCGACGACCGCAACAATCGTAGCCACCAGCGGCTCAGCCTCCAGCTCGCTAAACTTCACGTTGGACGTGCAGTAAGCAGTATTTCGTGACGGCTACGTCTCTGGTGTGTTTTATGTAGCGGCCGCTGTGTCCCGCGCCGTTCGGGACGCAGCGGGCATGTCACGCACAGCAACCCGCGATCCGCTCCACGCGGATCGCTCCAGCGTCACTGCAACTTCGCGTATTCAACCTTCGCCCGCTTCAAAAGCGGCAAATCCGGATCAGCATCCTTCCACAAATTCAAAAGCGACTCCAGCGCAGCGCGCGCCTTCTGCGTATTCCCCCGCGCCACAAAATCCTCGGCCAGCGCACAACGCGCCTCCAACGACCGCTGCTGCGGCTCCCAACCCAACGCACGCTCCGGCGCTCCGACCAAGAATTCATAAGACGCAATAGCGTGATCTAAATCCCCAGCCTGCTGGTATCCATAGCCCACAGCCTCGATGGTATAGCCGCTCCTGCTCGCCTTATCCGCTTGTGCAAACAGCGCGATGGCCGCGTCGTGTTGCCCGGCCAGCGACGCGATATCGCCCTTCAGCAAATCGACGCGCGCCGCTTGCTCCGAATTATTTTTATCCTCGAGCGGTTCGATCATCGCGGCAATCTCCTGCGCTTGCTCCGCATGACCGGCGCGCGCATACGCGTCGCCCACCATTGCGCCAAAAATCACTTTCTCCTGAATATCCTTCAGCCCCGCTTCGGCGGCATCCAACTGGCGTTTTTCTTCCGCGAAATC
This sequence comes from uncultured Acidobacteriota bacterium, assembly GCA_963834215.1. Lineage (GTDB taxonomy): Bacteria > Acidobacteriota > Terriglobia > Acidiferrales > UBA7541 > Palsa-295. Next base: position 2,156 of record CAWIAM010000037.1, on the reverse strand, counting down.
GCCCTGGCCATCCGCGACGATCCCGAGCAGCAAATGAATGCGCGCCACGCTGAGCGGAGAAGCGTGCTCTCCCAACAGTTCCTGCGATTGCTGCAAACGGCCCTTCGCGCTTTTGTATTGCCCGCGATAAAGATCCAGGAACGCCAGCGATCGCATCCCATTTTCTCGCGTGGCGGGATTCGTGAGCAAGCCTGCGAAAACTTGTTGCGCCTTGTCGCTCTCGCCGTTAGCCACCAGCGTGAAGCCATATTCGCGGCTGATATTCCCCGCGGCCAGCCAATGCGGATCGACCTCAAACGCCTTCGCGTATGCCTGCAGCGCCTCGGGGTATTTGCCCTGCCTTTTGTAAGCGGTCGCAATTCCAATATAGGCGTGCGTGTAATCCGGCATGATCCGCAGCACCTGATTGTATTGCTCGATCGCCTCCGTCTCGCGCGCGTGCTCACGCAATAAATTCGCGTAATCGAAGCGCATCGTGGCGTCGTCCGGATAGCGCTCCAGGTAGGCGCCCACCAGCTGGTCGGCTCCATTTGCATGATTGCGGTTCAGCGCATAATGCGCCTCGATCATCATCCGTTCCCGGTCGGTCGTGCGCGCCACCAGCGAAAGCGCCTTCTCGTATTCCTTCTGCCCATCGTCCGGCTGGTTGTAAACGAAACTGTAATACGCGTTCCCCAGCGCGGCGTGCGCCATCGCAAAATCCGGGTCGGTCGCAATCGCCGCCTTGAACAAAGTTCCCGCATCGAAATATTTTCCCTCGCGCCACAGTTCCGAACCTTCCGCGTACTGCTGCAAAGCGCTCAAGGATTGCGTGGTCACCTGCGGCAGCGGCTTGCTGGCTTCATGAATCTGATAGAGCGATTCGCCCAACGCCTCGCGGATTTCCTTCGCCAGCACGTCCACAGCCTCGAGGATGTGATCCTCTCCATACGAACGCTCTGTAAACGAGCGCACCGTTTCGCCGGTTTCGGGGTCAATCAGCTGTGCGGTCAGCGCGTATTCCTGCCCTGTGCGCGTGATGCTGGCGGCGATTAATCCGCGCACGTGTTCGCGCTGGCAGATTTCGCGCCCCAGCGTCGGACTGATCCGCTCTCCCAGCGGCTTTTCCATCCGCGCCAGCACGGCATCCAGCCGCGTGCGCGGGAAGACGTTCGCGTAACGCGATTGTTCGATGCTCACCGCAAACGCGGTGCCCAAAGCATTGTCGAACCGCGGGTCGCCTGTCTGGTTCTCGAAGTCTGCGATCAAAACGGAATCGCGCGAGCGAAACGAGAACGCCGGCCACCCGCGCAACAGCCAGAATGACGCAGCGCCAATTACCAGCACCACGAACGCCACCGCCGCAATCCATCCGCGCGACCGCCGCGCGCGCGGCGGCCACTCACGCTCCTCCGCGTCGTAATCCTCCTGCGGCTCCTCAGCTTCCGCAAGAGTACCGCCCGCCGCTGCGCCACTGCTCGCCGCAGGTCCCGGCCCCGCCGGAATTTGCCGCAGCAGCACCATCGGCGGAGGCTCGTGCAGCCGCGCGCGATCTTGGCCGTTGCCGTTTTCCACCGGGGCGAGAAAGCGATAGCCGCGTCGCGGCACCGTCTCGATGTACCGCGGATGCTCGGGATCGTCATTCAAAGCTTCGCGCAGTTTGCTGACCGCGGTGTTTAGCCCTGTCTCAAAGTCAACAAACGTATCGTCCGGCCAAAGGTGTTTTCGCAGTTCCTCGCGCGTGACCAAAGTGCCGGGCTGCGCGGCAAGCGCCTGCAGCACCAGCAGCGGTTTTTCCTGCAGACGGATCTTCGAGCCTTCTTTGCGGAGTTCTCCCGCGCGGGTATCCACTTCGTAGGGACCAAATTTCAGGTTGGGAGCCGGGGAGCCTGATGGCATTTGCCGTCCTCGGTGAAGGGATGCGCGGGGAACCGGCATAGTACCACAACGCCAAACTTCCCAGCCAGTATATCCATGCTGCGATAAGCCGTTTGGTTTGTGGCGGCTACTTCTTAAGATGTTGTTAAGAGTTAAACCACCGCCGGTGCATTGCTTCGCCGCAACGTTTTCCGCAAACTCCGCACAACCTTACCCGAGGAGCCAGCAGCCGATGCACAGTCAGCCGACTTTTTGCGGCGAAGCAGACTACGAGCGCTGGCTCAACTCGGCTCTGGAAG
>CAWIAM010000036.1:0-16907 GCA_963834215.1 uncultured Acidobacteriota bacterium | reverse complement strand
TGGAAGGTTCGGGCCGTCACCGAATTGTGCCGTTTCATACACGGCGCACTGAAGTGCGCCGCGCCACCTGCCGCGGATGATCGACGTTGCCTGGGTCACGCTTCGTGCGTTTTTTCTGCTTGTTGCTGCTTCCGTTTCGTTGCCCTAGAATGAGTTGATAGCGCTGTTGTGTGTCTAGCGGGCGCTTCGCGTGTGTCTGTAAGGAGCCCTCCTATGTCTGAGAAAACTGTAGATAAAGCTGGCAAGGTTAGTCGGTCTCAGAGTACCGCTACGCTCGAGCCGGAGCAGCACGTTTCGGCTGGCGAGCGGGCATGGGAAGAGAAGACGTTGCGGCCTACGTTGCAGAAATCGCCCGGAAAGAGATGCTGACTTCACCACGGTTTCGAGCTATCCGATCCGGCGGCTGTACACGGCGGCGGATTTGCCGGATTGGAATCCGGAAACGGATTTGGGTTATCCGGGGACGCCTCCTTACACGCGCGGGATCCACTCCACGATGTATCGCGGAAAATTGTGGACGATGCGGCAATTCGCGGGATTCGGGACCGCGGAGGATACCAACGCGCGTTTTTGTTATTTGCTTTCGCAGGGGCAGACGGGGCTTTCGGTGGCTTTTGATTTGCCGACCTTGATCGGGTGCGACGCGGACCATGCGCTTTCGGAAGGCGAAGTTGGGAAGTGCGGAGTGGCGATCAGTTCGCTCGCGGATATGGAAGTGCTGTTTGACAAGATTCCGCTGGCGGATGTGACGACTTCCATGACGATCAACTCACCGGCGGCGGTGATTTGGGCGATGTACCTGGCGGTGGCCGAAAAGCAGGGAGCGGATTGGAAGAAGATATCCGGCACGCTGCAAAACGATATTTTGAAGGAATACATCGCGCAGAAGGAATACATCTATCCGCCGGAGCCTTCGATGCGGCTGGTGGTGGATACGCTGGAGTTTGGCGCGAAGAACACGCCGAAGTTCAATCCAATTTCGATCAGCGGGTATCACATTCGCGAAGCAGGCTCGACGGCGATTCAGGAGCTGGCGTTTACTTTGCGCGACGGGATCGAATATGTGGACTGGGGCGTGCGGCGTGGGATGGACGTGGATGATTTTGCGCCGCGACTATCGTTTTTCTTCAACGCGCACAATGACTTCTTCGAGGAGATCGCGAAATATCGCGCGGCGCGGCGGATCTGGCACAAGACGATGACGGAGCGGTTTGGCGCGAAGAATCCGCGCTCGTGGGCTTTGCGTTTTCATACGCAGACGGCGGGATGCTCTTTGACGGCGCAGCAGCCTTACAACAACGTGGTGCGAACAGCTTTGCAGGCTTTGGCAGCGGTGATGGGCGGGACGCAGTCGTTGCATACGAATTCTTTGGATGAGGCTTGGGCGCTGCCTACGGAATTTGCGGCGACTTTGGCTTTGCGTACGCAGCAGATCATTGCGCATGAGAGTGGCGTGACGAATACGGCGGACCCGCTGGGTGGAGCCTATTTCGTTGAGGCGTTAACGAACGAGGTGGAGCGCGGGGCGTGGGATTACATCGAGAAGATTGACGCGCTGGGAGGGATGGTGGCGGCGATCGAACGCGCTTACCCGCAACGGGAGATTGCGGAGGCGGCCTACAAGTATCAGATGGCGGTGGACCGCAAGGAAAAGATCATTGTGGGCGTGAATGATTATGTGGCGGAAGAGAAAGGCATCGACATTCTGCAGATTAACGAGACGGTGGCGGAACGGCAGGCGGTGCGTTTGCGGAAGTTGCGCGTGGAGCGGTCCGGGGCGGAGGTTGAGCGCCGATTGGATGCCTTGCGGAAGGCGGCGGCGGGGGATGCGAATTTGATGCCGCATATTTATGATGCGGTGAAGGCGTATGCGACGCTGGGTGAGATTTGCGATGCGTTGCGAGAAGTTTTCGGGATTTATGAAGAAGTGGCGATCACGTAGAGTAGCCTGCCATCGTTTAATCAGCGCGTAGAAATTCTTACATGACCAAAACAGTCGGGAGGCAGACGTTGTTGAGACAACTTAGCATCGTCTTCTGCGCGCTGGTGTGCGGTTTAACGATTTGCGGCACTGCGTACGCGAAGGATAAAAAGCCTGGGGTTAAGAGCGGGTTTGTCACTACTTCGGACGGGGTGCGGATTCATTATATTGAGGCGGGGCGGGCGGCTATTACTCCTAGCGGGCAGATTGGGAATCCGATGCCATCCACCGCGGTGATTGAGAAAGGCGATATCGGCGTTACTTTGGAGCACAAGTACCCTTCGATTTTGTTTGTGCCGGGATGGACGATGCCTGGGTGGATCTGGCAGAAGCAGATCGATTATTTTTCGCGTGACTATCGCGTGGTGGCGATGGACCCGCGGTCGCAGGGGGAATCGTCGCAGACGACCGATGGATTGTATCCGGCGGTGCGCGCGCGGGACATCAAGGCGGTGGTGGATCAGTTGCACCTTGCGCCGGTGTTGATTGTGTCGTGGTCCATGGCAGTGGTGGAGACGATGGCTTATGTGGACCAGTTCGGGACCGGAGATTTTGCCGGGCTGGTGTTGGTGGATAACGACGCCGGCGGCCGAGCGCCGGGAGACGCTGACCAGTATTTTGGAATGCTGAAAGGGATTCTGGAAGACCGGCAAAACTCGGCGGATCAATTCATTCGGAAGCTAAACTTTCATAAGCCGCAGCCGGAAGATTACTTGCAGAAACTGATTCAAGCATCCTTGCGCGTGCCGACGAATACCGCAGTCGCACTGCTGGTTGGGCTATTTGTCTCGGACTACCGGTCTGTATTGCCGAAAATTGACAAGCCGACTGTAATTTGTGCCGCGAAGAGTCCCTACATGAGCACGATCGTGGACATGCAGTCGAAGATTAAGGGTTCGCAACTGGAAGTATTTGAAGGAGACGGGCACGCGCTGTTTGTGGATGATGCGGACAAGTTCAACGCGCTGGTGGAAGACCTGCTCTTGGAATTGAAATAGCGTTTCCGCGCCGCGAGAACGAGTGTTGCTATCGTTTTAGGGGCGATTTGAGTATTCTTGCGAGCATATGGCCGAAAAGAAGATAAGGGTGTTGATTGCGAAGCCTGGACTTGACGGGCATGACCGCGGCGCGAAAATCATCGCGCGGGCTTTGCGTGATGCAGGGATGGAAGTGATTTACACCGGGTTGCGGCAGACGCCGGAAATGATCGCGGCGGCGGCGGCGCAGGAAGACGTGGACGTGATCGGGCTTTCGATTCTTTCCGGCGCGCACAATACTCTTTGCCCGCGATTGATGGAGCTGCTGCGCGGGAAAGGGATGAATGACGTGACAGTATTGATCGGCGGCATCATTCCCGAAGCGGATATACCCGCGCTGAAGAAGGGCGGGATCGCGGAAGTCTTTCTTCCTGGAACTACCACGCAATCCATCGTTGATTTCATCCGCCATCGCGTTTCCACTGCTCCGCACGGAGCGTAGAGCGGCGGTGAGTACTCACTTCTCCACGATCGCACATGAAGACGTGACGACCGCAGGGCGGGTCTGAGACCCGCCCCCTATCGATCCTTTACGCCTTAGCATTGTTGATCTTTAATCCAGCGGAAGCACCAGCTTCGTGCGGGTATAGGCGACGCGGAAGCCGAAGCGTTCGATATTGCGATGGGAGATGCTGCCGGGTTGCGCGATGCTGACAGCTAAATCGCAGGCTTGTTCGCGCGCCCAGGCGAGACGCGCGCTTAGCAAGGCGGATTGCACACCGCGGCGACGAAATGCCGGAAGTGTGCTGGCACCGAAAAGTCCTGCAACTCCCTGGTGCGCAGAGACAACACCACCACCCGCCGGTTTGCCATCCACGAACGCGAGAAGGAAGCTGCACGGGCTGCTGCGATGGCAGAATCCTTCCATAACGTCGAGGATCGCTTGAGTGATGGGGAAATGTTCGGCGAAACCTTGGGCGACGGTTTGCGTCCAGAGTTTCGATTCGTCGCGGGTGGCGGCACGAATGGTGACGCCGGCCGGCGCGGGAGGTGCTGCTGCCGGGAGCGCCCGCGCGAGATCATTCAGGAGCAAGACGTCGGAAACTTCGAAGAGTTTGTAGCCGCGAGCGGCGAGCCGTTCGTAGAGGCTCATATCGATGAGCGGACAAAGTTCTAGTGCCGCGGGCGCGTTGCGCGATCTGAAGAATTCACCGAGAGCGTCGAGTTCTTCATCCGACACGGGCCCGTTGAGCCCTACGCCGGTCGCTTGCGTGACCGGAGAATCGGTGCCGGCAAAAACCGCCGTGCCTCCGGCAATCTCCTGAACGGCTACCGGAAATTCCGGATGGAGGCGATGAAACGCATCCGCGCATTCGCGCCCTGCATTGGCTTCCGCCATTTCGACGCGGCGAGCCAAGTCAATATCAATGAATTGCATTGCTGGATCTCCTGTATGTGGGAAACAACGCCACGGCTTCAGGGGCTGAAGCCCCTTTTAATCGGCGGTCTGATGGAGGGGATGAATCCCCGCCCTTCCGTACCAGTGACGATGAGATCTGCCAGGAAGATTGCCGGAACGCCCGGTTTAACGCGGCGAGCCGGAGGCAGACCTATCCTTCGCGTGAGAACAGCTGCGCATAGGCGCCTCCAGAGGAGAATTTGACCGCGGTGGTAAGTTGACGCCGCGGCCGGGCTTCATTCTATCGTACGGGGCGCGCAAGTCAAAACAAAGCGGCGATGATAGAATCCTTCGGTTATAGCGCTGTTGAGCATACTGATTCTGCCGGCAGGCAAACGATTTTGTGCGAGGAGAGCGCTGGGTGAGTGGAACGAAAATCGAAACGCGGGTGGACGCGAAGTCCGCTGATTTTGCGAAGAATGCCCGGCAGATGGTGGACCGCCTGACGGAGATTAAGAACGAAGAGCAGCGCATCAGCCAGGGCGGCGGCCCGAAGGCGATTGAAGCTCAGCACAAGAAGGGCCGGATGACGGCGCGGGAGCGCATCACCAAGCTGATCGATCCGACGACGGAATTTTTCGAACTGGGGCTGTACGCCGCGTACGAAATGTATGAGGAGTGGGGCGGCGCGCCGGCGGCTGGAACGATCACTGGCCTCGCGCGAGTTTCCGGGCGGCAGGTGATGATCATCGCGAACGACGCTACCGTGAAGGTGGGCGCGTTTTTTCCGATGACTGCGAAAAAAGTGATTCGCGCGCAGAATGTCGCGATCGAGAATCATATCCCGACGATTTACCTGGTGGACTCTGCCGGCATATTCTTGCCGCTACAGGAGGACGTATTCCCGGACACCGACGATTTTGGGCGCGTCTTCCGCAACAATGCAGTGATGAGCGCGATGGGCATTCCGCAGATCGCAGCGATCATGGGGATGTGCGTCGCGGGCGGCGCGTATTTACCCGTAATGTGCGACAAGATTTTGATGACGGAGGGCAGCGGACTATTTTTGGCCGGGCCGGCGCTGGTGCAGGCCGCGATCGGGCAAAAGACTTCGGCAGAAGAACTGGGCGGGGCGCAGATGCACGCGCAGATCAGCGGGACGGTGGATTTTCGCGAACCGGACGATGCGTCGTGCATCAAGAGGCTGCGCGCGCTGGTGGATAAGATGGGGCACGGGACTGCCGCGCCTTTCGACCATAAGCCGCCGGTGGCGCCGGCTTATCCGGAAGACGATATTTACGGAATTTTTTCCGCGAGTCCGGGGAAGCAGTACGATATGCACGAGATCATCGCGCGGATTGTGGACGGCAGCCAGTTCGAGGAGTATCGCGCGGAATACGGGCAGACGGTTTTGTGCGGCTACGCACGAATTGGCGGCTGGGCCGTGGGGATCGTCGCGAACCAGAAGAAGAACGTGAATACGCTGGCTCCCGGAACGGGCGAGCGACGGATTGAATTTGGCGGAGTGATTTATACGGAGGCCGCGGATAAGGCGGCGCGATTTATTCTGGACTGCAACCAGAACCTGGTGCCGTTGATTTTTCTGCACGACGTGAACGGGTTTATGGTGGGCAAGGAAGCGGAGTGGAGCGGAATTATTCGCGCGGGCGCGAAGATGGTGAATGCAGTGGCTAACAGCGTCGTGCCCAAGATTGCGGTGATTTGCGGCGGGAGTTTTGGCGCTGGACATTATGCGATGTGCGGGAAGGCTTACGATCCGCGGTTTGTGTTCGCGTGGCCCACGGCGCGTTATGCGGTGATGAGCGGGGACGCAGCGGCGGGCACTTTGGTGGAAATCAAGATCAAGCAGTTGGGACGTGAGGGGAAGAAGCTGAGCGACGCGGACAAGAAGGAATTGCACGAATCCATTCGGAAGACTTACGAACATCAGACCGATCCGCGCTATGCTGCAGCAAGATTGTGGGTAGACGCGATTATCGATCCGGCGCACACGCGGGAGGCGTTGATCGAGGCATTGGATGCGGCAGGGTTAAACCCTATGGTCGCCGAGTTCAAGACGGGCGTTCTACAAACGTGAAGGGACTTCAAGGTGAAAAATGAGGAGTTGAAGGCGAGGGCTTGAACTTCGAGGATTGGCCTTTACCCTTAACTTTGAACTGTTGACTGTGAGCTGCTGTTGACGCACAACCATGACGAATAGTCCAAGGAAGGGCGGCTTTGGATTGCTCGGCGCAACGGCGTTGCTGTGTTTGCCGTCCGCGTTTGCGGTGTTTACCTCGTCGGCGATTGCGAGTAGCGGAGGGTCGCACAGCTCGGCGCTGTGGTTCATGTTTCAGGTTTCGCAGTATGTGGGAGCGATCGGGATCGTGGTGGCGGCGGCGCTTGTGGTTATGCAGGCTAGTGAGGGAAAGATTTCGCGTATCGCGATCGGATTGATGACGCTGTCGGTGCTCGGAGCGATTTTTTTGCAGTGGTACGCGATCCATATCTACAGGAGTCCGTGGTTCTAAAATCATGAGCGATGCGGTGACTATCGTGGAGTGCCCGCGGGACGCGTGGCAGGGATTGCGCCAGGTGATTCCGACCGACGAGAAAGTGCAGTATCTGAGCCGGCTGATTTCGCTGGGATTTCGGCATATTGATGCGGTGAGTTTCGTTTCGCCGAAGCATGTGCCGCAAATGGCGGACAGCGAAGCGGTGATGGCGCGGTTGAGTGAGTTGAAGACACCTTCGGGCGACGCGCCAGAAATTATCGGGATCGTGGTGAACGCGCACGGGCTCGAACGCGCGCTTGCTGTGCCCGGTGTGACGACCGTTGGTTACCCCTATTCGATTTCGGCTTATTTCCGGCGCGCGAATGCGAATATGTCTCGCGCGGAATCCCGGGAGCTGGTGGAAAAATTGCAGCGCGACACGAAGGCGGCGGGACGAAAACTGGTGGTGTATATTTCGATGGCGTTTGGGAATCCCTATGACGAGCCGTGGGGACCGGAACTGGTGGAAGAGACGCTGGTGTGGCTAAAGGATTTGGGCGTGCGGACGGTTTCGCTGGCGGATACGGTGGGGACAGCGTCGCCGGAGGAAGTGGCGAGTCTGTACCAGGCGGTGAAAGGGTGCGTCGCGGGAGTGGATGTGGGCGTGCATTTGCATAGCCGTCCGGAGCGCGCGGCGGAGAAAATTCTGGCGGCTTACGAGGCGGGTTGCCGGCGGTTTGATGGCGCGTTGACGGGAATGGGCGGTTGCCCGTTTGCGGGTGATGAGCTTGTGGGAAATATTCCGACGGAGGCGGTATTGACGACGCTGGCGTCGAGGGGAGTTTCAACCGGGATCGATACGAAATCGCTGGCTGTGGCGTGTGCGATGACGGAGAAGTTGCGGGAGAAGTACACACGCACGGCGGAAGCGGCGAAGCCGAATTAAAAAAGAGAAAACTGTGATGAAGAGCAAAGCGCAAACATCGAGGCGGACGGAATTTACGACCCTGAAGTACGAGGTGGACGGAGCGGCGGCGACGATCACGCTCAATCGGCCCGAGAAGCGCAACGCGATCTCGAGCGAAATGGTGAAGGAGCTGCTGGAAGCGTTGGGTATTGTGGAATCGGATTCGTCGGTGCATGTGCTGATTCTGACGGGCGCGGGCAAGGCTTTTTGCTCTGGGATGGACCTGGAGACTTTGCAAGCGATATCGACGCAGACTCCCGCGGAGAACCTGGGTGATTCGCGTGAGTTGGCTCGGCTGTTTCACCGGATTTACTGTTTCCCGAAGCCGGTGATTACGGCGGTGAACGGCGCGGCGATCGCGGGAGGGTGCGGGATCGCTACTTTTTCGGATATTACATTGGCGGTGCCGGACGCGAAATTCGGTTATACGGAGGTGCGGATCGGATTCATTCCGGCGCTGGTATCGGTGCTGCTGCGCCGGCAAATCGGCGAAAAGCACGCACGAGAGATACTTTTAACTGGGCGCATTTTTGATACCGCGGAGGGCTATCGGCTGGGGTTGATCACCGAGATTGTGCCGTGTGCCGACCTTATGAAACGCGCGCGCGAGTTTGTGGAAGTGTTTCAGGCGGCGAGTCCGACGAGTTTGCGGAGAACCAAACGGTTGCTGCTGCGTTACGACGAAGACGAAATTGTGCAGGAGATCGAGTTGGCTACGCAGGAAAATGCGGCGATTCGCGGAACGGAGGATTTTCGCGAAGGGCTAGCGTCGTTCCTCGAGAAACGCACACCGAAGTGGACGGGGAGTTGAAACGGACTGCAGCGCCGCGGCACAAATTCATCTGCGATTCACGCATGTCCCCAATAGGTTCTCGGTTCTTTGATACACTTCCGAACAGCCATGGACTGCGCAGAGACTAGCATTCGTGTGCGTTACGCTGAGACGGACCAGATGGGAGTGGTCTATCACGGGAACTATTTCACGTGGTTTGAGGTGGGTCGGGTGGAATTGTGCCGGCAGCTGGGGTTTGAATACAAGCAGATGGAAATCGAGGATGATAGTTACATTGTGGTGGCGGACGCTCATTGCCGTTACAAACGGCCGGCGCGGTTCGATGACTTGCTCTTGATTCGGACCCGGGTGCTGAACGCGCAGCGGCGGACGGTGAAATTCGGGTACGAGGTCGTGCATCAGGAATCGGGCGAATTGCTCGCGACCGGCGACACCATGCACGTGATTTGCGACCGGCTGGGACGGCCGAAATCGCTGCCGGAAAAATATCGCAAGTACTTCCCTGCCGTGAAACCCGCTTCCCATGCGGCGGGCCATGCGCACACCGTCGAGCCGCACAATTCATGAGCGCCATCCAAATAGACGGCGAAAGTCTCAGTTTCGAGCTTCTTTACCGCATCGTCTTTCAAGGCGCGAAGGTGGAATTGGCCCCGGCGGCGCGCGCAAAGATGCTGGCTTCGCGCGCGGTGGTCGAGCGGCTGATCGAATCGGGCGATGCGGTGTATGGCGTTAACACTGGCTTCGGCAAACTGGCTTCCGTACGGATTTCCCGCGAACAGATTGGCGAATTGCAGGTGAATCTGGTGCGGAGCCATGCGTGCGGGATGGGCGCGGCACTGAACGAGTTGGAAACGCGAGCGATGCTGGCGTTGCGCGCGAATGCGATTGCCAAGGGATTTTCCGGCGTGCGGCCCGTGGTGGCCGAGACTTTGTGCGCGATGCTGAATGCCGGAGTGCATCCGGTGATTCCGTCGCAAGGGTCGGTGGGAGCTTCCGGGGACCTCGCGCCGCTGGCGCATCTGGCGCAGGTGGCGATCGGCGAAGGCGAAGCGATTTTTCAAGCGCGCACGATTTCGGGCGGCGAAGCGATGCGCGGGGCGGGGATTGCTCCGCTGGCGCTCGAAGCGAAGGAAGGGCTTGCGTTGCTGAATGGAACGCAAGGGATGCTGGCGCTGCTGGCGTTGGGGCTGCGCGATGCAGAGATTGCAGTGGACACGGCCGATGTGGCCGCAGCGCTGTCGTTGGATGCGTTGCGCGGAAGCCCCGCGGCGTTCGATGAACGGATTGCGGAGGCGCGTCCTTATGCGGGGCACGCGACGACCGCGCGAAACCTGCGGCGATTGAATGAAGGCAGCACGATTCGCGAATCGCACCGGTCGGCCGAGAAAGATAAGCGCGTGCAGGACGCTTACAGTTTGCGTTGCGCGCCGCAAGTGCACGGAGCGGTGCGGGACGCGCTCGCGCAGGTGCGCGCGATTTTGGCGGTGGAGTTGAACAGCGCGACCGACAATCCTTTGGTATTCGCGGATTCAGGTGAAGTGATCAGCGGCGGGAATTTCCACGGGCAGCCGCTGGCGATGGCGGCCGATCAATTGGCGGTCGCGCTGGCCACGCTTGCGGGTATTTCCGAGCGGCGGATCGAGCAGATGACCAATCCGCAGACCAGTTTGTTGCCGGCTTTTTTAATTCGCCATGCAGGGCTGAATTCCGGGTTCATGATTTTGCAGGTCGCGGCGGCTGCGCTTGCCAGCGAAATCAAGACACAGGCGGCGCCGCATTCGGTAGACTCGATTCCGACGTCGGCGAACCAGGAAGATTACGTTTCGATGGGGATGGGCGGAGCGCGCAGGATCCAGCCGATGCTGACGAACTTGCGCAACGTGCTGGCTATCGAGCTGCTGAGCGCGTGCCAAGGGTTGGACCTGCTGGCGCCTTTGCGCACAGGCGCGGAAGCGCAGAAGGCGTACGCGATCGTGCGCTCGGAATCGAAAATGGTGGATGCAGACCGGTCGTTGGCGCCGGACATTCGCGCGATGGAACGCAAGATCGCGGCCGGCGCCTTCAGCGATATCCTGTGCTGAGTGGAAAGACGGCTTGCTCGAGGAATCGAATCGCCGACGTAGCGTTTAGAGCTTATTTGCTATCGCCGTCGTGATCGACGTCACCGGATTTCGTTGACTGACTCGCCTGGTTGGCGGCTTTGCCTGCGGCACTGATGTTGACGGTATCTTGCGGAGTTGGTTTCTGCACGTTCGCCGCTGGTTTTGCGGCTGCTGGCTGAGTTGTCGGATTCACGTGTTGCACGTTCGTGATTGCTCCCACCGGATTGGCCATGGAATACCTCCAGCTTTCCTATCGGCAAATGTTGCCGGTTACCTTAGGACCCGAGCGAAAATTGTCTGTGCCGATTTGGATGGCTTGGGAGGCTGAAGCATCGTGGGCGGACCGAAAAACAGGTACTTCAGCGGCTGAAGCTGCACTCATTGCACGACGCTTACGCCGCAGCTGAAGCTGCGGCCTACAAACAGTCTTGTTTTTTCACGAAGGCCTTGAGGCCTAGAGATGATCTCTCTGGAAGCGTTAGTTCGGGGCTTAGGCTAACGCCTGGAAAAGAAATGTACCGAAACGGTATCCGGCTATATAGCTGAAAGGCGAGACGCCGAGCGAATAGTGTCCGCAGGGCAACGAAAGATTATCGAAAGCGACGCCGTCGGAACGAATTGCGTTGAGGAATTGGTTCGTCAGTTCGATCGGAAAAGTTGGATCGTAGCGGCCGCTAATGGCGAGGATTTTCTTGCGCGTGCCGTGCAGGCGCCGGATGTAAGGATATGGGCTGATGGGCGAAAAGTAGTGGCGGACATCGTCGCGGGACATTTCGTGGCGGAGCGTTTGCCAGACGTTGGAAGTGGTGAGCCCGGCGGCGAGGACGTCTCCGAAGTAGGTGGAGACGTGAAGAAAGGCGCCGGCACGCAAGGCGGGCTCGTGAGTGATCGTCAAGAAGGCGAGGCAGGAACCGACGCTGGTACCGATAATGCCGAGGCGGTCGTAGCCCTGGCGTTCGAGCCAGCGGAGGGTGCGGCGAACGTCCAGAACAGCCTGGCGATTTGCTTGCACGGTGAGGCCGATATTGGGGCCGCAGAGATGGTCGGCGCGCGGATGGCCGGGAATGGCGCGGCGGTCGTGATACGGAAGACTGAGCTTAACTGCGGTGATTCCGAGTTGATTGAGCCAGTGGCAGACGTTTTGTTGTTCTTCCCAGCGCGAATTCCATTGCGCGAGGACGACTACGGCGGGGCCGCTGCGGCGGGCCTGAAAAAATTGCGCGTGGACGCGATTATTTTCGGGCCAGGGGGATTCGATGGCGCTAGTGAAGGTTAGGACGTTGTGGTCATCGAGCGCGTAATCTTCGGCGGGACTGGTGGCGAACCAGTTGTCGCTATTGGCTAGCGTGTCCGTGATGAAGTGGTCGAGCCAGCCGCGGGGGTCGGATTCGTGCTCGCTGCCGCCAATGTGTTCAAGGCCCCAGGCGAAGGGCAGAATCCGGCGATTCTGTTCCTGCGCGAAGCGCATTTCTTCGTAGGCGCGGACCTTCTGTTCGAGCCAGGACATGGTGTGTAAACCATCGAATATAGCGTAGGGGCTTGGTGGATTCAAACGTGGGTAAAAATAAAGAAAAATCACCACAGATGAACGCAGATAAACACAGATGACTGCGAAATGAATGCTTCTGAACTTTTGGGGCTTGCACCATCGCGCGCGCCGAGTGGGTATGGCTCCAAGCTCGATACTTGCGACGCGGCTTACGACGACCTTCTCTTCGCTTGCGCGTTAGCAGTCGGGCACGGCGGGTTAGGGCTGGCTTGAGAGGCGTGGAGCGTTCGGGCAGAATCGAGAGGTGGCCCCTCCAGCGCTTATCGGGATCTTTGCGTTTGTCTTTGGAATGATTATTGGCAGCTTTCTGAATGTGTGCATCCTCCGGATTCCTAGCGGTAAGTCCATCGTGCTGCCGGCGTCGGCTTGTCCCAAGTGCGGGAAGGAAATACGCGCTTACGACAACATTCCGGTGATCAGTTACCTGCTGCTGGGCGGCAAATGCCGGGGATGCAAGACCAGGATTTCGCCGATGTATCCGCTGGTGGAGCTGTTGACCGGCTTGCTGTTTCTCGCGTGCTACCTGGTTTTTGGAATCAGTGTGGAGGCGGCGAAGTGGTGCGCGTTTTCGGCGATCATGATCGTGCTGGTGTTCACGGATTTGCGCGAGCGAATTTTGCCGGACGTGGTGAACTTCACTGGGCTGGGGATCGGACTTGCGCTCAGTTTTTTTGTGAAGCCGACGGACGGATCGGCGCTGTGGCTTGCGAATCGTATGTTCGAGTTCCCTCCTCCGGCGCCGGTGCTTTCGTTCGTGGATGCGATTTTGGGCGCCCTGGTTGGTGGCGGATTGCTGTGGCTGGTTTCGGAGGCGTATTTCCGGCTGCGCGGGCGCGAAGGAATGGGCTTGGGCGATGTGAAGATGATGTTGATGGCCGGAGCGTTTCTGGGCGCGAAGCGGACGCTGCTGACGATTCTGGCGGGTTCGGTATTGGGCAGTGTGCTGGGCATAGCCGTGATACTGGCGCGGCGCAAGGACGCGGATTACGAATTGCCGTTCGGGACGTTTCTGGGGGCGGGCGCGCTGCTGGTCGTGTTTTTTGGAACACCGATCGTGAATTGGTATTCGTCGCTGCTGATGGTGCGATAATGACGGAAGAGAAGATCCCATGATAGCCGTGTTGGCTCCAGTCACGCTTCATCAGGCGCCCGTGCTGTCGTATAACGTTGGCTTTGCTGTGGCGCTGGTGGTGTTTTTGTCCGCGGGCGTGCTGGCGATGATTTTTCTGGCACGCAAATTCCTGCGCGACCAATCGCGCGGCGCGAAACAAGACTGGGCTAATCCGATTCCGGATCCGGAAAATGCGTCGGCGTTCATGGCAGCTTCGATGCAGGGAGTAATCGAGAAGCTGCGGGCACAAGAGAAGGAGCTCGCTCGGCTGCATTTGCTGGCGCAAGAGCGCGCGCAGGAATCCGAGCGGTTGACGGAAGAAGTGACGCGCAACATGCCCACCGGATTGCTGCTGGTGAATGCGACCGGGGCGATCACTTCGACAAATCCGGCGGCTGAAGAAGCGCTAGGAATCAAAACGCTGCGCTATCGCTCGTACAAGGAAATTCTGGGCCTCGAGTCGGATCTTACGAAGATGCTGACGGCTTGCATACGCGACGGCAAGACTTTTCAGCGCGGCGAGATCGAGCACCTGACGTCCGAAGGCGCGGTGCGCAACCTGGGCGTGACGATTTCGCCGATCTACCGCACGATGCGCGCTTCGACGAAGCCTTCGTCGGAGGCGACGCCGGCGCAACTGCAGGAATTGAAAGTGAGCGGGGCGCTGTGCCTGATGAGCGACCTGACGGAATTGACCGCATTGCAAAAACAGATTCGCTGGAAAGAGAATCTGGCGGCGCTGGGCGAAATGTCCGCGGGCATCGCACACGAATTCAAGAACTCGCTGGCGACGATTTCGGGTTACGCGCAGATGATTCGCAGCGAAGCGAAACCGGGCGATGTGCGCGAGTCTTCCGAACGGATCCTGGACCAGACGCGGGCGTTGACGCACGTGGTGACGGAATTCTTGCGGTTCGCGAAGCCGCTGGAAATCTGCTACGAAACGGTGCCGATGCAAACCGTGGTGGAAAAAGTGGCGGAGGAGTTGCGCGAAACGATTCCGGTGTGCACGGTGTTGGTCGAGGGCGCGTTCCAGGAACTTCCTGGCGACGAGGCCTTGCTGCGGCAGGCGTTGCTGAATCTGGCGCGCAACGGCGCGGAGGCAGCGAAAACCACCAGCAAAGCGCCAAACGTGACGATGTCCGGAACTATCGAGGAGCTGGGCGGGCGCAAGTGGCAGCGGATTTGCGTTGCGGATGACGGACCGGGGATTCCGGAAGCCGATCTGCCCAAGATATTTTTGCCTTTCTACACCACCAAGTCCGAAGGGACGGGATTGGGGCTGGCCGTGGTCCAGAAAGTGGCGTTGCAGCACGGCGGCAGCATCGAAGCCCGCAACCGGCCGGGCGGCGGAGCCGAGTTTTTGCTGTGGTTACCTTTGCGGCAGGACCCCCTACCATCCACGATTGCCACCCAGGCAGCGCGCATCTAAACTGGTAGCAGCAGGCCCGTCCAGCGACCTACGAGGAGGCGTTAGCCATGCGTAGAGACTTATTGTGCGCCGCCGTGGCAGCATTTTTATTGGTGCCCGGGAGCGCCCTGGCGCAGCAGCAGAGCCAGAACCAGTCGCAGCAGAACCAGACGCCACCTCCGGCGGCGTCGCAGACGGGTGCGCAATCGTCCTCTTCGCAGGCACCGGCGGAGGCGGCTGCGGCACCTGTTGATCCCCTGGCAGCCGCGGCGCGTAAGGCTCGCGAGCAGAAGAAAGATCAGCCGAAACCGGCGCATGTGTTTGACAACGACAACGTGCCCAAGGCAGGCGGCATCTCGGCGGTGGGCAGCGAGCCTGCAGCCGAATCCGCAGAGGGCGGCGGCGCGACGGCAGACGCCGGTGCGGGAGACGCGAAGGGGGCGGCACCTTCGGCCAATGATGAAAAGTCCTGGCGAGACCGGTTCGAGAAATTGCGGCACAAGCTGGATGAAGATCAGGCGGACCTGGACATCATGCAGCGGGAACTAGGCGTGCTGGATGTCCAGTATTACAACGACCCGGTGAAGGCGATGCAGCAGGGATACACGCGCAGCGATATCGACGAAAAAACCGCGAAGATCGACGCCAAGAAGAAACAGATCGAAGCGGATGGACAAGCCATCTCGGATGCGGAAGAAGAATTGCGCCGGAGCGGCGGCGATCCGGGTTGGGCTCGCTAGAATTTTTCCTTCATGGAACCGATCCTTCTTGTCGAAGATAAAGCCGAATTGCGAGCGATGCTCCGCAAGGCGCTGGAACGCGCTGGTTACCTGGTGGAAGAAGCCGCGGACGCGAATGCGGCCATCGAAAAAGTGCGCGGGCGGCGTTACCTGCTGGTTCTCTCCGATTTAAAGCTTCCCGGCGGTTCTGGGCTGGATGTGCTGCGAGAATCGCGGCGCGTGGAAGCCACCTTGCCCGTGATTTTGATGACGGCGTACGGCTCGGTGGAAGAAGCCGTCACTGCGATGAAGGAAGGGGCTTTCGATTTCATTCAGAAGCCGGTGGACTTGGATCATTTGAAACTATTGCTGGAGCGCGCGGCGCAGCAACAGGAGTTGCTGCGCGAGAATCTTTTGCTGCGCGAGGAATACGCGGTGCGTTACGGGTTCCCGCGAATCGTGGGCGAGCATCCCACGATGAAAGACGCCAGCCAGATGACGCAGCGGGTGGCGGCGACCGATTCAACTGTATTGCTGCTGGGCGAGAGCGGGACGGGTAAGGAAGTGTTCGCGCGGGCGATTCATCACTTAAGCCCGAGGTCGAGCCATCCCTTTGTGGCGCTCAATTGCGCTGCGATACCCGAGGGACTGGTGGAGAACGAGCTTTTCGGGCACGAGCGCGGGGCTTATACCGGAGCGGGAGCGCGGAAAATCGGGAAGCTGGAGTTGGCGCATCGCGGGACTTTGTTTCTGGACGAAATCGGCGAGCTGCCTTTGGCGATTCAGAGCAAATTGCTGCGCGTGCTGGAAGAAAAGCGGTTCGAGCGCGTCGGGGGAACGCAGGAAATCGAAGTGAACGTGCGAATCCTGACGGCGACGAACAAGGATTTGCGCGCGGCGGTGGCGGAGAAGTCATTTCGAGAAGATCTTTATTTCCGGATCTCGGCGGTGCCGATCACGATTCCGGCTTTGCGCGACCGCGGCGACGATGTGCTGCTGCTTGGCCGAATATTTTCTCGAAAAGTTTCGCCGCGAATTTCGCAAGCCGCAGCTGCATCTTAGCGAACGATGCGCGCGAGCGGCTCTTGACCTATTCGTGGCCGGGAAACGTGCGCGAATTGCAGAATGCCATCGAACGGGCGGCCATTCTGGCCAACGGTCCGGAGATGACCGCGAGCGCGTTGCAATTGCCCGCGCCCAGCCTGCCGCGGAGGAATTGCCGGGCGGAATGCTCGACGAGGAATTCCTGTGGGAAGGTCCGCTCGAGGAGGTGTCGCAGCGGGCTGTCACGCACGTGGAGCGGTTCAAGATTCAAGATGCTCTGCGCGACTCGAAGTGGAACAAGACGCGAGCCGCGGAAAACCTCGGCGTCTCCTACAAAACCCTGCTCACAAAATCCGCAT
>CAWIAM010000035.1:0-25310 GCA_963834215.1 uncultured Acidobacteriota bacterium | reverse complement strand
CATTTGCGCGTTCTGGGTAGCCCGCTCGATCATCCCTCCGGAATTGTGGACATCGTAGCGCCAGTTTCAGGCGTTATTACCGATCAGCAAGTCACCAACGCGGCCGTCATCCAGGGGCTTTCCGCTTCCGCGAATCCGTTTACGATTTCGGATCTTTCCTACGTCTGGATTCTCTGCGACGTGTACGAAAACGATTTGCGGGACGTCCACCTGGGCGATAGCGCCGACGTCCACTTGAACGCCTATCCCGATCACGTCGTCAAAGGCCGCATCAGCAACATCGGGGCCGTGCTCGATCCCAACATTCGCACGGCGAAGATTCGGTATCGAGGTGCGCGATCCCGGTGAAATGCGCCCGGGAATGTTCGTAACCGCCACGTTCCGCGGGCAAAAAGCCGAAGTCCATGCAGCCGTACCGGCGGCTGCGATTCTGCACTTGCACGATCGTGATTGGGTCTACGTTGCGGCCGGCGGAAATAAATTCCGGAGAGTCAGCGTCGCCGGCGGTGACATGCTCCCGAACGACATGCAGGAAGTGCAGTCTGGACTCAAGCCCGGCGATCAGGTGGTGCGCAATGCCTTGGAACTGCAAAATACCTCGGAACAGTAAGTCTTCGCGGACCAGATGCCACACGCCTTGAGAACTCGCCGAGCGCCGAAATCGAAAATGAAATCTGTCAGGCAAATTGAATAAACGATGATTCGCGGCCTAGTAGACTACGCTCTGAACAATCGCTTCATCATTCTCGCGCTCGCCATTCTTCTGCTCATGGGGAGCGATTTCTTTTCATAACTTCCCGGTCGAGGCCTATCCCGATGTTGCCAACAACTACGTTCAGTGATCACCCAGTGGCCGGGCCGCGCCGCCGAAGAAGTCGAGCAGCAAGTCACCATTCCCATCGAAATTCAGATGAACGGAATTCCGCATCTTGCCCATCTGCGCTCCGTTTCGCTCTTCGGCCTTTCCAGCGTGACGCTGATTTTCGACGATGATTCCAACAATGATTGGAACCGCCAGAAAGTTCTGGAGAGTCTTTCGCAGGTCACGCTGCCCAACGGCCTGCAGCCGCAAATGGGCACGGACTGGAGTCCAGTCGGTCAGATTTACTGGTACACGCTGCAAGCACCAATCCGAAGTACGACCTGATGGAGCTGAAATCCATTGAGGACTGGACGCTCGAGAAACAATTTAAATCCGTGCCTAACGTTGTGGACGTTTCCAGTTTCGGCGGAACCACCCGGGAATACCAGGTTCGAA
The DNA here is from genome assembly GCA_963834215.1 of uncultured Acidobacteriota bacterium. GTDB lineage: Bacteria > Acidobacteriota > Terriglobia > Acidiferrales > UBA7541 > Palsa-295. The sequence continues at coordinate 24,052 of CAWIAM010000035.1, read as the reverse complement.
TTCGATCCCGACAAACTCGTCGCCTACGGCCTGAGTATCGGCCAGGTAGAGCAACAGCTAGCCAACAACAACATAAACGCCGGCGGCAGCTTCATCGAGCAGGGCCAGCAGCAGATCAATGTTCGCGCGGTGGGCCTGTTCAACAACGTTCGTGACATCGAGCAAACCGTCATTAAACGCAAAATGGCACGGCTTGCGGGTGCAGGATATCGCGACGGTGGCCGAAGGCCCCAAAATCCGCCTGGGCCAAATTGGCAAAGCGATTCATCGCGAAGATGGCAAGGTTGTCGACAACGAAGACGTCGTCGAAGGCATCGTCTTGCTTCGCAAAGGCGCGAATTCCGACGAGACGGTTGCGGGCATTCACGACAAGGTGAAAGAACTTAACGACCACATTCTGCCGCCCGGCGTGAAAATCGTTCCTTTCCTCGATCGCAGCGACCTGGTGCATTTCACGACGCACACCGTGCTGCACAATCTGACCGAAGGATTCCTGCTGGTCTCCGTCATTCTGTTCCTGTTCTTGGGCAATGTGCGTGCGGCACTCATCGTCGCGCTCACCATTCCGTTCTCGCTGCTGTTTGCCTCGATCTGTCTCGACTTCAAGCATATTCCCGCGAACCTTTTTCGCTGGGCGCGCTCGATTTCGGCATGGTCGTGGACGGAGCTGTGGTGATGATCGAAAACATCGTCCGCCATCTGATCGCAAGGAGCCCAATTCTACTTCCACCATGGATTGCATTCGCGACGCCGCGCACGAGGTGCAACGGCCGGTCTTTTACGCCATCGCCATCATCATCACCGCCTATATGCCGATTTTCACGCTGCAGCGCGTCGAAGGCCGCCTGTTTCGGCCGATGGCCTGGACCGTGGCCTTCGCGCTGCTCGGCGCACTGATCTTCTCGATGCTATCGCTCCGGTGCTGGCAGCTCCCGTTTCGCAAAGGAGTTCGCGAATGGCACAACCCGGTGATGGAGTTCCTGACCGATCACTATCGCAGGGGCGTGCGCTGGGCGATCGAGCATCGCTGGGTGCCTGTGGGCATCGCGATAGGGGGGCTTGGCTGGCCGCGTTTCTGATGTTCAGCGGTGTTATCGGATCGGAATTCCTGCCACATCTCGATGAAGGCGCCATCTGGGCGCGCGGAACTCTCGCACCGAGCACCGGTCCTCCGAGGGCATTCGCATCATGAACGAGGCGCGCTTGATCTTCGCGTCGTTTCCGGAGGTTACAAAGGTCGTTTCGCAGGTAGGCAGGCCTGACGATGGAACCGATACGACCGGGTTCTTCAATACGGAATATTTCGTGGACTTAAAACCCAAGAACAGTGGCGTCCGGTGTTCCGTGAAGACAAGGATGATCTGATTGCCGCGATGGATCGCGAGGCCGGAAAAATTCCCGGCGTGCTGTGGAATTTCTCGCAGCCGATCGAAGACAACATGGAAGAGGCGGTCAGCGGGGTAAAGGGTGAACTGGCAGTGAAGCTCTACGGCGATGACTTGAAGGCGCTCGAGGAAACCGGAGACGAAATCGTCAGCGTGATGCGAGGAGTGCAGGGCGTGCAAGATCTCGGGATTTTCCGCGTGATCGGCCAGCCCAATCTCAATTTCATCGTCGACCGCGAGAAGGCCGCTCGTTACCAGATCAACGTCGCGGACATTCAGGACGCCATCGAAACCGCCGTGGGTGGCAAAGCTGTCAGCCAGGTGCTGAAAGGCGAACAGCGCTACGACCTCGTGGTGCGCTACCAGGCTCCCTATCGTGATACGAAAGAGGCAATCGAAAATATTCGGCTCGTAGCCCCTTCCGGCGAACGCGTTTCACTCGCGCAATTGTGCACCGTGAAAGAAATTGACGGCGCTTCGGAGATCTATCGCGAACAGAATTCCCGGTACGTGGCGATCAAATTCAGCGTGCGCGGCCGCGATCTCGGCAGCGCGGTGGAAGAAGCCATGAAAAAAGTTACGGAGCGGGTGAAGCTTCCCATCGGCTATCACATGGATTGGGCCGGAGAATACGAAAGCCAGAAAAGATCCTCGAAGCGCTTGATTTTCGTGTCCCCTCACGCTGTTCCTGATTTTCATTATTCTTTACACCATGTTTCAGACTCCCAAATGGGCGCTATTGATTCTCGCCAACGTGGCGATGGCGCCGATGGGCGGTTTGCTGGCTCTGCTTTTCACCGGAACCCATTTCAGCGTTTCCAGCGGCGTGGGATTTCTGGCGCTTTTCGGCGTCTCCGTGCAAACCGGCGTCATCATGCTCGAATACATCAATCAACTTCGCGTGCGTGGATATTCCATTGAAGACGCCGCCATCGAAGGCGCGGTCCTGCGGCTTCGGCCCATCATGATGACCATGTTGGTGGCTACTCTGGGCTTGTTGCCTGCTGCCGTGTCTCGCGCGATTGGCTCGGATTCGCAAAGGCCCTTCGCCATCGTGATCGTCGGCGGATTGATTTCCGCCTTGATCATGAGCATTTTTCTTCTGCCTACCTTGTACGTGTGGATTGCGCGTGACGGCGACAAGCTGCCCAGAGTGGAAGAGTCGTTCGAAGTGTAATCTCCCTTCGCTCCGCCCATTTCTTTTCAATTTCAGCCGCATCGCGATTCCGATAGAATCCCGGTGCGCCGGTTGCAGCTTCCGCCACCGGCTTCCCGGAGGGTGTCGCTCCCATGAAACGAGAAGAGGTCCGCGCTCGCATCGAAGAAATCGGCATTATTCCGGCGGTGCGGCTTTCGTCCGCGGAAGATGCGTTGTTTGCCGCCGAAGCCGTGTCCCGCGGGGGCATTCCCATCGTGGAAATTGAGATGACCGTTCCGGGCGCCACCGAAGTCATCGCCCACCTCGTGAAACACGCCCCAAAAATGATCGTGGGCGCAGGCGACGTCTTTGACTCGGATGTCGCGCGCCAATGCCTGGACGCCGGCGCGACATTTCTCACCAGCCCCGGCCTCGACATGAAAATCGTGGAGTTTGCGCTAGGCGCGTCAGTAGTCGTCCTGCCCGGAGCGCTCACGCCCACGGAAGTTACCCGTGCGTGGAAAGCCGGCGCCGACTTCGTGAAAGTATTTCCCTGCGCGCAAGTCGGCGGCGATAGTTATATCCGTGCGCTGAAGGCTCCCTTTCCGACGCTCCCGCTGGTCGCTTCCGGCGGCGTAAACCAGCACACCGCCGCTAATTTCATTCTCGCAGGCGCCACGGCCCTCGGCATCGGCGGGGAACTGATCCCCAAAGACGCCATCCGCCTGCGCCAGGCGGAGCGAATCTTCACCCTGGCCCACCGCTTCGTGAAGTTCGTAAGCGCGGCACGCGCCCAAGTAGCGTCGCACATACCGCACGCCGAAGACGCCGCCAAACGCGCCTGAACGGATGGTTCGACCGCCATCGCGGTAGCGCAAGAGCTACCGCCTACCAAGGGCCCCCTCTAGTGCGCTTCCGGGACGGTTGGTGTGACAAATTGTGCTTCATCGAGAGGAACGTTTTGTTTCACTGCGTCGATCTGGATTGTGAACCTACCGTTCGGCCGCGCCAGCGTCCAGCGGTACGGGAGTTTCATTCCGTCGGTAACACGGAAATCCGCATAATCAATCTCAGTGGGATTTTGGCCAAGGGGAGTTTCCGCGAAGCGAATCAATCGTACGAGCAAGCCACTTTCCTGTTCAAAGTACAGACGCAAGCTCGGTGTGTCGTTGCCTTTTGCCGAAACGAGGTAGGTCGCCTTCCCATCGATTACCTGGCCTGGACCTACTTCAAATTGCTGATACATCTGCGGCAGTCGCAAGGGTAGGTACAACTCCGCATCGATTCGTGCAGCTTGCTGTTCCGCCGAACTCATCCGACGAATTCCATTCGGCGCGCTTAGCCAGCCAGCTTCGCCGTTGAAAGCTGTTACACTGGGCCCCGAAGGCAGATGGGCAATCGAGACGCGTTTATCGGGAGCCTGCGAATAAATCTCGATTGGATACTTCTTGTCAGCCACTTCAATACTTCCTGTTTGAACCCGAGTCTTGATTTTCTGCAAGGCGCCCGCTCCGCCCGCCGCTGCAAGATATTTATCGAGAATTGCCTGCGCAGATGGCAATGCAGTCGCGGCCGCCGCTTCCTCTTCAGGCGCATGCAAGGCGGGAGTGTTTTCTGCAGACAGAATAGGCGTCCCCACCGGATGGACCGATCCACGATGGCAGGTGTAGCAAGTCACTTCACGTTCGTTCTTAAAGTTATCTGCGTCGATCTGCATCATCATGGTTATCATCTTCCGTGCCATGAGCTTGGGCTTTTTGTCGTCTTTGTCCATGGCGTGCTGCACGTGACAAAACTCGCATTCAACGCCCAGCGAGGCGGAAATGAATTGCATCGAAGGGATCAATTGATCTGCGGGAATCCCTTTGAGCACCTGGATGTTCTTGAATTTCTGCTCCGCGGTCTGTGCCTCTGCGGTGTTGCTTTTCGGTGCTTCGGCTTGGGCCTTCAGTCGCTCTGCAGAACACATAAGAACGATAGTCATCGAAATTGCGCCTAAGCATGGGAGCAGCCGAGCATGGACCCTCATGACGTCTCCTTATTTTTTCAACCTTGCGGATTATACAAAGAGATGAGGATTACGGCGCTCGTTTCGCAGCTCTTACACCAACGTCGAGCAATGTCCGCGAACTGGATGAACGCCGACAGCGATGGGAACAGCAACGGCAAGAATCGGACGCCTGCAGCTAAGATGCCGCGGCTGAAAATAATTGACTGATCTGGAACGACTGGCCAGTATCGCCCCAGCATCATGGGCGTGTCCCGATACCCCGGGCTCTTCCGCTGGACCACTCACTTCCCCAAGATCGCACTTGCTTTTACGATCTGCGCTTCTATTTGTGCGAGTAGCGTGCCACAAACGGGTTCGAGGACTGGCGTCTCACTTTCTACAGCAGTTCGGTTGAAAAACCCCGGATGGTGGCCGACGAAAGGCGAACCAGCCAGGGAGCAGTATGTTGGTGATAAGACATGCGCCAAATGCCACATTTCCATAGCGGCAACCTACCCCATGACGGGCATGGCGCATGCTGCGACGCCCGCTGCGGGCTCCGAGAGCCTCCGTGGGCATGATCGTCTACACTTTCAGTTGGGTCCATTCAGCTATCAGATTTTGACCAACAGCTCGGGGAGTCTACTATCGGTTTCTGATGGCGCCTCGGTCCTCTCGCAGACGCTAACCTGGGCTTTCGGGAAGGGAGCTATAGGCCAGACCTATGTATATGAGGCGAATGGCACCTTCTACGAAGCGCACCTCAGTTTCTTCACTTCATTGCAGGCCCTCGGCATCACTCCAGGGCAGAACAGTTCTATTCCAACGACGCTCCAAGATACGGTGGGACGAAAGATGGATGCAGATGAAGCGCAGCGCTGTTTCGGATGCCACACGACGGCTTCAACCGTCAACGGCCGTTTTGATCCTCACGATGCAATGCCCGGCGTTACGTGCGAAGCTTGCCATGGACCGGGCGCCAAGCATGCAATCGGGATGAATTTGGCCACGGAAGAAACAACTGGCAAACAAATCCTTGATCCTGGACAGCTCGGTCCCGTGGAGTCTGTTGATTTTTGCGGGGCCTGCCATCGCACTTGGCAGGATGTGGTTGATAGCAGGGGCGTAGCACTCGGAGTCCTGAACATCCGCTTTGCACCGTACCGCCTTGAGAGCAGCCGATGCTGGATGAAGGGAGATGCACGAATTACCTGCATCGCTTGTCACGACCCGCACAAGCCACTGGTGACGGATCCTGCGTCGTATGATTCGGTTTGTCTTCGTTGCCACATTTTGTGGGATGCCGAGCAGACGCCCGATCATCCGGGAGCTGCGTGCCCTGTTGCCCAGACGAAATGCGTGACTTGCCATATGCCAAAATATGAGCCGCCAGGATTCCATGCCAAGTTCACCGACCACTGGATTCGCGTGGTTGGACCGGGTGTGTCCTATCCAAATTGACTGTAGTCTGGGAGTCCTTTCGGGGCGCAGAAAATCCGCGTTGACACGCCGCGAAGCTCTCTTCTGCAGTCAGGCACCACTTGGATTTCATCAGTGGCTACACTGGCACCGCAAGCAGGATTAGCAAAGGAGCATCAGCAGGAATGGGCACGGCAAGTCCGTCCAGTCGCCCGGCGACGCGGTATCCAGAAAAAGAGATGGCTTCAAAATGGGATACATGCGACCGCTCATAGTCCCACGTGGTCCCAACTTGAAGCATCTAAAGCGTTGATGTTAAAGTGTCTTAACCTGTTAAATCGGATGGGCGTGTAGCTCAGTTGGGAGAGCGCCTCGTTCGCAACGAGGAGGTCAGGGGTTCGAGCCCCCTCACGTCCACCAAAATTATCACTGCGCGCAACCAATCTCCCCGCGGGCCGCTCATCGTTCGATAGCTTCCTCGGTTTCCACCGCTTGCGTTGCATCCGCCGCCGAAACGCCCGGCGACGGCAGATCCGGCTGAGGCTCCAATATATCCGCGATCAGCAGCCGCAAATTTCCTTCGTTCGTCGCAAACGCCAGCCCCGTATCAATATCCAGCACATTCGCGCGAATCAATTTCTCGATCTCATCGTCAAAGCATTGCATGCCTTCTGTCGCGCCGTCGCGCATGGCATCCAGCAACGATTTGCCTTCGCTTTCGCCTTTCTGCACGTATTCACGTGTTCGCAAAGTCGATTTTAGAATTTCGAAAGCCGCCACGCGGCCCGTGCCGTCGCGTTTGGGGATTAACCGCTGCGAAATGATGTAGCGAAAAGTTTTCGCAAGGCGTCCGCGTACGGCATGTTGTTCGGAAACAGGGAACACGCCAACCATGCGCTCAATTGTTTTCGATGCGTCAATCGTGTGCAAAGTCGAAAGCACCAGGTGGCCGGTTTCCGCGGCTTCCAGCGCCACTTCGATTGTGTCTTTATCGCGCATTTCGCCGACGAGAATCAGCTTGGGCGATTGGCGCAACGCGGCGCGCAAGGCCAGCGGGAAACTGGGAGTATCCGAATACAACTCGCGCTGGTGAATCGTGGCGCGCTTGTGCGGGTGCAGAAATTCGATGGGATCTTCGATCGTGATGATGTGGCACGCTTGGTCTTCGTTGATCTTGTTGACGAACGCCGCCAGCGTCGACGATTTTCCGCTGCCCGTAGGACCGGTCACCAGCACGATCCCCGGACGCACATCCGCCGCTTCCGCCAACTGCGGAGGCAAATGCAGCGTCTTGAAATCGGGAACGCTGCTGGGAATCACGCGCATCACGATCGCGCACGTGCCGCGCTGCGTGAAAATATTCACGCGAAACCGCGAGATCCTCGGCAAGCTATAGGAGATGTCGCAGGAACCTTCCTCTTTCAGCTTCTGCACGGCGTGCGAATTGCGGCCGATCAGGTCCGCCGCGATGCGCGCGGTATCCTCCGAAGAGAGCACACCCACGCCCTTGATCTTGAGCTGTGTGAGTTGCCCGCTCGTTTCCACTTGCGGAGCGCGGCCCGGAGAAAAAATCAAGTCGCTCGTGCGCGGCGCCGCCTGCAACATGGCCGCGATAATGCTTGGCGTGGAAACATTGATTGCAACTTCGGACATTGTTGCAGCAGGTGGCGGGCTTTTGGGGGCGTCCATGCAGATTCCTCCACCGCGTCGTCCGGGGAGGAGGCCGGCACGCTTGCGGGGTACGCGCTAAGTACTTAGTATGAGGCAGGCCATCGGGTAACGCGGAACCGAGCCCCGGGGCTGTTCTCAAACGATTAGCTGTACCTTCGGCGTTTCGAGCGGCCGCCGGTACCAGATACTCTTACCTTACACGTTTGTTTTGTTCCGTATAGACCCACTCGCTTCTCTCTTATCCTATGTTCACCTATGGCTGAACCAACCAAGCCCGGTGGCCCCGCGTCGCCGCGTGATTCCGCGCGCCAGCCGGGTCCTCACGACACGATCCTGTTGAGCGATGTGCCGGACGCGTCCGAAGTCGCCGCCGAATCGCCAGCACCGCCATCCGCGAGCCTGAACCTCAGCTCAACGGCCCTGGCTGCTCTCAGCCAGCGCTACGAAATCCTCGCCTCCGCCGGGCACGGCAGCATGGGCAATGTCTACAAAGCGCGCGACCGCGAAACCGGCGAAACCGTGGCGCTCAAGCTCCTCAAACCCGAAATCGCTTCCGACCAGGCGATGGTCGACCGTTTCAAAAACGAGCTCCTCTTCGCGCGCAAAATTACGCACAAAAATGTTTGCCGCGTGTACGAATTCAATCGCCTTGGCGGCGTTGCTTACACCTCAATGGAATTTGTCGAAGGCGAAAGTCTGCGTTCGGTTCTGAATCGCTTCGGCGGTCTGCCCCAACGCAAAGCCGTAGACCTGGCGCTGCAAATTTGCTCCGGCCTGAAGGAAGCGCACGCACAGGGTATCGTCCACCGCGATCTGAAACCCGAAAACGTGATGATTGACGCGCAAGGAAACGTCAAGATCATGGATTTCGGTATCGCCCGCTCAATGGAAGCCGGGACGCGCCTCACTGGCTCGATGGTCGGCACGCCCGCGTACATGGCACCCGAGCAAGTGGCCGGCAAGCCCGTGGACTACCGCACCGACATTTACTCGCTCGGCCTGATGCTCTACGAAATGTTCACCGGGTCGCCGGCATTCCGCGCGGATAATCCCGTGGCCGTCGCGCTGAAGCAAATGCGCGAAGAACCGCCGCCGCCGCGCGAAGTCGAGCCCAATGTCCCAGTTTCCGCCGAACGAATCATTCTGAAATGCCTGGAAAAAGAGCCGGACCGCCGCTTTCAATCCGTCGCAGACCTGGAATCCGCGCTGAAGTCGCCCGTGCCGATGACGTCGGCGCAAGCGCCGGTTCGCGCGGCGGCTGCAACCAACCATGGTTCCTCGGGTCTTCGGCGCGCTGTTGGCGTGAAGCCCGCCGCGAAAAGCAAATCTCCTGTCATTTGGATTCTCACAGCGTTGGTTTTCGTTGCGGCGGTGCTCGGCGGTTTGCACGCGCTGGCCGTAATGAACGCGTATAAGCTCATTCAGCCGCCCGCTGCATCGCCGGCTCCCAAGCCTCCGGATTTCGCGTATGAAATTCCTGCTCCACCGCCTCCACCACCAGAGCCGGTAGTCGAGGAAACAAAACCGGCCGCGCCGAAGACCATCGTGCCAGCAGCCACACCCGCGCCTGCTCCCGTCGCAAAATCTTCGGCGCCTGCCCACGAAAATCCTGCTCAACCTCCGGAAGTCTTCCCGCGCATGGAGACCGGCCCAGCAAGAAAAAAGAATCAGTCCTCGGCCACCAATCCTTCTGCACCGGGCGATCTAGCTCCCGCCCCGTTCGGCTCTACATATCTTTTTGTGCAGCGCTTCGAGCGGGAAGACAAAGCGCAAGGCGCGATCCGGAAAATCACTCAGATGGATTTGCCCGCCCAGTCCGCGATCAGAACCTGGGTCGGCCAAAAATATTTCGTAGTCTTTTGTGGGCCCATCGAAAACAAGCGAGTAAGCTCCGTCACGCAGCGGCTTGAAGAAAAAGGATTTTCCAATGTGCGCAGCGTAGGCAGGCTCGCGGGAAACCGGAACCCGAAATAACCGAAACGCATCCACCATGCGCCGCCGGCAAATAGGCGTTGCACGGTATCCGAAGAGCGGCAGGCGAAAGCGCACAGACTTGAACTGTGCGATAGGGAAGTGCGATGGACTTTGGCGCGCGCAGCGACGTTGGGCGTGTTCGCGAAAACAATGAAGACAGCTTCGCCCTCGCGCCGGAGCTGAATCTTTTCGTTCTTTCCGACGGCATGGGCGGCCTCGAATGTGGAGAACGCGCCAGCCGCCTGGCAGTGGAGACCGCTATCACGCATTGCCGCGACGGCGCCGCGAATCCGAGCTTGCCGGTGTTCGGCGGCAAGATCGAAGGAGTGGGCGAAGCGTCGAGCCGCCTCGCGAGCGCAGTGCGCCTTGCGAATCGGGAGATTTATCAGGCCGCGCAGAAACTCGGAGGTAAAGGAAGCATGGGCGCCACGATCGTGGCCGCCTGGTGCCTGGAAGATCGCGTCTGCCTCGCGCACGTGGGTGACAGCCGCGCCTACCTGCTGCGCAAAGGCCAGTTTGATCAGCTTACGGAAGATCATTCGTTCGTGGCCGAACAAGTTCGCCGCGGCATTCTGACGCCCGAGCAAGCCGGCCGCAGCAAGATGCAGAACGTCCTGACGCGCGCCCTCGGCGTTGAACAGCACGTGGATGTGGACGTCACCGAAGAGCTTTTAGTCGAGGACGATATTTGCTTGCTCTGCTCCGATGGCCTGTTCCGCGAGCTTTCCGAAGCGCAGATCGCGGGCGTGCTGGGCGAATCCACCGGCGCGCAGGAATCGGCGGACCGCCTGGTGGATCTCGCGAATCAAGCCGGCGGCGGCGACAACATCACCGCGATCGTTTTGCGGCACGTGCCCAAGCAAGCGGGCGCGTTATCGAAACTTGGGAGATGGTTCAAAGGGGCCGAAGATCCATCCTGATACGGAGGACGTTTCCATGTCCAAGCTGGTATTGAAATTTGAAAGTTCGATTCTGAAGGAAGTCGCGGTCGGCCAGAAAGAAGTGAGCATCGGCCGCTCGCCGGACAACGGCATCGTGATAGACAATCCCGCCGTTTCCAGCTATCACGCGCGCGTTTTCAATGAAGAGGGCCGCCTGATGCTGCAGGATTTTGGCAGTTTGAATGGCACCTTCGTCAACGGTCAGCGCGTGAAAATGGTGATGCTCAAGCCCGGCGATTCCGTGGGCATCGGCAAGCACACTATCGTCGTCACGGATTCCGTGGAAGTGCGCGCCACCTCGCTCGATCATGGCGACCTGAAGCCCGCTGTGCCGAAAATCAACGAAACCGTCATGCTGGACACGAAAGAGCGCCGCGAATTCCTCCAGAAAGTCGCAGCCGTCGGCGAAAGCGCGCAGCCCGCGCCCGGCCGGATGAAATTGCCCACGCTAGTCGTGCGCAGTGGCAGCACCGACCGACGCGAATACGTGTTGAACGACAAGCTCACCGTCGTGGGCAAATCCGCGATGGCGACGGTGAAGCTCAAAGGCTGGTTCAAACCCAAAGCCGCCGCGCAAATCAATCGCCGCGAAGATAACTCCTACTATATCGGCTCGGCCGACAAGGTTCCCAGCGTCAACGGCCAACCAATCACGCACCCGACGAAGCTAGCCTCCGGCGACGTGATCAAAGTAGCAGGCGTCGAACTAGAATTCGTCGTCCGCGACTAATTGCCAGGCGCCGTCAGTGGCACCGGGAGCGGCGGCGCTGCTTGCGGCCCGGTCGCGCTCGCCCACGTTTGCGCACAAGCCCCCGTGCGCGGATGATGCCTCGCACGTCCCCTCCGAACATTACAGTTTTGTGCAGAACACAGCGCTAGGAACGCGAGCGAGGAAATCTAGCTCGTTTTGGAAGTTACAGTCTGAGGGGGTTCGGGCAGGTACAATTCCGGCGCGCTCGTCGGGAACTCCACCACGAATGTAGCGCCGCCTTCCGGGCGGTTGTAGCATTCGATCCGGCCGCCATGCTCTTGCATGATGCCGTAGCAGATGCTTAGCCCGAGTCCGGTGCCTTTGCCCACTGGCTTCGTGGTGAAGAAGGGATCGAACACCTGCTGCGGAGACTTGATCCCCGGCCCGGTATCCGAAAATTCGATCGTGATGCGGGAATCAGAATGTTTGGTGCGAATCGTCAGCCGCCCGCCTCCGATTTCTTCCAACGCATCCACCGCATTGCTGATCAAGTTGAAAAACACCTGCAACACTTGGTTGGCGTCTCCACGAATCAAGGGCAAATCGACGTCCGGGTACGTTTCCACCTGAATATGCTTCCCGCGCAGGTCCAGATTGCTCAAATGCAGCGCGGAAGCAATCACCTGGTTCAAATCGAGGTGCAGCTTTTCGCTGGGCACTCGCCGCGCAAAACTCAGCAGGCTGGTCACCAGCGTTTTAATCCGCCGCGCCAATGTCCGAATTTTCTCAGCCACCACCCGCTGCCGTTCGCCTAACGCCGGGTCGTCCACCAAAAGGTCGGAATAACCGAGAATCCCGGTCAAGGGATTATTGATTTCGTGCGCGGCCCCCGCCGCCAGCTGCCCGAGTGACACGAGTTTTTCGGTCTGCACCATCTGCGCCTGAAAATGCTTCAAATTCTCGAGCGATTCGCGCGAGCCTTCCAGCAGCCGCAAACGATCATGGTCCACCAGCCGCTGCCGCAGTGCAATCAGCACCGCAGCTACCAGCAACGCCACCTGCGTCACGCTCACGCGAAATATTCGCACGTCCGGCGGATTTGCCGAGTGCCACAAGCTCCACAAAGCCATCACCGGAATCGAAAAAACCGCCGTCATCGCCAGCACCGACGCCCATTTCTTCGCGTGATCGGGCCGCGACGCCACGGTCTCGCGCGGCGGTTTCAGCCGGTAAGCCACAATTCCTGCCGTTCCGAACCATACGAACGACGCCACCAGGGGCAAATCGAACGGGCTGCCGGTGTAATAATCCAGGCGGTCAATCGCGCGGTTGGTGATGTAGGATCCGGCCGCATACAGCAGCGAAGCGCTGAAGAGATGTGCGTAAACTTCCCGCCAGCGTCCTCTCGCCTGCGTGATCAGATACGCAAATCCCGCAGTCAGCAGCAGATTTTCCACTGCTGCCAGATGATCGTAACTCCACCCGTAAGCGAGCACGTTCGGCGCAATGTATTGCCACGGAATCACAACGAAGAGGTACAGATAGACCCACCAGATTAGCAGCAGCGAGAAATCCAGGTAGCCGACATGCACGTTCAGATCGTCGCGCTTGTCGTGCGGTTTCAGGGCCAGCGCCCCGATCATCGGAACCGGGTGCAAGAAGAGAATCACGTCGCCGGCGAAGGGATTTGGAACGTCTTTGCGCAGCACCACTTCAAAGTACGTCCAGATGGATTGCCCCACCAGCCACGCCGCACAGCCCAGGCCCAGCAGAATCCAGAAAACCCGTGTGCGTTTCTCGCTGGAAAATGAATTGAGGAAAAGTCCTACGCAGGCGAAAAGCGCCACCGCACACTGCATGATATCGCCGAAGGTGGTAAGCCCCCGCCCGTTCGAAACCGTCAGGGCCGCGATGCAATAGCCGCCAACTAGAAGTCCCCAGGCGCCCGTGAGCGCCCAACTGGAAGGCGACATTTGGGGCAAACTTATTCCAAACGCTTTTTGTGACGAGTTCACGGCGTTTCCGGCTACCCCAAGCCCGTGTAAGCTGTTCCAAGCATACGGCGTTACGGGCTTGCTGCCAGAACTGCTTTTACGGAGCGTGCCGTGGAATGCAATAGCGGGACGGAACGCGAGAAAACGCGCGCAGGAATCGGCTCGTGTGGAGGCTAAAGCGAAGGAAACAGCTCGAAGTTCACGCGTGAGTGGCCGGTCAGCAGCGGACGGAAGCGTGGCCGTTCAGCGACTCCGCCACAATCCTCAAAGTCGTGGCGGCTTTAGCCGCTGAAGTACAGGTTTTGCGGATCCGAACGAGATACTTTACTGCTGGCTCGGCTGCCCAGCCTCGCGTTCTGCAAGAATCTTTCGCGCGTTGGAATAAAGCGCCTTGGCCTGCGGAATCAGCTCTTCAGCCTTCTCCAGCTGCGGATCGTCCTGCAATTCCACTTTGTAGCCGTCCGTTAATCCAAAGTACGAAGTGAATACCTCGCGCTTGATCTGCCACTTCAGCCACACCAGGTTCGCCTGGATGTTGTCGTCGGTGTACTTAATCTTCTGCTGGTCGAGGTACTTCCTGAATTGTGCGATCACTTCGTCATTCACCACGAAGTCCTTCGTGATGTCCGGCTTTTCGCCCAGGTAAAACCGCGTGAAATCGCCCACGCCCTGCTGCTGCGAATAGAAAACGCCGCGGCGATAAAGCATCTGCTGGAAATCGTCCGGCTTGGGAGCGGCCACTGCGTCATCCGGCGTAATCCCGCCGCCGCCGAAAACCTGCCGCCCGCTATCGGTCAGCTTCACTTCCGGCTTGGTGGGCGGCTGCGGATTGTAATGGTAATCGTAGAGGGAAATATTTTTGTAATCGCGCTGGATCAGCCGGCCGCTCGGAGTGTAATAGCGCGCCGTGGTCAGCAACAGCGCGGTATCTTCGCTCAGCGGGAATTGCGTTTGCACCAAACCCTTTCCGAAGCTCGTCTCGCCCACAATCAGCCCGCGGTCGTGGTCCTGAATCGCCCCGGAAACGATTTCCGACGCCGAAGCGCTCTGCCCGTTGATCAGCACAATCACCGGCACTTCGATGCCCTGATTGCCACGCACCGCGTAATACCGCCGTTCCTGCGAAGCCCGCCCGCGATGCGACACGACGATCTCGTTCTTGTCGAGGAACATGTCCGCCATGCCCACGGCCTGATTCAGCAATCCGCCGCCATTGTTCCGCAGGTCGATGATCAGGCCGTCCAGCTTGGAGACGTCCAGTTGCTTCAACGCATCAGCCAAGTCGCTGTCGGTCGTCTCATTGAACGTCGTCACGCGCACGTAGCCGATTCCGGGCTTCACCATCGTGTAATATTCCACGCCGGGGCGGGGAATTTCGTCGCGCGTCACCGTCACTTCGATCGGCTTGTCCCAGCCTTCGCGGCCAAGCGAAATGTGCACCACGGTGCCCTTGGCGCCCTTCAGCATATCCGCCACTTCGGTGGTCGTCAGGCCGTCGCAGGATTTTCCGTCCACTTTCTGAATGATGTCGCCCGGACGAATGCCGGCCTTATAAGCAGGCGAGCCAACGAACGGCGAAAGCACCACGGTCTGATTCTCGCGCTGTTGCACGGTCATTCCGACGCCGTAGTACTTGCCTTCCTGCTCTTCTTTGAAGAGGGCGTATTGCTTGGGATCGAAGAAATTCGAGTGCGGATCGAGCACGCGGAGCATGCCGGGGATCGCGCCATCGTAGATCACCTTGTCGGTGTCCACGGGATCGGCATAGTTGCGTTCCACCACCGAGAGGACGCGCGTGAAGCTCTTCACGGAATCCTGCATGTCGTTCTGGCCGGCAGCCGTGGCGCGCACGGACGGACCATATAGGCCGCCCAATATAGCGGAAACAGCCAGCACTACCACCAGCACTACGACTCCACGCCCTGATGACCCCTTCGATTCCATGCGTCCTCGCTTAGCCCCAACGAGATAATTATAGCATACAACTTTTCAGCGGTTTGACACGCTTCCAGCCCTCTTCTATGATTCAAAAATGGCGCCGGAGATGCAGTCGAAAAGCGCAACTCCGGGCGGACCTTCGTCCCAGACGCTCCATGCTTAGTGTCCCACACCTGATTATTATTTTCGCGGTGGCTCTGGTCGTGTTTGGACCCGAGAAGCTGCCCGAATTGGCGCGCAATCTCGGCAAAATCATGGCTGAATTCCGGCGCGCCACCGGCGAACTGCGCTCCACTTTCGAAGGCCACATGCGCGACCTCGAGCGCGAAGCCGAATTGCGCCGCTTGCGTGAAGCCCAACCCCCCGCTCAGACCATCGGCGGCGGCACTCCACCTCCAAATCCTCCGGCCCTTGCGCCGGAATCAACCAACGACCCGTTGCCGCCTGCTCCTGGAACGGTACCGACCGAGTCGCCATACTCCAGCGCCGGGCGCGCACCGCAAGATCCCGAGCAACTGCCGCTCGAAGTTCACGAGAATGTCCCGCATCAGGGTGACCATCCTGATTCAGCTCCCGAGAAAGTGACTGATGGCCGACCCCGCCCAGCCTGAGCCCTCCGTGCTGCCGCCCGCCGAAGATGACGCCGGCGGACGCATGTCGTTTTTCGAACACCTCATCGATCTGCGCAAGCGGCTTATCAATTCCGCCGCGGCCATCGCGATTGGCGCCTGCATCGGCCTGTTGGTCTCGAAACATTTCATCGTAATTCTCGTGAAGCCCATGCAGGTCGCCCTGCGCGCCTCGCATTTTGACGACAAGCTCTATTTCACCAGCCCCGGCGGTTACGTCACGCTGGTAATCAACATCGGCCTGTACCTGGGCATCGTGCTGGCGATGCCGTTTGTGCTGTACCAAGTCTGGCTGTTCGTCGCGCCCGGTCTCTACAAGCACGAACGCCGCGCGGTGTCCGGTTTCATCGTCTCTTCGATGTTTCTCTTTCTCTGCGGCATCGCATTCGGCTACTTCATCATGCTTCCGCAAACCCTGAAATTCCTGATCGGCTTTGCTTATGACGCGCCCGTCAAGCCGCTTATCAGTTACAACGAGTATTTCGAGTTGGTATTGATTATTTTGGTGGGGCTTGGCGTGGTCTTTGAACTGCCGGTGCTGATTTTTATCCTGTCGCTTTTCGGCATTGTGACGCCCAAGTTCCTGCTCAAGAATTTCCGTTACGCCATGCTGATCATCACGGTCGTTGCCGCGGTGGTCACGCCCACTCCGGACGCCACCACCATGGTGGTGTTCATGGCGCCGATGGTCGTGCTCTATTTTGTCGGTGTACTGGTTTCTCACCTTGTGCTCAGGCGCAAAGAGTCGCAGAATTTGGCCGGCGGGGAGGCGCACTAAATTGTTCACTTCGTGCAGGAGAATATGGCTCGGTGTTGCGACTGTCGCCGCCATAGGAGGAATTTTCGCGTGCAGCGGTTCCAGCCAGCCCAGTTCGGCGTCTTCCGGCGCCGCCGCAACCGCTCCCGCCGCCAGCCAATCCACGGCGCCCAAGCTCGCTGAAGTCGCTCCTCCCGCCGATCAGACCGGCGGTTTCGATGGCGCGAAAGCCTACGAGCATGTCGCCAAAATCGTCAGCTTCGGCCCGCGTCCGCCCGCTTCTGAAGCGCTTCACCAGACGCAGGACTACATCATCGCGCAATTGAAAAGCGACGGCTGCGAAATTGATCAAGACGACTTTCACGCCTCCACGCCCAAAGGCGACATCGCCATGAAAAACATCATCGCCAAAGCGCCGGGCACCGGGAAGGGAATCATCCTGCTTTTGACTCACTTGGACTCGCTCAGCAGCGTGCAGAATTTTGTCGGCGCCGAAGACAGTGCCTCTTCCACCGGCCTGATGCTCGAAATCGCTCGCCAGCTCTGCGGCAAAAAAGGACAACCAAATTCTGTTTGGATTGCATTCCTCGACGGCGAAGAGGCTTTCGTGAATTGGGACCAGGATGACGACCACACCTACGGCAGCCGCGAACTCGCCGCACGCATGGCCCTTTCCGGCGACCTGAAACGCGTAAAGGCCCTTATTCTCGCGGACATGGTCGGCCAGTATGGTCTTCACCTAGATCGCCAATCGGATAGCCCGCGCTGGCTCAACGATCTCGTTTGGAAAACGGCGGACCGCCTCGGCTACAGCAATATTTTCGTTTCGCAAGAAACGACGACCGCCGACGATCACGACCCCTTTCTTCAGCGCGGTGTTCCGTCCCTCGACATCATCGACCTCAATGACTACATCAGCGAAGGCTACTGGCACACGCCGCAGGACACGCTCGACAAAGTCAGCCCGCGCAGCGTCGCCATCGTTGGTCACGTGATCCTGGAATCCGTCGGCGAACTCCAAAAGAAGTTTCACTAAATCATGCCCGTCATTCGCGTCTCTTCTGCAAACGGTGCCTACATGGTGCATTGCGCTCCGCGCCTGCTAGGCCGCTCGGCGTCTCTCATCGCACGCCTCGGCGACACCACTGGAATTTTTGTGCTGTCCTCACCAATCGTGTGGGAACACTGGGGCCGTCCGCTGATGCGCAACCTTCGTGGCCGCCACCGCGTCACCGCCATCCGCTTCGACGATCGCGAGTCCGCCAAAGATCTCGCCACCATCGAACTGATCACGCGGCAGCTAATCCACGCGGGTGCGGACCGCGGCGCGACCATAGTCGCTATGGGCGGCGGAGTCGTCGGCGATGTCGCAGGTTTCGCAGCTGCCAGTTATCTCCGCGGCGTCCGCCTTGTACACATCCCTACGACGCTGGTGGCGCAGGTGGATAGCGCCATCGGCGGCAAGACCGGCGTAAATCTTCCCGAAGGAAAGAATCTGGTCGGCGTGTTCTATCCGCCAAAGCTCGTAATCGCCGATCCCAATGTCCTGCAAACGCTCCCGCACCGCGAATATCGCTCCGGCCTTTACGAAGTCATCAAATACGGAGTAATCGCCGATCCCGAACTTTTCCAATTTCTCGAGCGCCGCATGCTCGCGCTCCTGCGCCGCGACTCCGCCGCGCTCGCCTGGGTGATCGCGCGCTGCATCCGCATTAAGGCGCACGTAGTCGCGAAAGATGAGCGCGAAAGTGCCCTGCGCCACATCCTGAATTTCGGCCACACTCTGGGCCATGCGCTCGAAGCCGCCACGCGCTACCGCCGCTTCCTGCACGGCGAAGCGATTGCCTGGGGCATGCTCGCCGCCACCGTCTTCGGCCTCGCCACCGGCCGCCTCCGCGAATCGGAAGCCACCCGCGTGATTCGTTTGATATCCAACGTTGGCCCGTTGCCATCACTCGCCGGAATTCGCGCAACTCAATTGCGTCCCATCCTCGCAGGTGATAAAAAGGCTCGTAGCGGGCGTGTCCTTTGGGTGTTGCCGCGCCACATTGGCAAAGTCGAATGGGGCGTCAACCTGCCCTGGCCTCTCGTTCAGCGAACATTCGCGGAACTCCCAGCCATTTCCGCGTTGGCGAAATTCTGACTCACAACCCTTGAATCGCATGACTGCGTCTATGGAAAGGCCGACGAAGCTGCCCGGCACGCGGCCGGCTGGCACGTTCAACGAACGTGAAGCCTCCGCGCGAGTGCGCGATATGTTCAGCCGCATCGCTCCGCGCTACGATTTCCTGAATCACTTCCTCTCCTTTTCGTTGGACCGCTACTGGCGCCGCCGCGCCGCGCGCAAATTCCGCCATATCCTGCGCCGAACGGACGCGCGCGTCCTCGATCTCTGCTGCGGCACCGGCGACCTCACCTTCGCGCTCGAACGCGTCCGCATTCACGAACTGCGCGATTCCGGCGCCTTCCGTTTTCCGCTGATCGGTAGCGATTTCGCGCAACCGATGCTCAGCCGCGCGCGAAAAAAAGCCGCCGAACATTCGCGTTCCGCCGTTTTCGCCACGGCAGACGCGCTTCAGCTCCCGTTTGCCGACGCCAGCTTCGATTTGGTGACCACGGCCTTTGGCTTCCGCAATCTGGTGAATTATGAAAACGGATTGCGCGAAATCGCGCGCGTCCTGAAACCGGCGAGGAGAAGTGGGAATCCTGGAGTTTTCAGAGCCGGGTGCCGGGCCCATGGCGGGACTATTCCGCTTCTACTTTCGCCAGATTCTCCCGCGTATCGGCGCGGCGATCTCGGGCAGCAGCGAAGCCTACACCTATCTCCCCGGCTCGGTGGAAAAATTCCCCACGCCGCCGGAGCTAACTGCCGTGATGGAAAAAGTCGGCTTCACGCACGTTCGCGTTAAGTCCTGGAACGTCCGCAGCGTAATCCTGCACACCGCACGCCGTCCGTAAGCAGAATGACTTGCGCGAAAGTGGCAGGAGACGGAAGGCTGAGACAGCCGCGCTAATTCTCGAGGCCCAAGATGCGGATTTTGTGCAGCAGGGTTTTGTACGATACTCCGAGCTTTTCCGCGGCTCGCGTCTTGTTCCACTTGGAGTCGCGCAGCGCATCCTGAATCTTGAACCGCTCGACGTGCTGGACGGCCCGCTGCGACACCTCCTCGAGCGGACCCTTCCCACAGGAATTCCTCGTCTAGCATTCCGCCCGGCAATTGTTCCGCGGAAGGCTTGGGCGCGGGCAATTGCAGCGCGCTTTCGTTGATCTCCGGTCCGTTTGCCAGAATCGCAGCGCGCTCGATCGCATTCTGCAATTCGCGCACGTTCCCCGGCCAGGAATAGGTCAAGAGCCGCTCCCGCGCGTCGCTCGCTCAAGTTGCAGCTCCGGCTTGCGAAATTCGCGGCGAAACTTCTCCAGAAAATATTCGGCAAGCAGCAGCACGTCGTCGCCGCGATCGCGCAAAGCCGGAATCGTGATCGGCACCGCCGAAATTCGGAAATATAGATCTTCGCGAAATGTCTTCTCCGCCACGGCCGCGCGCAAATCCTTGTTCGTCGCCGTCAGGATTCGCACGTTCACTTCGATTTCCTGCGTTCCGCCGACGCGCTCGAAGCGCTTCTCTTCCAGCACGCGCAACAGTTTGCTCTGAATCGCCAGAGGCAGTTCGCCGATTTCGTCCAGAAATAAAGTCCCGCGATGCGCCAGCTCCAGTTTGCCGATTTTCCGCGCGCCCGCGCCGGTATAAGCGCCGCGCTCGTGCCCGAAAAGCTCGTTCTCCACCAGCCCCTCGGGAATCGCAGCGCAATTCAGCGCCACAAACGGATGGCTCGACCGCGGGCTCAGGTGATGAATCGCGCGCGCGAAAACTTCCTTGCCCGTGCCGCTCTCGCCCAGCAGCAACACGGTGGAATCGGTCGCCGCCACGCGCTGCGTCATCTGGCTGGCGTCTTTCATCGTGGGATGCTCGCCGACGATTCGCGGGAAGCCGTAACGCACCGCGTATTCCTCGCGCAGCAACAGATTTTCGCGCAGCAATTCCTGCTGTTGCGCCGCGCGCTCCAGCAACAATTTCAAATGATCCAGATCCACCGGCTTCTGAATGAAATCGAACGCGCCTTCCTTCATCGCGGTCACGGCCTCTTCCACCGAGCCGTACGCCGTCATCAAAATCACGGGCAGCGTAGCTTCCACGCGCCGCGATTCGCGCAGCACGTCCAGACCGGAACCGCCGGGAAGTTTTAAATCGGAGAGAACGAGCAGATAGCGCCGCCCGCGGACTTTTTCGATGGCCGAATTTGCGTCCGCAGCTTCTTCCACCAGGTAACCCGCGCGTTCCAGCGCCTTGCGGAGCATCGCCCGCAGTTCGGCTTTATCTTCGACAAGGAGGATGGGTTCCATGAAGGAAAAATTCTAGCGCGCCCAACCCGGATCGCCGCCGCTCCGGCGCAGTTCGTCTTCCGCGTCTGAGATGGCTTGCTGGTCCGCTTCGATCTGTTTCTTCTTGGCGTCGATCTTGGCGGTTTTCTCGTTGATGTCGCTGCGCGTGTATCCCTGCTGCATGCCCTTCATCGGATCGTTGTAATACTGCACATCCAGCACGCCGAGTTCGCGCTGCATGATGTCCAGGTCCGCCTGATCCTGATCCAGTTTGTTGCGCAGTTTCGCGAACCGCTCGCGCCAGGCCTTTTCGTCGTTGCCGGAAGGTGCCGCCGCCTTGCCGCGCCTCCCGCTGCCAGGCTCTGCCGTCGCGCCGCCGCTCGGCGGATTCGCCTGCGGGCGCGCTGCCCACCGCCGAAACGCCGCCCTGCGTGGGAATGTTGTCATTGTCGAAAACTCTCGCCGGCTTCGGCTGATCTTTCTTCTGCTCGCGCGCCTTGCGAGCCGCTGCCGCCAGGGGATCAACCGGCGCAGCTGCGCGGGTGCCGCCGGATTGCGAGGGACGATTGCGCAGCCGTCTGCGACGCCGCCTGCGGTGGCGTCTGGCTGCTGCCTTGGATCTGGTTCTGGTTCTGCTGCTGCGCCAGGGCGCTCGCGGGGATCAATAGAAATGCCGCGACGGCGGCGCACAATAAGTCTCTACGCATGGCTTACGCCTCCTAGGAGTCTCTGGACAGGCCTGCTCTACCAGTTTAGATGCGCGCTGCCTGGGTGGCAATCGTGGATGGTAGGGGGTCCTGCCGCAAAGGTAACCACAGCAGAAACTCGGCTCCGCCGCCCTGGCGGTTGCGGGCCTCGATGCTGCCGCCGTGCTGCAGCGCCACTTTCTGGACCACGGCCAGGCCCAGGCCGGTCCCTTCGGATTTGGTGGTGTAGAACGGCAAAAAGATTTTGGGCAGGTCGGCTTCCGGAATTCCCGGGCCGTCGTCGGCGACGCAGATGCGCTGCCACTTGCGCCCGCCGAGTTCCTCGATCGTGCCGGACATCGTCACGTGTGGAGTCTTGCTGGCGGTTTTCGCCGCTTCCGCGCCGTTGCGCGCCAAATTGAGCAACGCCTGCCGCAGCAGCGCTTCGTCGCCCGGCAAATTCCTGGAACGCGCCCTCGAGCTCGACCGTGCAGACCGGAATGGTTTCGCGCAGCTCCTCGGCCACTTTTTCCACCACGGTCTGCATCGGCACCGTTTCGTAGCAGATTTCCAGCGGCTTCGCGAAGCGCAGGAATTCGGTCACCACGTGCGTCAGCGCGCGCGTCTGATCGAGGATTCGTTCGGAGGATTCGCGCACGTCGCCGGTTTCGACTCGCTGCGAATCATCTGCGCGTAGCCGGAAATCGTGGCCAGCGAGTTTTTGAATTCGTGCGCGATGCCGGCGGACATTTCGCCCAGCGCCGCGAGATTCTCCTTCCAGCGGATTTGTTTTTGCAGCGCGGTCAATTCCGTCAGGTCGCTCATCAGGCACAGCGCGCCGCTGACTTTCAATTCCTGCGGCTGCGCGCGGCGTCGGCGCTCCGGCGGAAGCCGCTTCGTCGAAGCGCGCGCCGTGCGATATATCGGCGAAATCGTCACGCCCAGATTGCGCACCGCGCCATCAGACGTCAGATGCTCGATCTCGCCGCGCTGAAACGTTTTGCCGTCGCGGATGCAAGCCGTCAGCATCTGGGTGAGCTCGGAATCGGCGCCGAGAATTTCCTTGTACGATCGGTAGCGCAGCGTGCTGATGCCCAGCGCCTCTTCGGCCGCGGGATTCGTCGAGCTGATCGCGCCGGTCGCGTTTACCAGCAGCAGCCGGTGGGCATGTTGCGCGTCACTTCTTCGGTGAGCCGTTCGGATTCCTGCGCGCGTTCTTGCGCCAGCAAATGCAGCCGCGCCAGTTCCTTTTCCTGCGCGCGCAGTTTTTCGATCACGCCTTGCATCGAAGCGGCCATGAACGCCGAGGGATTTTCCGTGTCCGGGATCGGGTTGGCCCAGTCTTGCTTCGCTGCCGCGCGTCTGGTCGCGCAGGAATTTGCGCAGCCAGAAATACCAGCACCACCATGCCCGCGCACAATAACACCACCAACGCGACCGCGAAGGCCAAGTTGTACGGCAGCACGGGTGCGGATGAGTGCGCGGCATGGAGCTATCATCGGCATCAGGGTTATCGTTCTCTTTCGTCATTAGCGCACCATCAGCAGCGACTGATACCAATTCACGAGCGGCGTTCCGAAAAAAACGACGAGCAACGCGCCGGCGCCCAGAAATGTGCCGAACGGCAATTCGTAATCCGCGTCCTTGCGCCGCGCCAGAATAATAGCGACGCCCAGCACGCTGCCCAGCAGCGAACCCGCCAGAATCGTCAGCAGCGTCCGCTTCGCGCCCAGGAACGCGCCGGCCATCAGCATCATTTTCACGTCGCCCAGTCCCATTCCTTCGCGCCCGCGCAGCCGGAAATAAGCTTCCGAGACCAGCCACAGCAGCCCGCTGCCGACCGCCGCGCCCAGTAGCGCGTCCACGAACGAAAGCACCGGCGCCGGAGGAGGGAAGTCGAACAGATGATTCGCGATCCACAGCGCCGTGCCGTCCGTCGGCTTGGTGAACAAGCTCAAAAGCAAGCCCGATCGCCGAGCCCGTGAAATTCACCACGTCCGGCAAGATGCGTTCGCGCAGGTCCGTGAACACCAGTACGACCATGATCGCCGAAAACGCCGCCCACTTGCGCGTCTCGACCGTGAGTCCGAAGGCAAGATAGCAGCCGAGAAACAGCAACCCGGTCAGCAATTCGACCAGCGGATACATCGGCGAAATCTTGCGTCTTGCAGCCGCGGCATTTTCCGCCCAGCAGCAGATAGCTGAGCACCGGAATATTGTCGTACGGGCGGATGGCCTCGCCGCATTTCGGGCACGCCGACGCCGGCAGCACGATGGATTTGCCGCGATGGGATGCGCAGGATGCACACGTTCAAAAAACTGCCGATGATCAGCCCGAACAGAAACACAAAAATCCCGATGAAGGTGGAGAAGCCACATCTCGATTCTGCACGAACGCTCGGCGGCTCTCAAGCCGGCGCTTCGGCATCGTGCCCGACTGCTAACGCGCAAGCGAAGA
>CAWIAM010000034.1:0-72883 GCA_963834215.1 uncultured Acidobacteriota bacterium | reverse complement strand
CGCGTGAAGAACCTCGGATTGTTAAATTCGATTTGTCGAGTTGCGGCGTCAATCGGCCACGAGCCGGAACGGAAATTGGAGGAAGGGTTAATTCAACCAGAAGCGTACAATGAAGAGAACACCTGCGACGTAATATATTGCGACTGTCCACCAAACACACCCGGTTCTTCGGCGCGATAGACCCAACCACTGAAGCGTGACCGCGTTTTTCCGGTGTAGGTCGAAGCCAAAGCCCCGAAAATAAGGAGCATCCCGAGTATCAGGTAAATATTTTGCGAGTACCAATCAGGTATGACCGTCGCGCTCATTCTGCTACCTCATTCCCGCACCTTGCCCGGGCGTGAACCGCAACACCAGGCCCAGCATCACCACCACCGCCACAAAATAGATAGTTGTCGCGCGGCTTGGCTCGGCCGGCACATCTTTTGTGAACAGCCGCCAGCACGCGCCTCCCGCCACCAGCGCAAACACGTTTTCGCCGAGCAGCATCCACAACGCCAAACACACGGTCAGCACCACGCCGCGCTCGATTTTGTCCAGCGCCAACATCGCTTGTCCGCCGTCCAGCAGCCAGATCGGAATCAGATTCAACACGTTGAGCCACGCGCCCGCGCGCGCGAGCGCCGCCCACAACGGATCGCCCGTCTTGTACCAAATGATCCAACATAACGCCGCGGAAATGAATCCGGCCAGCGGACCCGCCAGACTCACAAAGGCGCGCGTCACATTGGAAACTCCCAGCGCGCGCCACTTCACATAAGCGCCAAAGCCCGGAAGGAACACGGGCATCTCGACGGGCAGCCCGCGCCGCTTGATGTCCACGTAATGCCCCATCTCGTGAATCAAAATCAGCGCCGCAAAACCAATTCCAGCGCATCCCGAAAAGCGCCCAATAAATTCCGATGAACGCAAACAAGCTGAAAAGGAAATTCGGCTTGAACACTGCCAGCAGCAGTTTGGCTTTCGAAAGCGCGAGCGCCAGTGGCGCGAGCGGACCACTTGGCCCATTCATTTTTAGGAGGCGCCGCTGCCTGCGCCTTTGCGGCTAGTCCAGCGAACGCACGCGGCTCTGCACCCACACCGCCTGCGTGGATTCCGGCGGCAATAGCGCCAACACTTTCACCCACGCTTCGCGCGCTTCCGCGATTTCGTCCTTATCCTCGTAAGCCTTGGCCCATGCCGATAGCCGTTCGAGCTCCTCGGCGTGCACCAGCGTGTGACACTGCTTGCACACCAGGTCGCCGGGAATGATTTGCCCCGCGCAGCTTTTGCAGGATTTGGTCAGCTCGATCGGTGTGGAACTCACTGTCTTTGTTGGTGCGGTTGGCCTGTGCGAACTTTATTCGTGCGCAAAGTTAGGTTTTGAAGGACCGATCACGCCGGTGGCCGCGGAAGTACCGGCCGTCATCTGCCACGCAATGCGAATCCCGATAAAAAGAATGAAAAGCCCAATGAGCAAGGAGAACGATGGCCCGTTCGTCCACAATTCCATGAACGGCGATGCCAATCCCAGAAGCAGCAGGGTGCCGATCAAGCTGCTGAGACTGGCGCGATGGCGCGGCGCCGGAGTCGCGGCCGGCTCTTGCTCTTGCGGCGAAACATGGGTGTCGTTCGCGTCCGCGTCCGCCGATGGCGTCGCGTCGTCGCCCGGCGAATTCCGCAGCGCTCGTGTGTGTGCCGTGGCCACCCGAGCGTCGCGCGCCTTGACGAATTGCGAGATGCCGACCGGAATTGCCGCAATCGAAACGGCGGCATACGTCAACAGCGCAGCCGCGATCTGGTAGCGCTGCCCGCCGATCCCACGCGATCCCATCTTGATGGCTTTCGCGACGATGTAGCCCACCGCCAACGCCACATAACCGATAATCAAGCCAGTCAGAATGCTGAATGCCGCGTAAAGAATCATTCCCAAAATCGCGCCGCCGACGCCGAACATCACTCCCCGGACAAACGCCGTGTGACTATCGGTTGGCAGGTTTCCTGCCGCCCGCTGCGCACAGTTCGGGCAAGCCAGTGCGCCATTGACGCGAAAATACGTGTCGCCGATTGGCTGGGTGCATGAGGCGCAGCGGTCCGGCCCGCCCTTGCTGGCATACTCAGCCGTCGAAAATTGTGGGGTGCCGCTGGAAAAACCAGGCTCCGACATGCGCGGGAAGGTACCACATTCGGCTATTGTCGAGAAGAAGAATTTCAATAACAGGTAGATGCAGTTGGAGTTGAACTAGCTGTTCCGTGCGTGGCAACCAAGTCTTACGTAAGGGGTAGGGGAGCTGCTTGCTGCGCCCCAACGTGCGTCACGCGCCCAACCGCTGATGCGGTGGCCCTAGCGCGTTGGTTGAAACTGCGGGTCTCCGTCTTGCCACAGCAGAAACGACATTTCGTCGGCGAACTCCACGTCGCGCTGCGCCCGCGTAGAGCCCATACCGTGCCCCGCGTCGTAATCCACTCGCAGCAAAACTGGTTTCTTGCTCGAAGTCGCCGACTGCAAGCGAGCCGCCATCTTTGCCGGTTGCGAGGGATCCACTCGCGGGTCGTTTGTTCCGGTCGTCAGCAGAACGCCCGGGTACGCGGTCCCGTCTTTGACGTGCTGATAGGCGTCCATCGCGTAGAGTCCTTTGAATCCGTCTGCATCAGTCACGGTCCCAAACTCAGCTATGTTGGGCGGACCGTTGGGCGTAAATTCGGCACGGAGCGCGTCCGAGAGACCGACGCGGATTAGTGCTCCGGCGAACAGGTCGGGCCGTTGCGTGATGGCTCCCCCGATTAAGATGCCGCCGGCGCTCGTGCCTTCGCCGGACAGACGCGAGGGGCTCGTGTAGTTATTTTCGACCAGATATTGGGCGCAGGCGATGAAGTCGTCGATGGTGTGCTGCTTGGTCAGCTTATATCCGGCGCGGTACCACTCCTCGCCATATTCTCCGCCGCCGCGCACGTGCGCGATGGCGATCACGCCTCCGCGTTCGAGCCAAGCCAGCCGATACGGCACAAAGTCCGGGTCGAACGAGATCCCTACGCGCCGTAACCGATGAGGTGGGTCGCATGCGCCCCCGTCCAGCTTGATGTTCCTCGCGCGGATAATAGAGAGCGGGACCAGAGTACCGTCAGCGCTTTTGGCCTTGACCTCAACTGTCTCGTAGGCCGACATCCCGATAGGTGACGGAGGCTCGATTCCAGTGTCGCTGACGGTCTTGCGTTGCGCGTCATAAGCCAACCATCGCGGAGAGGAGACCCAGGAAACGACCTGCACAAGGGCGCCGGGTTCGGACGGGGTAACCGAAATTCCCAGCACGGATTTGCCTTCGTCAACCGGCACGGACGCGATGCGACCGTCGAAAGAAAGTCGCCGCACGCGGCCAATTCCGCCATCGAGCTCGCGGATGTATATAGCGTCTTTCGCAACGTCGGCTTCCCGGACCACGACTCCACTGGCGGGGACGACCACTTGGGCATGATCGACATCCGGCCGCTTGAGACTTGTTCGAGTAACTTCAAATCGCGGATTGTGCTCGTGGGTCACCATGTAAAGGTCGTCTCCGTGAACGTCAATGCTCACGACGGCGGCATCCACATCGAAAAGGTTTTTCCACATTATCGGCGATGACTTTATTTGATCCAACGGCACGCAGTAGGCCGTAACTTCGTTTTGCGTTCCGTGCACCACTTGTCCGATCAGGTAGGGCGATGCCGGCGAGTAAGTGACAAAGCTGAGATCGTTATCGGCAACCTTTAGATCTGCGGAATAACCATAACCAAATACGAAACGGTCGCGGTCAGGATCTTGTCCCAACTCATGGATGTACACGCGACTGCGCTGCTCGAAGGCGGTTCTGGGCATGTCCGGCGTAACATTCCGCAGACGGTTGTACAGGAAAGATTTGTTATCAGGCAGCCAAGAGACCCCGCCGAAGCGTGCGCGGTCAATCGCATCCGGCAGCTGCTTCCCTGTGGCTGTTTCGAGGACGTGAATCACGCTCTCTTCAGAACCCCCCGGGGAATCCCGTAAGCCACTAATGTGCCGTCGAGCGAAGCTTGAAAATAATCGATTGAATAGTGCACACCGTCTTTCGTCAGTAGCTGAGGGTCCAGGAGCAACCGCTCCGGGGAGCCAGCGCGATCCCGGACATACAGCTTAAAGTTGTCCGCTCCGGGATCAGCCTTAAGGTAAAAAATCATCCCGCCCCAGACCTGCGCATTGTGAACCACCGTGCCGGCGGTATCGAGAGCCTTCACTCGCGCCAGGAACTTTTCGCGTCCCGGGATGCTGGCCAGTGTGGCGCTCGTGTGGTCGTTCTGGGCCTTCAGCCACTCTTCGACCTTGGCGCTCTTCCAGTCCTCAAGCCAACGATACTGGTCCGTCACGCTCTGCCCGAAGAACGTTTCGGTCACGTCGTGCCGCTCAGTGGGTGGCGGCGCGGTCGAGCGTTTAATCGGGAGGGCCCGGCGAATGCGGTGCAAATGCTGAGCCAGAGGTAGAACGTGGTTCGTACCTGGGAGCCTTTGGATGGCAGCATGGCTTTGCTCCTTACGACACTCAGGGGAGGATAGAATGGGAGGATAGTAACATGCTCGTAAACCGTGCTCAACCCAGAGTGGGTGGCGCATCCTTCCACGACCGATAACAGTCGCGGTTCGCCTTCGCAGTTGCATTTTCGAAGCGCCGCATTTCTTTGCGCATTCCGCGAAGGTGCGTGGCAACACGAATCACTCAAGATCCTGTGCTATTCTTCAGCCGAAATATGAAGAAGATTTCATCGGAAGACATTCGCAAGGAGGTCCATCGCTTCTGGGCCATCTTGTCGGGGAACGTGGCGGACAAGCTTGAGGAGATGTATTCGCCTACCGCCATCGTTTTCACGGGCAAAGCGAAACGCAGCGAACCGGCGAAATTGATGGCAGTGCGGAGATCTCGCCAGCTCCCGGGGCCCGCTCTCTCTTCCAAAGCAGAAGTAGGCTCAATCGATGTGCAGATTGTGGGCCCGGACGTCGCCATCGCCGCCTACACGTACAGCTTCCACATACAAAAAATTCTCGCCAACGGCAGCAAAATGCAAATCAACACGACGTTCGGACGAGCAACGCAGGTTTTCCAGTGCGGCATGGATGGCGCACTGCGAATCGTTCATGAGCATCTGAGTGCTGCGGCGCCTCCCGCTATGGAGAAGTCGGGCGAATGACAGAACCGCGAGCACTGGCAAACAGAATCTCGCGCGTCTAGAGACGAGCAAGGACTCGGATGGTTCCGAAACTTATGGCGTGCTGGGGCCGATTATGAGCTACATTTCATCGGACGATGTCCGGGCTGAAGTGAAAAAGTTCTGGGATTTACTTTCCCGAAAACGGAAATCTGAATTCGCGGAGATGTATCTTTCCTCGGCAACCGTTTTTGCGGCGGACGCGCGGCGGATGGAACTGGCACGCCTGATGCTGGTGCGGCGTGAGCGCGAGCTATTGGGTCCTGCATCGTTCGTGGCTGCGAAGCTCGGTACGATGGACGTGCAGCCTCTCGGAGCGGACCTGGCGATAGTTTCTTACCCATTCCATTTGTCAATCACTAGAACGCTCGCGACTGGCAAGCGCTATCAGTCGGAAGTTCCCAGCGGGCGCGCCACGCAAGTCTTCCAGCGCGATGAAAAGGGCGTCCTACGAATTATTCACGAACACATGAGCTCGGCCGAGCCTGTTTCCACGAAAGAGTTGCCACCAATAGATCCGTCCCGGCAGGCCTGATCAACATCCGAACCGCGTTCACACCCCAGACCAGCGAAAGCACAAGGAGCACACGAACATGAAGCCGAAGAACACGATCTGTATTTGGTACGACAAGGATGCGGAGGCGGCGGCGCGCTTCTACGCGGCGACCTTTCCGGATAGTAAAGTAACCGCGGTTCACCAGGCTCCCAGTGACTATCCGAGCGGCAAGAAAGGCGATGTGCTGACGGTGGAGTTCACTGTGCTGGGCATTCCTTGTCTGGGCCTCAACGGTGGCCCGGCGTTCAACCACACCGAGGCCTTTTCCTTTCAGGTCGCGACGGACAATCAGCAAGAGACGGACCGTTACTGGAACGCGATCATCGGCAATGGCGGAACGGAAAGCCAGTGTGGTTGGTGCAAGGACCGTTGGGGCCTCTCCTGGCAGATCACCCCGCGCGCGTTGATGGATGCGCTTTCGGCTGGCGGCGCCGAGGCTAAGCGTGCCTTCGAGGCGATGATGAAGATGAAGAAGATCGACATCGCCGCCATCGAGGCTGCGCGGCGAGGCTGACGCGAACACGCCGACACGGCAGGCGATCAGAGGAGGTAGGGCACGAGGGCGGCGGTCTGTCGGGCGTAGGCGGCATAGGTCTCGCCGAACTGGGAACGCATCCACTTTTCCTCGATGCTGAGCTTGATCCAGAACGAGAGGAAGATGAGAGCGAAAGCGATGAAGCCGCGCACTTGGGCGATGGCAATCGCCATGCCAAGGAAACCGGCCAGGATGCCGGTGTAGATGGGGTGGCGGACTACGGCATAGGGACCGCTGGTGATCAGCTCGTGGCCCTGCTTGATGGTGACGGAGTGGCTCCAGTTTCTGCCGAGGTGCTCGCGCGCCCAGACGGCGAATAGCAGGCCCGCGACGGTGACGGCCGCTCCAAACCAGAAGGGCCAAAAGCCAGCCGGCCAGAGCTGCAGGTAAAGCCAGTGCAGCGGGATGCGAGTTATCACGAGGAGGGCGATCGCGATCAGGAAAATGAAGGGGCGGAGGATACGAGTGGCAGCAGGCTCGAGGCGCTGGGTGGCTTTGGTGTTGCTGGATTTGATCAGCCAGTAGACAACGAAAGCGATCCAGACCACGGGGAAGAACGATTCGTAGAGCCAGAGCATGTGGACCTCCGGGCGCTAAAAATACTACGCAGGTGGGCGCGCGGGAGTTACACGCCGAGCGTCGCCGCCTGTTCGTCTACCAGAGCCAATACCCCGCCCAACTCAGCCCCCGCGCTGTGTTGATTTAAGGGAGCTGCAGGTCGAGTGAGTAAATCTCTTCGTTGCTGATGTCGCGAACCAGGAGAGGAGAGCCGTCCGGCGCGATGCCGGTCCACGGACCAAATCCGGCGAAGTAGCGACGGACATCACCGATTTTCACGATTGTATCCAAGTGCAAGTCGGAGAGGCGAAGACGATAGAAGGCGGGATCCTGCACCAGGAGCGTATCGAAGAGGATGCTTTTGCCGCCGTCCGTCCATTCCATATAGCCGATGTGCCCAAGGCCTTTGGCGATGACCGTCCACTTTCGGATAGCAAATTCGTAGAGGAGAAGATCATTGTAGTCCGCGTGAGAAGCGAGGAGATAGCGGCCATCGGGAGACCAGCGGGGACAACAGATGCCATCCGTGCCGGCGAGAGTGGTACTGCGTCGAGAAGCCAGATCAAGCAACTGAATTGATACGATTTGCTTGCTGCCTTCCTCTCGCGTTTGGCCGTAGGCGATCTTCGACCCGTCCGGAGCCCACGTGGGATCCAGATCGGAGACTGTGCCAGAGGTCAATTGCTCGGCCGGCCCGCCAGCGGCAGGAATCAGGAAGATGCTCCAAGGACGGCCCGGACGAGAGCCGGAAAAAGCAATGCGCGAGCCGTCCGGGGACCAATGCGAAAGCGTAGCGCGAAGAGAAGGTCCGGTGAGTTGGGTAGCCTCAGAGCCGTCGGCTTTGGAACGCCAAAGAGTGTGTTCTGGGTAACGGACGTAGCTAAGCATGCGACCATCGCGCGACGCTTCGACGTCGCCAGCCGAAATTCCGGATAAAAATGGCACAAATTGGCGAGAGGAAGAATCGTAGCGCACAAGTTCAGCGCGCGGCTCCGCGGCAGTGACAAACAGTTTCTTCCCGTCTTCGCTCGGCGTTCCCATGTAGAAGTTAGGCGGAACCGTGGTGAGGGGAACGGGCGCAGACCGCCTGGTCCAGAAGGAATGACGCTCCGGCAGCGCCCAAATCCTGCTCTGGCCATCGCGCTCGGTCTCGAAAAAGTAGTAGCGGCCGTCGGGTGACCATTCGCCACAGCAGCGATTCGGGTAATCCGTCATATCCGTCAGAATCTGATGAAGACCTGTGCCGCTGGCTTGTGCTTCCCAAATTGTGCTTTGGCTGGTCATCCTGGCGCCGACAGAGAAACGCAAGGTAGATCCATCCGGAGAGAAGCGCATGTCGAAGACCAGACCCGATGCGGAAAGAAGTTTGTGCTGATTGGACCCGTCTGGATCGGACAGGAAAACATCTTGATCCCTGGCGAAAATGATTTTGCCGCCGGGCGCCCACGAGGCTTCATTGCACTCGATTCCACCGACACTTTGCAAGGATCCTGATGGCAAATCCATGACCTTGAGCGGAAAAGGGCCGTCCTTTGTGCTCGCCGGAGCGACCAGAAGCTTCGTGCCATCAGCAGAGACGCCGCTAAGAAACAGGCCGGGATAGGAGGAGTCCAGCAGAACGGGTGTGCCGCCGACGGAAGGAACTTCCAAGAGCGTGACGCGATCGGAGGCTTGTTCATTGAAATAGATTTTTCCGGCGTGCAGCTGAAGACGGCCTTTGCCCATTTCGTCAAACGTAATCTGAGTCGAGTCCAGAACGCGTGGCACGGCTACGGGCAAACGAACGAGAACTAGCAAACCGGCGACAACGACGGCGACAAACAGGCCAGCAACAATGAGTCTGGAGCGCAGACGCGCAAAGGGAGCCGGCGAATCGTTGGCGGCCCACGCGACGGGCGAGTGGCCGCCATTCTGAATCACTTGCACCGGGGCCAGAAAACGGTACCCACGTCGGGGAACCGTCTCAATGAAAACGGGAGTATCCGCGGAGTCCCCAAGAACTTCCCGCAGACGCTTGATGGCTGTGTTCAGGCTGGTATCGAAATCCACAAACGTGTCCGCCGGCCAAAGCGCCGCATGAAGGTCTTCGCGCGCGACAACCGTACCGGCGCTTTCCAGCAACTTTCGCAGAACCAGGAAGGGCTGATCCTGCAGACGCAATTTCGCGCCGTTTCTTCTGAGCTCGCCCGATTGGGCGTTCAATTCAAAATTGCCGAACCGATAGCGCGGCAGAGCTGCTGGCGAGACGGTCTGTGAATTCAATGACACGGGCTTTCGGTCGCTATTATAGACGAACTAATGAGCGGAAATGTTGCACGGAGGCTATGTCAGAACTCGTTGTAAATGTATGTCCGTTGGTGCTTTGTGATGTCAGACATGTTCCAGAGAGAGGTCAGAGGGGCGCTATGGAGCTGCTGCTGCACCGAAGCCAGTTTAGACGCACTCGCTACTGCGGTTCGAAGCGGGTACCGTCATGGATCGGACAAGCTCGGTTGCGCTGCTGGGAACGGTTTTGCTGTTGGTCGTGTGCGGCGCGGCCGTCGGCGGCACCAAGACGGCACCACTGGCTGGCAACGAAATGGCCATTGAAGTCTATGGCGGCTACTTGGCGGTGGCTCGGAGCAGCGTAAACGATGTCGGCAATTTGCGGTTTTTGCTGGATACCGGAGCGACCAACACCGCTATCGACCGCCGCGTGGCGGAGAGACTCGGACTTCACGGCCTGCCGGCCAAGGTAATCAACTTCGACAAAACTGTGGCGCTGGAATCGGCGGAAGTGCAGGAAATGACCTTCGGGCCAGAGCGCTTTCGCAATGTTCGGGTCATGATCGAAGACCTTGGATACTTGCGCGCGAGCGGAATACATGTGGACGGCGTGATCGGCCTCGACCTGTTGCGCAGCCAGAGTTTCCTTGTGGATTACGCCAGAGACCGCGTGGTGTTCGGTCCCACTGCGGCGGGCGGAATGCGCGGCGTGCCCATGCGCGCAGACGCGAGGTCGGTCAGCGTGGAAGTAGAGCTCGATGCGCGGCGGGTCTGGATGGTCGCGGACACGGGCGCGCGCGGAATCCTTCTTTATGAAGACACGGTGAAGGATCTGCTGGCGAATTATCGCGTGGAAGGGCGAACCGGCGTATCGAGTCTGGGCGGACCTCTTGAAAACCGCATCGCCATCGTGCCGCGGCTTCGTCTGGGCGGCCAGGATCTCGATAGGGAAGTGGTGCTAATCAGCGCGCCAGGAGCAAAGAGGCTCGGCGGCGTTGCAGGCTACCTGGGACTGGCATCGCTCGATGCGAAGCAGGTCGCTTTTAGCTTCGAGACAAATCAACTGCTGTGGAGAAAGTAGGCGATTCGTTGGCATTGAGCCTCCAAGTCCCCAAATTTGCGGAATCGTGAACCCGCAGCGTTGATCACGGCTCGAGAGTCAGACACGAAGCCTTCTTGGGGTTATAATCACCCCCAACTTATGCCTCTTCCGCAAGGTAAGACCATGGCTCAGGCTGCGGGGCCACAGCGATATGTGCTGGGCGCCACCGAAGGCGAACAGCTCGTTCATTTTCGCGACCATGGCAAGATCTTTATCAAGATCGGCTCGGCTACAGGCTCCGGCAGTTTCGCATTAGGGACCCAACAAGTGACGGTCGGCGCAGGCATTCCAGTCCACCGACACTTCCTGATAGACGAAACCTTTTACGTTCTGGAAGGAAGCGGAATTTTCATTCTGGACGATGTACGTCACCCTTTTGAGAAGGGCGGAACGATATTCATTCCCAAAAACTCTTGGCATGGGTTCGCGAATCCCGATCACGAACTGCTCTTACTTTGGACCGTGTCGCCCGCTGGCCTGGATGGCTTTTTCCGCGACACCTGCACTCCGCCCGGCATACCGCGAAAGCAGCTCACTCGGGAGCAGATCAATGAGATTGCCCGCAAATATGGGACGGAATTCAGATAATCACGCCTCGCCATACTCTTCTTAGCCAGAGTCACTGGCCGGTTAGTTGCGTAATCGGATATGTGCCTCGTGTAAAAACTAGGCATTCGGAATATCATTCGAAATGCAAAAACTATGACTGAGAAGACCTACGTCATCCACTTCAAGCCACCAGAAACATCTGTGCAGCACGTGAGAGCCGCCACGGCCGAGGTCGTCGATGGTTATCTGGTCCTGCACAGCGAAGAGGGAGAATTAGCGGGGCTGTTCCTTTTGGAGGTCGTCGAAGCGTGGTCCGTGGAAACGATCAACTGACCATCAAGAATACACTCAAGCGTACGATTGCTGAGTCAACTCCCGGTAAGTCGGGTGATCTCAATGGGTCGACGCAACACTAAGCTCGAACCCGGCTCGCATTGAAAGCAAAAGCTAAAATCGCTCGCTAGGCGCAGATTAACTGGAACGCTTCCCTGGCTGGGTTTTGACCGAGTACAGCCAAACAGATGCTTCTTCGGCGGAAGCATTGTCGAATCAATGCACTGGATGGTGTTGCATCGACCGGTTGAGCTGGCAGCCGTTATCGGAGAAGTGAAGCTTTACGTCAAATGAACGGTAATGTGACTTGCCAGGAGTTAGGCAAGTAGTTTGATTGGCCGACGATTCACGCCCGGCTGCTTTGATCTCAGATGTGCAGCAGAGCGAGTTAGATGAGGCGAGCCGTGGCAGCCGGAAGAAAACTCTTTACAGTCGCACAACCGCAGAGCAGAATCGCGTTCTCGGCCCTCACTGTACATTCGAACTTGGCCTTCAGAAGGTCCTCCCCTATGATCTGGCCGCACAATTACCCGTTGGTCAACACAACAATTAGGGCCGCGAAGGCGCGTTGCGCAAGAATTTTTGCCGGCCCATTTCCTGAGCGCGCATCCAAAATCCCCTACGAACCCTGCCTATAGCTGGCATTACCACTCGAGGCAGAAGTCCGCCGTACGCTAGTGAGCTACGGCGATAGCGGAAATGGTGAGCGAATGAAATCGACTTCTGATACAAAATCCGGAGCCGATTGGAAGAAGAATCCGAAGACTCGCCGCGTCTTGATCGGGGTCCTCCTTGCCGTCCTCTTCGCAGGACTGGGTTTCTTCGCCCTGGCATGGCGCCCCTCAATAGCTCCCATTGCGCGTCCGGCCCCAGGAAGCTTTCCTGCAGATTTGGTCGGGAAGGGAGAAGCTCTTTCCGCGATTGGACATTGCGCGGCGTGTCACACCGCACCAGGCGGACAGCCGTTTGCCGGCGGATATGGGCTACATACGCCGTTTGGGATCATTTACGGCGACAATATCAGTCCCGACCCGCAAACCGGCATCGGTGCTTGGTCGCTCGAAGCTTTCACCCGTGCCATGCGAGAGGGCGTTGCTCGCGATGGTTCCCATCTTTTGCCTGCGTTCCCCTACTACGCGTTTACCAAATTGTCGGACGATGACGTCAAGGCGTTGTACGCGTATTTGATGACGCGTCCGGCAGTGAGCAACACCGTGCCAGCCAATACGATTCCGTGGCCATTCAAAATACGAGCGCTCCAAGAAGGCTGGAAGATTCTGTTTTTCAGGAGCGCTAGGTTCCAAGCCAATCCGTCCAAGAGCGTCGAATGGAATCGCGGAGCGTATCTGGCTAACGCGCTCAGCGATTGTTCAGGCTGTCATACTCCGCGCAATGTCCTCGGCGCCGAGGAAAGCAAACACCCGTATGGAGGCTCGTTAATCGAGGGCTGGATCGCGCCCGCTATCACCGACGCCAACCCGTCACCCGTTCCGTGGACGCAAGAAGAGCTGTTCACCTACCTGCGCACTGGTGTCACCCCGCTGCACGGAGCGACGGGTAGTACGATGACTCTGGTGATTCGCGATGCCCTAGCGCTTCCGATCGTGCCGGACTCCGATATTCGCGCGATCGCTGTCTACTTCAGCGAGATGAACCACGCGAGCGCTCGTGCAAACGACATGGAGGCGGCAACACGGGAGGCTCTCGCGACTTCCTCTCTTGGCAGTGGTCAAGGAAACGATCCCGACGCTGACCTATATGCCTCCGCCTGTATGTCGTGCCACTACAATCGTGGGCCAACCCCGCTCGCCGCTCGTCCGGAACTGGCCCTTAACAGTTCGCTAACGCTATCTGAACCGACTAATTTCATCCAGGTGGTGCTGAACGGTGTCAGCAACACGGAAACCGACAACAACACGGAAGGTGCGGCGGGACTGGTGATGCCTGCATACGACTCGTCACTGACCGACGCCGAGGTCGCCCGCCTTGCGGCTTATCTGCGTCGCACCCGCACGAAATTGCCGCCTTGGAACGATCTGGAGAAAAAGGTGGCCGCCATCCGACGGGAGGGGCCGGCATACCATTGACAGAAAGCGAGAGGAGTCCGGCGATCATGACCACATTCGATCTCAACGGCCGCACCGTTTCGGCGCATAGTCCGGACGACACGCCGTTGCTCTGGGTAATCCGCGACGAGCTTGGTCTTATAGGAACGAAATTCGGTTGCGGGATCGGTTTTTGTGGTGCTTGCACGGTGCATGTGGAAGGACGCGCAACGCGATCCTGCATTACCCCGATTGGTGCGGTCGCCGGGGCAAAGGTCACGACCATCGAAGGCCTCGATCCACAGGGCAAGCATCCACTGCAAACCGCGTGGCTCGAGCTGCAGGTTCCCCAGTGCGGGTATTGCCAGCCGGGACAGATCATGCAGGCAGCCACGCTGCTAAAGGATTTTCCCAATCCCAGTGATCGCGACATTGACGCGGTCATGGCGGGCAGTGTTTGCCGTTGCATGACCTACGTTCGAATCCGCAAGGCGATTAAACTGGCCGCAGCGAAGATGCAAGGAGGAGCCCATGAATAGCGGTGTGTCGCCTCATGGATTCAGGGCACCTTACGACGCGTCGCGCCGCGGGTTCCTGATCACGATGGTCGGCGCAGGCGTCATGCTGGGGTATGCGCGGTCCGGTTGGGCTGCCGCAGAGCTTCTGGCGAAGGAGGGCAAAGCTCCGCTCAGTCCCAACGAATTGTTTGAACCGACGATTTGGTATGGCATCGATACGAATGGCGTAGTCACTATCAACATTATCCGCGCGGAAATGGGCCAGCACGTCGGCACAGCCCTCGCCCGCATCGTAGCGGATGAGTTGGAAGCCGACTGGGGCAAAGTGAAAACCGTTACTGTTGATAGCGATCCCAAGTGGGGATTGATGATCACGGGCGCGAGTTGGTCAGTGTGGCAGAGTTTCCCGGTGTTAAGTCGGTCGGGTGCTGCGGGAAGGATCGCACTTATTGAGGAAGGAGCAAAACTGCTCGGGGTCAGTCCCAAAATTTGCGCGGCGCGCAACGGCTGCGGTTCATGCCGGAGCGAGATCAATCTCTTATGGCGACATCGTAGCACGCGGTGACCTCCGGCGAAGCTACACGAACGAGGAGTTAGAGAAGATTCCGCTCAAGAACCCGGCGGAACGGCGTTTCATCGGTAGAGGTGCACAAGCCCTCGACATTCCATCTAAGGTGGACGGCAGCGGCCGTTACGGAATCGATGCAGCAGTAGACGGAATGATCTACGCACGTCCGAAGATTCCACCAACCCGTTATGACTCCAAGGTGATCTCGATCGACGATTCGGCAGCCAGACGCATGCCCGGTTATATCAAGAGCCTGGCTCTTGATGATCCATCGGGTACGGCTCCTGGTTGGGTGATGGTCTACGCTGACAGCTTCACCATCGCCAATCGAGCGGCCGACCTGGTGAGGGTGAAATGGCAGTCGGGACCGGCGGCAAATGTCTCTGAGCGAGATCTCCAGCAACGCGCGGCCGAACTTATCGCGGATCCGAAGGGAGGCGCCTTGCTGGTAGACGACCCGGGCGTCGACGCCGTGTTTGCATCGGCAAAGCGGAAGATTGAGCGGACGTACACCACCGCCACCGCCATGCATTTCGCGCTGGAGCCAATTAACGCGCTTGTCTTCGAAAAGGACGGCGTCTTCGAAATCCACACCGGGAATCAATGGCAATCGGCGATTCTGCCAGTGCTGGCGAAAGCACTAGGCCGCGCCCAGGACAAGATCGTGATGCGCAGCTATTTACTTGGTGGGGCATTCGGCCGCCGTCTTGACGGCGATTATGCCGTCGCGGCCGCTCTTGCCGCCAAGGCGGTCGGAAAGCCGGTCAAGATGGTCTGCACGCGGCCCGACGACATGCGCTTCGACTGCCCGCGCTCCGCCACCACCCAGGTCGTGCGTTTGGCGTGGGCAGACGGCAACCGCGTTGCGGCCATGGATCACCACGCGGCAGCCGGTTGGCCCACCGCTACCATCGCTCCTTATTTCCAGCTCAAGGACGCCAAAGGCAACTTGTACGATCCATTCGCGATTCAGGGCGCCGACCACTGGTACACGGTGGGCGCGCAGCGTGTCCGCGCGCTGCACAATGATTTGGCTGATCGCACCTTCCGGTCTGGTTATCTGCGATCCGTCGGTGCGGGTTGGACTGGCTGGGCTGTCGAGAGCTTCATGGATGAGGCAGCCCACGAGGCCGGTGTCGATCCGGTGAAGTTTCGGCTGGGCTTACTCGATGGTGCGGGCCGTAACGCCGGCTCGGCGCCGAATTCGGTGGGCGGTGCGCACCGGCAAGCGGCAGTGCTCTCCCGCTGCGCGCAAAAGGCAGGGTGGGGTAGCACGATGGCGAAGGACGCTGGCCTCGGAATGGCGTCGACCTTCGGGCAGGAACGCGGGATGCCGACATGGACCTCCTGTGCCGCGCGCGTGCGCGTCAATCGGACCAACGGTTACGTCACGGTGGAGAAGCTGACGCTTGTCATCGACTGTGGAACGATCATTGATCCCGAAAGTGCCGAAGCCCAGGTGGAGGGTGCCGCTTTGTGGGGATTGAGTTTGGCCCTCCATGAAGGAACGGAGTTCGTCAAAGGGCAGCCGAAAGATACGAACCTCGATAGCTATAGGGTGCTGCGCATGGGAGACGTACCGGAAATCGAAGTTGAATTTCTTCCGAGCACCGAAACACCGGTCGGGCTTGGCGAGCCGGCGACGACGCCCGTCGCGCCTGCAATTGCAAACGCAATCTTCGCTGCCACCGGTGCGCGCGTGCGTCATCTGCCAATCCGGCCGCAAGCCGTGCTGGACGCACTCGCGCGCGGAAGCTGATGGACTCGTCGCCACTCGAGGCAGGACGCACTCCGAGGTGAAATTCACTGGCCACTAGTTGTAGCGACGCAAAAACTGAAGGAGAAAAAACTATGTCCCAAGGATCGGCGCCCGCAGTAAAGCCAACAGCAGTGCATGACGCAACCTACGAAGTATTGCGTTCACTAGGAATGACCACCATCTTTGGCAATCGCCGACGGCTACTCTCAAGCGACCGGGCGGCCGGTAATGGTCAATTTGCATGCAGCCGCCGGTGTAGGCATGGCCATGGGGTCGTTGGTCAACGCACAGGTTCTGGGGACGCCTCTGGTGATCATGAGCGGGCAGCAAACCAGGGCGATGTTGACGTTGGAGGCGCAGCTCACGATTCGCGACGCCATCGTATTGCCTCGACCCTTGGTCAAATGGAGTTTCGAGGCTCCCGATCCAGCTTCCGTGCCTGCGGTGATCGCCAGAGCCGCGCTTATGGCCATGGCGGCTCCCACCGGCCCTGTCTTCGTTGCAGTTCCCCTGGACGATTGGCGTCGTGATGCAAACCCTGACCAGACCGCGCTGCTCACAGCGAGGAAAGTGTCTGCGAGGCCGACGCCTTCTCTAGACCTGCTCAAAACGCTTGCCGAGCGATTGAATTCCGCTCGCAATCCACTTTTTGTCATGGGCAATGAAATGGACACCGACGAAGGCTGGAAGGCGGGAGTGGATCTTGCGGATAAATGCGGTGCTGGAGTCTATCTCACCATCGAGCCGGCGCGTATATCCTTCCCAACTCAACACCCGAATTTTCTGGGAACTCTCGGCACTCCGATCGCAACGGTACGAAAGCAACTGACGGGATATGACCTGGTGATCGTCTTCGGTGCGCCTGTATTTCGCTATCATGCCTGGACGCCCGGCAGTTATCTGCCGGATGGAACACAAGTCGTCATGATCACGGCCGATCCCGATCAGGCGGCGCGCGCCCCCATGGGCGACGCAATCGTCGGGGATCCGGTTGTGGCAATGGAACAATTGCACCGCCTCGTCAATCCAAAGCCGGCGAAATTGCCAGCCGGAAAAAATACGTCTGCCTCGTCCCCCTCTGGAAACGGCAAGCTCACCGTAAAACAATTTAACGACGTGCTCGCACAAGTATGTCCACCGGACGCAGCCTTCACCTCCGAGT
Organism: uncultured Acidobacteriota bacterium; assembly: GCA_963834215.1. Lineage (GTDB taxonomy): Bacteria > Acidobacteriota > Terriglobia > Acidiferrales > UBA7541 > Palsa-295. The sequence goes on along the minus strand of CAWIAM010000034.1, from coordinate 55,741 downwards.
CTCCATCCTTGGGCAATTGGTGGGAGCAAGTTTCTCTCACCAGACCGAGGAGTTTCTTCTGTGCCGCCGGTGGCGGGCTCGGCTTCGCATTGCCGGCGGCAGTGGGAGCGAGTCTGGCATTTGGCAAGCGGCCTGTGATTGCGCTTGTGGGCGACGGCGCGGCTAACTACAGCATCACGGGCCTGTGGACGGCCGCACAACAGAAGGTGCCATGCACGTTTGTGATCGTACGCAATGGCGTCTACCAGGCGCTCAAGGATTTCGGCGTTTTTTTGCATACTCCGGACCTTCCTGGCATGAATTTACCCGGCATCGATTTCGTATCAATCGCAGCCGGTTATGGAGTTCCAGGCCGTCGAGTCAGTAATGCCGTCGAGATGGCCGATGCCTTGAAGGCGGCGATAGACAGCGGGGAGCCTTCGCTGCTTGAAGTTGAGGCACAGGCCGCAGATAGCGGCATGTTCGGTGCTGATTGACGCTCTAACAGGTAAAGTAGATTTTCCTAGCTTCCGGAAACGCGACTAACGGGGAGTTAGACGAACGACCGTTCCCAGCAGTACACTCCTCTTTCGTTGGAGTCGCGCGCATGTCGAGCCCCAAATTCGTGGGCACCGTCATTCTTGTCTTGAGCATAACCGCGGGTCTCGTGACGGCCGGGGACGACGCCAGCGGCCCGATTCACTACAGCACCGACCTCTCTCGCTCATTTACGACGTATGCGATGTCCGAACAAGATAACGAATGGGGCGCATCTCTAGTGGAGAGGTTGAAATATAGCGGGTCGGTTGTCCACTTTGTAAGAACGTCCCTGCCGTTGCAGGTGGATAAGAAAACTGTGCAAGGAGCTGTATACCAAGGAGTGGAAAAACCAGATTACTTCTATGTCGTGAATGGCGACGCGATGTTGAAACTTGGCAGTACGTGGGCCTACAGCCCTGGTGTGGGCGGCTTCTCGATGTACGCGCCCAAATCGCGGAATTTCATCGTCTGCCTTAACTTGGATGGCGGCGTGCCATTTCTTTCAAGCTCACCGGTGCAAAAGGGGAAAGTGACCTGGAATGGCCATGACTGGAATAGGTTTGAAAAATCGAGCCCCCCAACCCAAGGTCCAGATTAACGCATCTATCGGATACTGACTCTCATTGTCCGGTTTCGCGACTTACCAAAAGTTATCCTTCTTACTGCCGACCATCGCGCCAATCCCTGTGTGCTCCCAGACCGGTCCCCGCCCCTCGTGCTAGGATCGACGACGCGTTCATGAAACGAGCTCACCTGATCCTGCCGCTGTTGGCCGCGATTGCGCTGCCGCATCTGGCGCAATGGTCCCCGAAGTATTTCCCGCAACGGGATGACTGGCAGCGAAAACTCCCTGCCGAACTGGGCTTCGACACGGCAAAGCTGAGGGAAGCCATTGCATATGCGCAGGCGAACGGCGGATCGTGGGATTTTGCCAAGGACCAAGTGAGAGTATTCGGCGCTCAATTGGGACCCGTGCCGAGCACCCATGCTGCTACCAACGGAATCATTGTGCGCCACGGATATATCGTGGCTGAATTCGGAGACACAACTGCCAACGACCCGGTCTACAGCGTCGCGAAAAGCTTTCTCTCTATCGTATGCGGTCTTGCTGTCCAGCGCGGCCTCATCCGCGACGTAAACGACCCAGTGGCACGTTACGTTCACGACGGGGGTTACGACTCCGCCCACAATGCCCAAATCACCTGGAAGTATCATCTGCAACAGACCAGCGAATGGGAAGGTACATTGTGGGGTAAGAATTCCGACTTCGTAGGGCTTCAGGAATTCGGTAGTAGTCAGCAGAAACCGCGCGCGATTCAGCCCCCTGGCTCGCTATTTGAGTATAACGATGTCCGCATCAACCGATTTTCTTTGTCGTTGCTGCGGCTATTCGAGACCGGCCTGCCCGATGTTCTGAAGACGAGCATCATGGACCCCATTGGCGCGTCTCAGGAGTGGCGTTGGGTTCCCTACGCGAATTCGTACGTTGAAATCGGCGGGCGGAAAATCGGCTCCGTGAGCGGCGGTACTCGCTGGGGCGGCGGCCTGTGGATCAATTCGGAAGACCTCGCACGCTTCGGGCTGCTGATCCTCAACCGCGGTCAGTGGGGAAATCAGCAACTTGTACCGGCAAAGTGGCTGGCCGACGCCCTTACTCCGAGTGAGCACCAACCAAGCTACGGCTACCTCTGGTGGCTGAACACGAATAGAGAGGCGTGGCCGACCGCTCCTGCTTCTAGTTTCGCAGCGTTGGGTAACGGGACGAACATCGTCTGGATCGATCCAGATGATGATATCGTTTTCGTCTGGCGCTGGTTTCGGAATGATGCAATGGATGAAATGATCTCGAAAATTCTCGGCGCTCTTACAACCGCGCAAAGCGATCGCCTGCCCGCCTAGCTCCTGACTAACGTCCTAATCGGTAAAGTAGATCTTCCTAGTTTCCGGTAACGCGGGTGCATTCAATAGGTCGACGCAACACTAAGCCCGCACCCACCTTGCCATTGATGACAACAGCTAAAATCGCTCGCGGGGGCCAGACAGCCGCAACGCTTCGCTGGCTGGGTTTTGACCGCGTATTGCCAAACAGGTGGTTCTCCCGCGGAGGCATTGTCGGACCGATGCACTGGATGGTGTTGCATCGACCGGTTGAACCCGCACGCGTTACCGGAGATGTGAAGTAGCACTTCACTTGTCCGAGTACGGCGTCAATCGGGACCTATAAAGCCCAAGCGGCGGAGATGGAGACTTCTATCTCGATCATTCACAGATTGCAGGGTGCCCATGCTTGCGAAGAATGATTTTGATCACCGCGGCATCTTTTCGCGTTACCCAAATGGTGGACTCCGCTTTCCAGTAGCCTCCGGAATGCGCGACGAGCGAATGCCGTCCGGGAGGGACATTTTTAAACTCGAAGTTTCCGTTTTCGTCGGCGTGTTGCGAGATTCGATGGTGCGGACCGTCCGCTGTCATCAGATCGATTCTTACATTCGCCAGGACCCTGCTCGTGGCATCTGGATACAAAACTAAGACACCGGTCACATCGCCGCCGTCGGTTGTCGTTTCATGCTTGTACGAAACCCAAAACGTCCGGCCGCAGTCAACGTCCAGGGGATAGACAACCTCCTTAAGCTCGCCTATCACAGTCAGCGGACCGACGTCTTTGTCTTCCACTCGAATGCCATAGATGGTTGCTTCGACCCCCAGGAATTTGGCTTCGAGGTCGTAGGTTCCGGGCACCAAGCCGCTGAACCCAAATCGCCCTTCGCTGTCCGTGTTTGTCTGCAGGACCTCATCGTGGGAATACAGGCTCACCGGGAAGCCAGGCATCACATTGCCCCCAAAAGAAACTACCCCACTCAGCTTCGCGCCCGCCTGCCCCCTTGCGGGATGCGAAAACGATAGAAAGTGAATCGCCACAAAAGCAAGCGAAAGGAAAATCTTCCATCCGATTCGATGTGCGTCAGTGGAGGCGAACATAGATAGGCTGATAAATCTCATATTCGTAAATTCACTGCAATAGAACGAAAGTTTACGACACCCATTCCGACCAAGTCCCGATAAGTCGTTAATCGGAAGTTTGTGTAACGTTCGTCTTCGTTGACTTGCCTTGTGCCCCAACCTAACATGTGCGGCGCGTGTCGCCCTGCAATGAAAACTGCCGTCGATTTCGGAGTTCTCGCGCTCACCCTAGCCCTGATGTTCTCCGTCGGGCTGGAGTTGGAAACGTGTCACTTCAAGGAACTCGCTCGCAATAAGGGCACGTTTTTCGCGGCTTTGATCGGGCAGATGGTAGTTTCGCCGACAATTGCTGTCGTCATCGTCCGCACAATTCCTCTCCCCGGGTATCTACAAGTGGGAATCCTGCTAGTGGCGGCGTGCCCGGTGGGCGATATCGCGAACTTCTATACCTTGATAGCCAGGGGAAATGTGGCCTTGTCGGTGGCGGTCAACGCGGTTTCTTGTCTCCTGTCGGTGGCTTCGATGTCTGTGGTTTTCCGTGTGTATAGCAGCGTGTTCGGGGCCCAGTTCGCATTATCAGTCCCTCCTTTCCGCTTGTTCGGTCGATTGATTCTCATGGTGGCTGTACCGATTGTTCTGGGAATGGGATTCCGTGTCCTGCAGGCAGGGCTGGCCAGCAAAGTTTCGCGAAGTTTGCGCATGCTGTGTGTGGGTGGAGTTCTTGTTCTTTGTATCTTCGTCATTGTGAACCGACACGCGCAGCTAAGAGCAGATTGGAAAGCGATTTGGCTAAGCAGTCTATCCCTGATGGCCGTAGCCATGGCTTTTGGTTGGGCAATCGGTCTGGTCATGAATTTAAAGAGATCGGACTCAATTACATTTGTCATCTTATTTCCAGTCCGCAATATTGCAATCGCAGCCGCGATAGCAGTCTCAATTATGGGCCGCTTGGAGTACGCGGCTTTCGCCACCGCTTATTTTCTCAGCGAAGCATTACTTCTCCTGGGGGTTGTGGCTTTCCTTAGATATCGCTCGAGTGTTGCTCCGCTGGCTAATTCCGCGCCAGAAGGAGCGATTCAGCCATAACTACTCAGCCCATGCAAGTCCGAGATAAGTCGAACACGGAAATGCAATTCGAAAGTCTGATTGCAGATCTTTTGACCCGGTTTAACGTTCGTGTGGCCGAGCAGAACGACACGGCCCGTTGCGGCGATGATGCTCTCCCAACACAAAGCCAAATGCTGACGAGTCGCGTCACCGGACAAGCTCCTCCAACTATCCAGTCTTAAGATGAATGCGGGCATGAGGTGTTGGCGACGACCTCCGCCTGATGTAAAGTTGCAAGCTTGAAACGATTTTGGAATGGCGGCTGATCTTTTCGTGAGAGGTCTTAGAGCATGCGACTAACAGTTTTGTGTCTCGCAGCGTCCATCTTGTTTTCATTCCCCAGTCGAGCACAGGCTCCAGCGGAGGTGCCTGTTTTCGAGATTACGCCACCGGCAGGAGGCTTCAAGATTACGTTCAACGTCAAGGCGTCGGTGCCTATCGAGGGGGTTTTCGAAAAGTGGGACGCTACCCTGAAATTCACGTCTGCGGATGTCACCACAGGCGCTTTGGACATTAAGGTCGATGCCGCCAGCGTGAATACGGGAAGCGGCTTGAAGGATGGCAAGCTGAAGGGCAAAGATTTCTTCGACGCAAAAAATAATCCGTACATCACGTTTCATTCAACCAAGATTGTACAGACTGGTCCCACCACCTTTGATATTCCGGGCACGTTTACAATTCGCGGAGTGTCGAAACCCGAGGCGCTGAGCCTTACTTTGTCCGGCAAGGGGACAGGCACGGGCGATGTGAAAGGCTCGATGGCGTTCGACCGTAAGGAATACGGGATGAATAGCGGCATTCCCTTTATAAAAATCGCCGACCGCGTTGAAGTTGATGTTGCCCTCCAAGCAAAGCAAATTAGCGGACCTCGCGTGGTTTATAAGGAATAGAGAATCCGGCTCCCTAAGTTCGTCGCGCCCTTTTGGAAGTGGGGCTAATTCCCGGTAAGTCGTGCCAGCTCAAACGGTCGTTGTAATACCGTCCGGACCGGTGCATTGATTCGAGAATGAATGTCTCCGCGGGAGGGCCATCTGTTTGGCTGTACGCGGTCAAAACCTGAAGTTGCTTCTAGAGTCTGCTCGTACATCTCACGATGGGTATCAATGATTGATCGCTTCCGGTTTGCCCATGATCCGGAAAACGAACCATGCCGCTGCAGCGGAACTTCGTGGCAAAGATGCTAAGTCGTCGAGAAGCGAAACGAGCGCTTGGATAGGCCAAAACTCACTGTGCTTTGAACCACAGCAGTTCGTCGCCAAGTGTAATGACCGGTTCTCCGGATGGCATCAGATCAATGGAATGTCCGCCGCGCTTCTCCAAGACGTCGAGATGACCCAAGATCTCGCCGCTCCGCGGATCGAGCTTGACCACCCAGCCCGGCGCGCCGGGTGGTTGATCGAAAGGTCCCATGCTGGCCCGCAACGCTCCATTTTTCAGCCGGAGCGAATAGGTCCGTCCAAGATGGTCAATTTCGCCGAGGAATTTGCCGTTAAGGTCGAACTTCTCAATGCGGCCATTTTCGCGGTCAGCCACGTAGATGATCCCTTGGCTGTCGATCTGGATTGCGTGGGGAAGGTTAAACTCTCCGGGGCCCGTGCCGTGCTTGCCCCACTGCTTCACCCTCTTGCCCTCTGCTGAGTATTCGAGGACTCGAGCGTTGCCGTACCCATCGGTAATGAAGATGTGTCCGTTCGGTCCAAAGGCGACATCGGTGGTTCCATTGAATGGGCTGCCGTTGTCCGGTTGCTCCCCCACACTGATCGTCATCAGTTTTTTTCCCAGCGGGGAATATTCGATCACGTTCGAAGAACCAGCATCCACAGTCCATACGTTGCCCTAGGATCGATACGGATGCTGTGCGGTGTCTTGTAGTCGCCCTTGCCCCACGATCGCAGCACCTTTCCGTCGCGGTCCAGAACGACGATCGGGTCAATTTTGTCCCCACGTTGTATTTCGTAAATCGTCCCGTTGCTGTCAACTGCTACCCCAGACGCCCACTCAGTTACAGGTGGTTGCGCTGCGAGATGCACGCCTTTGAATGGCAGCACCGGAGACGCTTCGATTCGAGCGCGCAACTCAATAGTGGCCGCATCTTGCGTTTCGCCGCCTGCCCCAGACACCTGTCCGCCGGATTGAAGGAAAAGTGCAAAAGAAACGAAGCAGAACAGGAGTCTCAATGACATTTTGGCGCCCCTCAAATCCCCGACTTCACTGATTATGGCTCTCATCACGGGCGACCGGCAAACATGAGCTTCGAATAGCATCTGCGGGTTCAACCGGTCGATGCGACACCATCCAGTGCATTGATTCGACAATGCTTCCGCGCAAGAACCATCTGTTTGGATGTACTCGGTCAAAACCCAGCCACGGCAGCGTTCCGGCTGATCTGGCCCTGGCGAGCGATTCTAGCTTTTGTTTTCAATGCGAGGTGTGTTCGAGCTTAGTGTTGCGTCGACCCATTGAGATCACCCGCGTTACCGGGCAATTGACCCGAAAAGCTTAGGTTTCGACCCAAGTCGTCCGAGACCGCCGCAACCTAACCGCGATGGGAGTTTCTCTCGGCGGCGACTCCCGGCTCTCCCATCGACGTCACGCTTTAGGCACCGCATTTGTTCTTTCATTTGGACAGAGATCGCAAAGGGAGTATTCACGAGGGAGGATTGGTCCGTCTTCTCGGCTCGGATACTCGCTCACAAGTCTGCGGCGGAGATAGGCCGGGCTTGTTTTGAGCAAGCAAAGGCAAATCTTTATGCAATAGCCTTTGTCGCGAGGCCGTCCAAAGGAAGGGAATAATCTATGCGATCCTTACTTCCCCTGGCGCTTGTCGGTCTCTTTTTCGCAGCTGCTGCTTCTCAGTCAACGGAAGCGCCTACCGGATTCGACAATAACTCCAACGGCGTCACGAACGATGCGACTCATCAGGCCGATCAAACGACGTTCGAGGAAGTCGAGAAATTAAGCGACGGCCTGGGGCCCCTCTATAACGCGCAGTCCTGCCGCGAATGCCACCAGAATCCGGTTTCCGGCGCGGCCTCACAGGTGACAGAGTTGCGCGTGGGCCATCAGGGGCGGGACGGACGCTTCCTCAACCCGGAAATTCCCATTGGCCATGGAGCCGAAGTCATTACTGGCCGGTCACTGGTGAACGATCGTGCGATTTGTCCCAACGGGGCTTTTCCCAACAACGAGATTCAGGAACGAGTCCCGGACACGGAGACGATTCGGACGTTTCGGCTCTCGCTCAGTCTGCTGGGCGATGGGTTCGTTGAGGCAGTTGGCGATCAAACGCTCGTCAATCTAGCAGAGCAACAGTGCAAATCTTCGCACAAGAAAATTTGCGGCCAGATTCTCCGCGTACCCATCGTGGAAGCGCCCGGCCAGATGGGTGTGGGCCGGTTCGGCTGGAAAGACCAGCACGCGAGCCTGCTATCGTTCGCCGCCGACGCCTATCTGAACGAGATGGGCATCACTAATCGCCTACAGCCGGATGAAGTGACCAAGCTTTGCAACACCGTTTCGGAGCCGAACGACACGCCAGGGCCGGACGGGCTCTCCGATATCGATCACTTCGCCCGGTTTATTCGAGCCACGAAAGCGCCCGCGCGCGATACGTCGCAAGCGAGCACCGTGTTGTCGAGGCAGGGTTGGGCGTTGTTCGAGAAGATTGGTTGTGCGACTTGCCACACCGAGACCATGACCACCGCTCCGGCCGGAACAAAAATCAATGGCGGAACGTTCACGATTCCCGCCGCGCTTGGCTCCGTCACGTTCCATCCGTACGGGGACTTCCTGATGCACGATGTGGGCACGGGCGACGGCATTTTGCAAGCGATTCCGGAGCACTACGGAAAGAAAGTTTTTCGACTGATGTCAGATTATATGGCGAAGCAGGACTTTGAGAGCAGCCGGAACAAGATCCGCACCGCGCCTTTGTGGGGAGTGCGCCTACGTCCGCGATTGATGCACGATGGCGCTTCGGTGACGTTTCGCGACGCCATTTTGCGCCACGCTGGCGAAGCAAAACACGTAACCACGCAATTTGAAAAACTGAAAAGTGAGGACCAAGAAGCCGTCATCGAGTTCTTGAAGTCTCTGTGAATGCTCCTTCGGCTGTGACTCTGGCAAGAAATCTTCCCGGAGACGTGCCAGAAGACTCTTGATTTCTCGCAGATAGGATTCAACTATCGCGTCAGGCTACGCCTGCCAATGCTGTCGCATTCACCTCCGTTGTAAACAGAGCCACCAATTTGCCGGTAATTCGACGAGAAGCACGTTGTAACTCCCGATAAGTTAACCAAGCAGTTGTTCTAGATTTTGTTGCGTTGGCTCGACAGCAAGGTCTTGTCGTCAAGCCCGACTGACTTCCGCCAACGAAGTTCTGCTGCGAGAACGAAAAACATTACACACGGTGGGTGGCGCATCCTTCCACGATTGACGACAGTCGCGGTTCGTCTTCGCAGCGCCAGTTGGGTGTACTGCATCCCTTTGCGAAGTCCGGCGGGCGGCCGAGTCGTTCAACCCATGCAGGCAACCGCCGTTAGGTTTTGCGGGTGCCGCAACCCTTTGCGCAGTCTGCAAAGGGTGCGTGGCAGAACGCCGTTCGGCTTGAAGATACGGTATTGCGCGGTATTAGCAAAGTTCTATATAATCCAAACAGACAGTCGAAATGCGCGAGATGGGCAATCCAAGTAAGGCGAAATGGTTCGCACGGTCCGCAGAGCCCGTGGCCCTGCGGTATGGATTAGCTATTGTCACGTTGGCCGTCGCTTTCGGCATAGCGCGTACGTATGTGTACTTCCGGTTGCCACAGCCGTTTACCGCGTTAGCGCTCTCCGCCATCGCCATCACGTTTTGGTACAGCGGCACCAAGCCCGGCATTCTCGCAACCTTGTTGTCCATGGCTATCCGTAACTACTTCTTCGACCCTGGAGTAAATAGTTTGGCTCGCATTCTTTATGAGCTTGGGTTCCTGGTGTTTGCGCTTCTAATGAGCCTGGTTGGGAGAGCGCGAAATGCCGAGCGCACGCGGACGGAAGAGGATCTGCAAAGGCTCTCGGGCGATCTCTTGCGATCGCAGGACGAGGAACGACGGCGGATCGCTCGTGATTTGCACGACGATCTCGGTCAAACTTTGTTTGGTGCAAATTTAATCCTTGGACGGATATCGAATGTGTCCTTGGACGAACACACGCGAAAGCTACTATCCGAAGCGCGTGAGATGATCCGTGCCTGCCTGGAGAAAGTACGAACCATTGCTCATTTGCTGCACCCGCCCGAGCTTGAGCGGCTTGGTCTCAGGTCTGCCATCGTCATTTTTGTGAACGGATTTAGAGAACGAAGCGGGATTCAAGTGGAGGTTGCCGTGGCAGAAGATCTCCCTCGCTTACCTCGTCCAGCAGAGACCGCGCTTCTCAGGGTGACCCAGGAGTGCTTGCTAAATATTCAACGTCATTCCAAGAGCTCCAAGGCCTGGATCAGGGTAGGGGCGGATTGCAAGCAAGTCACATTAGAGGTGAGAGACGAGCCAGGCTGCGCGAGTGCACAAGTGGATCGATCAAAGCTTGGTGTCGGCTTAGAGGGCATGAGTGCACGAATGCAACAGCTCGGTGGCCGCCTCGAGATCACTTCTGGAAGTTGGGGCACGTCGGTAAAAACAATTCTGCCGCTGGATTTTCTAGAAACGCTCTCCGACGATTAAAATTCGGCGCCCCAACTTGCCACGATGTCAGTTCGTCGCGGCATCAATCGGATACGACGGGCTGCCAAAGCTCGACACGATTTCCTTCTGGGTCGGTGAGCCAGCCGAACCTTCCAAAATCATAGCTTTCGCGTTTGGGATCGACCGTGACACCTTCTTCTATCAAACGGTCCAGCAGACCATCCAGGTCGTCCACCTGGAGATTGAGCATTGCTTTCTGCGCGGGAGGGAAGTATGCATTGTCTTGTTTGAAAAGGGCGAAGATGACCTGAGGGCGTTGCGTCGAGGCAGGAAACGAGAAAGCTCCGTCGGACTTCGCCACACCGAGATGCCGCTCGTACCATTCACACAGAGCCTTCGGATCATCCGCTCGCAAAAATATGCCGCCAAAGCCGGTAACTGAAGCCATGCAGCCTCCCATGGGAAACGCTCGCCCAGAGTTTACGCCAAAAGAATCAAAGTGCGAGCGTGAATCTAACGTCGTTGATTCGTCCTGCGGAACGCGCTTACGTTCAACGATTCAATTCCACTCGCCTCTGTAGCCGCGTCGCGCAACCGTCCATTTGAAGTAAAGCTTCACTGGTAAATGCGTTATCAGGACTCACGAGACTGGATGACGCCAATGGTTGGCTATTTCGAAGCGATTCAATCGGCTGAGCAGCGTACCACTTTGACGTTCGCAGTTTCCTCAGATCGAATCAACTGCCGAGCTTTAAGGGTTCGGAAAAGTGAGAGTCAGGAATTGGTTGGCATGGGCGCGCGCCCAAGTACCGTCGGGATCATAGGTTTTCATGCTGGAAGCGATCTCGGCGGTCTTGGCGCCGAGATCCTTTTCGTGAATCATGCCATTCTGATTGACGATGAAGGTTTTTACGCCCGAGGAGCGATAAACCGCGGGGAACGCGACAACAGCGAAGCCTCCGGTCATCTTGCCGTCGACGATGTAGTTCCGCGCGCCACCATGCGCGTGCGAACCTTGCGCGGTGAGCATCAGGAAGTAGTAGCCGTGGAAGGGTGTGCGATCCGAGCGCTTGTAACTCGCCTCAGCCAGGTAAGGGCCGATGGGGTTCTTGTCCATATCGTTGCCGTTCTCAGGTGAAAAGAGGCCGTCGTGCAGGCGCGGCGAGCAATTCAGGTGTTGTGCATATTCGCCGTTTTCGGCTTCAAATTGATTTTCGGCGGCGATGATGCCGCGGAGCGCTTCCGTCGCGTCCATTTCATTTTCGCCGATGCGCCGGAACATAATTTCGCGGCTGCCGAGATCGGAGTCGAAAAACCATGAGCCGTTGTGCTCTACAAGCGGGAACGGCACAGGCCAGTTTTCTGCGCCGACGTAAACCGTGGTCTCGTCGTCTGGCTCCGCGACGAGGCGGTGCATCTGCTCATACTTTTTCGCGAACATGTCGTCCTGGGCGTAGCGCTCGGCCTGATCGTCGCTCCAAATCACGATGTCGCGAGCGCCGGGGCCGAGGATGGCGATCAGGGCCTTTTCATCATGATTGCGCGCCGCGTCGTAAAGCGCCTGTGCGGCTTCCCCAGGAGATGAAAAAGTCTTCTGCTTCGCGTTAGGGACATTGCGCGCAGCGGCGTGTTGAGTGGGCGAAGGCTTAGCGGGAGCTGCTGTTTGCGGAGAGGAGGCGTCCTGCGGTCGCGCGAAAATGGTCGGCGCGGCAAAGATGAAGAGCAGCGCCATGATCGCGAATGGAAATTTAAACGAGAAAATCTTCTTTGCATCACGCGACATTTTCATCTTCCTTTTTCTTTTCTTCTGCATTTCCCTGAGTCTATCGCTACGAATATCCTTAAAATGAGCCAGATTCAGATGGTGCTTCACGCGGGGCTAGCGCCGGCCACCGCCTCCCCCATGGAAGCCGCCGCCACCGAAGCCGCCACCGCGGAAACCTCCGCCACCGAAGCTACCTCCACGAAAGCCGCCGAAACTCTGTTGGCCGCGAGCGGAAAAGCCCCGGCTTTCACCGCCATGGCCGAAGCCGGTAAATGGGCCTGAGCGCAGACCAGGATTGCGACCGTCGAAGCCGCGACCGAAGCCCTCGTCCGGACGGCCGCGATTTGCAAAACCCGGATGACCGCCATAGTAGCGGCCACGATCCCAGTGATCCCAGCCGCGGCCCCAATAGTTACCGCCGCCAAACCAGATTCCACCTCCCCACCAGTCGAACCCCCAGGCCGGCCATCCCCAGCCAAATCCCCAAAACGGACCGAGGCCAAACCCGACGCCGAAATAAAGGCCGGGGCCGTCATACCAAACACCGGGAACCCCCACCCAACCGGGCCACGGAGCGATGGGATAGCCGTATGCGATCCAAGGATTGTACGCGGGGACGTAGACCACCTGGGAATCCGGATTTTTGGGCTCGATTGTGATGTAGCCGTGCTTGTCCTCAACCTTGATCTGGTCGTTGCTTTTGAGGATTTTGTGCTTTTTCGCCTGGCGGCGCAATTCCTGAATCGCGTTCGTAACATCAGTAGGCTGATTGTAGTAGACGTCGCCCAGTTCGGAGGTCCAGGAAAGATTTGTGGCTAAATTTTGAAGGACGGGAGGAAATGCGATCAGGGACTTTACGCTGGGATCCCAGGTTTGTTTGTCGACTTCGGCTGCGATTTCCTGAGGCGACAAATTGCGGCGAGGAGCGAGCCAGTCGTAGGCCTGAGCGATTTCCGATGGATAGGCGGAAGCCGCGAGGATGGAGGCGACGAGCGGATCAGGGTAGAGCGCAATTGGCGCAACAAGTTGTTGAAGTTGTTCAGGATTCTCCTGTTGATACGGTCGCTGGGCGGGAGGTTGACTGGGAGCAGGCGGTGCGCCGGACGCTGGCGGCGCTTGCTGTTGAGTCTGATCCTGTGAAGGGGCAGCAAGTAAGGCACAAGCTACTACAAATGTGAGACCCACGGTTATTATGTGCAGGTTGAGTCGGCTCATCTTGTCACCAAAATATAACCAGATTCGGACAGCACCCCCCGAACACACCACTATGATGCCACGGGAGGTCAGAATGATTCGCGCTTTCTTCGGCTGCCATCAATCGACGGCAGTTGCGCCCGAATCCATCGTTTGCAATGATCAACCGGTGGGAGGGGCAAGATCATGAACACGCCGGACAGCACCAGAGTTATCCACGGAGATGAAGGATGCAGGGACGGACACTATCGCGCCAAGCAAGAGCTGCGCGAACACTCCGCGAACAGCGACGGCGCAAAGCAGGCGGCTGAGCTGGACGCAAACGATCGTACGTCCCAGGAGGCGCAAAACCCGACAGATTTCGGCGAACTGAGGATCGGGCGCGCTTCGGAAGATGCGGCGGGGATTCCGGCAATCTGGAACACGATGCTCTACGGCATTGGCGATATGGGTCCGGTTCGCGCTCCCGAAGCGTTTCTGAAGATCAATCAGGTGACCGGGTTTGATTGCCAGAGCTGCGCGTGGCCGAGTCCTGACAAGAATCGGAAGATCTTCGAGTTCTGCGAGAACGGCGCGAAGGCGGTCTCTGACGAGTCCACGAAGAAGCGCGTTACGCCGGAGTTCTTCGCGAAGCACTCGATCGAAGAGCTGGCAGCTCAGTCGGATTACTGGCTTAACCAGCAGGGCCGCCTGACTTCGCCGATGGTGCGGCAGGCGAACGCGACCCACTATCAGCCGATCACATGGCCGGACGCCTTTGCGATGATCGCGCAAGAGCTGAACGGCCTTGATTCGCCCGACCAAGCCAGCTTCTATACTTCTGGCAAGACGACCAATGAGCCGGCCTTTCTTATGCAGTTGTTTGCTCGCCAGTTCGGGACGAACAATCTTCCGGATTGCTCGAACATGTGCCACGAGTCGTCGGGTGTAGCCATGGTGGAGACGCTCGGCGTTGGCAAGGGCGCAGCGACGCTCGAGGACATGGAGAGTTCAGAGCTCATCTTTATTTTCGGGAACAATCCGGGCACGAACCATCCGCGGATGCTGACCTCGCTGCAGAAAGCCAAGGACCAGGGCGCCAAGATTATCGCGGTGAACCCTCTGCCGGAAGTGAGCCTGATGAGGGTGAAGAATCCGAACCCGCAGGATTACCCGAATCCTCTGGAGCTGCCGTTTGCTTTGCTGGGCAAGGGGCAGGCGCTTGCGGATCTGTATCTGCCAGTGCGCGTCAATGGGGATGTGGCGGCGATCAAGGGAATTCTGAAGGAGCTTTTCGAGCGGGAGAAGGTGGGACAACGCTCGGGGATTGACCGGGAATTTATTCAATCGTTCACCGAGGGCTTTGAAGCACTGCTGGCTGACGTGGAGGCGGCGAGTTGGGAAGAGATCGAAGAAGAAAGCGGGCTGACACGAAACCAGCTGCATACCGCCGCCGAAATGTACGCGAATTCAAAAAAGACGATATGCGCATGGTGCTTGGGAGTTACGCAGCAGCCCAACGGTGTGGACAACGTTTCGATGATCGTGAACCTGCTGCTGGTGGGCGGCAACATCGGGCGTCCGGGAGCAGGTACTGTCTGTGTCCGGGGGCACTCAAACGTGCAGGGTGACCGCACGATGGGTGTGTGGGAGCGTCCGCCGAAACCTTTTTTGGAGGCACTTAAGAAGGAGTTCAACTTTGAACCACCCCAGAAATGGGGATATGACACGGTCGAGACCCTGCACGCGATGTTCGATGGAGACGTTAAAGTATTTTTTGCGATCAGCGGCAACTTCCTCTCGAACACGCCTGATACAGTGTATAGCGCGCACGCCATGAAGCGCTGCAAGCTCACGGCTCACGTATCCACCAAGTTAAACCGGTCCCACCTGATCACGGGCGAGCGAGCACTGATCCTGCCTTGCCTGGGCCGGACGGAGGAAGATATCCAGGCGTCTGGCAAACAGTTCCTCACGGTGGAGGATTCGATGGGGATTATCGACCCTTCTCAGGGATTTTTTCCGCCGGCTTCGCCTGATCTGTTGAGCGATGTAGCGATCATCGCGAAAATGGCGATCGCTACTTTAGGGTCTCGTACAACCACGAATTGGGCGGGCTTTGCGGCGGATTACAACTTGATCCGCGATGCGATTTCCAAGGTGATTCCGGGATTCGAAAACTTCAACGCGCGACTTGCCAGTGAGGGGTTCTTCTATTTGCCGAATGCCGCGAAGCAGCGCATCTTCAAGACGAGCTCAGGCAAGGCAAAACTAACCGTCTGCCCGATCCCGAAGCATCACCTGGAGCCCGACGAATTTCTGTTGACGACCATTCGCAGCCACGATCAATTCAACTCCACAATCTACGGATTGAATGATCGCTATCGGGGAGTCTTTGGCGGCCGGCGGGTTCTGTTTCTGAATCCGCTTGATATGGAGGCCAGGAATCTGCGGGCCGGTCAAATCGTGGACATCTATAGTCACTTTGAGGGGGAAGTCCGCAAGGCAGCCGCGCTTCGCGATCGTTCCCTATGCGATCGCCCGCCGGAGCGCCGCCGCGTACTACCCGGAGGCCAATGTTCTGGTCTCCGTACGCAGCGTTGCCGCGAAGAGTAACTGTCCTGCCTTTAAATGCATTCGCATCACGCTGACTCCGTCAGATTCCGTCGCGGCGCTGCACTTCTCCAAGGCAGATCTCGATCGCAACATGGATCGAGTTGTGCCGCGCGTACCGTGACGAGCGCCTATTCGTGGCCTAGGGCCTTGATCCCTGTTCTCGACAGTTGTCGGTTCGGCCTGAGTCAGTCCCTCGTTAGCGCGAACAATCTTTGTAAAAACTTTACGGCGTCCTGATGCCTTCCTAATGCGTGGCGGCCTACGCTGCTGCTGCGGATCTAATCCGATCCGACTCTGGAGGAAACACCAATGAAATCGATTATTCGGTTAGTCCCAGCAGTGGTGGCAGTTATGCTCGCGGTCGCCACGCTGTGTCCCGCGCAGGACGTGAAGCCTACCGACCTGGGGAAGGGAACGGCGTTCAATGGCAAGAAGATTGAGATGAAGGACAAGGGAGAGGTCGCTTACCTACTGTCTTTCACGGCGGGGAAAGAGTTCGAGGCCACCACGGACGGACCGAAGAATACCGACGTGCACCTCTTCGTCTACGACGCCTCCGGCGCGGAAGTCGCTAAGGACGACTCGCCCGGACCGAAGTGTTCGGTAAAAGTCACGCCGACGGCGGACGGGCAGTACAAGTTCGTCATCACGAACGCCGGTGGGCCCAACACGGTGACCTTCAAAGTAAAGGTCGCCAAATAAGGACTCGCCGCTTCTCGGTCGCTTTTAAATTTGGCCCTTCTTCGACACGTTGTTGGGATTGTGCAGATTCTAGTGTCATGATGACGGCTAGCGCCCGGTAAGTCGCGCAATCGGAAACTTGAAAAACGACTTGTCCGGTTTTCGGCGTTTAGCAGGACTTAGCGCAAGCCAATGCCGATTCGTGATTTAGTCTGAAACGGAAACGGATGCGACGAGATCGCGAGCCGAAGCAAATCGGGTATATTGGCTCGCAGCCGAAACGCAAAACCGAGATTTTCGGTCTAAACATATCGAGGAGGAATCATGACCAAAGTTCTCGCCCATGTTTTCGCAACTCTTACTATGGCCGTGTTGTGCTTTGCGCCGGCGGCGTCACCCCAGGTCTCCGTCAGCGTTGGAGTGGCGCCCGTGTGCCCCTATGGGTACTTCTCCTACGTTCCATACGAATGCGCGCCGTACGGCTACTACGGGCCCGATTGGTTTGTTGGCGGCGTGTTTATTGGAGCCGGCCCCTGGTTCCACGGCCCTGCCCACTTCTCCGGCCATGTCGATAACCGGTTTGACCCTCATCACGGTTATAGAGGACCGATGCCCGGGCGCGGAGAAGAACCCAACAACAACTTCCACGGCAACGAGGCGAGAGATGGGAGAGGCCACGTAGTCAAAGGCGATCATGACGCCGGCAATGAACACGCGCTGCCCGGACATCCGGAGGGCGGCCACGCCGAGGGCCACCACTAGAACGCGATCCGCCGGGACGCGCCCTGACTGGCAGGAAAATTCAAGTTAGGGCTTCAATGAAAAAGCATTGGGCAAGCATTCAGCGTGAAGGGAATCCACGCTAAGGCTGCTCGGCGTAGTGTGCCAAACTCCTGTGTCGCGTGACCCTGCTGACGAGAACGGCTCAAGATGCTCGGCCTTTAACTTCAATCTCTGTGGCTTTTAGATTTGGCCCTGCGAGTTCCTGGCTCGTTCAAATTCGCTTTGGAATCCGAGCAGAATTCCATCCAGGATACTCGTCGCGCGTGTTGCCACGATGCCGAGCAAAGCTCCGCCCAGAGCATCCAGATTTTTTCGGGTTGCACTGGCCGCGTTGCTCGGCGGCCGGGCCGAAGCCTTGGAGATCGGGCTATCGTATTCGACGGCATTTCCCGACGGTCGCTCCGCATAAACCTTCGCTGGTCCGCGCAGCGCGTTGAACAGCGCGGAGAGAACGATGCCGCCGGCGAATGCCACTGCGACCATCGTTCCCGGACGTTCTTCAACCTGCGCGCGCCAATCAACTGCCGCTTTCGCCCTTCGCTGCAACTCGATCAAGTTACCGCCAAGCTCGCTTCGCTTCTGCGCGATTTCCCACTCTATTTGATTTGTTGTTTCGCCCATTGGACGTCCTCCTCCAGCGTTCGAATCGTTTTCTCGGGTGTTAGGTTTACCCGTTTCAATTTCATTCCGCCGGCGCCAATCAAAACTCCTGCCGCGACCGTTAACACACCGCCCACGATCAACGTCGCGAGCCAACCTGCCATGACCAACGACAGCGCGTACACAGCGGCAAGAAGTAAAAACCCCAATCCGTAAAACGCCAGGACCACACCGGCACCCAGCGCGGCGCCTGGCCCTGCGACTTTTTCCGCCCCTTCTTTCAGTTCACTCTTGGCCAGCCGAAATTCACCTTGCACGATCTGCGTCAGATTAGAAGCGATGTCCTCCAATATTTCGGGCACGGATCGCTGTATTTGTGGCGCTGTCATAAGCAGCCTCCTTCCCGATTCCGAATTCGTCAGTCGCGACGAAAGCTACGCGCCACAATGAAGCCCAGCACAGCCGCGACGGCCAACGCCGGCCCCGGATATTTCTTTACGATGTCCTTTAAATCCTCGCCCATGGCCTTCAAGTCCTTCTGATGGATATAGTCTGCGGCTTCGTGAAGCTTGTCGGCAGTACCGTGCGCCACGTCCGAGATCTGGTCAACGGCCGTGTGCGCTATGCCGGAGATTTGCTCTCCACCTGAATGCAGTTTCGCTGCTGCCTGGTGCAAGGCGCCCGCGGCACTTTTCCGGGATTCGTCGATGTTGTCCACCGTCTTGCGGCCGAGGTCGGCGACTTTCTCTTTAACTTCCGCAGCTTTTTCTGAAAGCTTCATGCGCGCTGCAGTTCCAGCTCCACCTTCGGGCTGTCCGGACGGCGTTTCGCTACTGGGATTTTTGTAATCGTCCATCGTATTTCTCCTTTTTTGTAATTCTGAATCGCGCCACAGCGCGATTCACTCTGAGAACCGGTGACTTAAGGTGTTGACTTTGTAGCGGCCACCTTTAGGTGGGCGCCGTTGCCGTTCGCTTTCGACGATGCTCGAACCCTTTCCGCTGCCCAAGTTCCGCAGTAAGCATTCCAAGGTCCAAGCGACCAGCGCATCAATCCCCATGGAAAGAAGCGCCTTGCCGCCGAAAGAATCTCGCGCCACTAAGATTTGATGCCAACATTTCGCCATTTGCAAACATTCTGACATGGCGACCGCACCCAGGACTTGTCCACCAGCGCATTTTCTCGCCAATGGTTGAAGGGCGCAGCCTGCTAGAGTAACTTATCTACTCTCGCGCGATTTGAGCAGGCCTCAGGCCAGCGCTCAAGGGTCCCGGTGGCAATTTTGGCACGCATGGAGAGTTGAAAGGTAAATGAATACAGCCGCTCAGTTGCGTGCCGATCCTTCCACGGTTGATGTGTCACACGACGAGCGCATTGAGTTGGTGGCTGACGCCACGAGCGAAAGCTTCCAACCCGAACCGATAGACGATTCCTGGCGCAGGTGTTTGCGCGACTTTCGTGTTGACCCCAAGAGCAGCTCCGTACCGCACTTGCTCACGGAGCGTGAGCTCAGGATCTCTCGCGAACCCCTGCATAGCTTTCTACTCCTGGCCCAGGAAGAGATAAACCGCCTCTATGCCATTGTTCGCCCGCAGTCTTACGTCGTGCTCTTGTGCAACAGCGATGGAGTCGCCATCCACCATCGCGGTGACGAGAGCCAGGACCACGAGTTCAAGCGTTGGGGAATATGGCTGGGTGGCGTTTGGTCGGAGCAGGTCGAAGGCACAAACGGCATCGGCACCTGCATCACCGATCGCCGGCCGGTTATGGTGCATTGTGCCGACCATTTTCGCAGCCGTCACACCCGGTTGAGTTGCGCGGGCGCGCCGATCTTCGATCCTCAGGGAGGATTGCTGGCGGTGCTGGATGTTTCCAAAGTGCACCAGCAGTCTGACGATCAGCCATTTCCCCTGCTGCTCCAGACGGTGATCGTCTCCGCGCGCGCCATTGAGGAACGCATCTTTCGTGAGCACTTTCAACATTGCTGGATCCTGGCGGCTGCCCCATCAGACGATTTGGGATCATCCCTGCTGCTTGCGATCGACGACGAGCAATCCATTGTTGGCGCCGACCAAGCCGCTCGGAGGTTGTTCGCCCTGAGCGACAAAAGCCTTGCGGACGGAACTCCGTTGTCTGCCGCGTTCGCGTATGACCGTTCACTCTTCCGCCGCGCAGCCGACCGGGACATTCCGATGCGCCTGACGAAAGCCGTTGGTGACGAACGCGGGTGGTCGGCATTGCTTACGCCACCTTTGAGCAGGCCTAGGGTCGCGCGCAGCTCGGCGGAAGCAGTGGTTCATTCCCGGGCAAGAATTAGTACTTTGGGAGATTTGCGGATAGCCACGGCGCCGGAACCCAGCCGTGGTGGATTACCGCCAGCCGTCACACGCCGTGTCTGCGACTATATTGAAGGGCATCTGGATGAAAAGATCCGCCTCGACGGACTGGCCGCTCTGGCCGGGCTTTCCACCGACCATTTTGCTCGGGCATTCCACCAGTCCGTGGGGGTGCCGCCGCACATGTATCTGTTACGGCGGCGCTTGGAAGAGGTGGACCACATTTTGCGGGAGACACATGCTCCCTTGTCGGAAATAGCCCTGGCGACTGGTTTTTCTGACCAGAGCCATCTCGCGCGGCACTTCCGGCGGTGGGCTGGAATGTCCCCGAGCCAGGTCCGCTGGTCGGAAGGGAACCGCGTCCCTACAACGTAAAGCCCTTCGCGAAAATAACTTAGCGACATAAGGTCGCTGGCCAAGGTAGAAACGCCTCTCTGGAATCTCCCCCCGGAAACATCCCAAACACACCAAGTTTGTTCAAGACGATGGGATAGCGGCAGCCCCACAATCGGCTCACATCACCGAAAGGAGGGCGAGCCGATGGACAACGCCGAAGCCATTCAAGTTCAGCCAGACTCACGTACAACAACGGGGCCGACAAACTGGGCAAAAGGGAGCGAGACAATGGAATTGAATAGTCTCACCTGTCCTCTGCAGTACGAGGACCCAGGGCCTGACACCGATCCGGAGAGCACGCTTGATCTCGACCGAATCG
This sequence comes from uncultured Acidobacteriota bacterium, assembly GCA_963834215.1. Lineage (GTDB taxonomy): Bacteria > Acidobacteriota > Terriglobia > Acidiferrales > UBA7541 > Palsa-295. The sequence goes on along the minus strand of CAWIAM010000034.1, from coordinate 34,826 downwards.
ACGAACCAGCGGACTCGGAGACCGGTTTCGAAGGGATCATTGGAAGAAGTTCGGGTCTTCGCCGCGTGCTGCAGATGGTCGAAACCGTCGCGTGGGGAGCTTCGACCGTGCTCTTGTTGGGCGAAACCGGCACGGGCAAAGAGCTAATCGCGCGCGCCATTCACAACCACAGTCCTCGCAGGGACCGGCCATTTGTCAAACTCAACTGTGCCGCCATCCCTACCGGGCTGCTCGAAAGCGAACTGTTTGGGCATGAGCGGGGATCGTTCACCGGCGCGATCGCGCAGAAGATCGGCCGGCTCGAGCTGGCACATCGCGGTTCGCTCTTCCTCGATGAAATCGGCGATATCCCTCTCGAACTCCAGCCGAAGCTCCTTCGCGTCTTGCAGGAGCGGGAATTCGAGCGCCTGGGAAGCACACGGACGCAGAAAGTCGACATACGCATTGTGGCCGCGACTCATCGCGACCTGGAAGGAATGATCCTCGAGAAGCAATTTCGCAGCGACCTCTACTATCGACTGAATGTTATTCCGATCCATGTTCCTCCCTTGCGGGAACGTCCGGAGGATATTCCAGCGTTGGTGCAACATTTTGTACAACAGGTCGCACGACGAATGCGGAAGACGATTGAGACGATTCCTTCGGAGACCATGGAGGCCCTGATCCGGTACCGGTGGCCTGGCAACATCCGCGAGTTGGAGAACGTAATCGAACGCGCCGTAATTTTAAGCTCCGGTCCGGTGTTGCGGCTCTCGCTCCGGGACTTGAATCCACGGATCTCGCCAGATCAAAGCGCAGACCGCAATCAAACTCTGGAAGAGGTCCAGCGCAACCATATCCTCAGGACCCTGAAAGAAACCAGGTGGACTCTTGGCGGACCCACCGGCGCGGCTTCTCGCCTGGGACTGAAACGCACGACATTGCATTTCCGGATGAAGAAACTTGGCATCGCCCGCAGCGCGGATTCATGTTCCGACCCAGAAAAAATCCTGGCAATGCGATGAGAATGAAAATTCAGGAGCGATTTCTTTTAGGATTTCTTTTTGGGAGCGACGCAGGATTTTAGCGTGACCCATTGCTGCGGATTTTGCGGGACGCCGTTCACGTAAACGACCCAGTGCAGGTGCGGGCCGTTGGCGCGGCCGGTGGCGCCGACGTAGCCGATCACGTCACCTTCGTTTACATGAGCCCCGAGCTCTACATTTAATTTAGACATGTGCAGATACATCGTTTCGAGGCCTTGACCGTGGTCAATGGCCACCGTGCCACCGAGTACGTTGAACGGTTGCACGATCTTGACGACTCCTGTGGCCACGGCGCGAATCGGAGTTCCATCGGCTCCGCGCTGGTCGATTCCTGCGTGAAATTCACCGGTAGGCTTTCCGTTGTGCAGGCGCTTCACGCCAAACGGGGATATGACGCAACCGGGCAGCGGCGCGACCAGCGGATCGTCCCAATATTTCACGTCGGATACGGAGTCGCGGAAGGTGGTGAGAGTTTGCATTTCTTCGCTGGTGGAATGGAGCGCTTCGATCTGCGGCGCGAGAACCACATTTTGCCAGGGAAAGATAGTTTTGCGAATGGTTAGATTGACGGAAGCGAGCGTGGCACCGTCGGCTGCGAGAAATTCAATTGGATAGGTGCCAGGAGAGTCGGCCACAGCCACGGCCATCAGGCCTTGCCAATCGCCGCTTTCTTCCTTGAAAAGCCGGACCGTGCGCCCGTTCGGGGCGCCGTTCAGACGAGAGTCTAGGCGTGCAGTTGCTGCGGGTATTTCGCAGCGGAGGCGTACGGTCTGGCCCAGCGGGATCGACGCGGGTTTTACAGTGCACTCTTGAGCGCCCGCGGAAGAAGCGAATATTGCAGCTACGAACCACAATAGCAAAGTGGCGAGGATGTTAAGCGAGCGATAAAATTGTTCTCGAGTCTTCATCCATACTTAATTTACACGCTAGTTCGGCTCGCTCAAAATTTCGTGCAAGAAAAGTTCCTGGATGGTTACGCACCACTCGGATGAGGTGTCTAAGGCAGCGGATGGTGCCAGGACTTAGCTGCGCGGGCGTCCGGCAAACAATAGTGCGACACCGACGATAATCGCCGCGCCACCTGCAATCAGTGGCCACGGGCTATTCTGATGCTGCGCGACGGCCTGTACCATCAGCCCCGACGGCGCTTCAAAATACACCAGCGACACAATCCCAAGGCGTGAACAGAATGAAGCCAATAATTGATATCGGCTTTACAGGAGCGTCTTGGGGCATCGCGTCACCGAAAAGCTCCCCCACGATAGAACAGCCAATTTTACACCGATACGGCTGACGATACACTTTGCTCGCATCTCGCTGCGATTGTCACCCAGCGCAATAGTCGGCGATCGCTCAATCCAAATGCGCTCCGAAAAAACGCGTAGAGTGCTATCGTTCTCCCGAAAGGGGTGACGCAGATGAAAATGAGCTGGGAAAATCGGATCGTTATTTTCGCAAGTACGCTGGTAGCGATACTACTTACCTGGGCATTTTTCCGGCGGCCGGAATCAGCATCGCTTTATAACTTGCTCAACGCCGGCGCGCGTCGCTTCCTGCAATGGCCGCTTTTTACCATGGGCAAACTGCCGATCACGCCCCTGTTCCTCATCAAGTGCAGTGTGTTCTTGATTGCCTTGTCGCTTTTTTCGCGCTTGTTCCGCAGCGTTCTGGCCAACCGAGTTCTCACTCACACCTCCATGGACCGCGGCCATCAATACGCCTTTGTGCGCGCCACCGGCTATGTGATTTTCGCGCTGGGCTTGATTGTTGGCTTGGATAGTACCGGCTTGAATTTACGCAGCCTCGTAGTGGTAGGCGGCGCGCTGGGCGTGGGCATCGGTTTCGGCTTGCAGAACATTGTGGCCAATTTCGTGGCGGGCATCGTGATTTTGTGGGAAGGACCGATCAAGCTGGGCGATTTCATCGACGTCGGCAACACCCACGGTGAAGTGATCCGCATCGGCGCGCGCGGCACCTGGCTCCGCACGTTCGACAACGAAGTGATCATCGTCCCGAACTCCGAATTCATCAATACCCGCGTAGCCAACTGGACGGCCAACGATCGCACCGTGCGTCTTTCGGTTCCCGTGGGCATTTCTTACGACAGCGATCTGGAAGCGGTGCGCGGCGTTCTGCTGGAGATTGCCAGGCGTAACGAGAGCGTTCTGCAAGATCCCGCGCCCGTAGTCCTGGTCACCGGCTTCGGCGATCACGCCATCAATCTGAACTTGCGCGTTTCCACCGCAACCATGATTGACCGCACCGGCCTGCTCATAAGCGATTTGTTCGCGGAAATCTTCCGCGTCTTCCGCGAAAAGAAAATCGTGCTGCCATTCCCAATCGCCAGCTAGCCGGATGCCACCTTCTCGCCGTTCTGCACTCAGCGGGGCTTGTCGCCGTGGAGTGTCGCACCTCCCTCTTTCACTTGTGCGATTAATGCGTTCATCAGCAGTTTGGCGATTAGAGTTGACACGGATGGGCTGTCGCGGTCTATAAGTTAGCCGCGCTGGCCAAAACGATTCGCGCGGTGGTGAAGGGAGGCGACCCGATGCTGCGTCTGCTGATCTTGGCTTGTGTCTTTGCGTATGTGACTTTGCCGGCGGCCTCCGCGCAAACGGCGGACGCTGGCTATGCCGATGAGTTGTCGCCCTCGCTGGCGGGCGGCGCCAAGGCGATGCACGCGGCGATTCGCCGAAATCTAGCGGAGGCCGCAGAGAACATGCCCGCGGATGAATACGGCTTTCGACCGACGCCGCAAGTCCGGACCTTCGGTCAGATTATCGGTCACGTGATCGATGCGAACTTCTTCTTCTGTGCGCAAGCTGCGGGCGAAAAGTCGCCAGCAACCACTGACTACGAGCAAATCGCTGACAAGGCCGCGCTCGTTAAGGCGTTGAACGATTCGCTCGTCTATTGCGACCGGGTATACGCAGCGACCACCGACGCGAACTTCATGCAGCCGGTGCAGATTGCGAATGTTATTGGCACAGGGTCGACCAATACCGTCCGAGGCGCCGTGCTGATGTACAACATCGCCCACAATAACGAGCATTACGGCAACCTCGCCGTTTACATGCGGCTGAAAGGCCACGTTCCGCCCTCAACAGCGCGGGTGCAGCAGCGAAAGAATTCATAACGCCCGATAAGTCGTCCGGGTTCCAACTTGAACCCTCGCGGCGTTTATCCGGAGTCGGCCCGCACATGTCGAAGCAGGATTAGCCTCTAGATGACTCTAAAGTTTTGTAGCCGCTACCACTTTTCCGGCCAGATCACGAGCGAGATGTTTTTGCAGGATAATCCGCGTCTCCGGATTGGCGGCCAGGTAGCGGTTGAGCGGCTCAATCTCCCAACGCATGCAGCGGACAGGCTCTACTACCACGGCCTCTGCATCGGAAGCGACTCCACTCAAGAGAAGAGCTGAGCCCGCAATGTGGCCCGCGACGAATTCCCCGATGACACGATTATCTTTCGTAACGCGCACTTTCCCGCGAACGATGACGGAGATTGCCTCAACTTTTTTGCCACGCTCCAGCAGTCGCTCACCAATTTCTACAGTTGTCCACGCTCCGATACTCAGAAGCTGCAGGACTTTCCGAGGCGGCAAATCCGGGAAGGCGAGCCGGCGAATTTCCTCCTCTTCGGGCGTCAATTTAACCGGACGCCGCTCGAGAAAAAGACGCCACGACTGGAACGCATTGATCGCAGCAAAGACGCTACTCCAAATGATTGGCTCCCAAAGCGGTTCGGGCTGAAGGATGAAATACGGCAGCGATATCAGCGAGGCCGCCACCGCAAACAACCTCAGCCAGAGAATGTCGCGAACGCTGTACGCAACCAACAGCAGGATGTTTGCGGCGTGCAGGAAATAGCTCGGTTGGAATAGACCCATGTTTCTACCCCCTTCGTGGCATGTCGGCACTTGTTCTGCTGGGGCTGGCGGAGAGGGCTGAGGTCCTGCAACACGCTCAAGCTGAACGCTGGTCAGAGACTACTCGTCGGCTGGAATCCAGAACACTGTCAATATAGACAGGGTCGGGACCGGGGCAAGAAGGGGGCTGGACGCGAGGAGTCAAGAGACACATCTAGCCGGTCGTGTCCTAGTTTGAGGATACCGCCCATGTTCAAGGCAGATAATGGATACATCGAAGTATCCACACGGATATTTCTATTCGCTTCGATTGTATTCTACGGGACCGGCAACTACCCAGTTATCCTCCATCAGGCTGCTCGTTATGAAGCGGACAACGCCAAATCGGGCGATATGTGGATTGTCCCAAACATCCCTGTATCTCGCATATCCATAAGCGTAGAGGAAGCAACGGCCGGACCGGTGCTTTTCTTGCATTTCGGCGTAGGGCAGGTCAGTTTCCAGGGGGGCGGAGAACCACACTGTTTGGGGTCCTTTGGCTCCAGGCTGCAAAGGCTCCCCATCATATATCCGCTCTCTGGCAGGCTCGTACACTGGTTTTGGGGGCAAGTTTTCGAGCCTGTCCACAGCAATCAATCTGCACCAAAGGCCGGTAAGTCGAACTTCGGTCCTACCCGGATTGCCACAAGACCAGTTGAAATAGTAAGAAAGTTTTCCATCATGGACCGCGCCTGGACTGCGGTCACTGTGGGCTACTTGGTTCCAAAATATGAAAACACGCCCGCGTTCAACTTCAATCGTTACGCCAGTACTTTTTTCCATTGCTTTAGTTGCATTCTTCGTTTGCACAGCTTGATAGTAAATACCGCTCAGGGTCAGAGCACCGATCAAGACGAGAATACCGGTGAGGATAATGTACGACTTATCCCAAATATCCTTTTCGGGAAGTCGCTCGACAATTATGTGCTGTTGTTCGTCGCCGGACGTTACCTGCTTTCCATTTTTACTCTCCTCGGAGGAGGGTTCTGTGTTTTGGTTGGCCGCAGGAGTGGATGCCTTCTTGTTGCTGTCGGCCTTATTCTGGATTGTTTTGGTAGCAGGGTGTGGTTCCTGGAGTGTTTGCCGTGGAGGCGCGACAGCAGCTTGAAATACAGAGATAACCGCCAGTGCAATCAAGAGCTTCATGCCAAATTAGGACACTACCATCTAGCCACTGATTGACGGTCAGAAAAAATCTTGATGACGGGACTCGGGAGTCATTCCACTTCGACGATTTCGCCGGCTTACGGAAGCTTGAGCGCGACGGGAAAATCATTCCGAGCGCAGGGCTTGTATTACGTCTACGCGGGCGGCGCGTGCTGCTGGTAGCATCGAGGCGACTACCGCCGCGCCTAATAACACAAACGCAGAAACGATCACGGGCAACGCGCCTGGCATTTTTAAGTCGCCGTAATAGCTGCCTGCCACGCGCGCAACGATAAGCCCGAACACCGCGCCCGCCAGAACGCCAGCTGCAGGGTCGGGCACCCGCCCTATTGCTTTCCAATAGGAGCTGTGCCATCATCTCTATGGCTATCCCATATGAGGGTCTGGACATGATTGCTCCTAAATCGGACGTTCCGCAGGGCACGCTGGCCCTCATGGTTCTGAAAACGCTGCAAACCATGGGGCCATTGCACGGCTACGGGATTGCCCGACGCATCGAACAGACGAGCGGCAACCGTTTGGCGGTCAACTATGGAACGCTGTATCCCGCGCTCTTGAAACTGCAGCAGGAAGGCTACATCTCCTCCGCGTGGGGAGTTTCGGACAACAATCGCAAAGCGAAGTTTTACAAGCTTACGCGGGCGGGTTACAAACAGGTTGAAAAGGAAGTGGGCGAGTGGGAAGAGACCAACGCGATTCTGGCCCGGTTCCTGGCTCCCGGCGGAGAAACGCAATGAGAACATTACGTGCCTGGCTCTTGCGTGCGGGCGGCTTGTTCCACAAGGAGCGGCTTGACCGCGAGCTCGCGGACGAGATCGAGAGCAATCTCCAGATGCACATCGACGAAAACGTACGTGCCGGCATGCGGCCAGCAGAAGCGCGGCGGCAGGCCTTGCTCAAGTTCGGCAGCGTCGAATCAGCCAAGGAAAGTTATCGCGAGCAACGCGGCATTCCGGCCTTGGAAACGTTGTGGCAGGATATCCGCTTCGGCCTGCGCATGTTGCGCAAATCTGCCAGCTTCACTGCCGTCGCGGTCTTGACGCTTGCTCTCGGCGTGGGTGCCAATGCCACCGTGTTCAGTTGGGTCCGCGCACTGCTGCTGAATCCTCTTCCTGGAGTCGTGGCTGCAAATCACGTAGTGGCTCTGGAAACACTGACTCCGGACGGCAGCTGGGAGCCTACCTCCTATTTAGATTTTCGCGACCTGCGGGACAACTGCAAGCTGGTGCAAGCGATGTCCGTCACGAAGCCCATGGCGCTTGCCGTTGGAGACAGAGAGAGCGTCGAGCGCGTTTGGGGTGAAGCAGTTTCGGGAAACTTCTTCGAAATGCTGGGTGTCAAACCGGCGCTCGGGCGATTCTTCTCCACCGCTGAGGTTGACCAACAGCAAAATGCGCACCCACTTGTAATCCTCAGCCACCCCTATTGGGTCAGCCACTACCACGCCGATCCCGGCGTCATCGGCGCCTCAGTGCGCATCAATCATTTTCCTTATACCGTCATCGGTGTCACGCCGGAGGAATTTCACGGTTCGATGCCGGGGCTTTCCTTTGACGCGTGGGTGCCTGCAACAATGTATGGGCAATTAGCTTCCACGGGCGACAACACGCTCCTCGATCGCAAGTGGCGCACGTTCCGCGTGCTTGCGCGGCTCGCTCCGGACGTTTCCTTGGGAGAGGCGCGCGCCGAGGTAGAGTCGCATGCGAAGGACATGGCTCGCGAAGACGCCAGCACCAATGAGGGCATGAGCGCGACGCTGCTTCCGATGTGGGAATCTCATTACGGAATCCAAGGGTCTATGCTCGGCCCGCTCGGTATCCTGATGACGGCCTGCGCCCTCGTTCTGCTGATTGTTTGCGCGAATCTCGCCAACCTGCTGCTGGCTCGCGCGACCGCTCGTCAGAAGGAATTTGTTCTGCGCCTCTCGCTTGGCGCGACTCGCTCCCGTTTGATTCGGCAGGTTCTCACCGAGTGCTCGCTCGTTGCTGTCGCCGGGTCGCTTGGTGGCATCGCGATCGCTTCGTGGCTCAAGGGAACTTTGGGATGGTTTTTGCCTCGTTCTTCCGTGCCGGCATTGGATCACGTGCCTCTGGACATCGGCGTGCTGTTTTTTGCGATTACTTTAGCATTTGCCGTGGCACTGGTCGCCGGACTTGCGGCAGCGCTGCGCGCCGCCGGCAGGAATGCGGATGAGATGCTCACGACGGGCGGACGCGCCAGCTCCAGCGCTCATTCCAACCGGTTGCGAGGCCTGTTGGCCACATCAGAGATGGCGCTCGCTGTCGTCGCGATGATCGCCGCAGGGCTGCTCTTGGAGAGTTTCCGGAATGTAAGCAAGATCAGGCCGGGATTCGACGCGCAACACGTCGCTGTCGCTCAGCTCGATCTCTCAGCTGCCAGTTATGACGCGCAGCAGGCGAACGCCTTCTATCAACGGTTGCAGCAACAGCTTGAACGCCAGCCCGGCGTCACCGCGGTAAGCTACGCCGATTATGTACCTCTCAGTCTTTCACGCGGCTCCTGGGAGAATCTGCAAATTCGTGGTTACATTCCCACGCCGAGCGAAGATATGGACATCTACCGCAGCCTGATTTCCCCTGGATATTTCGCCCTGATGAAAATCCCCATTTTCGAGGGGCGTGACTTCCGATCAAGCGATGATATGCAGGCGCCGCCGGTGATGGTCGTCAATCAAGAGTTTGTGCGCCGTTTCATCGGAACTGGGACTGCCGTCGGCCGCCAGGTGCATGGCTGGGGACGCTGGTTAACGATTGTCGGGGTCGTCGCGGACAGCAAGGTGTTCCGGCTCACAGAGACTCCCGCCCCGTATTTCTACGTCCCGATGCGTCAGATCTACAGGCCGGAGATGGGGCTGGTATTCTTCGTTCGCACGTCGGGTTCCGACGACAGCGCTATTTCCATGTTGCAGAGCGAAGCGCACACCGCGGACCCCACAATTCCGGTCTTCGACGTCATATCTCTGAATGACGAAATCTCCGTCTCGCTTTTTACGCAGAGAATCTCGGCCGGCTTGGTTGCCGTTTTGGGCGGCGTGGCTCTGTTATTGGCCGCTCTCGGCCTCTATGGAGTGATGGCGTACTCCGTCGCGCAACGAACAAACGAAATCGGCATTCGTATAGCTCTTGGCGCGCAGCGCAAACATGTTTTTACGATGATCGTCGGCCAAGGAGCTCGTGTCGCTCTGCTCGGAATCGCCATCGGGACGCTCGCCGCGTGGGCTGTAACGCGCCTCATGATCGGCGCACTCTACGGAGTAGAGCCTGGCGACCTGCTCACATTTTGCGCCGTTTCGTTGCTCTTGTTCGCGGTTGCCCTTCTCGCCTGCTACGTGCCCGCGCGCCGCGCCATGCGCGTTGACCCTATGGTGGCGCTAAAATATGAATGATTTGCCCTTGGCTGCTCCGTTGCGCCTCGATCCGGGCGTACACTCGTAGCCGCCTCCCCGAAAATTATCGTCAGACCATTCGGCTAAGTCTTAGTTAATCGCGTTACCGTACGTTGAGAATCGAGGATCGGCACATGCCACCCACCGAAGAGCACAGCCAAGAGTGGCTGTGCCACACTGGCGGACGGCATCTTGCGAGTGGCTAGACCAAGTCGATTAGCACGCGGCGTTCTGCCGCCTCTGGCGCTTGGCGGCGGCAACTGAGCGATTGGAGTTCAAGGGAACGGTTGCACGCGCCAGAAAATTATTCCGAGCGAAGCGCTTGTATCACGTCCACGCGCGCGGCGCGTGCTGCTGGTAGCATCGAGGCGACTACCGCCGCGCCTAATAACACAAACGCAGAAACGATCACGGGCAACGCGCCGGGCATTTTTAAGTCGCCGAAATAGCTGCCTGCCACGCGCGCAATGACGAGCCCGAACACTGCGCCCGCCAGAACGCCAACGGCAGCCATTGCTGCTCCTTCCGCGATGACAGTTCTCAAAATATATTCCGGCTGCGATCCGAGCGCCATGCGTATGCCGAATTCGCGCGTGCGAGCGCTGACGGAAAACGCCAGCACTCCGGCGACGCCCACGACGGCAATCAGCAGCGCCACCGCTGCGAACACGCCAAACACCAGAGAGTTCAAGCGGTCTGGCGCCAGCACTTTTGCACGGATGTCTTCCAGAGTGGCGGCGTTCTCCACGGGTTCATCAGCTTCCATCTGCCGGATAATTTTCGTCACCGGCACTACCAGCGAATAAGGATTTGCGGTGGTGTGGATGAAGAGGTGACCGCCGAACATGCCGCCGTCGGCGAAGGAGCCATAAATGGCGGAGGTGGGCTCCGGAACGATATGTTCGTCGTCCACATCGGCGGCGACTCCAATAATTCGGTGTGGCGCGGTAACTCGCGCCTTTTCTTCCGCGGTGCCGGTAACGAATTCGAGCACCGGATCGGTCCAATAGACATGCCGATTGATCGGATCCTCACCAGGAAACATGTGATGGGCGAGAGTGGCGCTGACGATCACGACCGGCTCATGAGTCTGGTCATCGAGCGCGTTGAAATCGCGGCCGGCAATAATGGGAACGCCCAGCGCGCTGAAAAAACCGGGAGAGATGGTACGCCACAACGCGCGAGGATCGTCTTTGCCATGGACGTGACCATCACCAGAGTATTGCAAACCTATACCGAAGCCGCCGCTGGCATCACGCCAGGGCGCGATCATCCCGACAGCCGTCTCGGTGACGCCGGGTAGCGCATTTATTTGACGCACCGATTCCCTATAAAAATCGATAACTTGCTGCTGGGTTCTTCCGTTGGAAGGCCACGGAACATCAACGGCCAGGACGTGACGCGTATCCATGCCGCTCTGGGTCCTTTGCAACGCGAGCAGCGTAGTGATCAACATGCATGCGCCCGCGAGCAACACGAAAGACGCTGCGATTTGCGTGACTGCAAAGGCCCGCTGGCGGCGGCCCGTGCTGCTGGTGATGCGAACGCCGCCGCTGGCGAGGTTCATGCCATTCGACGCGTTCGCCGACGGCAAGCGCGGCACAAATGCCAAAATCACCGCGGCGATTATAGCCAGCGCGACTCCCACCCAAAGCATGCTCCAATCAACCGTCAAATCCAGCGCGCGAACGGAGAAGCGCGAGGCGTAGCGAGCCAGGATGGTGACCAATGGCTGCGCAATCAGTACGCCGATTGCAGCGCCCGCGCCGCAGAGCAGCAGGCTTTCGGCTAACAACATGCGCCGCAGCGCGCCGATGCTTGCGCCCAGCGCGGCACGGACGGCCAACTCGCCTTCGCGGCGAACCGTCCGCGCCAGAATCAGGTTGGCAACGTTCGAGCAAGCGATGATGAAGACCAGGCCCGAGGCAGCGAGAAGCACGAGGAGAACGGTGCGCGCGCCGGATGTAATCTCGTCCCGGAGCATCCTGGCATCAATGCGGTAGCCGAAGTTATCGGGATACGCGTCGGGGTGGTCCTTCACCATAGAGGCGTAGACGGTGCGCAACTCGTTGCGAGCCTGATCGAGAGTGGCGCCGGGAGCGAGCTTGCCGAAGAGTTCGGTCATGCGATGGACGCGGCCGGTGACCATCGTGGCGGAAAGATGATGCGGACTGACGACCAGGTTGCCGATGATTTCTGTTTCCTCGGGATACGGCACAGAGGGTTCAAGGACGCCGATAACCGTGGCGGAACGATCGCCAATGCTGCTGAGGCGAACGGTTTTGCCGATCACATTCGGATCCTTTTTGTAAACGGTGGACCAGAACCGATAGGTCAGCACGATGACGCCAGGAGCGTCGGCACCGGCGTCTTGAGTTCCGACGAGACGGCCGAGAACGGGACGCAGGCCCATTACATCAAAATAGTTGCCGCTGACCACGCCGCCGTGAACGACGCGAGGTTCGCCGAGTCCAACCATCGTAAAGTCCATCGTCGAGAAATCGCCGAACTCGCTCAGGGCGTGGACGCTGCCCTCGATATCCTTGATTTCGGGCACGGAAAACGTGGTGTTGTCCTGTCCGCCGGTCGGGGCGCTCTGGCGGATGTACACCAGCCGGTTCTCGTCGCGGTTGACGAGCGGCTTGAGCAACACTCCGCGTACCAGCGTGAAGATCGCAGCGTTCGCGCCAATGCCGAGCGCCAGCGTGAGGATCACAATGGCCGCCAAGCCTTTACTGCGCATCAGCGAGTGGAAGGCAACTCTTAGGTCGCGGAAAAATGACATGGTTCTTCTCCTAGCGGCGTCTATCAGCACCACGCGCTGTAGCTCGTCGTGCTGTTATCAGATAGTCGTTCGGGAGGCCGAAAATCGACAGCTGCTCCATTTTTTTTGGCCTCGGCAGTGGAATCTGTGGGTAGCAGATGCGATGCCAATGGAAAGGCGCACATTGTAAATCACTTACCACGAGCTTCGCCGTAGTGGATGGTCGTTTTCGCCAGCTGATGTCCAAATTCGGACACCGCCTCGGCCATGATGCTGATCATTCTTTCCCTCGTGGCCGCCCTCATCGCGAGGTAGCCTTTCGCCGCCGACCGGGTGCCGCATCCCTTTACGCAGTCCGCAAAGGGTGCGTGGCAACACGTCAGACTGAGCGGCTCTCGCGTCAGGGGATCAGCACGATTTTTCCGGCGGCGCCGGGTTCGACGATTTCTTTGTGGGCGCGGGCGGCTTCCGCGAGAGGCAATTCTTTGGCAACGACCGGCCGCAACGTGCCGTTTTCGAGTCCAGCACCGAGCCCTGCGTGGATATCCGCTTCTTCCGCAGCGGTGAGGGCCCAGAGAGTAAATCCGCGGATGGAGCCGCGGCGTCCCATAAGTTCGCGCGGGTTGATGGTGATTTCGCCGCGATTGCCGATCACGATGATGCGGCCGTTGGTCGCGAGCAGCTTGATGTCGTTGGCCAGATTCACGTTCGCCAGCATTTCGAGAATGAGGTCCACGCCGCGGCCGTCCGCAGCTTTCATGATTTCGTCAAGATAGCCGGATTTGCTGTGATCGAACACGCGATGAGCGCCTTCGCGCGTTACAAGGTCGAGACCCTTCTGGCTGCTCGCGGTGCCGAAAATGGTCAGTCCCATCGCGCGAGCTAATTGAACGCCGGCGATGCCCACGCCGCCGCTGGCGCCGTGAATCAGGACGGTTTCTGAAGCGTGCGCTTGCGCGGCGTGATAGAGGGCATGATAAGCGGTCGCGTAGGGAACCCAGACGCCGGCGCCCTGAGCGAAGCTGGCCTTCGCGGGCAGCGCATGCACTTGCCCTTCGAGAGCAAGCGCGTATTCGGCGTAAGCTCCGCTTAAGGTCTTGGCCATGTAAACGCGGTCGCCGGGCTTCACTTTCGCGACACCGGGACCGACCGCTTCGATGACGCCTGCACCGTCGGAACCAGGTGTGTAAGGCAACGCCGGCTTCACGGCGTACATGCCGCTGCGCATGACGGTATCGTAAGGATTTACGCCGACGGCGTGGACGCGCACGAGAACTTGTCCCGCGGCGGGCTTTGGCGTGGGGACTTCCTCAAGCTTCAAAACTTCTGGACCACCAAATTCGTGAACAACGATCGCTTTCATTTTTATTCCCGGGTCGGAATATGCGGCACTCAGCCCGCGACAGAGTTCCGACCGAACTCGCCCCTGCACAGGCTCGCTGCTACTTGCTGCTTGACCCGGCAGACCTTGCGCGTGCAGGCCTGCGGCCTCCGAAAAAACCCTGCCGAAGTTGCTCTTCGGAGACGTTTACTCGTTCCAACTCAGTGATCAATACAGTGAAGGGTTTTTCGCAAACCGGACAGATCAGCTTGAGGGAATCGTTTTTCGAGTCGAATCGCTTCCTGGCCGAACCAAGAGTCGAAACAATGACGGTTGCGCCGCAGTTTCGGCTGTCGCAAATCGCACATATCTCAATTCCGGGCACATCTCCCCCAGCGCCTGCGTGGCGACTGGGAGTCCACAGGCCAAAGTCATCTGAGACAGCATTCTAGAATTTCTGTCGAACAGGAACTACCACATTCTTAAATCATGTTTCGTTAACGGATCATAAAAAGACAAGATTGATACCGCGAGGGCATCTCGGCGCGGCCGGTGTCCGATCCGTTCAGGGCTGACCAGATTCAGATCCTCTGCGTTCTCCGTGGCTCGACTCAGGAAGCCGACGGCGCGCTCAACGGTCGATATCGCGCGTCGCGGTATTTCAAGCTGAATACGATTGCCACGATGGCCAAGACGATCGGGCAAAAGATGCTGGCCTCAGGCCCGACCGTTCCGCCGGTCAGCCAGCGCGGCCCACTAAACGATGCGTTGAGAAGATTCTGGGAGGGTAGTAAGCCGCTATTGGGAACACCGTACAAGAACGTCTGCCCCCAGTCATATCCAAGGTGAAAGCCGACCGCACACCATAAATTTCCAGTCCGGCGGAGAAACAAGCACAACAACAAACCAAACGAAACCACCGACAGATCTCCCAAAACGGTTTCTCCGCCATTGCTGCCGTGAACCAGCCCGAATAAACCCGACAACAAAAATGCGGACGGCCAGAATCCCATGCCAGTCGTCAGTGTGAACTGCGCGTATCCGCGAAACAAAAATTCCTCGGCCAAGCCGGAAAGCAAAAATGCCAGCCCCCAGGCGGCCGCTGCGGCGAAAATCGCGGTGCCGTGGATCGCCGCACCTGTGAACCGAACACCATGAAGCGCGAAAATTGCAAGCACCGTACCGCTGGTAGCGAGCAGGCCTATCAATAGTCCTACCCGAAAGTTTTTCCTTAGCGCATCGCTCATGGGAAGACCGTATTGGCCGAGCCTGCGGCCTTCAATCTTGCTCATGATCCAGGCCGCAACCGCCAAGATGAAGCAGACAAGTAGATCCGGCGCGATGATTCTCATAGGTGTCAGTTGCGTCGGATCCAGCGCGGCCGGGAAGAAGCGCGTAATGATCATTCGCGCTACGTTCGACATTGCCACTACCATCGCCATGAAAATTAGCAGGCGCCATCCCGCGCGCAAGCCATTCGGACCAATGAAAATTCGCTTGGTTGTCGAGCCCGCCGGCGGCGTCTGAGGATCATGCCGCATTGTCGTTTCTTGAGCTGTCATTGATGTGCCCCCGACTGCTTTATACGGAACAGGCTGCTCTCACGCCGCGGCCTCAAAATAGGCTAGAATCGTTATTGCTTCAACTGCAAAATAGGTACAATTAACTTGCATCCTATGCAATTTCTGATTCGCTCTAGATCTCGGGAGGAATGAGGTTGTTCGCGGAACTCCAAGCGCTTGTTGTACTCGCTGAGACCGGCTCGATGGAGCGAGCCGCCAACGATCTATACCTTACGCCTTCAGCATTGACTCGAAGGATTCAGCGCTTGGAGGTTGAACTCGGTGTGGTGCTCCTTGACCGGCATTTCAAACCCTTAAAGCTGACGCGCGCAGGACTCGACGTTTTGGCGAAAAGCCGGGCGATCCTTTCGTCTCTGAGCGATCTCAAGTCTTCCACGTCCGGGAACACACCACCGGTTGGACCTTTTCGGCTCGGCCTCTCTCACGCTCTCGCGCGGCCAGACATATCCAAGGTAATAATCGCAATGGGCAAGCAGTTTCCCCTCTTGCAGCCCAGCATTTGCAATGACACAAGTCCGGAGCTATTGGCGCGACTGCATCTTGGGGAATTGGATGGCGCGCTGGTAGTCCTACCCGTTGAAACGAGCCTGCCGCCCGACCTGGAGGGCGTGACGCTCTCGCATGAAGCGATGCGACTGGTTCAAGCGCGCACTTCGAGCCGGCCGAGGTCTTCAAAATGCCCGGAATTCTATCGGCGAAATTGGGTTCTCAATTCGCTCGGATGTTTGGTGCGCGAAGAGATAAAGAACCGGGTTGAACGGCTCGGTGCTCCGCTCATTGTTGCCGCCGAACTGGACAATCCGGACTTACAACTGTCGCTCATTGCTGGAAACGTGGGGGTGGGAATGTTACGAGCTAGCTTTTTGCGGACACACTCGTTGCGCACTCGACTACGTATTATTGAGCATCCGAATTTCAACATTACGATCAGAATCGCATTCTTTCGCGGCCGGCATCTTGGCACGCGAGAGCAGGTAGCCCTGGAACTTCAGCGGATACTCGTGAAACATTTCAAAAGTTGCAAGTAAGGCCCGTTCAACTCCTATGACGGCGCATGGGCGGATAGCCGACCCGTTCAGGCCTTGCAAATACCGCCGTTAGGTTGTGAGGGTGCCGCACTCTCGCGGGTTCGCGGCCGGAGGCCGCAAGCGAGGGTGCGTGGCAACACGTGAAGCCGTATCCCTCCGGTCCCGAATTCGGCGCGCAACCACTCCGCTCGCCGTCCAGAACGCCGCTCCGATTCATTACGCATCGGATAGGCTACCATTGTGCACCCTCGCTTGCGGCCTCCGGCCGCGAAGCAGCGAGAGCGCGCCAGCTCAAATTCCACCCCAACGGCAGACCCAGAACTCAATCAACTTCATCGTCAACTACCGCAGTGGTATCATCCATTCCCGTGGTGCGTCACGAAAGGCGAATAGGAATGGAGAGTCTTGCCCTGCAAAAGTTGCGCCACCCGCCTCGCAGCAACTTCTCTCGCTCGATAGCATCTACGCACGCACGACCCGCTTTCGAGACGCTCAACAACGTTAGTCGAACTAAGGTGCAGACGATGAAAAAATTATCCAAAGTGCTGGCATTCGGGCTTATCGTGGCTGCAGTTGCACTGACCACGAGAGCCCAAAACGCCACCACCACTCAAATGCGTCTGGAACATGCGGAGGTGCCGCTGTACCCAGAGCCCGCTCATACCGCAAACATCTTTGGCACGGTGGAAGTTCGCGTTACTGTCAAAGACGGGGCTGTGGTGAATGCAGAAGTGATATCGGGTCCACCAATACTCAGTCAAGCTACGGCCGAGAATATCCAGGGTTGGCACTTCGCTTATCACGTCAGCGACACATTCACGACGAAGTTTGTTTATCAGCTTGCGGACGTTGGTGACGTTGCGAATCCGAGAGTGGAGCTGCAGTTGCCGTATCTAGTGACGATCACCGGCGTCCGTGTTCGTTTGGCATCGAATAACGGCGGTAAAGTCGGCACCACGACTGCGAATAAAGGCGCCACAGCGAGTGCGAAGGGTGCGGCGCCTGATTCACGGGCTGTGGTGCTCCTCGCTCCCCCGTAAGCGGTCTGAACGCGAATAATTCACAGACTGTGGAGCCCCTTCCTTCCCCGTTGATCGAGAAATTTGATATTTGGGGAACCTTGAAACCCGATAGCAAACTCGCTTTCTACAGCGGGTGGGCGAACGGTTTGTTCACGACTACCAAAGACCCGGGAACCTTGACCCTGGGACGTTGTCTTGAAAAACTGAGTTTCCAGCAAATCGTGGCGATGGTAGACAAACGGTCTGCGGACCATCGTGAGGGGTTTAAAAATCCAATTAGTACGGAGATGATTGAGGCGGTTACTGTCGCGGGAAGCCCCTGCGAGGGCATTAAGCTGCAAAAAGCAATAACTTTCCCATTACAACAACAAAACTAAGGCCGCAAACAGTCCCTATTCCAATCGAAGTCGGTAGGAGCGAGACGATGTTCCGGAACGGCCCCCATCCTAGAGGCGAGTGGCGCATCCTTAGACGATCAATAACAGTCGTGGTTCGTCTTCGCAGTTGCAGTTCCGGGTGCCGCATCCCTTTGCGCCGCTTGCAAAGGGTGCGTTGCAAAACGTGATCACTGAAAATCCTGCGCCAGTCCTTGCATCGAACCAAGCGCCGTCAGACGCGGCATAAATTAGCCCGGCGCGGGAGCGCCGGGAAAAACGCAAAAAAGAAACCCGAGCGCCATAGGCGCGACACTCATACCGCATCGAATTTCCGATTGGATTCAACGCGATGTATCTTTCCCACGTATGATGCGTTTTTAGTTTGTAGTTTGGGGAGGACTCCAAAATATATCCCAACCACATTACTCGGAAACACGGGGTTGGCTTCGTCATTCGGTGGCAAAGATATGCTGGTAAGAGCCGTCCCGATTTGAATACGACCTTTGGTCAAAGCAGTCCATAAACCCTGGTCAGGATTCGATGGGTCATAATTACCTTCTCCATGCAGGAATAAAGTCACGCCAGAAGTTGGCTTACCCACTATGATGCGATCTACTGCATTTCCTTCAACTGTCCAACCCGCCCTTTGAAATAGTGGCAAAAATTGTCCGGCAAACACGCAAATGTCTTCACTCGAAGGCGGACAACCCAACCTTACGCGTTCGCCACCCGCAGGAGGTTTTCCGAGAGTATTGTTAAATCGCATTATCTCGTCGCGACTCAAGTTGTGGTAATAGGGTGTCGGCGGCCAAACGAAAAAACCGAAACCTGCGATCGCCACAGTTGCAACCGCCATCAAACCTCTAAATTTCCATGTTTTCTTCTTCTTTGAATCGCCTCGGCAAACCCATTTCAAGTGTGAAATAGGATGCAATAGGCAGGCAACCATGGCTAAGAGCCCGATTACAGTAAGTAATTGGCCGACTTTAGGTGCGGCCAACCACAAACCTATCGCGATAAACGACGCTAAATACCATCCGGAATCCAATTCCAGCGCCGCACTTCTAATTGAAGAGACAGACTTCTCAGTACTCCTCCGTTCCTCCCTGTGTCGATTCTGTTGTTCTCGCAAGTCAGTCAAGGAAAAATCTCCGAGATTACATCATGGCCGCATGGTAGTTTTGTTTGCCGGGCGCCGCAGGCCATTGCGCCGTCTGCAATGGCTGCGTGGCAGGGTCCCGGATCCCTTTGCGACGCCACCAAGACTAAACGCCCTCAGCCTCTTCGTTTTCCGGGAACGGTATCTCCAGTGTATTCCCTCTTTTTGGCATAGCTCGATCCACCATCCTTATGAATCTGTGCCATCCATAACCGCTATTCAGTGCCAAACGCTGAAACATTATGAGTGAGTGCAGATGTTGGGCAAGCATGGGATTCCCAACATCTTCTGTCAGCCATTGATGCAGTTTATTCGGTCTTTGGCCTTTATCATTCGGAGGATTCTTTTTCTCCAATTCTTCTAAAAGCCCCGGAGCAATGCGCTCGTATACCAGATCGCGAGTGTAGTGGGCTACGACGCTGTACCGATTCTTTTGCATCCCAGGCCAGCGCCAGTTCTTTAGCTTGTAGATGTTTTCGTAGAATTCGTCCGGGAACCGCTTAACCCAAGCCGCCAGCTCTTTGCGAATGAGCTTTTGGAGATAAGCGTGTAGCGCATCTTGTGGCCGGATTCCTTGATACCCAGTAACTTCGTCAATTACGGCAATGATTCCGACTTTTGCAAACGACCGAATAACGATGTCCGCCGCTTCGGCGTATTTCGCTTGCACGGGAGTGAGGATGTTTTTCTTGTCCCTCGCCTTAAGCAGCAATTCACAAAGGTCAATTAGGTTGGTGGCTTCATTGCCGTAGGCAGGGTTTCCGCCTTGTACGGGCATGAACAGAACCGGTGACTTCATGCGCACCGATAAGTTATTGGAAATGCTTAACCTATCCTCAATCCTTTGTACAAATTTGGCGATTCTGTGCGCGCCAGTAGTTCCTCCACCCGTTCCCATGCCAATCGTGGTTTGAAGGCCTCTTTGGCTGATCAGCCTCGTTCCATCCTCTAGCACGAACACTGGAATTCTTAGTCCAGCAATATCAATAAATCCGGTGTGCGTAGCTTTTGGCATTGGGCCATTCCATCGAGCGAGCGCGGCCTTTTTCGCAATATCAGTCCGCTCCTCAGGACTTAGAGCCTCAGCTCTCGCAAAACCGCCTTTTGCCTTAGCCGAATTATCGCCTCCCATGCTTGCTCCTTTTTTCTAACAGACTGCTTGCATTATAGCATGCAAGCATCCATTGTCAACATGCTTGCAGGAGAAAAAGGCATGAATCGCCTCGCGCCAGCCAGAACATTCATGAGGAGACCGCTAAGTCTGAGTAATTTCAATCGTACCCGCTACGATCACTTCCGCTCCCTACATCCCAAAGTTTCTGACACTTAACCGCAATACACACCTCGCCCTTGCCTTCTGTTAACTAATATGATAAGACAACCAGGGCTGTAACTTCGCCCACAGGAGCGGAAGGACATGGCGAACGACGGCGCAACCAACACCGCCCGGAACCACCAGCCCGCTCGCTCAGACGCTCACGCAACCCTTCCTAATCGCAACAACGCCTCATTCAAAATTCCCCGTAACGCCCTGAAAACAAACCTCGAATCAAATCCTAATCGCAACAAGAACAGCGTCACGCCCAGTAACACCGGCCGCGACCCACAGATCGCGAATCAAGAGGTTTTCACGGGTCGCGAACCACGCGTCAAGAATCACGATTCGCGCCGTTCGCGTCTCGCTTGCCCAGACGGCCACATCGCGCTCCGCAGGGGGCGTCTTTGCGGGACACAAGCCACGAATCACGCCGCGCCTTCCACCAATCACCAATCATTTACCCTGAGCGCGCTTTGCGAATGGCTAATCACCAATCACAGCTCCCATGTAACAATGTTACATCCGCATTCTAATCGTCACACCGTACCAAGCACTACCCGCCGCCCAGCCAAAATCAATCGCCAACCCCGGCGATTAGAATTCACTATATCTCCTACAAAACAAACACCCGCGCTCCCAAACAATCGCCAACAAACTGCCACTCCACAAAACGCGCTTTTTGCGCGACGCACGACCACCATGCAAGCCGCCGCCGCGCCTCACTTTCAGCTGTCAACCTTCAACCCACACGCAGCCCACGAGCCACTATTTGGCGCAGAGAAGCGCGCCGCCCGTGTCGAAGGCCGCGTGAGCGGCAATCATCCGATTTGCGCATACGGATCTGAACAACATCCCCACCCTTCAGATGCGGAAGGGTGGGGCATTCATCTGTGCATTAGCGCGCCGAACTCTCGGCTGCATTCGAGTTGAGGGTGACGCCGCTACATGCCGGTTTCGTCGGCTGAGGGTCCGTAGATTGCCGGGACTGGGACGTTATTTAGGCGGAGGTAGACGCCTAGTTGAGCGCGGTGGTGGATGGCGTGGTTCATCACCCAGGTGCGCAGGCAGGCGATGCGCGGCATGGCCAGGATGGTCTCGCCGTTGTTGAGCAGGGACCAGGTTTTGTGCAGGTGCGCGTCGTTGGTTTTGGTCAGGGCCTGGCGCGCGGCGGCGACGTTTTTGTCGAATTTTTCGAGCAGCGCTTTCGTGGTCGTGGGAGGTGGCGGCGGGGTAATCTGCACGCCGTTTGGCGCCATGTCCAGCGCGTCCTGGTTGATGGTGTAGGACGCCCATTCGGGGACGTCGGCCAGGTGGTTCGCCAGCCAGCCCATCGTTCCGGACTTATCGTGCGGTTTCCAGGAAAATTTTTCGGCGGGAACACGCTCCAGGGTCTTGCGAGTGTTGGCCATTTCCATATCGAATTCGGGGAGAAGTGCTTCGTTCAGTGCCATAGATGCCTCCAGAAGGGGTGAAGTGGTGAAGCTTAGCGGCGGGAATAATAGGCGAAGAAAAGGCGAAAGTCAAGAAGGAAGTAGCGAGCCATTATTTTCGTCAAGGAGGGCCGAGGGGCGGAATTTTTCAACGCGATGTTGAATTATTCAGTGCCGGCGCGTTGGCGAAATTTGAATCGGGAGTGGCGACAGGGGCGCGGCGGCGGAGGTCGGCGTAGCTTTCGAAGAGGAGCGGGCCTTCAATATTTTCGGCGTGGAAACAGCTCGGCGGCTTCCATGAGACCGGAAACTTTGGCGGAGTCGAGGTCGAGGCCCTTCCCTTGCGATACGGCGAGGCCGCGGGAATTGGGGCGGCAAACCATGACGACGGGGATACCGATGTTGTCAAGGCCGGTGACATTGGCGACGCGCGTGATGCCCATGGCGGAAAAAAATGGCGTCAAGCGCGCGAGAGTTTTGCGGGGCGGGCAACGGCGAGGAGCACCGCTGCCGAGCGGCTGCGGGCCCGGGGCTGGACGGGTGGCGTTCACGGAGCGAGTTCTTCGGGATACATGTGTTTCCGGCATGCGAGCGGGGTTTGCGTCGTTCGTTATGCCGCGCGAAAACTGATGCGGGGCGTATGGCATAAATTGCGACGCGTTTTGCTGGCTGCGGGCTTGTCGATTGCGACGCTGGCTTTGTTTACGCGTCGGAGAGGATTGGTGTGAGCGGCCACTATGGGGGATGTTTGGCGGTCGTGAGTCAGTGCCGCCCGTGAGGTATGCGTGTTGAGCAGCACTAAGCGTCGACTGAAAGACGGTGCTGGGCTCAAACCTCTTTGTCGCCCGTAAAGTCCTCGGCGCGTCCCAGTAGATCAACTTTGGCGGTGGCTTTGCACAAGAGCAAGATGAAGAGTGGCCTGATCGCAAATCGAATGCTAAGTCTTATCGCGTCGCTACTACGTTTTGCGGGTCAGAGCACGAATTGACGCTGCGGGCGATGCCCAGCTTCTTCATTCGGAAATACAAGGTCGAGCGGTTCAATCCCAAGCGGGCTGCGGCACCAGACGGTCCGGAGAGAACCCACCTGGTTTCTTTGAGCGTCTCCAGGATATGGTTGCGCTCGACCTCTTCCAGGGTTTGATGGCGGTCTGTATTTTGACCGGGTGTGAGGCGAGATTTTAAGTCCCGGGGCGAAAGGCGCAGCACAGGACCGGGGCTCAAAATCACTGCGCGTTCGATTACGTTTTCCAACTCTCGGATGTTGCCAGGCCACCGGTACTGGATCAGGGCCTCCATGGTTTCCGACGGAATCGTGTCAATCGTCTTGCGCATTCGTTGTGTGGCTTGTTCTACAAAATGTTGCACCAACAGCGGAATATCCTCCGGACGTTCGCGCAAGGGAGGAACGTGGATGGGGAAAACATTCACTCGATAGTAGAGGTCGCTGCGAAATTTTTTCTCCAGGATCATCCCTTCCAGGTCACGATGCGTCGCAGCCACAATGCGCACGTCGACTTTCTGTGTCCGCGTGCTTCCGAGGCGCTCAAATTCCCGCTCCTGCAAGATACGAAGAAGCTTGGGCTGAAGCTCGAGAGGGATGTCGCCAATTTCATCCAGGAAGAGCGAACTTTGATGGGCAAGCTCGAGCCGGCCGATCCTCTGTGCGATGGCGCCAGTGAACGAGCCCCGCTCGTGCCCAAACAGTTCGCTTTCCAGCAGTCCGGTAGGAATGGCGGCGCAGTTGAGTTTGACAAATGGCCCATCCCTGCGAGGACTGTGCCGGTGAATGGCGCGCGCGATTAGCTCTTTGCCCGTGCCGGTTTCGCCCAGCAAGAGCACAGTCGAATCTCCCCAGGCGACGGTTTCGACCATCTCCAGCACGCGGCGAAGACCCGAACTTCTTCCAATGATCCCTTCTAAATCGGTCTCGGAGTTCGCTGCTTCGTCGATTCGGTCGAGATCAAGCGTGATCTCCGAATCGGTCTGAGGCCTTAGGTCCTCATACTCCAGAGGATAGGTGAGGCTATTTAAGCTCATTTCCTGGCTCCCTTGTTCGCAGTTTGTCCGCGCGAGCGTTCACTGTTTGTTCCGTCGCAGCCGCCCACTTTCTTGGTCAATCCGTTCACGGACATAAGGCGGACAATTCTCGAGCTTGATGCTGTCCGCTTCGCAATCAGTGAGAAACTTGGTTGCATCGCGGTCCACGAGTGTTACGTCTTGCAAATCCAAGGCGATGTGGCTGCCGGCCTCTTCCAACTCTAGGAGCCTATGCAATTCGTCAATGTCGTCTGCCTCGATTCGACCGCTTAGGGTGAAAATGACCATGCCATTCACTTTTCTCTGGATCTTCAGCATACGAACTCCATTTGAAACTGCACGCTGATATATGTCCCGATGCCCGTCGGAGCCCTCTCCGTCCCGACGGCACCTTTCGATTCATCACCGAAGGCGCCATGAGAGAATCTACGTTCCCGTCAGGGGCACATTCTCAAGGTGAGGCCTGGGAAGTCCTTCAGAAAGCTCTGAAAAGAGGTGAAAAACTCTGAATGGCCCTATAAGCTATCCAGATTGAGCAAGTTGTACCATTTCGAACAATTTGTGCTAGACCCACGTAGGCGCACGCTTTCTCGCGCGGATTCACCCGTCTCTCTCACTCCTAAGGCTTTCGACGTCCTGCTCTTTCTAGCGCAAAACCCCAATCGTCTGGTCACCAAAGAGGAATTACTGCAAGCTGTGTGGGGCGATAGGTTCGTAGAAGAGGGGAATCTGACGCAGTACATCTCGCACTTACGCAAGGCGCTGGGGGACAACTCGGAAGATACCCGCTTGATCGTCACCATTGCTCGAAAGGGATACCAGTTCACGGCGCGTGTCACTGTGGTCGCCGAGGCAGCAGATATCGCAGAACATCCCGCGCTTCAGGCTGCTGCGACTGAAAGCCCAGAAACAGATGCGACGCCTGTGGAGTTTCGAACTGAAGAGAAAGTTATTAAGTCACCGCCGCGTCGTCTCCGCTTGGGGAAATGGTTCGCGGCGGCTGCGTTGTTGGCTGTTATCGGTGCGGCCTTCTGGTTGTACTGGAGTTACCGCCACCGCGTGATGCTTACCGCGACGGACACCATTGTTTTCGCCGATCTCACAAACAAGAGCAGCGATCCGGTGTTCGACGACACGTTGGACCTGGCTCTGCGTTACGAAATGGAGCAGACGCCTTATCTGAACATTCTGGGCAGGGATAAAGTGCTCGGAACGCTGGCGCAACTCAAGCTCCCGCCAGCTACAAAGCTCACGCCCGAAATCGCGCGCCAGGTTTGCCTCAACACCAACAGCAGGATGGTGATCTCCCAATCGATCGGCGATGCCGGCAACGGCTACGATTTGCAGATACGGGCGCTCGACTGCGGGGCGGGGGCAACCTTGGCCAGAGAACAAGCGGACATCGATCAGCGTGATGAGGTTGTGCACGAATTGGGAGTCACAGCGGCACGACTTCGCGCGAAGCTGGGAGAACCCGCAGATTCGCTGGCACGCTTCAATCAGCCGCTGGAAAAGGCGCTTAGCTCTTCGCTCGAGGCTTTGCAAGCCACCACTCAAGGGAACAAACTGTCCCTCGCCGGCGACGCAGCGGGAGCACTCAAACTCTATCAGCGAGCGATCGAACTGGATCCAAACTTTGCCGTAATCGCATGAGCGCATGGGCGCGGCCTACCTTTTCCTTGGGAACACCGAGTTGTCGGAGGCTTCGTACACGCGTGCGTACCAACTCCGCGACCGATTGAGGGAAAAAGACCGGTTGGCCTTCGAAATTACCTATTACACCAATGTGCTTGGCGACTGGGAGAAGGAATATTCTTCCGTGCTTCGCCTCCTGGAGATATTTCCTCGAGATGTGTTCGCACATGCGAACCTCAGGGAAGCATTTGTCCACCTTGGCCAGCCCGGCCGGGCGGCTGATGAAGCAGCCGAGGTGGCACGGTTGCGGCCCACTGCCTATTATTTCGGCAGCGCGATACAGTCCATCAGGTTCGCCAGCAGATTCAATGAGGCAAAATCATGGCTCGCCAAAGCGGACGCCCTTAAATTCGACAATTCACTAATTCGACGGGAGAGACTCATCGTGGCATTCGCTACAGGCGACCGGGACAACGTCGAAAAGATCCTCAAGGAGGAGGAGCAAGGCAAGTATCGAGAAGACTTCCTGTATGAACATGCCTTGATCGAGATTCAGCAGGGCCGCTTTCACTCTGCCGAGCGTCTTCGAGAGCAAGCTTTGGGGCCAGCCTCGAAGGCTAGCGATGCTGACTCGTTGGCGATTTTCTCGGCTTTGGAGGACGCCGAAGTCGGAAAAGACGCGCAAGCGCGAGGCGATGAAAGCAAGGCAGCTGGAGGCCCGCTCGATCGCAATAGCAGGATCGCCCTGGCGCAGGCGCTCGCACGATCAGGACGAGCAGCGGAAGCCGGTAGACTCGCAGACCAGCTCAGCGCGGAAAGGCCCGAGGACACGCTCGTGCAGCATTATTTCGTTCCCGCGATTCGGGCCGCGATCAAGCTGGGGCAACACGATCCGGCGGCAGCCATCGATCTGCTCCGTGGCACTGTCAAGTACGATCTGGCGTTTACGGGATTCGACTATTTGTACCCCGCCTACATCCGCGGACTGGCGTATCTGGAGCTTGGCGATGGCCGATCGGCCGCGGCTCAGTTCCAAAAGCTGATCGACAATCCCGGTTTTACCGTGAGACATGTCACGGGAGCCTTGGCCTGGCTCCAGCTTGGCCGCGCGCAGAAGACTGATGGGCGATGAAGCCGCTGCACGGAAGTCCTACGAGACTTTCCTGGATTTGTGGAAGAACGCCGACCCTGACATTCCCATCTATCAACAAGCCAAAGCCGAGTACGCCAAGCTCCGAAAATGAATTGGACGGATTCAGCGAGGAGATGCGGCGAATCAACTGCGCCTCGCCCTTCTAGCCGCTCTGTGGACTTATCTACCCGCAACCCAAGACACCGGCCACGTTTCAAAGAGCAGTTTTTTGCTCACCGGTAAAAACCCAAGACTCAAGAAAAGGATCGTACGAGTCCGAGATCGAAGCACTCACTCGCGGCCCTGGGTTTCCGGAGACCGTAAGTCGCCCCGAAGGTCCGGGGACAGGGGCGTCGGACTTTTTATACTCAATGGGCGATCCTCGGGGTGCGCCGCACGTCCGCGCGATTTCCAGGCTTGAAATGGAGGCTTGAGTTTTCTTCGAGGGTGACGGCGGCTCCATTCTTTCTTACAAAGCCTGTACTTTAGCTTATTGGCGTTTCGGGTGACCGAATCCAACCATCTTGACGCAGCTGAACAAACCGACCTGCCGATGCCGACAAGCGCCGCATCGGAAAGTTCCATGAGGTAAAGACTGAATTCCTCAGCGTCGAATCCTTGAGACGCCATGACAAATTTTACTGCGGCGACATAAAAAGCGAAAGTCCAAGGTCCTCATTTCCACAGGAACGAAACGTATCGCTGCGAGACCAGAACACCCACTCCGATACCACATAGGATCAACGTAAGAAGCGCGAGACGTTGCGAAAGCGCCGGATTTTTGGCGCTGCGGTAAATGATGGGCAAATTGACCAGGGCGCTTGCCACGGACGCAAGCACAACACCCGCGCCGCCGAGCCCCGCCCGCATCTCATTGTGGCTCACCAACGTGGCGGCGGCAGCGGAAGTGCTCGCGCTACTCACTAGACCACCTAGCACACTGACGGCAAGAAATCCCAGTTTGCCAAAATATCGCTGTCCCAGCGTAGACACGATTTGAATGGCGAGGAAGAGCGCGGCAAACGCCACGACACGTTTCACCGAGACCGGTGATTCGAGATGAATTTCAGCGGGTTCGTCGCCTACCCTTGCCTTCGCACGTCGAACAAAAATTGATGCTGCTAAGGACATCGCAATAAGCGGTGCCGCCGCAGTGAAGACGGCTCTTGGTGAGAACAACGCAAGGATAATCAAATTGCGCGCGAACATTGCGACCACCGTTAACAGCAGAGCAGCGACTGCCGCGTCTGATGACGTACCGGTTACACTCAATGGCTTCGCTAGTTCGACAGCGGCGGCGCTGCTGTTAACAAGCCCACCGAGAAATCCGCTGAGGTAGCGACCCTTGGCACCATAGATTTTCAGCAACACATAGTTCGCAAATCCCATACCGGCAATCACGATGACCGTTATCCAAGCCTCCCTTGGATTGATCAAATTCCACCGATCGATGAATCGGTTCGGCAGGATGGGATAAACGACAAGACCCAAAAGTCCCAAGAGAACAGCGCTTCGAATCTCGGCGGTTTGAAGCCCACCTGCGAAACGGTGCAGTTCGACTTTCCATGCTAAGAGCATCGTCATCAGAATCGCTGCCGCAACGGGGGTGAATAAGTGGCCTTGACCCACTAGTGAGCCTAGAACAAAGATGACGAGTAAGGCTGCTGATGTCGTTGTTTCAAGGGAACGATTAACCAGCAAACTCCTAGCGTTCGCAAAAATGACGATTAAGAGGGCTCCAACAAACGACGCCAACGCCATGGATTGCGAAAATAAACTAGCGATCATTCCGAGAAGGGAGATCAGAGCGAAAGTCCGAATGCCGAGGTCCTTATTCGACCATTCGCGCTCGATTCCGACGAGCAGGCCTATGCCGAGTGATACGGCAATTTTTGCGGCAACTTCGGATGGTGGAAACCGAGGCACAAACATCGGCGATGTAGCTCCATCAGTTCACTGGCACAGTCAAAATAGTTTAACCTAGTGAAGGCGAGATCTTAGGCCTGATGCTGTCATTGCTTCGTAACTCCGGAGCAGTCACGTTATCGGACATCTGCCGCACCAGGACTTCACTCGTCCGGTGAATGCCTAACCGCAGACTGGCCCGCTGCCTGTTTGGCGCGGGGCGGAGGGCGTGAGTGCGGCTAGAATACGGCTTCGCGCGGTCTTGGCAGCGGTGATTGCGATGATGCGGCGGAATGGCTTGGTGTGAGGGGCGATGAATGGCGATGAGCGGCGGGTGGTGATTGTTACTGGTGGTGGGCGCGGGATTGGGGCGGCTGTGGCGAGGTTGGTGGGGGCGCGCGGATTTCCTGTGGCGGTGAATTTTGAGTCGAATCGGGCGGCGGCGGAAGCGGTAGCGCGTGAAATTGTCGCGGCGGGTTCGCGAGCGCTTGCGATTCAGGGTGATGTCGCGCGCGAGGAAGACGTTTTGCGGATGTTTGATTTGGCTGAGCGCGAGTTTGGGGCGATTGGAGGTCTGGTGAACAACGCGGCCGTTACCGGCGGGTTCGCGCGAGCGGAGTCGCTCGATGCGCGCGCGGTGGAACGTATGTTGGCTGTGAATGTATTGGGGACGATGCTTTGTTCGCGCGAGGCGGTGCGGCGGATGTCGTTGCGGCGCGGAGGAAAAGGTGGCGCGATTGTGAATATTTCTTCATTGGCTGCGCGAACGGGTGGAGCGGGGGAGTGGGTGCATTATGCGGCGTCGAAGGGAGCGATTGATAGTTTTACGATTGGATTGGCGCGGGAGGTGGCGGAGGAGGGAATTCGCGTGAATGCCGTGGCGCCGGGATTGATCGAGACGGAATTGCATGCGGCGAATGGAGAGCCGGGGCGATTGGAGCGTTTGACGCCGGGGATTCCGATGAAGCGTCCGGGGACGGCGATGGAAGTGGCGGAGGGCGTGGTGTGGCTGCTATCGGAGGCGGCTTCTTATACTACTGGGACGATTTTGGAGATTGGTGGAGGGAGATGAGGCGGAGCGACGTGGGGCGTGCCGCGAGAACGCTGACAATTATGACGCTGCGGCACGCACCCTTTGCAAAAAAGGCAAAGGGATGCGGCACCCGCAAAACCGAATTCAAATTCAACGGCTGGCGTCGCTTCTTCGATTATGGGCGTCCCATGATGTGCACGTGCGCGTACGGCGATCCGGCCCACATGATGTAGGCTCCCGTCGGCTGGTGCGTGGTCGGCAGCCCGGTGGTTTTGGGATCGAACGGCCACATGATCATCCAGTGCGGACCGATCGCGATGGCCGTGCTCGTGGTGTCATACGGATCGGAGTCGCTTCGTTGCGTAGCTCCCGCGAGCATGTAGGTTATGCCGGGGACCGTGTTAGTCGGCTTGGGCTTGTGTTCAGCGAAATCCTTGAACCATTGCATCGAGGCTTCGTCCGCGCACATGGCAGGTTCGCCAACTCCCGAGGGATCGCCGGGCATGCAGGTAAATCCGTTGGTTCCGGCGCGCAAAACTGTCATCTTGCCGTGGCTGTCCATTTCGGCTACGGTCGCGGCTTTGGCCACGTCGGGCGGCGCCGCGGAAAGCGCGCGGGCAATTTTGATCTGCGTAAGTTCGTCGGCATGGATTGACGCTGATGCGGACGTGTGCGCTTGCGCTGCTGCTCGCGAACCGATTCCAGCAATTACGAGGCCGGCGAGAATTGCTACAAGGACGGCGAAACTTGGTTTCGGATGCCACATGAGAAACTCCTCCGTGCTTTCTGGTTTGTAGGTGAACTCTGCAGAGCGTGTTTTTCGGCCGCGCCTGAACGCGACGACGCGTTCGGTAAGCGGTCTGGTGTTTTGGATGCAACAAGAGACCGTATGGTCTCAATTAATTATCGGTACAATTTGCGGCTAGGGGCGGGGTTGGTTGCACGCCGGGTTAGTCGAGGCAGGGATATGCCCGCAAAGGCGGAGGAGCATCTCGCAGTCTGTTTTTATTTAGGGTAGTAGCTGGCTGTCGTGCGACGGTTGAGTGTTGTTCGAGGCGGAGAGTCTTTACATCGCGGTACGTGGCAAAACTTACTGCGCGGCGGGTTTGCGGAGGAAGCTAGAGGCGAGAGTCGCGACTACACCGACCACCGCGACGACCGCAATACCTGCCGGGACGTCGACCACGAAGATGTACGGAGCGGTGGATTCCTTGCCGGGGAGAGCCCAAGCGTGCATGAATTGCGCAATGCTGCCGCCGGCTATTGCAACGACGCTCCAAATAGCCAGCTCACCCCGCCAGTCAAGCACGCCGGCGACGATGAACAACAGCCCACCAAGCGCGGAGGTGCCTAAGGCGTAGAGCAGGAGCTCGTGCCGCAATTCGTTGATATGAGCTTCGCGGTCGCGGTGATATTCGGGGGTTCCCCACGGGGCCGGGTCATGCTGCACCCGGACGAACTCGATGAGGTTTGCAGGGAGCCACAGAACCGAAAGAAAGGTGAGAGGCACCGCACTCAGGAGGCAGAACACAGCCGCAATTCGCAGTACTGTTCTCAATTTTGCACGCCCGCGCTTTCGCAGCGATTTCCCACTGTGGGTCAAATAGGCACTGGCTCTCAGCTGCGGCCGAGTTCAAAAGCACAAAAGTGGATGCGATTGTAACCGACTGTCACGCACGTTCGGCAATCCGTCTTGGACGGGGAGACGTACTATACATAGGTGGAGTTTGTGAGGAGCGATTTTATGCGTGGGCGATTCTTGATTGGTTTGGGATTTGCGGCTGTGATTTTGGTTGTGCTTTATGTGGTGCATGCGGCGCCTCGGGAGCCTGTGCCTCCGGCTAAGGTTGATGCGCCTTTGGCTGCGTCGGCCGGAAAAGAGACGGCTGTGTTTGCTGGCGGGTGTTTTTGGGGAACGCAGGCGGTGTTTGAGCGCGTGAAGGGCGTGATTGCGACTGCTGCTGGATATGCAGGGGGCGCGGCGGGTACTGCTACTTACGATCAGGTGACTACGGAAACTACCGGGCATGCGGAGTCGGTGCAGGTGGTCTACGATCCTTCGCGGATCACTTATGGGCAGCTCTTGCGGGTCTTCTTTTCGGTGGCGCACGATCCTACGGAATTGAACCGGCAGGGGCCAGACGTGGGGACGTCGTATCGGTCGGCGATATTTTATACGAATGAAGAGCAGAAGCGCGTAGCGACGGCTTACATTGCGCAGTTCGACGCGGCGAAAGTTTTTGGGCAGCCGATTGTGACGGACGTCACGCCTTTGAAGGGATTTTATCGCGCGGAAGACTATCACCAGGATTATGCTTTGCATAACCCCGGGAACCCTTACATACAGATTTGCGATTTGCCGAAGGTTCGGGCGTTGAAGCAGGAATTTCCGGATTTGTTTGTGGATTACAAAGGGAAGTAGGCGCTTTGCGGCGGCGCGCCGCCGCTTTGTGGTTGTTGCGTGGATTTGCACAACGCCCCCACCCTTCCCTTAATGCGGGAAGGATGGGGCACCCGGCGGGGGTGATTCGAATGAAGCATTGCTGGTGGCCCTTCAAGACCTAGTCGAAGCTAAATCGTAGCAACTTCCGCCAACTCACACGCTTCCCCTTCACAGATTGCAGCGGTAGAATTACGCGCGCTTGCGGATTTTCTGCCGCTTTGCCTGCGAGGTGTTGGATGCGTGTTCTTATTTTTATTGGGGCGCTGTTTTTTGCTGTGATGGCGTTTGCGCAGGCTCAGAAGCCTGGTGTTACTGCGGCGCAGACGGCTGCGCCTGGTGATGTGGCGCCGTTCATCAGCGTCGGAGCGCCTGTGTTTGTGCTTACGCATGTGCGCGTGATTGATGGGACTAGTGCCGCGGCCGCCGACGACCAGGCGGTGGTGGTTGCTGACGGCAAGATCCAAGCGATGGGGCCGGCGGCTTCGGTGCAGATTCCCGCGAACGCGGTCGTGCTGGATCGTTCTGGGTACTCCGTGATTCCTGGGATCGTGGGGATGCACGATCATCTTTACTATACCGATTCGTTCTCGGTGCAAGTGGTGAACGGCACCATCGGCGAGC
This sequence comes from uncultured Acidobacteriota bacterium, assembly GCA_963834215.1. Lineage (GTDB taxonomy): Bacteria > Acidobacteriota > Terriglobia > Acidiferrales > UBA7541 > Palsa-295. The sequence continues at coordinate 2,511 of CAWIAM010000034.1, read as the reverse complement.
CGGGATTGTTCATTGCGGAAATTCCTTACACGGCGCCGCGGCTGTATCTGGCGGCGGGCGTCACGACGATGCGCACCACCGGAAGCCTGGAGCCTTACACCGATCTGAAAGTGAAGAAGCGCATTGATGACGGGCTGATGCCGGGGCCGAGCATGGACGCGACCGCGCCCTACCTGGAAGGAGCGCCCACGCGTTTTGCGCAGATGCATGAATTGACTGGGCCGGACGACGCGAAGCGAATGGTGGATTATTGGGCGCTGGAAGGCATGACGTCTTACAAAGCGTACATGAACATCACGCGCGAGGAATTGCGCGTGGCGATCGAGGACGCGCACGAGCGCAAACTGAAATTGACCGGGCATCTTTGTTCGGTGACCTGGCCGGAAGCCATCGCGCTGGGGATTGACGATTTCGAGCACGGGCCCGTGTTCACGGATACGGAATTTGTGGCGGATAAAAGGCCGGACGTGTGCCCGCGGGGCGGTGGCGAGAGTTGGCTGAAGCAGGACATCAACGGCGCAGCGGTTCAAGCGCTGATTCAGAATCTTGTGAAGCATCACGTGGCCGTCACTTCGACGCTGCCTGTCTTTGAGGCCGGTGTTCCGGGAAGGCCGCCGCTCGAGCAGCGCACTTTGGATGCGATGTCTGACGAATCGGCGCGGAGCTACTTGACTGCGCGCGCATATCCCCGGATGGATGCGGCGCTGCTGCGCAAGGAAATGGATTTTGAGTTTGCGTTTGCGAAGGCCGGGGGACTGTTGCTGGCCGGTCCCGATCCTACTGGCAACGGCGGCGTGTTGCCGGGATTCGGCGATCAGCGGGAGATTGAATTGTTGGTCGAGGCGGGATTCAGTCCGGTGCAGGCGATTCAGGTCGCTACGGAGAATGGAGCTTTGTATCTTGGGCAGGTTGCGCGAATCGGGACTCTTGCCGCGGGGAAGCAGGCAGACATGGTGCTGATCAAGGGCGATCCTTCGAAGAATATTGATGACATCGAAAACGTCGAGACGGTGTTTAAGGCCGGCATCGGGTACGATTCCGCGAAATTGATTGAGAGCGTGCGGGGGCAGGTGGGGATTCGGTAGCAGCGGCAAGACCGCATGGAGATGTAATGAAAACGCCGTGCCTCGGCGGCGGTAGGATTGTTGTTGAGAAGGCAACCATCCGACTGCGAGGAGGCACGGCATGATCTACGTAGGAGTAGACCTTCATTTGCGATTTTGTTACATGACGGTACTCGATGCAAGCGGCGCGAAGCTGCAGCAGGGGCGCGTGCTCAACGATGCCGACAGTTTGTGTTCCTTTTTCAGCGGGCTGAAAAAACCTGGCCAGGAAGACGAAAAAATCCTGGTGGCCGTGGAAGCTTGCGGGTTCTGGTGCGCGTTTGTGGATTGCGTCGAAGCGCTGGTGGAGCGCGTGGTGCTGGTGCATCCGGCCAAAGTGAAAGCGATCGCCAGCGCCAAGCTGAAGAACGACCGGGTGGATTCGCAGACGCTGGCGCAACTGCTGCGCGCCGACTTGTTGCCGGAAGCCTGGAAGGCGGACGTGGCCACACGCGATTTGCGCGAGCTGCTGCGCCTGCGCATCGCGCTAGCGCAGGATCGCACCCGTTACAAGAACCAGATTCACGCGGTGCTGCACCAGCACGGAGCACGAGCGCCGCAGAGTGATGCGTTCGGCCGGGCCGGACGAGCCTGGCTCGAGCAGGTGTCGGTGCGGTCCGCGGCGCGGCAAGCGCTGGACACCAGCCTGCGCCTGGTCCAGCAACTGGACCAGGAAGTGCAGGGGCTGGACCAGCAGTTGCGGCAAATCGCCAAGGAAGATCCCGACGCGCGCTTTCTGATGACCATTCCCGGCATCGGAGCTTTCACGGCGCTGGTGCTGAAGGCGGAGATCGGCGACATCCACCGCTTTCCCGACAAAAAGAGCTTGTTCAACTACGCGGGGCTGGTGCCGGTGATTCGCGAGTCGGCCGAGCACCGGCGCAGCGGAGGAATCACCCGCGCCGGATCGCGCCAGTTGCGCTGGGTGATGAGCGAAGCGGCGCTGACCGCCGCGCGTTATTCGCCGGCAGCGCGAGCCTGGTTCACGCGTTTGGCGCGGCGCAAGCATCCGCATGTGGCGCGCACCGCGCTGGCGCGCAAACTGTTGGGCGCGGTGTGGGCGCTGTGGACCCAGGGAGTTTGTTTCGACGAGCGAATTTTTGCGGCGATGTGAAAGGTAACTTCCGTCAGCCCGAGGCCGCACTGCGTCCTAGCAGGACGATATGGAGATGGGGCGGCGGAAGCAGTGTATCCACCTTTTGTGCCTCGAGCACGTATAGAAGTGTAGCCGCATCGTTCGCAAAACCGTCGCCACTTGACACGGCCCGGCGTTTTCATAGAAGTGCGGCGGCGCGCCGCCGCTTTGCGGACTACAAGCCACCGACCAACTTCAACAAGCGAGGCACGAACCGCCGGCAAGGAGAGTCGCTCTCCGGCCACAGCAAAATCCTCGCGCTTCCAATCGCCG
>CAWIAM010000033.1:0-32445 GCA_963834215.1 uncultured Acidobacteriota bacterium | reverse complement strand
GCATTCACTTTTGCCATCAGGCCCTCGAATCGCAATTTGTTGCCGACCCGCAATATCTCGCTGCAACGACCGTCCATTATCGCCGGATACGCCTGCGAGCCGAAACAAATTTGCGTGACAGGCCAGTCTTATTTCGTCCGCTTCAAGCATTGCGCGCGACCTCTTGTTCTAGCTCCGAAAGTCCGCATCCCATGAATACACCAGCATCTTGGGAGGCTCCTGCTTCCCGCGCAATGGTGGCGGCGCTTCCACGCCGATAAAGCCGTGACTTGCTCCAAACTCGTGGGCCATTTCGTGCAGCACAGTCTTCGCGCGTTCGAGATTCTTCGGCTTTGCGCCTTCATCGTCCATTGAAACGCCAAAAATCACCTGATTGTTCACATCGAAAGCGGGAATCGCTCCGGTAAGCGAAGAGTCTCGCGCTTTCAAATAAACGGAGAAGGCACGACGTGGAAACTGAAGCCCGCGCTCGATAATATGAGTCAGGGTCTTCGATGGTTCCGATTCCCAATCGTCGCCGTCCGACGGGCGTCCAGACGAACCTAGCGCGAGGATCATCAGCTCTTCATTCCGGCGGTCTTCGCTCGCGGCGCGGTCAACGTATATGTTCAGAAATCGGCCTATCTCTTCGGCATTCCTCGCAGGGGAGATGACGTAAACATCTAAATTTGGCGGTATGCTTCGGGTAGTCTACCGCCGAAGACGCTGAAAGACGCAAGAGCTTTGAGTCTCGGCGGAAACGATTTTTTCTTGACTAGAGTGTGGCAAGGCGTAGCGATATTCAATTCTATCGCGGGCTACTTTTGCAACGTTTGCCGCGTGCTCGGCCTATAATCCCAGCGTTGGAGCACTGAGTGAGCAACGATGCCCGCCCGTCGCAAAAACCCGAAGCCAACCATCTTCACCGTCGGCCATTCCACGCGTCCCATGAAAGAATTCATCGAGCTGCTCAAGGCGCACGGTGTCCAACGAGTGATAGATATACGCAGCATCCCGCGCTCCCGCCACAATCCTCAGTTTAATCGCGAGACGCTCGGCCCCGGATTGCGCAAAGCGAAGATTGCTTACGTGCATTTGAAAAAGCTAGGCGGCCTTCGCCATGCGAAAGCAGACTCGAAAAATCTCGGCTGGCACAATGCCAGCTTCCGCGGCTTCGCCGACTACATGCAGACTCCGGAATTTGAGGAAGGGCTCGAACGTGCCTTGAAACTCGCCACCACAAAACTATCCGCGCTGATGTGCGCCGAAGCAGTGCCGTGGCGCTGCCACCGCTCGTTGGTTGCGGACGCGCTGCTCGTTCGCGGCGTTCCCGTCGAAGACATCATGAACGCTTCCCGCACCCAGGCGCACACGCTTACGCCGTTCGCTCGCGTCCGAGGCAAGCAAATCACCTATCCGACCGACGAGCCGACGAAGCACTAAATCGCTCTGCGCGCAAAGGTCGTGACGGAAACTTGCGAACGAATCGCCTAATGCATCGGAGGTGCTGCGGAGTCTTTCGGAGGGCGCTTCATGATGAAACACAGCGGCACCAGACACGCCACGACCAAAGCCATTCCAGACACCACATCCGTGTACGCCAGCGTCGCGGCTTGAGTTTGCAGAAGCGCAGCCATCCGCGCGTAAGCTTGGCGCATCGCTTCCGCAGGACTCAACCCTTGGCTGCGCAGCGTGGCCGCAAGCCCGTCCAGCATCTCGCGAAACGTGGAATTCCCCATGTTCATGTGCCCGGACAAATATGTTTGCCGCTCTTGCGTCGAGCGCGTGATAAACGTGCTGATCAGTGCGATTCCGATGCTGCCGCCAATGTTTCGAATGAAGCTGATCATGCTGGAAATCTGATTGTTCTTCTCCGGCGGCACGTCCACATAGGAAAGCGTGTTCGACGGTACGAAAATAAAAGCCAAGCCCATCACCTGATAGACCCGCAGCATGGACGCCGTCTGGAAGTCCATCCCCAGCGTGATGTGCGTGGCCATGTAGTAGAGCGCTACCGCGGTGGTCCCGAATCCCACAGACATAAGTACGCGTTGGTCCATCTTGGATACCAGCATTCCCGAAATCGGCATCATCAGCATCATCATGAAGCCGCCGCCGGCCAAAGCTTCTCCTGCGCTCACTGCCGAATAGCCAAGCTCCAATTGCAAAAACTGCGGGATCAGAACGGTCGTTCCGTACAAAACGATGCCCAGCACGAACATGAAAAACATCGCCGTCGCAAAATTGCGCTTCTTCAACAGCTTCAATTCCACGATGGGATGCTCGTGACGCCATTCCCAAATCACCCACGCCACCAGCAGCACAATCGCGACGACCAGCAGCGAGGTAATCCAATGCGACGAGAACCAATCCGACTCCTGCCCTTTATCCAGCACGATTTGCAACGCCCCGATGCCCAAGGCCACCAGACCCAAGCCGATGTAATCCACCGGAATGCTCTTGCGCCGGGCCCTTTCCTGGTGCAGGTACGGAGGATCCTCCACCAGCCGGTGCGTCAGATAAAGTGAAATCAGGCTGATCGGAACGTTGATGTAAAAAATCCAGCGCCAGCTGTAGTTGTCGGTGATCCATCCGCCGATCGTAGGACCAATTGCCGGCGCCACCACCACCGCCATTCCGTACACCGCGAACGCCATGCCGCGCTTCGATGGCGCGAACGTATCCGCCAGAATCGCTTGCTCGCTCGGCTGCAATCCCCCGCCGCCGGCTCCCTGTAGCACACGAAATAAGATGAGCATCCCCAAGCTCGGCGCGAGTCCGCACAAAAAGCTGCTGCCGGCGAAGAGCGCTACACAGGACATGTAAAAGCGCTTGCGTCCTAGCCGGGTGGCCAGCCATGCGCTGATCGGAAGGATGATGGCATTGGAAACCAGGTAGCTGGTGAGCACCCAGGTGGATTCATCGGCGCTGGCGCCCAGCGTCCCGGCGATGTGCGGCAGCGCCACGTTGGCGATGGAGGTATCGAGCACCTCCATAAACGTCGCCAGTGTTACCGTCACCGCGATGAGCCAGGGATTGTGGCGCGGGCGCCACAAAGCGGCATCGAGTGTGAGTTCTGCGGTGGCCACGGGATGATCGCGCTTGTGTGGGGGCGCCTCTTATCATATACATGCGTGTATGTATGTTGTAAAGCACCACGAGGTGTGTTATTAGCCACAACGTGAGAGCGATTCGCAATCGCGCATCGGCGCCTCCGGTGGCAAGTCTCGCCGGCTCACGCCAACAGGCGCGCACTGCGGCGACTCGCAGAAAACTCCTGCAGGCCGCCGAACAGCTTTTCGCGCGAGACGGTTTTGAAGCGACCCGGCTGGAGGACATCGCGGCGGAAGCCGGTTACACCCGGGGAGCTTTCTACGCTAATTACGAGAGCAAGGAAGATATTTTCTTCGCGCTGCTCGAACAATGGGTCGCGCAACGAATCGAAGAGGTCAATGCCCTGCTCCGCCTGCACCAGAATCCGGCGCAGCGTCTGCGCGCCCTGCGCCAGTATTACGCGCAGAATGCCAAGGACCGCCGGCTGGCCCTGCTATCGTTGGAATTCAAGCTCTTCGCCGTGCGCCATCCCGAAGCCGCGACTCGATTGCGAGCCCGCCGCCAGGGACTGGCCGACTGCGGTGGGCAGTTGTTGCAACGCGTCGCGAAGTCGCTGGCGCGCTCGTTACCAGTTTCCAGCACGGCCGCAGCGACGGCGCTGGGCGGTTTCTCGCACACCCTTTTTCTCGAGCATCTGGTGGATCCAAAATCTCTATCTGACGGAGAGATCCGGCGCCTGCTCGAACTCGTCTTTGACGCAGTTCTAATCGAGAGAGCTTAGATATCGAAGGATGGCCGGAAATTAGAAACGTTAGAAGGCCAACGTAAACCTCGATCTGGATCAGGGAACATCTCTTCCCTCCCCTGCATCGAGTACCCAAAACCGGTGCGCGGTCTTGCGAGCGTCCAGCGCGCGTTGCAATTCGACAACCGGCTCGTCCTGGCCGTCATCGGCAAGGTGGAATGTGCCGAAGTGAATGGCAACGCTCGTAGCCGCGCCCACTTCCTCGTGCGCGCGCACCGCATCTTCCGGCGAAATGTGCACCGGCCCCATAAACCACTGCGGGCGATACGCGCCAATCGGCAAAAACGCCAAACGAATCTGCGGGAAGCGCGCGCCGATTTCGCGAAAATGCGCGCCGTAACCTGTGTCTCCCGCAAAATACACGGTGCCGGAATACCCTTCGATCACGTAGCCGCACCACAGCGTCTTATTGCGATCGCGCAAGCTGCGCCCCGAAAAATGCCGCGCGGGAACGGCGGTGATACGCAACTTGTCGAATGCCTCTGCGGATTGCCACCAATCCAATTCGCGGATTTGCTCCGGCTGCGCGATGCGCTTGGAAGTGAGCCGCCGCGCTACTCCTAGTGGCACGCCAAAACCCGGCCGCCATTGCGACGCGACTCGCCGCAAGGTCGGCACGTCAAAATGGTCGTAGTGATCGTGGCTCTGCAGCACCAAATCAATTGGGAGGAAGCTGCTCGAAACGAATGCCCGGCGCGCGATGCCGGCGCGGCCCTGCAAACGAAACCGGGCTCGCTCGCTTCGACCAGATCGGATCGCAAAGAATATTCACGCCATCCATCTGAATCAAGACGGTCGAATGACCCACAAAAGTCGCGCGCAGGCCGCCGTCGCTCACGCGCTCGGGCGGCGGAGGCCCGGGCGCGGCGTCAATCCATTTCGGCCAGGGTCCAGGCTCGCGATTCGCCAGCCATTTGACGACGCTCCCCGAACCGTGCGGCATTCCGTTCGGAGAATTGTAAAAGTGCTCGCCGTCGAAGTGATCGGAAACCGGCCCGTGATAAAACGCCATCGCTATTGCGGCCCCGGCTACTTGTCGCCCGCTGCTTGCGCCTTCGCAGCAGCGAGGCTCGTCGCGGGAGCGCCTGACGCCTGAACCGGCGCCCATTTCCGCAAGGACGTCCCGCCCGTCATCAACGGCTGGATGTCCGACCCGAAAAAGACGTACGGATGAATCGCCTCGGGCGCACTCACGTCATCGAGCCGCTTGCGCAGCTCCGCGGGAATCGTGAATTCAGCGGCTTGCAAATTGTCGTTCAGTTGCGAAATCTTCGTAGCGCCAATAATCGTGGACGTCACTCCCGGCTGCGTAATCACCCAATTCAACGCGACCTGCGCGACGGGCTTGTTGATTTGCTTTGCGACGTCAATCAGCACATCGTGAATTCGCCAATTGCGCTCGCCGAATTTGTTGAACGCCGGATTGCCAGAGCCTTTGGTCGTCTCCAGCCTCCCTTCGCCTTTCCCGGACTCGGCGCCTTCGCGCTTGTACTTACCGGTAAGAAATCCGCCGGCCAGCGGACTCCAGGGACATATGCCGATTCCCAGTTCCTGCGCTGCGGGAATGTGTTCCCGCTCGATGTTGCGCTCGACGAGCGAATATTCGAGCTGCAGCGCGATCAGTCTTTCCTTGCCTTCTCTTTCCGCGAGTGTTTGCGCGCGCGCCACGTACCACGCCGGCGTATCCGAAAAGCCGTAGTAGCGAATCTTGCCGTGGCTGACCAGATCCGTCAGCGTCGCCACGACCTCTTCCACTGGAGTCACCACATCCCAAGCGTGCAGCCAGTAGAGATCAATGTAATCGGTCTGCAATCTGCGCAACGATGCATCCAACGCTTGATAAATGTTCTTCCGGCCATTGCCGCCCGAGTTTGGATTTCCCTGCTCGAGATTGAACGTGAATTTCGTCGCCAGCACGGTCCGGTCGCGCAGCTTCTTTTCGCCGATGAACTTTCCGACCATCTGCTCGCTCTTGCCGCCCGTGTAGAAGTTCGCGGTATCGACGAAGTTTCCGCCCTGATCAACGTAGCGATCAAAAATCTCGCGCGCCTGCGCTTCATCGCTGCCCCAACCCCACTCGGTGCCAAACGTCATAGTGCCTAAAGATAGCGGGCTCACGCGCAATCCAGATCGTCCCAGCGTTACGTAATCCTGCAAGCTCATATGCGAAGACCTCCCTATCATGCGGTTGGATGCCGTGGGTCGGGCGTTCGACTCGCGCAGTTCGGCACTGCATATCCTAACCACAAATCGTCACGCGACAGTCACAGCACCCTTACTCGATGGCACCGCGCCGGCCCAAGTCGCTTTAGGGCTTTCATCATAAGCCGCCCGCTGCCTCGCGAGACCGGCGAATCCTATTTGGTATGTCCGGCCCCCACCATTATGGTAGTTTGCTTTCCGGTAACTTGCTTGCCGGAGGGCTCAGCGTGGCGGAAATTTCGACCCAGAAGACAACTCTGGCAGTGGCGGATGGTTCGACCATGGACGCCTACGTCGCTCGCCCCGCAAACCCTGGGAAATACCCTGCCATTCTTGTCTTCCAGGAAATCTTTGGCGTCAACGGCCACATCCGCGATGTCACCGACCGTTTTGCAAAAGCCGGGCTCGTCGCCATCGCTCCCGAGCTTTTTCATCGCACAGCTGCGCCTGGCCTTGAAATCTCCTATGACGACTTTCCCGCCGCGATGCGCCACGCGCAGGCGATCACCACCGAGCAGTTGGTCCTCGATATTAAGTCTGCGTACGAGCGGTTGGCAAAAGATCACGGCGTCCATACCGACCGCATCGCGAGCGCCGGATTCTGCATGGGCGGCCGCGTTTCGTTTCTCGCCTGCGCCAAAGTGCCGCTGCAAGCGGCCATTTCGTTCTACGGAGGCGGCATCGCGCCCACGCTTCTGCCGCACGTCGCCGAACTTCACGCACCCATTCTGTTTTTCTGGGGCGGCCAGGATAAACACATTGGGCAGGACCAAATCCGCGCGATCGTGGACGAATGCAAGCGCCTCGGAAAGCCGTACGTCAACGTGGAATTCTCGGAAGCCAATCACGCGTTCTTCCGTGATGTCGGTCCCTCGTATCATCCCGGCGCGGCAAGCCTGGCTTGGAACCTGGTGGAATCCTTCCTGCACTTGCACGTTCGAGAGCCGCACAGGCGCGCGCGCATTCGTTAAGCAGCGCCACAGACCCGCGACCGAGGAAACCGGATGCCGGACTACGTTGGCGCACTCGACCAAGGCACCACCAGCACGCGCTTCATCGTCTTCGATCGCTCCGGACGAATCGTTTCCCGCGCGCAACGCGAACACCAGCAAATTTATCCGCAACCCGGGTGGGTCGAACACGATCCCGATGAAATCTCGCTGCGCACCCAGCAAGTCGTCAGCGAAGCGATGCAGGCAAAGAATCTACGCCCTGGCGATCTCGTCGCCATCGGCATCACCAATCAGCGCGAAACGACCGTCGCCTGGGATCGCCGCACCGGCGAGCCGGTTTACAACGCAATCGTCTGGCAGGACACCCGCGTCGAAGATGCTGTCGCCGAATTTGCGCGCGAAGGTGGCCAGAATCGCTTCCGCCGCAAAACTGGCCTTCCGCTCGCGACCTATTTCAGCGCCCTGAAGCTCCGCTGGATTCTCAATAATGTGGGCGGCGCGCGCGCAAAGGCCGAAGCCGGCCAGCTTATGTTCGGGACCGTGGACACATTTCTTCTCTGGCGGCTTACCGGCGGTGCAGCCGGCGGAATCCACGCAACCGATGTCACCAACGCCAGCCGCACGCAGTTGATGGATCTCGAGACGCTCGCCTGGGATCCCGCAATTCTGGAAATATTCGGCATTCCGGCGACGATTCTCCCGCGCATCGCCTCCAGCAGCGAAATCTTCGGCAACGCTCAGCTCCCCGCAATCGAAAACGTCGCCATCGCCGGCATCATCGGCGATCAACAAGCCGCACTCGTCGGGCAGACCTGTTTCGCCCCCGGTGAAGCGAAGAACACCTACGGCACTGGAAGTTTTCTGCTGATGAATACCGGCGAGTCCGCGGTCTTCTCAAAATTTGGCTTAATCACAACCGTCGCCTACAAATTTGGCGCCGAGCCCGCGCGCTACGCTCTCGAAGGCAGCATCGCAATCACCGGCGCGCTGGTTCAATGGCTGCGCGATAACCTCGGAATCATTCAGACCAGCTCGGACATCGAAGCGCTTGCCGCAACCGTCGCCGACAACGGTGGCGTGTATTTCGTCCCCGCGTTCTCGGGCCTCTACGCTCCCTACTGGAAGACGTCTGCGCGCGGCGTAATCGCCGGCCTCACTCGCCACAGCAATAAAGCTCACATCGCCCGCGCGGCGCTCGAAGCCACTGCGTTTCAAACTCGCGAAGTAGTCGAAGCCATGGAAAAAGATTCCGGGATTCACATAGCCGTCCTGCGCACTGACGGCGGCATGGTCGAAAATAATCTTCTAATGCAATTTCAGGCGGACATCTTGAATATCCCCGTAGTACGTCCCGCGGTAAAGGAAACGACAGCTCTGGGCGCCGCATATGCCGCAGGCCTGGCCATCGGTTTCTACACTGACATCAAAGATCTCCGCGCCAATTGGGCGGTTGACCGCACCTGGAATCCTCAAATGAACGAAAGCACCCGCGAGTCGCTCTTCAAATCCTGGAAGAAAGCAGTAAGTCGCAGCTTCGATTGGGTGGAATAACAGGCGGGCACGATGAAGCAGGGTCCAAATCAAATAAACGAAAATTTAGCGGGTGAGCCTGTAAGCCGGATTCTGTTCGCCGTGCGCCAGTCACTCCCGATTCGCATCGGAAATCCCAACCCACAGCGCGACGATCATTCCTCTAGGTCCCGGATCGCTCCGGGACTCCAGCAGCCTACCCGAGGGTCGCAGCAGTCCGCTCCTTCGAGCTCGCTGCATACGGGCTGGGCCAGCCCTCCCCTCCTATTTGGCCTTGCTCCACGCGGGGTTTTCCGTGCCCCGGATGTTGCCACCCGGGCGGTGGGCTCTTACCCCACCTTTTCACCCTTGCCAAATGCGCTCGACCGAAACAGGCAGCCCTGTGGTTTCCCGCAGGCCTGCCGCCGTGGTACAAGCCTCACCGGCGGTTTAATTTTCTGTGGCACTTTCCGTAGACGCTACTTCACTGCCAGCTCTCGCCGGCAAACTCATCATGAAGCGCGTCCCCCTGGCGTTACCAGGCGCGTCGCCCTGTCGCTGCCGTCTCTTGCGAGGTCGCAGCGATCGGAGTCCGGACTTTCCTCCCGTCCATCCCGCTCGCGCGGAACAAACCGGCGATCATCCAACTCACCCGCTCGCTTAAGTATAGCGCCTCGCTCCAAGGTCTGGGAGCTATTTGACTGCGTATTGCAGCGAAACGGTGCCGCTCTTGTAGATTTTATGGCCTGTCAATTCGAGTTTCTTCTGGTCGGCGGGAGCCGGCAGCAACGGAATTCCGTCGCCAAGCAGAACAGGGACGATGGACACCTCCACGGTGTCCACAAGCCGCGCCTGCAGCAAACTTTGAAATAGCGCGCTGCCTCCAAACAACCATATGTCCTTGCCGGATTGCTCGCGAAGAGACGCGGCGGTGTCTTCTTGTTTCTCAGCAACAATCGTCGCTCCCGGATAGTCTCGCGGCTGGAGCGTCCGCGAAAAAACGAACATCTTCATTCCCGGCATCGTCGCTCGGCCGGCGTGAACCATCATCTCAAACGTCCGGCGGCCGATCGGCGCTGCATCGAACTCACTGACGATCGGGGCAAAGTTCACTTCCGGATCAGGGACGATCCAATCGAACGCACCGTGCGGGCCGGCAATGTAACCATCCAGGCTCATGGCCACTCGATAGCGAATTCTGCGCATGGAATTTCTCCAAGGTCGCTGAATGTGAGGGAACCTTAGGCCGATTTTGCCGTAAGCAGTTTATCGAATTGCGTTTCATCAAGAATGGGAACGCCGAGCGATTTCGCCTTCTCGAATTTCGATCCCGGATCGCTGCCCACGACCACATAATTTGTCTTCTTGCTAACCGAAGATCCCGCCTTGCCCCCATGCGCTGCCACCAAAGCTTCCGCATCTTCGCGCGACCGCCGCTCCAGCGTTCCGGTAAACACAAACGTCATTCCCGCAAACCGCGTATCCTTCAGTTCGCGTCGCGCTTCCTTCATATTGACGCCCACAGCGCGCAAGCGCTCGATCAATTTCCGGTTGGCCGACTCCGAAAAGAATTCGCGCACTCCTTCCGCGATCTTCGGCCCCACCTCTCCCACCTCGACCAGTTCCTCCGCGCTCGCCTCCGCCAATTTGTCCATCGAGCCAAAATGCTCGGACAGCAATTGCGCAGTACGCTCTCCCACAAACGGGATCCCGATCGCATAAATCAAACGTGCCAAACTGTTTTTCTTGCTGGCCGCAATCTCATCCAGCAAATTCTGCGCCGATTTCTCGCCCATACGATCCAGCGCGGCCACCTCTTCCAGATCGAGCTTGTACAGGTCGGCGAAGTCCTTGATCATCTGCTTCTCAAGAAACTGGTCCACCACTTTTTCGCCCAACCCATCGATATTCATCGCATGGCGCCCTGCAAAATGTAGAAACGACTCCCGCCGCCGCGCCGGGCAAGAAACATTCACGCAGCGGTACGCCACCTCGCCTTCCGCGCGGCGCACGCGCGTCCCGCACACCGGACACTTCTCCGGCATCTTGAATTCCTTCTCCTCGCTTCCGTGCTTCACCACTTTCAGCACGTGCGGAATCACTTCACCCGCGCGCTCCACCAGCACCGTATCGCCCGCGTGCACTCCCAGCCGCGCGATTTCATCCATATTGTGCAAAGTGGATTTCGTCACGGTCACGCCGCCAATTTGCACCGGCTCGAAGACCGCAAAAGGCGTCAGCACGCCCGTCCGCCCCACGCTCACTTCAATCTGTTTCAACAAAGTCGTTTCCTGATGCGCCTGATACTTGTAAGCAATCGCCCAGCGTGGCGCTTTCGACGTGTAGCCCAGTTCGTTCTGCAATCCGATTTCGTTCACCTTCACCACGATGCCGTCTATATCAAATCCCAATTTCTCGCGCTTCGAATCCCAGCGATTGATGTACTTCTCCACTTCTTCGATTCCCTTAAGCAATTCCCAATCTTCGCTCACCTTGAACCGCAAGGCGCTCAGCGTCTCCAGCACCTCGGAATGCCGCTTCTTAGGCGCGCGTCCATCCACGAGCAGGTAGTACGCGAAAAATCCCAAATTCCGCGAACGAGTGATATTCGGATCCAACACGCGCACCGAACCCGCCGCCGCATTCCGCGGATTCGCGTAGCGCTTCAGCCCCAGAACGTCCTGCTGCTCGTTCATCGCGTCAAACGCCTTCCGCGTCATGATCGCTTCGCCGCGCACCTCGAACGAACTCGGAATACCCGCCTTTTTCAAATCCGCTGCGCCGATCCCCAGGGGAATCGAACGAATCGTGCGCACGTTCGGCGTCACGTCTTCGCCAGTCGTGCCATCGCCGCGCGTCACCGCGCGAACCAGCACACCTTTTTCATAAATCAACGACATGCTCAGCCCATCGAATTTGTGCTCCGTGATGTACTCGATTTTTTCGCGCCCGGTCAATTCCCGCACGCGGCGGTCGAAATTGGCCAGATCCTCGAACGAAAACGCATTGTCCAGGCTGATCATCGGCGTCTTGTGAGGCACTGTTTGAAATCCTTCGCGCGGCGCGCCGCCCACTCGCTGCGTGGGCGAATCGGGCGTCACCAGTTCCGGATGCTCGGCTTCAATTTTCTTCAGCTGGTTCATCAGCTTGTCGAACGCCGCGTCGGAAATTTCCGGATCGTCCAGCACGTGATACAAATATTCGTGATGGCGGAGTTTTTCGCGCAGCCGCTCGATCTCTTTCACCAGCGCAGCGTTCTTGGCCATGGAAACCCCGGAGTAACGCAATCCATAAATTCGCCGGATATTATACAATGCGCGTTTGCTTCTACAGGATTCGCCGAACTCGATGCCCCACGGAATTCAAGACGCGCTGCTGATCTATAACCCGACCAGCGGGACGCGGCCGCCATCGCCGCTTCGCTGAAATCGAGCAAGCGGTCCGTATTCTGAAAGACGCACGGAATCGCGATCGAACTCGCCGCCACGCACTGCCGGCGGCAGCGCGACGGGAATCGCGCGCCAAGCCGTCAACCAACGCCGCGGCATGGTCATCGCCTGCGGCGGCGACGGCACCATCAACGAAATTATCAATGGCCTGGCGGGAAGCCAGGTCCCGATGGCGCTGCTGCCAGCCGGAACCGCAAATATTCTCGCCAAAGAACTCGGCATCCCCTGGGATATCCCGCATGCCTCGCGCCTGATTTCCGAAGGCGTGATTCGCCGCATCGCGCTCGGCCTCGCCACCTCCACGAACGGCACGCATTCCGCCGACTTGCCGCCCGAAGGCCGCTATTTCTCTCAGCGTCGCGGGCGCGGGACCGGACGGCGCGATCGTCAACGCGGTCAACGGCGAATTGAAAAAACGCGCCGGCGTTCTGGCCTATTGGGCCGAAGGCGCTCGCCAGCTTTTCAGCTACAATTTTCCCGAAATGCGCGTGCACTCGAATGGCCATGAGCGCCTCGCCTCGATTCTCGTCGTCGGCCGCACGGTCAATTACGGCGGCCCTTTCAAAATCACCACGGGCGCAAGCCTGTTCGAAGATTCCTTCGAATTTCTCACCAATTCCACGCGCAGCCGGCTTCGCTATCTCGCATGCCTGCCCGCGCTGTGGCTCGGCAAGCTTCGCAACATGCAAGGAATCGAAGCCTGGAAGCACACCGAAGTGATTTGCGAATCCGCGAATGGCGCGAAAGTGTTTGCGCAGGTGGACGGCGAGCCAATCGGCAGCCTCCCGCTGAAATTCCGTATCGTGCCGGACGCGCTCTCGCTGCTAACGCCCGCGACCCTGAAGTAGCAAGCTGGTGCGGCAAATGTTGCGCCGGAAGGGCGGGACTTCAAGGTGCGCTGAAAAATTGAAGCGGATGTCATCCCGCCTGCCCTGACGCAGGAAGGGAGCGCAGCGAGGGATCTGCTTTGAATTTTCGCCGCAAAGTGCGGAAACGCACGCAATAACCACAAATTGAGAGGCACGCCACAGTGGAGCCAGTCACCCACGCGCTGACCTCACTGCTCCTCGCGCGAGCCGGACAGAAACACTTACCGCGTTTCGGCATCGCTATGCTCGTGGTCTCGGGCGTCGCAGCCGACCTCGATTACTTCAGCTATCTTGGCGGCGCCAGTGCCTTTCTCAGTTTTCACCGCACGGTTCTGCATTCCCTACTCGGCTCTGCGCTCCTCGCTGCTGCAGTAGCGGCCGGATTTTGTTTGGTCGATCTTAATCAACGAGCAAAAAATTCCGCTTCCACGCATCCCGCGCTGACATTTTTGCCCGCGTTCGCCGTCTGTGCCGTGGGCACCGCCGCGCACGTCCTGTTCGATCTAGCCAGCGGCATCGGCATACGCCTTTTCTGGCCGTTTCGCCAAGGATGGATCGCCGGCGATCTACTCACCAATCTCGATCTCTGGACCCTGGTAATTCTCATACTGGGCATCGCGCTGCCCGAGCTTTTTCGGCTGGTCGGTGAAGAAATCGGAGAACGCAAGAAGAACACTCGGGGCCAAGGCGCAGCAGCAATTGCGCTGCTCCTTCTTCTGATTTATGTCGGTGCGCGAGCTGAACTCCATGGCCGCGCGATTGACCTCCTCAATGCACGCGAATACCACGGCCAGCCGCCGCTCGACGTCGGCGCGTTTCCCACCGCCTACTCGCCATTCCGCTGGCGCGCCGTAATATCCACCGACAACGCAATCAACGACGCCGAAATCTCGCTAGCCCCAGGCGCGCAATTCGACCCCGATCGCGCGATACCGCACTACAAGCCGCAAGATTCCGCCGCGCTCGAAGCCGCGCAAAAAATTGGAGCGGCCAAGCGCTTCCTCGCCTACGCTCGTTTCCCGCTAGCCAGCAGCGAGCCGTGCGAAACCGGCTACCGCGTCACCATCCGCGACCTGCGCTTCGCGCCAAACGACTCCAGCCCAGACGATATCGTCGCGGTAGTAGATGTGGATCCCAACCAGAAAGTAATCGACGAAGCACTCTTCTACGCAAGTTCCCCGAATCGCTGAGTTCGTGCGAGGGTTTGTAGGGCGGGCGGTCTTCAGACCGCCATCATTGGCCGATTACGATTTCGCTGAAAGTTCCGTGAAACACAAAGTGCGTAACAACGTAGAACACCAAAACCAACGCAATGATTCCAAGAACAAACGCCGCGCCGTGCGATTTCAAAAAAGTCAGCGTCGCCACTCCATACCGCACCGCCAGAATTCCTTCGATGCCGTACCGCAATCCCCGCCCCAGTAGTATCGCCATGATGAAAGTCCGCGCCGGCACCTGAAAAACTCCCTCGGCCAAAACGAACGGCTTGAACGGAAACGGCGGCGGCAAAATCGCCGGAACGAACGCGCTCAGAAATCCGTTCGCGTCCACCCACTCCTTAATTTTCTCTGCCTTCCCCCGCGCGTGCCGGTGAAAAAATGCTTCCCCGCCCTTCTTCGCCACCCAGTAGAGCAGCACGCACCCGCACAAAGATCCAAAAGCCGCCATCGCCGCGTAATAAGGCATGCGCGCCGGCTTCTGGAAACAAAGTTGCATCACCACTGCATCCGGAAAAAACGGAAACGCCAGAAACGAAGAATCGAAAAATGTCACCACGAATAATCCACTGCCGCCCATCGTCGCGACAAGCCCCTGCAGCCAAACGAAAAAGTGCTTGCGATTCATATTCGAAAAACGCCCTGGAAAAATCACACGATTGTAACAGAGTTTCATCGCGCGCTTCGGCGCGCGAAAGGCTTGACGCGTTCCAAATCCTGAGGTTAGATGTTGTGCAGTTTCCAGAACAAAGGAAATACCGGACGCCAAATGTCACCAAACGTCCCCACAATAAAGTGTGAAGGCCGGAGATGGAAAGTGTGGATTGTTGACGAAACTGACGTGACCATCACGGTTCGCGTTCGGCCGCTACGTGTAATGAGACCCGTTGAGTTCACTTTTCCTTTCAGGGACGACTTCAATTCTTTTGGAAGCCTTGCGAGCGAAGCAATTCATCGATATCTCGAAGCTCCGCGCCCGCGGTGAGCAGTCATCCTCGGGTCCGCCGAAATTCCTTCAATCACTGTGCGTGGTTACGCTCAGGAACCTTGTGACCGCATCTACCGTGCTGCGTTATTCGTGATCAACGTGCAATGAAGCTCGGCTTCTTCAATTCGTGGTGGACACAAAACTCCCGCGTCAAAATTCCGCTTCTGAATCGAAAATTGCTCAATCCCATCCGCTCAGTTAGAATTTGCACTTGAATAATTCCACCTCATCGTCCACGCTCCTCGACAAACTCAACGAGCGCCAGCGCGAAGCTGTGCTCGCAACCGAAGGCCCGCTGCTCGTTTTGGCCGGCGCCGGCACCGGCAAGACGCGCGTCATCACCTACCGCGTCGCTCACCTCATCGAAAAGGGCGTCCCCGGCGGCGCCATCCTGGCCGTCACTTTCACCAATAAAGCCGCCGCCGTGATGAAAGACCGCATCGGCGACCTCCTCCGGGTCACCGGACGCGACGCCTCCGACGTCTGGGTCTCCACTTTTCATTCCTTCTGCGCGCGACTGATCCGCCGCGAAGCCCATCACCTCGGCCTGCCGCGCGATTTTGCAATCTATGATGACGACGACCAAACCGCCGCCGTAAAACGCGCCCTCGCCCAACTCGATCTCTCCACCGACGATTACCCGCCTCGCGCGATGCGCGCCCAAATTAGCTACGCCAAAAATCACGGCCTCACTCCCGAGGACATGGAAGCCAGCGCCGCGCAAGCCCGCGACGAATCGCGCAAGGAGACCGCCGCGGTCTTCCGCGCGTACAACGAAATCCTGCGCAAAGCCAGCGCGCTCGATTTTGACGATCTTCTTCTCCGCGCCGTGGATCTCCTCCGCGATCACGCCGACGTCCGCTCCGCCTGGAATTCGCGTTTTCACTACATCATGGTGGACGAATTCCAGGACACCAACCGCTCGCAAGAAGAGCTCGTCCGCTTGCTCGCCGGCACGCGCAAAAATGTCTGCGTCGTCGGTGACGAAGACCAGTCCATCTACGCCTGGCGCGGCGCCCGCGCTGGAAATCTGAAGCGCTTCACGCACGATTTTCCCGACGCGAAGATTATTCGCCTCGAAGAAAATTACCGCTCCACCCAAACCATCCTCGACGCCGCCGCCGCCGTCGTAAAAAACAATTCCGATCGTCTCGGCAAAACTCTCCAAGCCACGCTAGGCGCCGGCGGCCGCCTGCGCTTTTACGAAGCGCCGGACTCCTCAGCCGAAGCGGAATACATCAGCGCTCAGCTTTCTTCACTCGTCCGCAATGATCCGGACGCGCGCCTCGCCGTCCTCTATCGCACCGGTGCGCAATCGCGCTCCTTTGAAGAAGTCCTCCGCCGCCTCGGCATCCGTTACCGCGTGGTCGGCGGTTTCAGCTTTTACGAACGGGCCGAAGTCCGCAACGCGCTTGCCTACGTCCGCCTGATTTTCCATCCCGAAGACGACGTCGCGCTGCTTCGCGTGCTCAACGTCCCGCCGCGTGGCATCGGCGCCGTCACCGTAGCTGCGCTCGAAGCGCGCGCCCGGGAAACCTCGCAATCTCTCTGGGACGTAATCCGCAACGGCGAATTTCTCACCGGAAAAAAATTCAGCGGCGCGCTGCGTTCCTTCTGCAAATTGATCGAAGACCTCCAATCGGAATGCAAAGACCTGCCGCCCGCGCAATTGATCGAACGCGTCTTGAGCAGCACCGGTTATCTTGATTGGGTCGAACAGCAGGATAATCTCGAGCACTCTTCACGCGCGGAAAACCTTCGCGAACTCGCGAACGCCATGGCCGAAGCCACCGAGCAAGGCCAAACCCTCGAGGACATCCTCGATAGCGCCGCGCTCGCCAGCGATTCCGACGAATACGACGACACCATCCCCGTCTCGCTGATGACTCTGCACAGCGCCAAAGGCCTCGAATTCGACGCCGTCTTTCTCGCCGGCCTCGAAGAAGGCCTCCTGCCCCACGGCCGCGCGCTCGGCACCGCCGCGGAAGTGGAAGAAGAGCGCCGCCTCTTTTACGTCGGCATGACGCGCGCGAAGCAATCTCTCACGCTGTCGCGCGCGGTCTATCGCCGCAGCTACGGTGAAGAACGCTTGCGCGCCTCGCTGCCATCGCGCTTCCTCGCTGAAATTCCCGGCGACCTCATCGAAGCTGCTTTCGGCTCGCAATCGGATCCCGGCGAAACGCGCCGCTACGAGCCTGATCCCGACTATTCCGACGGCACTGCTTATCGACAGAAGCGCCGCACTCCCTACGGCCAACCCGGCGCTCGCTCTCCCCGCGGCGCAACGAAAGATCCCCTGATCGGCAAGCGCGTCCGACACGCCAAATACGGCGTCGGCACAATCATCGGCGTCGAGGGCGAAGGCGAAGAGCGTCGGCTAACCGTTAGCTTCCAGGACTACGGCGCGAAGAAACTCGTCGAACGCTACGCGAACCTGCAGCTGGCCTGAAATATCGCCCACGTTCAAGCACCGAACTCGCACAAGTCCGGCGCGCCGCACTCGGTCTGCTGTAGGATGATCAAGCGAGCGCCCGCTCCGCCGAAAAAGCGCTCGATACACCGTCACTAGAAGTTGCGCGGAAGCGCATCGCAAGGTACAGTTGCTCGCTTCGCTCGAGGAGGGTGACGATTGGGCGCACAGCTCTTCCGCAGAAAGAATATTGATCAACTCATCTCCGATTCAGAGGAGCCCGATAAGCGGCTCAAGAAATCCCTCGGCTGGCTGAGTCTCACCTCCCTCGGCATCGGCGCCGTGATCGGCTCCGGAATCTTCACCATCATCGGCACCGCGATCGCCGGCCAAAAGCTCGAATTCAAATCCATCCTCAATGCCCCGCTGCTCGAATATCTGATCTATCACTCCGCGTCATTCGGACGCCCCGGGGCCGGCCCCGCGATCGCCTTATCCTTCGTGCTGGTGGGAATTGTCTGCGCATTTGCCGCGCTCTGTTACGCCGAACTCGCCGCTATGATCCCCATCGCCGGCAGCGCGTACACGTACACCTACGCCACCATGGGCGAACTGATCGCCTGGATCATCGGCTGGGATTTAATCTTGGAATATGCCGTCTCCAATATGGCCGTCAGCGTCGGCTTCTCCGCGCACGTCGTCAATCTTCTCGATTGGTTCAATATTCATCCGAATCTGCGCTGGATTACTCCCGCGTACCTTCCCTCGGGACTCTCCGACCTCCAGGGAAATCCACTGTACGGTCCCGGCTGGCACTTCGGCTTCAACTGGCCCGCGTTCATCATCGTGATGTTGCTCACCGTCATTCTGGTGCGCGGTATCCGCGAATCCGCCAACGCGAATAACATCATGGTCGCCCTGAAAATCACGGCCATCATGGTCTTCGTGATTTTCACCGCGCACTTCGTTCATCCCGCCAATTGGCATCCCTTCGCACCCAATGGCTGGCCCGGAATCCTCACCGGCGGCTCGATCATTTTCTTCACTTACATCGGCTTCGACTCGGTTTCGACTGCCGCGGAAGAGTGCAAAGATCCCAAACGCGACTTGCCCATCGGCATTATCGCCACTCTGATCGTTTGCACGATCCTTTACATCGCCGTGGTGGTGATCCTCACCGGCCTGGTGCGCTGGGAAACTCTGATGGACGATGCCGCGCCCGTCGTCAATACCCTGAAGCGCCTGCATTTCGGAAATATCCAACTGATCGTGCTGATCGGCGCGCTGCTGGGAATGATTTCTTCCCTGCTCGTTTTTCAACTGGGCCAAGCCCGCGTGTGGTTCGCCATGTCGCGCGATGGACTACTTCCCGGCGTTTTTAGCCGCGTCCACAAACGGTTTCGCACTCCGGATTTCTCCACGATCGTCGCCGGCTTTCTCGTCGGCATACCCGCCGGACTTCTAGACATCGGCACTCTCGCGGACCTCTCGAATATCGGCACGCTCTTCGCGTTCGCGCTTGTCGGCGCCGGAGTCTTGATCCTGCGCTTTCGCGAGCCGGATCGGCCCCGCGCATTTCGCGCTCCCGGCGGCCTCCTCGCTCCGATCGTCACCATCCTCACTTGCCTGCTGCTGATGGCCGGCTTGCCGATTACGAACTGGATTCGTTTCTTCGTCTGGCTGATCATCGGCTTGTGTTTTTATTATTCTTACGGCCGCAAACACAGCCAGCTCTCGGACGCCAATTTGCAAGCTGCGGCAGCAAAGAGGAAAATGCCGTAATGCGTCGCGGGCTTCAAGGTGCGCTCGTCCTGGCCCTGGGAATTTCTGTCCTGGGCATCGCATCATCTTTCGGGTGGGGTGAAACCGCCGATCGCCTCGTAACCAACAAAGCCGTGGACACGCTCCCGCCGGAAATGCAGCCTTTCTTTTACAATAACCGCCAATTTCTGGTTCAACGTGTCACTGCCACCGACGAATCCGTTTCGGCTAGCGCAACCAACCGCCGCGCGGATTTCATTCAGCTCGATCACTACGGCCCTTTCCCGTATCTGGCATTGCCCCGCGAGTACAACGCGGCCATCGCTAAATACAATCGCCGCACCCTCGAGCAGTACGGCCTGCTGCCCTGGCAAATCGGCCTCTACAGCAAAAAACTCACGGATGCCTTTCGCGAACACGACTGGGGCCAGGTTCGTCTTTCCGCCGCAATCCTCGCTCACTACGTGACCGCAGCGCACGATCCTTTCAACACCACGCTGAACATGGACGGAAAATTGTCCGGCCAGCCCGGCGTCAACGAACGCTTCTCCACGGGACTCGTGGATCGCTACCAGCTCTTCTTCTTCGTCAAGCCCAATGAAGCCGCCCTCATTCATGATCCCACCGACCACGCGTTCGACGATTGCTTGACCGCGCACTCCTGGCTGGAAAATGTGCTGCTCGCCGACCTTCGCGCACACGAAGGACTCACCGGCTACAAGGAAGATTATTACGATCGCTTCTATGCGCTCGCCGGCGTGATTCTGGTTCGGCAACTTTCGGACGCTTCCACCGATGTAGGCTCTTACTGGATGTCTGCCTGGATCAACGCAGGCCGTCCACAATTGCCGTCGCAATAAAATGAGCTCAGAAACGAAGCCAACCAGAACACCGACCGTAGTTGACGCGCTTCCCAAGGCCGAACTTCACTTGCATCTCGAAGGCTCCGTTCGCCCGGCCCTGGCAGTCGAGCTCGCTGCGCGTCACGGCGTCACGCTGACTCTTGAGGAAGTCACACGCCGCTACAACTACACAAATTTCAACGGCTTCCTGGAAACTTTCAAATGGGTCACCTCGTTCCTCCGCACACCCGAAGATTACGCGCTCATCACCCGTCAGCTCTGCGAGGAATTGCTGCGCCAGAATGTCGTCTACGCCGAAGTGACTATCTCAGCGGGCGTCATGCTCCGCCGCATGCAAAATTTGGAAGCGAATATCACGGCCATCCGCGAAGTCGCGCAGTCCGTGCCTTTCAGCCGCCTGCGCACCGCGTTCATTCTCGATGCCACCCGCCAATTCGGTCCCGATCCGGCCATGGAAGTCGCACGCTGGGCGTCCAAGCTGCAGCCGTTGGGCGTCGTAGCGTTTGGCATGGGCGGCGACGAACTGGCTTACCCCACGATCAATTTTCGCGCCTCGTTCGATTTCGCGCACCACGAGGGCCTGCGCATCGTCTGCCACGCCGGGGAAGTTGGCGGCCCGTCATCCGTAACCGAAGCCTTGGAATTACTCGGCGCCGAAAGAATTGGACACGGCATCGCCGTGATGCGCGATCCTGCGCTTGCTGAATCGCTCGCCACCCGGCGCGTCGTTCTGGAAAATTGCCCGACCAGCAATTTGTGTACAGGCGCTCTCGCCCGCCAGGCCGAAAAACTCGATGCCGGACTGCAAGACCATCCTCTTCCTGCTTTCATACGCCGCGGGCTCGTCGTCACTCTCTCCACCGACGATCCCGGAATGTTTCACACCGATTTGCTCACCGAATATTCCAAAGTCGCGTCCCTCGGCCTCACCAATCAGGAACTCGTGCAACTCGCCGAGCAAAGTTTTCACGCCGCCTTCCTCACGCCCGACGACAAGCGCAAATTGCTCGTTGATTTTCGTGCGGCGGCGAAATCCGCCGGGCTGGTATAATTGCAACGATGAAAGCACACGTTTGGGTTATGCCGAAACTCACCGTTCTTGATCCGCAGGGTCAAACGATCCAACGCGCCCTGTCCTCGCTGGGTTTCTCGAAAGTCCAGGACGTTCGCCAGGGCAAATTCTTCGTCCTCGCCCTCGACGGCCTAAGCCGCGAAGACGCCAAAACTCAAGTCGAACGCATCGCCAAAGACGTCCTAACCAACCCCATAATCGAAGAATTCCGCTTCGAGATCGTCGAATAGCAAGCGCGCAGGCGCCACGGGTGTTGTAGACATTTCTCGCGGACAAAATGGAGCGAGTGTCATCCCGAGCGGAGCGGGGGGATCTGCTTTTCCGTCCAATCCGAAGAAAACGAGCTGCTGGCATCCCGTATGAAATTGCGCTCCCCGCACAGCCCACGACCGCGTCATTCGCTAGTCCAACCAATGTGCTAACCTAATAAAAGGCCCAGCTGCCCGCGCATTCAATGCCAAGGCAGCATCCAGGAGCAAAATCCGTGTGCGGCATTGTCGGATACATCGGTCCCAAGCGCGTCGTCCCGGTTATTCTCGACGGCCTCAAGCGCCTCGAATATCGCGGCTACGATTCCGCCGGCATCGCCGTCGTGCAACCTGACGGCAAGCTCGAAATCCGCCGCGCTCCCGGCAAACTGCAAAACCTGGAAGAATCCATTCGCATCACGCCGCTCGACGGAATCTACGGCATCGGCCACACGCGCTGGGCCACTCACGGGCGCCCCACCGAAGAAAACGCGCATCCGCATCGCGACTGCACCGGCGAAATCGTAGTCGTCCACAACGGCATCATCGAAAATTATCTCGAGCTGAAGCATCAACTCATCTCCGAAGGCCACAAATTCGTCACCGAGACGGACACCGAAATCATCGCGCATCTCATCGAAAAATATTCCAAGGGCAAATCGCTCGAAGAAGCCGTCCTTAAAACGGTGACGGTAATGAGCGGTGCCTATGCCCTCGTCGCCCTCTCCACGCGCGATCCGCAAAAAATCGTCGCCGCGCGCCTCGGTCCACCCATCGTCGTCGGTCTCGGTGAAAACGAATTCTTCGTCGCCAGCGACATCCCCGCCATCCTGCAGCACACCCGCAGCGTCTTTTTTCTAGGCGATGGTGAAGTCGCGGTCCTCTCTCCGCAAGGCGTCCGCCTGATGGACTTTCAAAGCCATCCCATCAATCGCCCCGCGCAACATGTCGCCTGGGACCCCATCATGGCGGAAAAGGGCGGCTTCAAGCATTTCATGCAGAAGGAAATCTTCGAACAGCCGCGCGCCGTCCGCGACACGCTCCTCGGCAGGATCTCGCAGGAAAACGGCCAAGTCTTTCTCGATCAGATGGACATCAGCGAACAGGAATTTCAGAATTTTCAGTCCGTCAAGATCATCGCCTGCGGCACCAGCTGGCACGCCGCCCTAGCCGGAAAGTTCATGATCGAACGGCTCGCACACATTCCCGTCGAAGTAGACTACGGCAGCGAATTCCGCTACCGCGATCCCATAGTGAGCAAGGAAAATCTGGTCATCGCCATCAGCCAATCCGGTGAAACCGCGGACACTCTCGCGGCGGTCCGCGAAGCGAAGCTAAAAGGCGCGAAAGTTCTGGGCATCTGCAATGTCGTTGGCGCGATGCTCACGCGCGAAGCCAATGGCACGATCTACACGCACGCCGGCCCGGAGATCGGCGTCGCTTCCACCAAAGCTTTCACCGGCCAGCTCACTGCATTGATGCTCACCGCCCTCTACCTCGCGCAAGTCCGCGGCAAACTCACTCCGGCGGTCGCGACCAAGTTGATGCAAGAACTCACGCGCGTCCCCCACAAAATCGAAACGATCCTCCAGCATGACGCGGAACTCGAAGAACTCGGTCGCCTGCTCTTCCGCCACACGGATTTTCTCTATCTCGGGCGCGGCATCCACTACCCCATCGCCCTCGAAGGCGCGCTCAAATTGAAAGAAATCTCCTACATCCACGCCGAAGGTTACCCCGCCGGCGAAATGAAGCACGGCCCCAACGCCCTGATTGACGAAAATCTCCCGGTCGTCGTCATCGCCACGCGCGATGAATCCGACCCCGCCTCCATGACCCGCTACGAAAAAACCCTCTCGAACATCCAGGAAGTGAAAGCGCGCGACGGAATCGTAGTAGCCGTCATCACCGAAGGCGACCGCCAAACCCGCGAGGTCGCAGACCACATCGTCGAAGTCCCCGCAGCCCCAGAAATCCTCTCGCCCATTCTCGAAATAGTCCCGCTGCAGCTCCTCGCCTATCACATAGCCGTCCGCCGCGGCTGCGACGTAGACCAACCCCGCAACCTCGCCAAATCCGTTACGGTGGAATAATCGCGCGCCGCGCGCCGACCGTCGCCGGGCGATTCCGCGCTTACTCTTCTGCATCCTCTGTTCTAGAATTACGGAATGAAGCATATCCATACTTCAACTCGCGCATTTACGCTCCTGATGACTTTCCTGCTGTCTTTCTGCATAGTAGCCGTCCTGCCTTCGTCCACGCTTCTAGCTTTTGCGCAGAGCGCTCCAGCCGGAACCGCTCACCTCGATTCCGTCCTGATAACCGGCTCGCAACGCTTCACTTCCGCGCAGATCGCCTCAGCAATCGGCTTGCGCGCGGGCCAGGAAGTCAACCGCGACGAATTGCAAGGCGCCGCCGACAAATTGGCCGAGCTTGGCCTCTTCGAGAATATTCACTATCGCTTCTCCACCGTCGGCACCGGCGTCAAAGTTAGCTACGAAGTTGCGGACGCTCCGTTGCTCCCGGTCACCTTCGACAATTTTCCCTGGATCAGTGACGACGAACTCGCCGCCGGCCTGAAAGCCTCCGGAATCCTCTTCAATGGCAGCGCTCCCGCCAAAGGCACCGTTCTTGACGCCATGTCCGACGCGCTCGTCCGGGCTCTCGATCAACGCGGCGTTCACGCCCACGTAACCCATCAGGTCATCTCCATGCCCGTGGAAAATCAAATGGTCCAGCAATTTCGCGTGGACGACGCCGACCTCACCGTGCAATCCATCGAATTCAACGACGCGCTCGCGAAAAATGACCGCGCCATCCAGGCGAGCCTTTCCGACCTGATCGGCAAGCCCTATTCCCGCAGCCGCATCGAGCTTTTCGAATTCGAACAAGTGCGCCCGATTTACCTGGAGCATTCGTACTTGCAGGTTCAATTCGGACCCACAGTGGCCCAATTCGCTTCGAAATCACCAGATTCGCTTTCCGGCCCGCTCGTAATCTCCGCGCCGATCATCGTTGGACCGGCCTATGAGTGGGGCGGCGTCGAATGGAAGGGAAACTCTTCCATCGCGTCACCCAATCTTGATCAGCTCGTTGACCTGCAACCCGGCTCTCCCGCCGACGGCAATAAGATCGAAGTCATCTGGCAACGCGTTCGCGCCGCCTACGGTCAAGCGGGCTTCCTCGATGCGTCCCTCGATCACGAACCGCAGTTCGACGAAAAAACCGCTCACGTCATCTACCGCGTCACCATCAACGAAGGTCCGCAATACCACATGGGCAATCTCGTGCTCACCGGCCTCTCTCTCGAAGGGGAACGCCGCATCCGCGCGGGTTTCCCCATTGCTTCGGACGCGATCTTCGATAAAGACATGTACGAAAAATTCCTGGCCACTGGGATCAAGCAAGCATTCGCCGGTCTGCCCGTCCATTACGAAAAGATCGGCCGCTTCCTCCAGGAAGATCAAAATAGCGCGAAAGTTGACGTGATGCTCGATTTCCAGTAGCGGCACATCAGCTATACTGGTTTGGACATGACCTACAAGGCTCCGACATCGATCGCTACCGCCGCAGCCCCCGCAATTGACGGAGCCGGCGCGCTCGCGAAGCAGGAAGATCTGTTTGCAGCCCTGCGCAAACTCGATTCGCTCCTCGTGGCATTCTCCGGAGGCGCCGACTCCGCGTATCTCGCCTGGGCCGCTCAACAAACACTGCAAGAACGCGCGCTAGCCATCACCGCGCTTTCCGCCAGCTTTTCGCGCCACGATCGCGAACAAGCCGAAAAATTCATCGTCGCCACCGGGCTGCGCCACGAATTCATCGAAACGAACGAATTCGCGAATCCGCTTTACGTCGCCAACGACGCCGACCGCTGCTACCACTGCAAGGACGAACTATTCGATCAAATGGACTCCCTCGCGCGCGTCCGCCAGTTCCGCGCCGTCGCCTACGCCATCAATGCCGACGATACTCACGATTTTCGCCCCGGCCATCGAGCCGCTCGCGAGCATCACGTGCTCGCTCCTCTGCTCGACGCGGCACTTCACAAATCCGAGATTCGTTTTCTATCGCAGCGCGCTGGATTAATCACCTGGGACCGCCCCGCCTCCGCATGCCTTTCCTCCCGCGTGCCCTACGGCACAGCCGTTACGCCCGAACTCCTCGATAAAATAGATCGCGCGGAATCGGTTTTGCGCAGTCTCGACTTCCGCCAGTTTCGCGTGCGCGCCCACGGCGAACTAGCCCGCATCGAACTCGCCCAGGACGAACTCGCCCGCGGACTCGACCCGGAAAACGCGAGCCAAATCGCCGCAGGTGTCAAAGCTGCCGGCTTTTCATTCGTAACGATAGATTTGGAAGGCTACCGCCAAGGCTCCCTCAACGCCCTCCTAAAATTGAAGTGAGGCCTCACGCCGAGGTATTTGCCGTAGTATTTGCCTTTGCCTGTGTAGCGGCCGCTTTGTCCCGCCTTTCGGAGCAAAGCGGGCAGCCTCGGTTCTGGCGTTCCGATCCCATCGGGAACTTCTAGTTGCACAACTTCGTATATCTCTGATAGGAAGGAAGCCCAGCCGCGAGCAGCGAGCGCGCAAACAATCATGCCAGCCACCAAAATGGTCAAATCACCAAAGCGCGGATCGAAAACACGCGCAGCGCTCGGAACATTCGCAGCATCCGCAGCTCTCGCCAGCTTGCTCCTCGCCGGATGCAGCTCTCGTTCGAGCGCCGAAGGCACCTTCGATAAAACTTTCACGGTGGACGGCCCCATCCACCTGGAACTCACGAGTGGCAGCGGAGACGCACACGTCACCACCGGTCCTGCTGGCCAAGTCACCATCCACGGCGAAATCCAGGTGAAGTCCTGGTCCGAAGAAGGCGGCCAGCGCGTCGTCCGTGAACTCGAATCCAATCCGCCGGTATCGCAGGAGGGCAATCTGATTCGCGTCAGCGGCGCCGGCCAGCATCCCCACGACGTCTCGATTGACTACTCCATCGTCGTTCCCGCCGAAGCAGAAATTCACGCCACCACCGGTTCAGGCGATCTGGAAGTAGACGGCGTCAAAGGCCCGGCCACCTTCACCTCGGGCTCCGGCGGCATCACCGCTTCGAATATCGGCGGCGATGTGCAAGCCGTCGCCGGCAGCGGCGCCATCGAGCTCAGCAATATTCACGGTCAGGTGCAAGCCACGGCGGGTTCCGGTGACGTCACTCTCACTTCCGTGCACGGCGAAACTCGTCTGCACACTGGTTCCGGCGATCAGGAAATTTCAAGCCCCGGCGACGCGCTCGAATGCAGCACCGGCAGCGGCGACGTAACCATCAAAGGCGCCTCCGCCGATCTCCGCGTGCGCACCTCCTCCGGCGACGTCACCGTGGACGGCAATCCCGGCGAGTCAAACTACTGGGACATTCACACCAGCTCAGGCGACGTCATCTTGCAGGTTCCGCCCAATGCGAGCTTCCGCCTCTACGCACGCTCCAGCTCCAGCGATATTGACGCCGAGATTCCGATCATGATGGAAGGCACAGCCATGAAACACGAACTCCGCGCCCGCATAGGCGACGGCAAAGCCCGAGTAGAAGTCCAAACCTCCTCAGGCAGCATCTCTCTAAAATAAAAGTAATGTTCAGGCAACAAGCGTTTGGTGCGATCGCCAAAAATCCAAAATCGGGCCCGTAGGGGCGCTGCTTGTCGAAGATCCGCCGTAGGAGGACTGCGCCCGCTCACGTCAACTCCGGCAAGCCGCTTCCGCACGCCACACTCGCGTCTCCCACGCATTTTCGCGTTAGAATTAACCTCAGATGCCCTGCGCACCCACAATCAAAGGTAACCTCTAGATGCCATTCCCACCGCGCGCGCGCGGACGCAAAATGCGCCCGGCCCCGATTCTCGCCATGGCTTTGTTTCTCGCCGTCACCCCCGCCGCCCACGCGCAAAATTCTCAACCGACCGCCGCCCCACCCGGCCAGCCGACCGATAAAATCTCGAAAAAAGACGCCGACCCCGAAACCGAGCTGCAAAAAGCCATCGCCGATGCCGGCAACGATCGCGGCGCCCTGGTCCGCAATCTCAAAAATTATCTCAAGCGCTTCCCCGACGCCCCTCGCAAAGCCGCTGTCTATCGCGCGCTCGTCGAATCCTGCGAGCAGGTCCAAGACAACGCCTGCGCGCTCGAATATTCCGAGCAGCTCATCGCCGTGCGTCCCGACGATTCCGAAATCATGATGCTCGCCGTGGGCCTCTTACAGCAGCAAGGCGATGAACCCAGCCTCACGCG
The DNA here is from genome assembly GCA_963834215.1 of uncultured Acidobacteriota bacterium. Classification (GTDB taxonomy): domain Bacteria; phylum Acidobacteriota; class Terriglobia; order Acidiferrales; family UBA7541; genus Palsa-295. Next base: position 4,791 of record CAWIAM010000033.1, on the reverse strand, counting down.
CGCGTCCGGCTACGTCACGCGCGTCCTCGACCGCGTCGAAAAATCCCAGCCGGCCGATAAATCTCCGCGCATGTCCTTGGAAGACTGGCATGACAATCAGGACCAGCTCCGCGCCGCGCTCTACAATCTCCGCGGCCAGATTGAAAAATCCCAGCATGATTACGACGCCGCGGCCAAAGATCTGCACATGAGCTACGCAATCCACCCCAGCGCCATTGCCGCCGAACAGCTCGGCGAGCTCGCCGAAATGCGCCGCGATTCCGCTACCGCCATTGACGAATACATGCTCGCGTTCGTCCTGCCCGAAAACGGCCCCACGGGAAAAGTAAATCGCCGCGACGTTCGCAAGAAATTAGGAAACGTCTGGCGTCAAGTGCACGGCAACGAAGAAGGCCTCGGCCAAGCCGTTCTCGCCGCCTACGACCTCCAGGGAGCGGCCGCCGCTTCAATCAGCGCGGGAGCGTCGCGCAATAAGGACGCGAAGGACACCTTCGCCTTCACGCTGCGCAAACTCGACGGCACACCCGTGCCGCTGTCAGCCGCGAAAGGAAAAGTTTTGGTCCTTAGTTTCTGGGCGACCTGGTGTGGGCCGTGCAAGGAACTCGAACCGGAGTTCGTGGGTGTCGCGAAAAGTTACACCGGGAACAGCGAGATCCTTTTTTACGCCGTGAACACCGACGAGGACCAGTCCCTCGTCCCGCAATTCATCGCCCATGAAAAGTGGGATGTACCGATCGTCTACGCGGACGGCCTGGACGATTTCATGAAGGTGGATTCCCTGCCTACGGTAATGGTCTTCGATCGCGCTGGCAAAATCATTTATCGCATCAACGGCTTCCCGCCCGAAGGCTTCACAGAAAATCTCAACACCGCAATCCAGGCCGCAACCGGCGCCCTAGCCCAATCCAAATAGCGTGCCGTCATTGCGCGGCCTTAGTCGCGCCGTCATCCGCACGAAAATAATGTCGCGTCAAAGCTAGCCAAAAAAGTGAAGCGGGTGTCATCCCGCTCGCCCTGACGAGGGAAGGGAGCGCAGCGAGGGATCTGCTTCGCTCTGAATCGCCGAGTCCTCCGTCTTCCGCACCCTCACATGCTCGCCGCTTTCGCTCGCGCCGCGTCGCGCATCGCCAAAATCGTGCCCACATGAATCGCCACGGTATCCTCCACGCGCCTGGCATACCCTCCCGCCAGAGTAATCACCAGCGGACATCCATTCCGCCGCGCGTAATCCATCACCAACGCGTCGCGCTGCGCCAAACCACTCATCGTCAGCGCCAGGCCACCTAACTGGTCTTCGCGATACGGGTCAGCCCCAGCCACATAAAAGATAATCTGCGGCCCGAAATCAGCGAGAGCCTGCTGCAGATTCTTCTCGAGTATCGCCATATACTCGTCGTCCCCCACTCCGTCCGCCAAATTGATATCTATAGTAGAAGGCGGCTTCGGATACGGATAGTTATGCTCCTGGTGAATCGAGAGCGTGAACACATCTCCATCGCCGCTGAAGATCGCCGCCGTCCCATTGCCCTGATGCACGTCCGTATCCACCACCATCGCACGCACGATCGCTCGGTCAAATCGCAGCCTCTGGATCGCCACCGCCACATCGTGGATCACGCAGAATCCCTCGCCATGGTCGGGATATGCATGGTGAAATCCTCCGCCGATATTCGCGGCATACCCATCCCGCATCGCGCGCTGCCCTGCCAGAATCGAACCGCCCGCAGCCAGCCAGCACGCGTAAATCAATTCCTCCGAGTACGGCACTTCCAGCTGCAGCTCCTCTGCGCGAGAAAGCTTCCCGGTCTTCAATTTCCGCACGTAATCCTGCGAATGAACCCGCAAAATGTCCGCGTCCGTCGCCGGCTCGGGCGACAAAAAATCCTCCGCGTCCGCAATCCCGTCCTTCAGCAGTTTGTCGCGCACCATTCGGTACTTCTGCGAAGGAAAGACATGCGTTCCCAGATTCAAATCATACTTGTCGTCGTAAATAAGTTTGAAGGGCAGCACGATAGTGGCAGCCTACCGCGATGCCTTTTCGAACGCAAACTGTGCAACAAAAATCCCTCTAGACGCTGCCAGCCTCCAAAAATCCAAATTCAGCAATCTGTGGTAACCTTTTTGCGATGCGCCGCATTCAAGCCATCCTCGTGATCATCGCGCTGCTAGCGACGCCGCTGGCATTGCTCGCCCGCGCCACCGGAATGGATTCGATGACTTGCAACGGCATGTGCTGCCTGCCGCATGCGCCGCATCATGCGATGCCCGTCAGCGCGCCGCAACATGCAACCCATGAAGGCATGTCCTGCGAACACGGCGCTCTCGCTCACATCGTCGAATGCACCATGAAGCCCGGCCACCAACGCTTCGACTACGGCTTGGTTTCGCCGCTGGCGCCCACACGGCCGTCGGCACTCGCATCAATCGAGGCCCTGAATTTGCCGCGCGTCACGGGGTTCCAATCTCGCACCGAAACCCCATCCGCCGGCTTCGCCGCAAATCCGTTCCAGCCTCCGCGCAGCTAGTTCCGTCGAGCAGTTCTCCCAAATAAAAAATACGACGGAGGCATCATGCGCAAGCTCGCTTTTTCTTTGTGTGCCGCAGTATTTCTGCTCGGTGGCACTCTTCTCCACGCCACCATCTTCGGAAAAATTCAGGGAATCGTGCACGACCCGCAGCACCGGCCGGTTTCCGGCGCGACGGTGAAATTGCAGGCCGTCACGTCGGATTGGAGCCAGACCACGCAAACGGACGATAACGGCGAATTTACCTTCACGACCGTTCCGGTTGGCGATTACAAAATCACGGTCACGCAATCCAAGTTCCAGACCGTGGAGCAGACCCTCACCGTCACTTCCGGCTCCTCGCCCGTTCTGCACTTCCAACTGGCCATCGCCTCCGTGAACCAAACCACTGTCGTCGTCGGCGAACCCCCTGCAGTCAACGTGGACTCGGTCACACCAACCACGCTGCTCGATCGCCTGGACGTCGCACAAACTCCCGGTGCCGACCGCACCAACAGCCTTTCCATAATTACCGACTACGTTCCCGGCGCGTATGTCACGCATGACATGCTGCACATGCGCGGCGGCCACCAGTTTGAATGGCTCATTGACGGTGTGCCCATCCCCAACACCAACATCGCCACCAATCTCGGCCCGCAAATTGATCCCAAGGACATTGACTATCTCGAAGTGCAGCGCGGCAGTTACGACTCCAGCTACGGAGATCGCACCTACGGCATCTTCAATATCGTGCCGCGCACCGGCTTCGAACGAAACAACGAAGCGGAACTCGTCACGACTTTCGGAAATTGGTTCCAGACCAACGATCAGTTCAATTTCGGCGGCCATACCGAGCGCTTCGCCTACTACGCCAGCGTCAACGCCAACCGCAGCAACTACGGCTTGCAGCCACCTATCGGCCAGGTTTTTCACGACGCGGAAAACGGCTACGGAGGATTCGCGTCCTTCATTTTCAATTCTAGTCCCGCCAACCAATTTCGGCTCGTCGCCTCGTTGCGCCAGGACTACTACCAGATCCCCTACGATCCCAATCCCAATTCATCCGGGAATCAGGTTTTCCCGAGCTACGGCCTCCGCGATAGCGAACGCGAACCCGATGGTTACGTCGCATTCACCTGGGTCCACACTTTCAATCCCAACTTGCTCCTCACCGTTTCGCCCTTCTACCACTACAACAAGGCGAGCTACAACGCTTCGCCGAACGACGTCCCCGTAATCACCAACGTCAACCAGACCTCCAGTTACGGCGGCTTGCAAGCCACCTTGGCCTGGACGATTTGGAAAAACAACGTCGAGGTGGGAACGTATGGATTCGCGCAACACCAGAACAACTTCTTCAATAACGTCTTTACCGTTTGCGTCCCGCCGAACAATCCGTCTTGCCAGAACTTCGGCCCATCATCGGCAGCAGTAACCGGCGGCCTGGGCGAAGTTTTCCTCAACGATCGGTTTAAAGTCACTTCATGGCTAACCGTGATCGCCGGCCTTCGCCAATCGCATTTTGACGCCCCCGGTGTCGGAACCGTCCCGGAAGTTGTCGAGAACGCCACCGACCCGCGCGTGGGTATCGCCGTCCAGATCCCCCGTATCAACGTCGTATTCCGCGCCTTCTACGGCGACTTCTACCAAGCCCCGCCGCTACTGACCGCTACCGGGCCGCTGCTCAACATAGCCAATAGCCAGAACTTGGCTTTCGGCCCTCTGCACGGCGAGCGCGACGAAGAGCATCAGTTCGGCGTCACCATCCCGTTCCGCGGTTGGGCATTGGACGCCGACACTTTTCAAACTCGCGCGAAAAATTGGCTCGATCACAGCAATATCGGTGAATCGAACCTGTTCTGGCCGCTCACCTGGGACGGCGCTTTGATCCAGGCCTGGGAACTCACTCTGCGCTCTCCCCGCCTCTGGAAGCGCGGCCAGGCTCACTTGGCTTATTCGAATCAAATCGCGAAGGCGCGAGGGCCATTCACGGGCGGCCTGATCTGCCCCGCCAATATGCCAAGTTGCGAGCCGCCCCCCGGATATGCTCCGGTGGACCACGACCAGCGCAACACGCTCAACATCGGGTTCAACGCCACGCTGCCGTGGCAGTCGTACGCCTCAACCAATGTGTACTACGGTTCCGGCTTCACCAACGGCATGCCCAACGCGCAATATCCCGGCAACTACCTGCCACCGCACACCACCTTCGATCTTTCCGTCGGGAAGCACTTCGGCGACAAATACACGGTGTCGCTCACCGCGCTCAACGTTTCCAATCGCCGCG
>CAWIAM010000032.1:0-137017 GCA_963834215.1 uncultured Acidobacteriota bacterium | reverse complement strand
AGCCTCACCTTCGGCGGCTTTCACTACAACGACCCCCGCGAAATCTACGTCCAATTCCGCTGGCGCTTCCACTACTAGCGAACGCACCTGCACTCCTATGATTTCACGGGGTAAGGGCACGGCATGCCGTGCCCTTACCGTTGCCCACACGCGTGCCGCGGTCCGTGCATTTGCCTTAAATTCTCGTTTGGATGTTGCCTCAGGTTTTCTCTGCGTACTCTGCGGTGAATGCGTTTTACGGCGAGGAATTAATTCTCACGCTCGAGAATAAAATCCGGCACAGCCAACAAAGCCCTCCGATACTCCGTATCCGGCAAAACTTCCAAACTAGCCTTAGCCCGCACCACATATTCCTTCGCCATCTGCGTAGCCCGTTCCAAGGCCCCAGTCTCCCGCACCAAAGACGTAATCTCCTCCGGCCGCACACTCCGGAAATCGCGCTCTTCTAAAACTTTCGCCACCATCCTCCGCCCGTCGCCATTCGCGCCCGCATGCGCGGAGCCATTCCCCTCGCCCACGTGCCCCGCAGCCTGCGCCTGCAAAGCAAAAATCAAAGGCAAAGTAACCTTGCCTTCCTTCAAATCGCTCAAAACGGGTTTTCCCAGCTTCTCCGGTGAAGCTGTAAAATCCAGCAAATCATCCACCAACTGGAACGCCAAACCCGCATTCCGCCCATAATCCGCCAGGCCGTCTTCCACTTCCTTAGGCTGCTCACCCAAAACCGCGCCCAATCGCGAACATCCGCTAAACAAACAAGCAGTCTTGCGATAAGCGAGCTCGGTAGCCTCCGCCTCGTTCAAATCCATCTGCCCCAATCGCGTCAGTTGCAACAATTCGCCTTCAACCATGTTCTGCGTCAGGTCAATCAAAATATCCAGCACCGCAAAATTCCGCTCGCGCAATGCCATCTCGAACGACTGCATGTACAGCCAGTCGCCCGCCAGCACGCTCATGTGATTTCCCCAGCGGGCATTCGCGCTCGGACGTCCGCGCCGCGTGTCGGCCCCGTCAATCACGTCATCGTGAATCAACGTCGCGCTGTGAATCATCTCCACCACCGCGCCCAGCCGTATCGCGCTCTTCCCGCGATACCCCGACGCTCCCGCCGCCAGCAAAAGCAGCGCCGGACGCAGCCGCTTCCCGCCGCCTTCCCTCAAATAGCTCGAAATTTCACACACCGGCTCAATGGCCGCGCTATTCTGCGCGGCAATTTCCTGTTCGACGAGCGCCAAATCCTCGCGAACCAGGTCAAAAATCCCTTTTGCCAATTGGACAGCGAAAGCCATCCTCGAGGTTCACCTCGGCCGCAGCGCCGTGCCCCTAGGCGCTCAGCCTGAAAAATCGTCTGAAATTTGCCGCCGTCGCGGAGGCAACTTCTTCGCTGCCCAAGTTTCTCACACTCGCAAGCGTCTGCGCTACCTCCACCACGAACGCCGGCTCGTTTCGTTTTCCGCGCCGTCCCTGTGGCGGCAGAAAAGGCGAATCCGTCTCCGTCAGCAAACTCTCCAGCGGCAAGTCGCGCGCCACGTCGCGTAGCAGCTGCATCTTCGGGTACGTCACGTTTCCCGCGAACGACACCACAAATCCCATCTCGATTCCCTGCCGCGCTTCCCGCAAAGTCCCGGTGAAGCAATGAAAAATCCCGCCCAGCCCCGCCGGCGCCCACTCTTTCTGCAAAATCGCCAGGCAATCATCCCAAGCGTCGCGGCAGTGAATCACGATCGGCAATTTCGCCGCCCGCGCCAGCGCCAGTTGCCGACGGAACACGGTCTGCTGCACCTCGGGCGGCGGATCCTCGTAGTGATAATCCAGACCCATCTCGCCCCAAGCGATCACCTTATCGTGCGCAGCCAGTTCGCTTAATCGCGCATAATGTTCTTCTGTCGCCAGGCCGGCGTGATGCGGATGAATGGCGACGGTGGCATAAATCCAGTCATATTCCTCAGCCAAGGGAATCGCCGCGTCCAGACGGTCCGGCCCCGACCCGCCGCTCCCGATCGCCAAAACCGCCTGCACTCCAGAAGCTCGCGCGCGCTCCAGCATCGCCGCGCGGTCCGAGTCGAAATCCTCGGACTCCAAGTGCGCGTGTGAATCAATAATTTCCAAGTTCAATCCTGTTGTGGCAGAGCAGACTCACGAAGGGCAACCGTCTGAAGTTCGAATCCTGTGGTCGCCGACGTCAGGTCAGGATACAATATGCCCCGACCTCGGGGTTCTAGGATCAGCGCAAAAGTAAAACGAATGTCATCCCGAGCGCAGCGAGGGATCTGCTTTTCACCGCAGCCATAAGAAAAATGTCAGATTCTTCTCGCCAAATCCACCCCAACCGCAACTAATAATCCGTCAACCCCCGCACCGCCCGCACAATATCCTCCGTCTGCGGCAAAATCGCATCTTCCAACTTCGGCTGGTACGCCACAAAAGTATCCGTCGCCGCCACGCGCCGCACCGGCGCATCCAACTGATCGAACAATTCATCAGCGATCCGCGCCGCAATCTCCGCGCCGTAACCCCACGACCGCGTATCCTCGTAAGCCACCATCACGCGATTCGTCTTTCTCACCGTCGCCACAATCGCGTCCCAGTCGTAAGGACTCAACGACCGCAAATCCAGAACCTCCGCCGAAATCCCGTCGCGCGAAAGCTCCGCCGCCGCCACCTCCGCCCGATGCACCACCGCGCCGTACGTGATGATGCTCACATCCGTGCCTTCGCGCACCATGCGCGCCTTGCCAAACGGCATCGTGAAATCCGCCCCCGGATATTCCGAGCGATTGTACGGCTGCCGGTAAAGATGCTTGTGCTCGAGAAACAAAACCGGATCGTCCGAGCGAATCGCGGTCCGCAGCATCCCGCACACGTCCAGCGCCGTCGAAGGCATCACCACGCGCAAGCCCGGAATATGCGTGAACGTCACTTCCCCGCACTGGCTGTGATAGATCGCACCGCCGGTCAGATACCCACCAATCGCCACGCGGATCACCACGGGTGATTTGAAATGCCCGCCCGAACGCCAGCGGATCGTCGCCAGCTCGTTCCGCAGCTGCATCATCGCCGGCCAGATGTAATCGAAAAACTGAATTTCCGGCACCGGCTTCAGCCCGCGAATCGCCATTCCAATCGAACGGCCCACGATGTTCGCTTCGGCCAACGGCGAATTGAAAACGCGCAGCGGTCCGAATTTGCGCTGCAACCCCGCGGTCGCCTTGAAAACGCCGCCCTTCCCCTTCACCGTGCTCAGGCTGTCTTCGCGGCTGCAATCCGCAACGTCTTCGCCAAACACCACAATCCGCTCGTCGCGCTTCATTTCGTCCAGCAGCGTCGCGGACACCATCTCTACCATCGTCTTCGGATGGCCTTCTTTTTTCGGCGCGGCTTCGAAATCGCGCGACGTCGGATCGATGTCCGGCGAATACACCCACCTGTAAATGGATTCGCGCGCCGGAAGCTCAGCCGCCAGCGCCCGGTCGGTGGCTTCCACAATCTCCTTGTCCACTTCCGCTTCCAGCGCCTCGATCTCGCTCTCGTCCAAGATCCCTTCGCGCACCAAAAACAACGCAAACTTCGGCAAAGGATCGCGCTGCGCTTCCGCCGACCGCTCCGTCTCGCTCTTGTAAAGTTTTTCGTCGTCCGAAAGCGAATGCGAATAAGGACGGATCACGTGAGCGTGCACCAGCGCCGGACCTTTGCGCGCGCGGCAATGTTCCACCGCCCGCCGCAACGCGGCATAACTTTCCAGCAGCTCGGTCCCGTCGCATTCTTCCACGTGCAAGTCCGGATAATTCGTCAGCAACCGCGAAATGTTTCCGCCCGGCGTCTGCACTTCCACCGGAACGGAAATTGCGTAGCCATTGTCCTCGATCAAATAGAGCAGCGGCAGCCGTTTGCTGCTCGCCGTGTTCAGCGATTCGTAGAATTCGCCTTCGCTGGTCGTGCCATCTCCGGCGGAAACGTACACCACTTCATCACGATGAAACGCCACCGTGCCGCCCATCGGCGCCTTGTGCGCCTGATCCAATGCCTTGGGGAACTTTTCGTAGTAATAGGAGCACTCTGCCGCGCCTGCCGCCTGCAGAAATTGCGTCCCGGTCGGCGATGACCGCGTCACCACATTCAAATCCTGATGCCCCCAGTGCGAAGGCATCTGCCGCCCGCCCGACGCCGGATCGTCCTTCGCGCCCACGCCCTGCAACAGCATTTCGTAAGGCGTCACGCCCAGCATCAACATCAAAGCGCGATCGCGATAATGAGGAAAAAACCAATCGTAGGCCGGCTTCAGCACCAGCCCCGCGGCGGCCAAGACCGCCTCATGCCCCGCCCCGCTGATCTGAAAGAACAGCCGGTTCTGCCGTTTGAGCTGAATCTCGCGGTCGTCCAACCGTCGCGAGAGAAACATCGTGCGGTAAACCCGGATCAAAGCTTCGCGATCCAAGCCTTGATACTTCGTCGCGTCGAATTTTCCGATTTTTATCTTGGCTTGGGTAGCCATCGGCTCTCTTTCGCCTCAGGTTTCAACGCAGCTCTCGGTGTGGCGCATCATTATAGCGAAACAAAGGTCACTCGGAGAAAAAACGAATTCCGCTACCTCCAGAAAGTCTCCGCAACTCAAAGCCCTTGGCACAGCTTCACAGTTTGGCGAAAAAGCGAAGTGCGTGTCATCCCGAGCGCAGCGAGGGATCTGCTTTTCGCGGAATTCCTGAGATATTCACCTCGTAGCAATAACCGTGTGTGTGTTACTAACGATACGAGCGTCAGTCTACGTAAGCGAATCAAACAACTCCGCCGTCTCCGCAAACTCCGGATCGCCCTGCTGAATAATCTCCGCTTTCGCGGACTTGAAAGGCTCCTCGTTGGGAATGCGATCTAGCCATCGCTGATGCGACAGCTTTTCGTGTTCCGAAAAATCCAGCCGCACCAAAACTCGCACCTTCGTCGGCTCAGATGCGGAATTATCCTTAGCGGCGGCTTTCTTCTTGCCGCCCGCCTTCGCGCCGGACGCCGTCTCCTCGCCGTTCGGCCCCTTCGCATCCTCGCGCTCGAATTTCAGCAGCATCTTCTTGCCGAGGCGAAACCCCTGCGTCCAACCCTCTACTTTGTGACGCGCCTGCTGCGCTGCCTCTTCATTTGTCTCGAAATCGAAAATCAAAAAGTCATGAGCCATGCTTTATCTATAGCAAAGTAGTGTGGCTAGGGCTAGCAATTAGTGCTGCGATCGAAGCAGATCGCAGCAGGCGAAAAAATACCGAAAAAACGTCCCAAAACAAAAAGGCCGCGAGTGCCTCGGCACTCGCAGCCTCTTCGCTCAATCCACTGTGTACAACTCAAACGTCACCCTGCGGCGCTGCCTTACCGTCCATGCCCACCGCCGCCAAATCCACCGCCACCATGGAATCCTCCACCTCCACCGCCGCCACGGAATCCACCGCCGACGCTCCCGCCGTGGAAGCCTTCACCACCGCGAAAACCAGCAGCGCCATGTCCCGCCGCAAATCCACCGCCGCGAACTCCAGGATTGTAGTGCGGTCCAGGCCCCCAGGCGTGATAGTCAGGCCCAAAATGGTGGTTATACCGCCTGTAATATCCACCGTATCCAAATCCGTAGCCGAAACCAAACGGCGCCCACCCCGCATAAAACGGCGAGTAGAATCCCCAGCCAAACGGGCTATAGAAAATTCCGTCGCCCGGAATGAACGTATACGCGCTGAACCACGGATCCCAATACCATCCCGCACCGAACCAATTCGCTCCACCGTAAACGTACAACGGCGCCGCGTCCGCATTCGCCTCGGCCACATAAGCCGACCGCAAACTGCTCCAGCGGTACAGATCGCTCGCCTCGTACGTGTCCTTGTCAAACGACTTCGCCTTCGAGACGCTCTCGTTCCCAATGCTGACTTCGTGGTCCGCCTTCACCTTCACGTGTCGCGAATCATTGCTGACCAGCGCTTCGCCGTCGAACACCCGCACGGCGCCCTGGTCCCCGTTAACCTCATAAAGCCCGCGCTTCAAGAGCCGCGTCGTGGTTCCGTCCGCAGTCACTTCGATATTGTTTGCGTCCTGAATCTCCGCCACTTCCACGGTCGCGTCGCCCTTGTCCAAAGCAACCCGCGTATTCAAAAGGTCCGGCGAAATCATTTGCAACGAGCTGTTATCTCCCAGACGCAGAAATACGCCCGGCGTCAACAGCACTTCCGCCTTGCCCGTGCCCGTAAAAAGAAATTGGTGCGGCTCGAGCTTCGCCGACCCAATCGAATCTGAAGTTAGGACTTCCTGTCCAATCGAAACTTGCCCTTCCACATAATTCACCGTTCCCGGTGTCGCAATTGTATTCGGCTGGCTGGCGCTCGCGCCCCAGGCCGGTGCCGAAAGCAACGCCGCGAGGAAGATCCCCGCGACTTTTGTTATTGTTTTGGGCCTCATGGTTTTTCTCCGCTTACATGCTTTAGATGCGCTGTATTTTCCGAACGATGCGGCGCGCGCCACTGCCCCAACTCGCTCAGAAATTTGCGGTTGCACCCGCCGAAGCAGCGTGGTAGCCTCAGCGAACAAAAGGCGAAAAGCGCAAGCCGGGCGGAAGCCTGCGCAAGCCGCGGCATCCGATCACGCGCTCGTCTTTGGAGGATGAGTGGCTGCTTCTCAACAACGAATGGCCGGGCATCTCGCCGTCCGTGGCAGTACTGCCCTGGAAACGGTACAGCAGGCCCTGGACGCGCTAGTAGCCCGCTATCGCTCCGAAGAAGTCCTCACCGCGGTAAAGCACATCCCCGCGCGGGAAGCTCAATTCCGCCCGATGCCCGCCTGGGTGCGCCCAGAACTAGTCGCAGCCTATCGCGCGAAAGGCATCGAAAAGCTCTATTCCCACCAAGCCGCCGCAGCAGCCCTGGCCCGCGAAGGCAAAAATCTAGTAGTCGTCACTCCCACCGCATCCGGCAAAACCCTCTGCTACAACCTGCCGGTTCTCAATGCCATCCTCGAGAACACCGACACTCGCGCTCTCTACCTCTTCCCCACCAAGGCGCTCGCGCAAGATCAACTAGCCGAACTCCACGATCTCTCGACACGCCTCGACGATTCCTTCGGCGTCTTCACCTACGACGGCGACACTCCCAGCGACGCGCGCAAAGCCATCCGCGAACGCGGCCACATCATCCTCTCGAATCCGGACATGCTGCACACCGGCATCCTCCCGCACCACACCAAGTGGACGCGCGTTTTCGAAAACCTGCGATATATCGTCCTCGACGAACTGCACACCTATCGCGGCGTCTTCGGCAGCCATCTCACCAATGTTCTCCGCCGCCTCCGCCGCATCGCCGAATTTTACGGCTCGAAGCCGCAATTCATCTGCTGCTCCGCCACCATCGCCAATCCCGGCGAACTCGCCGCACAGCTGATCGAAGACCAGGTGCAAGTCGTCGAAGAAAATGGCGCCCCCGCCGCCGAAAAGCTTTTCGTCTTTTACAATCCCCCGATGGTCAACCGCAATCTCGGCATCCGTCGCAGCTACATAAACGAAACCACCCGCGTCGCGAAAGAACTCCTCGCGCGCAAGCTGCAAACGATCGTCTTCGCCAATAGCCGCCTGCACACCGAGTTGCTTCTCACGTATCTCCAGCAAGCCAACCGCCCGCAACCAGGCCAGCCCGAACCGATTCGCGGCTATCGCGGCGGCTATCTGCCGGGCGAGCGCCGCGAAATCGAGCGCGGCTTGCGCGACGGCCGCATTCGCGGCGTAGTCGCCACCAACGCCCTCGAATTGGGCATAGATATCGGCTCGCTCGATGCCAGCGTCATGGCCGGATATGCCGGCTCCATCGCCTCCACCTGGCAACGCGCCGGCCGCGCCGGACGCCGCAGCGGCACTTCCTGCGCCGTAATGGTCGCCTCTTCCGCTCCGCTCGATCAATTCATCGTCCAGCATCCCGATTATTTTTTCGGCCGCTCCCCCGAGCACGCCTACGTGCAACCGGACAACCTGGAAATTCTCGTGAATCACCTGAAATGCGCCGCGTTTCGAACTGCCTCTCGCTCCCGACGAGCGCTTCGGCGCCGTAAACCTTCCCGCGCTCTGCGAACGCCTCGCCGAAGCAGGCTTCCTCCATCGCAGCGGCAAACACTGGCACTGGGTCCAGGAAGCCTACCCGGCCGACACGGTCAGCCTGCGCTCCGTCACCTCCGACAATTTCGTCATCGTGGACATCACCGGCGGCACCAACGGCGTCGGAAGACGGCGAACCCGAAGTGATCGGCGAAGTGGATTTCTCTTCCGCGCTCACCACGGTCCATCCCAAAGCGATCTATCTCCACCAGGGCCAGCAATACCACGTCGAGCGCCTCGATTTCGATCAGCGCAAAGCCTACGTGAAAAGCGTCAACGTGGATTACTACACCGACGCCATCCGCTACACGCAAGTCCGCGTGCTGGAAATCGCGGAAGAAGAAGCCATCGCCGGACCCGCCGCCAAAGCCCATGGCGACGTCCTCGTCCGCTCGCAAGTCGTCGGCTTCAAGAAGATCAAATTTTTCACCAACGAAAATATCGGCGCCGGAAAGCTAGAACTCCCCGAAAACGAGATGCACACCACCGCGTTCTGGATCACTCTCGACCGCAAGCTCCTCGCCGATCTCCCCTACGCGCTCTCCGACCGCCAAACCGGCATCTTCGGCCTGCTCTACGCGATGGCCTCGATGGCCACTCTGCTGCTGATGTGCGATGGACGCGACCTGGGCACAGCCGTAGGCGAACGCCCCGCAAGCCCCGGCATCGAAACCGATTGGCCCGAATTTGACGCCACGGCCGCCAGCGGCTGCCGCCGACGCATCGCAAATCAAAGAATTCTTCGAGCCGAATCTCTATCTCTACGACGCCTATCCCGGCGGCATCGGCTTCAGCGAGCCGCTCTTCCGCGTCCACGATATTTTGCTGCGGCGCACCCGCGAGCTGATCGCCGGCTGCGGCTGCGAAAGCGGCTGCCCCTCCTGCGTAGGCCCCGCAGGAGACAAATGCGAAAAAACCAAAGAAGCCGCGCTGGCGATTTTAGAAAGGCTCTGCGCCTGAGACGAGGCCCAACGAAAAATGGCGGTTCTAGATAAATTCGCATCCCTAGCGGCGCTGAGACCTGCGAAGAAGACGAGCGCCATATCTCGCCCCTCCGCAGCCGAATCACGAGGCTTCAGCCCCGCCCTGCCAGACGGCGCCGAACTCCTCGCGCGATTGCTCGAAGCCGCCACCTCCACAAATGACTTCGGCGAGCACCTCACCGTCCGCAAATGGTTCTCCGAACCCATCGGCTGCGCGCCACCCGACGGCGCCGTACAAGATTCCGCGCTCCGCCTTCTAGCACCCAACGCCTCAAAAGAAGTAGCCGACCCCACTCGCAATGGCTCTTCCTCGATACCGAAACCACCGGCCTGATGGGCGGCACCGGCACATACCCATTCCTAGTCGGCATCGCCTGGTGGGACGCCGGCGGCCTGCAAATCGAACAATTTTTCATGCGCGAACTAAGCGAAGAGCACGCCCTGCTAGTCACGCTAGCCGAACGCATGGCCGCCCGCCCCGTCCTCGTCACCTTCAACGGCAAATCCTTCGACTGGCCGCTGCTCGAAACTCGTTACCGCATGACGCGCTCGATCAAACCCTCCGCCCCGCGCGCCCATCTCGATTTTCTGCATCCCGCCCGCAATCTCTGGCGCATCCGTCTCGGCTCGGTTCGCCTGGCCGAACTCGAAAAGCACGTCCTCGGCTGGCACCGCGGCGCCGACCTGATTTCCGAAATGATCCCGCAATTTTATTTTGACTATCTTCGCGGCGGCGCGCCCGAGCCGCTCGTGCAGGTTTTCCTCCACAATCAAATGGACCTGCGCGGCCTAGCCGGACTCGCCAGCCGAATCATCGCGCTTCTAGCCGATCCAGAATCGCACCACTCGACCGACGGCCTCGAACTCTTCGGCGTTTCGCGCATCTGCGAACGCCGCGGCGAAACCGCTCGCGCCCGAAAACATTACGCACAATCGCTAGCCGCCGAACTACCTGCCGAAACGGATCGCGCCGCACGCCGCTCTCTCGCACGCCTCGCCAAACGTGAAGGCGACCTCCCGCTGGCCTGCCAGCTCTGGGAAAGCATCCTCGGAAATTCGCGCGAAGGCCTCGAAGCCTACGAGCAGTTGGCCATCCACTACGAACACGAAGCCGACGACTCACCACGCGCCGCCGCGCTCGTGCGCCAAGCCCTCAGCGAACTTCACCGCGCCCGCCGCCACGCATCGCTCTCAGCGGCTCTGCATCGCCGCTACAAAACCCAATTCGAGCACCGCCTGAAGCGCCTCGATCGTCTCGGGCGCCAACAGCAAAAGGCGGCCCCGCCCCTACTGGAGCCTACAGATGCTGAGTCCCACGCCTAGCCTTGAGAATCCAATTGGCAGGGGCGGAAAGCCTAGCCGGGAGCTGGACTCTTGTCTGTTACCGTGTCGTCGTGCACCAAGCAGTCCGTGCAAGGTTGGAGCCGGCTTCAAACTTGGCGCAAAAATGTAGTGGATGTCATCCCGAGCGCAGCGAGGGATCTGCTTTTCGCTGATGCGTTACGAACGAACCAGATTCCTCGAGCTTAGCGGCTGAAGTGCCGAATTTGCACTTCTCGCGCAGCGCAAAAGGGGAACTTACATGTCCGAATCGAATAGCAGCACCGCAACGCGTATCGCGCGAACCTCTACGCCGGAGGAAAAAAATATGCCCGGAGTAAGCGACCCCTACATTCGTGAACAGCTCGAAAAACGCCGCGATGAACTGCACACCGTGATCTCCGCGGCCGCGCCCACGGCTCCCGCCGCTCCCCTTCTGGATTTGCTCAGCGAAGTGGATTCCGCGCTCCACCGCATGGATGAAGGCACCTACGGAATCTGCGAGGCCTGCAATGACTCTGTCGAAAAAGACCGCCTGCTGGCCGACCCTCTCATCAAGCTCTGCCTCGATCACCTTACCAGCGACGAGCAGCGCGCCCTCGAGCGCGATCTCGAACTCGCTGCGAAAGTCCAGCGCGGGCTACTGCCGCGCACAGACGTAGGCTTTAAGGACTGGCGCGTCCATTACCGCTACCATCCCGCCGGAATGGTCAGCGGCGATTACTGCGATCTGATTCCGCCGGCAAACGACGACGGCGAACTCGTCTTCCTGCTCGGTGACGTCGCCGGCAAAGGCGTCGCCGCCTCCCTGCTCATGACGCATCTCCACGCCATGTTCCGCAGCCTCGCCGGCGTCGCGCTGCCTCTCGATAAACTCCTCGAAATGGCCAATAGCGTTTTCTGCCAAAGCACCATCGCCGGACAATACGCCACGCTGATTTGTGGCCGCGCGGGTCACCGCGGCGAAATCGAAATCGGCAGCGCCGGCCATCTCGCCGCTCTGCTCATTTCGAAAGAAGGCGTCAAGCAAGTCTGCTCAACGGGCGTTCCGCTAGGAATGTTCGGCACCAGCCGCTACACGATTGACCGCCTGCAAATGGAACCCGGTGACAGCCTGCTGCTCTACACCGACGGAATCTCCGAAGCCACCAACACCACAGGCGCCGAATACGGCATCTCGCGCCTTTCCACGGTCGCAGCAGAGCGCCACGGTTGGGTGCCACAGGAACTAGCAGCAGCATGCATGAAGGACGTACAAAATCACTCGGCGGGCCGCAAGCAGGCCGACGATCAAACGCTAATGGTAGTCCACCGCGCGGACACCATTCAGCTCTCGCTCAACGATTAACCTAGAAGGAAAGATGCTGTACGCCCGGGGTGGGCCTCGGAAAATGGCAGGGCCATGCCAGCAACATCGCGCATTCTCCGGCTCTCAATGCGTTTCTCTGTGCACTCTGTGTTAAATCTTTTCGGCCAGGTTTTCTCTGCGCCCTATGCGTCTCTGCGGTAGATTCCGCCGTGAACCCTACCGCGGCGCCAATTCAACACCATCGGCGCGAGCGATCCCAGCCTGCTCCCCTGCCACAGGCGCCGGTCCCCACCCAATAGCCGCATCGATCTTATCGAACGTCTCCCGCGAAGCACTCTCCACAGCCACGCAAGCGCTCGCCATGCACCGCAAAAACACTCCGCCGTCCGCGCTCTGGAACTGAAAGAAACCCGACCCCCGAAACTCCTCAGTCCGCTTCGGATACTTCGCCGCCAAAGCTTCGCTGTACTGCTTAAAAAACTCCCCCGCATCGTCCGCATTATCGAGCGTCAAACGAAACACCAAAGGATGTTCCTTCTTAGCATCCTCAAAAGTCGCATACCGGTCGCCCTTCCATGCCGGCCCGAGCAAATCAGCCGATTTCTCATCCAAAAACTGTTTCAAAACTTCTTCCAGCCCGAATTCCCCCATCGTATTTTCTTCCAGAAGTTTCCAATCTCCCGGCACCACTCCCTTCCACTCCGGCAGAGTCACCGCCTCCGGCTTCACTCCCTGCAAATACAAATCCGGATGCATGATCTGCTGCGTGGATACCGGTGGATTCTGAAAAATCAAATGCAGATCCTGCCAGCCCGTGTGCGCCTTCAAAAATTGCTGCGTGAATCCCGTTCCCGCAAGATACGGAAATAAAAGTTCATCGCGAATATAAGGCGGCGCCTTCGCCAGGTTCGGATCCTTGTCCATCTCGCTCACTGCCCCGGCGCGAATCAGCAATGTGACGTCCGGCAATTCCCGCACACCCACTTTCTGATCCAGCATCTGGTAATCCACCATCGCCGCCATCGCCGAACCTTCGCTCACAGCGTCGCGCGCCAATTCCGCATCGTCGTTAGGACGCGCCGCCTTGATCCACTTATCAATGTGGAAAGATTGATCCTCCAGCGCGTGCGTCAGCTCGTGAGACATCACCGTGCGCTGCTCGTCAGCCGGAATCCAGTCGGCGATATAAAATTCCTTGGCTTTCGGATCGTACAAACCTGCCACCTGATCCGTCAGCACGTTCAGCATGAACGTATCCAGCGGAAAATCCTTGGGGATCAGCCCAAAAGCTTCCAGCGTCTTATCGTCCGCATAACGCTCCGCATCGTTCTTGTCTTCCTTATCTTCGCGAACCAAATACTCCCTCACTTCCTGTTTCGAACGCAGGCTCTTCTTCAAAGGCTCCTTGATCGGCAAATCGAGGATCTTGCTCATCTCCAACAGAACTTCATCTGCCGCCTTGATGAATTCAGGACTGGACGACGCCTGCGCGGTCTGCAACGGTCCAAGCGCCGCAACGGGCGCCACCGATTTCAGTGCCACCGGGGATTGCCGAGCAGCAAACGCAACGCCGCACGCGAGCACCACCGCCAAACCGACAATCCATCCGCGTCCTGCCCAACCCTTCTTTGCCGAAGAAAACTTCATCCCTACCTCCGCCAATTTCCTTGCACGCATCGGAATCACGGCCTACTCAAACCGTCACCCGTACCGTCCATCACGCCCGCGCCGGCACAGTTCCCCGCCAGAACCACACCATGCCGCCCAACCGCTGCTCTAATGTGAGACTCTCCAGTCCCGCGTCCGTGAGCAATCGCCGCAAATGGCCTTCCTCGAACCTGCGATTGCACTGCGCTACCGTCGCCCAAGCCATCAATTTTCGTGTATCCCGCGCGTTCATGCGATTTTCTCGCGCGTGCTTCAGTACTCGCGCCACCGACATGGACGCATGGGGATCGAGCGCCGCCACGGTCCCCGCCGAACGCGTCACGCGTACCATTTCCCGCAGCGTCTCCGCTATATTTTCCACCCAATAAATCACTCCCGTTGCGTAGCAGCAATCGAAGGACGCGTCCACAAAGGGCAACTTGTCCGTGTTGGAGAGTTGGAATCGCACGCCGCTGCTTTCACGCCTCGCGAGCTTCTTGGCAATCCGCAGCAGGCTCCGGCTGCGATCCACTCCGGTCACGTCGTGGCCGGACTGTGCCAGGCCCCGCGCCACGTGTCCCGGGCCGCAGCCCACATCCAGGACGCGCAGGGTCCCGTGTCCGTTACCCGAAGGAGGCAGTTGCAAGGAGTCCACGAACTCGCGGCGGATATCCGCCTCCGGCCCGGTCGCCAGCTTGCGCGCGTAATATCCCGCACCGAGTTCGAAGAGTAGTTGTTTGAAGGGATCGCGGAGGACGTTGCGCACGGTGGCTGTCATCGTGCTTTGATGCACCGGTGCGCGTCAAGGTTTCCAGCGTGCCGCAAAGGTGAGGAACGCGTCGAAAACGGGGTTGGGATATCTAGGCCGCGGTATGCACCCAATCGTGTTCCGCAGCGATGGTGCTCAGGATCAAGCGCAGGTTCGAAACGAAAAGTTCTGCCAAGTAACTCGGCGTTCCTGGCGGCACGAAGCTGCGGAAAATCTCGGCCTCCAGCCAGCGCCGCGCGATTTCCCCCGCGGGAGTCTCGCGATTCGCCAGGCACTTCCGCAGATCGCATTCCTGCTGCTCGAAGGCTGCTCTCCAGTATTTTTTCGAACAATTCTTCGTGGCAATACAAAAGCGATTCGTGAATCGCGGCTTTCGCGTAGGACTGCTCGAGGATCACGTGGCCATAGAGGCCGCTGTATACGTCGCGCAGCAGGGCCACATGCGCGAGTCTCGCCGTCGTGCTGGGCAGGTCGCCAAGCCATCGCGAGACAAATTCTTCAATGATTCGTTGGTTCTGGGCGAAACGCTCCAGCGAATCCACAGCAATCCCCTCGCAAGCGTCCAAACTAGGCGGCAAACCGACTACCGCAGGCCGGCCCGGTCCACCAGCCCCATCGCCGTAAATCCCGCGCGGAGTTAATCCAGGAGAACCCAGCGCGCTCAATCGTCGCCCTGAAGCAACGATCGCCTGAATGCTACCTCTAATTACACGTCAGGTCAATTAATGCTTGGTAAACTTTAGAACAACAACCCAAACTGCGCTGCGCGTGTCGCCGCGTCGAGTGCTATCATGGCGGCGAGCGACTCCCGATTTCGCGTTAACGCATGGAGACGTGTGTGACCACGCAGACATGTTCCGAATTGGAACGGTCGCGCGTCATTTTTTGCGATCTCCGCAAACTCCCTGCGCATCATTCAGTTGCTCGCCGTCGCCGATAGAAGAAAGTTCGGCACGTTTTCGCGTTAGCAACTGGAAGCTGAAAAAGTTGAAGGCATTCTGATGGCACCCAGCCCGAACCCGGAACCGCCACATCAGGAGATCGCTCCGTGACGCTCCTCGCGATCTCCAGCATCGCCGCGGCTGTCGTTTGCCTTCTCGCGCTGGCTTGGTTCCTGGTCCGGCCGTTGCCGCAGGAAACGCTGGCAAGCCATGGCGAACTCCCCGACGGCCTCCTCACCGAGCACGCGCAGCACCTCTTGCAATTGCAGCATTCGCTCGAGGGAACCGATGCGCCGTACGTCAAACACTACGCGCCGCCACAAATCGAAAAGCGTTGGCGCAGTGACCGCCAGCAGGTGCTCCAAAGTTTCCTGCTCGCATTGGGCGACGACTTCGCGCGCCTCCAACAGCTCGCCGCGCTCGCGGGCGCCATGATGCCGAAGGAATCGGCGCAGCGACAAAGCGTTCCGCTCTCCCTATTACTGGAATTCCGCGCGAACTACCGTCTCGCTTCCCTGCTGCTCAGCATGCGCAGCCCCGCCTCCACTCGGCGCATCACCAGGCTCACCGAACTCCTTGGAAACCTCTCCGCTCACACTGAAGCAAACATGGCCGGACTAACCCACTTACCCGCAGAAGAATCCTGGGCGCCGGTTTCGAAGATTCGCCGAGATTGAACCCCGAGCCGCGCCACTTCTCCCGCGCATGCCCAAAACCTTCCCGTTCCACCATGAAACCAACGCTCCTGACCAGTTATTCGATTCGGCAACACGCCTCCTCCGTGTCCGAGCTTGCTCTTGCCCCTAACGTATAATTGGCCATTCTCTGGGAGCCCATCGTGGAAACCGAAAAAGTCCTCGTAGTGGATGACGAAGAAGCAATTCGCGAAGTAGTTTCCACGCTTCTGGAAGCGCAGGGTTATACCTGCACCGTCTGCTCGAACGGCCGATTGGCCCTGGACGCTTTCGGCAAAGACACCTTCGATCTCGTCCTCAGCGACATCGTCATGCCGGAAATGGACGGCCTGAAACTTCTCTCCGAGCTGCGTAATCAAGATCCCGACGTGCCGGTGATCATGGTCACCGCGATGCACGATATCTCCATCGCTCTGGAAGCCATCCGCGCCGGCGCCTACGACTACATTCTGAAGCCCTTCGAAAAAGATCAGTTGCACCTCAGCGTTCGCCGCGCGCTCGAGCACCGCCGCCTGGTCATGGAAAATCGCACTTACCAAAGCGATCTCGAACACCTCGTCGCCGAACGCACGCAGCAACTATCAATCGCTTTGCAGGATCTCGAGCAATCGTACGATTACACTCTGGAAGCCCTCGGCGGCGCGCTCGACGCTAAAGACGCCGAAACCGAAGGTCATTGCCAGCGCGTCACCGCTTTCACCATCACGATTGCGCGCTCCATGGGCGTGGATAAGGGCCTGCTGCGCCACATCGCGCGCGGCGCGTTTCTTCACGACATCGGCAAGATGGGCGTTCCAGATAGCATCTTGCGCAAACCCGGCCCCTTGACCGCCGAAGAGCGCGACGTCATGCGCAAGCATTGCGAAATCGGTTTCGCGGTGCTCGAACGCATTCCATTCCTGAAGGAAGCTGCCGAAATTGTTTTGTCGCACCAGGAATGCTACGACGGCTCCGGTTATCCGCGCGGCTTGCGCGGCGAGCAAATCCCCATCGGTGCCAGAATTTTCGCGGTGGCCGACACGCTAGACGCCATGATTTCCGATCGCCCCTATCGCAAAGCGTTGCCCATCACAGCCGCCCGCGCCGAAATCGAACGCTACTCCGGCAAACAATTCGATCCGCGCGTAGTCCAAGTCTTCTTGTCCCACCCGGACCGAGTCTGGATGGACCTCCATGAAAAAATTGGCGATCCCTTCCGCCTAACGCAACTCGAACACGCCTAAATCACCGCACCCGCGCCATTCCGCGCTCAGACAGTCCGGATTTGTTTCCTTCTCTAAAAAATTACTGACCGCTGCGAGAAAGGGCCTGATGTAGTGCCCGCTGCGGCCCGCGCCTTTCGGGACACAGCGGGCAGCCTTGGTTCCGACAAAAGCACCAGTGTCCGCTCAGCAGCCTTGCGGCCGAATCTTCGCATAGGTATGATTCGTGGAGAACGTAGTAGGAGCGGCTCCTGGAGCCGCCCTCGTTCCAGCATGCGCAACGTACGATTAATCGAGAGGCCTCAATGCCCTTAGTCCCAATCAAAACGGCTTCCACCACCGGATACTGCGATTGCATCTGCGGCTGCTACGAACTCGCCAGCCAGCGCGACGACGAAACCGGCAAAGGCTATTGCCCCAGTTGCGCGAAAGAACATCTGGAAAAGAACCGCGGCATCGGACTCCCTCAATCGGCTCCCTGCAAAATGCCCGATAGCACCGGCCCCGATCTAAAACTAGAAGTCCCCGCCCCCGCCGACCCGCCCGGTCGCCTCCGCTAGTCTTACACTTCAACCGCATATCCCGAATGTCCGTCTAAGAATCGGAACGGTCGCCAGAGGACGTGGCATTGGAAGCAACCGAAAGAGGTTACGTAAAAGGGAAAGCGGGTGTCGTCCCGAGCGAAGCGAGGGATCTGCTTTTCGCTCAAAACCCAAAAATAAATCAGATTCCTCCGACCAAACGCGCTCTCTGCGGAACATTCACAAAATAGACAGCGCGCCGTCTGACTCCCTCCCGAAATTCCTCTTCCTTCGTAATCAAGCTCAAAACCAAATATCCATCTGTCGGAAAATCATAAAAATGTCCCGGATGCACATAAACTCCGCGATGCTCCAGCAGCTCAATCGCAAGCTCTTCGTCCGGTCGAGTAGCCGGCACCCGCAGCACCACATACCACCCACCTTCAACGATCAGCCGCGAACAAGCCTTCTGCAGCGCAATCTGCCGATCCAACTCCGCAAGATTCTCTCATCACGCGCGCCAAAAGCTGCTTCTGAAACGCCTGCCGCTGCTCCAAAAACGCCGGCAAAGCCGCCTGCACCGGCCCATTCATCGAAAGATAAGTGTCCGCAATCACCTCCAGCCGCTCGAGCGCCCCCGCCTTCAAATGCTCTGGCCCACTGGTAATCAGCCAGGCAGCTTTCATCTGCGGCAACCCGGAAATCTTCGATAACCCGCTCGTCGTGAACGTCAAAGCCCCGGCATTTCCGGCAAAGCTAAACCGCGCCTCATCTGTCAGAGCAAAATCCAGAAACACCTCATCCGCGATAATTGCCAGCTCGCGCTCCGCGCACAGCCGATCGAGCGCTTCCACCTCCCGCGCCTTCACATAATGTCCAGTCGGATTGTTCGGATGCACCACGATCACCGCCCGCGTCCGCTCCGTAATCGCGCCCTCCAGCGCATGAAATTCGATCTGCCAGGCATGGTCGTACACCAACGGATAACGCACCAACCTCACATCCTGAATTTCCGCCAAAAACGCAAACAGCGGATAACTCGGCTCCGGTACCAGAATTTCGTCGCCCGGATTGGACAGCGCCCGAAACGTAAACGAATACGCCTCGCTCGTGCTCGTCGTCAGAATAATGTCGTCCACCGGCACTGCAACGCCGCGCCCCGCGTAATACCCGGCCACAGCCTCTCGCGCGCTCCGCATACCCCGCGCATCCGGCGAATAAGTCAGCGCCGCGGGATTTGCCAGCGCCTCCAGGATCGCGCAGCCGGCATATTCAAACCCGCACTCCGTTGGATTGGAAACCGTCAAATCCAGCAACGCCTTCCCCACCGCGCGATGCCGCGCGAGCGCTTCGCTCAAGCGGTTCGGCTCGAAATTCCATCGCGTGCGGTCAGCAAACATAGGGTTCACAGCCTAGCAGACGCCCGAATTAGAAGGAAACCCGAACCCGCGAACGACTAAACACTTTGCCGGAAAACGGAAGGGCGGTCCTTCAGAATCTGCGTGAGACCACGACGATCTTTGTAGGCCGTAGCTTTAGCTGCGGCATAAGAGCATCGAAATCAGAGCGGCTGTAGCCGCTGAAGTACAGGTTTTGCAGTTCTCACACAGACGCTTCAGCCGCCGGACGAGCCCAGTGCTGAAGGGCTTTGGCCCCCGACGCTGGGAATTCGTCCTTGTCTACAAATTGTAAAATCGCGTCTCGATCCTCAAAGTCTACGGACAGCGCGCGAATCTCCACCTATAATCGTTGCGCCACATCCGAAAACGCACAGGAGATGACCATGAAGAGGATCGTCACGGCCTTCACCGTGCTCCTTCTGCTGCTGTTAATGGCGGCTCAGTTCCCAGCCGCCGCGCAGGAGGACGCCATCGCCAAGACGAACTTGAAGGTGGGCGACGTCGCCCCGGATTTCACTCTGCTCGCGAACGATTGGAAACCCGTGAAGCTCAGTGATTTTCGCGGCAAGAAAACCGTCGTCCTGGCCTTCTACGTTCTCGCTTTCACCGGTGGTTGAACCAAGGAATTACAGGCCTATCAGGCTGATATGGCCAAGCTCGAAGCCAGTGACACAGTCGTCCTAGGAATCAGCATTGACAGTCCCGCCGCCAATGCCGCCTTCGCCAAGCAAATCGGCGTCACATTCCCTCTGCTCAGCGATATGAATCGCAAAGTCCTCACCGAGTACGGCATCCTGAAGCCCTACGACGTGCAAGGCGACAAATATGAATGGGCGCAGCGCACCACCATCGTAGTGGATAAAGACGGAAAAATTCAGCACGTCGAGCAAGGCGACGGCGCCGTAAACCCCAACAGCGCGGTCGCCATCTGCACCAACCTGCACAAACCGAAAGGCCAGTAAGCCGCGCGCAGGCCGCGGGCGTCAGGGCACGGCGTCAGCCGTGCCGCAAGCGTTGCCGTGGAAAGCGGCTTCAGCCGCTGAGGGAACGCTCAACTCACGCGCGGAGCGATGGGAGCGAGCGCTAATTCAAGGGAAGAGTCAGCGTGCGACGTTCCGCCGCCGATACATCAAACCCAATATCCCCACAAAAATACTAATCGTAGGAAAAAGCAAAATCAAAATCCCATGCCGCAAAGCCGCCACGCCCTGCGGCCCGGTCGCCGACGCGCTCTGATAACACAAAGCGCAACCCTGCGCCACCACGCGCGGCACCGGCAACGTAACCAGCCCCGCCAAGCCCGCAACCAGCAAGCCGAATCGAGTTGCAATCTCTCGCTTCAATCCAATCCCCATCGAACAAGACGGTTTTGTAGCGGCCACCTTTAGGTGGGCGCCGTTGCCGTTGCGGTCCTCGTCTCCGGCCCTAATGCGGCCGCAAATTCATTAATCGTATGCTATCCGGGAAAAACATCAGCAACATCATGCAAATGCAAAACACCATCGCCGGCACCAGCAACAGAAACAACCCCAGCCTCTCAAATCGCAAATGCATAAAATAAGACATGATCAAGGCCGCCTTGATCAGCGACAATCCCACCAGAATCGTAATCATCAAATGCACTTCCAGCCGCTCGTAAGCCAAAAACACTTCCACCGCCGTCAGCAGCAGCAACCATACCCAAACCGTGGCGAATAATTTGGTCGTCCCGACGGCATGTTCGTGCGCCAGTTCCGCCGCGTGTCCGTGTGCGCTCATCGTCTGATTCGCTCCCCGTTGCCTGAGATTGTCACTTCGGATTCACGCTCAGCAAATAAACCATCGGGAAAATAAACATCCACACCAAATCCACAAAGTGCCAGTAAAGCCCGCTGACCTCCACATGCTCCGCCGTGTACTTCCCTTTCCGAAATCCCCACGCAATCACCGCCAGATAAATCACGCCAATCGTCACGTGCAGCATGTGCAGCCCGGTCAACCCGAAAAACGTCCCGCCGAAGAGCGGCACGAACGGGTGCCACGGATTCGTCCACGGCGTCACGCCTTCATGAAACAATGTCACCCACTCCGTCGCGTGAATCAGCACGAAAGCAAGGCCGCAGACGATCGTCGCAATCAGATAACGCACCGTCTTCTTCACGTTGCCGTTGAACGCCGCATTCACTCCCAGCACCATCGTCAAGCTGCTCGAAAGCAGCACGAACGTCATCAACGACGATTTCGCAATCGCCGGCCAAATCTCAAACGGCCGCGGCCAGTCCGGCGTCTCCAGTCGTACGTAGGCATAGCTGATCAGCAACGCCGAAAACGTCAGCGAGTCCGAAATGATGAACAGCCACATCCCCAACTTCTTTGAATTGATTGCAAAAGGGGACGCGCCGCCGGACCACGGTGATTCGACTATGCCCTCGTATTCCGTTTCACTCACGCTTCACCTCACCACCCACAGGAGTAGAAATAAAAATATCCACAGTCCGTCCATGAAATGCCAGTACATCGAAACGATATCCACCGCCGTGCTCATCGCCACTTTGCGAGGCGTGCGAAACTGGATGTACAAGAGCGCCAGCACTCCGCCCAGCAAATGCAATCCGTGCGCCCCGGTGAAAACGTAAAAGAAACTGCTGCTCGGATTCGTCGCGAGGAACGTCCCCGCCGCCACCAGTTGCCGCCACGCAATAATCTGCCCCACCACAAAGAGCGCGCCCAGAATCGTCGTGGTCGCCCACCAGTGCCGGAAACCTTCTTGATCCTTCGCGATAAAAAGTTTCCGCGCGCGCGTCAGTGTAATGCTACTCGCAATCAGAATCAGCGTGTTCAGCCACAGGATCCGCGGCAGCTCCAGCGGAATCCACGCGCTGTTGGGCATGTCCTTCCGCACCACATACGCGCTGACGAACGCCATGAAAAACATCAAAATTCCCGCCAGCGCCACCACCATCCCCGTCACATACGCGCGCTGTGGCGTCCGCGCCCCGCCGGAAGAACCTCCGCCCTCGCCTCCATCTCCTCCGAACCCGCCATTCCCAGAGGGCGCTCCGCCTCCGGGACCTTTCCCCTCGTGTATCAGCTCGATGATTTCTTCGGTAACCGTTGTCTGTGGCATTGCGTCGCTCCTAGAGCCGTTGCGCCGAAGCTTCTAACTCATCGCCCCGACCGCACTCGTCTCTAGTTATTTTGCACGAGCCACCTGCGCTGGCTCAATATTTTGCGGGATGAAATCCTCCGCCGCTCCCGGCACGCTGAATTCATAAGGCCCGCGGTACACGCTCGGATAATGCCCGCCGAAATTATCAATCGGCGGCGGCGAATCCGTGCGTCCATTCCAAAGTCGTCGCGTTCCACGGATTCTTCGTAGCCTTCGGCCCGAATTTCAAGCTGTAGAAAAAGTTAAAAAGAAAGATCAGCTGCGCCGCGCCGGTGATAAACGCCGCAATCGTCATAAACTCATGCACCGGCTGCAATCGCGCCAGAAATCCCACCGCTGAAGCATCCGCGTACCGCCGAATTCCTCCCGCCAGCCCCACGAAGTGCATCGGCATAAAAATGCAATACGCGCCCACAAACGTGAACCAGAAATGTAGCTTCGCCAGCGGCTCGTTCATCATTCGTCCAAACATTTTCGGGAACCAGAAATAAGTCGCTGCGAAAATCCCGAAAATCGCCGCCACGCCCATCACCAGATGAAAGTGCGCCACCACGTAATACGTCGCGTGCAGCAAATTATCCACCGCCGGCTGCGCCAGGAAAAGCCCCGAAAGTCCGCCGGAAACAAACAGCGAAACGAATCCCAGCGCAAACAGCATCGGGCTTTTGAACTGGATCTTCCCGCCCCACAATGTCCCCAGCCAATTGAACGTCTTGATCGCCGATGGAACCCCAATCGCCATCGTCAATACCGAAAACGTGAAACCGGAATAAGGGCTCATTCCGCTCAAAAACATATGGTGGCCCCACACCATGAATCCCAAAAACCCGATCGTGCAGATCGCATACGCCATCGCGCGATAGCCAAACACCGGCTTGCGCGAAAATGTCGAAAGCACGTGCGACGCCACGCCCATGCCCGGCAGAATCGCGATATACACCTCCGGGTGCCCGAAAAACCAGAAAAGGTGCTGCCACAAAAGCGGCGAACCGCCGCTGTGCGCCTGAATCTGATCGTTCACCACCAATCCCGCCGGCAAAAAGAAACTCGTTCCCGCCGAACGATCCAGCAACAGCAAAATTCCCGCCGCCAGCAACACTCCGAAAGCCAGCAAGCCCAAAACGGCCGTCACCAGCCAGCCCCACACCGTCAGCGGCATCCGCATCAACGTCATTCCCGGCGCGCGCAAATCAATCGTGGTAGCGATGAAATTCAGCGCGCCCAGCAATGACGCGAGACAAAACAGCGAGATGCTCGCGATCCACATCGTCTGGCCCCAACCTTCGCCCGGCCCGGTAATTTCGCCCAGCCCGCTCAGCGGCGTGTAACCCGTCCATCCGCTGATCGGCGCGCCGCCCGGCACAAAGAAAGCGGCCACGATGCACACGAACGCGAGAAACGTCACCCAGAACGACAGCATGTTCAGCCGCGGAAACGCCATGTCCGGCGCGCCAATTTGTATTGGCAGAAAATAATTTCCGAAGCCGCCCTGCGGCGCGGTCGTCAGCACGAAGAAAACCATGATCGTCCCGTGCATCGTCACCAGCGCCAGGTATTGCTCCTGCGACATCTGCCCGCCGCTCACGAATGGCAAAGTCGCGTTCGGCCACACCAGGTGAAAACGCATCAGCATCGAAAGCACGATCCCGATCACCACCGCCGTCAGCGCCAGCAGGAAATACTGGATGCCGATCACCTTATGATCCACGCTGAAAATATATTTCCGGATGAAACCCGAGGGCTCTGCCATCGGCGCATGCACAGCTGAACCACCCGTGTGCGCGTGCGAACTCATTCCTGGCCTCCTGAAATTGGGGTTTCGTTCACCAGTCTCACCCACCGCACCCGCAAAATCGCGCTCACTGCGCCGCCGCTTCCTGCTGCTTCAGGAAAGCCGCGTAATCCGCGTCGGACACCACATTCAAATAACTGTGCATCCGCGAATGTCCCAAGCCGCACAATTGCGTGCACACAATTTCGTACTGCCCGATCGCGTTGGCCGTGAAATGCAGCGGCACCACCATCCCCGGCGTGGCATCTTGCTGCAGCCGCAGTTCCCGCACGAAGAAATTGTGAATCACGTCCTGCGAACGAAGCATCAGCTGCACTTCGTGATTCACGGGCACTGTCAGCGTCGGCACCACGATGTCGTCTTTCCCTGCGGGATCGTTCTGATCAATGCCGAGCGGGTTCCCCGTGGAAGCGCTGATCTGTTTCGGATCGAGGTGGCCGAATTTTCCATCCGGTCCCGGATAACGGAAATTGAAAACGAACTGATTTTCCGTCACTTCCACGGGAATCGCGCCGGGCGCAGCTTCCGTAAATCGCATTTCCGCCCACGCTTTCCGGCCCATCAATCCCAGTCCCACGAACAGAATCACGGTCGCCGTCGTCCAGATCACTTCCATGGTGTTATTGCCGCGCGTAAAGTGCGCCTTCTGCCCGTGATCGCGAAACCGGAAAATCGCGAACGCCAATCCCAGCTGCGACAAAATGAACACAGTCGCCACCACTCCGAGCGTCAGATCGTATTGATGATCGATCGCTTGGCCAACCGAAGTGATCGCAGGAGGCGGCGCGTACGCTCCAGACGCAAATACGTACACGGTGACGACTACGAGAATCACCAAGAGGAGGGACAGCACAGCCGGTGTTGCCGCAGAACCGCTAGCGCGCTTCCTGATCCGCATCGCTTTTGCTCCCCGTAAAACTTCGGCAAAAAAGCGTTCGATAGGACCGCATGGCCGATTTCAAAACAGCACATCATATACAACGGACCACGAATATCAAGAACGATTGTGCGAAATAAAAAATGCCAAGAAGAAGAGCGAGCGGCGGCACACTCCGACAAGCTCAGGCGCAGGAAATCCCCCAAGCCTCTCCGCACCCTCCAGGTTTTCTCAGTGAACTCGGTGTTAAGCCCTGGACTCTAGCTTCCGTGCGGCGACTCGCGAATCTTTGTAGGTCGTCGCTTCAGCGACGACACAAATCTCGCAAATGAGTCCGGCTTCAGCCGCTGAAGTACTGGGTGTGCGCCACGAGAGCAGTCTCGGAAGCTTACAAATCTTAACAACGGGGATTCGCAAATCGAGGAAAAGGTTGGTGCGGTCGAGTGGATTCGAACCACCACGGTATTGCTACCGCCAGCCCCTCAAGCTGGTGCGTCTGCCAGTTCCGCCACGACCGCAATTCATTCAAACTTGCCGACACAAACTTGCCGACACAAACTTGCCGACACAAACTTGCCGAAGTATAGCAGAAGCCGCTACTTCTTGGGAGCCGGGCTTGACGGCGGTTGTTGCGCCGGCTGCTGCGCCGGTGCCGGCTGCGATGGTTGCTGCGAAGGCTGAATCGGAATCTGAATCGGCGGAGCCTGCGCGGGCTTCGCCGGTGTCGTGCCGGACTTTTGCGTCTGCTCCAGCACCGAGCCGGTGCTCAACGATTCGTTCGGGCTGCGCTTCACCGAAAGCGCCAACGAAGTCATCATAAATACGATCGCGCACCACGTCGTCGCCCGCGAAAGAAAAGTCGCCGCGCCGCGCGGTCCAAACGCCGTCTGGCTTCCCGCTCCGCCGAACGCTCCGGCCAAATCCGCTGCCGACCCGCTCTGCAGCATGATTACGATAATCAGCACGAAGCACACCAACACGTGCAACGTCACCAGCACCGGTATCACGCGCCAGCCGATGGATATGATTCCCACCGCAACCACCAGCGACAAACCCCACTTCGCCCAACTTGGCATTTCCACTCCCAATCAACCTAAAAGTTAGCGACCCTAAAAATTCACGATCGCCGCAAACGATTTCGGGTCCAGGCTCGCTCCGCCTACCAGCGCGCCATCAATCTCCCCCTCGGCCATCAACGCCTTGATATTGTCCGGCTTCACACTCCCGCCGTACAAAATCCGCACTGCCGACGCTTGTTCGGGAGAAAAATATTTGGCAGCAAGCCCCCGGAGATAACGGTGAACTTCCTCGGCAATTTCAGGGGTAGCGGTCTTGCCCGTGCCGATCGCCCAAACCGGCTCGTAAGCTAAAAGAATACGCGAGAAGTCCTCGGCGGTCAACGCGGCCATTCCGCCTTCGAACTGCCGTTTCAGCACCGCATGCGTCATATTCGCTTCGCGCTCCGCCAGGCTTTCGCCCACGCACACGATCGGCGTCAACTCCGCTGCCAGCGCCGCTTTCAGCTTGCGATTCACCGTCTCGTCCGTCTCGCCAAAATACTGCCGCCGCTCCGAGTGCCCGATAATTACCCCCTCCGCCCCGCAATCCGCAATCATCCGCATCGAAATCTCGCCAGTGAAAGCCCCTTCGCGCTCCCAATGCGCGTTCTGCGCGGCAATCGAGATATCGCTCCCGCGCACAGCCTCCATCGCAGCAGCCAGCGAAGTAAAAGGCGGCGCCACAATAATCTCGCAAGAGTGCGTCCCGGCCACAAGCGGCTTAAACGCCTCAAAAAACGCGCGCGTCTCCTCCCGCGTCTTGTACATCTTCCAATTCCCAGCAATCACCGGTCGCCGCAAGCTCTCTCCTCAATCAACGATCCACTCGGAACGTTCAAACCTTCACAGCACCAGCAATACTTTCGGTGCCAACTCCGTTCGATCGCCGCCACTATCTGGGAGTGCGGCAGCTCGCTGCCGCCTGTTGCAAGGGGAGGCTCGCCTCCCCGCTGTCTAACCTAGCACCACCGTTACTTCGCCGCCGAATCCGAAAGCGCCTCCACCCCAGGCAACTTCTCGCCAGCCAAAAATTCCAAAGAAGCCCCGCCCCCAGTAGAAATATGCGAGATCTGCGCCGCGAGCCCCGACTGCTCCACAGCCGCCACCGAATCTCCTCCACCCACAATCGAAGTCGCTCCCGCCCCGGAAGCCACCGCCACCGCCCGCGCAATCGCCAAAGTTCCCTCCGCAAACGCGGGCTTCTCAAACATCCCCAAAGGCCCATTCCAAACAATCGTCCGCGCGGTAGAAATTTCCTTGCGAAATAATTCCACAGTCTTCGGCCCGATATCCAATCCCATCCACCCATCCGGCGTGTGCGCAATATCCGTCACGCGCGTAACCGTCGAATTAAACGACTCCGCCAACACGTGATCCACCGGCAAAACCAAACGGAACTTGCGCTGCTGAGCCTCATTCAAAAGATCGCGCGCCAAATCCAGCTTCTCATTCTCCACCAAAGATTTCCCAATGGGCAGCCCTTGCGCCTTCAAAAAGGTATAGGCCATCGCCCCGCCAATCAACATCGCATCCGCCAGCTTCATCAAGTTCTGCACCACTTCAATCTTGTCCGAAACTTTCGCCCCGCCCAACACGGAAACGAACGGACGATCCGGATGCGAAATCGCCTTCCCCAAACACGCCAGCTCTTTTTCCATCAACAAACCAGCCGCCGATTGCCGCACAAACTTCGTAATTCCCACCACCGAAGCATGCGCGCGATGCGCCGATCCGAACGCGTCGCACACAAACAATCCGTCGCAAAGTGCCGCAAGCGTCCGAGCAAATTCCGCGTCGTTCGCCTCTTCTTCTGGATGAAAGCGCACGTTTTCCAGCAACAATACGTCGCCATCGCGCAAAGCCTTGCTTTTGGCCTCCGCATCCGCCCCGACGCAATCCCCCGCGAACGCAACCTTCTTGTTCCCGAGCAGCTCCTCCAACCGTCTCGCCACAGGCGCCAGCGAATACTTCAAATCCACTTTGCCCTTTGGCCGTCCCAGATGCGAAGCCAGCACCACTCGCGCCCCGCGCTCCATCGCCAATCGCAAAGTCGGCAAAGTCTCGCGAATCCGCGTGTCGTCCTCCACCTTCCCCGCCGACATCGGCACGTTAAAATCCACGCGCACAAAAACGCGCTTCCCCCCCATCTCCAAATCGCGTATCGAAAGCTTGTTCATAGCCCTGCTTTCATCCAGACTATCCCCCGACTCCCAAATTTGGTGCACTTTTCAAACCGAAAAAACAGCGAACTGTCATGCCGAGGGCGAATTACGCCGAGGAATCTGCTTTTCGAGCACGTGTGCGCAAAGCGCAGACCGCCCATCAATCAAGCAGCAACGCGACAGTTCCTTGTAGGTCATGGCTTTAGCCATGACAAAAATCCGGACGCGAAGCGTCCGTACCTTTCGCGGCACCCTTCCCGCGAGCGGTGAAGCTGCCCGCCCCACCCAAACAACCGCGCCAGCCACCCAATCCAGCCCCGCGCGCTTTACCCTTCGATCACTACTTCGCCAAAAACTTAATCAAATCCCGGCAACGCGATGAGTAACCCCACTCATTGTCGTACCAAGAAAGCACCTGCACGCAATTCGTCCCCACCACGCGCGTATACCCCGCATCCACAATCGAAGAATGTGGATTCCCGCGAAAATCAACAGACACCAATTCCTCTTCCTCGAATTGCAAAATCCCCTTCATCGGCCCTTCAGCAGCCGCCTTGAAAGCCGCATTCACGCTCTGCACCGTAGCAGGCTTCTCCGTAAACACAGTCAAGTCCACCACGCTCACGTTCGGCGTAGGCACACGCATCGCATAGCCATCCAACTTCCCCTTCAGCTCCGGAATCACCAACTGCAAAGCCTTCGCCGCCCCGGTAGAAGTCGGAATCATCGAAAGCGCCGCCGCACGCGCCCGCCGCAAATCCTTGTGCGGCAAATCCAGCAGCTTCTGGTCATTCGTATAAGAGTGAATCGTCGTCATCGTCCCGACATTAATCCCAAACGTATCCTGCAAAACCTTCGCCACCGGCGCCAGGCAGTTCGTCGTGCACGAAGCGTTCGAAATCACATGATGCTTCGCCGGATCGTACGTCTTCTCATTCACGCCCAGGACCAAAGTCTGATCCGGATCGGTAGCCGGCGCCGAAATAATCACTTTCTTCACCGTGCCGCGAATATGCTTCCGCGCATCCGCGCCATGCGTAAATAATCCCGTGGATTCCACCACGATCGTCGCGCCCACCGACGACCAATCCAGCTCCCCCGGATCCTTCACGCGAAACACCTTGAAACTCTTGCCGTCCACCGCAATCGAATCGTCCTTGTGCGTCACCTTGTTCGGCAAGTTCCCCAGGATCGAATCGTATTTCAGCAAATACGCCAGCGTCTTCGAGTCCGTGATGTCGTTCACTGCCACCACTTCAATCGCCGGGTCGCCCAGCGCCGCGCGAAAGATGTTGCGGCCGATGCGCCCAAATCCGTTAATCCCCACCTTAATTGCCATGACTCCTCCGACGGGGCTCTCGCGAGTCCCCAGAATGTGCCCCAAAATGCGGCTTAGTAGGTGCTCCCCACAAGTTCAGTTTGAAACTGCGCGCAACTCGCGCTCGTTCGCAGATGGCTCGACTGAGGCCACTCCAACAGCGGAAGCTACTGCAGCGAACTGCACTGACTCGAACGTGAAACTATATCAAATCGGCGAGGCCAGCACGCGGCAAAAAATAATTTCGATGCACGATCAATCAAATTCCTTTACGCGAACTACTTTGTCCCCGGTGAACGTCACGAAAGTCGTGCGCGCCGGCGGCGTTCCGTAAATCCAGTCCTCGGTCTCCGTTCCGTCCGGGTCCCGCTCGCGCACTTTATGCTCAGGACGCCCCAGTGCCGCCAATACCATGTCGTGATTCATCCCCACCAGCGCTTCGTGATCCGTAATCGCCTGCTTGAATGGCAGCGGCAAAGTATCAATCCAATTCACCGCGCCGGAATGTTCCTTCGAGAAATCGAGGAACGCTTGCAGGTAGGTCATCAGGTCGTCCGCGCTCATATCCGGCACTGGCTTCCCGAAATCTAAGATCAACGTCCCGCCATTTGGCCGCTGCGGCGCATTCGAGACCGGCATCGGATCCATCCCGCCGCCGCCTCCCATTCCGATCTGCACATGATCGCGAATATTGAAATGGCCTCTTCCGCCGCCGTTGATTTCGATCACAATTTCTTTCGGATGGAACTCGATCCCCGTCACCTGCACGGTGTCGCCAGGATTTGCGGCCTGTCCATGCGAACGCAACGCGTTACGCAAATCACCGTCGTCTATTTTCTTCCCCACTTCGATCTTGAAGCCTTTTTTCCCCGCAGGAATCGGCTTGCGCACTTTCGCGAATTCGCCCGCAACATAACGCACGATTTCCAGCCGCGATTGCGGCTGCAGAGGCGATTGCTTCCCTGAAGTTTGTTGTACGGAGAGGTAGACTTCCGGCAGGGGGCCTGCATTCGGCAGCGAACTCAAATCGGGCGAGTCGGGCAGCAGGGGCGTGCGATAGCGATTCACATCCCTTAAATCGGCGCATAGAGCCAGCGCCGCGGCCAACACGATGGTAGTCCGGTAGTACATGGCTATCGGTCAGCGCCTATTCTAGTGCGTTTTGGCCCTTCCGTGAATATGGATTCGCGAGCGAGCCAGTTGGTTGCAGGTATCCTCCGCGCCAGCCACCTAAGCGCGGCCAATCAAGGTAGGAACTCCGTATCACTGGCCGACTTCTCTGCTTCCTTGCCTCTTTGCTTCTAACGCGTCGCAGCCTGCACCTTCGTCCCCGCCGCCTTCGCCTCTTCAATCTTCTCGTGCGCCAGATTCGGCTCGAAGCATCGCCGGCAACGCGCCTCGTACATGTTCCCCGCGCCTACGACGATCAATTCCTCTGACGCGACAAGCCGTTGCGTGTGCACCGCCGGATTCCCGCACCGCATGCAAATAGCCAGCAGCTTCACAATTTCTTCAGCCACAGCCAACAAACGCGGCATCGGCTCGAACGGCCGCCCCATGAAATCCGTATCCAATCCTGCGACAATCACCCGCTTCCCCATATCCGCGAGCTTCACGCAACTCTCCACCACCGACTCGCCCAGAAATTGCGCCTCGTCAATCCCCACCACTTCCGTCCGCGGCGCCACCTTCGTCAAAATATCCGCGCCATCCTTCACCAGCTCCGAATCCAGCTCCAGCCCGGAATGCGACACAATTCCGTTCTTCGCGTAACGCATATCAATCGCAGGCTTGAATATCTGCACGCGCTGCTTGGCAATCTCCGCGCGCCGCAAACGCCGAATCAATTCCTCGCTCTTCCCCGAAAACATCGGGCCCACCACCACCTCAATCCACCCCATGTTCCCCTTAACGATGTCCACGCGCTACGCCTCCGTGAATCGCCCTACAGGGCGATTCACCCTTCGAACCGGCAGCGCCGGTTCGAAGGGCGACCTCTGTTCTAAGCCATTGCCGTTGCGGAGCTTTTAATTGCTCGCCGCCACGCAACAAAAACCACGCAGTAACGATCAGGCTAGCACACAGCGCTGTGAAAATTCATGCCCCGCGTCCCCCCAACCAGCCCCACAACTTTTCTAGCCACCGAATTTATCCTCAACCTACCGGGCTATTCCTTCAAGTAAATCGCCCGATTAAAAAACGGCGCAAACGCATTAATCACCGCCACCCGAAACGACTCCTGCCGCGTAATCAAATTCCGCGTGAAGACTCCCCAAGCCCCCTGCGCATCGCGAATATTGTGTCCATTCGCAAACGCGTCAATCGCCTCCGAAAGCTCGATGCCATCATCCACCACGCTCTCAGCCAACGCCTCCGGCACAAGCACCGACCCAGAACGGCCATAAGCACCACGCCCGGAATCATCCGCCACATAAGCCCAACTCTCCAAGAACACCCACCGCTGTTGCGCCTCACGCACGACGTCCAGTTCCGGCATCACATCCAAACTCGGCATCGCGTCCAAACCCGGAATCACATCGAAACCGCCTTCGAGGCCCACAAAATATTTCCAAGCGTGCCGCCCCTCGCGCGCCACTCGCGCCAAGGCTTCGGCACGCTGCCGCGCACCAGCCATCAAATCCTCGCGCGTCAAAGGTGTGTGCCGCACACCACTAGCGACTTCCACGCCCACCACTTCAAATTCCGGCGAATTTTCGAATAGATTGCGAATCGAGGCGAGCGCTTCAGTAACCGCGTTGACTTTCGGGCGCCGCGTGCTTCCCACGGCCACAAGAATCTTTTCCATGCGCCGCAAATTCTATCAATCTTTCCACAGCGGGTTCTGCTTTTCTCCCGAAAATCGCGCCACGAGAAATTCCCTCAAATCTTCCACCGACCGGAACAACTGGTCCGAGCACCCCAGCATCCACCCGCTGATCTCCTGCGCCGGAAGCGTGCTCACCAGATACACCGGAATCCCCTTGCGATGCGCCACCGTCAATTCCGCCGAAGTCCCACCGCTCTTCGCCAAAGAATCCCAAAAACAAATCAAGTAATCCGCCTGGTTCTCGATCAAATCCAGATCGAACGCAATAATCTTCCGTATCACCCGCCGAAATCGTTCCAGGTCGGTGGTCTTCCACGCACGGAAGTGCGCAACCTCTTCTTCGCTCAAATTTTTCTGTTCGTCTTCGGCAGGATCGTAAACGCGATGCCCCAGCTGCTCGCGCAAAAAAGGCGCCAGCTTCCGGCGCCACAGTCTGCCGCCGTCTTCCGCATATTCAATAGGACCGCAAAGGTAGGCCAGCATCAAGGTTGGGCAACCGAAACTCTAGCACGCACAAAAAAATCTCGCCACAACCGCCACGCGACTACTCCTGCCGCAACGCCGTCATCGGGTCCACGCAACTCGCACGCCACGCCGGCACAAAACTCGCAATTAGCGCCGCCATCAGCAGTACCGGAATCATGATCGCAAAAGCCGACCGGGTCCACTCCGCGCATCCCCTCCACCAGATGCTGCAACAAATGCGCCGCCGCCCAATGCACCCAATATTCCCACCGTGACTCCCGCCAAAATCATTCCCAGGCTCTGCCGCAATACCAGCCACATGACGTCAGAAGGACGCGCCCCCAGCGCCATGCGCACTCCGATCTCCGGCACCCGCTGCCCGGTCAAATATGCCAGTACTCCGTAAATCCCGATGCACGCAAGCAGCAGTGCCAATCCCGCAAATACGCCGAACAGCACCAGAAGAAAACGCTGCCGCGCAAGCGTCCCGCGCGCCAGCTGCTCCATCGTGCGCACTTCGTACATCACCTGATCGCCAGTAGCGCCGCGCACTTCCCGCCGCAGCGAAGGCACCACGCTCAATGGCGCAACATTCGTCCGCACGGCCACCGACATCAATTCAGACCACCGTCGCAAAAACTGGTCAGGAAGCTGCGCGAACGGATAATAAAATTGGGCCCGCACTTGAGCTTGATCGTCGGCCGCCAACCCCCAATGCCGCACATGGCCCACCACGCCCACCACCGTGAAAGGCCCATACTCCATGCCCGGCATCCACACGCGTTTTCCGATGGGATCCTCCGCGCCAAAAGCGCTCTGCGCCATCACGTCATCAATCACGATCGCGAGCTCGCCGCCCGCGCGATCCTCGTCGAGGAAAAATCTTCCCTCGCGCAGCGGAATTCCCATTACCTTCAAATAATCCGGCGACACGCATGTCGCCAGCGCCACCGGCCGCCGGTTTTCCGGAGGCACGTCCGCGCTCGTCCAGTATCCGATCTGATTGTTGCCCTCGCGCATCGGCACCGTATCCACCATCGCCACAGACTGCACTCCTGGCACGCCGCTCGCTCGTCGCAAAACTTCCTCCCAAGCGGGGCGAATTTTCCCAGTGTCCGCCAGCACTCCCGGCGAAAGCGCCATGCGCGTCACCAACACGTTCTGTACATTCAATCCCGGGTCCAGAGACGACACTCGCAGCAGCATTCGCCCCAGCATTCCCGCCGCCACCAGCAACACCACCGCAATCGCGATTTCGGAAATCACGAACGCGCTGTACAAACGCCGCGCCGTTCCCGCAACCGTCCGCGCTCCGGCACGCAGGGCTTGTTCCAACCCGCGACGCGGCGAGCGCCACGCCGGCGCTAGCCCAAAAAGAATTCCGCTCAGCAGTGACACGCCGATCGCAAACACCATCACGCGCCAATCCAGATGCACTTCCTCCGCGCGCGGCAAGCTCCCCGGCCACAGCGCCACAAACGGCCGCATGCCAATATTCGCGAGCAGCACTCCCAGCACCCCGCCCGCCAGCGCGAGCACCGCGCTCTCCGTCAGGCATTGCCGCACCAACCGCCCGCGGCTTGCGCCCAGCGCCGCGCGCATCGAAAGTTCGCGTTCGCGCGAAACGGCGCGTGCCAGCAGCAAGCTCGCGACATTCACGCACGCAATCAGCAGCACCAGGCTCACCGCGCCCAGCAATAGCCACAGCGTTACCGCGCACGTCTCCCACTTCCGGCCGCAAACGCTTCACCACAAAACTTGCGGCCGCCATTCGTGTCCGCATATTCCGCCGCCAAATGGCGCCCGATCAACTCCAATTCCGCTTGCGCGCCGGCCAACGTCGCTCCCGGCCTGAGCCGCGCCACCACGTCACCGGATGCGCTGCGCGATTCTGCAAATACTGCGCCGTGTCCTGCCCGACAGGCGTATAGACGTCCGCCTCATCTCCGTACAGCCTGAAGCCCGCGGGCGCGATCCCCACCACCGTGTACCGCTTTTGATCCAGCACTACCGACGTGCCCGGCACGTCCGGTCTTCGCGCCGAAATGCCGCTGCCAGAAACTGTAGCCCAGGATCATCACCGGCGCTCCGGCGCGCCATGTCCTCTTCCGGCAAAAATTCGCGCCCTTGCGCGAGCTTCACGTGCAGCACGGAAAATAAATTGGACGAAATCTCTCGCAGGTCCACGTACTCCGGCTCCCCCGGCTCGCTGACCGTTCCTCCGTTGTAAAGCGCCGCCGCCGATCTCGATCGAACGGCTACTCGCGCTGGCCATCGAGAAAATCCGGATACGCAATGTTCTGTTCGCCATAAATTTCCGAGTTCCACGCGTCGCTGTGTCCATACACTCGTACCAGCCGGTCCGGCTCGGGATAAGGCAGCGGTTTCAAAATCACGCCGTTGATCACCGTAACATCACCGTCGTCACTCCCACTCCCAAGCGCCAGCGTCACCAGCGCCACCGCCGTGAACCCCGGATTCTTGCGCAGCATGCGCAGCGCAAAACGCACGTCCTGCAGCAAGTCCTCAAGCCATCGCGTACCGCGCTCGTCGCGGCACTGCTCCTTCACCTGCTCGGCACCGCCCAGTGCGAGCCGCGCCTTGCCGCCGCGCCTCCGCCGGCTCCACGCCGCTCGCGATCAGCTCGTTCGCGTGCTGCTCCAGATGGAACCGCAACTCCTTCTCCAGCTGCTCCTCCATTTGCTTTCGGCGCCACAGCCGCTGCCACCAGCTCATTGCGCCGCCTCCCTCGGACATTTTCAAGATCAGCCCGACGGCCTCCGTCAACCGCTCCCAGCTGGCAGCTTCCGTTTCCAGTTGCGCCCGGCCCTTGCGCGTCAAACGGTAAAACTTCGCCTCCCTCCCCGTCTCCGTCTCTTCCCAATCCGCCGCAAGTAGTCCTCGATTCTCCAGGCGGTGCAAAGCTGGATACAGCGAACCCTGCGGCACCTGCACCACGTCGCGCGATACTTGCTGCAATCGCTGCGCG
Organism: uncultured Acidobacteriota bacterium; assembly: GCA_963834215.1. Classification (GTDB taxonomy): domain Bacteria; phylum Acidobacteriota; class Terriglobia; order Acidiferrales; family UBA7541; genus Palsa-295. The sequence goes on along the minus strand of CAWIAM010000032.1, from coordinate 101,496 downwards.
ATCGCATACCCGTGCACCGGCCCCAGCGCCACAACTTTCAAGATCAAAAGGTCCAGTGTCCCCTGCGGAAGATCCGACTTCGCACTCATGGCTCACACCTCGCACTTCTACATATACTACGCGAACGTGTAGAAGCGCAAGGGGTACCTGCATGAGCTTCGTGCGGGGTACGTGTGTGGGGTACGTGAGTCGAGTACGTGCGTCGGCCGGCTGCCGCGTGCGCAGCACATCAGCGGCGTCGCGCACCACTCGGAAATTCTCGGACTGAATGCCTAAAGGGGAGTAAATCTGCCAGCCGCGAAATGCCGGAACAAAATCAAAAAAACAGTGGAGCGGGATAAGGGAATCGAACCCTCGCCTCGACCTTGGCAAGGTCGCGTACTACCACTATACGAATCCCGCGTTACGGAAGGCTTCGGCCAGCGTTTTATTTATAGCATGGCGCTTGCGGGCGGACAAGGCCCGCCGCCGAGGTCTTGACGATGAAATCAACGAGCTTTCCACGCGCCGCCGCAACCGTCAGCCGCGTGCACCGCACACCGCCAGGCCTTTTAATCCACTTCCATGATGCGCGCCGACTTCACTACCGGGGACTTTTTCTGCCGTTCCGCGAATTTCTGCGCGCGTTCCCGATCAATGTACACGCGCGCGAATTTCTCGCCGTCCGCGTAATAGACAGTTACTTGCCAGTGATGATGCTTACGGCGTTTGTCGTGCCGCATCCGGCTGGTTTTCTTTGGCTTGGCTTTTTTCACGTTAGGTAGTCCCCTCGAGGATTCGTGACTATGGCAATTTTGGGGCTACCGCGCAAGTAACAAGTTAGGGGTTAACGCTCCTATACCTTCGTTGGCACGGCGCGGCGCAATCCCTAGAGGATATAGGAACATAGGCCCAACTAAATTCAAAATTTCATGAGTCCTGGAACATTTGACGGCGTCCAACCGTAATAGTAAGTGAAGGGCAAAGCAACGGGCTGGAGGGTACCATGGTAATGTGCTGGGAACCGGAAGTGCAGATCGAAGACTTGCGCAATCATCCTGCGGAATTGGTCATGCGCCTGCGTTCGTTAGTCACCCGCGGCGCCCGCACCAATCCCGATCCAAATCACCCGGGTTTCTACGAAATCGAAAGCGATAGCCGCGTCTATTACGTCCACATTTCCCCCACTACCGGGAAGATTCTACTCCTGGCCACTTGGCCCAGCGAAAACGTGCTGGAAGCAGCCCACCACGCAGCATAGATAACGTGTCACTGTAAGGTGCCGCCGCAGTAGCGTCAGCTTGCCCTAAAAGCCCCACAGAGCCACGTTTGAAGGCCGGCCCGCCGAGGTTCGCAGCGCCAACTCGTCGTCGGCTCCTCGCTTTTCGTCGTCATCCTGACCGAAGCGAAGGATCTCTCTTTGCCGTTGCCGTTGCCGTTGCCGTTGCCGTTTTCTCCGCCGCTATGTAAGGCGACGCGTCGGCCAGCCGTTTAGAACGCCATATCCGCAGCCTTAAAATCCAAATCCGTCAAAATCTGCGCCTTCAACTTATAAATCGCCGGCCCTTCGCTCGACCGCGCATAGACAAACCCGCCGACTTCCTTGGAAATCTGCACCGTAATCTTCTTCCCGCTCTTATCCGTAAGCGTCGCTTCAAACACCGGCTTGCTCAACCTCGCCGCCACGTCCCCCGCAGGACGATCGTAAATCTCCTGCGCCCGCGCCAATTGCAATGGCGAAAAAAGCTTCTCCGCGCTAGCCGACTTCCCCTTCTGCTCGGCCGGCGCGTCAATGGTCCACTCGGATTCGTTCTTGCGTGTCAGCTGAATCACACCGTTCGAGTTGTGAATCTCCACGTGCGAAATGTTGGCAGGATCGAATTGCACGATTCTCTTGTCGCGCAAGTCGCTGTAATTCTCCGCGAGCTTCTTATAAAGATCCTGATTGATGCGGAAAATCGTCGGCCGCGAAGCGTCCCGCGCAAAATACTCGTCGCCCTCTTTCTTCCCCACCAGCAACGTCGCCGTCTTGCCTTTCGCATCCGTCGCCATAAACGTGATCGCCGGACTCGTCAGCCCGTACGAACCCAGCTTGTCCGCCGTTTCGCTCGCGATCGTCACCATCTTCGCGTTCGCCACGGTCGTCAAAAGCGACGAGATTGCATCCGCATCACCCGCCGCATCGGCCGGCTTGCTGAATCGCCAATCCCCGCCCTTACCCTTCGCCGCCCCCACCTCACCCCCGCCATTCTTCAACTCGAACGAATTCACCTGGTCGCTCGCAATGTGCAGCACCGCGCGGTCCCGCAATTCCTGCAAAGGCTTGTCCACGCTCACCAGCAACGATTCCGGCAACAGCGCCACATCCTTCGCGTTATCCGCCAGCGCATACACCGAAACACCCGTGAAATCCTTCTTGCCCAGCTTCAACGAATGTTTCGTCCCATTCTTCAATTGAAAATCCAGCAGCACAGCTGGAGGTTCCAGCCCATACGCTTTCAAACGATCCGGCGCTCCCGGCTCGGTCTGGCTCACCCGCGCCGTCGCCAGTTCCTCCACAATCCCTTCTACCGACGGCTCATCAGCGCCGGTCTGAATCGGCTGCGTGATGTCCCACATGTCGCCATGTTTCGCCAGCTCAATCGTCTGCGACTTCGCATCTGCAGGATAAGAAATGCTCAGCGACGAAATATCTCCCGATTGCACGGAAAAAGCCGGCTTGGTGGTATCTACGGCGGCCTTCGCGGCCTCTTTCTGCCCGCGCTGCCAATCAAAATAATAAACACCCGCGGCACCCACCACCGCGAGCAGCAAAACCATTAGCGTCGATTTTTTTAGCATTGTTCAATCATGGCTTTCTGGAATTAACGGCGCTTCCACCAGATGATTATCCCGGAGAAAATCACCAGCCCCGGCAGCAGCGCCAGATCCACCCAACGCAGCGCCGTTTCCTGCGCTTCGGTCAAAGTCACGCGCCGGTTCGTTGGCGCCTTCGGCCGGATGGATATCAACGCCTCGTCCTGCGCTAGCCAGTCAATCGTATTGAAGAATAAATCGCCGTTGCGCTGCTGGCCGATCCACGGATTCGCCGCAAACTGCGAGTTCCCGATCACCACCAGCCGCGCTTCCTTATCATCCACTTTCCGGTTCGCTGCGACGCCCAACGAAAGCGGTCCCAGCGTGTCCGTCTTCGGATCGTACGAAATCTTCGTCTCTTTCGGGTTCAAGGCCGGAATCGTAAAACTCCGCTCCGAAGTCTTCAGCAATTCCACGGCTTGCGGAATGGATTTGCTCTTGTCCGCGAGCGAAACCGTCCGCGCCAGCGGAAAAAATGTCACTGATCCCTGAAATCCCTTGGTAATCGGGCTTGCTCCAAAATCCGCCACCAGCGGAATAATCGGTCCGCCGCCGAAAAGCCGCCCCATGCCGCTCGCGTCCACCACCACGTTGTTGCCCACTGCGATGTTCCAGGATTTATAAATGTCGTCCAGCTTCGGATCCGTCGCCGGATCCTCCATGATCAACGCTTCCCCGCCGCCATCCAGATACTTCCCGATCGCCGCGGTTTCCTGCGGATAGTAAGACTGCTTCGGCCCGGCAATCACCAGCACGCTGCAATCCGCCGGCACGCTCGCTTCGGTGATCAGGTTCACCGACTTCGTGGCGTAGTTTTCTTTTTTCAACCCGGCGTCGGCCTGGCTGTAACCGTCCTGCCCTTCGTCGCCCGTCGCTTTTTCGCCGTGTCCCGTAACGAAACAAACTGTCTTCACCTTGTTGCTCGTCGCCTTCAGGATCGCGCCGGTAATGTCTTGCTCGCCCACATCGCCTTGCGCCCCGGCTTGCACGTGCTCCTTATTCGTCCCCGAAGCGAGTATCACGTCTCCCATGTGCGCCGCGCCATACTCCTGCGCCACGTCCGGCTTCTGCTGCGGATCCACATCTTGGAATTTGAAATGCGGAGAAAGGTTCTTGTATTCCCCCATCAGATCGTCAAACGCCGGACTCGGCGTCTTGTCGAAGCGCACGACCGTCACATCTTGTTTCAGCCCGCGCACGATGTTCCGCGTCTGGTCCGAAAGCGTATAAAGTTTTTCCGTGGTCAGATCGAATCGCTTGTGGTGCCGGAAGCCGACAAAATTCAGCAAGCCCAGAATTACCAGCACCGCCAGCACCAGCACCGTCGTGTTCGTTCCCTGCTGCGTCCCGCGCTTTGAGAAATACCGGATAAGTCCCCGAAATCCAATCACGATTGCGGCCAGCACGAACACGCCGCCCGCAATCAAGAGTGACTTGCTGAATGTCAAAAATTCGCCCTGAATCGAATAACGCAAGTACCCGGCGATCAGCATCGCCACACCCAGCGTTCCGATAAATCGTGCCGTCTCCTCCCGATCCCATTTCATCCTGCAATTTCCTCCATAAACCCCTACGTAGCCCGATCAATCAGCCTCTGCTTCTCTGCCTCTCTGCTTACTTGCCTCTCTGGCTCCCTGCTACGCCCTCCGCCACCGCATCGAATCAATCGACCGCACCGTCAAAAACACAAAGAGCACAATAAAGCTCCCGTAATAAATCAAGCTCGACGTATCCACGATCCCTTTCGTGAAATCGTCATAGTGCCGGATCACCGAAAGATATTGCAGCACCGCGCCGACACCGCCGCTCGCGTTCCGCCCAAAATCCAGCACCCACAGAAGCAAAAACGCCGCGAACGTCAGCACCGCCGCAATCAGCTGGTTTTCCGTCAGCGACGAAATAAATTCCCCCAGCGCCAGCAGCGCGCCACCCAGCAGCAGAATTCCCGCATATCCCGCCACCAACAACCGCCACGGCGGAGTTGGCTCGCTCCGCAGAAACATGAAGACCAGATAGCTCGCCGTCGGCAGCAACATGATCGCGTACAGCGTCAGCGACGCGAAAAATTTCCCCAGCACGATCTGCGCCTCGGAAATCGGCGAGGTCATCAGCAATTCCATTGTTCCGCGCTTGCGCTCTTCCGCAAAAACTCCCATGGTCAAGATAGGCGTGAAAAATAGAATCAGCGTCGAAAGCAATCCGAAAAACGCGCGCATTACTTCGCCCGGAATGTCGATTTGCGCGGGCATGCCGAATTGCATGCTCTGCATTTCCATCTGCAGCGCTTGGTCCATCACGATCTGCAGAAATTTATCGAAGAAGAACGCGCTCAAAAACAAAAAAATCCCGATAAACACATACGCAATCGGCGAAACAAAATAATGTCCCATCTCCTTACGATAAATAGCGTAGAAATTACGCATCGTCTCCTCTAACTCGTAGCTAGCGTTTCACAAATCCGCGCCGTCCCGCCTTTGTAGCGGCGTCCGCCGCGGCGGACGCCATCGCTGTCGTGCCAACCATCAATGCCTTCGCGAAGGCTGCACTGAACTCGCCCCTCAACTCCCCGCCGCCTCCGCGTGCGCCGCATCGTCCGTAGTCAATTCCAGGAAAATATCCTCAAGACTCAAACTCACTCCGCGCAATTCAAATAGTGGCCAGCCGCTCTGCACCACTTTCGCCGCAATCGCGCTGCGAATGTCCGCCCCCTGTGTTGTTTCAATCGTCGCCGCCAGATGCCCCGCCGACGGCATCTGCTCCACCTGCACGCGCGTCGCTCCTGGCACCTGCGCCAACGCCTCGCGCAATTCCTTTTCCGGCGCCTGCACCTCCACGCGTATCTTCTGCCCGCCCTTCAGCTGCGAAGTCAGATTCTGCGGCGTATCTACCGCCGCGATTTTCCCCTTGTTGATAATTACCACGCGGTCGCACGTCATGCTCACTTCCGGCAAAATGTGCGTGGACAAAATAATCGTATGGTTTCCCGCCAGGCTCTTGATCAAATGCCGCACTTCAATAATCTGCTTGGGATCGAGCCCCACCGTAGGTTCGTCCAGAATAATCACGTCCGGATCATGCACCAAAGCCTGCGCAATCCCCACGCGCTGCTTGTACCCGCGCGATAGCCGCTTGATCAAATCGTGCCGGCGATCCTCCAGGCTGGTCTTGTGCATCGCATCGTCAATCCGCTCGGCGCGCCTTTCCGCCGGCACATTCTTGATGCGCGCCACAAACTCCAGGTAACCCTCCACCGTCATGTCCGGATAAACCGGCGGAGTTTCCGGCAGGTATCCGATATGTTTGCGCACGTCCAGCGAATCGCCAAACACGTCAAAGCCCGCGATGCGCGCAGTCCCCGACGTCGCCGGCATATAGCCGGTCAAAATTCGCATGGTTGTGGTTTTCCCCGCCCCGTTGGGCCCTAGAAAACCAAGTATTTCGCCTTTGTTTACTGTGAATGAAACGTGATCAACCGCGGTCACCGCACCGTAAGTCTTCGTCAAGTCCTGTACTTCAATCAATGCCACCTCCGAAAATAAATACTAGCCGAAAAATGTAAGGGACCGAACAGGACCGCGCCAGGCATTCCCGAACCAATGTTTATACTAAACTTCACACAAAATTGAAAATCGCCCTAACTTCATCGGATGCCGATGTACGGTCTCAGGTTTTCTCTGCGTCCTCTGCGTCTCTGCGGTAGATTCGCCTTTCTCGGCACTATCTCTCCGTGCCTTCAAAGCCCTTCTCTGTGCCCTCTGTGTTAAATCTCTAGCCCAAGCACCGGGCAACGGCGGCCGTCTTGTATGCATCCACATGGCAGAACGATGGGGCAAATTATCCCAAATCAGAAACCCGCAGTACACCCCTTTGACGCTCGTCCCTGTTCAAGGGTAGTCGGAGATGTGCGTTGACACACTGCGGAGCTTTTGTTATTCAACTAGTTTCGCTAAACGTGCCAATGGTTCGATGTGGGAGCAACTCCCTCCGGCCGGGCGGATCCGAAAAGCAATCCAAGGTGCTATGAAAATATCGAAGGCGTATGCCCGCATGAAGGACTGCTCGTGGTTCACGGCCACAAAGAAAGTGAACAGCGGCCGCACGAACCGCGCCGCGTCCCTTCTCCTCGCGCTCTTGGCCGCTTTTTCCTTCGCGTTCATCTCCGGTTGTGGCGGCGGTGGCACCGCCATCACCCTCGAAGTCACTCCCAGCACCGCCAGCTTGGACGAAGGCCAGCCGCTTCTCTTCATCGCCACTCTCGGCAACGATACGCAAATGAAGGGTGTCACCTGGACTCTCACGGGCTCCGGCTGCGCCGGCAATGGCTGCGGCGTTCTAACCAACGTTACCACCACTTCGGTCCTCTACACCGCCCCCTCCGGCCTCACCACCGGCATCAGCGTCAGCCTCGAAGCGATGGTCAACGCGCACATGAGCACCACGCAAACGGTCACGATTTCCATCGTGCTCCCTGCCGCTTTCCCAACCACCTTCACTTGGCCTAACGGCGGCAATGGTCTTCCGTACAGCACCACCATCACCACCACGGGCGGTGTGCAACCCCTCCAATATACTCTCGCGTCGGGCAGCCTTCCTCCAGGGCTCACCTTGAATACGTCCGGCACGATTCTAGGAACTCCCACCTCTCATGGCACGTCCACATTCACGATCAATGTTACGGACAACGTCGGCAAGACTCCGAACTTGGTCGTCACTTCGCCTCCGTATACGATCACGGTTAATCCCGCCCCGCCTCTCGCAATCCCCACCACCACCCTTCCGGGCGGTCTCGTCAATACCAGCTATAGCGCGGCGATCGTTCCGGCCGGTCCCGGCGGAGTTCCGCCTTACACTTGGAGCATCACCTCGGGCAACCTGCCCGCTGGCCTGACCTTGAATACTACTTCCGGCGTGATCAGCGGCGTCCCGACGACCGCGGGCGTTTCCACATTCTTTCCCAAGGTCACGGACTCCGCGATCCCCTCGCAGACCGCCTCCTCCGCTACGGGAGTCACCATCACCGTCACCACCGTGCCACAACTGCAATCCGTAACACCGCCGCTTCCTTCCGCCGATGTCGCCGTCGCCTACACCGGCACCCTGAAAGCCTCCGGCGGAGTTCAGCCTTATACCTGGAGCATCGTCTCCGGACAGCTTCCCTCGGGCCTGCACCTCGACGCCGCCAGCGGGGCCATCACCGGCATTCCCAATCTCGCCACCACCGCGAATTTCGCCGTGGCCGTGAGCGACGCGAACTCGAACGTCTCCGCCCCGCAGGCGCTCACTCTCACCGTCAATGCGGGAACCGCCAACACCAATATTCTTTTCAATGGTCCGTACAGTTTCGTTTTCCGCGGTTTTGATACCACCAATGGCAACGTCACCATCGCGGGCAACTTCAATGCCGACGGCTCCGGCAATATCTCCGGCGGCCAACTCGATAGCAATCGCACCGGCGGCGTTCTCGGCGTCTTCACCGGTTCCACATTCACCGGAACTTACGCCATCGGAAACGACGGCCGCGGAACCATGCAGCTCACCGTAACCAATAGCAAAGGCGCAATCGCCGTATTCAATTATTTGCTGGCCCTCAATTCCGATACCTCCATCGCCATGATTCAGAATGTCATTGCGGGTGACACGCTCGGCACTCCGCAAACGCACGGTTCCGGCACCATCAAGCCCGTCATCGGCGGCACTCTCGCTGCCGCGAACTTCAGCGGAAATTACGTCCTCGAACTCGACGGCCAGGACGTCGCCAACAAACCCGAAGTAATCATAGGGGTCGTTCACGCGGATGGTGCTTCGCTGCTGAGCCCGGGCGCCATGGACATCAACGACGCCGGAACTTACACGCCGAAGCTCGCGCTTTCCGGCACCTTCGCCGTCAGTTCCAGCAACAGCAAAGGCGTGATGTCCCTCACCTTCCAGCTTCCCAACACCGCCCAAGTTCAGCTCGAATACACTTTCTATTTTGTTTCATCCTCGGACATCTTCTTAATTGCGATTGATCCCACCGATACCACCCATCCGCGCCTCGCTGGCGAACTTGTTCTGCAACAAACTGGCTCCACCTTCGGCGCCGACGCTCTCGGCGCCACCAGTGTCGCCACCGGCACCGGCTTGGACGGCACGAACTCCAGCGTCTTCGCCGGCCTCCTCACCGGCGATGGCATGAGCTCCGCGTCGCTAACGTTCGACCAGAACGATGGCGGAACAGTTACGAATGGTTCGGCGTCCGGCTCCTTCACTGCCGATCCCACGTCCAACGGACGATTTGCTTTCTCAGGTCTCGGTTCGCGAATCGCTGCGGCCTATCTCACCGCGGCCAACCAAGGAATTCTCATCGGCTCCGACGCCGCAGTAACCTACGGCCGCCTCGACGCGCAAACCATCGTCCCGCCCTTCAACTCCGCATCCATCGAGGGCGGCTACACTCTAAGCGCTCCGGCAACTCTCGATAGCGCCACCCTGAATTTCCTAGGCGAGTGGAATTCGCCCAACGGCACCGGCAGCATCACCGGCCTGCTCGACGAAGTGGACAACGACGGCACCGCGCACACCGGCCTGTCGATAGCCGGCAGTACCTACGCCGTCACCAACACGACCACCGGCCGAGGCACGCTGACGCCGACGGTCTCCGTGTTAAGCACCGGCTTCCCGGCCAACCTGGTGATTTACGTAGCGAGCCCGTCCAGCTTCCGCGCCATCTCGACGGACTCCAACCCAGGCAACGAGCATCCGCTAGTGTTTTACCTGGACCACTAAGCCGCGCTGCAAAAGTTCCGTAGCGGCGCACTCCAGTGCGCCATCAATCCGCCGTCGCGCTGAATAATTTCGTCCAGCCCAATGTGGAGTGCGGCGGCGTGCCGCCGCTTTCTCTTCGGCGAGGCGCGCCTCGCCGCACGGTTTCAAACACGCTCAAACTCAACCGCGTGCGATAGAACCCGACCTCGCGATTCAAAGCTCCGCAAATCCTTCCCGCGCAGCCAATCCTCCGCTAAACTCAACGCGTCAAACTCCAATGTCCACAAAACCAAAATTTCTAACGATCTCGCTAGCCATAGCACTAACCGCCATCTGCGCGCCCGACGCCAAAACCCAAAAATCCCTAGAGCCTCCGCCCAACGCCAAAGTAATCTCCCTAAATCCCGTCCCCGGCCGTTACACCGAACCCAGCATCGCCATTAACCCAAAAAATCCCAATCAAATCGCCGCCGCCTTCCAAGTCCCCGCCAGCATCGCCTACTCCACCGACGCCGGCGCCACCTGGCAGATCGCCAAACACACCGCGCCGGAAAATTACGCCATCTCCGGCGACGTCTCCATCACCTACGATTCCCGCGGCCACGCCATCCTCTGCTACATCGCCTTCGATAAACTCGGCACCTCGCAATACTGGGCGCACAACGCCACCCGCAACGGCATCTTCATTCGCCGCTCGCTCGACGGCGGAAAAACCTGGGAATCCAATGCCATCTCCGTGGACGAACAGCCCACGCGCAAAATCATGCCGTTTGAAGACAAGCCCTACATTGTCGCCGACAATAATCCCAAATCGCCGTACGCCGGAAATCTCTACATCGGCTGGACGGAATTCACCCTGGAAAAAACCACGATCCTTTTTTCGCGCTCCACAAACGGCGGCAAGACTTGGTCGCCGCCCCTGGAAATCAGCACGCACGAAGGCCTGCCCCGCGACGATACCGGCGCCGTCGAAGGCTTCACCGCCGCCGCAGGCACTGACGGCACCCTCTACGCAGCTTGGGCCGATGGCAGCACTGTCGTCATGGCCATTTCAAAAGACGGCGGCGCCACCTTCACTCCCTCGCGCGCCATCCTCGATACCGCGCCTTCCTATTACGGTGTCGAAGCCGTCGAACGCGCTAACGGCTTCCCGCAACTCGGCATGGATCCCCAAGCCAATCGCCTCTTCCTGACCTTCAGCGATTATCGCAATGGCGACGTGGACGTCTTCTGCTCCACATCCATAGATCGCGGCGTTACCTGGAGTCCCGCCACCCGCGTCAACAGCGACCCCCTCCACAATGGCGCCGACCAATTCTTCCAATGGCTAGCGGTAGACCCAAGCGACGGCTCCGCCAACGTAGTCTTCTACGACCGCCGCCGCGACCCGAATAATCGCGCCCTATCGGTCGTCCTCGCGCGCTCCACCGACGGCGGCCAAACCTTCGCCAACTACGCCTGGGCCACTCCGCCCTTCGACCCCGAAGGAAATTTCATAGGTGACTACAGCGGAATAGCAGCCCTGAACGGCAAGGTCTACGCAGTCTGGACCGGCCGCGCAGCATCGCCGCCAACGAAACCCCAAACGAAACCAGCAGCCAAATCCACAAGTGGAGAAAACGAGGAAAACGCAGGAAACGCGGCAAGTTCACCAAGCGCGGCGAACGCAGGAAATCAAGCAAACGCAGCAAGCGCAGAACACACCGAAGAATATTCCGGCCTGAAAATGGCCCACACAATAATCCAACTAGGCTCCGCCGACTTCTCTACATCAACCCACTAGCCACCAGCAATCTCGCTCAGTAGGGGCGGGTCTCAGACCTGCCCTCCGTGGCCATCGCGCTGATCCATCGCGATCCAGCGCCGTCGCAGTTGACGTTGTAGCGGCCGCCTTTAGGCGGGTGCCGTGAAATAAAATTCCGCCCAAGTCCAAGAGAGAAACCGATAGTTCGCATCCGACCGCGATCCGCCACATCGCCAGCCCAGCGCCAGAGGCGCGGCAGAAGTTAGCCCAGCCCGTAAGGGCTGGGAAGTCCGCAAAAAAATCACAAGCGCCGTAGGTGCGACACAAGCTTCGCACGCGTGCCCCGCCGAAAACGCCAATCCCGCCGCCCGAAACCGCCGTCACGCAAGATCCCGAACGCCGCTCCTACTTTTCGTCCTTCTTCTCCACCAATTTCAAAGCCGCCGAATTAATACAAAACCTTAATCCCGTCGGGTCCGGCCCATCCTCAAACACATGCCCCAAATGCGCATCACACTTGCTGCAAATCGCCTCCGTACGCGTCATCCCGTGGCTCGTGTCGCGCTTCATCTCCACATTCTCCGCCGCCACCGGCTGGTAATAACTCGGCCATCCCGACCCCGAATGATATTTCGCCTCCGACGCAAACAACGGCTGCCCGCAGCACACGCACACATAAGTCCCCGGCGTCTCCGTGTCCTCGTACTCGCCCGTACCCGGCGGCTCCGTCCCCTTCTGCCGCGTCACATAATATTGGTTGTCATCCAACTTCGACCGCCACTCCGCATCGCTCTTCCGTATTTTTTCGCTCATGCCAATATCTTACCGCAAATTCCCCGCCACAAAATCCAGCCCCAAGGGCCGTAGGGGCACGGCATGTTGCAAACCCGCCGAACGAGGGCCGAGCCCGTTTAACGTGTGACGCACTCTCGGCCTGCTCGCTAATCGCACACCTTTTTTCGTGCAACGCACCCAACTCCCACCGCTCGGCTATACTCCCCGAATGCCCAAGCACCACTCAACGACCCGAAATCGCCGCAGCGCAATCATCACCAGCGTCATCCAATCCGAGGGAGCAAATCATTGACCGAAGTCTTCATCTGCGACGCGATCCGCACTCCCTTCGGCCGTTACGGCGGCTCACTCTCCACCATCCGCGCCGACGATCTCGCCGCAATTCCGATCCGCGCCCTGGTCGCACGCAATCCCACAACAGATTGGGCCGCGCTCGACGACGTCATCTTCGGCTGCGCCAATCAAGCCGGCGAAGATAATCGCAACGTAGCCCGCATGGCCCTGCTCCTGGCAGGCCTGCCACAAGAAATTCCCGGCGCCACCATCAATCGCCTCTGCGGCTCCAGCATGGACGCCGCCGGTATCGCCGCCCGCGCGATCCGCTCCGGCGAAACCGACTTGATGATCGCAGGCGGCGTCGAGAGCATGACTCGCGCTCCCTTCGTCACCGCCAAATCCGATTCCGCCTTCGGCCGCGGCGTCGAAACTTTCGACACGACGATCGGCTGGCGCTTCGTGAACCCCGCGATGAAATGTAAATACGGCGTGGATTCCATGCCCGAAACCGCCGAAAACGTCGCAGAAGAATTTCACGTCGGCCGCGCCGATCAAGACGCCTTCGCCTACCGCACGCAGCAACGCTGGGCCCGCGCCCACCGCGCCGGCTTTTTCAAAAATGAAATTGTCCCCGTCCCGATCCCGCAAAAGAAGGGTGACGCCAGAATTTTTGACACCGACGAGCACCCGCGCCCTGACACCACTCTCGACGGCCTCGCAAAACTCAAACCCATCGTCAAACCGAATGGCACGGTCACAGCCGGCAACGCCTCCGGCATCAACGACGGCTCCTGTGCCCTGCTCCTCGCATCCAAAGCCGCAGTCGCAAAATACAATCTAACTCCGCGCGCTCGCCTACTCGCCACCACCACAGTAGGAGTAGCTCCGCGCATCATGGGCTTCGCCCCAGCCCCAGCCACAAAAAAAATCCTGCAAAAAACGAACTTGCAGTTATCCCAAATAGATGTAATCGAATTAAACGAAGCCTTCGCAGCCCAAGCCCTGGCCGTAACGCGCGACCTAGGTCTCCCCGACGACGCCGAGCACGTCAACCCCAACGGCGGCGCCATAGCAATCGGCCATCCCCTAGGCGCCAGCGGCGCCCGCCTAATCGCCACAGCAATGTACCAACTCCAAGCCACCAAGCAGCGATACGCCCTCTGCACCATGTGCATAGGCGTCGGCCAGGGCATCGCCACTATCCTCGAACGCTGCTGAACCCCTCTAGAAAAGCACCGTCGGCTGGTCCCGACGCAAGAACTGCTGCGCACCCGCTCTAGGTCATTCATCCTCACGTTGCTTGCGATTTCGCCTTGGCTCCGTGGCCGCGCCTCCACTCCCCGCGCGCTTCCTAAATTGTCACGATTCCACCCCAATGGAATCGCCAGCCCCGTACGCGCTCCCCCCAACTCCTTGAAAACACGCCTTCAAAATCGCGGCAGGCAAATTGCCAAACACCAATATCGGCATGCCGTATTTATTTCTGGGGCCCCTATATTTTGTCGCCGCGGGCGAACCCCTTATCTCTATATCCGCAAGGAGCTGCCCATGAAACTCGGTATCGCGTTTGGCATTTTATTTCTTTTGGCTTCGCCGGCGCTTTCTGCCAAAGACGCTCCCAGCTATGACCGAGGCGTCCTGCTCTCGATGCAGTCCTCGAAATGCGGCACCGCCGAAAACGACGGCAAGAGCCTCGCCGGAGAAGTTCTCGGCACCGATTCCGGCCATCGCAACACCCAGGAGGTTCTCTGCCAGGAATATGTGCTGCAGGGCGATCACATCACTTACCACATCCGTCCCAAGGACCAAAAGCACCCGCTCCTGCTTCCCGTCGGCCAAGCCATTCAATTCCGCATTCACAAGGACAAACTCTATCTCCGCGACCCCGAAGGCGATCAGAAGGAGCACGAATACTCCGTCATCTCCATGGACATGCGCCAGGACGTCAAGGACGCCCGCAACAATCAATAATTCCGGCGGCGCGGCCGGGCGTGGCGTATGCGATGGCGCTCTAACCGTCAATCGACGAAGTCCCCGGCGCCAGGCTAAAAAAAAGGCCGCGCCTTGCTCTAAGCTGTCATCCCGCATGGCCTGAGCGCCGTCGCGAACGGAGCGAAGCCCGAGACCTCTCTCGGCCGCGCGCCCCCGCTCCATCATTTCTGCGCATTTTCTAGCGCCTGCACCCCTTCCCCCGCCACACGCACTCCGCGGCTCTCCACCACCCGCCGCGTAACCTCCCGCTCCAAACGACTCAACGGATAAACTCCATCCGCATTTCCCGCCGCATAAATAAATCCCGGCATTCCCCACACCACAGACGTCGCCTCATCCTGCACGATCACTTCCCCGCCCGCATTGCGTATCTGCTCCGCGCCCCGCGCTCCATCGCTCCCCATCCCGGTCATCACCACTGCCAGCGCCCCCGATCCATAGACTTGCGCCACCGACCGGAACAGCACATCCACCGAAGGACGGCACGAATTTTCCTGCGGCCCTTGATTCAAATGCAGCAAGTGACAATTCTCTGAGCGCCCCACCGTCATGTGAAAATCTCCCGGCGCAATCCAAGCGTGCCCGCTTTCAAGCGCCGCTCCTTCGCTCGCCTCGGAAATCGGAATCGCGCTGCGCGAAGACAATCGTTCCGCCAGCAGCCGCGTAAACACCGGCGGCATATGCTGCACGATCACAATGGGCACCGGAAAATCGTGCGGTATGGATGGCAGCACTTCCGAAAGCGCCTTCGGCCCGCCCGTGGACGTCCCAATCGCCACAATCTCGATTCGTCGCCGCCTCGGCCGCACAATTTTCGGCGGCAAACTCGGCGCCGTCGGTTTCGGCGCCACTCGCCGCTCGCCGCCCGCGCGGCAAAGCGACTTGATCTTCGGTATCAATTCCGCCCGAATATTCTCCCGCGCCTCCGCTGGATTAGTCGCCTGCTCCGGCTTCGTCGCATAATCCGAAGCCCCCAGCGACAGCGCTTCCAGCGTCGCCGAAGCCCCCCGCTCCGTCAGCGTGCTATACATAATCACCGGCAGCTTCGGATAAATTTTGCGAATTTCCGCCAGCGCCTCCAGGCCGCCCATCCCCTCCATCTCAATGTCCAGCGTAACTAGGTCCGCATTCATCAGCGGCAATTTCGCCAGCGCCAAGCGGCCATCGCTCGCCGATCCCGCAATCTCGAGCGCCGGGTCCTCCGCCAGCGTCTCGCAAACAATCTTGCGAACCACCATCGAATCGTCCACCACGAATATGCGCAAGGGCCTCATCAGTTGGATTTACCGCCGATCATCACTATTCCCACGGCGCGTCAGGGCACGGCTTCAGCCGCTGAGGGCATGGATTGCGAGTTCTCTAACACACTCTCTCAGACCCACCCCGCGAAGCTCCGCGACACCCCGCGGCTCACACCAAGGCCGGTACCCTCAACATCTTGTATCGTCATTTTACCGATTGGGATTAAGCCCAGGCCTGTCGAAAGCAGCGTTCGAGCGAGCTTCGCGCGATAAGGCTTTGTAGCGGCTCCTGCGTCCTGTACGTTTCGGGGCCCAGCGGGCACGTCCAGTTCAGGTATTGACTTGCCCGGCGATGCGGCCTATCGTTGCGCCCGGTCATTTCCCACGGTAGGTCTTCCCAAGAAATTTCCAACCAAATGAAGTCCAGCGGTAGAACCACGAACCACACGACCCAAGGAGGGTCACACATGAAGCGTTCCTTACGGTTTGCCGCGATTGCCCTTTTGGCGATTGCCGGTTCCTCCACTCTGCGTGCTCAAAGCAACCCTCTTGTCGGAACTTGGAAGCTGAATACCGCAAAATCGAAATACGATCCGGGCCCAACCCCGAAGAGCCTCACCCGCACGGTTGTTGCGGATGGCGATGGCGTGAAATACACTTTTGAAGGCGTCTCCGCCGACGGAAAGCCAATCTCCTACGGCTTCTCCGTCAAATTCGACGGCAAAGACAATCCCATCTCCGGCTCCATGCCCAGCGGCGCGGACACAATTTCCGGCAAGCGCGCTGACTCGCACCACTACGTAGCGACCCTAAAAACAGGCGACAAAGTAATCGGCACATCCAAGGTCGCAGTTTCAAAAGACGGAAAAGTCACCACCGTAGACGCGACCAGCACCGACGCCGCGGGGAAGAAAGAGCACGACGTCCAGGTCTACGACAAACAATAACAACCAAGCCGTATCCACGCGCACCAAACGCATAGGCACAAAAAAAGGCGGCTCACGCTAGAGCCGCCTTTTCATTTTCCAATGCGCTCGGCGAAATCACACCCGCAGCGCGTCGCATAAGGAAACCAAATCACCGCGCCACTAAGTTACGAAATCTGCAGCGCCTTATTCACATCCATCATAATCGCCGACGCCGTCGGCTCCGTCAGTCCTCCCGCCAAAGTCGTCGGCACTCCCCGCGCTTCCGCATCCACGCGATAAGAGATCGGTCCCAGCTTGCTGACGGCCCAATTCATCCCCGCCACCACGTTCTGCTGCCCGCTGTTCGGATGCGCGTCCGCCACAATAATCACGTCCCCCGCCGCTTTCAGCACGTGGTTGCGCACAATCACCCGGTGAATCGCGTCCTTCGGAATGTTGTTCCCCGCCACGTCAATCCCGCTCTTCGAAACGCGGAACGTCGCAGGCGTGCGATACTGCGTCGCCTGCTTCGAGTGCATCAGCAAATACATCGCTCCATAAACGAATCCCGCAGCCAGCACTCCGTAAATAAATCCCGTCGAAAGCGCGATCAACACCAGCAACGTCCCCGGTATCGCCACCAGCAGCCAGGGTGGCGGCACTTTCTCAGGCGTTGTCGAAATCTCTGTAGCGTCCCCAACCTGTTGACTCTCGTATCCAGCCATATCGTTCTTCTCCTTGAGGAATTCAACGGCAAATCCGCACGCAACCCCATGCGCGAACATCCGCATCTCTTTTTTTCGTAGCGGGATTTCGGTTTGGACCGCCCGGTTGCGCACGGTTATACACCGCCCCGCGATGCGCGGGCAAATTTTCTTCCCACATCAACGGTGCGCCCGCACGGTCCATCCCGCCACAGGCCGCGCGCCTGTCCCACTTACTACGCTATGCGCAAAGCAGCGGGAAAAACCGTCATCGGCGATATAATGCCTCTATGAGGATTCTTCTCTTCAGCGGAAAGGGCGGCGTCGGCAAGACCAGCCTCGCCGCAGCCACCGGCGTGAAACTCGCCGCGCTGGGTCACCGCACCCTCGTGATGAGCATTGACCCCGCGCACAGCCTCGCCGATTCCTTCGACCTCGATATCCAGCTCTTCCACGACGAAACTTCCGATCCGCTGGCGATCAACGACCGCCTCTCGATCCTCGAGCTCAATATCCAAAAAGAAATCAAGCGCCACTGGCAGGAAATCTCTTCCTACGTCAGTTCCGTCCTGCGCACCACCGGCATCAGCGGTGTCGAAGCCGAAGAGCTCGCCATCCTTCCCGGCATGGAAGAGCTCAGCGCGATGATGTACATCAACCAATACCGCCGCGAGCGGCGCTACGACGTCATCGTCCTCGACGCTGCTCCCACTGCGGAATCGCTCCGCTTCATCAGCATGCCCACCACTCTCGATTGGTACATGAAGCACATTTTTCCGTTTCAGCGGAATCTCCTGAAAGCCGTCCGCCCCATCGCCAATCGCGTTGCGCCCTTCGATCTGCCCACGGACAGCTATTTCGTCAACATCCGCAATCTCTTCGACAAACTGGAAGGCGTTGACGATCTCCTGGAAGATCCGAAAATCACCAGCGTCCGCCTCGTCACCAATCCGGAAAAAATGGTCCTGCGCGAAACCCAGCGCGCCTTCGTCTACTTCTCGCTCCACGGCCTCACGGTTGATTCCGTCATCGTCAATCGCGTGCTTCCCCCCGACGTCAAAGACGCCTGGTTCGCCGAATGGCACAAATCTCAGGAAAAAGCCCTAGCCGAAATCGAGGAATATTTCGCGCCCGTTCCCGTTAAGCGCGTCCCGCTCTTCGCCCACGAAGTTCTCGGCAAACAGCGCCTCGAAGATCTCGCCCACATCCTCTATCCCGGCAAAGACGATCCCTCCGCCGTCACGCGCACCGAGCGCCCTTATCATTTTGGAAAGAAAAACGGATTCTACGAGGTCCGCGTGAATCTGCCGTTTGCCACCAAAGGCGAGATCGGTTTATTCAAGAAGGGCGATGAACTCGTAGTCGAAATCGGCACGTTTCGCCGTCACATCGGTCTGCCGCGTTCCATGGCCGCGCTGCAGCCGGGACGTGCCAAGCTTGAAAATCGAATCCTGACTGTAGAAATGAAGGAGGCGGTATGAGCAAGCAACGCGCAAATCAGCAAACCGAGCAGGAATCGAACCAGCGCGCCAGCGGCGTGCACGGCGAACGCTGCGTCTGCAACGAAGTGTTCGATCACTTCCGCGACGCCTTCGGCGTCCCGCCCGCCGCCAAAGAGCATCTAGCGAACTCGCGGATCGAATTCCTGAAAGCCATCCGCGAAGTGATAGACGCCCGCATAGAAAAAGTCTCCAAAGCTACGCGCCAAGGCACCAAAATCGCCGTCGAGTAATTCACGCGCGATCGTGCCGAGCCTCTCCGGTAGAGGCGGGACCCGCCACAGCTGCGGCGGGTCCCGCCCGCATTTCGTGACACGGCGAGTAAGTCCGAAACGAATCCCGAATCTCCCCTTGACAGAAAAGCTCATAAGAACTATCAAGTGCAGTCCCTAACTGTGCGGTCTTGGTGTCATTCTCAGAGGAAGCGATGAACCTTTCCCCCAAACCTGTGCCTGCACCCAATGGCTTTTTCGAGCTACAGCGTTCTCTTGCTGCCAAGCTGAGCCAGTATCTCGCGCCTGCCGATGTCGCCATCAACGCCTTCGTGGCGGTCAGCTACTTCGTTGTCGGAAGATTGGGTTTACACCCGGGGACGCCAAACCATTCTGTCACTGCAATTTGGCTGCCCGCGGGAATCTCTTTGGCGGCCTTTCTCTTGCGAGGAAATCGCGTGTGGCCCGGAGTATATTTAGGGTCGTTCCTCATTAGCGTCTCCATCACCGGCTCCATTCCCCTTGCATTCGCTTTTGCCGCTTGCGTCGTCCTCGCCGACCTGCTCGGCGCTGCGCTGATCAACAAATTTGCCAACGGCGTACACGCCTTCTTTAAGACCGGCGGTGTATTGCGTTTCATTTTCTTCGGAGCCGTCCTCACCCCTGCGCTGAGCGCCACTCTCGGCGTGAGCCTCTTGTGCGCGGGTGGTCTCGCTAAAGTCGCGGAATTCTCGACGTTGTGGTTCACTTGGTGGGTTGGCGACATGCTCGGCATATTTTTCCTGACGCCGTTTCTTGTGCTCTTGCTCGGCCACAAACACCATTCTCCGGCTCCCGCGGAAAGGCTCGAAATTACCGTTCTGGTTGCCGGACTTAGCATGATGTGCGTGCTGAATTTCGGACTTCGGCCTGTATCCTGGATCCCGGGAAATGGTTTTCTGTTCCTCTGCGCTCCCTTCTTGGTCTGGGCAGCCCTCCGTTTTTGCCCGCTGGAAGCCGCCGGCGCCACGCTCATCATGGGCGGGTTTGCGGCATGGGGTTCCTTGCACGGACTCGGCCCATTTCAGGATGCTGTCAGCCTGCCGCTCTTCGTCGGTGCTTTCATGGCCGTCGGTACGGCCATGACCATTACGATCGCCGCGGCAAACGCCGAACAGAAAAGCGCCACCAAAGATGTCCTGGGCATGTACTGCGTCCTTAAAGATGTGAAAGAAGGCGAAATTCGCGTGCTGCAAGATGCCGTCGAAGCTCTTGAGGTCGAGTTGGCGCGAAAAAGTTCTCGGCGAACAAGCAGTTCGTCTCCAGAAGGTGTATCGTAAGTGTATTATTAGGGTGGGTCCTCTTGAGCGGTCGAGCGTTCCGCGCCGAGGACGAGTAGCAGTCAGATTGTTTTTGTTGATTCAAATCGATCGCTTGGCGGAGGGCCATCTAACATGATTATGGGTGACAGGTTGCGTACTTTAAGAGAACAGAAGAAGCTATCGCAGGGAGACATCGAGAAGCGCACTGGATTGCTTCGCTGCTACATTTCGCGTGTCGAAAATGGCCATACCGTTCCCGCCATTGAAACGCTCGAGAAAATGGCCCGCGCCTTGGAAGTTCCGCTCTACCAGCTCTTTTACGACGGTGAGGAACCTCCGAAGCTGCCGAATCTCCCCGCGCGTAAAAAGGGCGACGATGTCGCCTGGGGCAGTTCCGGCAAGGATGCTCGCGTCCTGAATAATTTCCGCAGGCTCCTGAAGCGCGTGAGTGAGACCGACCGCAGGCTGCTAATGTTCATGGCCCAAAAAATGGTCGGCCAATCTCATTCCAGTTCGAAAGCGTAGCCGGAAGGGCCCTGTCCCACGCTCCAAGTCCCAGGCCGCTAATCGCGTAGGTAGGGGCGCTGCTAGCTGCGCCCCAGCTTGCCCGGGCTTCCACATCTCCTGGGACCGTAGGGGCACGGCATGCCGTGCCCGTCCCTGCCACCAAGTCGCGATTCGGTACTGCCAGCCAAAATCTGAAACCGCCACGAAAGCCAAGCCCACGCAGCGCCCGCCATTCACGCGATTCACTCTCTACTTATGCCGAATCTCCACCGGCGCCCGAGTCCGATCCAGCGGCAAAACCTGTAACTCCCACTTCACCGGCACCGAAGCCGGCAAAAAACAAATCGTCTTGTCGCAAGCCTGATACTCCAATTTCCCCGTGACCACAAAAGTCTTCCCGCTCTCGCCCAATGATCCCCAAAACGCCGCCGCGGTACTCACCTGCACATCCTGGCTAATGCGAAACGCCCCCTCGAACACCGGTACCTGCTCCTTGATCGCCGGCAAAAAAAGCGTCTTGGACGCCGGATAAACCACCGGCTCAAATTTCATTCCCGCAATCGGATCCAGAACCAGCTGAATCGGCTTATAGCCCTTCGTCCCCGGCGCATACACGTGCACATCCGCCGGTAACCGCACCTCCGCCACCAACGTGACTCGCGTCCCCGGAACGCCCGTAGTGTCCGACTGCTCCAGCGCCACCTGCAAATGCGGCGCGTCCACAGTCGCCGTCACTTCCTGCCCCAACTCCGGAAACAGCTTCCCGATCAAACTACTGCCCGTCAAACGCTCCCGGTACCGCGGATCAAAATACTTCTCGCGAATAATCCCGTTCCCATCGATAAAAAAATATCCCGGCCGCGCGAACCCCTTCTGCATTCCGGTAGCTTCCTCATTCAAAACCCCGTAAGCTGCGATGATTTTCGAATCCGGATCGCCCAGGAGCGGATATTCAATCTTGTGCCGCTCCGCGAAAAATTTCAAAATCTCATCCGAGTCATAACTGATCGCCGCCAGCTTCACACCCTGCTTCTCGAATCGTGGAAACGCGCTTTGCAGCTGGACCAGCTGCCCCTTGCAGAAGGGTCACCAATCCGCCGAACGGAAGAACAGCAACACCGTCCCGTTCGCTCCCTTCAAACTGTCCAGCGTCTGCACGTGCCCGAATTGATCCCGCAAAGAAAAGTCCGGAGCCTTCTGCCCCACCGCCAGCCCAATCGCCATGGACTCAACGCGCGCCACTCGAATCGTCTCGCCCTCGAGTGTCCCGCTCACCGTCACCGTATCGCCCAGTTGCGCCGTCACCAAAGACTGCGGCTCCATGCCATACATCACGCGATTTGTATCGTCATAAAGCGCCAAGCTCGCCCCCGGCACCTGCTTCAAACACTCCGGCGATTCGTTAAACGCCTCATCCGCATCGCAAGCGCTGGAAACAATAACTCCCGACCACGACCCGCTATTGGCAGTCACGTTCTGTCCCTGCGCAACGAACGGCACAAAAATTAAAACCAAAAAGCCCGCCACCACAAAAAACAAAAAGCGTTTCACGCCGCAATAATCCAGAGCCCGCACTCTCAATGTGCATCCCCCGTCTGATTCCAAATCCCAACCAACGATTCGCTAACAGTCTAGCCGCACCAACCCCCACAGCCAAGCATCGCGCCTCCACACGCCGCCAAGCTCGCAGGTAGGGGCGCTGCTTGTGAATCGCGCTACAGCGCGATTCATCCTGAGATTCGGCAGTGCCGAATCGAAGGGCTGCGCCCCAGCTTGCCCGGGCGTCAACACCTCCTCGGCACGTCGGGGCACGGCATGCCGTGCCCGCCGCTGCCACCAACTCGCAATCTGGTCGCGCCGCCCAAAATTTCACTAATCACTCGCCACGCCATTCCCGAATCACAATTCACCAATCACGCCCCACCCGCCATTCACTAATCACTACTCACCAATCACCAATCACGCTAACATGTGCCCGCATGCCGGACCCCCAGTCTCCAATCGGCCGCACCATCTCTCATTACCGAATCGTCGAAAAACTCGGTGGCGGCGGCATGGGCGTCGTCTACAAAGCCGAAGACATCAAGCTCGGCCGCTTCGTCGCCCTCAAATTCCTGCCCGACGACGTTGCCAAAGACCCGCAAGCCCTCAGCCCGCTTTCAACGCGAAGCCAAAGCCGCCTCCGCGCTTAATCATCCCAACATCTGCACCATCTACGAAATTGACGATCAAGGCGGCGATGCTTTCATCGCCATGGAATTTCTCGAAGGCGTGACCCTGAAGCATCGCATCGCCGGACAACCTCTCGACACCGACGTCCTCGCTCGGCCTCGCCATCGGCATCGCCGACGCGCTCGACGCCGCACACGCGAAAGGCATCGTCCATCGCGACATCAAACCCGCCAACATTTTCGTCACCGAGCGCGGCAACGCCAAAATTCTCGACTTCGGCCTGGCCAAGCAGATTCGCCGCGCGGTCGTCCACACCGTGACGCAGGATGTCGCGCACTCCGCCTCCATGACGGCCGGTGTGAACCCGGAAGATCTCACCAGCCCCGGCGTTGCAATCGGTACCGTCGCGTACATGTCTCCCGAGCAGGTTCGCGGCAAGGAACTCGATTCGCGCACTGACTTATTTTCCTTCGGCGTCGTCCTCTACGAGATGGCCACCGGCGCTCTCCCATTTCGCGGCGAAACCTCCGGCGTTATCACCGACGCAATTTTGAATCGCGCGCCCGCGAGTCCCGTGCGGCTGAACCCCGACGTTCCCGCAAAGCTCGAAGACATCATCAACAAAGCCCTCGAAAAAGATCGCGACCTGCGCTACCACAACGCCGCGGATATTCGCGCCGATCTCAAGCGCGTCAAGCGCGACAGTGACACCGGCCGCTCCGCTTCTTATCAAACCTTGCCGACCGACGCGTTTCCGGCAACCTTATCGAATTCATCGGCAGCCGCGCCCGCATCGGCGTCCGCTCACCCATCCTCCGGTCGGCGCTCCGCAATCTCGCCCACCGCTGAATACGATCCCGGCGCTTCAGCCAGGCAACTCTCGTCGCAGGCTGCCGCGCCACCCTGGCGACGCTCCCTCCCCTGGGCGCTTGCAGCAATACTCGCCGTCGGACTGCTTGCTTCCTTGTTCGCGTTGCGCCAGGCGTCGAATCCTCCCACGCGCAATCTCGTCGAGCTCTCGCTCTGGATTCCCCCGGGGCAGCAACTGGATCTGGCAAGCGGACCGAGCGTGGTGATTTCACCCGATGGGTCGCGGCTGGCCTACGTGGCCGCGGAAAGCGGCGCTGGCGCGGGACAACTCTACGTGCGCGACTTGGACAAAGTGGACGCGGTGCTGCTGGACGGCGCCGGCGCGGCCCAGGCTCAGTTCTTTTCGCCGGACAGCCAGTGGATCGCGTTCTACGCCGACGGAAAACTGAAGAAAATCTCGGTGCGCGGCGGCGCGCCGGTTGTGTTGTGTGACGCCGCCAGCTTTCGCGGCGGGGCCTGGGGCGAAGACGGGACGATTATTTTCCCAATGCAATTCACCACCCCGCTTTTCCGCGTGTCCGCGGACGGCGGCACGCCGGTGCAAGTCACGCATCTGGATCACGCGCGTGGGGAGATCACGCACCGCTGGCCGCAATTTCTACCCGGCGAAAAAGCGGTGCTCTTCACCGCATCCTCGGACAATAACTTTTTCGGACACGCCAGCGTGGACGCCGCGCCCCTCGATACAGGCATCCCCAAGGTTCTGGTGGAGAATGGCTATTTCGGACGTTACCTCACGGGCGGTTACCTGGCCTATGTGTCGCAGGGCACCGTGTTCGTTGCTCCGTTTGATGCCAAGGCATTGAAATTGACCGGCACGGCGATTCCGGTGATGCAGGGCGTGAATTACGATATGGCCAACGGTAGCGCGCAACTCAGCTTCTCCAGAGACGGCACGGTCGTTCATCTGGACGGCGGCTCGGAGGGCGAAAATTTGAATGTGGTGATGATGGATCGCAAGGGCAATGCCTCGGTCTTGCTCACCGGTCAGCCCGAGGCCGCTTCGCCGCGCATTTCTCCCGATGGCAAGCGGCTCGCTTTTCAGCAAGGCACGGGAAATATCTGGATCTATGACCTGGAGCGCAAGACCACATCGCGTGTAACGCTCGGAACGGCCGGCGCCACCGCGCCGCTCTGGACGCCGGACGGCCAGCGTCTCACCTACGCGCATCCCCGCAGCACGTCCAAAGGTGCGGGACAAGCTATCTACTGGGAACGCGCTGATGGCGGGAGCCCAGAACAGTCTCTAATTCCAGACGCTGTTTTGAACGCCTACCCGGCGTCCTGGTCACCGGACGGAAGAGTGCTGGCACTGCAACGGCTTTCGGAAAAAGACGGGAGCTGCTGCGAAATCTGGACCGTCACACTAGACGCCAACGGTAAACCCGGGGAGCCGCAGCAGATGCCAGGCGTGACGAGGGGCTTCGGACCGGCGATCTCCCCTGACGGGCGCTGGTTGGCGTACACTTCGCCGGAATCCGGAGTCGTACAGATTTATGTCGTGCCGTTTTCTGGGCCAGGAGGCAAATGGCAAGTCTCGACGGGTGTCGGATTGGACGCGCGCTGGTCAAAGACCAGCCACGAGCTATTTTATTCGGATGGGACAGCGCTGGTTGCGGTGCCTTACTCCGTTGCGGGTAACTCCTTCCAACCCGGACAAGCCGTACCGCTCTTCAAGGACCGCTTCGAAATGCGCGCTCCGATGGGCTCGTACGATGTGATGCCCGATGGCCAGCACTTCGTAATGTTCCAGCTAACCGGCGGCAGAAAGTCCACGCCCTCCGGCCCCACAGTAGCCCTAAACTGGCTCGACCAAGCACGCCAACAAGTAGCCGCCGGCCAAACCAACTCCAACTCCGCACAGTAAGCCCAGTAGGTAGGGGCGCTGCTTGCTGCGCCCCAGCTTGCCCGGCCGTCAACATCCTCTCGGCGCCGCAGTGAGGCCGCGCATCACCCGCCGTTCACCAATCACCACTCCCGCCTCGCCCCCGTTCACTTGCCCCACGCCTCACCTACTATGTGCCCGCATGCCGGATCCCCAGTCTCCAATCGGCCAAACAGTCTCCCACTACCGCATCGCTGAAAAACTCGGCGGCGGAGGCATGGGTGTCGTCTACAAAGCCGAAGACACCGAACTCGGCCGCTTCGTCGCTCTCAAATTTCTTCCCGAAGATCTCGTCCGCGATCCGCAAGCTCTCGAACGTTTCCGCCGCGAAGCCCGCGCCGCGTCCGCGCTGAATCATCCCAATATCTGCACCATCTACGAAATTGGCCAGCACGATGGACGCCCCTTCATCGTCATGGAATTTCTCGAGGGCATGACGCTCAAGCACCGCATTTCCGGCCGTCCGCTCGATATGGAATCGCTGCTCGATCTCGGTATCGAAATCGCCGACGCGCTCGACGCCGCGCACTCCAAAGGCATCGTCCATCGCGACATCAAACCCGCAAATCTTTTCGTCACCGATCGCGGCCACGCCAAAATTCTCGACTTCGGCTTGGCCAAACAAATTCTCGCCACGAGCGACGAGACCCGCGCCGCCAACCTCTCGTCCGACACTCTCGATCGCCCGGCCATCAGCGAAGCGGACCTCACCAGCGCCGGCACCGCTGTCGGCACTGTCGCTTACATGTCGCCCGAGCAAGCCCGCGGCGAAACGCTCGACGTGCGCAGCGATCTTTTCAGTTTTGGCGCGGTCCTCTACGAAATGGCCACGGGCGCGGTTCCCTTCCGCGGCGCCACCACCGCCGTCGTTTTCAACGCCATCCTCGAAAAGCCGCCCGTCCCCGCCGTCCGCCTGAATCCCGATATTCCTCCGCGCCTCGAAGAAGCCATTTCCAAAGCGCTAGAAAAAGATCGCCGCATGCGCTATCAACACGCCTCCGAACTCCGCACAGATCTAGCCCGCCTCAAACGCGATAGTGGCTCGAACCGTATCTCCGGCGCGGTCCCCGCCGCGCAAATATCACCGCAAACTTCCGGCGCGTATCCGCACGCGGAAACCACGGCGCAACCGACGCCCTCAAGCGGCCACGCCATCGCGGCAATGACGCCATCCGGCGGCACCAGCGCCGCACCAATCAGCAGCGCCCAACCCGCGGCCTTCGCCGGCGAAGTATCCTCGGCCACATCCACTCCCGCCACTCCCTCAGCCACAACGCAACCGCAGCCGCCTCGCCAAGCGCCAACGTCTCCCATGGCCACCCCGCGCAACCGCTTGCCCCTAATCGGCGCAGCTGTACTAGTCGCCGCCCTCGCGATCGGCGGCTACATCCTCACGCATCGCGGCCCGAAACTCGGCGCACAACGCTCCATCGTCCTAGCCGACTTCACAAACACCACCGGCGACGCGGTCTTCGACGGCGCTCTCCGCCAAGGCCTGGCCGCTCAACTAGCGCAATCCCCGTTCCTGCACATTCTCTCCGAACGCCAAATGCAGCAGACCATGCAATACATGGGACAACCCTCCACCGCGCGCGTTACAAACGAACTCGCCCGCCAAATCTGCCAGCGCACGCAATCCGCCGCCGTCATGGAAGGCTCCATCGCGCAAATTGGCAACACCTACAATCTCGTCCTCAACGCCGTCAACTGCTCCACCGGCGAACCGCTCGCCAGCTCCACTGCCGAAGCGCAGGACAAAGACCACGTCCTCAGCGCCCTCGGCTACGCCGCCGAAGATGTCCGCGGCAAACTCGGCGAATCGCTCGCCTCTATTCAAAAATTCAATACGCCCATCAACGAAGCCACCACCTCATCCCTCGAAGCTCTCAAAGCCTACAGTCTGGGCATGCAAGCACGCGCCAACAAGGGCGAAGAAACCGCCGCGCCTTTCTTTCAACAAGCCACCGCCCTCGATCCCAATTTCGCCATGGCCTTCGCCACTCTCGGCCAAGTAGAGACCAATCTCGGACAAGCCGCCATCGGTGCCGAATACACCCAAAAAGCCTACGCCCTCCGCGACCGCGCCAGCGAAGCCGAACGTTTCTACATTGACTCGCACTATTACGAAAATGTGCAAGGCGATCTGCAAAAGGGAAACGAAGTCTATCAACTCTGGACGCAGACCTATCCCCGCGATGCAATTCCTTTCAACAATCTGGGAGTTTCCTGCGGCTTAATGGGACAGTGGGAGAAAGCGTTGCCCTTCGTGCATCAGGCCAATCAACTCGACCCCGGCGACAGCATCTCCTACGTCGCCGTCGCGGGCACCTACTCTGGCCTGGGCCGCTTCGATGAAGCGAAGGCCACCCTCAATGACGCCCTCGCCAAGAAGCTGGACGTCGCCAACATTCATCGCCTGGCCTACATGATCGCGTTTGCGCAAAACGATCCGTCGGCCATGGATCGCGAACTTGCGCTTCTAGCTTCCAAAGGTCCCGATTCCGCCGCGCTCTCGCTCGCGCTTTCGGCAGATACCGAAGCCTACGCGGGTCACATCGAAAAAGCGCGTGCTACAAGCGAACGCGCCAGAGCTGCCTTCGAGGCTCTGCACCAAAGCGAACCGGTCACACACCGCCTCGCCATTTTTGCTGCGACCGAAGCGGAAGTCGGCGACGACGCCGGTGCCCGACGTGACGCTGCGGCGGCCCTCGCGCTGAATTCCTCGTCCCTTCAGACGCGCACCATAGCAGCTTACGCTTTCGCAGCCGCCGGCGACGCCGCCCGCGCCGAATCCATCGCCGCCGAACTCGCCAAGGATTACCCCGCCAGCACACTCGTCAACGGCTTCGACCTCCCCGCCATCCGCGCCACCATCGAAATCAACCGCAACAATCCTGCGAAAGCCATTGACCTTCTACAGGTTCCCGAACAATACGACCTCGGCAGTGGCCGCGGCATGCGCACCACCTACCAGCGCGCCCGCGCGTACCTCGCGCTACACAAAGGCACCGAAGCCGCCGCCGAATTTCAAAAGATCGTGGATCATCCCGGCGTAGTAACGAACTCCATGACCGGCGCCCTAGCCAAACTAGGCTTAGCCCGCGCCTACGCACTCCAAGGCGACAACGCCAAAAGCCGCATAGCCTACCAAGACTTCTTCGCCCTCTGGAAAGACGCCGACCCCAAAATCCCAATCCTGCTAGAAGCCAAATCCGAATACGCGAAGCTGCAATAACCAACCCGCCGGCGCCGTTGTGCCTTCTCCAATTCCGTGGCCATCACCACGTAGGTAGGGGCGCTGCTTGCTGCGCCCCAGCTTGCCCAGCCGTCAACATCCCCTCGGCGCCGCACGTGCATTGAATCTACGCCGCGCCTACACCGCAATCATCCACACCCACCCGGTTTTCTCTGCGCCCTCTGCATCTCTGCGGTATCTTCCGCATTCCAAACCTACGCCCCGCCCCAAACTCAAATCGGCTCCCGATACCTCCGCACCCTAACCGCCAACGCCAAAAATCCAGCCGCCACAATCAATCCAACCCACAACCCCGCACTACCCAAAAATGCACCCGCCGCAATATGCGTCATTGGCCCCGACGGAAACACATTGTCCGGCGAAACAAACGCCGGCGACGCTCCAATCAACCGCGACACCACCAGCTCAGCGAAATGCTGCGTATGAAATACAATCATCTCCACCACGGAAATCGCGACCACCGGCAATGCCGCCCACAAGAACGTCGCTCGTCGCGCCCATCCCGAAACCAGCAGCAACCAGCAATAAATCGGGAAAGGCCACAAAGCATGCGCCGTCAAAAGGTGATAAAGCAAAAGCAGCGACATCCGCCCGAACCCCACTTCCGTCCACAGCATCGCCACACTCACTCCGCTCCCCGCCAATATCGCGCTCCCCACCAGCAGCATGATCCACTGCGTAACCACGGTAATCGCAAACGTGAGCAGCGGCAGCACCACCAGCGGAATGCTCGCCTTCGCCAGCACCGTGGTGAGATCGGATACCGGCAGCGACTTCCAGAACAAAATGCTGCGATCGCGCCGCTCGCCATGTAAAGCGTCCAGACAATAGAAGAAGCTCACCAGGATGCAGGTCAGCATCAAAAGACCCGCCACGATATCGAACGGCATAACGACCGCTTCGCGCAACGCTTCCGGACCAACTTGTAGATGCCGTTGCCAGACACCCACCATCGCGCTCAGCAAGAATGCCGCGAGAGCCACCGCAGCAACCGACAGTGGCGCGAGGTAGATCGAACGGTTTTCCCACAATTCACGGCGCACCGACCAGTAGAAGACTCGGCTCGCGGGGATCGCCGCAGACGCTATCCTCTGCCCTTGCACCGATTCAGACATCGCGTTCGATTGCGTGCTCATCGCCCCGCTCCTTGCGCCACGCTGGCCGGATTCCCCATCACCGCCACGAACACGTCCGCGATATTCGGTGTGTGTACTTCACCCAGCACCGCGAGTTTTTCACGCTCCACGTGATCGAAAAGCAGAATGCCGCGTCCAAACACCTGCCGCTCGTAAATCGGCTTCAACGCCCGTGCCGCCGCCAATTGCTCCGGATTCACCGCCAGTTCCACATACCTCGTCTCGAACTCTTCCATGCTGCAATCCAGCACGATGCGCCCATGATTGATGAACATCAGATCCGTCAGGACGTTCTGCACCTCTTCCACCTGGTGCGTCGTCACCACAATCGTTCTGCTGCCATCGAAGTAATCGTTCA
The DNA here is from genome assembly GCA_963834215.1 of uncultured Acidobacteriota bacterium. Lineage (GTDB taxonomy): Bacteria > Acidobacteriota > Terriglobia > Acidiferrales > UBA7541 > Palsa-295. The sequence goes on along the minus strand of CAWIAM010000032.1, from coordinate 71,061 downwards.
GCAGCGAATCGTAGAACTGCTTGCGATAAAGAATGTCCAGGCCCAGCGTCGGCTCGTCCAGCACCAGCAACCGCGCGTCAATCGCCATCACCACCGCCAGATGCAGCTGCGCCACCATCCCCTTCGATAGTTCCCTCACCCTGCTGTTGTTCCCGATATTTGTCTTCGCCAGAAATCCTTCCGCCTTCCCGCGATTGAATCGCGGATGCACTCCGGCGACGTATTCCAGCAGCTGCGCAACCTTGATCCAACGCGGCAGCACCGCTACGTCCGCGATGAAACACACGTCGCGCATCAGCGTCTCGCGCTCGGCCCACGGATCGCGCCCCAGCACCTTCAACTCTCCCTGATACGGCGTAAGCCCCAGAATCGCATTCAGCGCGGTCGTCTTCCCCGCCCCGTTCGGGCCGATCAATCCCAGAATGCGTCCCTCTGCAACCCGCATGTTGACGCCATCCAGCGCCACCGTCGTGCCAAACATCTTGCGAAGTCCGCGTGCCTCTATGCATGTCATGGCTTCAGCGCTCCTCCTCGGAAGAATCGGGCTTCTTCGTCTTCGGCTGTTTGCCATCTTTCGCCTGCTCGCGCTTGATCACGTCCATCAGTTCCTCGGCCTGCAAGCCCAGGCGCACGATGGTTGTGTACACCCGCGGCCACTCTTCGCCCAGAAACCTCTGCCGCTCGCCCTCCAGCAGCAGCTTGCGCGCACCCACAACGACGAACATCCCCAGGCCTCTTCTTGTCTCCACCAACTGCTCTTCCACCAACTGCTGATAGCCCTTCAGGACCGTGAGCGGATTCACCCGGTAGTCCGCCGCCACATTCCGCACCGATGGCAACGGATCCCCTTCCTTCAGCGCTCCGTCGAGGATCAGCGCGACCACCCGGTCGCGGATCTGGCGGTAAATCGGCTGATTGTCGTTCCACTCACGGTCCATCATGGTGTCCTGATCACCCTAGAAGTGCGCCGCACCGTCAATTGGCCCGCTGCAGATCCATATGCGCGTGCAACGGCTTGTCCCCAGGTGTCATGTAAGTCCAGTCCTCCCGGTGATGGTTGGCGTCAATGATTGTGAATACGGCGTGGTACATGTGTCCATACTCATTGCCGCCGGAAAGATCTTGAAACTCGAATTCCACCGTCTTTCCGTCCGGCGAGGCTTTGGCCGTCATCCGCGGACGATTGCCCGCATCGCAATAATGGACCAGCGTGAGTTGCCCGTTATCCATATAAAGCATCGTGATCGGATGGTCGTACTTCTTCGCGTCCAGCGGCGTTCCCGCTTCCTGCATTTCGTGCACGAGTGCGTTTCCCCGGGATGTCACACGTAGCGAGACGTGCACGGGCTTGCTCATGTCCATGTCGGCCTGTGGCGGGTCGACGCTCACCGGGCCTTCCCAATTTCCAGCCAGAGTTTTCAACGTGTCAAAAGACTTCTGAGCGTCAGACTGCGCAAATACCGGCGCCGTGAGTGATATCAGCATTACCGCTGGAAGCACAAACCGAAGGTATTTCATGTCACATCCTCCTTGAGCTTTGTGATCCGTGGCCGGCGCCCCCGGGAGTCTGCAGGCACCGAGAAGAAGCCCCAACCACGCTCATCAATCTCAGTGTTATACTTAACTATAACACTAGATCAATTGCAAGCACTTTCTTCATCTTTTTTGCCCTGTCCTGCCGTAGCCCTACATCCCTTTGCGAATCAATCGGTTGCCCACCGTCCAGGCTACCCTTTGGCATCCACGCACGGAACGTCGACCGCGCGAAGCCTCTCCGTGCGCCATTTTTTGCAGTGCACCGTCCATTCACTCGTGCGCATCACGCCACCGCGCACAACCGGCGCTGGCGCACCCGTCGCCGACAAGCCGCCTCGAACGAATCCGTGAGTCCTGAACCTTTCAGATCACCTGGGAAAACAGCGAGAAGCCCTCGCGCACACCAAAACACACAAGAACCCACATAGCGTAGGACCAATCTTATCAGTCGGTTAACCGATGGCGTGTTTTAGGAATGGTAAATAGGGCCAAAGTGTGTTAACGTGAGTCGGGGTAATGTTCAACCCCATTGAGGACGCAACATGCAGCCCGCAATTCTGACGACGGGCCGGAACAACAAAACGCCAAGGAAAAGTTTCGCCAAAAGCCGAAACGCGCGGTTTGAACCCGACGCTATGCCCATGTCACATTGTTACATCCACCTAAAAACAGCCAAAATCAATCGCAAACCCCGCCGATTAGAAATCGTTGTAAGTCACACAAAACAAACGCCCGCAACCCAAATCAATCGCCATCTTTCATGCACTCTCCAAAACCACTTTCGCCGCACAAAATCTGCACTCGTCGCAGGCCGATCTGGGCTAGCTTCCGACCTTCAACAGCGCCCCGCCGACCTTGTTGTAGCCATAAGGAACTCGTCACTCATCACTAGCCACTCGTCACCGCCTTTATCACGTAGAACTTGCCAAGGTGCGCAAAAACAACAGATTCTCCGATCGCGCCTCAATCCCCTAGGTCTTTACTTTTTAGCAAGTTACGCACACTTTACAATTGGCAGGCAACGTGCCCTCGTGCATAATGGCCGCAATAAAGTAGCCGCCGGTTATAGCGATAAGAATCGTGCAGCCCTCGTAGGATTGGAGACCCAGTCGTGAGCACCAGAGCGTTATTCGGAAAGCAGTCAGCCAGCGAAGTAAAACCTGCAGAGGATATTCCCAGCCCTCGATGGGGCGAACGGCTCCAGGCCCTCAAAAACATTCCCCGCGTCATGAAGTTCGTTTGGGAGGCGGCTCCCTCAGTCGTCGTCGGTGAGGCAATTGCCCGCGTCACGGTCGCTTTGATCCCGCTTTCGATGTTAATCGTAACGCGCAGTATCATCGACGCGATTTACGCTTACAAAGCGCATCAAACGCCGCTCCCCGGCTTCTTCTGGTGGCTCGTGGCCCTTGAATTTGGGCTCGCTGGATTCGCCGCCATCGTGGCACGCCTGATTGACTTCTGCGACACCACCCTGGCCGAACGGTTCATGCGTCACATCAGTATTACGCTGATGAAGCATGCAGCGAACTTGGATCTTTTGTCCTACGAAGATCCAGTATTCTACGACAAATTGGAGCGCGCCCGTGCCCAGAGCACCGACCGCGTTCAGACCATTAAGATCGCCGGTCGGTTGATTCAGGAAGCAATCACCACCCTCAGCCTTGCGGCGGGGATTTTCTTCTATTCCCCCTGGTTGCTCCTCGCGTTGTTCGTCTGTGTCGTACCCGCCTTCTTGGGCGAGACCCACTTCGCTTTCCTCACTTATTCGATGAGCTTCCAGCAGACCCCCGCGCGCCGCGAACTCGATTACTTGCGCACCGTCAGCGGCACCAAGGAAGGCGCGAAGGAAGTAAAGCTCTTTGGCCTTGCTCCCTTTCTCGTGGGGCGCTATTCAGACGTCGCTGAGAGGTTGTACGACCAGACAGTTGGCGTCGCGCGCCGCAAACTCACCGTTGGGTCGCTGCTCGGTCTCCTTGGTGTGGCGGGATATTACGGGACGTACGCGTTCGTAATCTATGAGACCGTGCACGGGACCTTGTCCATTGGCAAGTTGACGATGCTCGCCGGCGCGATCGCCGCCGCAAGCACCAACATTCAAGCCGTCTTCATCACTTTCGCCGAAATCGCGAACCAAGCCCTTTTCATGACCGACCTGCTCGAGTTCTTCTCCGTGAAGCCCAAGATCCAGTCCAATTCCAGCGCGATTCCTGCTCCCAAGCGCATCCAGCAAGGATTCGAATTCAAGAATGTGTCCTTCAGCTATCCTGGGAGTTCGCGACTCATTCTGAAGAACGTGAATTTCAAACTGGCGCCGTCCGAACGCATCGCCATCGTCGGAGAAAATGGCCAGGGCAAAACTACCATCGTCAAACTGCTGACCCGCTTGTACGATCCCACCGAAGGTCAAATCCTTCTCGATGGGCGCGACCTGCGCGAATACGATCTCGATAGCCTCTGGCAGCAGATCGGCGTCATCTTCCAGGATTTCATGCACTATGAGATGACGGCATCCGCCAACATCGCCGTCGGCCGCATCGAAGAGCGCCACAATCCGTTCCAAATCCGTGCTGCCGCCAATAAGAGCTTGGCCGAGCAAACCATCCGCAAGCTGCCCAAGGGTTTCGATCAAGTTCTCGGTTCCCGCTTCGAAGGGGCCGTGGATCTTTCGGGCGGTGAGTGGCAGAAAATCGCCATCGCTCGCGCCTACCTGCGCGACGCGCAATTGCTGATCCTTGACGAGCCTACCGCGGCCCTCGACGCGCGCTCCGAACACGAAGTCTTTCAGCGCTTCTCCGAGTTAACCGCGGGGAAAATGTCCGTACTCATTTCTCACCGCTTCTCGACGGTGAAAATGTCTAACCGCATTCTCGTGCTGAAGGGCGGAGAAATCGCCGAGCAGGGGCCACACGATCAACTCCTCAAAGAAGGCGGACACTACGCCGAGCTGTTCGAACTCCAGGCGGCCAATTACCGCTAGTCTCTGTGGTTGTTCTTTAACCTTGCGGCGAGTGGCTCACGAGGACAATTACTTCTGTGGCTCGGTCGCAGAGTTATTTGAGCTAGGAGCGGTCGCACCGTGACCGTGCATTTCCACTAGTTCTTGCGGCGCGAGCGGTTGGAAGGCTTTGAATCCCGCGCGTTCCATCCCCCGTTGCGCTTCCGGATTCTTCATGAACGTATCCCACACGAACGCTGTCCGCGCATTCTCGGCCATCACGATCGTAATCCCCGAATCAATTCCCACCACGTCGCTGTCGTACCAGTTGATCAGCGGATTGAACGCGTCCACAAACCCGTACCGGCTCCAAGTCCCTGCTCCATAACGATTATCAATCGTCCGTAATACCCGCATCGCCGGCGCCGGCATAAACGGCAACGAGCCCGCCGCCGCGCACGGCACCACGGTGCCATCAATCGGCCCCGTCTCCGGCGGCCCGCCCCACACTTCGTAACCCTTGATCGAATCCGATGCCGTAATACCCCACAGGTCGTCGCTGTAGTCCGGAAACTTGTTCGCCAGGCTAAGACAAAATCGCCGGTGCACGTCCGTCGCAACGATCGAGTTCTGGAAGTAGTCGGCATACTTGTCGCGCTTGCCCCGGAAATCGAACCACGCCTGCGAATACTGGTGCACGAACAAAGGCGCGTACGACCCGATGAACTTGATCCCGTCGAACTCAAACGTAGTCCGCTTCCAGGCGTCCCACGTAGCAGGTGGCAGCGCGTGCGACGAAGACCCCAATCCCAATAGGTACATCATCATCATTTCGCTGTAGCTGTCCCAGCGGTACTGCAGGAACCCAGTTTCCGGCGTCCATCCGTGCGGCAGGATGCGCGTATCTTCCGAGAGCCAGTTCCAATCCACGCGGTTGAAGATCTCGTGCGCCAACTGGCTGATTTCCGAATGCTCGAAATGCTGCCGGCAGGTGAGAATCCCGCAGAGCAGTATGGACGTATCAATGGACGAAAACTCTGCCTGCCACAGCCGCTCGCCCGTATTGATGTTGGCCCAGTGATAGAAGAATCCGTGCTCGTTCGGCAGCTTCTTCCAGAGGAATCGAAGACAGTTGATTACGCGGTCGCGGGCTTGCGTGAACGATACGTATCCGCGTTTCTCGCCGATACACAGCGCCGTAAGCCCAAAGCCGGTCGCCGCAATGCTTCCCAGGATTCCATTGTCCGACGAGCGCACATTGCAGCGGTCCCGCGTGAGGCCCGTGGTGGGATTGGTCTGATCCCAGAAATATTGAAAGATAGCCTTCTCGAGCTCTTCCAGAAATGCGTCGTCCCGAGGGGTTAGGTAGGAAGGAGGCGGCAGCTCATTGGGCGCAGGCACCACCGGCGCCGCCGGAGCCTGTGTACCGATGCGGTGCACGTCCCCGAGGAGTGGAACACTCCACGCGGAGGCAACCGCAAGCTGCCTGAGCACTTCGCGGCGCGAGAGCCGCCTGCGCATGAGCCTGTCTCCAAGCACAAGACAATGTTAGACGATGCTGGGGGCGAATAAAACCGCGTAACCCACCAATGTAAAGAGTGTTTCGAAGATGGAAAGGCCTTGTACGTCTAGGCTCTACGGCCTCCCATGTCGGTGAAAGCTCGCGCTCGTTCCTGCTGCATGACCGCCCGCCCTTAGCCCAATACAATGCGAATTTGGTGCACTTTGCCGTCGTCCGCCAGGTGAATCTCCGCGGAGCCAGCCAATAGCTTCCCGTCCAGCTCAGTCAGCGCGACCCCGCGCGTGACGCCCGATGGATTTTCCACCCTGATCTTGTACGTCGCAGAGTGGTAGCGGAATTCCATGCCGTAGCCCGGCCAATCCCGCGGAATACAAGGATCAATAGAAAGCGCCATACCACGCAGCCGGAACCCCAGAATCCATTCGATGCCCGCACGGTAAAGCCAGCCCGCCGAACCCGTATACCAAGTCCATCCTCCGCGGCCCACGTGCGGCGGCTCAGCGTAGATGTCGCCTGCGACAGCGTAAGGTTCAACCTTGTAGCGCTGAACGTTCGCCCGCGAGTTCGAGCGATTGATGGGATTGATCATGCGGAAGAGTTCCGCCGCCTTGTCGCCGTCGCCGAGTTCCGCAAACGCAATCAGGCTCCAGGTAGAGGCGTGCGTGTACTGCCCGCCGTTCTCACGAATGCCGGGAGGATACCCCTTGATATAGCCCGGATCACGCGCAGGGTGATCAAAAGGCGGCGCAAGCAGCAAGATGAGCCCTTCCGGCCGGCGAATCAGTTGCTGATCAGCCGCAGCCATGGCGCGCTGGCTGCGACCACGTTCGGCGGCGCCGGACATGATGCTCCAGGATTGCGCGATAGCATCTATTCGGCATTCGGTGTTTTCGGCCGAGCCTAGCGGCGTTCCGTCATCAAAATACGCCCGGCGATACCATTCACCGTCCCATCCTTCGCGCTCCAAAGAAGCCTTCAGTCCGCTAACGTGGATCCGCCACTTTTCGGCGCGTTGGTGTTCGCCGCGGCTGTCAGCAATCTTCGCAAACTCCCACAGAACCGTGTGCAGAAACCAGCCCAGCCAAACGCTCTCGCCTTTGCCATCCTGGCCGACGCGGTTCATGCCATCGTTCCAATCGCCAGTACCCATCAAAGGCAATCCGTGCGCGCCAAGACCCAGGCTGCGATCCAGCGCTCGCGCGCAATGCTCGAATAAAGTCGCGCGCGTCTCCGAAACGTGCGGCTGAAAGTACGATTCTTTCTGGCCATCCGCCAGTTCATCGCCCTCCAGGAACGCGACGGACTCTTCAAGGACACTTCTGTCACCCGTCGCTTCAATGAACTGAATGACGCAATAGACCAGCCACAGCGGATCATCCGAAATACGGCTGCGAATTCCGCGGCCCGACGGAGGGTGCCACCAGTGCTGGACATCACCTTGCAGGAATTGATGTGCCGCCGCGCGCAACAAGTGTTCGCGCGTCACGGCCCGTTTGGAAACGGTGAGCGCCATGCCGTCCTGTAGTTGATCACGGAAGCCGTACGCGCCGCTCAACTGGTAGAACGCCGCGCGCGCCCAGATGCGGCAGGAAAGAGTTTGATAGAGCAGCCAGCGATTCAGCAGGACATCCATGCTGGGATCGGGAGTCGTAATTTGCACCGTTCCCAGGACGTCATCCCAATGCCGAGTCACGTCGGCAAAAACCTTGTCGAGATCGGCGCCGCGGTAGCGGGCCAGCAGCTCGCGCGCACGTTCGCTACCCGCGGTCTGGCCCAGGAAGAATACGACTTCGGCGCTCGCTCCGGGACGCAGTTCGACGACCGTTTGCAAAGCCGCGCAGGGATCAAGCCCCGCACCCACTTTTCCAGAAAGCGGGGCGCCCCGTTCCAAGGCTGCGGGATGTTCCGGAGAGCCGTTGCGGCCAATAAATTCCGTGCGATCGCCCGTGAAAGAGGTTTGGCGGCCGGATAAATCAGCGAACGCGATGCGGCCACCGAACTCTCCATTCCAGGCGCTGCGCGCAAATAGGGCGCGTGACTGCGGATCGTGCTCGGTGACGATGTAAGGGGCTGAAGCGCTGCGCGAGCTACCCAGCACCCATTCGACGTACGCGGTGACGGAGATACGGCGAGTACGGCCCGAATCGTTGCGCAGCGTGAGCCGCGAGATTTTTACCGGGTCTTCCGGCGGCACGAATTGCACGAGATCCAACACCAGGCCGCGCGAACCGTGCTGGAACCGCGTGTAGCCCTGTCCATGACGCGCGACGTAGGTGGCATCCTCATCGCGGATTGGCAACGCAGTGGGAGTCCAAACCTCACCGGTGTGTTCGTCGCGGAGATAAATGGCTTCGCCCGGAGTGTCGAAGACGTGGTCGTTCGACCACGGCGTAAGTTGATTTTCACGGCTATTCAATGACCAGGTGAAACCGGCGCCAGATTCCGAAACGAGGAAACCGAAATCCGGATTCGCGATCACGTTGATCCACGGTTCGGGCGTCCGCAGTTCTTCGCTTAGGACGACGACGTATTCGCGCCCATTCTCCGCGAAGCCTCCGAGACCATTGAAGAATTGCAAGGTCTGCTCGGGCATCGGCAAATCCTGGCGCTTGGGCGGACGTGGAGGACGCAGCAGTGCTGGCGCCTCCGTCTCCGCGGTCTGCGAACGCACGATCTGCTCAGCGAGCGTGCCGCGACGGCTGAGGAGTACTGCACGCGCGACCGATTGCAACTGCGTGCGCGCTTGATCAGACAAGAGATCGCCTCGCACCAAAAATATCTTGCCACTAAGCCCCGCGGAATCAGGAGAGAGCCTCAGCTTGCTTCCGCGCACCAAGGCCTCGAGCGAATCGTGAAGCTCCTGCACGTAGGAAGCGGCTTTTTCGTTGATGATGACGACGTCCGCCTGCAGCTGCTTCATGCGCCAGTATTCGTGCGCGCGCAACAATTGCCGAATGATTTCAACATCGTCCGAATCGTCAATGCGCGCGAGAATAATCGGGAGATCCCCGGAAATTCCCTGCGCCCAAAGCGTGGAGATATCGAGCGGCGTTCGCGCCAGAACATCGGCAGCCGGGCGCAGCGATGAATCCACGTATAGGACGGCGTTGGCCAAACGCTGGAACAACAGCGCTTCTTCGGAACTGATTCCAAGGTGATGAAGTTGGACCTGCGCTTGCGTCCAGGCGAGCGTCAGAGTCCGATCGAAGGTCCTGAGATCGCGATACTTGTCGGCGAGATCGAGCGCTTCCTCGCGCGTGGCGGCCGCAACCGTGGAAAAAATCAGATGAACCGTGCTGCCGGCCGGAACGCGCACAGTGCGACGCAGGCTGATGATCGGATCAAGCACGGAGCCGACCGTGCCCGAAAGCGGGCGGCCATCCATCACTGATACTGGATTGCGAAGATTGCGCGCGCGTCCCATGAAGCGCGCGCGATCAGTTTCGTATTGCAGATCACCGACGGTTTCGCCATCTACCACCAAAACATGCGCCGCCCAGACGGAAGCCTCATCGTCGGAGCGTTTCCGGCGCGTGGCCAGCAGCGCGCCTACGTCTGCCTTGTATTCCGTCTCGACGAATAACTTCGCAAATGCAGGATGAGCTACGTCCGCTGCTTGCGTGGTGAGCGAGAGCTCCGCGTAAGAAGTAACCTGGATGTCGCGCGCCCGGACGCCCAGATTGGTGAGTGAGACGCGGCGGACTTCTGCGTCATCTTCCGAGGAGACGACGACTTCAAGAGTCGTGGTGAGCGAGCGATCGCGGCGGACAATTTCGGCGTGGTCTTCGAAGAAAACGGCTTCATAGGCGTCTGGCTCAACTCCAGCGGGTTGAAAGCCCGCCGACCAAACATTGCCGGTCTGCTCGTCGCGCAGATAGATGTACTGGCCCCAGCAGTCGCGCGTCAGATCTTCGCGCCATCGAGTGACGGCGATATCTCGCCAGCGGCTATAACCCGAGCCCGCCGATGTGAGCATGACAGAGTAGCGTCCGTTCGAGAGCAGCTGGGTTCGCGGAGTCGCGTCGTGAGGCGTGCTGAAGCGGCGAACTACCGGAGGAATGAGTTCGCGGACCTTCGCGCTCGCGGAAACTTCTTCAGCGCGCGGCCGGGCGACCAGCACGTCGCGGGGAGTGCGTTCCTGGAGGAGCAATTCAGTGGCACGTACGATTGGTTCGGCGTGAAAACGGTTGCGCATGACGCCAGCATTCACGACGTCGGCAAAAGCCATTAATGACATGGCCTGGTGATGAGCCATGAAGGTGTGAACGACCGCCACGTCCTTGCCTTCCGGAATGCGGCTGGGCGTGTAATCGAGCGCTTCATAGAAGCCATAGGGTCCTTCGCCGCCGGCTTGCGCAATGCGCGCAAAATTTTGCAGCGCGGCCTCCGGTTCAATCATGGAAGCCAGAGCCGTGGCGTATGGCGCGATTACCAGATCTTCGCTAAGGCCGCGCTTGAGGCCCAGTCCCGGAACGCCAAAACCCGAGTATTGGTACGTGAGATCAATGTCACGCGCATTGAATGCCGATTCCGAAATTCCCCATGGGATGCCCCGTTCGTTTCCGTATTCGATTTGGCGCAGGACGATCTGCTCGTAGGTCTGGCTCAACATGCTATTCGCGGGAGAACGCATGATGATCGCGGGCATGAGGTATTCGAACATCGAGCCGGACCAGGAAATCAGCGCCGAACCCCGTCCGACCGGAGTGAGAGCACGTCCCAGATGAAACCAGTGCGAAGCCGGGACATCTCCTTTTGCAATTGCGATGAAGCTGGTGAGGCGCGCTTCGGAGGCGAGCAGGTCGTAACAACTTTCGTCCAGAGTGCCATCGGCGGCGCGCATTCCGATGGAAAAGAGCTTGCGGGAGTTGTCGAATAGAAAGCTGAAGTCCATCGCGTCGAACATCTTTTGCGATGCGGCTGCAATCACTTCGAGGCGATTGGCAAGCGAGGACGCTTCCCTGGCGGAGGACTGCAGTGCGTCGAGTAGTGCGTCAATGCGCGCGAGGACTTCGTGATTGGAAGCGGCGTCCGTCACGAGTCTTTCGCGGACGGAGGCGAGCGCGCGAATAGCGGACTCAAAGCGTTCGGGGGCATCCGCGAGAGTTGGGAGCGTGCGGAAATAAGATTCGATCGCGACCCACTCCGGAGATTCTTCCTGCGAGCGCCCCGCCATGGCGACGACTTCTTTCACGTCGAGGCGCAGCCACGGAATCATGATGCGCGCATCGCGCAGGTTGCTTTCGACTGAGTTTCTGACGGCCTCCGCCCACGCGCGCAATTCGGAATCGGGCGGCTCACCGAGTTCTTGCGCGAGAGCTTCGGCGATATCCGCGGCGGTTTGCGCAAATTCACGCAATTCCACAAAACGCGCCGCCCATTCCCGGGCGTCGTCCGGAACCGGGTCAACCAATGCGGCCAGCGATTCGATCGCGTTACTCAACTGCTTTCTCGTGACAGTCTGAGTGCGCCGGGCGTCGGTAACTTTGCCGAGCACTTCGCGAAGCAAATGAATGGCGTCAGCCACACCTGCAAACATTCGCGATTCGACGAATGGTTCCTGGACTAGCCCGCGACATCCACTGGTTAGAACGAGAAGGTCCCCGGCAAGATTGCCACTATCCACGCTGGAAATATATTTCGGGTCGAGAGGTTTCAAGCTCCGCGTGTCGTACCAGTTGAAAAAGTGGCCGCGATATAGCTCAAACTGGCCGAAGGTATGCAGGGTCGCTTCGAGTCGGTCTACGGCCTCCTGGGCACCGATCCACCCAAAATCACGCGCGGCAAGGACAGTGAGCAGGTAAAGGCCCATGTTGGTCGCGGAGGTGCGATGGGCTACACGAGGCTTTGGATCCACCTGGAAATTATCGGGAGGCAAATAGTGGTCTTCTGGCGTGACGAAGCGATCGAAAAAACGCCAGGTACGCAGGGCGATCAATCGCATCGTCCTGGTCTCCGCCGGAGAGAGAGGCTTAACGTCCTCGATGGGAGGGGGAACGCTGATCCAGCGCGCGACGGCCGGCGCGGCGATCCAGAGCAGTACGAAGGGAATGGCGGCGCCGAGAGCGTGGTGGCGCCAATGAATCACGGAGACCAGCGCGGCGATCGCGAGGATGACGCTTCCGACCATGCGCAGGTACATACCCCAAGGATTCAAATCCACGGCGTGCTTAGCCTGCGCCGCAGTGGTCCACTGCAAGAGATTTCTGCGAGTTACTATCATCCGGGCGAGAGTGCGTAGAATCGCGTCGGACATGAGCCAGGCCTGATAGGCTATGAACGTGACGGTCAAGCCGATCTGCGAGAGACCGAGCGAAAGATCGGAGAGAAGGTCGCGGATGTGACTGCGTTTGGAGATGCCACCGAAGCGCGGATTCAGGCCAACCAGAAATGGAATCAGCGCTGGTATTGCAATCACAGTCAAGATGAATCGTGTCCACATCCACGGAGAAACTTGTGGCAGGAGCCAGCCGATTAGCATCGTTAGAAACATGAAGGGCGACGAGAGTGTGCGGCGCAGATTGTCGAGCATTTTCCAACGGCTGATCACGGGAATCGAAGTTCTGCGTCGAGCTTCTTTCGGCAAGCCTCCATGGCCGAAAATCCATGGCAAAAGCTGCCAGTCTCCCCGCGCCCAACGGCTCTGGCGGGCGGCCGCCACTTCGTAGTGCGACGGAAATTCATCGAAAAGCACGATATCCGTGGCCAGTGCCGCGCGCGCGAAAATACCCTCAAACAAATCGTGACTCAGAAGAGTATTGTCTTTAACCTTGCCGGCGAGCGCTGCTTCGAATACGTCGAGATCGTAAATTCCTTTGCCGGTGTACGACCCCTCGTGAAATAAATCCTGGTAGACGTCCGAAGCGGCTGAAGTGTATGGGTCCATGCCGCTGGGACCAGAAAAAATCCGCTGGAAGAGCGACCCTTCCCGGTCGCTGGGGAGCGAGGGCGTGATGCGTGGTTGGACCACGCCGTAGCCGTCCACAACGCGTCCGAGTTCCCTGCTGAACTTTGGCCGGTTGAGCGCGTGCGCCATCGTGCCCACCAAGCGTGCCGCAGTGCCGCGGGTGAGACGTGTATCGGCATCGAGCGTAATGACGTAACGAACTCCGGGAATTGCTTCCGGTTCCGCGCCCCCGACGGGCAAGAATGTGGTGTTGGTCGCTCCACGAAGCAGCTGATTTAGCTCGTGCAGCTTTCCGCGCTTGCGCTCCCAGCCCATCCATTTGCGCTCGCGTTCGTTCCAGAGGCGCTTGCGATGAAACAAGAAAAACCGGTTGCCGCCGCCGGGTGCGTTTCCATGAGTGGCATTCAGGTTGGCGATGCCGTCAATCGCGGCGTTTAGGAGCTCTTCATCCTGCGGCAGCGATTCGGTGGGGGCATCCACCCAGTCCGTCAGGAGCGCGAAGCGCAGATCGCCTTCGGGGTTTGCGAGGTAATGGATTTCGAGGCGCTCGACGAGTTCCTTGATCCCTTGGACGGAGGTGAGGAGAGTAGGGACGACGATTATGGTGCGCAGATCGGACGGAACGCCGTCGCGAAGTTCCAGGCGCGGCAAAGTGCGCGGGCCGAGCAAGTCGGTGACGGCGCGATTGATGAGCGCGATGGCAAGGTCTGACGCCGGAACGGAAGCGAGCAGGCCAAGTAGGATCAGATAGGGAGTTCTAACGCCGAACGAGTGCGCGTGCGTAAGAGGCAGCGCGAGAATAATCGCAGTGAGTACGGCGATCGTGCCCAGATAGCCTGGCACTGCGGCGCGCACATAGAGGCGCAGCAACCCGCGGCGCCAAGGGACGCGAAAGCCGAGTTCGCGCTCGAAATCGAGCCGGCCTTGCGAAATCAAATAGTAGCCGGGATCCGCTTTGCGATCCGCGCTGGGCTGCCCGTCGGTGTGAAATTCCGCGCGTGCCCGCTTAGCGCGATCTATGGCGCGCCTGGCGACGTCTATTTCCGTGTGGCTGGAACCGCGCGAAAGATCTTCCACGGCGTGGCGGTAATAATCGCGGGTGGCAAAATCCATTTCGCCGAAATTGCTGCCGTTGCCCAGAATTTCGTCCACCATGCTGACGCTTTCAAAAAAGTCTTCCCAACCGAATGCGGACATCAGCCGCATGCTGGTGATGATGTTGCGCACCGTCACCGTCATGGCCGCTTGCTCTTGGTGCTCGGCGCGGACGATTTCGTCGGCGGTGGTGCCCTGCGCGGCCAGGCGTTCATCGAGCCACACGAGAATAGGGCCGACTTTCGGATCGAGGTCGCGTAGGCGCTGGACGAGTTGCACGGCGAACGCGCGGTTGAGGGGCTTATTTTCAAACCGGCGCAGAATAGATTCTGGAGAGACGGCCAGCTGGCCACCCGTGCCCAGCACGCGATCAGCAAGAATGTCAGCGTCCAGTCGCGCGCTGCGGCTGAGGACCATGCGTTCCGCGATCCGGCGCAGATTCTCCACCAGCACGATGCGCAGAGTGATAGCAACCGCCCACAGTTCTCCGATGGTGAGCGGCTGAACGCGCTGGTAGGCGGTTACGAAGCGGCGCAATACTTCCGGATCGAACCGGCTATCGGTGTGCGCGACGTAGGCCCAAGCCACGCCAAAAACACGCGGAAGTCCTTCCAAGTGACCGGGGCCCAGCTTCGGCAGCTTGCGATAAAAGCCCGGTGGAAGGTCGTCACGAATTTCGCGAAGTTGTTCTTCGACGATATAGAAATTATCCACCAGCCACTCGGCGGCGGGGATGATCGCGTGCTCGTGCTGAATCGCGCGCGCGATGTCGCGGTAATATTCCAGGAGGACGCGTCCGTTTTCGAAGACGCGCGGGATGAGGGGCCGCCCTTCCGGATCGCTGACGATGGTTTGGGCCGCAGCGAGGCTTTCCGCGTGTTGCTCCAGGCGCTCGACGCTAAAAAGCTCGGAACGAATTGGCTTTTCTGGCTCGGTGAAAATCGGCGCAGGCGTTTGGATCGCACTCGTCATATTTTTGCGGTTCTGATTCTCCAAAAGGGCGGGGTTCGCCGCCCAATATCAATTACATATGCGCAAATTAAAATAGTCATTCCGAACGAGACGCGAATGCGGCGGCGCCGAGCCTAAAAATCGGCGACGAGACCCTAATGCGTAAAGTGAAAGCTTACAGAACGAAACGTTCAGTCACGAACTCGGCGTTGGCTGGGAGGCGCCGAAGTTAGAGGTCCACTCCGGTCTGGGAGGGTGTGGACCGGCCCCGGAACTGTCCCGCTCTATTTTCATCGCCGAGGGCGGGTTATGGCAATACCCTTTGATTCGAAGCCCTTCTACAGGGAGTTCCCCGCGCTGGGAAACCCGGCGGAACTACGAAAAACGGCTTTCCAAGGAGTGGTGAGCCGGGGAGGACTCGAACCTCCAACCCGCTGCTTAAGAGGCAGCTGCTCTACCATTGAGCTACCGGCCCACGAGCCGTAGATTGTAACACGAGCGGAAGTTGAGCCCAATCGGTACGATGACTTGCACGAGTGATTGCGACTGAGGTTCGCTGACGCCTGCCGAAAGAAGTTCTAAGGATGGCGACGCAGTGTGGCCGCGATTTCCTGGGCGGCTTGGCGCGCGCGGACGAGGTCGCCGGGGCCGAAGGAGATGGCTGCGACGCGGGCGTGCCCGCCGCCACCGTACTTTTCGCAGAGCGAAGCGAGGTTCACATCGGCGGAGGCTTCTTTCCACGGATTCGTTCCCACGGATACTTTCGCGCGCGTAGGCGACGCGCTTACACCCACGGAGTACAGTGCGTCGGGAAACAAGAAATACGGAACGAACTTGTTGTAGCCCTCGAGGTCCAGATCGCTGACATCGAAATAAATCACGCCATCGCGAAAATCGGCGCGCTCGCGAAAGACGTCAATGGATTTGCGATGGCGTTCCAGTAACGCGGGCAAATACTTCTGCACGTCCGGCAATTGGATCATTTCCGCGAGCGGCAGGTAGGCGAGATGCGGGATCAGTTTCGGCACCAGGTCCGCTTCTGGCGCCGCTTCGATCACCAGCGCCAATTTGGTGGCGGGATCGGCGAGACCGACCGCTGCTTCTGGCGAAGCGAATTGCGCGCCGTCAATAATGTCGCCCCAATGAACGAGCTCGGCGAGCGGCTGGGCGTCAAAACCGAATTTTTCGGACGCGATGGTAGCGAGAAACTTGGTGCAGGATTTGTAAGCGGGATCGTAAAACTTTTTGCCGGAGTGATCGTGGCGGAAATGCTCGGCGTCTTCAGGCTTCAGGAAGGCGCTTTGGTGATGATCGAACCACCAGGTCAATTGTGGAGAGCTGGAATATTTGAAATCCACGATGGCGTTTTCGTCGCCGTCAAAGGTGCCGTCTTCGAAGGGCTGCGAAGCTTTATGCGTCATCCCCGTGTAGAAAAACTCTGCTCCGGGATTAATGCGCTCCTTGTAAAAACGAGAGAAGATCGCGGCGGAGGAGGCTCCGTCAAAACATTTATCGTGGAAGCAGACCCGGACTTTCAATTCCCTCTCCTGGCGAGACCGCCGCGGGAGCGAATGCCGCGTGCGGGAAAGCCAATAAAGATGGACGTTCAGTCCGCAGTTGTCAATAGCTAAGGAATGTGAGGCAAGCGAGCCGGGTTGTGGTGGCTGAATGTATTAGGATTTGCCGAAAAGTTGATCGGCCAAATCCGCGGCTATCGGAAGGCGATACCTTTCTCCCTGATAGGCCTTTATCATAAGCAAAATCCACAGAACGAAACCGAGAATGGAGACCAACGCCCTGAGACCGAATCCAAACGCAAAGCCGCCGGCAACGAATACCATGCGGAGCGCGATCTGGATGATCGTCAGGCCTCCGAACACCACGATGGACTGCGCCGCGTGAAAGCGGACAAACGGGCGCTTGTCGATGAGAAAGAAAATCAAGCCGGTGACCCAGCCGAGTACGTAGCAAAGAAGGCCGGCTATGTTTTCGGCCATCCCTGAAGTGGCGGAGGGCGCGGAGCTGACGACACCGCCGGGCGCGGCTGCTCCCGCGCCAGCCTGAGGCGCACCGCAATTCGGACAGAAACCGACAATGTCAGCAACTGCGGCCCCGCATTTTGTGCAATGTGGCATCGAGTGCCTCCATAGGCGTGGTTACAACGAGCCGGGTATATTGGCCGGAGCCTAACAAAACAGCATAGAAGCAGCAAGCGCAAATGGTCTTGCGGGAAGCCGGCGGAGCCGTTTAGGGCGCGGCCTCTGGGCACCTGAGAATTTTGGCCCGATGCTATACTGTGGTTTCGCTGCGGAAGTGGCGGAATTGGCAGACGCGCCAGCCTTAGGAGCTGGTGGCCGAAAGGCCGTAGGGGTTCGAGTCCCTTCTTCCGCAGATACCCTCCTAAAGGCTAGTAAATAAGGAAAATATAGCGTTTTTGCTAGGCTTTTGGGGGTTAGACTGGACACGACTGGACATCGTTGGACTGAAAATCGGGGGTACTGGTAGCAACTGGTAGCACGCCGAAAGCCTTCATTTTGCGTGATGAAGTAGCTCCGCCAAGGCTGGCAAGAACGGCGCGAACAACGTCATATGATTCGCGGCTGACGCAATGAAATTCTGATAAGCGTGGAAAAACCCGCTCGACCCTTGCGCTTTTTCTAGCTCGGCCACTCGGGCAACGATGTCTTCGCGGTCGGTTGCATCTTCGATGGCAGTAGCTTGCTCGCGCATTCTTGCGAATAGAACAGTGTTCGACTCGGAAATTAAATTTGTGGAGTTGTCTACGCTGTTCACGTTGATGCGGGAACCGTCAGCTTGGAAAGCAGAGGTTCCGAGGCGAAGGTCTGTCATGTCCCGAGATTTTACACCGACCCGGCATGGTAAACTCCACCGATGCTCATTCGGAAAAAGTTGCGCCTGTTTAAGAAAATCGAGCACGCTAAGTCCGTCACGCTACACGGGAAGCAATTGATTTTGAATGAGTGCGCGAAGTGCGGTACTGACTTCTATGCCACTGGGAGACGAACGCGGTGCAGCGAGTGCACAGCAAACAGCCTGAGCTGTGCGTCTTGAAATCAAATACCTCGGCAACGCGAGTGCAAGGCTGTGTTTGACCGAGAACGGAAGGCGCAGGGGTCGCTGTGGTCGGCCAAACAGAATTTGGCACCGAAGAGTTTCGTAAGCGCCTACGAGCAATGGCCGACGAACAATTGATTCGCTACGGCAAAGCCGCTCGGTATATGGCTGATCCGCGACAATCCGCAAACGGGCACGTCGAAAACGTCTATGTAGTTCAGCTAGCCGAATGTCGAGCAGAGTGGCGGCGGAGGCATCCCAAACCAGCCGTTGGGATGACTACGCGCTAGGGAAGCTTCGGATGCCTATCGACAAACCTTTCTATCCTGATGCCCGGCCCGGCAAAAAAGTTATCACTCCTAAAGGCGAGGTGTTGATTCGAAAAGAGTGCAAATGCGGAAAGGAATTCGTGGGAGCGGCGAATCAGACGCGCTGTAATGAATGCGCGGCGAAGAAAGTGAAGCGGAAGTGACTCCCAAGACGGTTGGATCACTTCCGGTTCTGACTTTGGTTTCGGGAAGTAACCGCTCGGTGGCTCGTAACTCAGAACCTAGTCGATATACTTACGGCACTGTTACATTGATTTAGCCTTGTCGTCATAGGTAGCAACGGGTATATACTCCCCGACCACATATGCGAAGTGAATTGGATATCGCTACCAAGTGAAGCTGCGCTCACGATCATCGCAGCCACTTTCTGAAGCGGGTCGCTCGTCGCCCCAATTTCGCTCCAAGTGCAAACCTACAATCTCGGTGTGTGCGCTTGTCTTTTGCATCCTCGGAATGTTGTCGCTCTTTGCTTGCGGTGGCGGTTCAAGTTCGGGCGGCAACTCGGGAGGGTCTGGCGGGAGCGGGGGTGGGGGCGGATCGGGCGGATCTGGTGGCAGTCCGCCACCGGTCTACCCCGGCAATCGAACCATCTTGATCCGGACGGGCGACACTCCCAGTTCGGCAGTGTACGATTCTCTTCACAGCTTGATTTTCGCCTGCGAGCCCGACCTGGGTCTCGTTGACGCGATTTCAATCTCCAATGGGCGATTCATCGCCAGAATTCCTGTACCCGGCGTTGAGGCTGTCGGTTTGAGCGTTGACGATACCAAAATATTGGCAAGCACCAACTTGCAGCAGGTCGCATCGATCGATACTAATCTGTTGCGGGTTATCAAATGGCAGACACTGCCAACCGTGAACGATCCTGTCTCGGGCTCTCAGTTTTGGGTTCCCGATAATCCCTACTCTATCATTTCGAATTTTGGCGATCCCAACGATATTCCCACCTATGCACAGAACCCGTACCTTCTCTCCAACGGCAAAGTATTGTTTGAAGCACTTGAGAGCGGCTATTTTGGCGTAGTCGTGGAGTGGGACCCTGTAGCAAACACCGCCGTGCTACGGAACGATTTACCGACGGGGGGTCCCGTCGTGGCCAACACGAGTGGCACTGAAGTTCTTTTCGCGTCCAACCCCAGCTTCTATGATTCAGCTACCGACTCGATCAGGACCTCCAGTGCTGTGCCAGGCGGGACTCTCGCAGCGGCCAACTCTGCGGGGACACAATTTGTGTTATTTGCGGAGACCGGGCTTACCTTCATCGACACCCAGTTCAATGTCCTTGAGCAGATCCCGTTGAGTGTCGCTGGTCCCCAGGCTGGGCTGCCAACCGGATTGGTTTATAGCCCCGATGGCACGCGCCTGTATATGGTCACGCCAGGGCCGGTGGCAGTCATCACCACAATCGACGCGACAAACTTCACTGTTCTCGGCACAGCCCCTGGCTATTCAAACGGATCGCCTGTCGCTTCTTCTGACATTGAAAATCCGCTCGCGGCTGACGGAACTGGGCTGGTTATTGGTTCGGCGGTTGGAGGACTTGTATTGGACGATTCGACCAACTTTCAAACCCTGACTAATCCGACGATCATTTCAGACGGTGGGGTAATCGCGCCGAGTGAAGGCCCCGTTAACGGGGGAACCGTTACCACAGTGACGTGGGCTTCAACCAGTATTCCTGATCAATGGTTCGGTTCACAGTTGGCGACCACCGAGAACCTAAGTTATCCACAATTACAGGCCACAAGTCCGGCTGCGACAGATGCCGGAGTGATCAACGTGAAGATCATAGACTCAACAGGATTGATGACAATGTTTCCGCTAGAGCTTCACTTACGGCTCCGTCCCGTTGGCGACCGCTCCACTCGCTTCCGTCTCCAGATGGTAACGTCGGTCGCGGATATCTATGGCTTCGGCTTCTCTGTGGACACGCCAGAGCAAACGCAGCAAGTCACGATTGGAACCGGCAGTGCGAAGGTAACTGCAGGAACCCAGCTACAGGGTTTCCCGGGCAGGATCTCACGCTCAATGTTCCTGCTGGATCTCCTGGCTCGTAGATATTGTCGTTAAATCCCCGGCGGCACAGCAACTTATCCCAAAGCATTTCGTTATCTGACTGGTGTGACAGACTACACCTCATCGGACACCTTTTCAGCGGTCTTGTACTACTCAACTCGCCACCAGCTGTACTTGAACGCAGGTAACCACGTCTATATTTTTTCCCTGACCTCCAATTCTTTTGGAACCCCGATCACGCCACCGAGTTTGGGCGGCACTCGCCAGTTGCAAGGGATGGCGCTCACGCCTGACGGCTCACAGCTGATTGTCGGGAATTTCAGCGATGACTCCGTCTCGATCATTGACCCAGATAACCCCGCTACGGCAAAGGCCGTTCAGATTGCGCCGCCGATTGGACCAGACTCGCTACCGGAAGGACCGCACGCGGTCGCAACGACTAGCAAAGGAACAGTGTTCGTAGACATCGGGACGACGAACGAACTGTCAGGCGGCGGGGGCGTGATCTACGAGTTAGAGCTGACCACATTGATTGCTACTCCCCGCAACGACCTCCCATTCTTCGTTCAAGTCTCGGGTGAGCCAATGAGCCAGTCAGGTGACGGGACCAAGGTTTTTGTCGCCACACCGGGCGATAGCGGAGGTTACGCGATGATGTGGTCTGCCGTATCCGATTCGTGGGAAGCACATAATGTAGGAGGGGCCTACGAGTTGTTCTGGAACGACGTTGCAGCGGCCCGCGACGGGAACGTATTTGCGATAAACAATGCTGCAGAGATCTCCGACTTCCCCTTCCCGATATTTTTCAACTCACAACTGAACCAAATTTCCCAGCTTGGTATTGAATCCATCTTCGCTGCCCTGAACCAACCTGGAACAGCGGTGCACGACAGCGGCGCTTTACTCTACTCTTCGACAGACCTTGGCGTGGACATTATTGACGTTCGTCACGGAGCGTTGGCCGAAAGAATCTTATTTAACGAGCAGGATGCATTTCTGAGCGGCTCACTTGTGGTAGATGACCCTGGAGAAAAGATCTTTCTGATTACCAACGCTGAGCTCACTATCATCGAGTTGGATGCTGTGCCTCTTTCGATTGGAAGCGTAACCCCATCGTCTGGCAGCTCCGGAACGGTCGTCCAAGTTAGAGGAAGTGGATTTCAGGCTGCCACGACTGCATCCTTCAACGGAACGACTGCGGCAACGAAGTTCGTGGATGCCGACACTCTACAAGTGACTGTGCCCAGCATCACAAGCGGTCCCGTACAAATCATTCTTTTAAACCCGGACGGGACCTCCTACAAACTAGACGCCGCATATACCGTCCAGTAGCGCTAGGTTGAGCGCCCCATCCTCGGCCCTTAGTTCGGACAAAATCGATTTCGGCTCGCATTGCGACGCTTATCCACTGCCGTGCCGCTAATCGCAGCCCCGCAACTTCTGTAAACAATCAGGCTCAAAACCTGGTCGGCAGTCCACGCAGCCATACGTTCGAGTCGAAGGTTAAGAGAACGGTCTCGCATCCACCGTAGAAATACTTATATATTTACTTGACATCCGTAAAGATACTCTATTATACAGTCCAACATTTATGTAACGCGGAGGGAGCATCAGTTTGAGATGGCTTTCGATTCTCTCAGTTTTTCTTGTCGCCTCTTCGGTGTACGCGCAACAGCCTTCATCACCCGCCCCGACTAGCGACCCTCAGGCTGTCGCTATATTGGCGCAGGTACTGGCAAATGCAGGCGGAGCCGCCCGTCTCGCAAGCATTCAAGATTTTACCGGCACCGGAAACATCACGTATTCACAGCCCAGCACAATGTCAGGAACCGTGATCGTACGTGGTACGACACAGGAACAATTTCGGATTAACGCAACGCTTCCGGCAGGCGTTCGCTCGCAGGCGATAGCCTTGCATGACGTTCTCTCTTTATCTTCGATTGCCCAACGGTGCTGGTGGGTGTGACCTGAATCTTGTGGCAGCGGATTCGTGCGCCGTCTCTCGTAAACTTCACATGCTATGGCGAGAGCGTACCAACTTCTTCAAACAAGAAACTTTATGCCGTTTGGGTGATGCGCACTTTTAACGTGCCGATATTCGCGAGAAATACCCGGATGCTGCGCGCTCCTCAATCTCACGGAGCGTGGCTAGCTTCTCAATCGCGCTCTTAACGCTGGCTGGGTCAGCTAAGTTGGGGAACTCAGAATTCGGCGCAGTCAGTACGTCCACAATCGCGTCCAGCGCCTCGTTCAACCGTTCAGCCTTGTCAGCAGCGACCGGGCGACCAGCGGCCCACGTAGACACGTCCGATGGCCACACCGTAGCATTCCGGCGGCTCGCCATGACGGCCAGCGTGGTGCCGGGAATACGGTAACGTGCCATGAGTGCCTTGGGCTGCGATTCCATCTTTTATAATCCTTATACGAGGCTTTGCCCCAAAATAATGCCGCGCTTGGCGGCTATGTCGTTCCATCAAATGACTGAACACACTCGTCCGCAACGATCTCGATTTGAATAAGACAATTATATCACATCCACGACAGAATTGCAAGAGAAATCTGCATGCACGGTTGATATACCGTTGTCAAGCCCTTATTTTTCCACTTCATGGACTCCGGCTGCTCCCGTATAACTGGCGGTCAGGCTCACCTAGTGAAATGTTATGTAACTCGCCCGCACCGGGCAAGTTACATAACGTCTGGTGTAGCGGGCAGTTTCGTAACGCCAAACGCTCCCGATAGGCTTTCTGCCGGTGGGCATTCGACGGATACACCCGGGGTCGGCCATTGGCCCACGATGTGGCGCGCATCGCCGGGTGCAGCGGCTTGTGCCAGATGTTGATGTGCGACCGATAACGCTTTCTGCTCTCGCCGCACTGTTCTGTGCCGGTCAGGGTATAGCCGATGCTGGCCCAGAATGCGTTAGCTTCAAGGTCAGATGCGCATCGCACAATCTTCTGCCAGCATCCCAAATCTTCACCGTATTTCTCGACCGCCGCGACCAACATAGCCCCGTAAAGTCTCCGTCGCGCGTCATATTGAATGCACGCCTGCCTGCATCGCAGAGTGCCCCGATACCCAGACTCAGCCAAAATGTATCCACACGGCTCGCCGTTGAGCAATCCGAGAAACAATTGACCAGCTTCGGCCCCGCGTTCAAACACACATGCGGGCAGGAATCCCAGTGCGTTGGAATTCTGGGCTTGCAGACCGACCACGTATTTTAGGAACGATGGATGCTCTTTGACGACTGCGAAGTCCATCAGTTCTTCGTGTCCACGTACGGCTTGATGATGCTCTCGATACTCTGTCCGGTGAGAGTTTGCTTGCCCATGTGAACCAGTTCCGCGTCGGTCAACGAACGGCTCTGCCAAGGTGGGTCACCATAACTGCGAAAGACGAAAGACCCCGTCACGGGTGACTGGTCCAAAATGTACAAGCCGTTGGATTTCGCCAGCGCTGCCTCAATGCGCTTCACGGCGGCATCTAACTTGTCCGCCGAAACCCGCACGAATTCTACGGGAGCAGCAGGTGGGTCTAGAACTCGCGCTTGCTTCTGGATACCCGCAATCTTTTCCTCTTGCCGCAACTGTGCGATGGAACCTTCAAGCCCGACCTTCGTAGTTTCGAGCGCGGCGATTTCCTGTTCTCGTGCTGCGATAAAATTTTGCGTGTCTTGCACTGCTGCATCCAACGTGCTACGTATATCGGTCCACGATTTTGAGTTTTTCTCAGCCATCCCATCCTCCTCGCCGCTGAAGCTATTCACACTTGCGATACGTATACCGGCGCACCAGTTCTACGAAAATGCGCTAGTTTGCCAACGTTGTGTAGATTCATTTGGGCACGATGGCCCAACATTACAACATGCCCGGTTTTTACCAGACTGTTGGCAATTTTTCGTGCTCGCAAACCATCCCGTCCGAACTTGATGATAAGACTCATTTCGTGACAGAACGCTCGTCTTTTTATGTAATTCAACACTTCCTGACGCAGCGTTGGTCGTTTGATTTTCGTTTTCATACTTTCTCCTGTTCGTTGGCTTTAGTTCCAACCAAACTTTCGCGTGACAGTTGGGATTATCGGGTTTGCACCAACAGAGCAAATCTTTGCCACGCAAAGATTCTCACTTGCCTGCGAAATGTTTCTTATCGGAACGCCATTCGGTGCACGGCGTATGCGCGAAAGTCACTCGCGGCTTTGGCTTTATCGGTGAGCGGCGATGCGAATCAGGATGGTTCGGGGTCTCTGCGAATGGGTTCTTCGCATTACCGAAAACGGTGCCTTCGCGAATCGTCTTTCCGTACATCACCGTTTTGCAACCCACGTAAACCGCATCGGGTGGATAACTCTGTCCCGCGTGGCAATCATAGACACGCGGCGCAAATACGGGTTGGGGTTTTGACTCCTGTTTTCATCCGCGCGATAAATTCTTCCAGCGATTCATCGGTTGGCAAGCACTTCGTATTGAAAGAAATTCGCAAACCTTTCGGCGTCGTGTCATCAAGAATGGCGTGTTCGTGTGTCCAGTTGCAATCATCCGATAGCACAATGAGTGACCCATGAACGGGTTGCAGATTTATCCAGCGGCTTTCATCACGAATCACTCGGCACTTTTTACGGTGCTGTTTCGCCACGATGCATTCGATGCATTTTCGTTGATGTCCATCACACGCTGCTTCGTTGCAATCATCACAGACTCGGCAGGCAGGACAAATTTCCCGCAAGGCAAGGGTGCGTGTCTCACCAAATGAACCAATAAAGGTTCGTGCATCCCGATTACGGTCTTCGGCGTGTTGATGGAAATTGATGTGGTCTGTCTCACTCTCGTAGCCCAGCAAGGAAAAGTAATTCACAGGCTTGGTAGCGAACAGAGACAACTTGATAGCCATTTGTTTGATTGGCAGAAATGCGTCATCCATCGTGGGATATCTTTTCATTTCATTGAGGTGGGTTGGTACGACCCCGAAAACTGCCAGCATCATTCCAATGCGCAACAGATGTTCGGTGCAGAACCATGCTGGAGTTCATCGGGTTGCGCGGACGAACACGCGGAATCTGTTTGACGAATTCAAAGAATTCATTTGCTTCCGATTTTGTGAAAAACGTTGGATATTGTTGGTAGGGTAGCATCACTGTTTGACTCCTACGGCGATTTGTCTCACCTGTTCTTCTGTCAGATTCCGCAGCGTAAGATGGAAAAGATTTTCGGCGGCACTTCTGGACACTTCAGCGTCAGTAAACAAACTCGTCAGTTCTCTGGCTTTGGCGATTTGCTGTTCAAGAGCGGTCTTCAACTCGGAAGATTTTGATGGTTGTTGTGACTCCATTGTTTTCGGCAACTACAATTCGCACAATGGCGTCCGCTATCTGCGGGGGAGTCTCCATTCCAACGAGAGCCAGAACAGCGTCCGCTGCATTCATCTGTGCAAGCAATTTTCGAGTCAGGTTGCGAATGTCAGGGTGTTCTTGTTCGTACACAGCAATGTCAGCATCAGCGAGTTGGCGTGATTCTTTCTTGGGATTTTTCGCAGCGGCAAGCGCAGCACGGACAGATTCGTAATTTCGATTAAGGATACTGTTGCAGAATTCTTTCCATGAGTGACACCCTTCGATGGGTTCCCGCAGCCGGTTCTCGCTGTTTCTTTCACCCGCTTCAAATCGCTTTCGCAGTTCCATGATGTACGGCACGTACTGTTGAATCTTGGCGAAGGCTTGAATAGCCACGGCTACCAATTCTTTGTTGGTCATCGTGGCGGGGTCGCCAAGCGTTACACAGGAATCCTGTGGGACGGTCGCAAGCATGGTGGCACTCATGCCGCCACCAACGTGCGCTTGGCGATGAATGATTCAATCGCTATGCGTGGATACAGGAATTTTCCACCTAGACGGACGTACGTGATTTTGCGAGCGAGCCGCCAACGTTGGAGGGTCTTCGTACTCACACGCAATTCTGCGGCTGCTTCCTGTGTGGTAAGGTGATTCGATTGTGGAGACATAGAGCAATCCTTGTTTCGGATTGTTCCATGCCGTTTCGGCGGGAACTCTAGCCTAAGCTAGCGGTCATTGCATTTCCAACAGGCGTCCGTTATTGTCCCGAGGTCGGCGTTCGCCGCTACTCAGGCACCTGTGGAACCCTACGGCGAGTAATAGTTGACTACGCACATCAGACCCGCTCACCACCAAGCCTGATATCGCTTTGTTTCCGTGGGACTGTCGAGCACACTAATCATATCAAAACAACGGTGGACATGTCAATTGGGGTTCAGAATAGCGCATTGGTAGCATTTACTTAATCGCCTCGTACGCCTTGCGCACTGTCTCCGGCTCCTCCACGATGGCCAGATAGCGTTCGGTCGTACTCAGTTCACTGTGGCCCAAGTCGCGCTGAATGTTGCGGGCAGGAACACCCTGCAACATTTGATAGGTCGCATACGACTTGCGAAAATTGTGCAGAATGTGTGAGCGGCACTCCGGTCGGCTGAATGCGTACGGCTTCTTGCCGGTCGTCTCCGCACGCTTCTGCAACGCATTGATTCTGTCCGCGAAGTTCTGGTCCGGCGTTCCCAGTCGCGTGGGAAACAACAGTTCGCTCCCGCTATGCTTTGCACGCTCACCCTTGCCAGCCTGCCGCGCCTGTAGACGCGCCTTGAGCATGGCATTCTTGTCCGGCGACACAATGCGCTTCTCGTGGTCCTTAACGCGCCAGTCGAATTGCGGCTTGTCCTGAACGGTGATTTTCATCTTGCCATCGCCGTTGGCCCAGTTGATATCTTTCCATGTCAGGTGCTGAATTTCTTCATCGCGCATGCCAGTGCAGAGGAGGAGCAGAACTAGGTCGCGCAAATCATCCGCAAGAAAGTTGGACTTCTCGTGGACACCATCCGCAGCCTTCAGCATCGCATTGATGTCGTCGGGCGTGTAGAACACAACGTCTGCGATGCCGGGTTTCTTTACGCGAGGAACGTCAACGCGGTCCACCAGTCCCGCATCGTTAGGATTGAACGTACGGTCGGTTTTCATCTTGATGCCGTTGCGTGCTAGGAACTGGCCCACCACTGTGAATTTGCGACTGTCCGAATACGCGCCCTTGCCTTTCTTGCGCGTTACATTCTCGCGCAACCAATTTTTGAAATTGAGCAGGATGGCTTCGCCGCGTGAATCGTTCTGGAATTCCGATACCTTGACGGCACCGAACGCTTCACAGGACGCGGCAAAATCTTGCATCGCCTTGCGATACGCGACCACAGAATTGGGTGAGAGTCCATTGTCGCCGCCGTTTCGCCAGTCATTCTCGCGGCTCTCACTGTACGCGATGAATTCCGCCACGGCTGCGGCAATCGTTCCTTCTGGCTGCGCAGTGGTGGGAGTCGCGGGCAGGAGCGGGATACCTTTGCGCTCGCGGTCCAAATTCGTCACGATGTTGGACTGGCTAATCAGAGCCTCGTCAATGGACGCAAAATATTTCCACGTCCGCTTCCCACTCTCTGATACGCGCAGATAGTACGCGCCGTCATAGCCTTTCGGCGGCACAGGCTTGCCATTTTTGAATTCAACTTTCTGGTACGGCTCGCCGCTATTTCGTGTGTAGAGCGTTGCGGTTGCTCGCATGTTATAGTTCCTCTTCTTCGGACTCTGGTGTCCACTGCACGCCCAGTTCAGACATCCACATAGTGTCTTCGGCGTCTCTGACTTCCTGCGGAATGCTGGCCTCTATCTCGCCGCCGATTTCGTCCGGTGGTGCGCCCATGTATGCGATGTCCAGATAGTTCTGGCGGGTCAGTGGGATGTTGTTCTTCTTCATCGCTTCCAGCACGATGTCCATTAGCGCAGTCCATTCGCGGCATCGGCCACGACGGCATACTGGGGGTTGTGACGCTTCACATCCGCCATAACATCCGACACTGGCGCGAGCAATGTGAAAGGCAGGAGTATCGCTGTGGTGCCGAATAGCCGCTGCATCTTTGCGGCCTCTGGAGTGTGCTTGAAATCAACCATCCAGCAGTTCTTTGAATCGAACACGACCAGTGTGTTTTCCATGACCGCCTCCGTTATGGCTGTTCTGACCATAAGGAATGGTAGCATCACTGGTAGCATTCTGTAAATGTGTTTATTTTAGTCAAGCAGGCGTGCGTTTCCTATTAGTAGACTCGGAATCCATTCTTCCGCACTTTTGAGTTGGACTGCGGCGATTGCCCTGCGCGGGATTCCAGACTATAGACCGATTTTGCCTAGCATGCCGCTTAGGCGAGTGAGTTCTACCTCGGCTTCCAGTATTTCGGGCTTCAATTTCTCTTCGACTTCGTGACCTAGTTTGCTGGCTTGTTCGCGCAGCGCCGCTAGTTTCTTGGTCATGGCCTCATGTTCGCGGAGCAACCGTTGTGTCGATTCGTCTTTTTCGTCCGGCATTATTTTCTCCTGGCGGAGAGTATAGCGCGGGTTGGTCGCGGACTGGCAGACGCGTCGGCGGGAGAGTGATCGGTTCGACGAGATTGCACTGTCCGGTCGGCCGGCAGACAGTCCAAGCTGCAAAACCGACAAGGCTGCCCGCTACACAAACCGGATTGTGCTCGTGGCGATCTTCGTGAAGACACGGATTTTCCCGCCGAAGAATTGGGATTTCTTCCTCCGCGAATACGTGGGATCGAAGTTGACGGGCGTTTATAATTTCCTTATACTTGGATTTCAACTGCGGCGGTTTCTCGCCGCACTTCCCTGCCAGCCTCGCTCGCGAACTTCGAACCGGTGAAAGGCAGATTGGAACCAGGGTGTACCGCAGCGCTCCCCTGAAAAGATCCCATGACAGAGACAACGTGCAAGCGTGAGATCGAGCTGGAAATTCCAGCCGAGAACGTATCGAAAGCCACCGAGAAAGTAGCGCGCGATCTTGCGCGGGTGGCGCGCATTCCGGGGTTCCGTCCGGGAAAGGCACCGGTGACTTTGATTCGCCGCAGGTTTGCGGACGACATCCAGGGGGAAGTGCTGCAATCGCTGGTGCCGGAATACCTGGAAAAAGCGCTCGACGAAAAGAAGCTCGTTCCCGTGACGCGGCCCGAAGTGGATAAGGTGGAATTCAAGGAAGGCGAGCCACTGAAATTCCGCGCGGTGTTCGAAGTGCTGCCGGAGTTCGAGTTGGGCGACTACCAGGGCCTGGAAGTACAAGTGGACGCGGTGGAAGCCGGCGACGCGCAGGTGGATAAAGTGGTGGAGGAGATGCGGGACCGCGCCGCCACGTTCGTCCCGGTGGACGGACGCGCGGCAAAAGACGGCGATTTCGCGTTGATCAAGCTCTCCGGCATGCCGGACGGCGGTGGGGAGCCGGTGGAAGCCGACAACATCATGTGCCACATCGGCGCGGAAGAGACGCTGGAGAGCTTCACCGAGAACCTGCGCGGGGCAAATCCCGGCGAGACCAAGAAGTTTCAGTCGAAATATCCGGACGACTATCCCGATCAGAAGCTTGCGGGCAAGACGTACGACTACTCCGTGGAAGTCCTCGCGATCAAGGAAAAGAAGCTGCCAGAAGTGAACGATGAGTTCGCGAAGGACGCCGCGGGAGAAGCAGGCGGAGTGACGACCGTCGCGGAGTTGCGAAAGAAAATCCTGGAAAACGTGGAAGCGGCCAAGGAAGAGCAGCAATCGTCGCAAGGGCGCGAAAAGATCCTGGAAGCACTGGTGAAGAAGCACGATTTCCCGGTTCCGGAAGCGCTGGTGGAGCATCAGATGGATGTGCGGCTGGAACGCACGGTGCGCTCGCTGACGGCTCAAGGCGTGGATCCCCGGGCGGTAAACGTGGATTGGGTGTCGATGCGGCGGCGCCAGCACGACCGCGCGGTGGATGACGTGAAGGCAGAGTTGTTGCTGGACCGCATCGCGGATGCGGAAAAAATCGAAGCGACCGACGAAGACGTCGAGAAGGAGATCAGTGCGCTGGCGGAACGCAGTGGCGAATCGGCAACGGCGTTGCGGGCTCGCTTGACAAAGCAGGGAGCGCTCGATAGGATGAAATCGAAGTTACGTAGCGACAAAACAATCGAGTGGCTCTACCGCAATACCCGAATCGAGACGACAGCCAAACGTGAAGGGTAATACCTGGTTCGGGTTCCTCAGCGCGCAAAGATACTTCCAATGAGACAAACAGACGACGCGAGTCCGCGTGCCACGACGCTAGTTCCCATGGTGGTCGAACAGACCAACCGGGGCGAGCGAGCCTATGACATCTATTCCCGGCTGCTGAAAGATCACATCATTTTCATCGGCACGCCGATTGACGATCACGTCGCTAACCTGGTGACGGCGCAGCTGTTGTTTCTGGCGTCCGAGGATCCCGAGAAGGACATCTCGGTTTACATCAATTCGCCGGGCGGTTCGATTTCGGCGGGAATGGCGATCTACGACACGATGCAGTTTGTGCGACCTGACGTGGTGACGTACTGCATCGGCCAGTCCGCTTCGATTGCGGCCGTATTGTTGGCCTCCGGGACGCCGAAAAAGCGCTATGCGCTGCCGAATTCCCGCGTTTTGATTCATCAGCCGTGGATGTCCGGCCTGTCGGGGCAGGCTACGGACATTGACATTCACGCGAAAGAGATCATCCGGACGCGGGAAGCGCTCAACAAGCTGCTGGCCGGGCATACGGGCCAGCCGCTCGAAAAAATTGAGCGCGACGTCGAACGTGATTTCATCATGACTGCGGAACAGGCCAAGGCCTATGGCATCGTGGACGAAATCATTACGAAGCACAGGTAATTGCGTTCCAAAGGGTTAGTATCGAAGCCGATGATTCCCTGCCTCTGGCGTGCATTCCGTTTTACAATGGTGAATACTTTGGTCAGGGGTGTGGTGCAATCCGGTTCAAGGGAGCCTAATCAGTGAAACGGTTCACACCAGAAGAGCCGTTACGCTGCTCCTTCTGCCATAAAACGCAGGAGCAGGTGGAGAAACTGATCAGTTCTCCATCGGAATATCCGCGGTCGTACATTTGCAACGAATGCGTGGGCGTCTGCCAGCAGATTCTGGAAGACGAGAAGCGCGAGCAGTCCAGTCCGGCCAATCGCCGGCTGCCGCGCCCGCCGGAAATCAAGGCGTTCCTCGACGGCTACGTCATCGGCCAGGATAAGACCAAAAAGAAGCTCGCCGTCGCGGTTTACAACCACTACAAGCGGATTTTCCTGAAATAAGCAGCCAGGCGACGTGGAGCTGGCGAAGTCGAATATTTTGCTGGTTGGTCCCACCGGCACCGGCAAGACGCTGATGGCGCAGACGCTTTCGCGCATGTTGGACGTGCCTTTCGCCATTGTGGACGCGACGACGCTGACTGAAGCCGGGTATGTCGGCGAAGACGTCGAAAATATCATCTTGAAGCTCTTGCAGGCCGCCGATGGAGACGTCCAAAAGGCGCAGCAAGGCATCATATATATCGACGAGATCGACAAGATATCCAAGAAGGACGAAAACCCTTCGATTACCCGCGATGTTTCCGGCGAGGGTGTGCAGCAGGCACTGCTAAAGATTCTGGAAGGCACGGTCGCCAACGTTCCGCCGCAAGGTGGCCGCAAGCATCCGCACCAGGAATTTACGCCGGTGGACACGACCAACATCCTGTTCATTTGCGGCGGGGCGTTCGTGGGCCTCGAGAAAATCATCGAGCGGCGCGTGGGGCATAAGTCGCTGGGCTTCCAAGCAGACGCGCAGGTGACGACGACCTCGCGGCGCAATATCGAGATGCTGGAACAGGCGCAGCCGACCGATTTGATTCGTTACGGCTTAATTCCGGAATTTGTGGGCCGCTTGCCGGTTGTGGGTGTGCTGAGCGATCTGGATAAGTCAGCGCTCGTGCGCATCTTGACCGAACCGAAAAACGCGCTGGTGCGGCAGTATCAACGTCTGTTTGAGTTCGAGAACGTGCGGCTGCGGTTTACGGACGATGCTCTCGACACTGTGGCGGAGCTTGCGCTGCAGCGAAAAGTGGGCGCGCGCGGTTTGCGCATGATCCTGGAAGATTTGATGTTGGAGATGATGTATCACCTGCCGGCGCAGCGGAAACTGCGCGACTTTGTGGTGACGGCGGACATGGTGAAGGGACGCGAAATCAATTGGAGCTTGCTGGAAAAGGCTGGCTAACTTTCAAAGGAATTAAGGGGACCTGATGTTCAACCGGGAAAAATCCGAAATCAAACGCGTGCCGATGATGCCGGTGCGGGAAATGGTCATTTTCCCGGAGATGATGCACCCATTCATCGTGGGGCGCGAAGCTTCAGTGCGCGCGCTGGAAGACGCGCTGGCAGGCGACAAGAAGATCTTTCTGGTGACGCAGCATGACGCGTCGGTGGACGATCCCAAACCGGAGGAAATCTACCAAGTTGGAACGCTTGCGAACATCGTGCAGAGCGTGAAATTGCCGGACGGCAACATCAAAGTGCTGGTGGAAGGCACCGAGCGCGCGAAGATCGTCCAAATCACCAGCGAAGAAGGCTTTTTCCGGGCTTCGATCCGCGTGGTGACATCCAAGACCGAACCTTCGCCGCAACTCCAGCAGGCTTCCGAGCGCGTTACCGGGCTTTTCGAGCAGTACGTGAAGCTCTCGCAGAGCCTGAATTACGACACGATGATTGCGGCCGTGCGCGTGGAAGATGCCGGCAAGCTTTCCGATGCGATCTCCGCGAACCTGCAGATTCCGGTGGAAGAAAAGCAGGAATTGCTGGAGCTTTTTGAGCCGCTGGAGCGTCTGAACCGCATCGCGGACATTCTGGAAGTCGAAATCGAAAAGCTGAACGTGGACCGCTCGATCAATACTCGCGTGAAGCGCCAGATGGAGCGCGCGCAGAAAGAGTATTACCTCAACGAGAAACTGAAGGCTATCCAGAAGGAACTGGGCCGCGGCGAAGCCAACGAAATCGAGCAGCTCAAGAAGAAGATCGAAACTTCCGGCATGCCCGAAGGGCCGCAAGAAAAGGCGATGCAGGAACTGAAGCGGCTGGAAATGATGCCGCCGATGTCCGCCGAGTCCACGGTGTCGCGGAATTACCTGGATTGGCTGCTGGCCGTGCCATGGAAGAAGCGTTCCAAGGAAATTCGCGACATCAAGCGCGCCGAGCAGATTCTTTCGGAAGACCATTACGGCCTCGAAAAGATCAAGGATCGCATTCTGGAATACCTGGCGGTTCGCCAACTCGTGAAAAACCCGAAAGGCTCGATTCTCTGCTTCCTCGGGCCTCCGGGAGTCGGCAAGACTTCGCTCGCGATGTCCATCGGCCGCGCCACGGGACGCAAGTTCGTGCGCGTTTCACTCGGCGGCGTGCGCGACGAGGCTGAAATCCGCGGCCACCGGCGCACCTACATCGGCGCTCTGCCCGGCCAGATTATCCAGATGATGCGCAAGGCCGGGACCACGAATCCGGTGTTTGTGCTAGACGAAGTAGACAAGATGTCCATGGATTTCCGCGGCGACCCGTCCGCGGCGTTGATGGAAGTGCTGGACCCGGAACTGAACCACGCTTTCACCGACCACTATCTGGACGTTGAATACGATCTCTCGAAGGTGATGTTCGTGTGCACGGCCAACGTGCTGCATACCATTCCGCAGCCGCTGCAGGATCGCATGGAAGTCTTGCGCATCCCCGGCTATACCGAGCAGGAGAAACATCAGATCGCGACCCGCTACCTGATTCCCAAGCAGCTAGAAGCCACGGGCTTGAGCAAGGAACAGCTGAAGTTCGGCGACGAAGCCATCAAGAATACGATCCGCCATTACACGCGGGAAGCCGGGGTGCGCAACCTGAACCGCGAGCTTGCCAACATTTCACGGAAAGTGGCGCGCAAGGTGGTAACCGAAGGCAAGGACGTCGCCGTGGAAGTGACGCCCACGAACCTGAACGACTTCCTGGGAATCCTGAGGTTCCGCGATTTCTTCGCCGAGAAGAAGAACGAAATCGGCCTGACCACTGGTTTGGCCTGGACCGAAGTGGGCGGCGAAGTGCTTTCCACCGAAGCCACGCTGATGCAGGGCAAGGGACGTCTTACGCTGACCGGCAAACTGGGCGACGTGATGCAGGAATCGGCGCAAGCGGCGATGAGCTACGTCCGTTCGCGCAGTCACCTTTTCAGCCTGCCCAAGGATTTCTACCGGCACATTGACATCCACATGCACGTGCCGGAGGGCGCAATACCGAAAGACGGCCCGTCCGCCGGAATCACGATTTGCACTTCGATCGTCAGCGCGCTCACGATGATTCCGGTGCGTTGCGATATCGCCATGACCGGCGAGATCACCTTGCGCGGCAAGGTGCTGCCGATCGGCGGCGTGAAGGAAAAATTGCTGGCGGCGCACCGCCTGGGTCTGCGCACCATTATTCTGCCGAAAGATAATGAAAAGGATCTTGCGGATATCCCGCAGGAAATCCAGGCGCAAATGTCCATACACTTTGTGGAATCCATGGACGAAGTACTGCAGATTGCGCTGGAGCATCCACTGCCGATTCCCGGCCACCCACCGGTTGCAGGAGTCGAACCCAAGTTCGGCGCGGACGTCGCGCAGGACAACGAACTAACCAATTGAAACCCTCTGGTCCTTCCACCTATTGATCAGCAGGCTCAGTCCGCGGCCAGAGGATTGCGATTGTCTGTGGTTTTCCCGTTTGTGATTTAGAGAGTGCGGCTGGTTCGATTTTGCGCCCGCCCGTGGACCATTCAGAAATCAATCTGCCTGAAAACCAGGCTTGAGAAGGAACGAACTCGATGAGCATTAGCCTTGCAGAACTGAAAGACAAGAATATTACCGACCTGGCGAAAGTTGCCAAGGAATTGAACATCCCCGGCGCCTCGGGCATGCGCAAGCAGGAGTTGATCTTCCAGATACTGCGCGCCCAGACGGAAAAGAACGGGTTGATCTTTTCCGAAGGCGTACTGGAATGCCTGCCGGACGGCTTCGGGTTCCTGCGCGCGCCGGAATATAACTATCTGCCCGGTCCGGACGATATCTATGTATCGCCGTCGCAAATCCGCAAATTCGACCTGCGCACGGGCGACACTGTTTCGGGCCAGGTGCGGCCGCCGAAAGACGGCGAGCGCTATTTCGCGCTGATCAAAGTGGAGGCGGTGAACTTCGAGGATCCGGAAGTTGCGCGCAACAAGATCTTCTTCGACAACTTAACGCCGCTGTACCCGCAGGAGCGCATTAGGCTGGAGACGACCAAGGAAAATCTGACTGGGCGCGTGTTGGACATGCTTTGTCCTATAGGCAAAGGGCAGCGCGGGCTGATCGTGGCCCCGCCGCGCACCGGCAAAACGATGATGCTACAGTCCATCGCCAATTCCATCACCACGAACCACTCGGAAGTGGCCCTGATCGTGCTCCTGATTGACGAGCGTCCCGAAGAAGTCACGGACATGCAGCGTACGGTGAAAGGCGAAGTAATCAGTTCGACGTTCGATGAGCCGCCGCAGCGGCACATTCAAGTGGCGGAAATGGTGCTGGAAAAGGCCAAGCGCCTGGTGGAACACAAGCGCGACGTGGTCATCTTGCTCGACTCGCTTACACGTCTGGGACGCGCTTATAACGCCGTGACGCCGCCATCGGGCAAAGTGCTTTCGGGCGGTATTGACGCGAACGCTCTGCAGCGTCCCCGGCGCTTCTTTGCCGCCGCGCGAAACGTAGAAGAGGGTGGATCGCTCACCATCATCGCCACCGCCTTGATTGATACCGGCAGCCGCATGGACGACGTGATTTTCGAGGAGTTCAAGGGCACCGGCAACATGGAAATCAACCTGGACCGCCGGCTGGTTGATAAGCGCGTGTTCCCGACGATTGATATCAACCGTTCCGGAACGCGTAAAGACGAATTGCTGCTGCCACCCGACGAATTGAACCGCATTTGGGTATTGCGCAAGGTGCTCAGCCCGCTATCCACCGTCGAAGCCATGGAACTGCTCTTGGGCCGCCTCTCGAAGACTAAAACGAACGGTGAATTCCTGGCCTCCATGTCGAGCCCTGCATAACTGAATTGTTTTGCGGGGCGCGCGCCCCGTGCTATCCCCCTTCCCGCGATGTTTTACCCGCCTCGAGCGGGAAGGAGAAGCACACTTGAAGCGATTCCTCGCTCGCCAACCCATTTTCAATTCCGACCGAGCGGTTTACGGCTACGAACTCCTCTACCGTTCCGGTGCGGGAAACTACTACGACGCTCCGAACGTTGAGATGGCGTCGGCCTCGACTGCGGACAACCTGCTACTTTTCGGGATCGACCGGCTGGCTCCCGGTTGCCGGTCGTTCATAAATTGCACGCGCGATTTCCTGGTACGCGATTTCGCCACCATGCTTCCCAAAGACCGCGTGGTGCTCGAAATGCTTGAGACCATCGAAATTGATGACGAAGTTCTGGCGGCCTGCCGGCACCTGAAACAGACCGGCTATCTTCTGGCCCTCGACGATTTCCTGGACCGGCCGGAGTGGAAGCCCCTGGTGGCGTTGGCGGATTTCATCAAGGTGGATTTACTGGCCACTGCTCCCGACGACCAGTTGCGCCTGGCGCGGACGTATGCTCCCATGAAAATCCGCATGGTGGCGGAGAAGGTGGAAACCTACGATGATTTCCATCGCACCAAACAATGGGGCTACACCTACTTTCAGGGATTTTTTTTCAGCCGGCCGGAAATGCTCTCGCGCCGCGACATCCCCGCCAATAAATTGAATTACCTATTGGTTCTGCAAGCCGTCAATCGCGAGCAAATGGACATTGACGACGTGAGCGATAAAGTCAAGGCGGAAGCGTCGCTCAGTTTCCGCCTATTGCGTTATCTGAATTCACCGGCGTTTCCTTTGATCGTGGAGGTGCGTTCCATTCCTCACGCTCTTTCGTTGCTGGGCGAGCGCGGCGTCCGGAAATGGGTTTCCATGATTGCGGTAGCGTGCATGGCCGAAGGCAAGCCCACGGAACTTGCGGCGCTGCCGCTCATGCGCGCGCGATTCTGCGAACTCCTGGACGTCCGCGCCGGGCGCCCGGAGTCCGCCAACGATCTTTTTCTGCTCGGACTTTTGTCCGCCATGGATGCAATTTTGGATATGCCGATGTCCGACGTGCTCAAGGAAATTGCCATTGGCGAGGAAATCCGCAATGCGCTGCTCGGAAAGTCCAATGGGTTGCGCGAGATTTTGGACGTGGTACTGAATTACGAGCGGGGCAACTGGGACGAAATCAGCCAAGCCGCCGCGGTCCTGGGCATCGGCGATGAAGTGATCACGGAACGTTATCTGGAATCGGTGGATTGGGCGCAGCAAGTCGTGTCGGGGCGCGATGCCTCGGAATTGAAGCCGGTTTAGCAGCAGACGATGCCGACCGGCTGGTGCCGCGGATTGGACCAGGAGAGCCTGCTATGCGGTTCTGGCACTAGCTCCGGCCTGATCTTGCGCCAGCATCACCACGAGGCGTGCCACTTCCTCCGGCTCCATGGCGCTGCTATCCACCACCACGGAGTCAGGCGCGCGGACCAGCGGCGAAGTCGCCCGGCCCTGGTCGCGCCGGTCGCGTTCGCGGATTTCTTCTAGCGTGCGTTGCAGATCGATCGTGTCGCCCTTCTGCTGGTGTTCGCGCCAGCGGCGTTCCGCGCGCGTTTCGGGCGAAGCTGTCAGGAAAATTTTCAACTGGGCGTCGGGAAACACGACGCTGCCGATATCACGACCTTCCATTACCACTCCGCCCTGTTCGCCTGCGCGGCGCTGTTCAGCGACCAGCACGTGCCGGACGCCCGGGTTCACTGCAATCTTCGACGCCGCTTGCGAAACTTCCGGAGTGCGGATCGCCGTCGTGACGTCTTCGTGGTCCAGGAAAACGCGCTGCGTGCCGTCTTCCGCGCGCAAATCAATCCTAGAGTCGCGAGCCAGGGCGACGAGATTTTCATCGTTGGCTTCCAGCGCCACGCCTCGCCGCAGCGCTTTGAGCGCGAGGGCGCGGTACATCGCGCCGGTGTCCACATACACGTAGCCCAGCATCTGGGCGACCCGACGCGCCAGCGTGCTTTTGCCCGAGCCCACCGGACCGTCAATCGCGATGATTAATTTTTGCAAGCAGCCGCCTGCCCTCATTTCGGCAAATTCATATTCGCTTGAACGCTTTTTCGATTTCGCGCACGGAATAGCGCAGTACGACCGGGCGTCCGTGCGGACAGCTCATGGGGTATTCGGTCTTGGCTAGTTCGCCGAGCAGCCATTCCATTTTCGTTGCGTCCAGCGGAGTATTGACCTTGATGGCCGCGTGGCAGGAAGTGGAGGCGGCAATTTTGGCTTGCAGCGAGTCGATCGAGATCGCCTGATTTTCGCGCGCGATGCCGTCCAGGATTTCGTAGAGCAGCTTTTCCGCGTCACCGCTGGTGATTCCGGCGGGCGCCGCCTGAATCGCCACGCTGCGCGCGCCCATCAGTTCGGCCTCGAAGCCGTTGGCGCGCAACTCTTCGGCGATCTGCTCGAAAATCGCCAATTGCCGCGGGTTCAATTCGACGATCAGCGGAACGAGCAATCGCTGCCCGCCCAGTTCGCCTTCGCGGCGCGCGCGCAAGTGCTGTTCGAAGAGAACACGCTCGTGCGCTACATGCTGGTCAATGATCCACAAACCTTCGCTATTCACGGCGACGATGAAGCTGCTGCTCACCTGCCCGAGCGGCTTCAGGTCGGCGATGTCTTCGACGCTTGGCAAAGTTCCAGGTGCGGCGGCGGCGCTGACATCGCCGTTTGGGTCGGCGATCACGTCCATGATGGGCGGCGTGTTTCCCGGCGTGCCGAAGGAAAAATCCGACGCGGTCGATGGATCGAATTGCAGCCGCTGGGGAATCGGGCGATCCGGCGCGCCGGTCAATTCGAAGCGTTCGACGACGCCTGTGACATCGCCGAACGAAGTGGGTATCACCGCGCGCGGAGGGCCTGACGCAGCGCCAGGCTGCGCGACGGAAAGTCCTGACGCGAGGAAGGCCGGATCGATCGCTGCTGCTCCAGCTGGAAACGCCGTGGTGCCGCCGTTCGGCGACGCAACTGCCGTGGCAGTGGCTGCGCGCGCAGCGGGAAATCCGGGAATCGGCCGCGCGATGGAGAGCGCCTGACGCAGCGTATCGCGCGTGAAATCGTGAATGAACTGCGGATGCCGGAAGCGCACTTCGATTTTTGCAGGGTGCACGTTCACGTCTACTTCTTCGTAGGGCATATCGAGAAAGAGCAGCACCACCGGAAAAACGCCCGGCGGAACGATGTTGCGATAGGCTTCGCTGATGGCGTGCAACAGAAGGCGGTCGCGCACGAGCCGCCGGTTCACGAAAATGTAAATGCCATTGCGGTTGCTGCGCTGCACTTCGGGCCGCGAGGTGAAGCCGCTGAGGCGGAGGGTGGCTTCGCGTTCGCCGGCCTCGAGCGGCGGTTCGGTGATGGCCCCGCGCACCGGTGCTTCGGCGGCGGGAATTTCAGTGAGTTCATCGAGCGCCTGGCGGCCGAAGATTTGGTACACGCGGTCCGCCAGCTTTTCCACCGGCGCGCAGTTCAGGATTTCCTGCGAAGGAGTTTTCAGCAGAAACTGGCGGTCGGGATGCGCGAGGGCGTAATGCGTGACGAGCGAGGCGATGTGTCCCAGCTCGGTGGTTTCCGATTTCAGGAATTTGCGCCGCGCGGGAACGGCGTAGAAAATGTCCGCGACGCTGATGGAAGTTCCCACCGGCACTCCGGCAGGCTTCACGCCGAGGAGCTTGCCGCCGGAAAATTCGATACGGGTGCCTTCGTTTTCTTCGGCGTCGCGCGTTTCCAGAAGCAAGCGCGAAATTGCGGCGATCGAGGGTAACGCCTCGCCGCGGAAGCCTAGCGTGGCGATGGAGAGGAGATCATCGGCAGTGCGCAACTTCGAGGTGGCGTGGCGCTCGAAGGCGAGCAGCGCGTCGTCGTGATTCATGCCGCAGCCGTCGTCAATCACGCGGATCAGGCGCTTGCCACCGGACTCCGTTTCAATGCGAATCGAGCGGGCGCCGGCGTCGAGCGCGTTCTCGAGCAGCTCTTTCACTACCGACGCGGGACGCTCGACCACTTCACCGGCAGCTATCTTGTTGGCGACATTTTCGGCGAGGATGCGGATGCGGCTCACGGAGTGTGTCCCGCCGAATGCGGATGCGAAGCGCGTGGATCGGAATGGCCGGAGAGATAATCCGCGCGGGCATCGTCTTCCGTCTTTTTATCTTCCTGCGCCATGCTGCGCAAAAAAATGCGTGTGCCAAACAAGCTGGCCATGAATACCGCTGCGATAAGCGAAACTCCAAACCACTCTGGAAACGACGGCATCTGCACCGTCACCAGCAAAAGGAAGCCGATCGTTATTCCCATGCCTAGCAAGACCATGAATTGCACGCGCAGGCTCAGCTTGTGCATGCTCCTCACTAGAAGGAACACGCAAAAGAGCGCAGCAATCGTGATGCCAATCAGCAAAGGATAAGACATGATGCTCTTTTTCCAGTCACAAACTCGCGCGCCGAACCCCCGTTCGGGACGGCCTCATTTGGGCAACGCCTCCGTTACTCGTGCTGCGCTGTAGCCCGATTTCACTAGCATCTCCGTGCGGTAACGTACGACTGATCGTCGTATCCCAACGCAACGACCAATCATGTGAACCAAGAGCGGTACGATTCCAACGACGATCGCGAAGACTTCGATCGCGACAGCATCTCCAGGGTGTGACCATGCCGGCAAAGAGAGTAAAATGCCAACCAGAAAATTTCCCACCGCAAAGCCAATTTCGCGGTTAGGCACGAGATATTCGCGCTTCTGTTGCCCGGTTGCCGTTGGCCACTCGATCGAACCGTCAGCAAATGTCCGATGGCATCTATCACATTGGCGGCTACCGGGACCTAATAACACTTTGGAAAAAGATTTCGCGTAAACGTGTCCGCAGAACGGACACGCAAATCGAAGTCGCTTCGGAAAAATCACCTTGCGTCTCGCTTGATCGCAATGCCCAAATCATTGAGCTGGTCGGTGCCTACTTCCGACGGCGATTCGGCCATAAGATCCTGGGCGGCTGTGGTCTTCGGGAATGCGATTACCTCGCGAATGGATTTTTCGCCGGCCAGCAACATCACCACGCGGTCGAGGCCCAGCGCGATGCCGCCGTGCGGCGGCGTGCCGTAGGTGAGCGCATCGAGAAAGAAGCCGAAGCGCTGGCGAGCTTGCTCGTCGCTGAGGCCGAGGGCTTTGAACATGCGTGCCTGCACGTCCTGGCGATGAATACGTATGCTGCCGGAACCGAGTTCGACGCCATTGAGCACCAGATCGTAGCCCTTCGAGCGGCATTCCCACGGCGCGGTCTCGAGCTTGTCCAGATCTTCCTCAAAGATGCCGGTGAACGGATGTTGCGCGCTCACCCAGCGTTTTTCGTGTTCGCTCCATTCGAAGAGCGCAAAACCGGTGATCCAGACGAACTCCCATTTGGTGCGGTCTATCAGATTCAGCTTGTCGCCGAGATAGAGACGAATCTGCCCAGCGACACCTAACGACGTGTCGTTGTGCGCGATCTGGTCCTTGGCGGCGACCGCGACAATCAAATCTCCCGTTTTTGCGCCGACAGTTTCGGCGAGTTTCTTCAGCCCTTCTGCGCCCAGAGTTTTTTCCAGTGGCGAGCTGATTCCTTCGGCCGTCACCTTTATGGTATAGACGCCGCGCGCTCCCACAGCCTTTCCGATTTCGCCGATTTCGTCCAGCTGTTTTCGCGACCACGCCGCGGCACCCGGCCCGACGACGGCTTGCACGTTGCCTTCGAAATGAATCGTCGCACGCGCTGGTTCGAAGTGTTCGGTGACGTTGTGCAATTCCATTCCGAAGCGCAGGTCGGGCTTGTCCGAGCCGTAGCGGCGCAACCCTTCCTGATAATCGAGATGACGGAACGGCCCTTGCACGTGCGCTCCGACGACTTCGAGAGCGCGAATCATGACGCGTTCGATCACTTCGAAAATATCCTGCTGGCGCGGGAAGGACATTTCGAGGTCCAGCTGCGTGAATTCCGGCTGGCGGTCAGCGCGCAAATCTTCGTCACGGAAACAGCGCACGATCTGGAAATAGCGGTCCATGCCCGAAATCATCAATATCTGCTTGAAGATTTGCGGCGATTGCGGCAGCGCGTAGAACTGGCCGTGATGTACGCGGCTGGGGACCAGGTAATCGCGCGCGCCTTCGGGCGTCGAACGCGTCAACATTGGAGTTTCAATTTCGAAAAAGCCGAGTTCATCGAGAGTCTTGCGTATTTCGAACAAGATGCGATGACGCAATTCGATATTGCGATGTGGGCGCGGCCGGCGCAGGTCGAGATAGCGGTGCCGCAAGCGTGTTTCTTCGCTGGCGGTTACTTCGTCTTCGATCTGGAATGGCGGCGTTTTCGAATTGTTCAAGATGTGCAGGCGCGTCGCCATCACTTCCACTTCGCCGGAAGGAATCTCCGGATTCGATTTCTGGCGGCGGAGCACTTTGCCTTCGACCGCGACGACGAATTCCGAGCGCAGTTCTTCGGCCTTTTTGTGCGCGTCGGGATCCAGCTCTTTATTGAAGACGATTTGCGCGATTCCGGCGCGATCGCGCAGGTCAATGAAGATCAGCTGGCCCAGGTCGCGGCGGCGATGTACCCAGCCCATCAGGACCACGTCTTTATCGGCGTGGGATGCGCGGAGGTCGCCGCAATAATCAGTACGTTTCAGATTTCCGAGAGTATCGAGCAAGATTAAGTTCCCTTCCGTTTGCGTGCGCTTTGCTGGTGGTATCCCACGCTCGCGGGCTGCGATCAGCCTCGCGTGCCGCGCTTTTCGGATTCCAGATATTCTAGCAGGTCGTATTCGGAAAGCTTCTTCTGATCGCCGTCCGCGAGGCGCTTCAGTGTAAACGTGCCGGAAGCCACTTCGTCACTGCCGATGATTAGCGCGTAACGCGCGCCGAGCTTATCAGCGAGATTGAGCGACTTCTTGAATTTCATTTCTTCGGCAGGAAGCTCGACGGCAAGGCTCGCCGCGCGCAATTTTCTGGCGATGGCCACGGCGGAGGGATAGGTTGATTGGTCCATCCACGCGACGAAAACATCCAATCCGGGGAGCTGGGGCAAATTGCCGGATTCCTGAATCGAGAGAATGGCGCGATCGCTGCCGATGGCAAAGCCGATGCCTTTCGTTGGCGGTCCGCCGAGCAATTCGACCAGGCCGTCGTAGCGGCCGCCGCCGCAGACGGCGTTCTGGGAGCCGAGACCTTCGGCGGTGACTTCAAATGTGGTGCGCGTGTAGTAATCGAGGCCGCGGACGAGCCGCCAGTTTTCTTCGTACGTGATGCCGCGCAACTTTAGCTCGTCTTTCAGTTTGGCGAAGTGCTCGCGGCAGTCGGCGCAGAGATGGTCGGAAATACGCGGCAGCTTGGCGATGATTTCCTGTTCTTGCGGCAACTTGGAATCGAGGACGCGCAGCGGATTCGTTTCGATTCGTCGCTGGCTGTCCGGGCCGAGTTGGTCTTTCACTTTGCGCAGTTCTTCGCGCAGTAATTCCACATACTGCGGCCGGCAATTTTTGTCACCGATGGAATTGAGGTAAAGCGTCGTGCGCGTCAGTCCTACTCGCTTTAAGAACACCAGCAGCATTTCGAGCAGCTCGGCGTCAATGGCAGGCGCGTCCGACTGGCCCAAGATTTCTGCGTTCACCTGGTAGAACTGCCGGTAGCGCCCCTTCTGCGGCCGTTCGCGCCGGAACATCGGCCCAATGCAGTAAAGCTTCACGTTTCCGGGCAGCGCCTGCATGTTGTGCTCGATGTATGAGCGCATCGTGCTAGCCGTTGCTTCTGGACGTAAGGCTATATCTGTGCCCAACCGAACTACTTCCGCAAGTAACGCCATTCCGTAGATTCTTTCCGCTGCAACTGTGAATACAAAATCAACTCCGCCTTCTTCGTGGGCATTGCTATTAAACCATTTCCAAGATCTTTCTATTTCTTCGATCGTCGCCCGGTTATCTTCGTCTCTGGGTATCCTGTCGCTATCAAAAGCCTCTCTTACCTCTAAGATGAAATTGCCGATATCACCAATAACCTTGGGTTTCTGCAAGCCGAATGGCCTGTCTTCGAATGAGTACATTTCCTTCGAGACAACATCGGTCTCTTCACCAATCGAACGAGCGAACAGCGAAGTTTCTTCGAAAATAGGCAGCCGGATTTCGCGGAAATTGTAGGATCCGAAGACTTCGCGCGCAGCATTCTCGAACCAATTCCACAGCGCGGAATCGGGGGGCAGGATGTCGCGAGTGCCTTTGATGGCGCGAAACTGCTTCTTCTCG
Organism: uncultured Acidobacteriota bacterium; assembly: GCA_963834215.1. Lineage (GTDB taxonomy): Bacteria > Acidobacteriota > Terriglobia > Acidiferrales > UBA7541 > Palsa-295. The sequence goes on along the minus strand of CAWIAM010000032.1, from coordinate 26,386 downwards.
CTCACTGCGCGGCCTCGGACCGGTACGTTTCCTTATACTCAACGTAGCGGCGGGCGTAAGCGTCAATCGAATCGAGGTCTTCGGCGGCAAGAGCGCGGCGAAGCTTGGCTGGTTGGCCCATCATCAGGCTGCCGGGTGGGACGATGGTGCGCTCGGGCACGAGCGTCCCAGCCGCGATGATCGAGCCGGTGCCGATCACCGCGCCATTCAGAATGATGCAGCCCATACCGATGAGGCAGCGCGATTCGATGGTGCAGCCGTGCAGCGTGACGCTGTGGCCTACGGTAACGTCGTCGCCGAGTACCAGGGGATTGGTATCGCGCATGACGTGCAGCACCGAACCGTCCTGAATATTCGTGCGCGCGCCGATGCGGATGTAATGCACGTCACCACGCACTACGGCGCAGGGCCACACGCTGGAATCTTCTCCGATCGTCACGTCGCCGATGATGACGGCTTGCGGGTCAATGTAGGCGCTGAGCGCGATTTGTGGCAGACGCCCGCGATAGCTGCGAATCAATTGGAGGCTCCTGAATTGAGGCGGCGCGATGCCCGCGTCACAGAATCTGCACCACCGGCGCGCCAGCCGAGGAATTCACGACATCGAGACGCGCGGCTACGTTGCGCGCGACCTCGTACATACTCTTGCCGCCAGGTGCATCTTCACCGAGCGATGCGACGGGCTTTCCGGTATCGCCGCCGATGCGAATCTGCGGATCGATTTCAATTTCGCCCAGAAACGGCACGCCAAATGTTTTGGCCATGTGCTGTCCTTCGCCGTGGCCGAAGACGTCAATGCGTCCATCGCAGTGAGGGCAATTGAAGTAGCTCATGTTCTCGACGACGCCGAGAATTTCGACGTTGACCTGGCGAAACATTTCGATGGCTTTGCGGACGTCGGCTAGCGCGACGATTGAAGGCGTGGTGACTACCACCGCGCCAGTGACCGACACGCTTTGAATCAGCGAAAGCTGCACGTCGCCGGTGCCGGGCGGCAGGTCAACCACCAGATAATCGAGCGCGCCCCATTGCACGCTGCGCAAAAATTGTTGCATCACGCTGTGCAGCATGGGGCCGCGCCAGACGAGCGGCTTATCGCCGGGATTCAGCAGCCCCATCGAAATCATTTTCACGCCGTAGGCTTCCACGGGGATGATGGTCTTTTCGTCCATCGCGCGGGGTTGCTCGTTGGTGCCGAGCATCACCGGTACGTTCGGCCCGTAAACGTCGGCATCGAGCAGGCCGACCGTGGAGCCGAGCTTTTTGAGCGCGATCGCCAGATTTACGGCGACAGTGGTCTTGCCAACGCCGCCTTTGCCGCTGGCGACGGCCACCAAATTTTTCACGCCGGGGATGGGCGCTCTCTTTTCCATAGCAGGTCCGGGTCCAGGTCCTTGCGTGTGTCCAGGAGGCATGCGAATCCTTTCGGCAAAAGCCGTACGAGGTAAGCCTAGCCAATGCGTATGATCAAGTTAAATCATAGACTGCCGGGCGTCTGGCGGCAAGGCGACTGCGGCTTTTCGCGCCTGTGAACGCATTGTGTTGCGGGCGCAATCCGCTAATCCTAGAATGCCGCAGCGGTTCTCTGGATCAACATCTCATCCGGAGCCGCCGCAAAGGAGACGCGAGATGATCAACGGGGTCCACGCGCTTTTCTATGCCAAGGACGCAGACAAAGTCCGAGCTTTTTTCAGAGATACTCTCAAGCTCGGCTCCGTGGATGCGGGCCATGGTTGGCTGATCTTCGCACTGCCGCCCGCGGAGCTGGCGATTCATCCCACCGAAGAGAAACCGCATCACGAGCTATATCTGATGTGCGACGACATTCAAGCGACGATGAAGGAATTGAATGCCAAGAACGTCGAGTTTACTGGTCCGGTGAAAGACCAGCGCTGGGGCTTGGTGACCGCAATCAAGGTGCCCGGAGGCGGCGAGATTGGGCTCTATGAGCCGCGGCATCCGACCGCGCTGAAACTGAAACCCTAGCAACGCGACGGAAATTGGACGCGCAGTCGCGCTTTGCAGGAACGTGCGCAAGCGGCTACAATACTAAACAGGGAGACGCGCGATCCTCGCAGCAGCCACACCTGCAGGCCGGGCTTTCCTATTCATGGGAGCTGAAATAGCATTCTCGCCCCTTTTGTGGGCTCGCATGCGTCTAATCCGAAAATATGGACGTTGAAAAGATCATAAACAGCGTCGTAGCGCGCTTCATCGGGACGAAGCACGAGCGCGACGTGAAAGCCTTGCAGCCGCGGATCGAAGAGATCAACGCGCTCGAACCTGAAATGCGCAAGCTTTCCGACGCCGAGCTCACCGCCAAGACTGCCGAGTTGAAGGCCGGAGTACAGGCGCGCATGGAAGGCTTGGAGAACGACGACCCGGACTACAAACGGCGCCTGCAAGAGGCGCTGGAACCGGCGTTGGTGCCGGCATTTGCGGTGGCGCGCGAAGCGGGACGCCGCACGCTGGGCATGCGCCATTTCGACGTGCAGCTGATCGGCGGCATCGTCCTGCACGAAGGCAAAATTTCCGAGATGAAGACGGGCGAGGGCAAGACGCTCGTCGCGACGCTGCCCGCGTATTTGAACGCGCTAACCGGCAAGGGCGTGCACATTGTCACGGTGAACGATTATCTGGCGCGACGCGATGCGGAGTGGATGGGGCCGATCTACAAAATGCTGGGACTTTCGGTGGGTGTGATCGTTCATGACCTGGATGACGTGCAACGGCGCGCTGCGTATGCCGCGGACATCACTTACGGCACGAATAACGAATTTGGCTTCGACTATCTGCGCGACAACATGAAGTACGATCTGGCGCAGTGCGTGCAGCGCGGCCACCACTTCGCTATCGTGGACGAAGTGGACTCGATTTTGATTGACGAAGCGCGCACGCCGCTGATTATCTCCGGACCGGCAGAGGAATCTACCGATAAGTATTACCGCATCGACAAAATTATCCCGAAACTGATCCTGGATATTGATTACACGCTCGATGAAAAGCATCGCACCGCGACGCTAACCGAAGAAGGCGTGGCCAAGTGCGAACAGCTTCTGAGCCTCGGCAATCTCTACGATCCCGCGCACATGGAAATCATTCACCACGTCTATCAGGGCCTGCGCGCGCACACTCTTTTCACTAAGGACGTGGACTACGTCGTAAAAGACGGTGAAGTGGTGATCGTGGATGAATTCACGGGACGTCAGATGCCCGGCCGCCGCTGGTCCGACGGTTTGCACCAGGCGGTGGAAGCCAAGGAAGGCGTGAAAATCGAGCGTGAAAATCAGACGCTCGCGACCGTCACGTTTCAAAATTATTTCCGCATGTACAAAAAGCTCGCGGGCATGACCGGAACCGCCGAAACCGAAGCGCCCGAGTTCGATAAGATTTACAAGCTGGAAGTTGTCGCCATCCCGACGAACAAGTCTTTAATCCGCAAAGAGTTTCCTGACGTCGTCTATCGCACGGAAGCGGAGAAATTCGAAGCGGCGGTGAACGGCATTCTGCAAGAAGACGGCACGCACGCGGGCGGCGTCCGCCAATATTACGAGAGCGGACAGCCCGTGCTGGTCGGCAGCATCTCCATCGAGAAGTCGGAAAAAATCGCGGCGCATTTGAAGAAGGCGGGCATCCCGCACCAGGTATTGAACGCTAAGCAGCACGAACGCGAAGCGATCATCATTTCGCAAGCAGGCCGCAAGCATACCGTAACCGTATCAACGAACATGGCCGGCCGCGGCACGGACATTTTGCTGGGCGGCAATCCCGAGGCCATGACGCGCGATTACTGCCTGAAAAACAAGCTGGCGCTGCCGTACGCTCCCGCTGGCAGCGTGATTGGCGCGCTGCCCGGCTCTGAAACATCCGCGCAAGCGGACGCCGCGATTGCCGCGGGGGGCAACGGAGCGGACGGCTCCTCCTCCAACGGAGGAAGCAGCCCCGCGATGGTGCTCTTCCAGATTGAAGGCAAAATCTTCCAGGTGCCGCTGGAGCAGTGGAAGCCGATCTACGATCAATTTGCCGAGCAATGCAAAGCGGAGCATGACGAAGTGGTGGCGCTGGGCGGCTTGCACATTCTCGGCACGGAACGCCACGAGGCGCGGCGCATTGACAATCAATTGCGCGGCCGCGCCGGCCGCCAGGGCGATCCGGGCTCTTCGCGATTTTTCCTTTCGCTGGAAGACGATCTGCTGCGCATTTTTGGCGGCGAGAAGGTGAAAGCCATGATGCACTGGCTCGGCATGACGGAAGGCGTGCCGATCGAATCTCGTCTGATCAGCAAGCGCATCGAAGGCGCGCAGGAAGCCGTGGAAGCGCAAAACTTCGAAGCCCGCAAGCATTTGCTGGAGTACGACGACGTGATGAACAAGCAGCGCGAGACAATCTACAACTTGCGCCGCTCGTTCCTGGAAGGCCGCGATCAAAAGGAATTTGTACTGGAGCGGGCCGACGCTATTGCCAACGAACTGGTGGAGACATACTGCCCGCGCGAACAGCATCCGGACCAGTGGAACGTTACACAATTCTCGAACGAAGTGTTGAATCAGTTTGGTTTCGATCCAAAGGCAGTCGGGATGGATTTCGCTGCGCTGAATTATGAAACCGTCGGCGAAGTGCTGATCGAGAAGGTGCGGGCGCGCTACGAGGAAAAGGAAAAGCTCTTCGGCGCGCAGACGCTGCGCTGGCTCGAGCGGCATATTCTGCTGGATGTGGTGGATGGCCAGTGGAAAGACCACCTGCTAACGCTCGATCATTTGAAGGAAGGCATCGGGCTGCGCGGCTACGGGCAGAAGGATCCGTTGGTCGAGTTCAAAAAGGAAGCGTTCGAACTTTTCGACGATCTGATGAATCGCATTGACACCGAAGCGGTGCGGTTTCTGTTCCTCGTTCGGCCTGCTGAACCGCCTGCGGCGGGATCCGCTCAGCCAGCTCCGTCAGGGCCGAAGCCAACGGCACCGCGCGGGCTTACCCAATACTCACCTGAAGAAATGGAGCGGCGGCAAAGGCGCCAGCAGCAGCAACTGCAATTTCAAGCCGGTGCTGCCCCGGTCGAGGCTCCCAAACCCGTGCGCTCCGGTGCGAAAGTCGGCCGCAACGATCCCTGCCCCTGCGGTTCCGGCAAGAAGTACAAGAAGTGCCACGGGCAAGCGGCCTGACGCCGCCACAACCGCGTTTGCGTCTCGCTCCCATTCGTTGAACTTTTCCTCTGCCTCTTGCGTATCTCCTGTTTGAAAAGGCCCCAACTCGGATAGGAGGAGAAAAGATGAGAATTCGTGCACGCGTGTTCCCTGCTCTGTTAGCACTCGTGTTTTCGCTGGCGGTGACGATGGCATCCAAGCCTGTGCTGGCCAGCGACGAAGGCCGCTTTGACCGCACACTGGCGGTTACCGGACCCGTGGATTTGGACGTACAAACCGGCTCCGGCGAAATTACCGTGCGCGTGGGAGATTCCGCGAAAGTGGAAGTCCACGGCCGTATCCACGCGAACCATGGATTGTTTGGGGGCGATGTCGAGCAGCACATCCACGAAATTGAAGCGAATCCGCCGATCGAACAGAGCGGCAACACCATCCGCGTGGGACATATCGAGAACCGCGACTGGAAAAATAATATTTCAATAAGCTACGAGCTTGTAGTCCCGGCGCAAACGAAATTGCGCTCGGAATCCGGCTCAGGCGATCAAACCGTGGAAGGCATCAGCGGTCCGGCGGATGCCAGCAGCGGCTCCGGCAACGTGCGGCTTTCGAACATCGGCGCTGAAACGCACGTGCACACGGGATCGGGAGATATCGAACTCAACGCGATTCATGGGCCGGCGCGCGCGACGGCAGGCAGCGGGGGAATTCGTGCAATCGGCATCGCAGGGGGCCTGACGGCCTCGAGCGGCAGCGGCAGCGTGAAACTCGAGCAGACAGCCGCGGGCGATGTGGAAATCGGCACGGGTTCAGGCGACGTGGAAATCAAGGGCGCCAAAGGCGCGGTGAAGGTGCAAACCGGCAGCGGCAGCATCACCGCACAGGGCGAGCCCGCTGGAGACTGGCGATTGCGCACTGGTTCGGGCAACGTTTCCGTCGAATTGCCGCAGCAAGCCTCGTTCAATCTGGTTGCGCGCACCAGTTCCGGCAGCATTGACTCCAGCCGTGAAATCGCCGTGCAGGGCAAGCTGAGCCCGCGCGAACTGCAAGGAAAAGTCGGAGGCGGCGGCCCGACAGTGGATCTGAGCACCAGTTCTGGCAGTATTCAAATTCGTTAAGAATATTTTGTGGGAGCGATGCATGGGGTGGCGATGCGCCGCCTCATGCATTTTTCGCCTCGCGCCATCGAGCGCCGCGTACGGCGAAGCGTCCGCGGGCATGTTGATCTTTACACCTCACGTTAACTTGCATCCAAAAAAAGTGTGCGCTACTCTTTCCACAACCTCGGGGTCGTAATGACCCGGGAAACAGGGGTGCGAAATGCCAGCCGCCGTTTCCGCGAATTGCCAGCGGCCCGGGTGTGCGAAGCCGTCGCCGTCCGCGCTCGCTACCACCCAACTCTGCCTCGATCATTTCCTCGACGAAGCGTTTCTGCGCACGGATCAAGCTCTGACGCGCTGCCGCGAGGGCGACGCCCTGACGAAAGAAAGCCTCGAATGGCTGCTTTCGGACGCGCTGGCCACCGTAAAGAATCTCGAAGAGAGCGCCGACGAGCCGCAGCCGGACCAGCGCGACCGGATGCTCGAATTACTGCTCATCCTCGCAAATCTTCACGAATACGTGGCGCACCATTCCGTGCGGGTCGAACGCCCGGCTTGAGTTAGCGCGCAGCGCGCGAGAATTCTTCCGCATTGCTTCCAGGTTTTCGGGGACGGTCGTCGCAATCCGCGCACGCCAGGGCGTTAACCTCTAAGGCATAGCCTGCTTGCAAAATCCTCGAAAGCGACTCAAGCTGAAGATTCCCGATTCTCGCGGAAATACACAGTGTCAGACGAACCGAAGCAGCACAATCCATTCAAACCGGCGGACCCGACCATTCCTGGCGTCGCGGGTAACCCTGCACGGTCCAGACCAGCGCCGCAACCGCCGCGTGTCGTCGTCCCCCAGTCAGCAAGGCCCGCATCGCCGAGCATCTTTAGCGCAATCTCGCCGCAGGTGTGGATGGGGATCGGGGCAATCGTAATCGTGCTTCTCGCGCTTGGAATGTATTCGAGAAATCGCTCCACTCCCGTAAGCGAAGTGCAAACCACGCCGGTCCCCGACCCGGCGGACCTTCGCCCAGCGCAGCCGGCGCAAGCGACCGCGAACCTGCCGCTCGGACCCGGACCGATTGCCACCACCGCGGAGATGAGCAAAACCTGGTCCTCGAAGCGGTTCTTATTTCGCGCTCCGCAGACGGCGGATGACGTTCCAGCAATGGTGGTGAAGCTTCCAGGCAACGTTCTGTGGGCGATTTCGACGCGCGCGCCTTTCGGCACTTGCGACTTGGAGTATGTGACCAACCTGCAAAAGCTAGCCACCCAGTATCAACTTACGGCGGATCATCCCATGGTCGCGGATTCGTGCAGCCAGACCGTGTATGACCTCACGCGCTATGGTTCGGGGCCGAATGGCATGGTGCGCGGCGCTATCGTGAAAGGCGAGGGCATACGGCCTCCCATCGCAATCGAGGTCCGGGCGCACGGCAAGGAAATTCTGGCGACTCGCATCGAGCCGTAAAGAGCGGCGTGCCGAACCCGGCCGCGACTCCCACAAGACCTCTAATCCGCCGATCCCGCGCTAGAATCACGCTATTTGTAGTAGGTCTGGCAGTACAGCTTTGACCCGATGGCACTGTTGTTGGCGCGCCCCTAGCATAGGTAGAATAGGCGTTTCGACGGAGGTCCATATGGCATCTGCCTGGCGCGGGTTTGTCTCGTTCGGACTGATTTCGTTTCCGGTGCGCCTGTTCCCTGCCGCGCGCACCTCGCGAGTCCAGCTTCACCAATTGCATAGTGTTTGCCACACACGGCTCCGCCAACCGCTTTTCTGTCCCACGTGCAACCGCCTGGTGGATCGCTCCGAAGTTGTGAAGGGCTATGAGAACGAAGACGGCAAATACGTCCTTATCGACAAGGAAGAAATAAACAAGATCATGCCCGAGTCGGGGCGTGCCATGGAGATTCTGGCGTTCGTAAAGATGTCTGAAATTGACCCAATCTTTTTCGACTCGTCATATTTCCTGGTTCCCGAGGACGCCGGGAAAAAAGCTTACCAACTTCTGGTGAGGACTCTGGAAGACACTCATAAAGTGGGGATCGCACAAGTCACCATGCACCAGCGCGAGTACACTGTCTTCCTGCGGCCCTACGATCACGGCATCGCGATTCACACCATGTATTTCGCAAACGAAATCCGCGAGGCGCCCGGCTACGGCAAGGCCGATGGCATAAAATTAAATCCAAAGGAAATCAAGCTGGCGGAACAACTGGTTGAAAGCCTATCGGAGGAATTCGACATCAAGAAATATCACGACGGATTTGAAACTCGCCTGCGCGCCTTGATTGCCGCAAAACAGAAGGGCCGCGAAGTGGCAGCGATTCCGCACCCGCAGCGCGCCCCGGTGATAGACATGATGACCGCGCTGAAGAAGAGCCTGGCGAAATCCGGAGCAGGAGCGCATCGACGCCCGATGCGCGCCAAGCCTGGTGTCGTGCGCGCAAAACGTGCGCCACGCCGCGCCGCCAGCTGACGCAAAAATGCCACTGTCCCACTCGGACTGAGGCGGGACAGTGGCACCGTCGCCGGAAATTCTCCGCAACGGTTATGACGTGGTATGACTGTTATGAATCGTTATGAAGTCAGTTCTTCCACCGAGCGCGCCACCATCACCGGCTGGCCCGTCGCCTGATTGATCAGAATGAATCCCACCACGCGAATCGAGATGGCCTGAGTCCCTTGCAACGCGGATAAGCCGGTCAAGTTGATGAAATTGGTGTCGTTGGTGGTCATCACCGTCAGCGGGTTGGGCAAAAGAACGCCTGCCGTCCAATTGTCATTCAGTTGGAAGGTGCCGGCGTTTCCGTTTTGAATCACGGTGCTTCCCGGGACCCACGTACCGGCTTGTCCTTGTCGACGCAGAACGACGCGGTGAACCGTCAAAGTGGACGTGCCGTTCGTTGTGGTGAGTTTTCCGCCGATTCCGACGCGCTGACCTGGAGCCAGCTCTGAGTTGTTGAAGAGCAGCGTGGTCAACGGCAGATTGATGTGCTCGATCATGTATTTTTCCGAGCCGTTCAATGCGAGCGTTTCAATCTGTCCGTCCGAGATGCCGTTTACCGCCGGCAGCAATTCACGCACGTACAGATCCGCTGCTGTTGCCGGGCCCGTGGCCGGGCGGATGCTGGTAAAGAGTCCACCCATGAAGAAACCATCGTTCGACACAACTTCCACTTCCGTTGCGTCGATACTGTGCGTCACCGGGTCAAGCGTGCCGGAAACTTCGACGATTGTATTGGTCGTGAACGAACTAATCGCGGTGCTGGGATCGTCAAGCATCGTGCTCGCGTCCGTCGTGACCATCCACTGACGCCCATGCGGCCCTTGAATCGTGAACGTGTTGTCGCCAGTCACTCCGACAACGCCGCCGTGGAAATCGTCGATCGAAACCTGCGCATCCGTGGAGTTCAGAAGCGCGACCTCAAACGTGGGGTTCACTACGCCAGTCACTTGGCCATTCCCATCGGTTTGCAGCGATTTACGCAGGTCAAATTCCATGCGCAAACCGAACAGGTCCGCGTTAGAGACCACGACTGGCTGTGCAAAGTTCACCGTGACGCTCGATTGCGTCAAGGTTCCGTTGATGGTGCTGATCGTCGGAGGATTGCTGCCCGTATTGATGTATCCGATGAGGGGCGACGCGATGGTGATGGTGGCCGAGGTGTACGTGCCCGTCGGCACCGCTGTCAGGTCGAGCAATTGGTGCAGACCGCTCAACTGCGCGAAATCTACCACTTGAGGCTGCGACAGCACGCTCACGTTGGTGGTGCCGTTGTTCAGCGTAATCCCGCTCACTGTCACTTCGCAGGAGATCACACTCGGAAGCGGAGCATCCGTGCCGACCGTGTAAATAGAAGCTTGATCTTGTGGCATCGTTCCACTGGAGCCGGCACCTCCGCCGCAACTGGAAAGCACCAGCGCAGCGAAAAGCGCAGCGAACACACCCATACCTTTAGGATTCCCCATTAAATTTCTCCTTTTATTAGGAACTGATAATTACCTGGGGTCAGGCCCCATGATTCTGCTTGGAAGTGAAACCCATGCAATGTGGAAAAGTTGCAAGAAATTCAGCGCCGGCCGGGAGAGAAAACGAAGCGAATGCCGGGGTTACTCAAACATACTTCACCGCACATTGCGGATGCAGCACTTAAGCGGACGCCTGCATCGTAGTAGACTAGTTGGCACCGCTGTGGAATTATCCGGATGCGTGCCGGGTGTGCGCTGCGCGAGCGCCGATTCGATCACGGAGAAGACTCTCATGGGCAATAGGCTTGTGCTCGCGGTCGCGATACTTTCCATTTTCTTCGCCATGGGCTGCGCCAAGAAGACGGACGACGCGGCGATCATCACCAATATCCAATCGCAGATGTTTTCCGACCCGCAACTGAAGGGTTCGGACGTGAAAGTGACTTCCACCGGTGCAGAAGTGACGCTTAGTGGCACTGTGCCCGGCGACGCAGCTCGTATCGATGCCTACAAGCTCGCGTTGCAGACGGCTGGCGTGACGAAAGTCAATGACCAGATGAGCGTGGCGGGTGGACAATCGCCGAGCGTTGCGGACGAATCTGCCTCTACCGCTCAAACTCCCGAGCAAATTCAAGTTCCCGACGCGGCGCCAAGCCGAAAGCCGAAGGCGGCGGCCTCGTCGCGAAAGAATCAGACTGCTCCAGCGGACGCGACGCCGCAAGAGCCAGCGCAGAACGCGGAGGAGGTACCGCCGCCAACCGCCATTGAGGCGGATGCAACGCCGCCTTCCGCGCCGTCGAGCGTCGTGCCTGTTGCACCGCCGGCCCCGGCGCCAGCTCCGCAACCGAAAAACGTTCTCATCCCGGCCGCTTCCACCGTCTCCATTCGCATGATTGATGGCGTGGACTCCGCCGTGAACCACAGCGGCGAAATTTTTCACGCATCACTCGATGCCCCGCTGGTGGTGGGCGATAGCGTGGTGGTTCCCCGGGGCGCGGACGTCTACGTGCGGCTCACGTCCGCAAGTTCGGCAGGTCACCTGAAAGGAAAAAGCGAGTTGCATTTGGAACTTGTGAAAATGGATTTTCAAGGGCGTTCCTACGACCTCGCGAGCGACACTTACACTGAGGTGGGCAGCTCGCGCGGGGCGAACACGGCCAAAAAAGTCGGCGGCGGCGCGATTGCGGGCGCGCTACTTGGCGGCCTGCTCGGTGGCGGGAGAGGCGCGGCGATTGGAGCGGGTGTGGGCGCCGGCGGAGGCGCCGTGTATCAGGGAGCGACCAAGGGTAAGCAAGTGAAAATTCCGGCCGAAACCAAGCTCGATTTTGAGCTCTCTCAGCCCGTTACCGTCACTGTGATGCCGCGTAGTGACGTGCCGACGGAGTGAACGCCCGCACTTCGAACGGTGAACTTCGAACCACAAGACGCTTCTCGACTACCGTCGCGCCGTGTTGGATTAGCCGCCGCGAAACCTCGGGAATCGAATTGCTTTTCCTGCCTTGCACCCCAGCGCGCAGTTGTTTACGATTAGTTGTGGACTTCATCGCGCGAATGTAACGAATGATCGGCGAAACAATTTCCCATTACCGAATTCTGGACCCGCTTGGGAGCGGCGGAATGGGCCAAGTCTTTCGCGCTGAAGACACGCGGCTCGGACGCCAAGTTGCGCTCAAGTTCCTATCCGTGGAGCTTGCCCGCGACCCCGCATCGCTCGAACGTTTCCAGCGCGAGGCGCGCGCCGCCTCCTCGCTGAATCATCCCGGCATCTGCACGATCTATGATGTCGGCGAACACGGCGGCCGTCCGTACCTGGTGATGGAAGTACTCGAAGGGCAGACGCTGCGCGAGCGAATCGCCGGGCGACCTATCGCGATTGATTCCCTGCTCGATATCGGCGCGCAGATTGCCGATGCGCTGGACGCCGCACACTCCCGCGGCATCATTCATCGCGATATCAAGCCAGCCAATATCTTCATCTCGTCGCGGGGACAGGCGAAAATTCTCGATTTTGGGCTCGCCAAGCAAGCTGCCGCTCGCCGCGTGGGCGAAGCAGTAGGTGCCGGTAATTCGGTGACTCAGCCAACCACGGACAATTTGTTTCTCACCAGTCCGGGCTCGGCCATCGGCACCGTGGCGTACATGTCCCCGGAACAAGCGCGAGGCGAAGACCTCGACGCACGCACCGATCTTTTCAGCCTCGGCGCGGTGCTGTACGAAATGTCCACGGGGCAGACCGCGTTCAACGGAAATACTTCTGCTGTTGTCTTCGATGCGATTTTGAATCGCACGCCTGTGTCCCCATCGTCCATCAATCCCAATGTTCCGCCCAAGCTGGAAGATCTCATCGGCAAGGCTCTGGAAAAGGATCGCGACTACCGCTATCAGACGGCCGCCGAGCTGCGCGGCGACCTGAAGCGCTTAAGACGCGACACGGATTCCGGACGCGTTGCCAGCGGCTCGACAAGCTCGTGGGCCGCAGCGAGTCCGGCAGCAGGGGGCCTCCCGCCAACTGCGCCGTCTTCAGGAGCGAGACCTGCTTCGGCGCAACTCCCGGTGGAACGTCCGATGGCTACGACCGCAGCGATTCCGCTGCGCAGGGCGTTTCCGTGGATGAAGGTTGCAGGAGCGGTGATTGTCATCGCCGCTTTTGTTGCGCTCGTGCTGCATTTGCGAACGCCGCAGCCGCACCAGACGACTTCGTCCTTTTCGCAGATGGTGATTTCTCCGCTCACCTCCACCGGCAACATCCATTCCGCGACGATTTCGGCGGATGGCAAATGGGTGGCGTACGTAGCGGACGTGAAAGGCAGTCACGGCATTTGGATTCGCCAGGTCGCCACCGGAAGCACCGCTCAAGTGGAAATCGGTTCTCCGGGTGAGATCGAAGGGCTGACGTTTTCGCCGGACAGCAACTATCTTTACTTCGTGAAACGCGACGAAACTGTTGGCGTTGGAACACTCCTTCAAGCGCCTTCCCTCGGAGGGGCCCCGCGCCAGGTAATTGTGGATGTGGATAGTCCGATCAGCTTTTCCCCGGACGGCAAGCGGTTTGTGTTTGTGAGGCAAGTGAGCAAGGCCAAGACTTCGAATCTGATCGTCGCGAACGCGGACGGCACAAATGAGCAGAGCCTCGAGGTTCTAAACAATCCGTTTGCATTTTCCACGGACGGACCAGCGTGGTCTCCCGATGGCAAGCGCATCGCGGTGGCGGACAATCCCACGGGAGAAGTCGATAAGTCCGCGATCGAAGTCGTGGATCTAGAGTCCAAAGCTAAGACGCGCGTTGGTTCCACCGATTGGATCGCTCCAGACCAAATGGCGTGGCTGCCCGATGGGTCCGCCGTCCTATTTAATGCGCGCGTCGCCAAGAGTTCCCTGAACGCCCAACTTTTTGCGCTGAGTTATCCGGGGGCCGAAGTTCGTCGCATCACCAATGATCTGAATTTCTACAGCGGAACTAGCATCACGTCCGACGGCGCCGATCTCGCGACTGTTCAGGTGACTCTCACCGGCAATTTGTGGGTGGCGGGCTTCGGCAGCGCCGCTTCGTTCTCACCGCCGCGCGAGATTACGAGTGGAATCAGCCGCGCCGACGGAATTTCCGGGATCATCTGGACGTCAGACGGCAAGCTCATCTATTCGTATTACACCTCTGGAACCATTCAACTCGCCAGCGCCGCGCCTGACGGCACGGACGTCCACGACATCGCGCCGCGCGTTGTTACACCAAGCTGGCTTTCGAACTGCGGAGATGGAAAACACTTCGCATTCAGCATGGGCGGTGGCACGGGCGGCAGCGCGATATGGCGCGCGGACATGGACGGTTCCAACGTCACGCAACTGAGCACCAACCCGATAGCGGTGCACCCCAACTGCTCACCCGACGGTAAATTCGTGGTTTACGTGAATGTGGGGGGCAATTCCACGCGCCTCATGAAAGTTGGCATTGACGGCGGCGCCGCCAGCGAAATCTCCAAAGCCGACGCGTTTAGCCCCGTCATCTCGCCGGATGGGGCTTCGGTGGCCGCTCTTTATCAGCCGGATCCCTCTAAGCATCCGAGTCTGGCAGTTATAGGGTTAGCGGGCGGCGAAGTACGCAGCGTTTATAACCTCCCAGTGGAGGCACAAGCAGCCATCAACGGCGATGGCGGCCAAAAACTCGCCTGGATAAACGACGGCCGCGCAATATTGTATCCGGTCAATAACGACGGAGTCGTAACGCTCTGGGCCCAGCCCGTAGGGCCACAGGGCAGCCCTGCGGCTCCGGCGAAACAGGTGATGAACTTGGGTCCGGATTTCCAATGGGGCGCTTACGCCTTATCTCCTGACGGCAAACAAATCGTCTACGCTCATGGCCGTCACGTCACCGACGCCGTCTTGATTTCGCACTTCCACTGATCTTTCATCGGAGAACCTCGTGAAAATTTCGCGGCGTGATGTGTTCAAGAGCGCTTCTTTTGTGTTTGGAGGAGTCGCGATTGAGACGGCGTTCAGCCGTGCGGCTCTGGGGCAACCGCCGCCGGAGCAGACCGGTCAGCAGCCGTTACCTGCTTCCTTTGCTTCATTGAAGCCGCTCGGTGATCGAGTGAAACCGATTCGCCCCGAGGAATTGCAGGCGCGCATCGCGCACGCACAGCAATTGATGACAGACGCGAAGCCACGTTTCGAAGCGCTGTACGTCACTCCCAGCACCACGCTCGTCTATTACACCGGCATTCAATGGTGGCCGAGCGAACGGATTCTGGCATTGCTGATTCCCCGCCACGGCGATCCCCTGCTGGTTGCACCCGCGTTCGAGGAAGGCCGTTTGCGCGAGCAGATGCGCTGGCCGATGGAGCTTCGCGTCTGGCAAGAAGATGAAAGCCCCTACGCGATAATTGAAAAATGGCTCGGGGAACGTGGGATTCGCGCCGGCCAAGTCGGCGTCGAAGAAACCACACGCTACGTTTTCTTCGACGGCCTGCGCCGCGCAGCCGGTTCGCTGGATTACGCGAGTGGCGATCCCATCACGGTCGGCTGCCGCGCGCAGAAAAGCGTCCACGAACTGGAACTGATGCGGCTTGCCTGCTCCGCAACTTTCGACGTGTACAAGGCAACTTTCGCGTCACTGCGCGAAGGCATGACTCAACGTGAAGTTTCCGACTTGGTAGTGCGCGGCTACGCGCAAATGGGATTGCGCGGCGAGGCTTCGGTGTTTTTTGGAACATCTTCGGCCCTGCCCCACGGCTCGCGCGAAGAACAGATTCTGCGTGAAGGCATGGGCGTGATGATTGACGACGGCACCACCGTCGAAGGCTATCAATCCGACGTGACGCGCATGAGCGTTCTCGGCAAGGCGCCCGAAAAACTGCAGCATGCATTTGAAATTGTGCGGAACGCGCAAAATGCTGCGCTTGCCGCGGCAGTTGCAGGACGCGAATGCGGCTCTGTGGACGACGCTGCACGCAAAGTGATCACCGATGCGGGATTTGGTCCGGGGTACAAGTATTTCTCGCATCGCCTCGGCCACGGCATTGGCATGGACGAGCACGAATGGCCTTACCTGGTGCGCGGAAACCGCACCATCCTAAAGCCGGGGATGACATTTTCAAATGAGCCGGGAATCTATGTGGTGGGCGATTATGGATTGCGCTGCGAAGACGACATGGTCATATCAGAATCCGGAGAGGCACAGCTTCTGACGCGCGGTTTTCAGCCCTCGCTTGAAACTCCGATAGCATGACGTGATGTGCGCCCTACCGAGTTGATTCTTCCGCTGCCAGAGTTTCGTTCGGATTTGAGTCGCCTAAGCCACGACCTAGTTGTGATTGATTCTTGCAGTACTCCACAATTCTCGCTTCGGCCCAAAAACGCTCGCTGCCATCTTCTCGCGAGATAAACGCGCAATGGCCGCCGTGCTCTGTGGCGATCAGCGTGATGCGGGGATTGGCGTGAATGACTGGATTTTGAAATGGCTCGAACGGCACGAAGGGATCGTCTTTCGACGTGATGATCAGCGTGGGTACGCTAATTTCGGAGATCACGCGCGCGGCGCTCGACCGCGCGTAATAATCGCTCGCATCGACAAACCCGCAATAGCGCGCCGTAATTACATCGTCGAAGGCCCTTACCGTGCCAATCCGGCGAAAACCGGAAACGCCGCGAAGTTCGTAAAGCTCCGGGAACAAACTCGCTTTGTAACGCATGTGGCGCTTTAGCCGCGTGACGAAGTGATGCTCATAAACGAAATTGCGCGGCGCGGCCAGGGCGTCCGCGCAAGACGCTAGATCGAGCGCGGGGGCTACAGCGATCACCGCGCGAAGCTCGGCCGGGGCTGAACCGCCCATATCTCCAGCCATTTTCAAGACCAGGTTCCCGCCCATCGAAAATCCCGCGGCGAAAATCTCCGGTAGCCCATCACGCGCGATCAGTTCCAGCACCACGGCGTGTATATCGCAGCTCAAGCCGGAGTGGTACAGCGTGGAAGTCAATTGTTCCGTGCCGCCGCAATTCCGCTGATTCAATCGCACGACGTTGAAGCCCGCCACCCACGCTTTTTCCGCTGTTCCGCGCATGTAATTCGATTCGCAGGATCCTTCCAGGCCGTGCAGCAGTACCAACGTGGGATATTCGCGAGGATTCTTTTGCCAATGGCATTCGCCGCGCACTTGTGTGCCCGGCTCGATTTCAAAAAGTCGCGAGACGCTTTTGCCAAGCATTGGCACGGAGCGCGGCCAGAAATTCGCCGCAATAGTCATCGCGTGGGGATTGCGCAGCAGACTGAGTGGAATGAATTCTTTCACCGCTTACATGGTAGGCAGTCTGGACGGTTCACGCAACCATCCATCGGACTTCGTTGAAAATTCATTTCGATTCAGGCCTGAGATCCTTAGCCATCAGAACCTCGTCGTAGTAGCGTCCGTCTTGCTTCAGGGCGTTGTGTTCGATCCCGTATTCCACGAAGCCCAAGCTGGCATAGAGCCGTCGCGCCGGCTCGTTGTCGCTCACAACGGTCAATTGCAGTATTTCCACTCGCCGCCGCGCAAAATCAATCACCGCCTCGGCCAAGCGCCGACCCACGCCTGCTTTTCTCGAGCCGGCTCGAACGTACATGCCCACAGCATGCCCTTATGCGCGTCTTTTGCGCCTTCTCGCTGCATAAATCCGGCGATTCCGACAAGCTCTGCGTTAAGGAAAGCGCCAAAGACCGGAGACGTGGTCAGCCGTTCCGTAAATCGCTCGAGCGGTCGCGCGCTTTCAGCTTCGAACGTGCTGCCAAACGCTTCCGGAGTGCAGCGCAGCGCCTCGAGGCGAATCTCGCGATATGCGGCAGCCTCGGAGGGAGCCAACTGTCGAATGTGAATTTGCGGGGCGTCCACCATAGAGTCGTAACCGAAAGTCCGAATTAGGGCAACAGCCGAATTGTCACCCGGCGTCGCTGCTTGATTTCATTCCCTGATGCACATAAAATGAAAGTTCAATAATGAAGGTTTGCTGCTACAGATGAATTTCCCACGAGCCCAGCGCACGATGCTGGGCTTCGGTGTATTTGGGGACGATTTGCACTCACAGGAGAGGAAATGATTGAAGGATCCATCCCCGAGGGGCTGACGTTTGATGACGTGCTGCTCCTGCCGGGGAAATCGGCAATTTTGCCGACGCAAGCGGACACGCGCACGTGCCTTTCGCGAAAAATTTCGCTGGATATTCCAATCGTGGCCGCGGCGATGGACACCGTCACGGACGCGCGCCTGGCCATTGCTATCGCGCGCCAGGGCGGCATCGGCTTCGTCCACCGCAATATGACGATTGACAAGCAGGCGGAAGAAATAGACCGCGTGAAGCGCTCGGAAAGCGGAATGATCGTGGACCCCGTCACGATTTCGCCCGAACTTTCCGTGCGCCAGGCGCTCGACATCATGACCAAGTACCGTGTGTCGGGCTTGCCGGTAACGCGCGGTTCACGGCTCGTGGGGATTTTGACCAATCGCGACCTGCGCTTCGAGCGCAATCTCGATCAGCCGGTCAGCGCCGTGATGACCAAGGACAATCTCGTCACTGTGCCGGTAGGCACGACGCTCGAGGAAGCCGAGCGCCTGCTGCAGCGCCATCGCATCGAAAAGCTTCTGGTCGTGGACGCCGATTTCAACCTCAAGGGCCTGATCACCGTAAAAGACATTCAGAAGAAAATTGAATTTCCCAACGCGACGAAAGACGAGCACGGCCGCCTGCGCGTCGGCGCCGCTATCGGCGCGACGGGAGATTACCTGGAGCGCGCCGAGGAAATGGCGCGCGAGAAAGTGGATGTGCTGGCGATTGATACCGCGCACGGCCACAGCACGCGCGTGATGGAAGCAGTTCGCGCGGTGCGCCAGAAGTTCCCGGAAATTCAGATTGTCGCGGGCAACGTGGCGACAGCCGAAGGCGCGCAAGATCTGATTTCGCTCGGGATTGACGGGCTGAAAGTGGGCATCGGGCCGGGCTCGATTTGCACCACGCGCGTCGTCACCGGCGCGGGCGTTCCGCAGATTACGGCCATCATGGAAGCTTCGCGCGCGGCGAAAGGCACCGGCGTGCCGATCATCGCCGACGGCGGCATCAAATTTTCCGGCGACATCACGAAGGCCATCGCCGCCGGCGCGAATTCCGTGATGATCGGCGGCCTTTTTGCGGGCACCGAGGAATCGCCCGGCGAAACGATTCTGTATCAGGGCCGCACGTTCAAGTCCTATCGCGGCATGGGATCGCTCGGCGCGATGGAAGCGGGTTCGGCCGACCGCTACGCGCAAGAAGGCGCGCCGCGCGGCAAGTCGGTGCCCGAAGGCATCGAAGGCCAGGTGCCGTACAAAGGACCGCTTTCGGGACTGGTAGACCAGCTTGTCGGCGGCCTGCGCAGCGGCATGGGTTACTGCGGCTCCGCGAATCTCACCGAGCTTCAGGAACGCAGCAAGTTCATCCGCATTTCTTCCGCGGGCTTGCGCGAAAGCCACGTTCACGATGTGATCATTACGCGCGAAGCGCCGAACTACCGGCTGGAATAGAGCGCCCATTTGAAAGATTCTCTCGCATCATCGCCGCTTCGCGCCGGGTGGGCCTGCTAGGATGGGCTGGCTCAAGCGTTGGTGGCCGGCCATCGTATGGGCAATAGCGATTTCCGGCTTTTCCACGGGCGCGTTCACGTCTGAAAATACCAGCCGCATCATCATTCCCGTCCTGCATTTTCTTTTTCCGCATGCTTCCCCGGACACTTTGGCTTTTATGCATCACATCGTCCGCAAGTGCGCGCACTTCACCGAATATTTCATTTTCAGTTTGCTCATCTTGCGCGGGTTCCGCGCCAGCGAAAAGGGCATGCATCTTGCGCTGGGCACTGGTTACGATTTTGATTGTTGCGGGCTATGCGGCGCTCGATGAGTATCACCAGTCGTTTGTTCCGGGGCGCACTGCTGCCGTCACCGACGTTCTGATCGATACCTCTGGCGGAACGGCGGCGCAAATTGTAGCTTCGCTGTGGGTGCTTTTGGGCCAGGCACGTGATAAACGCCGGCAGAATGAACTGGCAGCCGTCAAAACCACTTCACAGGAAACTCAATAGGTTTCCAAAAATCTCGAGAGGACGTGCCCATGTCACATCGTTTACTTGTGGCCGTTTTGCTAGTCGCTGCGATTGGCGTTGTCGGCTTGCCGGTCACCGCTGCTTCCTCAGCTGCGGATCCGATCAGTTACGAATTGAAGTTCGAGCGCCCCAGTACTCATTTGCTCGATGTGACGATTCAGGCGGACTCGCTATCGGGTGGGTCGGTTGAATTCGCGATACCCGACTGGGCGCCCGGCTCGTATTACATCGAAAACTACGCGGCGAACGTGCAGCGATTTCGCGCGCACACTAGCGAAGGGAGGGAGCTTTCCTGGCGCAAGACGGACAGCCAGACTTGGCGCATCGAGCTCGCGGGAGCGAAAGCTGTAACGGTCGAGTACGAGGTGTTCGCCAACACGCTGCAGAATAATATCGCGCAATACAACGAGCATCATGCATTCATCGGCGGACCGTCCCTGTGGATGTACGTGGTCGGCGGGAAAGAGCGGCCGGCCACGCTTTCAATCGCCGTGCCGGAAGGATGGCGCGTGGCGACGGGGATGACTCACACTTCCGCGAGCACGTTTCAAGCTCCGAACTACGATACGTTGGCGGATTGCCCGCTGGAGATTTCAGATTTCGCGGAGAAGGACTTCGAAGTTCTGGGCACCAAGTATCACGTGATCGTGGACGATGTGATCGGCCACAAAGACTTCACGAAGTTCGTGGGCGATTTACAGAAAGCCGTCGCAACGATCGTTCCGATGTTTCAGCCCGTGGCTGGCAATTCCACTCAGTCTGCTCCTTTCGCGGATTACTATTTTATTTTTCACGTTTGGCCGAAGACCGGCGGCGGCCTGGAGCACCTGAACTCCACACAGATTGATTTCTCTACCGACTGGGATTCGACGGAGCCCGTACCCGGCGTTGGCACGCAATATAATCTGAAGCTCTTTGTCGCCGCGCACGAATTCTTCCACGCTTGGAACGTGAAGCGCCTGCGCCCGCTTGCCGCTGGGGCCATTCGATTACACGCAGATGGTGCACACGCCGTCTTTGTGGATCTCCGAAGGATTGACCAGCTATTACGGCGCGCTGTCTTTGGAACGCGCCGGGCTGATTACGCCGCAGCAATACCTGGATAGCATCGGCGTGCTGATCACCAAGTTTGAACAGAAGCCGGGGCGTTCCGAGCGCAGCATCGAGGACACCAGCTGGGACACCTGGTTCCCGCGGAATGGCGTGATTCAGCAGGCCAACAACCTGGCGAACACCTGGTATTCGTATTACGACGGCGGACAGATCATGGGCCACATCCTGGATTTCGCAATCCGTCAGGATACCGGTGACCAGAAGTCGCTCGACGATTGGATGCGCCTGCTGTACTCGCGTTATGCGCTGCCAAAACCCGGCTTCCAGCCCGGAGATCCGGTCAAGGCTGCGTCTGAAGTTTCCGGCGCGGACGTGAGCGATCTATTTACTCGCTATATTTCCGGGAAGGACCCGATTCCTTACGAGAAATATTTTGCGTACGCGGGGATTACGGTGAATAAGAAGTCCGACGCGAGCAAGCCTTGGGACGGCATTGAGACCACGAAGAATGACGCTGACGGGCGCGCCAAGATTCGCAACATTATTCCCGGCAGCCCGGCGGAAACGGTCGGCCTTGACCAGGACGATATCATCTACGCCGTTGATAGCCGCGCAGTGGATTCCGATGCATTCACCAAGGAAATCGCCGCACACAAGCCCGGCGATACGGTGAAGATCACTGTTCTGCGGGTCGGAGAGTTCAAGGAATTTCCGGTCGCGCTCGCAGCGAATCCGTATCCTACCTACACCCTCAAGCCGATGGAACATCCGACGGATCAGCAGAAGGCAATTTATAATTCGTGGCTGGGGATCAAGCAGTAAGAAAAGCACGACCCCGTTGCTGCGAAATTTCGGGCGGCAAGCATCTCGTGGAGTGCGGCAGCGTGCCGCCGCTTTCATGATGTCGGAAGCGCTATAAGAGCGGGCTAGGCGAGGCGCGCCTCGCCTGGTTTGTTTTGTCGCGAATGTTCAACTTGGGAGAAAGCGGCGGCGTGCCGCCGCACTCCATATGAGCCTGGGTAAAACAAAAAGGCCCGCTTCGACTGCTCGAAACGGGCCTTCGTAATTTTGACCTGCTCGGAATACTACTTTGTTGCCGCTACGGCTTCCTTCTCTTCTTCCGGTGCCTCGACTTCCTCTTTCCGGCGCGGCTTCTTTTCCTTCTTCTTGAGCTCCGAACCGATGAACTCGAGAATCGCGAGATTCGCTCCGTCTCCCAGCCGCCAACCGGCATGGATGATGCGCGTGTAGCCGCCGGACCGCTCGGCAAATCGCGGAGCTAGCACGTCGAAGAGTTTATCGGTTGCCGCGGGCGTCATCAGAAACGCAGCTGCCTGACGGCGCGCATGCAGCGAATCGCGCTTTCCGAGTGTGATCATCTTCTCCGCGAGACGTCGGGTGGCCTTCGCGCGAAGGATGGTGGTGTGGATGCGTTCTTTTTCGATGAGGTTCGTCACCAGGTTGCGCAGCACGGCGCGACGATGCGCCGGCTGCTTCCCCAGTTTCGATCCTGACTTAAGGTGTCTCATAGTCGCTTACCTTGGCTCCCGCTCCCACCGCCTGCAGCGGGGCTAAAGAGCCGTGGCATCCCCCTCGGAAGGCGGAGGTGCGGTCTGGCTAGGCAGCGGCGGCCAGATGATGCGGCCATGCTCGTCGAACTTCATGCCCAAGCTCAAGCCCATCTTGTGCAGGATGTCCTTGATCTCGTTCAGCGACTTGCGCCCGAAATTTTTGGTCTTCAGCATTTCGGACTCGGTCTTCTGCACCAACTCGCGCAGGTTTTGAATGTTGGCATTCTTCAAGCAGTTGTAGGAGCGCACCGAAAGCTCCAGCTCTTCCACCGACCGGTCCAGATACTCCAGGCGCGGATCGCTGTAGTTTTCGATCACTTCTTCCGGCAGGTCCGGCGTCTCTTCGAAGTTGATGAAGATGCTCATGTGATCCTTCACCAGCTTCGACGCCAGGCCGATCGCATCCTGCGGAGTGATGGCGGCGTTGGTCCAGACTTCGAGCGTGAGCTTTTCGTAGTCCGTCATCTGTCCCAAGCGAGCCGCTTCCACCGCGTAGTTCACCTTGCGTACGGGCGAGTGCACCGAATCAATCGGAATGTACCCGATCGGCAAGTCTTCGTCGAAGTTGCGGTCGGCGGCCACGTAACCGCGGCCGTTCTTGACACGCAATTCGAGTTCGAGTTTGCCGCCTTCGCTGACGGTGGCGATGTAAACGTTCTTATCGAGCACCGCGATGTCCGCATCTTCCTCGATCTTCGCGGAAGTCACGGGACCCGGCGTATCCACCACCAGCGTGATGGTCTTCGGCTGGTCCGTGTTCAGCTTCAGCGGAACCTGCTTCAGGTTCAGGATGATATCCGTGGCGTCTTCCACGACGCCCGGAATCGGCGAAAATTCGTGCAGCACGCCTTCGATTTTTACCGCGGTGATGGCCGCGCCTTCAATCGAACTCAACAGCGCGCGCCGCAGCGAATTGCCGACGGTGGTTCCCCAGCCGCGCTCGAAAGGCTGCGCTGAGAATTTCCCGTACTTGTCCGTCAGTGTTTCCGGTTCTGCTGCCAACCGCTTTGGTTTCTGGAAGCCCTTCCACATCTTCGACATTCCTCCTGGCCCGCCCGAGGCGGACCCACAAACCGATTAACGTTGATAATTTCCTGGGACTACTTCGAGTAAAGTTCGACGATGAGCTGTTCGTTCATCGGCGGCGTCTGCACGTCTTCGCGACGCGGCAGCGCCACGACCCGGGCCTTGAAATTCGCCGGGTCAATATCCAGCCACGGCGCGACACCCTGGCTCTTGGCCAGATTGCGCGCTTCGAGGATCATCGCGTTCTCGTGCATGTTCTCTTTCAGCGCGATTTCATCGCCCACGTTGACGAGATAGCTGGGGATATTGACCTTCTGGCCCTTCACGCGGATGTGCCCATGCAGCACGAGTTGCCGCGCTTGCGAACGCGAGCCGGCAATTCCCATGCGATAGATCACGTTGTCCAGACGGCGCTCCAACATCACCATCAGGTTCGAGCCGGTGGGGCCCTTGGTGCGCACCGCCTTCTCGAAATAGTTGCGGAATTGCCGCTCGAGCAGGCCGTAGGTGCGCTTCACCTTCTGCTTTTCGCGCAACTGCACGCCGTAGCCCACCATCTTTGCCCGCCGGGCCTGGCCGTGCTGCCCGGGAACGAAATTGCGCTTCTCGATCGCGCACTTTTCTGTAAAACACCGCAGGCCTTTCAAGAAGAGTTTTTGCCCTTCTCTTCGGCACAGCCGGCAGACTGCTTCACGATGTCTTGCCAAGTCCTTCTCTCCTTTGGTTCAACTCCGAAACTTTCAAACTACGTGCCCTTTATACGCGGCGGCGCTTGGGCGGACGGCAACCGTTGTGCGGAACCGGCGTCACGTCCTTAATCGCATTGATGTGCAAGCCGGAAGAAGCCAACGCGCGCACGGCGGATTCGCGTCCCGCGCCCGGGCCTTTGACGCGCACTTCCACCGATTTCATCCCGTATTGGTCGCGCGCCACGCCCGCAGCCGTTGCGGCCGCTTGTTGCGCCGCGTAGGGCGTACCTTTGCGCGAGCCTTTGAAGCCCACTGAGCCGGCCGAAGACCAGCTCACTGCGCGGCCGTCGGGATCGGTGAGCGTGACGATCGTGTTGTTGAACGTCGCCTGGATGCACACCACGCCGTGCGGCACCACGCGCTTCTCGCGCTTCTTGCGAAATTCCTTCTTGCGCTTGGAAGTAGCCTTCGCTCCCGCTGCCGGCGCTGCTCCCGGTGCTGCCGCTGCGTCTTTGGGTTCTTTTGCCACGCTCGTCTCTCTCCTGTCGTCCTTACCGTTCAGTTCTTTCGCTGGATTTACTTGCGCGGCGCGATCTTCTTCGCCGCCACGGCACCCTTGCGCGGACCTTTGCGCGTGCGCGCGTTGGTATGCGTGCGCTGCCCGCGGACCGGCAGGTTGCGCCGGTGACGCAGTCCCCGGTAGGCCTGAATTTCAATCAGGCGCCGGATGTTCATCTGCGTTTCCTTGCGCAGATCGCCTTCGATGCCGCCTTCGGATTCGATGGCCGCGCGCAGGCGCGTCACTTCGTCTTCGGTCAGGTCCTTGATCTTCTTGGTGAAATCCACTTTCGCTTTTTCCGCGAGCACCTTCGCGCGCGCCTGCCCGATGCCGTAGATGGACGTAAGCCCAATCCAAAGCCGCTTATTCGGCGGTAGATCCACACCTGCGATGCGAGCCATAAAGTTTTCCCCTTATCCCTGGCGCTGGCGGTGCTTGGCGTTGGTGCAAATCACCCGCACCACGCCGCGCCGATGCACGATCTTGCACTTCATGCAGATTTTCTTTACCGATGCTCGTACCTTCATGTTCGACTCCCGTTTCCCTGTTACCTGTTGTTGCCTCGTTCTACTTGTATCTGTAAACGATCCTGCCGCGCGTCAAGTCGTATGGTGAAAGCTCAACCGCCACGCGATCTCCCGACAGGATGCGAATAAAATTCTTGCGCATCTTGCCCGAAATATGGGCCAGCACCTGGTGCTTATTTTCCAACTCCACGCGAAACATGGCGTTCGGAAGAGGTTCGATCACCGTGGCCATCACTTCGATGGCGTCTTCTTTTCCGCTGCCCTCGCCCGGTTTCTTCTTGTCCTGCTCTGGCCTTGGTTTCATGCGCTCCTGTCTGCCACTTCCGAAAACTCCTGCTACTCGATATTTACCAGACCGGCCCGGCGGCCTCTTTCGGCCGCGTCAGAATCCATGGGCCATTCTTGGTCACGGCGACGGTGTGCTCGAAGTGCGCGGAATCGCTTCCGTCCGCTGTCACCGCCGTCCACTCATCATCCAGCACTCGCACTCCGGGACCGCCGGTACTGACCATCGGCTCAATCGCCAGGACCATTCCCTCTTGCAGCCTGGGACCTTGTCCGGGTGTGCCGTAATTCGGAAGCTGCGGGTCCTCGTGCATCTTCGTGCCGATCCCGTGCCCCACAAACTCGCGCACTACCGAGTAGCCGTTCTTTTCCACCCACTGCTGCACCGCGGCAGAGACATCACCCAAGCGGTTTCCCGGCCGGACTTTGTAAATCGCGTACTCCAGCGATTCGCGCGTCACGCGCAAAAGCTTTTCGCGCTCCAACGTAATCTTGCCCACCGGCACCGTCAACGCCGCGTCGCCGAAGTAGCCTTCCAGCTCGACACCGAAATCCATCGAGAGGATGTCGCCCTCGCGCAGCTTCCGCGCCGGAGAAGGAATCCCGTGCACGACCTCTTGATTTATCAGGGTGCACACAGACCCCGGGTACCCGCGATAGCCCTTGAATGCCGGCCGCGCGCCCTGCTTCGCCGTATAGTTCTCGGCGAATTCATCGAGCTCTTTCGTCGAGATGCCTGGCCGGATCATCGTGCGCATCTTGGCCAGCGCCGTCCAGACGATCTGTCCCGCGCGGTACATCTTCTCGAGCTCAGCAGGCGACTTACAGATAACCATCGCGTCCTTCCGCGCGCTTGAGAATTTCGTTCAACGCGCGGGT
>CAWIAM010000031.1:0-10885 GCA_963834215.1 uncultured Acidobacteriota bacterium | reverse complement strand
AGGATCTTGAGTGATTCGTGTTGCCACGCACCTTCGCGGAATGCGCAAAGAAATGCGGCGCTTCGAAAATGCAACTGCGAAGGCGAACCGCGACTGTTATCGGTCGTGGAAGGATGCGCCACCCACTCTGGGTTGAGCACGGTTTACGAGCATGTTACTATCCTCCCATTCTATCCTCCCCTGAGTGTCGTAAGGAGCAAAGCCATGCTGCCATCCAAAGGCTCCCAGGTACGAACCACGTTCTACCTCTGGCTCAGCATTTGCACCGCATTCGCCGGGCCCTCCCGATTAAACGCTACAGACCGCGCCGCCCGCCACCGAGCGTCAGGACGTAACCGAAGTCTTCTTCGGCCAGAGCGTTACCGATCTTATCGATGGCTGGAAAACTGGCGCGACGGAAAAGGCGCAGATGGCTCAAGGCACAAGACACTTACACTCGTTCCGCCCTGACCAGCATCCCCGGCCGCGAAAAATTTCTCGCCCGCGTCAAGGCTCTCGACACCGCCAGCACGCGCGTGCGCAACGCGCAAGTATGGGGCGGAAAACTTTTCTATCTCAAAGCCGATCCCACCGCCGACAACGTGAAGCTCTACGTGAAAGAGGGCTCCGCCGGACGCTTGCTGCTCGATCCAGAGTTGCTCACCAAAGACGGCGTCCATTCTTCCATCGACTACTACCACCCTCGCTCGATGGCGCGCTGGTAGCCTACGGAATTTCTCCCGGAGGTTCGGAGAATAGCGTCATCCACGTTCTCGAAACATCCACCGGAAAAATCATGCCCGATGCCATCGACCGAGCCCGCTTTGGCGGCATAGCGTGGCTGCCCGGCAACAAGTCTTTCCTCTACAACCGCCTGCAGAAGCTCACGCCCGACATGCCGCGCACCGCCTTCGAGCAGCGCAGCCGCGTATACGTTCACGAGCTTGGCCGGGATCCCGAGCAGGACCGCTTCGTTTTCGGCTACGGTTATTCAGCGGACGTGAAGATCGACGATAACGATCTCAGCTTCGCCTCGTATACTCGCCGGGATCGCCCTATATTCTGGGACTCCTGGCGCACGGAACGCAAAACGAAGCTACCGCCTACTACATCCCGTTGGATCAACTCAATTCGCCGAGCACATCGCCTGGAAAAAGCTTTTCGACGTGGATGCCGCCATCACCAATTTCTCGCCTCACCATGACGATATTTATCTGATGACTCACAAGAACAAGTCGCGCTATGAAGTCATTCGTACCAGCCTCAAAAATCCCGACATCGCTCACGCCACCGTCGTCGTCCCCGCCAGCGAAGTCGTCATCCAGGAAGTCGATGTCGCCAGCGACGGCATCTATATTCGCGACCTTGACGGCGGCATCGGCCGCATGCGCCGCCTTTCCTTCGACGGAAAAATCGAGCCCGTCCGGTCGGCAAAGGCTATCCGTGTCCGAGATTTCCGTCACTCCGACCGAACCCGGCGCGCTCGTCCACGTCGTCTCCTGGACCACTTCGCCCGCTTTCTGCGCTACGATCCGAAATCCAAAACCGCCAGCCGAAACCGGGATTCAACCCCCTATACCAGTCGACACCTCGGCCTACGAAGCGGAAGAAGTCAAAGCCAAGAGCGCCGACGGAACCATGATTCCGCTCTCCATCATTCACTCCAAAAATCTCGCGCACGACGGCAACCATCCGACTCACCTGGTCGGTTATGGCGCCTACGGAATTTCCTATGACGCGTATTTCGATCCGGTATGGCTGGCGTGGCTGGAGCGCGGCGGCGTGATCGCCTTCGCGCACGTGCGCGGCGGCGGAGAATACGGAGAAGACTGGTATCGCGCCGGCTACAAACTCACCAAGCAGCACACCATCGACGATTTCATCGCCAGCGCCCAATACCTAATCGAAAACAAATACACCAGCGCGCAGCGTCTTTCCGGCGAAGGCACCAGCGCTGGCGGCATTTTGATTGGCGGGCGCCATCACGCAGCGTCCGGATCTGTTCGCCGGAGCGCTGATCCGCGTCGGCTGCTCCAACGCGACTCGCATGGAATTCACTCCCAACGGCCCGCCCAACATCGCCGAGTTCGGCACGGTCACCGATGCCGACGGCTTTAAGGGACTCTTTGCCATGGACGCATATCAGCACGTCAAAGACGGCACCGCCTATCCGGGAATACTGTTGACGGCAGGAATCAACGATCCGCGCGTCGATCCCTCACAGCCGGCAAAAATGACGGCCCGCCTGCAAGCCGCCACCTCCAGCAAGAAGCCGGTCCTGCTGCGCGTCGACTACGACGCCGGCCACGGCATGGGCTCCACCCGCGCCCAACACGATTTGGAATATGCCGACGAAATGTCGTTCCTGCTCTGGCAATTCGGCGACCCGGATTTCAGCCAAGGCGCTAGGGCCACCGCATCAGCGGTTGGGCGCGTGACGCACGTTGGGGCGCAGCAAGCAGCTCCCCTACCCCTTACGTAAGACTTGGTTGCCACGCACGGAACAGCTAGTTCAACTCCAACTGCATCTACCTGTTATTGAAATTCTTCTTCTCGACAATAGCCGAATGTGGTACCTTCCCGCGCATGTCGGAGCCTGGTTTTTCCAGCGGCACCCCACAATTTTCGACGGCTGAGTATGCCAGCAAGGGCGGGCCGGACCGCTGCGCCTCATGCACCCAGCCGATCGGCGACACGTATTTTCGCGTCAATGGCGCACTGGCTTGCCCCAACTGTGCGCAGCGGGCGGCAGGAAACCTGCCAACCGATAGTCACACGGCGTTTGTCCGGGGAGTGATGTTCGGCGTCGGCGGCGCGATTTTGGGAATGATTCTTTACGCGGCATTCAGCATTCTGACTGGCTTGATTATCGGTTATGTGGCGTTGGCGGTGGGCTACATCGTCGCGAAAGCCATCAAGATGGGATCGCGTGGGATGGGCGGGCAGCGCTACCAGATCGCGGCTGCGCTGTTGACGTATGCCGCCGTTTCGATTGCGGCAATTCCGGTCGGCATCTCGCAATTCGTCAAGGCGCGCGACGCTCGGGTGGCCACGGCACACACACGAGCGCTGCGGAATTCGCCGGGCGACGACGCGACGCCATCGGCGGACGCGGACGCCAACGACACCCATGTTTCGCCGCAAGAGCAAGAGCCGGCCGCGACTCCGGCGCCGCGCCATCGCGCCAGTCTCAGCAGCTTGATCGGCACCCTGCTGCTTCTGGGATTGGCATCGCCGTTCATGGAATTGTGGACGAACGGGCCATCGTTCTCCTCGCTCATTGGGCTTTTCATTCTTTTTATCGGGATTCGCATTGCGTGGCAGATGACGGCCGGTACTTCCGCGGCCACCGGCGTGATCGGTCCTTTCAAGACCTAACTTTGCGCACGAATAAAGTTCGCACAGGCCAACCGCACCAACAAAGACAGTGAGTTCCACACCGATCGAGCTGACCAAATCCTGCAAAAGCTGCGCGGGGCAAATCATTCCCGGCGACTTGGTGTGCAAGCAGTGTCACACGCTGGTGCACGCCGAGGAGCTCGAACGGCTATCGGCATGGGCCAAGGCTTACGAGGATAAGGACGAAATCGCGGAAGCGCGCGAAGCGTGGGTGAAAGTGTTGGCGCTATTGCCGCCGGAATCCACGCAGGCGGTGTGGGTGCAGAGCCGCGTGCGTTCGCTGGAACTAGCCGCAAAGGCGCAGGCAGCGGCGCCTCCTAAAAATGAATGGGCCAAGAAATTTGGTCCGCTCGCGCCACTGGCGCTCGCGCTTTCGAAAGCCAAACTGCTGCTGGCAGTGTTCAAGCTGAATTTCCTTTTCAGCTTGTTTGCGTTCATCGGAATTTATTGGGCGCTTTTCGGGATGCGCTTCGGAATTGGTTTTGCGGCGCTGATTTTGATTCACGAGATGGGGCATTACGTGGACATCAAGCGGCGCGGGCTGCCCGTCGAGATGCCCGTGTTCCTTCCGGGCTTTGGCGCTTATGTGAAGTGGCGCGCGCTGGGAGTTTCCAATGTGACGCGCGCCTTTGTGAGTCTGGCGGGTCCGCTGGCCGGATTCATTTCCGCGGCGTTATGTTGGATCATTTGGTACAAGACGGGCGATCCGTTGTGGGCGGCGCTGCGCGCGCGGGCGCGTGGCTCAACGTGTTGAATCTGATTCCGATCTGGCTGCTGGACGGCGGACAAGCGATGTTGGCGCTGGACAAAATCGAGCGCGGCGTGGTGCTGACCGTGTGTTTGGCGTTGTGGATGCTGCTCGGCGAAAACGTGTTTGCGCTGGTGGCGGGAGGCGCGTGCTGGCGGCTGTTCACGAAAGATGTGCCGGCCTGCTAAGCCGCGCGACAACTATCTATTTTGTGGCGGTGGTGGTGATGCTGGGCCTGGTGTTGCGGTTCACGCCCGGGCAAGGTGCGGGAATGAGGTAGCAGAATGAGCGCGACGGTCATACCTGATTGGTACTCGCAAAATATTTACCTGATACTCGGGATGCTCCTTATTTTCGGGGCTTTGGCTTCGACCTACACCGGAAAAACGCGGTCACGCTTCAGTGGTTGGGTCTATCGCGCCGAAGAACCGGGTGTGTTTTGGTGGACAGTCGCAATATATTACGTCGCAGGTGTTCTCTTCATTGTACGCTTCTGGTTGAATTAACCCTTCCTCCAATTTCCGTTCCGGCTCGTGGCCGATTGACGCCGCAACTCGACAAATCGAATTTAACAATCCGAGGTTCTTCACGCGCGAGCTTGGAAGATGCCGGCGAAGGCTTGGTAGTGTTTGGCGAAGAGTATGAACCAGCAGATGGTGCATAGCAGGCCTGGGCCAATGCCGATGGGGAGCATCAGAATGTGAAAGATCAGGATGTTGACCAGGACGGGGCCGATGAGCGTCAGGGCCAGGGGGATGTAGCGGTTGATCAGGAAGAGGATTCCGCAGACGAGCTGGACCGCGAAAATCGGGATCGTATAATGCGACGCGGCCAGCACCGTGACGTATTGCATGGCCAGTGCGGGCATGTTGCCGTTGGGGAGGAAGTGCAGGAAGCCGTTGAGACCGAATAAGGTGAAAGCGATGCCGAGAAGGTAACGGGAGATGGCGGCGGCGATTTTCATCTTGAGCTCCTTCAGCGTGAAGTGGCTGGCGCGTCAATCAAACCATAAGATGATTAGTTCGGCTAGTGGTTGCCGAAATAGGGTAGTGTCACAATTCGACGCGTGGGCACTTTGTTGCTGAAAGGAGATACCTGTGGGCGCAAAAGAAAAAATGACCTCAATTGGACGGCCTGTGCCGGAATTGCCGGTCGCGGATGTCGAACGCGCGCAACAGCATTACAGAGATGCACTCGGCTTCGAGATCGGATGGCTTTACCCAGACAAAGAAATTGGCGCCGTGTCGCGCGGTGAAGCGGCGATATTCTTTCGCAAGAGGAAGCCGCCGTTCGAACCTGCCGTGCACTGGGTCTACGCTGAAGATATTGACGCGTCGTACCAGGAACTGCAGTCGTCAGGCGCAAACATCGCAGAACCTCTGGAAAAAAAGCCCTGGGGATTACGCCAATTCACCGTAAAAGACCTCGACGGCAACATCTTCTATTTCCACCACGACTAACCAAACGCCGCACAACAAGCTGGAGTCGCGATTCACGCCTACAGTGTTTACTGTATATGGCATCCGTAGCCAGAATGGCTAGCATAGGCGCCAGTTCTCGCGAAACAACGCCTCACCGTTATCCAATGCTAACTTAAGGTGATTAACTCGCCGCCAGAGGATATGAGCAAGCCGATGCAAGCAGAAGAAATAACAGGTCTGTTGGCTGCCATCGTAGCCTCCTCGGACGATGCCATCATAAGCAAGAACCTTGATGGCATCATCACCAGTTGGAACAACAGTGCAGAACGAATATTTGGGTACGCCCCAGAAGAAGCCATCGGGCAACATATCACCCTGATCATTCCACCAGATCGCCACGCCGAAGAGTCAGACATCCTCGCCCGTCTTCGACGAGGCGAGCGCGTTGACCATTTTCACACCGTTCGCCGGCGCAAGGATGGCCGCCTTCTCGATGTCTCGCTGACCATCTCTCCCTTGAGAGATCCATCGGGGCGTGTAATTGGTGCCTCGAAAGTGGCGCGCGACATTACCGAGCAAAAGCAGGCGGAACAAGCATTGCGGGAAAGCGAACAACGCTTTCGCATCATTACAGATGCTTCGCCCATCATGGTCTGGATGGCAGGAACGGACAAGCTTTGCTATTACTTCAATAAGGGATGGTTGGATTTCGTTGGGCGCACTCTCGAACAAGAGTCCGGCAATGGCTGGGCGGAGAACGTGCATCCACAGGACTTCGACCGCTGCCTGCAAATCTACGTCAGCAACTTCGATGCTCGTCGTCCCTTTGAGATGGAATATCGGATGCGCCATCACACGGGACAATACCGCTGGATACTCGATCGCGGCGTGCCGCGCTTCACGCCGGATGGAGTGTTTGAAGGATATGTCGGCGGTTGTCTCGACATTCATGACCAGAAAGAGGCAGGCGAAAAAGTTCGGATTGCCGACGACATGACGCGCCTGATGAAGGCCCAGGATCAAGAACGACGGCGTATTGCCCGCGAACTCCACGACAGTGCCGGGCAAACACTATCGGTGCTCGGCATGAGCCTCGCGCAATTGGTTCGCCGCGTGGAGGGCGTTGCGCCGGAGCTGGCAGGAAAAGGCAGAGAGATCGCCGCGATGTTTCAGCAATTGCATAGCGAGATACGCACCACGTCTTACCTGTTGCATCCGCCGCTGCTGGACGAAATCGGTCTCGCGTCCGCGCTTGGCTGCTACGTCGAGGGGCTGGCAGAACGCAGCGACGTAACCATCACGCTGGATGTGGCCGACAATGTGGGAAGACTGCCCAGCGATATGGAGCTGGCAATCTTTCGGCTGGTGCAGGAATGCTTGACAAATATTCACCGGCATTCCGGCAGCAAGACCGCCCTGATCCGCATAGGCCGCGAAGGCGAAAGTGTACGAATACAGGTGCTGGATCACGGCAAGGGCATATCGCCGGAGCGCTTGCTGGAAATTCAGTCCCACGGCTCCGGCGTTGGAATCATGGGAATTCAAGAGCGTATCCGCCACTTCCACGGAGAAATGAAAATCGAATCGAATGCTTCAGGTACCTCTGTG
This sequence comes from uncultured Acidobacteriota bacterium, assembly GCA_963834215.1. GTDB lineage: Bacteria > Acidobacteriota > Terriglobia > Acidiferrales > UBA7541 > Palsa-295. The sequence goes on along the minus strand of CAWIAM010000031.1, from coordinate 3,730 downwards.
ATTGTAAGCATCCCAATACCCAAGCAAGACGCCTTTGCGGATAGTGGGCCGTTGCAGGCTGCCACAGTCAAACAGGGATCAGCAACTTAACGTGCGTCATGAGTTCCTGGGCGTTATTTTTCGATATTATCCGCTCGGCGAGCAGCCCGGCGCTTAATAGAACGTTGCCAACAGCCGCGTACTGAGTGAACAAAATTATCGGAACTTCCGGCATTATTCTCTTCAATTCTCTGGACACCGCTAGACCGTTTAATACCGGCATGGACAAATCGAGGATGATGAGTTCCGGACGATGTTTTAATGCGAGGTCAATCGCTTCCTGGCCGTTGCTCGCTTCCGCGCAAATATCGTAGTCTGCTTCGTTCTCAAAAAGCTCACACAACATCTTGCGAATTAATGGATTGTCGTCCGCCACCAGAATGGTTCGGGCCACGTTGCCTGACGGCGGGGGCAAAATGACCTTGGCCTTGGTGTGTTTGTAGCATCCCGAAAGAAAGCTGACCATACCGTGAACGCCCTAAGAGGGATAAGCAGCTTATCGCGTGGATGGGGCTGTCCAGCTGTCAGTTCGCGTCGCTCGCCATCAACTGCCGGATCTCAGGAACCAGGAGCGTCGCCAGGTTTGACTTGTCGAGCAGAGTGAACGAGCCGAAGCTGGCAGCAAGCGCTCGCGACGGCTCATCCTGCCAAACCGAGACTGCGATTAACTTCGATCCCGCATCGGTCACAGCGCGCTTAATTTCCCCGTATGAGAAATGCGGTGGTGCGGGCATGTGCAAATCCAAAACGACCACGTGCGGGCTCAGCTCTCGTATCAAGGCGATCGTTTGCGGGAAGTCCTCAGCCTCGCCGACAACTGTAATATCGGAGTGCAGGTCCAATACCTGCCGAATTACCTTTCGGAGAATTTCTCTGTCGTCGGCGATGAGTACTTTCACTGGCAACAAGGATTCTCCGAAAAGGAAGCTTATCGTCTAGGCATAGACTGAACCGAGCTGGCGGGCTCGGATTGGCGCGACATGCTCCCCCAAGAACGCTGGACGTGTCTGTAGGGAACACTACGGACGGGTCGCGCCGCTCAATTTTTCCAATTAGCGGAATTCACATTCTATCTTCGCCAAACTTTTGTCAAGGCGATGTCGAGCGAGTGCCGCGACGTCTTGAGCCAAGATCTCGCCCGCATTTGACGTTGTAGCGGCGTACTTCAGTCCGCCATCGCCGCCGCAGCAGCGAGCGATCCTGCCATCACACACCGGTACGTCGTCGCAACGCAATCTGGGAGTGCGGCAGCTTGTTTATCCTGAGGAACGAAGGGCTGCCGCTTTTCACGGGCGAGGCTTGCCTCGCCCGCCCAACCAAAGGAACCATCACAATATAGAGGAGGGGTACTGCATCCCTTTGCGCCGCTTGCAAAGGGTGCGCGCCGCGACGTTTTGATTCGAAGTCCAATCCGTCGCCCGGCCAGAGGTTCGGCACCGGCCCTTGCATCGAAGCAAGCGCCATCACGCGGCATAAATTAGCCCGGCGCAGAAGCGCCGGGAAAAACACAAAAAAGAAAACCGAGCGCCGTAGGCGCGACGCTCCACGTCAAAGACTCGCCGGGTGCATCTCTTTGCGCGGTCCGCAAAGGAATCGCGTAATGAGCTATCATTCCCTCCTGGGAGGTATTTTTATGGCCGAGCGAGTGCCGGCTTATGCGATGGTGCCGCTGAAAGCATTTCTCGCGTATTTGCAAGCTTCGCTTCAGTCTTTGGACCTCAGTATTCGCGGAATTTCCGCGCTTACGGATATGCCCAGTCTTGCTGATGCACTTGCTACCCCAATGCGTGAAGCCCTTAAGGAAACCTGGAGCGAAGACAAGCATCAAGCCCGCATGGCGGCGGCGAATGTGGCTGCTGCGTTCGCGGAAATTGAATCTAAGGCGGGCTTCCCGTTCATGCACGAGTTCGCATTGGTGGGACTATGGGGAGCCATTGAGGCGACGGTCGAGGATCTTATTGTGGCGCTGCTTTTAAACGAGCCTTCACTGCTTCAGAGGGAGCAGTTCGCGAAAATAAAGATCTCCCTGGCTGAGTATGAACTGCTCGATAAAGAAGAGCGGATGCGGTTTCTTGTAATTGAATTACAACGTACCTTACGAACGGGTCAGCGGCAGGGCGTTGCGAGTTTTGAATCACTGCTCGAATGCGTGGGTCTTTCCGGTCAAGTGAGCGACGCGGCTCGGAAAAGTTTTTGGGAAATGAATCATCTGCGCAACGTCATTGTTCATCGGCGGTCGCTAGCCGATCGTACCTTTGTGAATGCCTGTCCTTGGTTAAATGCAAAGATCGGCGAGCGTGTACGTGTGAATGCCTATACGATGAAGGAACATGCGACGATGTTGTCTGGTATGCCCTAGATATGGTCTACCGTTTGACAACACGTTATGGGGTTGCCATGCCTTCGAAAGAGGAACTGCTGCTGCCCACATCGTCCTGATCCTCCCGCGCAGCGATTTGCAACACACATCAAACCCGAGCCCCACATCCCAAAGTTTCTAAGACTTAGCCGCAATACACACCATGCCCTTGCCTTCTGTTAACTGATATGATAAGATAGAGAGGGCTATAACTTCATCCACAGGAGCGAAAGGACATGGCGAACGACGGCGCAACCAATACCGGCCGCAACCGCCAACCCGCTCGCCCAGACGCGCCCGCAACCCTTCCTAATCGCAACAACACCCCATTCAAAATTCCCCGCAACACCCTGAAAATAAACGTCGAACCAAATCCTAATCGCAACAAGAACAGCGTCACGCCCGGTTACACGGACCGCAAGCCACAGATCGCGAATCAAGAGATTCTCACGCCTCGCGGGCCAGGGGTCGCCAATCAAAATTCACAAGTCACGAATTACGCGGATCGTTCGCGAATCACGCCGCGCCTTTCGCCCATCACCAATCACTAATCACCAATCACAGGCCCCTGTAACATTGTTACATCCCCACTCTAATCGTCACATCGCACTAATCACCACACAGCCTCCCGCCCAAATCAATCGCAAACCCCGGCGATTAGAATTCGCTATATCTCATACAAAACAAACGCCCGCGCCCCAATCAATCGCCAACAAAGTGCCACTTCCAGAATCACAAATTGCTCGTCGTACAACACCTGCGGACCGCAGTTCCCGAAGCCACTTCTCGATACAAATAGACACTTTCGCCGGAACAATCATTCACCGTAACATGACTCAAAACAACGATCAGCAAATTCTTATTCGATACAAACGGCACAAACTCACAATGCCGCCTGCCCTACCCTCCGCCGACGATCCAGCGCCGCCGCCCGCCCAGCATTTCCCGCCCTCGCTGGGCCGGGTACCTTAGTACCATCGGACCATTCCACCCGCCATTCGCCTTGGCTACTCTTTGCCCACCTCTTCTCGGCCACTTGGGATACGCATGAGCATTCAGACTTTGCTGCGATATCTTCGCGAGCACACGAGGCCGCTGCGGTGGTCCGCGAACCTGCGTCTGCGGACGAAGTTCCTGCTCTCCGTCATCGCCATTATCGCGGGCCTCACTTCCGCCACGCTTTTGATCGTGGGCCACGCCGCCGAAGAGCAAGTGCAAAAATGGTCGAGCAGGACACGCGCAACTCCGTCCTCACCTTCCAGAATCTGCGCGCCGAACGCCAAATCGCACTGAATCGCAGCGCCGAATTGTTCGCCACTCTTCCGGCCGTGA
>CAWIAM010000030.1:0-390597 GCA_963834215.1 uncultured Acidobacteriota bacterium | reverse complement strand
TTAACCCTGCCGCATCCAATGCCTCGATCAACGCCTCCCGCGTGTGCGCCGGATCGATAATCGCGTCTACCCACAATCTTGTGCAGCATAGCGCGGATCGGTCTGATGTTCGTAAGTCTTCCGAATGGATTCGTGCAATTCCTTCTTGTCCGCGTCGCTCAGCTTCTTCCCCTCACGTCCCAACTGCTTGATCTTGATTTCCACCAAAGTGCCCGCCGCTGCGTCCCCGCTCATCACCGCATAACGCGCCGTGGGCCACGCGAACACAAACCGCGGATCGTAAGCCTTCCCGCACATCGCATAATGTCCAGCGCCAAAACTCCCGCCGCAAATCACCGCAATCTTGGGCACGACGCTGTTAGCCACTGCATTCACCATCTTCGCGCCCGCGCGAATATTCCGCTCCACTCCGCTTCCTTGCCCACCATAAACCCGTTCACGTCGTGCAGAAAAATCAACGGCACCAGGTTCTGGTTGCAGTCCAGAATAAATCGCGCCGCCTTATCCGCGGCCTCCGTATAAATCACTCCGCCAAATTCAATCCGTCGCTCGCCCGTTCCGGGAGCCAGCGTATTCACGTTCTTCTTCTGGTTCGCGACGATCCCCACGGCCCAGCCGCCAATTCGTGCGTAGCCGCACAAAACCGTCTGCCCGTATTCCGCGCGATACTCCTCGAACTGGCTGCCGTCCACAATCCGCGCGATATCTCGTGCATATCGTACTGCTTCCCCGGACTCGCGGAAAAAATTCCGTAAATATCGTCTTCCGGATAAGCCGGCGCCACCGGCGGCTTATGGTCGAAAGGCGCGGCAGTCCCGTGCCCCATCTTATCCACCAGCGCGCGCAGCCTCTTGATGCACGACGCATCGTCCGGTTCGCGAAAATCCACCGTCCCGCTGATCTGCGCGTGCATCTGCGCCCCGCCCAGTTCTTCTGCCGAAGTCTTTTGCCCGATCGCGGCCTGCACCAGCGCCGGCCCGGCCAAAAATAGTCCGCTGCCCTCCGTCATCAAAATCTTGTCGCACATTACGGGTAAATACGCGCCGCCCGCGACGCACATCCCCATGATCGCTGCGATCTGCGGAATGCCCATCGCGCTCATCACTGCATTGTTGCGGAAGACGCGCCCAAAATCGTCGGTGTCCGGGAATACGTCCTCCTGTAGCGGCAAGAATATGCCGGCAGAGTCCACCAGGTAAATCGTCGGGATATGATTCTCGATCGCGACATTCTGCGCGCGAATCACTTTTTTCGCAGTCATCGGAAAAAACGCGCCCACCTTCACGGTAGCGTCGTTCGCGATGATCATCACCTGCCGCCCGGAAACTCGCGCGAGGCCAGTGATCGTTCCAGCCGCCGGCGCGCCGCCCCACTCCTCATACATTTCGTACGCGGCGTACAGCCCCAGTTCGAAAAATTCCGTCGTCGGATCGATCAGCTTGGTGATGCGCTCCCGCGCCGTCATCCGGCCCTTCTTGTGCTGAGCTTCAATCGCCTTCGGGCCGCCGCCCTGGCTGATGCGCTGCTCTTCGTTCTTAATCTCCGTCAGGCGGTCCACCATCTGCCGGGCATTCTTCGCAAAATCAGCGGACTTCGCGTCCACCCGCGTTTCGATTTTCGTTCCACTCACCCAGCGCTCTCCTCGCACAAAATCGTTTGCCTGCCGGCAGAATCAGTATGCTCAACAGCGCTATAACCGAAGGATTCTATCATCGCCGCTTTGTTTTGACTTGCGCGCCCCGTACGATAGAATGAAGCCCGGCCGCGGCGTCAACTTACCACCGCGGTCAAATTCTCCTCTGGAGGCGCCTATGCGCAGCTGTTCTCACGCGAAGGATAGGTCTGCCTCCGGCTCGCCGCGTTAAACCGGGCGTTCCGGCAATCTTCCTGGCAGATCTCATCGTCACTGGTACGGAAGGGCGGGGATTCATCCCCTCCATCAGACCGCCGATTAAAAGGGGCTTCAGCCCCTGAAGCCGTGGCGTTGTTTCCCACATACAGGAGATCCAGCAATGCAATTCATTGATATTGACTTGGCTCGCCGCGTCGAAATGGCGGAAGCCAATGCAGGGCGCGAATGCGCGGATGCGTTTCATCGCCTCCATCCGGAATTTCCGGTAGCCGTTCAGGAGATTGCCGGAGGCACGGCGGTTTTTGCCGGCACCGATTCTCCGGTCACGCAAGCGACCGGCGTAGGGCTCAACGGGCCCGTGTCGGATGAAGAACTCGACGCTCTCGGTGAATTCTTCAGATCGCGCAACGCGCCCGCGGCACTAGAACTTTGTCCGCTCATCGATATGAGCCTCTACGAACGGCTCGCCGCTCGCGGCTACAAACTCTTCGAAGTTTCCGACGTCTTGCTCCTGAATGATCTCGCGCGGGCGCTCCCGGCAGCAGCACCTCCCGCGCCGGCCGGCGTCACCATTCGTGCCGCCACCCGCGACGAATCGAAACTCTGGACGCAAACCGTCGCCCAAGGTTTCGCCGAACATTTCCCCATCACTCAAGCGATCCTCGACGTTATGGAAGGATTCTGCCATCGCAGCAGCCCGTGCAGCTTCCTTCTCGCGTTCGTGGATGGCAAACCGGCGGGTGGTGGTGTTGTCTCTGCGCACCAGGGAGTTGCAGGACTTTTCGGTGCCAGCACACTTCCGGCATTTCGTCGCCGCGGTGTGCAATCCGCCTTGCTAAGCGCGCGTCTCGCCTGGGCGCGCGAACAAGCCTGCGATTTAGCTGTCAGCATCGCGCAACCCGGCAGCATCTCCCATCGCAATATCGAACGCTTCGGCTTCCGCGTCGCCTATACCCGCACGAAGCTGGTGCTTCCGCTGGATTAAAGATCAACAATGCTAAGGCGTAAAGGATCGATAGGGGGCGGGTCTCAGACCCGCCCTGCGGTCGTCACGTCTTCATGTGCGATCGTGGAGAAGTGAGTACTCACCGCCGCTCTACGCTCCGTGCGGAGCAGTGGAAACGCGATGGCGGATGAAATCAACGATGGATTGCGTGGTAGTTCCAGGAAGAAAGACTTCCGCGATCCCGCCCTTCTTCAGCGCGGGTATATCCGCTTCGGGAATGATGCCGCCGATCAATACTGTCACGTCATTCATCCCTTTCCCGCGCAGCAGCTCCATCAATCGCGGGCAAAGAGTATTGTGCGCGCCGGAAAGAATCGAAAGCCCGATCACGTCCACGTCTTCCTGCGCCGCCGCCGCCGCGATCATTTCCGGCGTCTGCCGCAACCCGGTGTAAATCACTTCCATCCCTGCATCACGCAAAGCCCGCGCGATGATTTTCGCGCCGCGGTCATGCCCGTCAAGTCCAGGCTTCGCAATCAACACCCTTATCTTCTTTTCGGCCATATGCTCGCAAGAATACTCAAATCGCCCCTAAAACGATAGCAACACTCGTTCTCGCGGCGCGGAAACGCTATTTCAATTCCAAGAGCAGGTCTTCCACCAGCGCGTTGAACTTGTCCGCATCATCCACAAACAGCGCGTGCCCGTCTCCTTCAAATACTTCCAGTTGCGAACCCTTAATCTTCGACTGCATGTCCACGATCGTGCTCATGTAGGGACTCTTCGCGGCACAAATTACAGTCGGCTTGTCAATTTTCGGCAATACAGACCGGTAGTCCGAGACAAATAGCCCAACCAGCAGTGCGACTGCGGTATTCGTCGGCACGCGCAAGGATGCTTGAATCAGTTTCTGCAAGTAATCTTCCGGCTGCGGCTTATGAAAGTTTAGCTTCCGAATGAATTGATCCGCCGAGTTTTGCCGGTCTTCCAGAATCCCTTTCAGCATTCCAAAATACTGGTCAGCGTCTCCCGGCGCTCGGCCGCCGGCGTCGTTATCCACCAACACCAGCCCGGCAAAATCTCCGGTCCCGAACTGGTCCACATAAGCCATCGTCTCCACCACTGCCATGGACCACGACACAATCAACACCGGCGCAAGGTGCAACTGATCCACCACCGCCTTGATGTCCCGCGCGCGCACCGCCGGATACAATCCATCGGTCGTCTGCGACGATTCCCCCTGCGACCGCGGGTCCATCGCCACCACGCGATAGTCACGCGAAAAATAATCGATCTGCTTCTGCCAGATCCACCCAGGCATCGTCCATCCCGGCACAAACAAAATCGAAGGGTACTTGTGCTCCAAAGTAACGCCGATATCGCCTTTCTCAATCACCGCGGTGGATGGCATCGGATTCCCAATCTGCCCGCTAGGAGTAATAGCCGCCCGCCCCGCCTCAATATAATGAATCCGCACCCCGTCCGAAGTAGTGACAAACCCGCTCTTAACCCCAGGCTTTTTATCCTTCGCGTACGCAGTGCCGCAAATCGTTAAACCGCACACCAGCGCGCAGAAGACGATGCTAAGTTGTCTCAACAACGTCTGCCTCCCGACTGTTTTGGTCATGTAAGAATTTCTACGCGCTGATTAAACGATGGCAGGCTACTCTACGTGATCGCCACTTCTTCATAAATCCCGAAAACTTCTCGCAACGCATCGCAAATCTCACCCAGCGTCGCATACGCCTTCACCGCATCATAAATATGCGGCATCAAATTCGCATCCCCCGCCGCCGCCTTCCGCAAGGCATCCAATCGGCGCTCAACCTCCGCCCCGGACCGCTCCACGCGCAACTTCCGCAAACGCACCGCCTGCCGTTCCGCCACCGTCTCGTTAATCTGCAGAATGTCGATGCCTTTCTCTTCCGCCACATAATCATTCACGCCCACAATGATCTTTTCCTTGCGGTCCACCGCCATCTGATACTTGTAGGCCGCCTCCGCAATCTCCCGTTGCGGGTAAGCGCGTTCGATCGCCGCCACCATCCCTCCCAGCGCGTCAATCTTCTCGATGTAATCCCACGCCCCGCGCTCCACCTCGTTCGTTAACGCCTCAACGAAATAGGCTCCACCCAGCGGGTCCGCCGTATTCGTCACGCCACTCTCATGCGCAATGATCTGCTGCGTACGCAAAGCCAAAGTCGCCGCAAATTCCGTAGGCAGCGCCCAAGCCTCATCCAAAGAATTCGTATGCAACGACTGCGTCCCGCCCATCACCGCTGCCAAAGCCTGCAAAGCTGTTCGCACCACGTTGTTGTAAGGCTGCTGCGCCGTCAAAGAGCATCCCGCCGTCTGCGTATGAAAACGCAAAGCCCACGAGCGCGGATTCTTCGCGCCAAACCGCTCCGTCATCGTCTTGTGCCAGATCCGCCGCGCCGCGCGATATTTCGCGATCTCCTCGAAGAAGTCATTGTGCGCGTTGAAGAAAAACGATAGTCGCGGCGCAAAATCATCCACGTCCATCCCACGCCGCACGCCCCAGTCCACATATTCGATCCCGTCGCGCAAAGTAAACGCCAGCTCCTGAATCGCCGTCGAGCCTGCTTCGCGAATGTGATACCCGCTGATCGAAATTGGATTGAACTTCGGCGTGTTCTTCGCGCCAAACTCCAGCGTATCCACCACCAGCCGCATCGAAGGCTCCGGCGGATAGATGTATTCCTTCTGCGCGATGTATTCCTTCAAAATATCGTTTTGCAGCGTGCCGGATATCTTCTTCCAATCCGCTCCCTGCTTTTCGGCCACCGCCAGGTACATCGCCCAAATCACCGCCGCCGGTGAGTTGATCGTCATGGAAGTCGTCACATCCGCCAGCGGAATCTTGTCAAACAGCACTTCCATATCCGCGAGCGAACTGATCGCCACTCCGCACTTCCCAACTTCGCCTTCCGAAAGCGCATGGTCCGCGTCGTACCCCATCAAAGTCGGCAAATCAAAAGCCACCGAAAGCCCCGTCTGCCCCTGCGAAAGCAAATAACAAAAACGCGCGTTGGTATCCTCCGCGGTCCCGAATCCCGCGAATTGCCGCATCGTCCACAATTTTCCGCGATACATCGTGGAATGGATCCCGCGCGTGTAAGGAGGCGTCCCCGGATAACCCAAATCCGTTTCCGGATTCCAATCCGGCAAATCCGCCGCCGTGTACAGCCGCCGGATCGGATAGCTCGAAACCGTGGTGAAGTCAGCATCTCTTTCCGGCGATTTCTGCAACGTAGGCCGCAACGTCTTCTCTTCCCATGCCCGCTCGCCAGCCGAAACGTGCCGCTCCGGCTCGAGCGTAGCGGTACTCTGAGACCGACTAACCTTGCCAGCTTTATCTACGGTTTTCTCAGACATAGGAGGGCTCCTTACAGACACACGCGAAGCGCCCGCTAGACACACAACAGCGCTATCAACTCATTCTAGGGCAACGAAACGGAAGCAGCAACAAGCAGAAAAAACGCACGAAGCGTGACCCAGGCAACGTCGATCATCCGCGGGCAGGTGGCGCGGCGCACTTCAGTGCGCCGTGTATGAAACGGCACAATTCGGTGACGGCCCGAACCTTCCAAACCTACTTCGCTCCCACCCCCGTGTCCGCAATCGGTGTGCCCGGAATCAAAGGATCCCGCCCCGTCACGCCCCGCAGAGCATCTGCCACCATAATATGATTCACTTCCAAAGTCCGCCCCATCGCCTGATTGAAATTCACCAGCGCCTCCGCCAGGTTAGCCTGCGCGCGCAGAGCTGTCCCTTGCGCCGCCGTCAAATCGCGCGACCGCAGAACCACGTTGTAACTGGTAGACGACCCCAGCTGATATTTCTTTTGCTCGGCGTCGAGCGTCTGTTGCGCCAGCGTCCGCGCCTTATCCGCCGCCGCCACTTGCGCCCGATCCTGCTGCAAGGCAATCAACGCATTCCGCACGTTGAGCACGATTGTATTTTCCGTCTGCCGGTACTGCACGCGCTGTTGACGCTCGTCCAGATGCGCTCGCGCGCTATCTGCCTGCGCCGACCGGTTGCGAAGCGGCAAAGTCAGATTCAAGCCCACCGAATACACCGGATAATCGTTGTGAAACACGTTCGCCAGCGCGCCGCCGAGTCCACCAGGATTGACCGACGTGGTTGACACCGGAAAGCCTGCAAAAGCCTCACCGCCGCCAATCATGATCGGAACCCCATTGGCGTCCACGAGTGGCGACCCAGTGTCCGCCGCGAACACGCCGGGCACGTTGGCCGTATTAATTTTGTCGCCGTTCAAGCCCTGCGCCTGGTACTCCACGTAAGCGCTCAGCGACGGCAGTAACCCGTTATTCGTCGCCTTCACTTCAATTCCGGCGTTCTTCAGATTCAAATCCGCCTGGTAGAGCTCCGGACGCTTCCGCCACGCTTCCTGCACCGCGTCCTGCAACGGAATATTCTCCACCAATTCAGGCGTCGAGATCGGCGTGGTCGGAATGATTTCGATTCCCGCCACGTCTTTCGCCAGCAAATTTTTAGCGATGTCGTTCAGCAGCACGGTTTCCTGCTGCAATCTCGTCGTCTGCGCCACGATAAGATTCTGCTGATCCGTAGCTAATTGCGATTCCGCCGTCAGCACGTCCAGCGGTGCCATCGTCCCGATTTCCAGTTGCTTCTTGTTGTCCTCGTAAAGTTTTTGCGACACTCCCACCGCCGCTTCTTCCACTTTCACGTTTTCGCGGTCGTAAACGAGCTCCCAGTAATCGTTCGACGTCTGCGTCACCGTCGCAATCACCTGTTGCGCAAACGCGGAATTCGCCACCTTGATCGAATTTTTCGCTTCCAAAATGTATCGCGTGTTCGGCAGCAATCCGAATCCGTTCAGCAATGGCTGCGACAAAGTCGCGGTCATGATCGGACTCAGCGCCGGATTGAACACGACGTCGTTCAGGTTCGTCGAAGTTCGCGGAGTATCGAACGTCACTTGCAAGCTCGTTCCGGTATGAAAGCCTTGTGTGTAGCCCAAATCTACGAATGCCGTATTCTGTGCCACCACTGGAATTGCCGTCGTCCCGGTGCCCGAAGTAAACGGGTTGTTCACCGGGAATTGGCCATGCTCCCAGCCCAGACTTGTCGTGAACACCGGATCGAACGACACGGATGGCGACGTCCCCAGCACCACCTGCTGGTTGCTGCCCGTCTGGGGAATCCCGCCTGCTTTCGCCTTCAACAACTGCGTTTCGGCAATCCACGGCGTGAAACGCGTCACGTTAATATTCAAATTGTTTTCCAGCGCCAGGGAAATCGCATCATCCAGGCTCAACATCAATTTGCCGTCCTGGATCAGCTGGTCAATCCGCGACGAGTTCGTCAGCATCGGCTCCGGAATATTCTCCGGAGTGTACGGCGCGAAAAAATTCGGCAATTGCGACTTCGGCTTGGAATAGTCAGGTCCTTCCACGCCGCGCAGATCGCGCGCCGGTTCCGTCGCTGGCGCTCCAGTCTGCGCCTCGGGTTGGCTCGGTGGCTGCGTTCTCGAAGAGGCTTGCCCCTGGCTCTGCGCTTGGTTCTGCTCCTGTCCTGCCTGCGCCGCGGCATAAGCCGGCGAGACGATCAGTGAAGCAGCCGTCAGCAGCACCACCGCAACTTGTAACCTTCCAATCATCGTGTTTTTCCTCTCGCTAAAAGTGACGCATCCATTTCCGCAGACCTGTAACTTACTCAAACGCACCAGCAAGCTTGTTTGTTTCAAATTATGTATCCGGCTGCAAAGCAGCGGCCATGCCTATCCGCTTGAAATTAGACGACTAAACAGGAAAATGGTAGTGTCAGGCGTTCATTTTCGGACAGTACCGTGCGTACCCGAACATGCTGGCGCGAAGTTTAGCATCGCCTCCCTCCCATGACAATCGCAGCCAGACCTCACATTGATTCATAGACATTCCAGCGCGCCCACGCCGGTTACTATTGGCAGCTCGCTCTAAACCTGTCATCCCGAGCGGAGCGAGGAATCTCTCTTGGTGGTGCGCTAACGAAGCCCGCAAGACTCGAATGTGCGCCCACGCCCCAAAAACGGCGTGACATTCTCCGTGCCCTCTCTCTTTCGTTTCTCTGTGCACTCTGTGTTAGGGTTTTAAGCCTCCCGTTCGTACGAACCCCGGCAACGTTGACACTCGAAGCAACAACGAACTAACATGCCCGCGTCACCATGCCTCGCACGCTAAATCCGCATTCCCCTTGCTCCATCCCGCGCCAACGCCGCTCCGCGCCCCCGTTCCTGGCGTTTCTGCTCCTCTTCTGCATCGCGCTTCCAGCGCTCGCGCAAACCCCCATCCCCGCCAAACCCACCGGCTACGTAAACGATTTCGCCAACGTCCTAAGCGCAAATGCCCGCGCTCAACTAACCGCCCTCTGCACCGAAATTGACCAGAAAGCCAAAGCGCAAATTTTCGTCGTAACCGTCCCGTCGCTGAAGGGCCAGCCCATCGAAGATTTTTCTCTCAACCTCGCCACCAAATGGGGCGTCGGCCCGAAACAAACTTCCAGCGGCGTGCTCATTCTCCTCGCCAAGCAGGATCGCCAGTACCGCTTCGAAGTCGGATATGGTCTCGAAGGCATACTCCCCGACGGCAAAGTAGGCGGCTTCGGCCGCGAAGCAGTCCCGTACCTGCGCGCCGGAAATTACGATGCTGCGATGCTCGTAATGACGCGGCGCGTCGCCGATGTCATCGCCCAGGATCGCGGCATCACTCTCAGCGCCGGCTCGTTGCCCCCTCCCAGACCCCAGCGCCCGCCTGATACTCGATCGAATGGAATGCTCTCGCTTCTACTGCTGGGCGTGTTCATCTTCATCATCTACAAAATGATGAGTGGCTCTGGCCGCGGACGTGGCGGCGGCAGCGGCTGGTGGATAGGTCCTATGATCGGCGGCGCTATGGGCCGTGGTGGCTGGGGCGGCGGTGGGTTTGGTGGCGGAGGCTTCGGTGGTGGTGGAGGCGGCTTCGGCGGTGGCGGTGGAGGCTCGTTCGGAGGCGGCGGCGCAAGCGGTAGCTGGTAGCAGTTTCAGCTCGCAAGAATCTGTGTCGCGACAATCGTTCCCGGAAGGGCGGGACTTCAGTCCCGCCGCAAGGCCATTAAAATTGAAGGGACTTTAGCCCCTGAAGCCAATCATTCTCGATGGCGACACACATCCGTAGAGGCGAGGCTCAGCCCCGCCCGCTTTTTGCGTCAGTCGAGCAAAGGTCGTGCCATGGAAGCAAAACTAACCGAACTAGTCTCTCGCCTACAGGCCGCCGCAAAAGACAACCTGAAGTCCGTAGTCCTCTATGGCTCGGCGGTCACCGGCGAATTCCGTGCAGGACACTCCGACCTCAACGTGCTCTGCGTCGTCGAACACGCCGGACCCGCCGACCTCGAACATCTCCACGACGCAGCCGAATGGTGGGTGCGGCAAGGCAATCCTCCGCCGCTGATTTTCACTCTCGATGAACTCCATCGTTCCGCCGACGTCTTCGCCATCGAGCTTCTCGATATCAAGCATCACCATCGCGTGCTCTTCGGCCCGGAACTCTTCGCGAATTTCGAAGTTCCGCTACATCTTCACCGCCTGCAGGTCGAACGCGAACTCCGCACGGATTGGCTGCGCCTGCGCCAAGCAGTCCTAGTTGCGCCGTTAAGTTACAAAGCGCATCTGGCAATCATGTCGCAATCAGTTTCGGTCTTCTGCGCGCTCTTCCGCCACGCGCTGATGGCGCTAGGCCAACCGGCCCCAACAACCAAACGCGACGCCGTTACAGCCATGGCATCCCTCACCGGTGCCGATCCCTCCGCCTTCAACGCCATGCTCGATCTAAGAGAAGGGAAGCGCAAACCCCGCAGTGTAGACGTAGAAGCCTCGCTCCAAGCCTATCTGGAATTTGTAGAAGTAGTAACGAACGAGGTAGACCGCCGCCTCGAGTCGATGTAGCCACACTCACCCACGTCAAACGCGCATCCGAAGTCGCCTCTGTAGCGGCCGCCGTGTCCCCCGGACGGGACGCAACGGGCAATTGGCCGTTGGTTTAGCCGTTGAATTGGACTTTGTAGCGGCCACCTTTAGGTGGGCGCAGTTGACCTCCTTCGGCTCTCCGTCAAAACACCTTTTTGCAGTATGATGGCCCCGCCATCCATCCTAGCCGGAGGTCTTCCATGAAAGCCGTCGTTGCCGTAATCGCCATCGTCGTCCTGCTGGCAGCCGCAGTCGGCGGCGGCTACGTCAGTACCAAAAACCACCTGGTCACTCTCGATGAGCAGGTGAAATCTAACTGGGCGCAAGTAGACGTCGTCCTCCAGCGCCGCGCTGATCTAATCCCTAACCTCGTGAACACCGTCAAAGGCTTCGCCGCGCACGAAGAAACCGTCTACGCCGACATCGCCAATGCCCGCGCCGCATTGCTCGGCGCCAAAACTCCCGCCGATAAAATCGCCGCGAACGGCCAACTTGACGGCGCCATTGGGCGCCTGCTGGCGATCAGCGAAAACTATCCGCAACTTAAATCCAACGAAAATTTTCTCCGCCTCCAGGACGAACTAGCCGGCACCGAAAATCGCATCGCGGTCGAACGCAAGCGCTACAACGATTCCGTCCAGGCCTACAACACCTATATCCGCCAGTTCCCAAATAGCATTTTCGCCGGCTGGGCCGGATTCCAACCCAACAACGCCTACTTCCAGGCCTCCGAAACGTCGCGCGCGGTCCCCAAAGTCGATTTTCCAGCCGCCAAACCGTGAAGTTATTGCGGGACTAGAGGGCTCGGCGCGACAGCAAAGGAATTCTTGTAGAACCACAGCTTCAGCTGCGGCCTAAACGCGAGAAAATTACTGTGGTTTCATCGCTCACGAAAAAAATGAAGCGAGTGTCATCCCGAGCGCAGCGAGGGATCTGCTTTTTCTTGGCGTTCGAGCAAAAAGTAGAAGTGGGACTCGCAACCTGAAGAAAATCCAGCGGCCCGATCAGCGCATTGTGGCCTAACCCAACTACTCGTTCTTACCCCGAGGCGTCCCACTCCCCGCAGCCGTAGGACGCGACGGGGCCGCCGAAGTCCCTGGCCGTTTGCGCTCCATCGAATCCACCCAATCCTCCGGCGGAAATCCAATTCTCCAGAACAGCGGCGACGCCTCTGTGAACTCCAAACCCACTTCCGTCTTGCTCCCCTTGTTCTCGCTGATGAACGCCACCCTGCATTCCACTTCTTCCGCAGTCTTTGGATTCACGATAGACACATGCTGACCCCGCGTCACCGGCGCCGCCAGCGAAATGAGGCAGCCGTGCGCGTTCACCGTCGTCGTCTTTGTCTCTTCCTCGAAGTTTTTGCCCCCGCTCGTCCCACGCACCAGCACCGCCATCAAGATGTGAACGCGTTGCGTCCGTCGCAGCTTCGCGTAAGCCGGGCTCGCCGGGCTAGGCGTTGGTTCTTTGCCGTTCGTCATGCCTCTCTCCCCGTCATCGTCACAACGCTACTTCCACGCCCGCCTGCGCACCCTTCCATCCGCAATTGGTCATATTGAAACAATCGGCCCGCAAAAGCGAAGCCTTTACGCCCTCTGCGTCCTTTTCGTCACGTCCTGGTTAACCCGAGGCGCTTCCCAGCCAATATTACAATACGGTGAATCTCTCCGCGCCTGCCTTGACCCCCCGCGCCTCCCGCGCTACGCTGATTGTAGCAGGGTTGAATTCTTGTCCTGGAGACATCGCTTCCGCGAAACTTGATGAAACAAACCGTCCGCTTGGCTGGTGGCATCAACGAACTGTTCGGCACTCTCGACGAAAACCTGAAGCTTTTTGAGTCTGCTCTCCACGTCACCACGCATCTCCGTGACCACGATCTCGAAATTGAAGGCTCTGCGCCTCAAGTCGAACGCGCCGCCCAAATCCTCGGTGAATATAACCAGCGCATCCGCGACGGCCGCGTTCCCGATAGCCAGGAAGTGAAATCGCTCCTGCGCATAGCAACTGGTGAACCGCCGCAAGCCGCCCGCAGCGCGTTCTCTCCTTCGCACTCGCGCTCTTTCGGCAAGAAAACCATCGTTCCCAAGAGCACCAACCAGAAACGATACATCGAAGCTCTCGAAACCTACGACATGGTTTTCGCCATTGGTCCCGGCGGCACTGGCAAAACCTATCTCGCCGTGGCCATGGCCGTCACCGCGCTCCTGTCCAAGCAAGTAAATCGCATCATTCTCGCGCGTCCTGCCGTCGAAGCCGGCGAACGCCTCGGCTTCCTTCCCGGCACGCTCCAGGAAAAAGTAGATCCCTATATGCGCCCGCTCTACGACGCGCTCCACGACCTCCTCGAAGCCGACAAACTCGAAAGTTTCCTCGAGAAGGGCATCATCGAAGTCGCGCCGCTCGCTTTCATGCGCGGTCGCACGCTCAATGATTCCTTCGTCATCCTCGACGAAGCGCAGAACACCACCAGCGAGCAAATGAAAATGTTTCTCACCCGCCTGGGCTTCAATTCCAAAGCCGTGATCACCGGTGACGTCACGCAAATTGACCTTCCCGAATCGCGCCGCTCGGGCCTCATTGAAGCTATAGAAATCGTTGGCAAGATCGAAGGAATCTCCCTCGTTTATTTCGACGAACGCGACGTCGTCCGCCACAGTCTCGTGCAGCGCATCATCAAAGCCTATGACGAGCACGCCACCTCGCATCCCAGCCAGAATGGCCGCGGCCCCGTCGCGGGACACTCCGCTCTAAAAAATCCGCGGGATTAACCGCCGGTATGATTCTCAATCAACAGCGGCGCGTCCGTGTTTCCATTGCAGCGCTGGATAAATTTCTCGCGGCCACCCAAAAACGCCTGCGCCTTCCTCCCGATTCGCTCACCGTCGCCCTCGTCAGCGATCCGCAGATCGCTCGCTGGAACTCCGCGTACCGTGGCAAAAATCGCCCGACCGATGTATTGTCCTTTCCAGCCGATGGACCCCTTCCCCAAACCAAAGCCCAAACCATCCGCGGCAGACACTCGCAACCCGCGGCGAGCGCCGCAAAACGCAAGCCTTCCGCAAAACGCAGCCGTGCGAGTGGTTCCTTCTCCACCTCCTTTACGTCCTCGAACTCCTCCCCCTCCTCGTACCTGGGCGACATCGCCATTGCTCCCAACGTCGCCCGCCGCAACGCCGCACGTTACGGCCGCACCTTCGATCACGAAATGCGCATCCTCATCCTTCACGGCGTGCTGCACCTGATGGGCTACGACCACGAAACCGACCAAGGCCAAATGACCCGGCGCGAAAACCGCCTGCGCCGCGACTTAGGATTGGCCTAACCATGCCGATCTTTTTCTACACGGTCGGCGTCCTCGCTCTCACCATCGGCCTCGTCGTCTTTTCCTATCTCGACCGCGCCTTCCGCGAACTGGGCCGCGTCCACAGTGGCCGAATCCACGATCATCTGGAAGTATTCGAAGCAGAAGTCGAGCCCCGCTTTCACATGGATCGTCGCCGCGCCGCGCTAGCCTTCAGCATGCTCGCGCGCCTCTGGCTCGTACTCGTCGCAGCCATCACCGCGCGCGGCGTGCTCTTCTTCGTCCCCGGTACGTGGGAAGCCGCCGTCGAGATGATCTTTTTTCTCGGCGCGCAAGTCGTCGTCGCCATGCAGTTTTTCCCGTCGCTCCTGCTCGCGCGCGCTTCAGGAAAATGGGTGCTGCCGTTCGTTCCGCTCATCCGCGTGCTCCTCTTCATCATCTGGCCCGTACAAGCCGTTCTCGAGCTCTTGATTTCGGTCCTGCACTTGTCCGAAGAGCCCGACGTGCAAACTCCCGCCGACGAGCAGCAGCAAGCCATCGAAGCTTTCGTGGACGCCGCCACGGAAGAGGGCATCATCGAGCAGGACGAAGCCCGCCTGATCGAATCCGTCGTCGAATTCGGCGACAAGCGTGTGCGCGACGTGATGACTCCGCGCCCCGACGTAATCGCCATCCGCGCGTCCGCGTCCCTCGAAGAATTGCGCGACTTGGTCGTGGACACGAAATTTTCCCGCCTCCCCGTCTACGAAAAATCGCTCGACGATATCGTCGGCATCGTCATGGCTCGCGACATGCTCGAAGTCCCCGATCGCGACGCCGCCCACCGCACCGTGCGCGAACTCATGCGTCCCGCGCTCTTCATTCCGGAAACAAAGTTCGGCTCCGAGCTTTTGAAAGAGATGCAGCGCAAGAATCAGCAAATGGCCGTCGTGATTGACGAATACGGACTAATGGCGGGCGTCGTCACCGTGGAAGACCTGGTCGAAGAAATCGTCGGCGAAATCGGCGAAGAAGATCGCACGCCCGCCCCGGACGTAGTCCGCGAGTCCAGCGGCGCCCTGGTAATGCGCGGCAGCGTTCAACTCGATAAGGTCAACGAACTTTTCGGCGTCCAGCTCGACGCCGGCATGCAGCATTCCGCCGCCACTACCATCGCAGGCCTGCTCAATAGCGTGGCCGGCCACGTCCCCAAAACCGGCGAAGTAGTAGATGCCGACGGCCTCCGCTTCGAAGTCCTCGAAGCCAACCAACGCAAAGTCCTTCGCGTCCGCGCCAAACCCGTCCCCTCAGCAGCAGCCTCTTCCGCCCGCACCATCTAAATTCTTCCTCAAAAACGCGCTGTCATCCCGAGCGCAGCGAGGGATCTGCTTTTCCCATCCGCAATCAAGGTGCTGCTTTTCTCTGCGTCCTCTGCGTCTCTGCGGTGGCATCGCTTTTTACACGCCGCCACCATTGCGCAAACGCCCAAAAACACTTCGGGCCCGCCACAACCGCAGGCGAGCCCGACCAAGCACCATCAGATTGCTGTCACGTTCCCAAAACTACCCGTGCGCCGCCATCTTCGCAAAAAACGCCGTCGCACGCTTGCCGATTTCCTCCGGCGCCACATCTTCCACGTGCGTCGCGATGCCCCACTGGTGCCCGAAGGGATCCGTAAGCTTCCCGTAGCGGTCGCCCCAAAACTGGTTCTCCAGCGCCATATCCACTTTCCCGCCGGCCTTCACCGCATTGTTAAACGTAGTGTCCGCGTCCTCGACATACAAGAACAAAGACATCCGCGGCGTTCCCGAGCTGGCAGTCATCGGCCCCATCTCGTCATTCAAAAATATGCGGGAATCACCGATCTGCAGTTCCGCATGCGAGATTTTTCCGTCGGGCGACGGCATCCTCATGATTTCCTCGGCATTGAAAGCTTTCTTGTAATATTCGATCGCCCGCGCCGCATCCTTGCAAGTCAACGCGGGACTGATCGAGTGATACCCCTCCGGAATTGCTTTTACCTGGTGTGCCATGGAAGTCCTCCTCTTATAGGCCTAAATGTGGCCGTGCAGCGTGTCGCGCGGATAGCCCCGCCGTCCGCAGCCAGATAGCTCTGGCTCACTGCAAGCAAGTCGAGCATACAACGATGCATCACGATGTCAAGAATTCATGAAATAAGAACCGAAGCGCCGAGTCATCTCAACGTTTTTTCTCCGCACGTTCACGCCGCAGTAAAGAACAAGGAAGTTGAATCCACGCAAGACTCGCTCCATTAGCAAAGCATCTCCGTGCCATTCCTATTTTTCTTTCTCTGTGGACTCTGTGTTGAATCTATAGCCGCACCAAGGGCGCGATCGCAACCGCACAAGCTGCTGCCTCCCTGCCTCCTGCTTCCTTCCTCGTCGCGCTCCAAAGGCGTACAATTAATGTATCCATGCCCTTCAAGTCCGGTTTCGTAGCCATCATTGGCCGCCCCAACGCCGGCAAATCCACGCTAGTCAACACGCTCGTCGGCCAAAAAGTCGCTATCGTCTCCTCGAAGCCTCAAACCACCCGCAACCGCATCCAAGGCATCCTCAATCGCGACGACGCCCAAATCGTCCTGGTAGACACTCCCGGCATCCACAAACCTGAAAACGTCCTAAGCCGCATGATGATGGACGAACTCCAGCACGCCCTCGAAGGCATTGACATCCTCTGCCTCATCGCCGACGCCACCGCCGACTTCGGCCGCGGCGACAAATTTGCCCTCGAGTGGCTCCAGCGCTTCCACGGTCCGGTGTACTTGCTGCTAAATAAAGTGGACCGCATCGCCAAGCCGCTCCTCCTTCCGATGATCGAGCGCTACAGCAAAGAATTCCAATTCGCCGAAGTATTTCCCATCAGCGCGCTCACTGGCGAAGGCTGCCTCAACCTCGTCAACTCCTGGCTCGAGCGCCTGCCCGAAGCTCCGCCGCATTTTCCCGCCGACCAATTCACCGACCAGCCCGAGCGTTTCCTCGCAGCAGAAATCGTCCGCGAGAAAGCAATCCTGGCCACGCGCGACGAAGTCCCGCACGCCATCGCCGTCCTGGTCGATAATTTCGAGGAAACTCCCAAACTCCTGCGCATCCGCGCCACCATGTACGTCGAACGCGACGGCCAAAAGGGAATCCTGATAGGGAAGGGCGGGGAAGCCATCAAGAAAATCGGCACTGCCGCACGAAAAGAGCTCGAATCGATCCTAGGCGCAAAAATCTTCCTCGAACTCTTTGTCAAAGTCCAATCCAACTGGCGCCAAAACGCAACCCTGGTCCGCCAACTGGACTGGCACCGCCAATTAGAACAATTAGCGCAAATCCAAGAAGCCGAGTAAGACGATCCGACGAACGTAGGGGCGCTGCTTGCTGCGCCCCAACTTGCCCGGGCGTCAAACGCGCCACGGTCTGGGGTCACCCAATCCGCCCAAGCGAAAAACGTACCGCGCATGCGCCTCTGTTCACTCCGCCCGCGTCGGCGCAATCCCCAACGTCCGCATCTTGCGATACAGATGGCTGCGCTCCAAACCCAACGCCTGCGCCGCCTTCGTCATATTCCACCGATTCTCTTCCAATTTCCGCAAAACAAATTCGCGCTCGTACGCCGAACGCGCCTCCTGCAAACTCTCATACGGCTTCTGCGGGCTCTTCGACGCCCCGCGAAAAATCTCCGGCGGCAAGTGATGCGGCTCGATCCGCGGCGAAGGACAAATAATCACTAAACGCTCCACCAAATTCTTCAACTCCCGCACATTCCCCGGCCACGGATAATTCAAAAGCACATCCACAGCCGCCGGACTGAACTCCCGCGGCTTCTTCCCATACTCCTGCGAAAACGCCGCCAGAAAATGCGCCGCCAGAATCGGAATATCCTCCACGCGCTCACGCAAAGCCGGCACGTAAAAGGGAATCACGTTCAGCCGGTAAAAAAGATCCTCGCGAAACGCATTCCGCGCAATCTCCTCCTCCAATTTCTTATTCGTCGCCGCGATCACCCGCACATCCACCGTAGCTGGCTGGTTCGACCCCAGTGGCTCCACGCGCTGCTCCTCCAGCACGCGCAGCACCTTCGACTGCGTCTTCAAACTCATGTCCCCCACTTCATCCAAAAATAAAGTGCCGCCATCCGCCTTCTGAAACTTTCCCACCTTGTCTTCGCTGGCGCCCGTAAAGCTGCCCTTGCGATGCCCAAACATCTCGGACTCGATCAATTCCTCCGGAATCGCCGCGCAATTCACTTCCACGAATTGCATCGAGCTGCGCAAACTGCTGTCGTGCAGCGCGCGCGCCACCAATTCCTTCCCCGTGCCGCTCTCGCCGTAAATCAAAACGCGGCCGTTCGTAGGTGCCGTCAGAGCAATCTGTTGCCGCAGCGCTTTCATCGGCACACTGCTCCCCAATATCTGGTGTTTCTCTTCGAGTTCCGCCCGCAGCCGCCGGTTCTCCTCTTCCAGCCGCAAATATTCCAAGGCGTTCCGCACCACCAACACAACTTTTTCGAGCGAAAGTGGCTTCTCGATGAAATCAAACGCCCCCAGCTTCGTAGCCCGCACCGCCGTCTCGATGTTTCCATGCCCCGAAATCATAACGACCATCGGCGCGCCATCCTGCGCCTGAATCCGCTCGAGCGTCTCGAGCCCATCCATCTTCTTCAGCCACACATCCAGCAAAATCAGGTCAACCCCGCGCCGCTCCAGCCGCGCCAAACACTCCTCCCCCGACTCCAACGTCTCCACCTTGTATCCTTCATCCCGCAAAAGTCCCGCCAAGGATTCGCGAATCCCGCTTTCGTCATCAACAATAAGTATTGAAGCTGGCATATAACCGAAGAAGAGCCTTTGTAGCGGCCACCTTTAGGTGGGCGCCGTTGCCGGCGGTATTCTCTGCGAACTCTGCGTGCCGAACTCCGCGCACTCTGTGTTAAATCTTTCGACTCGATCACACCCCTACGCTGGCGTAACCGGAACCTCCGCCGCCGGAAACCGGATCACAAACCTAGTCCCCGTCGGCAAATTGTCCTCCGCTCGAATCGTTCCGTTATGTTCCGCGATAATCCGGCTAGCAATCGCGAGCCCCAACCCCGTCCCGCGCTCCTTAGTAGAAAAATGTGGCAAGAACAATCGCTGCTTATCCTCCGGTGAAATTCCATGCCCGCTATCCGAAATCTCGATCTCCACCGCGTCGCCCTCCCCTTCGACGCGCGTCGCCACCCGCAGCCGCCGGATCGCGGACCCTTCCATCGCCTCCGCCGCGTTGTCGATCAAATTCGCCAAAACCCGCCGCAAGAGTTCGCGATCCGCTTTTACCGGCGGCAGACTAGCCGCAAGCTCCGCGCGTAAAGTCACTCCCTCCAGCCGCCCATGAAATAAATCCAGTGCGCTCGAAACAATCGCATTCAAATCTTCCGGCGCCAGCCGCGCGGAAGGGAATCGCGCGAATTGCGAGAACGCATCCACCAGCGACCCCAGCGTCTGCACCTCGCGCTCGATCAACCCCGCGCATTCCGCCGCCAGCTTCTCGAATTCCGAATGCCCACCGTCCGGTTTCTGCGCGCGTATCCTCTCCAAATGCCGCAACAAGCGCTGCGCCGAGAGCTGTATCGGCGTCAACGGGTTCTTGATTTCGTGCGCAATCCGCTGCGCTACTTCCTGCCACGCCGCCGCCTTCTGCGCGCGCAGCAAATCCGTCAAATCGTCAATCACCACCACAAATCCGGGATTCGACCGCCGCGGCCCCAGCGAACTCACCGTCACTGCCGCGCGCACCAGCCGACCCGTCGTCGCTACTTCAATCTCGCGCGAAGCCACTCCCATCCGCAGCGATTGCCGCATCAGATGCAACACGGCGCGCGCAGCCTCATCCCCCAGCAAATCCTGCAACGTCCGTGCCTCGCGCGCTGCCTCCCCCAAAATTGCCGGCACCGCGCTATTCAGCCGCGCCACTTCTCCCGACGAGTTCAGCGACACCACGCCCGTCGGAATATTTTCCAGAATCGCCTCCATCAACTTGCGCCGCCGCTCGCGCTCCTCGATCGCCTGTTCCAGGCTTTGCGTAAATTCGTTGATCTGCCGGCGCCCCTCTCCCAGCTGGTCCGTCATGCGATTGAATGAACGCACCAGCATCCCCAATTCGTCCTGCGCTCGCACATCTATCCGGTGATCGAAGTTCCCGCGCGAAATCTCCCGCGTCGCTTCCGCCAAAGCCTGAATCGGCACCGTCACTTGCTTTGAAAGAAAAAAGGCCACCCACGTGGTGGTAAAAACCAGCAACAACGTCACCAGGAGCAACGCCAGCAGAATCTCGTTCTTGTATGCACGCAGATGCTGCTTCTGTTGGGCATACGTTTCGGTCTGCGTTTGAATCTCCGAATAACGCGAAAGGAAATCCTTCGGTAAGATCCGCGCCACATACAGTCGCTCGTCGCCGAGTGGAGCGCTGCCTGCAATGTACAGATGGTCGCTCGTCTGCCAGATTTCAGCGCCGCTCGGAAGTTTACGCACCAACTCAGGCGTGATCGTTTCCATCTCCGGGATAATCGCGTCGTCACCCTCTTTGGCGGGTTTCACGTACGCCACGCCGTCGTCGGCGATCCCGCTCGAATGTGCAATCCACGACGCATCCACCGACCAGGCCAGTCCCAAAAGCGATTGATCCTCTTTGCTGCTCGCGGCGGCCTTCGAGGCGATGGCGTTCAAGTGATCCATATTCGCGCGGCCAAGATCAGCCAGTAGTCTCTGGCTCTGCTCATTCGCGATTTCCAGCGGCCGAGGAAACCATGAATTCAAGGTACGATTCACGAGCGCATAACTGAAGAAAAACAGAAACACGATCGGCAGCAATGAGACGCCCATCGCGCCCAGCACCATCTTTACCTTGAAGCGCGAGCCCATCTGTCCGCCGCGGCGTTCGGCCCACAGGCGTAGCAGGCTGCGCGTCAAAATCAGCGTGAACACTAGCAGTGCCGCCGCCAGCAAAGTCGAAAGCGCGAACAGCACCACGAACGCATTGCCTTGCTCCGGCCGGAGCGGTATATCCAGCGAACCGAGCGTGAACACGGCCGCCGTCAGCATGACCACGACGATCCCGCCGATGACCAGCCACAGCTGCCGCCTCCATTTGGATTGCTCGCCCTTCAACGCCCTTCCTCCAGATACCGTCCCAGAGGACACTC
The DNA here is from genome assembly GCA_963834215.1 of uncultured Acidobacteriota bacterium. GTDB lineage: Bacteria > Acidobacteriota > Terriglobia > Acidiferrales > UBA7541 > Palsa-295. Next base: position 369,344 of record CAWIAM010000030.1, on the reverse strand, counting down.
ACCACACCCTGGGTCCTTCGGCCGGCACCAATTCTTTCCCGCGTTCACGATCAAAGCGTGCAGCTCATTAAATCGTCGCGCGTCGCCGGGAAATTGCCGTTCCACCATCCAACGGATATCCTCGTACTTCGCTTTTTCGCCGATCCATCCGTGCCGCTCGAACAGGCGCTTCGTGTAAGCGTCCGCCACAAATACAGGCTGCTCGCCCGCGTACAACAAAATCGAATCCGCCGTCTCCGGCCCGATGCCCCACACTCCCAATAGCTTCTCGCGCAACTTGAGCGTCGGTGTCCTGAACATCCGCCGCAGCGACCCCGCATACTCCGTCCGCAAAAATCTCACAAACGCTTTCAGCTTCCGCGCCTTCTGCCGAAAATAACCCGCCGGACGCAGCAACTTCGCCAAATGCCGCTGGTTCACGTGCTCGATCCCTTCCACCGCAAGCAATCCCTCGCCGCGGAGATTCGCGAGCGCCATCTCGACGTTCGTCCACGAAGTATTCTGCGTCAGGAGGGCCCCGACGATCACTTCGAAAGGCGAGTCGCCCGGCCACCAATGCTGCGGCCCAAGCGCCGTGAAGAGGGAATTGAAATACTCGTCGAGAGGAGGTTGCGATTCCGGCTGCGTCCGGCCCGCGCCACGAATGCTCACCAAGCCGGCAGTTGTACCAACTCTGTCGTGAGCGAAAGGCTTCCGCTGCGCGGCAAAACCCGCCTTTCCGGGCAGTTTTGGCATAGAAAACCCACCATACGCACGCTACTTCAGCATGTCAAGCCAACTGTTGCGCAATTGCCACACTACTGTGGCTGTTCAGTCATGCCCAGAAGCATACGAGTCCTCACCGAGGTTTACAATTTCGAGGCACTTGAACTAGCGGCCGGTCTGGCAAAGCCAGACCGGGCATCCATCCCTGCGCCGAGAGCGCCGCCCGTCCGAGACGTTCTCAAGACAGCAGCGTCCTGCGCTCTACCCATTCCGTCTTCTGAAAATCCTGCATAAATCCCACCAACTCGTTCACCGCCTCCAAAGGCACCGCGTTGTAAATCGACGCCCGCATCCCCCCGATAGACCGGTGCCCCGTCAACCCCGCCATCTTCGCCGCCGCAGCTTCCTTGGCGAACTTCTTCTCCATTTCCTCGTCGCCCCGCGCCACGCGAAACGTCACATTCATCTTCGACCGCGATTCCTTCTCGATCGGCCCCACATAATATCCGCCGCTGCCGTCAATCGCGTCGTAAAGCAGCTTCGCCTTCGCCTCGTTGCGCTTTTCGATCGCCGCAACGCCGCCTTCCGCCTCAATCCACTCCAGCACCAATCCCACGATGTACACCGCAAAAGTCGGAGGCGTGTGATACAGCGAATGTTCCTTGATATGCGTGCGATATTGCAGCACCGTCGGCAAATTCTTGTCCGCGCGCTCCGCCAGATCGCGCCGCACGATCACCACCGTCGTCGCCCGACGGCCCCAGGTTCTTCTGCGCCCCCGCAAAAATCAACTCCAAATCTCCGCACATCCACCGGCCGCGACATAATGTCCGACGACATATCCGCCACCAGCGGCACCTCGCCTGTCTCCGGCAAAGCCGCCCACTGCGAGCCTTCAATCGTATTGTTCGTGCACATATAAACGTACGAAGCGTCGGGCGAAAGCTGAATCTCCTCGTGCCGCGGCACGCGCGTGAATTTCACCTCTTCCGTCGAAGCCGCGAGCCGGTAAGGGAATCCCTTTTTTCAGTTCCGTGATCGCCTTCGCTGTCCACATCCCGGTATGCAACACGTCCACCGGCTTCCCCGGCAGACAAAGATTCATCGGCGCCATCGTGAATTGCGCGCTCCCGCCGCCCTGCACGAAAATCACCGCGTATTCCTCGGGAATATCCATCAATTTCCGCAGGTTCCGCTCCGCGCGCCCGATAATCTCCTCGAACTCCGCCGACCGGTGGCTCATCTCCATCACGGACATCCCGGTCCCGCGGTAATCCAGCAGTTCCTCGCGAATGCGCTCCAGCACGGCGGCAGGCACCGCCCCAGGCCCCGCATTAAAATTGGCCGCGCGCTTCGTTTCCGTTGCGGACAAAGTGGACGATGTCACTTTCGATTCCTCTCTCGCATAAATGAGCATTCACATTTGTTATACGAACGCCGTGTAACGCTCTAGAATAGCAGATGCCGCCGCGCCGCGAATCGAAGAAACACCCGTCACTCAACGCGAAGCACCAAATTGGTACCGAGCGAGCAGCGGGTTATGCAGCGGCCGGCGCGTCCCGCGACTTTCGGGGCGCACCGGGAATTTTCTCGGCGAATCCCATTGCGACGCTTGTTTTTCCTGCCTTGACACCCCGCGCAACCTGCCAGTAGACTGATTTGCTCTCTTAAGCGTGCGGAGTCGGACTGAATGCTTCTCTCGCGGGATTATGTCGGTTACATGGCCAAGGAAATCGTCAAGCGCCTGGTAGCCGCCAAAATGATCGAAACCAAGAACGCGGAAACCTCACGCAGCAAGTCCGCCAGGTGATGGCCGAGGAAGTCACCATCGAAGACCGCCTCAACGAAGAGGTCCGCGAAATCCTGGCCAAATACTCGGAGGAAATGCGACGCACGGGCGTTTCCTACCAGGAAATGTACAAGAAAGTGAAGGGCCAGCTCGCCCGCGAAAGGAAACTAATTCTCCGCTGATATGCGCCTGAGCCGCGAAAAAACGGTTCGCCTCTCCCATCGCATCATTGATTTTCTGGTTTCCAGCCCCGACGTGGATTTCGTCGAAGACCGCGACACCATCCGCCAGGAAATCGTCACCATCATCACCTCGCTGCTGAAAGTCGAAGAGCAGGTGGACACCGAAGTCCGCGCCAAAATCGCGTCGCAGAAAAAGAAATCCTCGAAGGCAGTGAGGAATGGGACATCCTCTACCGCAAATATTACGCCGAAGGCCTAAAACGCATGGGCGTAGCCGAAGTCCAAACCCGCTAACCTAGCTTAACGCCGCGCCATCGAGAACCGCCGCCACGACCAAAAAAAAGCGCCCGGCAATGAGCCGGGCGCGAAAAGGTTTTTAACTTTCAACTGTCGACTGTTTACTGTCAACCGCCTCTCACGGCTGCTGATTCGGATCCGGTCTCCGCTGCAAAGTCGGCCGGTCAGGATCGCTATCGGGATCCGTCGTTGATCCCCCCTGAGTAGTGGTCGAATCGCCCGGCTTGTTCGTCGCCGTCTTCTTGCGCAAAGTCGGCTTGTTCGGATTCTTGTCGTTCACCTTCACGTTCGCTTCGATCAATTGCAGCCGGTGCTTCACCTGATCGAATTCCGAAGTCGTGACGATGTATTCATCGCGCTGCGGCAAAATCGTCGCGATTTCCTTCTGCGACGCCTCGATCCGGTCCGGCGTCGGCGGATGCGTCGAGAAAATCTTGGGGATCGTGCCCGGCTGCTTCTTTTCGTCCGCCGCTACCTTCTCGAAGAACGACACGAACGCGTTCGGGTCGTATCCGGCCTTGTACATGTACTGCAAGCCCAGATAATCGGCTTCGCGCTCGTCGGTGCGCGTGAATTGCAGGAACGCCATCGGAATCGCGAACTGCATCCCTTGATAAATCGCGTATCCCGCCCAGCGTGTAAGGAATAAAAATCATCGCCGGAATCATGGCCAGCTGCGCGATTTCGCCTTTGGTCGCTTGCTTCGTGCCGTGCCGCGCGCAAACGTGCGCGATCTCGTGCGCCATCACGCCCGCCAGTTCCGACTCTTCGTCCGCGTGCAGAATCAATCCGCTGTTCACGTAGAAAAATCCGCCGGGCAGCGCGAACGCGTTCACCACGTCCGAATCAATCACCTTGATCGTGAACGGCACCTGCGCGTCCGAGTTCCGCACCAGGTTCTGCCCCACGCGGTTCACGTACTCGGTCACCACCGGATCGTTGATGAATTTCGCCTGGCGCTCCACTTCCGCGCGAAAGCTGCTTGCCCAGCGCAATCTCATGCTCCAGCGAATAGAAATTCAGCCCATGCCCCACGTTGCGATTGCCGATCGCGCTAACGTCCGCCTTGCTCCCGGCCTTCACATTCGGGTCGGATGGCTGCTTCGGTGCGGCCCCTGCGCCGGCTGGTCCGCCTGCTGCACGCGCCTTGCTGTTGCTGAGCTCGTCGCGCGGGCTGCTGACCCGGCTGCTGCCCAGGTTGCTGCGGATCTGGTTGTTGACTGGTTCGCTGTTGCGTCGTCTGCTGCGCAGGTGTTGACGGGGAGGATGTTGACTGCGGTGTGGATTGCTGCTGGCCCTGCGCGGACGCCGCAACGCTGGTCGACGTGATCAGCGACGCCGCAATAATCATGGCCCCTAACTGCGCCGCCAAGTTCGTTCTTCATAGCCACCTCCGGCGGATTCTGCGCGGATTATACACCCCCCAGGCAGCACCCTGCTGAATTCCTTGGATGGCAAGCCCCAAATAATAGTTTGCCCGATCCCGATAGATTAAGGTCCACCAGCATCCGATCCTCGCAGGTGACGGGGCAGTCCGTCGCCGGCGCGGCGTCTCAGACCCGCCGCCCGAGCGCTCCGCCGTCAGCGCCACGACGCCTCAGGGTGCTCCTGCTTGCCCCGCAGGGTCCGCCGATCCGCACTCCTGACGATCCCGTCAGTAAAGCCGGATAGACGGGCTGTCATCCCGCTTGCCCTGACGCAGGTGGGACCGAAGGGAGGGATCTGCTTTTCGCGACTTCGCCAACTCTGCCGCTAAATCGCCGCACCCCGGTTTCTCTGCGCCTCGACTCTGCGGTAATCCTTGCCCCGCCGCCCACGCCACGTTCCCCCCCGGACTCACCCCAGCGCTCCAGTATTGACGCCCCTCCAGATTCTGTCTACATTCGTAAAGTGCCCGCCCGCAAAATCCAAGTCGGCCAAGTCTGGAAGAAAGACGATACCGGCGAATCCTATTTGGTTACTAAGGTTTACAACGAAGCCCTGGCCACTTTCGCCATCCTCCGCAAAGCCGGCGCCGAAAACGAACGCGCCGAAAAAGTCAAAGTAGACCGCAAAGGCCCCACTAACGACCTCCCAGGCTTCACCTACACCCAGGAATCCGACGATTTCTAGTTCCGCCGCGCGCTCCCAACCTCACATCGACCGCACCGGCATCTTCACCACATCCTCCACCTGCATCACTTCCTTCACCATAAATCCCTCCGCATACTTCACTCCGACCAGCCGCCCGTAATACTGCGCAATCGAATTCATCCGCCCTTCCAGCTCATCCAACGGCAAAACCACCTTGGAAGATCGCCGCTCCTTCTTCGGCGGATTGAATTGCGACTCATACGCCAAAATCGCCCTCTTCCGCCGGTCGAAATGCTTCGTAATATCCACGCAAAAAGTCGGACGCACGTAATCGTAAGCCGCCGCATACAATATCTTGAACGGCCGGAACGCCTCGCCGCCCAACGGATAATTCTTCAGCCCCGCCACGAAACACGCCTCGTATCCCAGCTGCGCCGCCTTGTAATGATCCGGATGCCGCCCCTCCCAGTAGGGAAGTATCACCGTGCGCGGCTGCAATTCGCGAATCACCTCCGCAATCGCCATCTTGTATTCCTCGCGCATCTCCAGTCGCGCGTCCGGCAAACCCAAATTCCTTCGCACCGCCACCCGCAAAATTTTTCCCGCCCGTCGCCGCCTCCCTCAAACGTATCTCCGGAGTCCCGCGCGTCCCCGTCTCCCCGCGCGTCAAATCCAAAATCCCGGTCCGGTGCCCCGCCTCCTCCATAGCCAATAAAGTCCCGCCGCTAGTAAGCTCCGCATCATCCGGATGCGCCGCAATCGCCAGCAAATCAACTTTCATCCCGCCTCCAATAAAATCCCGCAGATAATTCGCGCCCCAATTCTAGCAGCCTCAACCTCCTCATCCTCCATATCTCGAAACGGAAGGCCGCCTTTGAATTGCTGTAGCTGCCGGTCTGGCGAAGCCAGACCGAGCATCGCTCCTCCACTTTTCACGCGCATACCGCCAGACACAAAAAATGCTAACGTGAACCTCGCACAATGGAGGAACGCAAGATGCCCGCGAAGCCGCTAGAAGGCCAAGTCGCCCTGATCACCGGCGCCGCCAAACGCATCGGCCGCAGCATCGCTCTCCGCCTCGCAGCCGAAGGCGCCGACATCGTCATCAACTACGCCAGCTCCAAACCCGAAGCCGACGAACTCGTCGCCGAAATCAAATCCTCCGGCCGCCGCGCCATCGCCGTGCAAGCCGACGTCTCCCATCGCTCCGACGTCCAAAAATTATTCACCGCCACCGAAAACGAATTCGGCCGCCTCGATATCCTCGTCAATAACTCCGGCACGTTCTTCGCCGCGAAATTCGAAGAGCTCACCGAAGATCAGTGGGACCACATCCTCAACGTCAATCTGAAATCGCAATTCCTCTGCGCGCAATCCGCCGCGCCCATCATGAAACGCCAGGGCCGCGGCCGCATCATTAATCTCTCCTCGCTAGGCGGCCTGCTCCCCTGGCCCGCCTACACCCATTACTGCGTCTCGAAAGCCGGCTGCATCATGCTCACCCGCTGCCTAGCCCGCGCCCTCGGCCCCGAAATCCTGGTCAATAGCGTAGCCCCCGGCACCATCCAATTTCCCGGCGAGCCCCCCGACGAAGACTACATTAAACGCGTCCCGCTCCACCGCACCGGCACAGGCGAAGACATAGCCGAAGCAGTAGCCTACCTAGGCGCAGCCGATTTCGTAACAGGCCAAATCCTGGTAGTAGACGGCGGCCGCTCCCTGGTCTAACGCCTCGCCAAAGACGGAAGTACCGCGGCCCCAGATTTTAGGCAAAACGCGAAGTGGATGTCATCCCGACGAGCGAGGGATCCGCTTTTCTCCGACGCATGCACTCATGAACAGTCCGCATGGCTACCTCTCTCCGCGCCCTCTGTGTTAAATCTTTGAACGATCCCTTCCGCGCGGTCTAACCGCGAGCCAGCATCTCCCCTCAATATATACAGCGAACGCCCGACAAGCTTTTCACCAACGACCAGTTATCATCCTCGCAGCCAAAATCGCAGGAGCCACTCAGTGAAATTCCCAGCCGCAGCAACCGTCCTATCGCTCTTACTAATCGCCGCGCCCAGCAACGCCCAACAAAATCCATCGAAGCCGCCAGCGTCGGCCACGAGACCCAACAATGACGTTCGAAACCACCATGAAAAACGTCCAATATCGCCTGACCGACAAGATCACAGTCCACGTCACTCTGCTCAACGGCAAATTAACCCCCAAGCCCGATCAAATCGTAGTGTTCGACGACAAACAATCCTTCACCATAGACGTTGATTCCGCAAAAGTCAGCCTCACCACGACCAGCCTAACTAACGACCTCAACGATTTCGTCTTCGCCAAATCCGACGCACCGTTAAAAAAGCTAGCCGCAACCATCGAGGGCGATGAACTCACCATAAAAGGCCTGCTCGTAAGCAAAGGCGGCATCCCTTTCTCCTCCACCGGCACGCTCTCCCTCACTCCCGAAGGCATGATCCGCGTCCACACCGCAAAAGTGAGCGCTCTGCACGTTCCAGTAAAAGGCCTGATGGACATGCTAGGCGTAGACACAGAAAAACTCTTGGACACAAAAAAGGTCCCGGGCGTCTCAGTGGACAAAGACGATCTGATCCTCGACCCGCAATACATCCTCCCGCCGCCCCAATTGCAAGGCCGCCTAAGCAGCATCAAAATTATCAATGGAGAAATCGCGCTGACGTTCGGCGACACGCAAGGGAAGGGCAGTGAGCCTGCGCTCACCAACAACTGCGGCGCGCGCAATTACCTCCAATTCAAAGGCGGCACAGTCCGCTTCGGCAATCTCACCATGGAACCAGCGGACCTGCTGCTGATGGACATGCAGCCGACAGCCCCATTCGACTTCGCGATCAATCACTACAAGGAACAACTAGTGGCGGGTTACTCCAAAATGACGCAACAAGGCGGCCTCTGCGTCTACATGCCCGATTACGACAAACTCACTCACCACGCCAAGCCCAAGAAATAGCGCCGCGCCGAAGGAAGGCGTGCGCCCGCGCTGCGCATCGTTATGGCTCTCGGAAGGGCACGGCTTCAGCCGTGCCGAAAAGGCGACGAAGCCTCAGGGGTTTTAACCCCTGAGGACTTTCTGGCGACTGCTTGAATATTTGTGAGATCTGTTCCGGGGCAATACGTCGACGCAACCATTCTGCAAGAAACTAAACTAGGAAGGTAGGGGCGCTGCTCGCTGCGCCCCAAGTCCGCACAATTTGTAACGCACGCAACTCTAAGAATTAACGGGGTTGGGCTTTTCCGCGTTAATGCCGAGGTCCGCAATCGCCTTCTCAACCACAGCCGCCTCAATCTTCCCATCCAAAAACAACTCATTCAAAGTAGCCAAAGCAATAAATCTCGAATCCACCTCAAAAAATTCCCGCAAAGACGCGCGCCCCTCGCTGCGCCCAAACCCATCCGTCCCCAAAGTAGCCATCCGCCGCGGCACCCACTGGCTAATCATGCTAGGCAAAGTCTTCAAATAATCCGTAGCGGCCACCAAAACTCCCGGCGCATCAGCCAAACACTCCGTCACGTAAGGCACTCGCGCCTTCTTCCCCGGATGCAAACGGTTCCAGCGATCCGTCTCAATCCCATCGCTGTAAAGCGCCTTATAACTCGTCACACTCCACACATCCGCCGCCACACCATATTTCTCCGCCAAAATCTCCTGCGCCCGCAAAGCCTCGTTCAAAATCGCCCCGCTCCCAAACAGCTGCGCCCGCAATTTCGAATCGGTGTTCGAAGCCGCTCGATACCGATACATCCCCTTCAAAATCCCTTCGCGCACATCTCCCGGCATCTCCGGCATCGCGTAAGGCTCGTTCATCACGGTAATGTAATAAAAAATGCTTTCGCCTTCCTTGTACATCCGGCGAATCCCATCCTGAATGATCACCGCCAGCTCATACGCAAACGCCGGATCGTAAGCTCGCAGATTCGGCACCGGCAAAGCGAGCACGTGGCTGTTACCATCCTGGTGCTGCAAACCCTCTCCAGCCAACGTCGTGCGCCCCGAAGTTCCTCCCAGCAAAAATCCCCGCACGCGCATATCCGCCGCGGCCCAGATGAAATCCGCGATCCGCTGGAACCCGAACATCGAGTAGTAAATAAAAAACGGAATCGTGTTGATGCCGTGCGTCGCATAAGCCGTTCCGGCTGCGATGAACGACGCCATTGACCCCGCCTCTGTAATTCCTTCCTCCAGAATCTGCCCGTCCTTCGCTTCCTTATAATAAAGCAGGGTGTTCACGTCCACCGGCTCGTAACGCTGCCCCACGCTCGAGTAAATTCCCACCGTGCGAAACAACGACTCCATGCCAAACGTCCGCGCCTCGTCCGGAACGATCGGCACGATGAGTTTCCCCATTTCCGGATCGCGCAGCATCTTGCGCAAAATCCCGACGAACGCCATCGTCGTCGAAACTTCCCGCCCTTCGCTGCCGGACAAAAACTCCTGGAACAATTCGTCGTGGTCCGCCACCAGCGCCGGCGCCCGCACGCTGCGCTTCGGTACATAACCGCCCAATTCCTCCCGCCGCGCGCGCAAATATTCAATCTCTTCGCTATTCTCCGCCGGACGGTAAAACGGAACTTCCGCACACTGCTCGTCACTCAAAGGAATATCGAACCGGCTGCGGAATTCCCGCAGCTCTTCCTCGTTCAATTTTTTCTGCTGATGCGTGACATTCTTTCCTTCGCCTGCCTCGCCCAACCCATATCCCTTGATCGTCCGCGCCAAAATCACCGTCGGCGCGCCCTTATGCTCCGTCGCCGCTTTGTAAGCCGCATAAACCTTCCGCGGATCGTGCCCGCCCAGCCTCAAGCGCCGCAGCTCTTCATCCGAAAGCGGTTCCACCAAACGCAACAGCCGCGGATCGGACCCGAAAAAATGTTCGCGTGCGTAAGCGCCGGAAGAGACGACCAGCTTTTGATATTCGCCGTCCACCAATTCGCCCATGCGCTTCACCAGCAAGCCCTCGGTGTCGCGATCCAGAATCGAATCCCACTCGGTGCCCCAGAGAACCTTGATCACGTTCCAACCAGCTCCGCGGAACGCCGATTCCAGCTCCTGAATAATCTGCCCGTTGCCGCGCACCGGACCATCCAGCCGCTGCAAATTGCAATTGATCACGAAAATCAAATTGTCGAGCTTTTCGCGCGCCGCAAGCGTAATCGCGCCCAGCGATTCCGGCTCGTCCGTCTCGCCGTCGCCCAAATACGCCCACACCTTCGCGTCCGTCACCGCCTTCAGTCCGCGATCTTCCAGATAACGGTTGTAACGCGCTTGATAAATCGCCATCAGCGGGCTTAGCCCCATCGAGACGGTAGGGAACTCCCAGAAATCGGGCATCAGCCATGGATGTGGATAAGAAGAAAGTCCGCCGCCGGGTTTCAATTCCCTCCGAAAATTCTCGAGCTTCTCCGCTGACAATCGTCCTTCCAGGAAAGCGCGCGAATAAATCCCCGGCGCGGCGTGTCCCTGAAAATAAATCGTGTCGCCTTCGAATTTCGGCGTGCGCGCCCGGAAAAAATGGTTGAATCCAACTTCATACAAGGTCGCGGCCGACGCGTACGTCGAAATGTGCCCGCCAATATTGTGTTCTTCGCGGTTCGCGCGCACCACCATGGCAATCGCGTTCCAGCGCACCAGGCTCTTGATGCGCCGCTCCAGTTGCTGATCGCCCGGAAATGCCGGCTGCAAACTGTGTGGAATGGTATTGACGTAAGGAGTCTTCGCGGTAAACGGAATTTCAATTCCCACTACTTTGGCGTGTGCGCGCAGGCGTTCCAGAATGTAGGAAGCGACTTCGGGACCGCTCGATTGCAAAACTGAATCCAGCGATTCCAGCCACTCTTGAATCTCGGAAGGGTCTAACCCTTGCAGCGGTACAATCGTCTCGTTATCCATGTCCTCGCTTGGCCCTCATCAAATTCAAATGCGAAAGCCCGTCACCTCCATCATCGGTGCGCGCTCTACAATCTCTCCACACTAGAATACACCTCAACAGCAACTAGCGCACATCCTCTTCGCACCCTGCGGTAGCGGATCAGTTAGAAATCCATCTCGCTTTGACTAGCATTTCGAGCGCGACATCGGTCAACGGGCGATTCTCGTTAACGACAGCAAAGTCCTCTAATTGCTCGCGATCAAGGATGATATTCAGTCCCACAACCCTAGCGGCATATTCCCGCCGTGCTATCCCTGACTCGCGCATCTCTACTCGCCGCTTCGTCGCTTCGATGCTCGCCGTCAGACGGCAGACGACGGTGTTTGCAGCCTGAATAATGTTGCGGCAACGCCTAAGCTGAGCATCGCTTTCGATTGCGCGCGCCACTAAGAATCGCTCCACTCCCAAGGCGGCATAGTTCCTGGCGACAGATCGAAGGTTGTCGTACATCACGCCATCGCTGCGCGCTGCGGACGGAAGATGAGCAAGCCCAAGCGCATCCAGATCGATCGCCGCATGGACAATCCCGCGTTGCGCAAGAATATCCGACGCTTCAGCCATCACAGCGGTCTTACCGGCTCCCATCGTGCCCGTAATGATCAGCAACGCTTCCGTAAGCCCTCCATCGCTCTGCGCTTTTTTCGTGTTTTCGCCGGGAGCACGACGCGGGAGGAATTAAATGAGCCATCGTCCACCATTTCTAATCTAATTCTGCGCCCTGTCTTCGTGCCCTCAGTTTTTCTCTGTGGGCCCTGTGTTAGATCTTTAATCGCTCCGCCGAGCAACGCTCGCACGCGCCAAGAGCGCAATGAACTCCCGATCCGCCGGCAAAAACTCCAGCTCCGCAAGCGCAGAAGCCGCCCGCCACTCCATGCTCTCAAACACATTATTCCGAATCTCGCGAGCATCCACCGTCGCCGCCAAAAATACCAATTCAATCGGCTCACTGAATTCCGCATAACGATGCCGCGTCCGAAATAATTCCGCGCCCACCTCCGCCTCCACTCCCAACTCTTCACGCAGCTCCCGAGCCAACCCTTCAGCCGGCGTCTCTCCCGTCTGCAACTTCCCGCCAGGAAATTCCCACATCAACTCAAACGTATCCCCCCGCCTCCGCTGGCAAACCAAAATCTTGCCCCCAGATTCAATCACCCCAGCCACCACGATTATCATTTCTGACGGTTCTCCGATTTTCTCTGTGAATCGCCCAGCAGGGCGATTCACCCTGAGAACCGGCAGTGCCGGTTCGAAGGGCGCTCTCTGTGTTAAATCTTTGCCTTCGGTTTTCTCTGCGTCCTCTGCGTCTCTGCGGTAATCTTTGCCGCGCTGTCCTGGTCCCCCCGTCGAACAACCTCAATCAATCGCCGCAACTCCCGGACTCCCAAAATCAAAGGCGCCCCCGGCGTATTCAAAATCTCATCCCGCACCACAAACACCCTCCGCTCCCGCACCGCCGGCACATCCTCTCCAAGCCGCCACCCGCAAAGCCGTCGCAACCTTCGCCCGATCCCCCGCAGCAGTCCAAGCCAAAATAATAATGTCCGGCCGCGCCAGCGCCACCTCCTGATCCGAAACCCGCGCCCCAGCCTTCACCACCATCTCGCCGCCGGCAATCTTCACCATTTCCGCCACCCAAGGCGGCGAACTAATTCGCGGATGTGGCCAAGCCTCGCAATAAACCCGCGGCCGCACAGCACGGGCCCCGCCGCGCTTCCGCGCAGTCACCGCCACATCGCGAAACGCCCCACGCATGCGCCGTACCAATCGCTCCGCCGCAGTAGCTCGCTTCACCACCCGCCCCAACACCAAAATATCGCTCTCGATATCCGCCAGCGTCCTCGGATTCAAAGCCAAAAACGCCACCGGCTGCTCCAAAATCTCCCCACAGCCTCGGCCGCAAACGGCACCGACCCAATCAACAAAGTAGGCCGCAATTTCATCACTTCCCGCACATCCAACCTCCAGCAATCGCCCACCGCAGGCCGCCGCCCCACATCCGCCACGTCCTTGCACCACTTGCTGACGCCGACAAGCTCGCGCCCCGCCCCCAGCTCCAACAAAATGGAAGTAACGGAAGGCGCCAGCGAAACGATTCTCATTCCCGATGAACTCTTTCGTGTCATGACGTAACCAATTCTACGTCCCTGCGCAGTGATTTACGAAAACGTTCGGTTAGGCCCGTGCAAAATTCTGAGAGGGCGCAATGTACCTGTCTTTGCAAATTAATAAAATCGTTTGTCATCCCGAGCGCAGCGAAGGACCTCTCTTCGATGTAATCCGCGCTGCTCGCATCCTGCCCGAAGGCAACCGCGCCGCCCACGCCTCCCGCATCACCGCCGCACGCCCCAAAACAAAAACGCGCCGGAGAGCATCGCTCCCCGGCGCGTCCCATCTACTACGCAGCCGCGAAAAATCCGCCGCCGCCCTGTTGAACTCCTCTTACTGCGCCGCCTCCACCTTCTTCAAGCTCGGCTTCGGGATCTGCCAAAGAATTCCGGAGTCGTCCGCATTGTGTGGATAAAACTGCGTCGACGTCTTGTTCGATGGCAGCAGCACGATGTCCGCGCGGCGGTTGTAAGCGTACCAATCGCCAGTCACATTCCGCAGACGCGCCTTCGGTGGTGTGTTCGGGTTCGTTGATTCCAGGGTCTTCACTTCGGACTTCTCCATCGGGCGATCCTTGCCGTATGCCGCCGTCTGGATCTTGTCCGCCCCGATCCCCTGATCAACCAGATATTGCTTGATGCGCTCGACGCGCCGTTCGCTCAAATCCTGGTTGAAAGGCTTCGAGCCGCGTACGTCGGCGTGAGCTTCGATGGAAAGTTTCGCGTCGGGATCGTAAATCAAATACTTCTTGAATCCAGCGGCAAGCGTCGCCAGATCCAGCTGTTGGCTCTTGAGCAACCCAACTTGCGGGTTCTTCTTGTCCGGGTAATCCGTCGGATAGAAGACGCTCTGCAGCACGACCTCAGGGATCGGTTCGATCGAACCGGTCACGTGCACTGCCGCAGTCTGTGTGCTGGACCCGCCGCAAACGTTCGTCGCGGTCATCGTGTAGGTATGCGTCTCGTCCACCGGACCCATATCCTGCTTCGTCGGGTCCGCCTTGATCGCCTGGCTGCCGTTCAGATCCACTTTGCCGATCGGATCGATATTCACCGAATCCGCATTCGTGGTCGTCCAGGTCAGCGTCCCGGAATCATCGGTGATGACCTTGTCGCCCATCTTCAAATAGTGCAATTCCGTCGGATTCGCCGCCAAAGTCGCCGTCACCGCCGTGTTCACGTTCACTGCTTCGGTTCCGGTTACCTTGCCACCCGGTCCCGTCGCAGTCATCGTATAAGTGGTCGTCGCGTGCGGCGAAACGGCTTGCGACCCGCTGCTCGCCACGTTGCCCACGCCGTTGTCAATGCTCACGTCCACCGCGTCAGTCGTCTGCCACTCCAGATTCGTGCTCTGGCCGCAATTGATATTCGCGCTGGTATTCGTCATCGTCGCTTTCACCGGCGCGATCACGATCGTCGCACTGGCGATGCCCGCATGGAAGCGCGGCAGCGGAGCCTTCTTTGTCAAGTCGGCATCGCGCTTGGACCAGTCGGACGTCACCTGCTTGTTCTTACCCACGTCAATCGAAACCTTCTTGCCCGCTTCCACGTTCACGTCGCCCGACCACAGTTCCTTCCCCCCGCGCGTGATCGTCAGATGATGCGTGCCCGGAGGCAGCAATAGCTCCTGCTTCCACAGCCAGAAATCGTTGTCAAATTCGTCCACATGGCCCACAAAATACCCCGGAGTCTTTCCTTCCGATAGCACCGCCGCACGGGCATCCGTTCCCGAGATATAGACGCGGCCCCATGGGCCAGCCACCTTGTCGCCGTACGCCTCGAGCGCCACATTCAAATCGGTTGACTTCCCGGCCTCGATGTTCACGTCCTGGGTCGAAATCTTGTATCCGTAGTTCACCACCACCACGGTGTGCTTTCCCGCCGCCAGCTTGATGGAATGGCTTCCTTCCCGAATAGCATTGCCGTCTACGAAAACGTATGCCTGAGGGGGCGTTACCTTAATCTTCAGCTTCCCATCCTGCGCAAAGCTGGCTGTCGCGCTCAATAGTGCGAGCACCAGTGCGAGCGTGAAGATGTATCCAATTCGTCGCATCTTTCTATCTCCTGAACCTATCTGTAGGCGAATTAACGGCCGCTTTTCCGCGCCCTGTTCGGGAAAGCGCTGGCTGGGACTGATAAGTTATATGCCTAACCCGACTCCTGTCAACAAGTTTGAACCACGAAGCGAAGATTTCCGAAAGACCCTGATAAAACTTTTATCAACTCTCCAGCGACTCCCCGCCGCATAATAGTAATTCCGTTTTCGTCGCGGCAGTTCTTCATCGCCGCTAATTTTCTACGCGCCCGAGGTTCTTTCGTGTTCAACGACGCGATTCTGGAACATTTCCGCGATCCCCATAATGCCGGGGACCTCCCCGACGCGACCGCCACCGTCGAAGTCATCAATCCCGTCTGTGGTGACATTTTACGTCTGTCCGTGCGCCTGGACGCCGGGCGCGTCGCCGCTGCACGCTTCAAGACGCAGGGTTGCGTCGCCGCCATCGCCTCCAGTTCCGTCCTCACCGATCTCCTCCTCGGCAAATCTCCCGCGGAACTCCGCGCCATCCCTCCGCAAGAAATCTCCGCCGCCCTCGGCGGCTTGCCGCCCGCCACCTTCCACGCCGCCCAGCTTTGCACCGATGCCGTCGCGGCCCTCCTCAAAAAGTTTCCTTAGGCGGCGGTTCGAAATGTCCCAGCGCTTTCCTTAAAG
Source organism: uncultured Acidobacteriota bacterium (assembly GCA_963834215.1). Lineage (GTDB taxonomy): Bacteria > Acidobacteriota > Terriglobia > Acidiferrales > UBA7541 > Palsa-295. The sequence goes on along the minus strand of CAWIAM010000030.1, from coordinate 353,523 downwards.
TTTCGGGATCGTTCAGGTTCAGAATCACGCCTTCTTCTTCCGTCTCCACCTCCGCGACTTCCGTCGCGTGGTCCCACACCACCTGCCGCGCTCCCACCGCCAGCGGCGCCGCCAGCAGTTCATCATAGAGCTCCGCGCGAAAAATCACCGGATGCCCGCGCCGTCCATGATACTTCGGCAATACGACAGCTTTCCGGCTGGAATCGAATGCTGCAACCAGCTGTGCCACCAAATGCCGTGAGATCAAAGGATGATCCACGGGACAAATCATCAGTCCTTCGCTCCCGCCCGCCGGCAAACTGCGTATCGCGGCATGAATAGACGAAAGCTGGCCCTTCGGCCAATCCGAATTCACCACAATGGACCCCGAATCCACCGGCAACTTCGCCCGGATCTCATGCGCACCGGCGCCCAGCACGACGCGCGTCACCGCAATCCGCGCGTGGCGCGTTGCTGTAATCAAGTGTTCGACGAAGCTGAGTCCCTGGAAGGGAACCAGCGCTTTTGGCTGGCCCATCCGCTGAGATTGCCCAGCGGCCAGGATTGCGACGGCAAGCATTGCGTTACTCCTGCAATAGCTGGGCGATTTCTGAAATTTTCACCGATTTGCTGGGGAGGTTGTGCGCGTTGCGGCGTACCGCAATCAGTTCCGCCATGATGCTGACGGCAATTTCCTGCGGCGTAAGTGCGCCAATATCTAATCCAACGGGAGCGTGTACACGGTCAAATTGTGCGGGAGCGAATCCTTCCTTTTCCAGGGCCTTGTATACCGCAATCACTTTTCGTTTGCTGCCCATCATTCCGATATAACGCGGCACGAACCCTCGCGTCTCGGTCGCCATGGCCCACGCCAGCACGCGCATATCGCCGTTGTGCCCGCGCGTCACAATCAAAAGGTACGACGACGAATTCGGTTGGATCTTTTCGAATGCTTCCGCGTACGAAGTGTAAATCTCCGCCGCCATCGGAAACCGTTCCAGGTTCGCAAACGCCTCGCGGTCATCTACGATCCCAATGCGGAATCCCGCTTGGTGCGCGATCGGCGCCACCGCCGTCGAAACGTGCCCTCCGCCAAAAATATAAAGCATCGGCGGCGGCAGCACCGGCTCCACAAAAATTTCCAAAGTGCCGCCGCAAATCAACCCCGCGTCGTACTCCGCGTCATGATTTAAATTAAATGTCAGCTTCCGCGGCTGCTCGCTCAGGATCACTTCCTTAGCAGCCGCCCACACTTCCGCTTCCACGCACCCGCCGCCCACCGTCCCCAAAATCGAGCCGTCATCCCGCACCAGCATCCGCGAACTCTCGTAACTCGGAATCGACCCATTCGTATGCACGATAGTCGCCAGCGCCCCGCGCTCGCCCGCCGCCCGCATCCTCACGACTTCTTCAAAAATATCCATGTTCGCGTTTCAACTCGACTGCCACGTTATGTCTGGCTGGGGCAAAAGGAAGCAAAGATAAATGAAATTGCGTGATAGCTCTTGGTTGAATGCGCAGGCCCGTGGAGGACTGGAACGACTTTGCGCCGCGTGCCACGCTCCGAGTTTGTACTCGGGCCCCATACAGTTACCGTAGCACAACCCCCCAATAATTTCATGCTGCGCTGCCACCGAAACGCATCGCGCGAGTCTAATCCATGGGGCCACCAACGGCAGTTCGCTGCTCCCCGAGTAGCGCTATGTGTTTGAAACGTTTTCATCGCCATCATCACTACTAACCAAGAAGTTGAACGAGGAGGCCCCGTGCTCTGGATCATTTTGATTTTAGTAGTCGCCATCGGCTACGAAGCCTTCGACGCAGCCAGCCGCTTCGCCGGTCTAACTCCCCGCGATACCCTCCGTCGCGAAGAATAATCCGCGCCGCCTGACGCCCTCGACCCTCTCTTGCCCTGCACGGCACCTTGCGTCCCATCGCCAGCAGTAGCGATGTATAATCCACCCATGGCCAAGCGCGTAATCCACATCTCAGAAGACGACGCCGCAAGCGACTTCGCGTCGCTAATGGCCAGCGCCGGCCGCCGAAGTGATCATCGAAGAAAACGCCCGGCCCGTCGCAATTCTTCAGCCAGCCGAGCCATCGGTTCGCTTGCTCTCCGAATCCTTGCGTCTCGCGCGAGAGCACGCCTCCACTGCCACTCTGGATGATGGTTTCTCCAAGGATTTGGAAGCAGCCGTTGAGAGCCATCAGGAACCGCTCGACCCTCCCGCATGGGATTGATCCTGGACTCCAGTGTTGTCATTGCGGCCGAGCGGCGCCGCGAAACCGTCGAGCAACTGATCCAAAGAATTGTGATCACCTTCGGCGATCAACCGGCAGCGCTCTCTGCGGTAGGTTTGACGGAGTTGGTTCACGGTATTCATCGCGCCCTTGCCAGAGATTCGCGTCCGGCGTCAGACGTTTCTAAACGATTTGCTCGTGGATTGTGCGGTGTGCCCGTACACACAGGAGTGCGCGTTGTTGGCGGGAAGGCTTGATGCCGAACAACGAAATCGTGGGGTCATCATTCCGTTTCCTGATCTGCTCATTGGCGCCACGGCGTTGTCCTTTGCCTTCTCCCTACTGACAGTCAATGTCCGTCACTTTGAGCGCATCCCCGGTTTGAAAGTAATTACATTCTAACCGTCGCACGGCTCGGCCCACTCTCGCGGCCGCTGTCATCCATTTCGTCTTTCGTACGTTGCCCGAGACTTTACCAGGACATCTCTGCAGTATAAAAACGCTGACAAATTTCAATTCGTCTGCATGGACGCCCTCTAGAACTTGTTTGCAGCGTCATATCTCTTAACGTTCGCCCCGAACTGCCGTGAGTGCCAGCCCGGCGCCATCTGGGAGTGCGGCAGCTTGCTGCCGCTTTTTACGACTTACGCCGCGGCACGATGCCAAAAACGGACCGCCGCTTCAGCCGCTGAACCATTTCGCACTGTAGAGCGTCGGAGCCCTGAGCTCCGACAACAAGCCGCTCGTATCATTTCTCGTGCTCACGCCCCACGCTTGACTCCCTTCCTCCGTGGCTGTTAACACTTGATTGTCCAAGCGCGCAAGGAGCCTGCATGAAAGCAATCGTCTACACCGAGCACGGCGGCCCCGAAGTCCTAAAATATAAAGACGTCCCCGATCCACAAATCTCGCCCTACGAAGTCCTGATCCGTGTCCGCGCCTGCGCTCTCAATCATCTCGATCTCTGGCTCCGCCGCGGAATGCCGGGCATCACCATCCCGCTTCCGCACATTCCCGGCAGCGACATCTCCGGCGAAGTCGCCCGCATCGGCGACAAAGTAACAAACGTAAAAGTCGGCGACCGCGTCCTCCTTCAACCTGGCATCTCCTGCGGCCAATGCGAAAAATGTCTCGCCGGCGAAGACAATCTCTGCCGCGCCTACACTCTCTTCGGCCGCATGGTAGACGGCGGCTGCGCCGAATTCGTGAAATCTCCCGCCGTCAATTGCGTCCCTATTCCCGCAAATCTCAGCTTCGAGGAAGCTGCCGCGTTTCCGCTCGTGTCACTCACTGCCTGGCACATGCTGATCACCCGCGCGCAATTGAAGCCCGCCGAAACAGTCCTGATCCTCGCCGCAGGCAGCGGCGTAGGCACCGCCGCAATCCAAATCGCGAAAGCCACAGGCGCGCAAGTCATCGCCACCGCCGGCTCCGACGCCAAACTAGCCAAAGCCCGCGAACTAGGTGCCGACGACGTCATCAATCACTCCACGCAAAAAATCGCCGACGAAATCAAACGCCTAACCAATCGCCGCGGCGTCGAAGTCGTCCTCGAACACGTAGGCCAAGCCACCTGGAACGACAGCATTCGCAGCTTGGCCGTCAACGGCCGCCTTGTAACCTGCGGCGCCACCAGCGGGCCCCGAAGGAAAAATTGACATCAACTATCTTTTCATCCGCCACCTGACAATCCTAGGCAGCTACATGGGCAGCAAAGCCGAACTATTCTCCGCGCTAGAACTCCTCCGCCGCGGCCTGCTGAAGCCAATAATCGACGTAGTCCTCCCGCTACAAAAATGCGCCGAAGCCCACGAGCGCCTAGAACTTCGCGAGCAATTCGGAAAAATCGTCCTGCGGGTGCCATGACGGTGGCATGCTGATGACGCGCATCGGTCTCGCACTCCTGCTCTTTCGCTTCGCTCCCGCAATCGACGCTTCGCGCAAAAAGTCGCCGCCGCACGCAAAAGTTGACCTCATCCTCATAGAGAAGTCCGCGCACACCATGACTCTGATGAGCCATGGCCAAGCCCTGAAGACGTATCACGTCGCGTTCAGCACCGTAGCCGTCGGCGCCAAAGAGCGCGCCGGCGACCACAAAGTTCCGGAAGGGAACTACACGATCGACGAAAAGAAACCAGTCAGCCGCTTCGATCTCGCGCTGCACATTTCCTACCCCAACGCGGCCGACCGCGCCCGCGCCAAAAAGCTGGGCGTGGATCCCGGCGGCGAAATAGAAATCCACGGCCTCGAGAAAAAATACGCGTGGATGGGGACCCTGCATCGCGAGAAAGATTGGACCAATGGCTGCATCGCCGTAACCGACGCCGAGATCGAGGAAATCTATCCGCAGGTAGCCGTAGGCACCGCGGTCGAAATCCGGCCATAAGAACGAGCGATCATCGTGTCCGCGTTGTTGGAAGGGTGGTACTTCAGTCCCGCCGTAAGCGTCAGACAAAACGAGGGGCCTTAGCCCCTAAAGCCACTAGTCGCGTGTTTCCGCAAAGTCTCGTAAGATCGCTTCGGGAGAAGAACCATGACGCTCGAAGCCCCAGAACAAAAAGCCCCACGCACCGTCCGCACCATGTGGAAAGTATTCGGCGCGATAGTCGCACTCATCTTGCTCTACACCGCCTACACCTTCTGGTCCCGCTGGCAGGAAAATCAAGATCTAGCCGCCAAACAAAAAGCCGCACAATCAGCCGCCCAGCGTGAAGACGCCGAGAAAACCTACGAAACTCTAGGCGGCAGCGAGTTTAAAATCGTCAGCTTCTATGCCACTCCCGGCGTGATCCATCGCGGCGACACGGTAGAAATGTGCTACGGCGTCTCCAATGCCAAATCCGTAAAGCTCGATCCTCCCGAAGCCAGCGTTTGGCCCTCCAACGACCGCTGCATGCAAATCTCGCCCAAGAAAACCACCACCTACACCTTCACCGCCGACGATGGCAAAGGCAACACCAAGACCGCCACGCTAACAATCGAAGTGAAGTGAACGCCGCCAGATGGGCCCCGGCGGCAGACCGCACGCGCGCCCGCTATATCATATAAGGATGCAGTTGCCTTTGAATTGTGTAGAGGCCGGTTCGGCATTATCGAACCGGGCCGGGCTCTCTTGGTTTTGACGTTGGCGCCGCCCGCTGCGTCCGCTCACCCCTCCTCGCCGAATCCGCCACACTTGACGTACCATGTCTCCGCGTCAATCCAAGCCGAAAGGGTCGAGCCGTGAAAAATCCTGAAAAGCCACAATCCAACATCTCCAAATCACCTCGCCGCAAATTCCTGCAAACCAGCGCCCTAAGCAGCATGGCCGCCGCCTTCGCGCCATCCCTGCGTGCCGCAGGAATCGAAGTAAGCGGCAACAATGCCGCCGCGCCAACGCGCACAAAAAACGCGCCGATCCCCGTGCAAGTAAAGTCCTTCGAACTGGACGAAATCACCATCGCCGACCTGCAAGACAACATGAAATCCGGCAAGTACACAGCCCGCTCGATCGCCGAACTCTACCTATCCCGCATTGACGCCATAGACAAAAGCGGCCCAACCATCAACAGCGTGATCGAAACCAATCCCGACGCCTTAACCATCGCCGACGCCCTCGACAAAGAACGTAAAGAAAAAGGCCCACGCGGCCCGCTCCACGGCATCCCCGTCCTCCTCAAAGATAATATTGATACGCACGACCGCATGAGCACCACCGCCGGCTCGCTAGCCCTCGTAGGCGCAAAGCCTCCCAAAGATTCTTACGTAGCGCGAAAACTCCGCGAAGCCGGTGCCGTGATTCTCGCCAAATCCAATCCCAGCGAATGGGCCAATATCCGTTCCAGATATTCCACCAGCGGATGGAGCGGCCGCGGCGGCCTCACGAAAAATCCGTACGCGCTCGACCGCAACCCTTGCGGCTCCAGCTCCGGCTCCGGCGCCGGAGTCTCCGCGAATCTCTGCGCCATCTCCATCGGCACGGAAACCGACGGCTCCATCGTCTGTCCTTCCTCCGCGAATGGCACTGTAGGCATCAAGCCCACCGTCGGCCTCGTCAGCCGCAGCGGCATCATTCCCATTTCGCACACGCAAGATAGCGCAGGCCCCATGTGCCGCACCGTTCGCGACGCCGCCATCTTGCTCGGCGCTCTCACCGGCGCGGACCCCGACGACAGCGCAACAGCCGCGGGCTACGGCAAATGGTTCACCGATTACGGGCAATTCCTCGACCCAAACGGTCTCCGCGGCGCCCGTATCGGCGTAGTCCGAAAATATTTTGGCTTCAACGATGGCGTGGACGCGCTGATGGGGCACGCGCTCGACCTGATGAAAGCAAATGGCGCGGAGATCGTGGATCCGGCGGACATCGCCACCAGCACCCTCGTCGGCAAAAATGAAGAGATAGTCCTGCTCTACGAACTCAAAGCCGACTTGAACGCCTACCTCGCCGGCCTCGGCCCCAACGCTCCCGTCCACACCCTCCAAGAAGTAATCGCTTTCAACGAAAAAAATCGCGAAAAGGAAATGCCCTATTTCGGCCAGGACATGTTCATCAAAGCCGAAGCCAAAGGCCCGCTCACCAGCAAGGAATATCTCGACGCGCTCAGCAACAACCTGCGCCTGGCCCGCCAGGAGGGAATTGACGCCACCATGGACAAATTCAAACTCGACGCGCTAATCGCTCCCACTGGCGGCCCCGCCTGGCTCACCGATCTAGTTGACGGCGATAACGCCGGCGGCCAAAGCTCCACGGCCGCGGCAGTAGCCTGCTACCCAAGCGTCAGCGTCCCGGCAGGCCACGTCTTCGGCCTGCCAGTAGGCATCTCCTTCTTCGGCCGCGCTTGGAGCGAACCAATCCTAATCAAACTTGCCTACGCCTTCGAGCAAGCCACAAAAGCCCGCAAGCCCCCACAATTCCTACCCACAGCAAATCTGGAATCGTAACCGCCAAGCCAGTGCCTCGCACAACTCGCCCGGAAGTGCCGACGACGCCAACATGGCAACATCTGGGAGTGCGGCAGCTTGCTACCGCCGTCTCAAGTGTTTTTGCACACCACCAAAATTTGCCAGGCGAGGCTTGCCTCGCCGCCCTGCTAATTCCGCAACGAATCTGGTCGGTACAACCCCTGCGAAAACGCGGATGCGGCAACCAACAATATGGGGTGCGGCGGCGCGCTGCCGCTTTCTCTTCGGCGAGGCAAGCCTCGCCGGCCTTTCCGCTTGCGACCCTGACTAACGGTGCCCGCGCAAGTTCGGCACAGGTCGCTCCATTCGCCAGCGAACGCTTGTGCTACGCTCGTTAAGTCACGAGCGCACGCATCGCATGATTGCGGGCACGACCGAAGGACCACATGAGCTACGTAGACAAAAACCTAGTCCCCGGCGAAACAGTAATCTACGAGACTCGCCTCCACTGGATCGTAATGCTAGGCCGCCTCATCGTTGGATGCCTGCTACTCGGCATACCCGGCGCGCTGCTGCTCGCTTACGCGCTCAGCCACACGAGCATGGACATCACTGATTTGCACCTCATGGAAGCCGGTGGCGTCGCGTTACTAGTCTGCGGTCTAGTCGTGATTCTGATCGGCGTGGCCCGCCGCAACGCCACCGAAATGGCAGTGACCAACCACCGCGTAGTCATCAAGACAGGTCTAATGAGCCGCAAGACCCTCGAAATGCTCCTCAATAAAGTAGAAAGCATCGAAGTCAGCGAAACCCCAATCGGCAGAATGTTAGGCTACGGCACGATCGTGATGATCGGCACGGGCGGCACTCCCGAGCCCTTCCACAAAATGGCGCATCCGCTGGAATTTCGCAGCCACGTTCAACAACAAATTGAAAAAGCTATGCTAGGTAGAAGACCCAACGCGCCGCTGCAATAGGGAGCGGCCCGTTCCCATTCTTACCTGTCGAATAATTCCAAAAATTATTCTATGATGCAGCCTGCCGATGGACCACCCACTGCCAGCTCCGCAAGCCGGCAAAAATTTGCACATGATAAACTAGACTTCCGGGCTGCGCGCAATCGCGACGCCCCGAAAATGTATGTCCCGGAGAAATCCATGAACAACTACGCGCGCGAACGCACTGCAAGCCACGTAACGTCCGGATGGACGAAGCGGCTGCTCCTCTCCTCGTTAGCGCTCGCTGTATCCTTCGCCGCCTACCCGCAAACAACTTCCGCCTTCCAGGACGCGCCAGATCAGCAGCAACAAGATTCGCAGCAGCAGGATGCTCAGCAACCCGGCCAGAACGCCGCGCCGCAAGCCCCGGCCTACACGCCGCAGACTGCAGAACAATTGCAACAACTAGTAGCCCCGATCGCGCTCTACCCGGACTCTTTAGTCGCGCAAGTTCTAGCCGCCTCCACATTCCCCGCACAAATCGTCGAAGCCGATCGCTGGGTCCAAGACCATCCGGACTTGAAAGGTGACGCGCTAGCGCAAGCGGTTGACCAACAGAGTTGGGATCCCAGCATAAAGGCCCTCACGGCCTTTCCCACCGTCCTAGCCAACATGGACAAGAATCTTTCCTGGACCTCCTCGCTAGGCGACGCCTATTACAACCAGCAACAAGACGTCATGGACGCCGTCCAGGTAATGCGCCAGAAAGCGCAACAAACCGGCAACCTGAAATCCACGTCGCAACAAACGGTCGAGCAGCAAGGGCCCAGCATCGTCATCGAGCCCGCCGATCCCCAAATCGTCTACGTTCCCGCCTACGATCCGTGGCTCGTTTACGGCTATCCCATCACTCCGTGGCCGTATTGGTATGAGTATCCGGGAATCTGGTATGGCGGTCCGTATCTTTCCTTCGGCGTAGGCTTCGGTATTGGCTTTTACGGCGGCTACGGCTGGGGCTGGCATAATTGGGGCACAGACTGGCACGGTCATAATGTCGTCTACAACCACAACACCTACTATTCCCGCAGCAACACGTTTTACAACCGCAACAACTATTACCGAAACGGCGGCTATGGCGGCGTAGGTTCTAACGTAAACCGTAATCTCGCGCAGGAACACGGCCAGGGCTACGACAACCGCAACGCGCTTGGCGCGACGCACGGCGGCGCCCCCGCGAAACCGTTCAATGGCGATGATCACGCCGCCCGCGGCTTCGGCAATTCGCAGCCGCAAAGCCGCGAGTCTGACCAACCCCGTACTGACAGCGGCACGCGTTCCAGCGCCTTCAGCGGCTACGATCACGGCGGAGAAAGCCGCAGCTACTCCTCGCGCGGTGCCCAAAGCTTTGGCGGTGGAGGTGGTGGCTTCCGCGGCGGCGGCGGTGGTGGCGGCGGCCGCCACCGGTAACCCGACGTTGCACGCGCTACCTCGCGACGTTTGCCAACTATCTTTTTCACGCTGTGAGGCCGCGATTTTTGGGTTTACAACATATAAGAGAGGTCGTCATCCTGAGCGAAGCGAAGGATCTCTCTTCGCTTTCGTCAGGGTGCGGCTTCGGCCGCGCCGTAGTCGGCAAAGAATCAGTCCGGCTTTGGCCCCTGAGGGCAAGGCACAAGTTGCAACTTCTCGCACGGGCCATGAATCAAAGCAGCAGGAGCACTGAACTAGAAACGGAGACACTAGCCATGCCTGACTCGTACCAAAAATCTGAAATCCTTAAAGCAGTCACGAAATCGCGAACAATCATTCTCGCCCTAATCGTCGCCGCCACTTTTCCCGCAGTCTCCCGCGCGCAAGATCCCGGCCAAAAAACCTATCCCACCGCCGAAGCCGCCAGCCAAGCTCTAGCAGACGCCGCCGAAAAGAACGACGAAAAAGCCATGCTCGAAGTCCTCGGCCCGCAGGGCAAAAAAATCATTTCCTCCGGCGATCCCGCGCAGGACCAGGAAAATCGGACCAACTTCGTGGACAAATACAAAGTCATGCACCGCCTGGTCACCGAACCTGACGGCACCACCACTCTCTACATAGGCGCCGAAAATTGGCCCGATCCCATACCGCTCATGAAGAAAGGCAATCTTTGGTATTTCGACACCGTCGCCGGAAAGCAGGAAATTCTCTACCGCCGCGTCGGCAAGAACGAACTCTCCGCCATCCGTGTTTGCCAGGAGTTAGTCGCTGCGCAAAAACAATATTATTCGCAGGAAAATAATCAATACGCGCAACGCTTCGTCAGCGACGAGGGCAAACAAGACGGTCTCTATTGGCCCGCCACCGATCTGAAATCCGAAAGCCCGATAGGCCCGCTCGTAGCCAACGCCGGCAGCGATGGAGTAGTCCCTGGCAGTCCCACCGGCCACGAGCCTTTCCGCGGCTACTATTATCAGATTCTCGTGGGGCAGGGCGGTAACGCCACCGGCGGTGCCATGAGCTACATAGTTGACGGCAAGATGACCAAAGGATTCGCCTTTGTAGCCTATCCGGCCAACTATCGCGATTCCGGCGTGATGACCTTCCTCGTGGACCAAGACGGCGTAGTCTACGAAAAAGATCTAGGCAAGCGCACCGCAGAACGCGTCAAAGCCATGAAAGCCTACGACCCAGACTCCACCTGGCAAAAGTCCGAAGCCCCAGAACAGTCCGCGGACAACAACCAAAAGCCCGAATAACGGCACAGCCACTCTTGGCTGTGCGCCAACGCACTTCGTAGGGGCGGGTCTGGGACCCGCCCTGCGTACGACAATTCACCCGTAGCCAGCAACTCAGCAAAAGCGGCACCCAACATTATGGAATGCGGCGGCGCGCCGCCGCTTTCTCCTCGGCGAGGCGCGCCTCGCCGCGCCTTTGCATTTGTAATCCGCACCTTTGCATTCAAATCCAGGTATCTATCATCCCGTTCGCCCTGACGCAGGAAGGGAGCGCAGCGAGGGATCTCTCTTCGCTTCGAATCGAGCCAAGCGCGCGACCCAGCCGCTCGCGAATCTGCATTTTCCCATACGCAACTTTCCCGCGTCCGCTGTGTTTTATGAGGTGTCGGCTTCGTGCGTCTTTGTGCGCCCAGCGTCTCTGCGGTCGAATAAGCGTCGCGCGAACCTGCGTTCCGCCGCAAAACTGAAATCCGTACCAGATTCTCTGTAGTCGGTGAACCGCCATTTCATGTTTTTCGTTTTTGCAACTTCGCGCCGAATCTCCTAATCTAACGGCATAGGAGGCGTCCACAGATGACGACCCCACAAAATCTCGCAAGCACTAATAAGTTCCCGCACACCACATATCACTGGCCCACCAAGGCGCTCGCAGTCCTGGCAATGTTTGGTCTGCTCGTAGTCACGTGGCCGCAAAGCCTGCCAGCCCAACCACCACCACAAGACCAACAAGCTTCAAACCAGGCCCCGCCAGCTCCGGCATACTCCCACCAAACTCCGGAACAATTGCAACAACTGGTAGCCCCCATCGCGCTCTATCCCGATTCGCTGGTCGCCCAAATTCTCGCGGCCTCCACTTTCCCAGCCGAGATCGTAGAAGCCGACCGTTGGGTGCAAAACCATCAGGACCTAAAGGGCGACGCCCTCGCCCAAGCCGTAGATAAGATGGACTGGGACCCCAGCGTGAAAGCGCTCACCGCATTCCCGTCAGTCCTCGGCAATATGGACAAAAATATTTCCTGGACCTCATCTCTCGGCGACGCCTACTACAACCAGCAACAAGATGTGATGGACGCTATCCAAGTCATGCGTCAAAAAGCCGAACAAGCCGGCAATCTAAAATCCACGCCGCAGCAAACGGTTCAGAATCAGGGTTCCACAATCGTCATTCAACCCGCGAATCCCCAGGTCGTTTACGTCCCAGCCTACAATCCGTGGGTCGTCTACGGATATCCGATCTCGCCGTGGCCCTACTGGTATCCTTATCCCGGCATCTGGTTCGGCGGGCCGTATCTTTCTTTCGGTATCGGTTTTGGAGTCGGCTTCTTCGCTGGCTTCGGTTGGGGCTGGGGTCACTGGGGCGCCGACTGGCGCGGCCACGGAGTCTACTGGGGCGGCCATCCCTACTATTCGCGCAGCTCGACTTTTTACAATCGTAATAATTACTATCGCGGCGGCGGCTATCGCGGCGTAGCTAACAACGTCAACCGTGGCGGTATCGCGGCGGTACACGGTCGCGGCGGAAACTATGGACGTGGCGGCGCCAATTCTTTCAACCGCGGCGGCGTCTACAATCATCCCGGCGCTTCCGCACATCCGTTTGGCGGCGATAACCACGCTGCGCGCGGCTACGGCCAGTCCCGCGGCCAGTCCGGCACACGTTCCGGTGCCTTCAGCGGCTACAACCACGGCGGACAAGCGCGCAGTTTCTCCGCCCGCGGCAGTGGCAGTTTCGGCGGCGGCGGATCTCACGGTGGTGGCGGCCATGGCGGTGGCGGCGGTGGCCACGGTCACCGCTAAATCAATAGCGCCTGTAATCGTGATTGCCCTGACGCAGTAAGTTAAGTTGTCATCCCGACCGAAGGGAGGGATCTCTCTTCGGTTTTGGGGCCAGCGCAAGGCACTTTCTGTAAACGAGACGGCGCTTTTTAGTGACGTGACGCCGCGATTTCTGGGTTTGCAGGAGTACAGATACGTTGTCATCCCGAGCGCAGCGAGGGATCTCTCTTCGATGTGCATTCAGCCCTAGGCGGACAATCCGCCGCGCGAAATACTCTCTGTGCCCTCTGTGTTAAGTCTTTCCCTTGCCTTTCTCTGCGTACTCTGCGTCTCTGCGGTGAACAGCCTTCGCCAAGCGTTGAATCGCCCAGCCTTCAGCTAGCCGTTCGCCGCTTCCGCGCGTGCCGATGCCGCGCCGCCTTCTTCTTCACCGCAGCCGCCGGCTTAGCAGCCGCCACCGGCAAGTCCGAATTGAAAATATCCACCGCCGCTTTCCAATTCCCATCCGCCTGCTTCTTCCAAATCTCTACAAACTTCCCGCGATCGCTCTCCGCCTTCCCCGACGCGTCCTTGCTCTCCATCTCATAGGTTCCCATCACGTAACCCAAATCCCCCGACCGCGCCGCCTCCACTTTCGTAGCCTGCCAGCTCAAAGAAGTATCCGGACCAAGCAATCCCGCCCAGGCCGTCCGAATGGAAGTCTTATCGCTAGCCATCGGCGCATTCGGCGGGAGCAGGGAAGCGTCATCGCTGTAATAAGCAATAGTCGCATCCACATCCTTCGACGCAGCCGCCTTAGCCCACAGCGTATCCGCGTTCTTAATCGCAGCCTCGTCCGCCGCTCGCGTATCCTTAGGCTCTTCCTTCCCGCAACCAGCAGCGAACAACACCAGCGCAATACAGGCCGTCGCAATCCCACTCCGCACAAAGTTCCGCCCCAATCCGAATCGCTTTTCTGAATCCATCAACATAGATAAATCCTCCAGGCATAAAAAATCTCTAAAACCTGATTAGCAAATGAACAGCACGGAAGGCCGCGCTTCAGCCCCTGAAGCCAATCTACCGTGCGCCGCGCGAATTCGCGATCCTTCGCCACACTGCACCGCCACTAACTCTGTGCACCCTTCGCTTGCCTCTCCGCCAGCCGCGCCCGCATCGCTTTCATCTGTTCGCGACTCGCCGCCACCCGCTTCCGTCCATCCGGCGTCGCATCAATCAATTTTTCCAATCCCGCTGCAAACTGCGGCGCATGACTCGCACGAATCTCGCCCAGTAAGGGCTCGATTTTCGCAAACACGCCAATGTGCTCGCTGTTGCTCTCGTTAAAAAGCTCCATGCTGATCGCCCCGTTAGTCACCAGCGCCGCCGCCATGTTCCAGTACGTCACCACCATCCGCAAATGGCCGCTGTGCTCCCCCAACATCGCATTGCTGAATTCCGCCATAGTCTGCGGATTAAACTCCCGAAAATACCAGTCCCGCGCCTTGCGCATCACCTCTTCGCGCCGCAATTCGTAAAGCTGCAAAATCAACCCAGCCTCATCTTGTTTCGACATAATCGAATGTCACTCCCTTTTCCGCAGTCTCGAAATCAATCGCTTCCACTCAAACGCCGACCAACCACTATTAAACGGTAAGAGTGTAGCAGAGCATTTTCAACTGGCCGGAGTACAAATTATCAAGCTGTCGGAATGTCCGCTTGCAACTGACAGCGCAACCCGCAACGTGTTAGCTTGTTCCAAGGACTCGCAACGCAAAAAGAATCCGGGCGAATCTGCCGGAAGCACGCAGGAGAACCGAATGTCTACCTCAGCAACAACTGGAAAGCACGCAAGCCCCAGCGCACCAACGAACCAACCGCCGGCCCCAGAGCCAACCTACGCCGAACGCGCGCGTACCTTAGCCTACCTCGGCCGCGTCGGAAGCCTCTCCACGCTCTCACGCAAACAGCCAGGTTTCCCCTTCGGCTCCGTAATGCCCTACGCGCTCGACGGCAGCGCCAATCCCATCTTCCTAATCAGCACCATGGCCATGCACACGCAAAATATCCAGGCCGATCCCCATGCCAGCCTCTTGGTCACGCAGCCCGACTCCGAAGGCGATCCACTCGGATCGTCCCGAGTCACTCTTCTCGGAAACATTGCGCTCGTGCCCGCCGCCGAAATCGCGCAAGCCCGCGAGCTTTATGTCGCGCGCCACGCCAACAGCAAATACTGGGTGGACTTCGAAGATTTTTCCTTTTACCGCATGGACGTAGTGGACGTTTACTACGTAGGCGGCTTCGGCGTGATGGGCTGGGTCTCCGCCGCCGAATTTTACAGCGCCGAGCCCGACCCGCTCGCAGACAGCGCCGCCGGGATCATCCAGCACATGAGCGCCGATCACGCGAAAGCCCTCGTCCTTCTCGCCCGCGTATTCGCGGGGATCGATTCGCAAGAAGCCGAGATGACCTCGGTTGACCGTCTTGGCTTTCACGTGCGCATGAAAACCAACGACGGCACGCGCGGCGCCCGCATCGCTTTCCCGCGCGAAGTCCGCACTACTGCGGACGCCAGAACCGTTCTGGTAGACATGGTAGGCCACGCCCGCCAATCCTGAGTAACGTCCTGTGCCCCAATTCGCTAGCAAACCGCCATGGCGGGCCGCACAAACGAGGATTCCTCGATGACCACCACGACCACCGTATCAGTCTTTGCCGGCACCAGCGTTGACGGCTTCATGGCCCGGCCCAACGGCGCTCTCGACTTCTTGCCCGCCGGCGGCGGCGAACCCCACGGCTACAACGAATTCATCGCCACGGTAGACGCGCTGGTAATCGGCCGCAACACGTTCGAAACAGTCCTCGCCTTTCCCGAATGGCCCTACGGTGAAAAGCGCGTGGTAGTCCTGAGCAGCCGCACAATAAATCTCGCCGCGGCGCGCGGACCCAACGTAGAACAAATGACCGGCGAACCCGCCGAAATCGTCGCAAAACTAGCCGCCACCGGCGTCCATCACCTCTACGTAGACGGCGGCGTAACTATTCAAAGATTCCTGCGCGCCGGCCTCGTGCACCGTCTAATCATCACGCGAGTCCCCGTGCTAATTGGCGAAGGAATCCCGCTATTTGGCAGCGTTCCACGCGACCTGCATCTCCAGCACATAAAAACGCAACACTATCCCAGCGGCCTGGTGCAAACCGAATACCACGTTGGAACGTAACGTAATGCCCCAAGACTCCGCCGTTGCGTTGCGCGCTCCAAACAGGCAGAATAAATAAAGCGGCTTCGACTTCAGCGCACTAGCCAGAAATCAAGCCGCACGGAGCCTCACAACCATGGCAGTCGAGCTGGCAAAAGGCGTAACGCTAGAAGCCCCCGGCCAAGACGCAAACTTCCTGAAAGACGAAGGCATCCTCTTCGCCTCGCTCGATAAAGTCGTCAACTGGGCGCGCCGCAGCTCGATTTGGCCGATGTCGTTCGGTCTCGCCTGCTGCGCCATCGAAATGATGTCCATGGCCTCCTCCCGTTACGACATCGCCCGCTTCGGCGCTGAAGTCTTCCGCGGATCGCCGCGCCAGTCCGATCTCATGATCATCGCCGGCCGCGTCTCCGTAAAAATGGCTCCGGTTATCAAGCAGCTCTACGAACAAATGCCCGAGCCTAAGTGGGCCATCTCCATGGGCGCCTGCGCCACTTCCGGCGGCGTCTTCAATAATTACGCGGTAGTCCAAGGCGTCAACCAAGTCATCCCGATTGACGTCTACGTCCCCGGCTGCCCCCCGCGCCCCGAAGCCCTCCTCTACGCCATCTTCCAGCTCCAAAAAAAGATAGACAACGATCGCGGCAGCTTCATGCGCTCCATGAATTTCAGCAAAAGTTAAAGCAGGGAAGTAATCAGTGGAAAGTTAACAGCCACAAGTCGTCGTCGTTTCTCCGAATTCTCCGTGCCCTCAAAGCTTTTCTCTGTGGACTCTGTGTTAAATCTTTCGCCTTTCTCTGCGCCCTCTGCGTCTCTGCGGTAGATTCGCCTTTGCAGTCGCCGACTAAAGCGAAATCACCTCCGCCGTCCCCCCATCGCAATCCAAAATACTACCCACCGAATTAAACTCCCGCCGCACATAACCCATCCCGATCGCGCAGCCACTCGCCGGCGAAAACGCCGCGCTAGTAACAATCCCCACTTCCTTAGCCTCCGCATCCTGCGACCGCAAACGAGTCAAAGCCGACGGCGGCTCGCCAGAAGAAAATTTCAAACGCACCAACCTCCGATTCACTTGCCCCCGCGATCGAACGCGCTCCACAATTTCCTGCCCGGTATAACACCCCTTGCTAAAACTAATATGTGTAGTCTCAAGCCCCGCCTCATGCGGAATCACCGTATCGTTGAAATCCTCAGGAAACCAGGCCACTCCCGCCTCCAAACGCAAAGCATTCAAGGCCCGCATGCCAATCGGCGCTCCATGCATCGCGTGCACAGCCCCGGAAAGCGCGCCCCACACCAAACCTAAGATGCAACCGTGGCGCCACAATCTCCGCCCCCGGCCCTCCGAAATGCGCGTGCCGTATCAAATGGCAAGCCACTCCAGCAATCTTCACCTCCGCAATCGAATGCTCCGAAAATCCTTCCAAAGAAAGCCCGCAAGCTTCCGAAATCACGGACCCCGCCCGCGGCCCTTCCACTGCCAGCGACCCAAACTGTTCCGTCACATCATTCAAAGTCACATCATCCATGATGATGAATTTATCCAAAGTAGCCACAGTCCTCTCGCGCACCGAAGCATGCGAAAGAACCAGCAACTTCTCCTGCAACGCGTAAATCTCTAGCTCCGCCAAAATGTGCCCCTGCGGATTCAAAAGCAAAGCCAAAGTCCCAAATCCCTCACCCAAACTCTTCACATCATTCGAAACAATCGCATTCAAATATCGCACCCGGTCTGGCCCAGTAAGCTCCACCACCGCATGCCAGTTCGTATCAAATATCGCCACGCGTTCCCGCGCCGCGCGGTATTCCGCCTCAAATCCCGCAAATAATTCCGGCAACCGGCAACCGTTAAATTCCCCAAACCGCGCACCCAAACTCTGCTCCTCGTTAATTAATGGCGTTTCCATGTCGTCTCTGAAGCTCCGCGTCTCCGTATCCCCGGCACAATCCTCGCGTAATCGTCTTAACTCATCCTATCAAACCGCACGCCGCAGATTTTGGGTAGTGGGTCACTTTCCGATTACCCGCGACGTTAATCAGGAGTTTGCGGCACCTTCCACATTTGACCTCGTCAACACAACTATTTGGGGCTTCGCTCAACCCCATTCGAGACTATGCGACGCGGCTGGAAGGAAACGATAACGCACGCACAACAAGCCAAGGGGCGTGGGAAAAGTACGAAATCTAACGCGAGGCTTCGGCGATGGTGACGCCTTCGGGCTTCGCAAAGACCTTGGGATCAAAGGGTACTTGGCCATAGCCGCTGTACCAAAACATTTCACCCTTGTTGCCGACCGTGTGCGCTACGAGCAGAGGAAATTCGTTGGAGCCATAGGTGAAGAGAGCGAACCTGGTCCCGTCCATATCGAGGAAGTATGCAACGGTTTGTTGCTTCTGAAGAACGGGCCCGGGGTCTTGCCGCACCGCACCCATTCTCTTGAAGTATTCCAACTCGTAGCCAAACTCTAATCCCAGTTTTGCGTAGTTCACTTCGTCCGACGTGTTGGGAACTGGTCCGGAAAAAATTGGGAGATGGCAATGAAACGTCGGGCCGGGGTCAACGGAATGTTGCGCGGTCTTGGTTGCCAGATTGACCATCCACGCATTGGGCTCGTTCACGATCAAGAGGCCATGAATATCATGCTCGGGATCGAGGGCTTCTTCGACGCGGCAATACGTGCTTCCTGCTCTGTAAATGGTCTTCGGTTTTCTGGCATAGCTGTTTTGTGGCACCTCGGAGCCGTCGAGCTGCACGGTGATTCTGCTCATCGTCCTGGGAGCGTCTTGCGCGAGGACCAGCGAGGCTAGAAGCAGAGTAAAGCAGAGCCTTTTCATGTAGCGCGAGTTTAACATGTTGGTCTGGCCGGAGGAACGGCCGGTCCTCATCAACTGAATGAGTGCATTGATTCGACAATGCTTCCGCGGGAGGACCATCATCCTGCACGCCTTGATTGATCTGCGAATCCTGCTGATTCTCCGGCCCCAGCTCCAACTCGCAACCGAAGCGTAATGAACCTCGCCGCCTTGTTATACTTTCAGCATGGCTGAAAATCTCATCCACGAGATCCTTCCAGTAGGCATGCTCCAATGCAACTGCTCCATCCTTGGCGATCCCGCCACCCGCGAGGCCATAGTCGTCGACCCCGGCGACGAAACCGATCGCATCCTCGAAATCCTTCGCGCCCACAAATTAAACGTCCGCGCGATCGTTAGCACCCACACTCACATTGACCACGTCGGCGGCCTCGCCCTCCTCCACAAAGCCACCGGCGCTCCGGTCCTCATCCATGAAGCGGACCTCGAGCTCTACCGCCATCTCGATATGCAAGCGCAATTCCTGGGAATGCGCACGCCGGAAAGCACGCGCATCGAAGACTTCGTCAAGGAAGGTGACACTCTCCGCTGGGGCCCATACTCCGCGCGAGTAATCCACACGCCTGGACACACCCCCGGCAGCATCAGCCTCTACGTGGAAAAAAGCAGCGCCCCAGATCAATCGTATCTGGAAGACGCAGGCCGCCCCAAGCCCGCCAAAGCCTCAGCCCAAGCCCACCTGCAAGCCGATCTGCAGAGTCCAGCGCACACCCATTCGCACAACCCTGCACAAGCTCACGCACACTCGCACGAGGATAACGCAACCAGGTTGATCGCAGGCGACACGCTATTTCAAGGCAGCATAGGCCGCACCGACCTCTGGGGCGGCTCCCTGAAAGACCTCATGAATTCCATCCGCAGCAGACTCCTAACGCTCCCCGACGAAACGTTAGTAATCCCAGGCCACGGCGACACAACCACAATAGGCGCCGAACGCGCCGAAAACCCCTACCTGCGATAATCTTCGCCAAGCTCTTTGACTTTCTCTGCGTCCTCTGCGTCTCTGCGGTAGATTCTGCCGTTGCCCCTAAAACTTCACATCCTTAATATGCGTAGCAAAAGACCATAAATTCCCAAACGTATCCTCCACCGTAGCCGCCCGGTCCCCGTAAGGCTCATCCTTCGGCGCCCGCAAAGTCTTCACGCCGGCGGCCACCGACCGCGCGTACACCGCATCCACATCCGGCACGTACATATGCAAATGGAAGGGCATTGCCACAAAGTCGCCCCGCAGTTCACCGATCGCCAAAATTGAATCCCCAATCCGGATTCGCGAATGAATCACTGTCCCCGTAGGTGCCTTGTGCATGAACGCCTCTTCCGCGCCGAACGCCTGCTTCATGAATTCGATAAACCGGTCTGCCCCGCGCGTGCTGAACCCCGGCACGATCGTCGGCGTATCCGCCGGCACGTGCGCCGAAATCCGCCGCGCCGTCAAATACCAATTATTACCGGACGGATCCTGCACACCCGCGTCGCGATCACCCCAGACCTGCTCGACCGGCTCGTACAGCGAAGTGCCGCCCGCGTCGAGCGCACGCCGATAGCTCGCGTGCACATCATCCACGAACACGATTTGCACCGTGCTGCGCGCCGGAAACTCCTCGCTGCCGTCGCTCAATTCCACAATCGAATCGCCAATCTGCACTTCGGCGTGCATGATTCTCTCGCCGGCGGGAACGCGGAAGCGTTCTTGCGCCCCCAATCCTTCCTTCAAGAAATCAATCAAGCGCGTCGCATTCCTGGCCAGCAGATAAGGCGTGACCGTGTGAAATCCTTCGCGGATGTACTTCACGCTAGCCGCGGGTTTTTCCACCGCAGCCTCGGGAGCCTTCGCTTCCGGCACGCCCAGGTGCGTCGAGAGATACCACAAATTTCCCGCGGGATCCTTCACGCTGCCAACACGATCCCCATAAGGCTGGTCCACCGGCGGCTTCACCGAGCTGGCTCCTGCATCCAACGCACGTCGGTACCAAGCGTCCGCCTGGTCCACGTACAAATAAAACGTGCTGGGCATGAATTGATAGCGATCCATCGCATCACTGATTTCCAGTTGCGAATCCTCAATCTTTATCGTGCTGTGCCAAATCTGCCCTTCCGGTGATGTAGCCCTGCCCGCCATTTCCTCTGCGCCAAACGCGCGCTCCAGGAAATCGATCAACGACGCCGCCCCATTCACGTGCAAGTAGACTTGCACGCTCTGAACGCTTTCAGGTTTGTACGGTTTCTCGCCCAGATACGTGGGGAACGAAATGCGCCAAATATTCCCGGACGCATCCTTAACCTCCGCGAGGCGTTCGCCATAGGGCTGATCGCTCGGCTCGGCGATGGAAGCCGCGCCCGCTTTCAGCGCGCTCGCGTATGTCGCATCGCAATCCTGGGTGTACACGTGCAAGGTCGTCGGGGTCGCTACGCCGCTGAAGGATTTGCCGGGCACGCCGCCGCCGACCATCACCATGGAATTCCCGACGCGCAGTTCGCAATGCACTCCGCCCGCCGCTCCAGCCGTGCGGAATACCTCTTCGGCGCCAAAAGTCTCCTTGATGAAATCAATCAGTCCCGGCGCGTTCGCCACCGTGAGGTAAGGCGTGATGGTCTTGTATCCCGCGGGTATATAACCTTCTGACGCTCCCGATGTTTTCTCTCGCTGCCTTGGCCTTGTTGCGGCGGTGCTTTGCTCGGTCGCTACTGCTGGTTTGCTAGCCATCGTTGTGCTCCGTTCGAATTCAGCTTTCAGTCGTGCCTTGAAATCTTCGCGCGGCAGTCCGCGGAGCTGCTCCGCAAGACGCGCCAGCGGCGCGATCCGCTCATCCAGAACCGCGCCGTCGCGGCGCTGCTCTCCGGCAGCCGTCCCCAGCACCGCCTGCACCGCGCGATCGAGTTGTTCGCTCAAACTCAGCTTAGCCATGTGCTTCACCAAACTTTTTGCCTGCCGCCTTCGCCGCTTGCTCCCGCAACGCCTGCATCCCCCGGAACTGCAATTGCTTCACCGCGCCTTCCGTGCGGCCGAGCTTCTCCGCAATTTCGCGGATGCTTTTTTCCTCCGCAAAACGCATCTCAATCACGCGGCGTTGCTCGGCGGGAAGTTCGCGCACCAGCCGGAAAAGCTGCGCGCGCAATTCAACTTCTTCAGGACTCGGTTCGCCGCTCACGGGATCCTCCGCAAGCTCCGTAGCATTCTCGCGCGCGCGGCGACGCCAGCGGTCCGCCACCGCGTTCGACGCAATCCGCATCAGCCACGCCCCAAAAGGCGCGCCGCGCCATTCGAATTTTTTCAGATTCGCCAGCGCGTGATGAAATACCTCGGACGTCACATCTTCCGCCACGTCCCGGTCCCGCACCCGCCGCGAGACGTACGCGTATACCCGCTCGAAATGCCGCTCGTACAGCTCGGCAAAGCGGCGCGGATCCTCCTGCGCCGCCTCCACAAGCTGCCGCTCCCCGGCTTCCTGTACAAAACTCAAAGAACGCTCCGAAGGTGTCCCTGCCATACTATAAAACTTCAGGGAAGGGAAAAGGTTACGGTAGAAAGACCAAAATAAATCCGAGGCCGGGTCGTCTGTTACCCGTTCCCGGCGAGAAGCCGCTCAGTCGGCGAGCGCCGGCCTGCCCACCACCAGGCAAACGTCCCGCCGGCTGTTCGCCCCGACGCAACTCGCCCGGAACAGGCAATAACGCAAGGCCGGCAAGCACCATCTGGGAGTGCGGCAGCTTGCTGCCGCCGTGACCAACTCAAGTCCTTCGCGAATCAATCCAGCGAGGCTCGCCTCGCCGGCAGCTGCCTTTGGCTTCCGATCCGCGAACACGATCAAACCGCGCAGCCTCTGCCTTTGTAGCGCCGATCTTCACACCGCCATTGCTCCGCACCACAAATCTCACGACCAGAAGAGAAAGCTACAATACTTGACGAAAGCAACTAAATATGTGACCGTGTCAA
Organism: uncultured Acidobacteriota bacterium; assembly: GCA_963834215.1. GTDB lineage: Bacteria > Acidobacteriota > Terriglobia > Acidiferrales > UBA7541 > Palsa-295. Next base: position 331,004 of record CAWIAM010000030.1, on the reverse strand, counting down.
TCAGCTGCAATAAACAGGCAATCGCCGCGAAAGAAGGCCGCCATGAACACAAAACTCCAAAGAGAAAACAAAGTATCCGCCGTCCGCCGCTTCAACCGCTTCTACACCCGCGAAATCGGCGTCCTCAAAGACGACTACCTGGGCAGCCCCTTCTCCCTAACAGAATGCCGCGTCCTCTACGAACTAGTCCACCGCAAAAATCCCGCCGACAACGCCACGGCCTCCGCCGTCTGCGCCGCACTCGACCTCGACCCCGGCTACCTCAGCCGCATCATTCGCTCATTCAGAAAATCACGACTCATCTGCACCCAGCGCTCCGCATCCGACGGCCGCGAAACCCTCCTCTCGCTCACTCCACGTGGCCGCCAAGCCATCGCCCAGCTCGACGCCCGCTCCAATAAAGAAGTCGCCGCCCGCCTCCGCCCCATCCCTGAACCCGAAAAGACGCGCCTGGTCGCCGCCATGCGCACCATCGAAAATCTCCTCGCGCCCGAACCCGCCGCGCAGAAAGAGCTCTACATCCTCCGCCCGCCACAAGTAGGTGACATGGGCTGGGTCACGCATCGCCAGGGCTTGTTATACGCGCAGGAATACGGTTGGGACGGACACTACGAAGCGTTAGCCGCAAAAATCGTGGGGCAATTCGTCGAACATTTCGATCCGCGCAAAGAACGCTGCTGGATCGCCGAACGCAACGGAGAAATTGTCGGCTCCGTCTTCATCGTCAAACACTCGCCGACAATCGCCAAGCTCCGCCTGCTCTACGTCGAACCCTCCGCCCGCGGCCTCGGCATCGGCCAGCGCCTCGTAAGCGAATGTGTCCGTTTCGCGCGCCAGGCCGGCTACAAAAAGCTAACGCTCTGGACCCAAAGCAATCTCTACGCCGCCCGCCGCATCTACAAATCTCAGAGCTTCCGCCTCACCGCAAAAAAACGCCACCACAGCTTCGGCCACAACCTGGTCGCCGAAACCTGGGACCTGAAACTCTAATCCGCGATCTGTACTTCGTGATTCGTGGCACAGCCACTCCTGCTCGGCCTTTAATCCGTCATCCTGAGCGCAGCGAAGGATCTCTCTTCGTATTTCGCACCTCGCAGCGCCGGCATCGCGCCGCGGCGCGAAGTTCACGCCCGATTCTCGCGCTCAATCCTCATCGCTTCCATCACACTCTGAATCAATTCCTTAGCCTTGCTAATCTCAGACTGCACCATCCGTATATCCATCACCGGCACATCCGGATCGCGATTCGTGTGGCAATAAACGCCATGCTGTCCCACCAGCACCAACGCATTCGTCAGCAAGTCCAAAGTCACCGCCAAACGCCCCCGCTGCGGCCCCATCATCGTCTCGTAATGCTCCAACTCATCCTTATGCTCTTCAAACGCAGCCATGCGCCACCACCTCGCTCCTAACTTAGCACCATCCGCCCGCCGCGACGCCCCGCAATCCGCCGCATCGGAGCCGCCGCTAGATTTCGTGCGCAGACAAAATGTGTTTCGTCAGGGCACGGCTTTAGCCGTGCCGTACCACGTCCGCATCAGTGCGGCTTCAGCCGCTGAGGGACACGAACGTGCATCATCCACATCCCGCCCCAAGCCACCCCACAAATCCCCATGGTTCTAGAACCTTCTATTGCGCCCCAAGGAACACAAGTCCCCACTTTGCTTTACTCTACGGCCCCAACGCCGGATAATCGCCCTCGTTGCCTTACAGGGCGCCGCGTTCCCGTTTCATAATGGAGCAGCGCTCCTGCGTCCACGCGTGCAGCAAATCGCGCCGGCAAAAAATCCAATCTCTTCCGAAGCCGCTGCCTGGGGAAAAATAAACGCGGCTTCTGATACTCGCGGGGTGAGCAAACGATGAGACGGTCAGACTTGGTACGCAACGCGCAAAAAGGCAAGACCGTGCGCACTTCTCAAATTGTTTTTGGCGAACGCCAGCATCTTCTCCGCGTTCTCGATTCCGTCGAACGCAGCGCGCTCCCAGCGCCGCGCCTCGAGCAGGAACGCCGCGTGATCGAGCAGCTGATCCACGCGCGCACCCAGGAACTGAATCGCATCAATCAAGGCTGGGACGAAAAAGTCGGCGTAGTTCTCAGCGCCGAAGTGAAACCCGAAACGCTCGACAATCTTTCCCGCCAGGCGCCCAAGGAAGATTTCTATCTCCTCCGCCTCATCAGCGAGCACCCCAAAGTTTCCGCCAAAACTCTAGGCCGTCTCTCGCACCACCCCTATTCCGCCATCCGCGAAAATATCGCGCGCCATCCCAATAGCGACGCCGCCACGCTCTCGCGTCTAAGTAAAGATCGCACGCAACCCCTCTGGTACCTGGTTGCGTTCAATCCCAACGCCCCCACCACGCTACGCAAAAAACTCCAAGAACGCATGCGTCGCCTAGGCGAAAAATCCGCCACGCAGTAGCAGCGCCGCAACCAAGCGATCCCACTCCGCGACTACTAAAGTTGCCCGCCCCGCCATCCGGGAGTGCGGCAGCTTGTTTATCCTGAGGAACGAAGGGCTGCCGCCGTGACCAATTCAACCCCTTCGCGAATCAATCAAGCGAGGCTCGCCTCGCAGGCAATTGTTGTTGAAGCGCTCACCCACTGCGTCCGCAAGCCGTACCGCTCCGCTTTTGCAACGGCGCACTTCAGCGTGCCATCTTTGCTACCGCAACATCGATCGGTACCGCCGCGACCGGCGCAACTAACCCCGAACCATCTAGAGTAGAATGCCGCCATGACAGATTCATCCTCCGCTCTCCCCAACATCGCCGACGAATTCATCTCCCGCCCCACCAAGAACCAACCCCGCAAAATCGCGATCCTCCAGCCATCAGGCGCCATAACCTACCAATCCCTAGAATCCAAAATGAATCAGGTAGCCCAAGCCCTCCTCCACTCCAATTGCCAACCGAAAGACCGCGTCCTCATCGCCCTGCCGGATTCACAAGAATTTATCGCCGCATTCTTCGCCGCAGCAAAAATCGGAGCCATCGCCGTCCCGGTAAATCCCATGGCGCGCTCCACCGACTATCGCCACTACCTAGAAAATTCCGGCGCACGCATCGCCATCGTAGACGCCCCAATCCTAGGCGAATTCGCCGAAGGCGCCCGCGCCAATCCTCCCGACCTGCTAGTAATCTGCAACCAAACCCCAAACACCGAACGCCCTGAACGTACCGCCCGCCAAATCCTAGCCTGGGACGATTGGCTGCCAGCCCACGCCCAAGCCAAACGAGAAGACATCGCGACTCACCCCACCACACCCACCGATCCCGCCTTCTTTCTCTACACCTCTGGCAGCGGCGGCACTCCCAAAGCCGCCGTCCATCGCCACCAGGACATGCTCGTAGCCACAAAAAATTTCGCGCAAGGCGTCCTAGGCCTCCGCTCCGACGACCGCCTCTTCTCCGTCTCCAAACTCTATTTCGCCTACGGCCTTGGCAACGGCATGTATTTCCCGCTGCACTTCGGCGCCACCACGATCCTTCATCCCGACCGCCCGCGCCCCGCCGAAATCGCCGAAGTCATCGCGCTGCATCGCCCCACCGTATTTTTCTCCGTGCCCACTTTCTATGCCGCGCTCCTCGAAGAATCCGCGCGCGGCCTGAATCTCGATTTCTCCTCCGTCCGCATGGCCGTTTCGGCCGGCGAATCTCTCCCCGGCGAAATTTTCGAAAAAATTCGCCGCCGCTTCGGCATCGAAATCCTCGACGGCATCGGCTCCACCGAAATGCTCCACATTTTTCTTTCGACGCGCCCCGGCGAAGCTCGCCCCGGCACATGCGGCAGGGAAGTCCCCGGCTACGAAGCCCGCATCCTCACGGATTCCGGCGAGCCTGTACCCGACGGGGAAGCAGGGAACCTCTGGATGAAAGGCGCAAGCGCCTTCGCCGAATATTGGCGCATCCCCGAACTCACCGCGCGCACCAAACGCCATGGCTGGGTCAACACGGGCGACAAATTCGAGCGCGACGCCGACGGCTACTACCACTACTGCGGCCGCGCCGACGACATGATGAAAGTCTCCGGCATGTGGGTCTCGCCCGGCGAAGTAGAAAACGCGCTCTTAGCCCACGATGCCGTAGCCGAATGCGCGGTAGTAGGCCACACCGATTCCGTTGGCCTCCTGCGCCCGATAGCCTACGTAGTCCTCCGCCCAGGCGTCACCAATACCGCCGGTGGACTCGACAGTGAAATCTACGGCTGGCTCCGCACCCGCCTCCCCACCTTCAAATGTCCCCACGAATTCAAATTCGTCCGAGAACTCCCCAAAACCGCCACAGGCAAAATCCAGCGCTACCTGTTGCGAACAGGACAGCAGAGTGGCTAGCAAGTCCAATCTGGAATCCCATGCCGATGCCAATGCCGATTGGCGCTTTCTCCCGTCCCATCGGTATCGACTCCTGATAACTTGCATAACAGTATAAATACCGGCTCAGTACTACGTCTCGCGGCCAAATGGGGGTAGAGATTTTTTGGCGATCCCGGGATACTTTGTCGGGAGCCTTTCGATCAGGGCGAGGTGTGAAATACAAGAGCTCGGCTCATGCCAGCGAATCGAATTTCTAGAAGGATTCGCGATCCGTTAGCACTCGCTCTCCACACAATGGCATTAAGTTTGTAAGGAACGTCGCGTTTCATCCATTTCCCTTCCGCCGTGGCCACAACATCAAAGTTCCGGACAAATTTCACAACCGCATCGGCGCTGTAGGATTCCCAACTGATGGTGTAATCCCCATTAGTCACATGCGTACCATTTAGCGTCAGTTCAAGAGGAAACATGAAGTCACGCGATCCCTTTTCGAAAGCTCGTGGGTTGAAACCGTGGAGCACCAGATCCTGGCGAGCCGCCTCGGCATCTTGATTATCGCCGTACGGGCCCACGAGCACGGAGTAGGAATTCATCCAAAGGTGGCCTTTCTGGACGACGGCCGTGTGAAATCCGAGTTGACCCAATCTGTCTGCCACATTGTTGGCCCACAGGCTATTTTTGAATTTGCCGACTTCGAAGTACCCTGCCGAACTTGAACCAGCACTCGATTCTCCAGTAGTTTCAGCGTGGACGTCGGCGTGTTTCGCTGATTCGCCCAGTGGAGCCGCGGTGATTTTATCTGGAGTGACATTGGAAACGGGAGCGGCGACGGTCGCCGGGGGAGAAATTGCCGGAGGCGCTGATGAGGCCTTGGCCGTGGACGCGGACGCGGGAGTCTTGCTGGTAACGCCGCCGGTGACGCCGTGACCGGCGGGTAGCGGACGCGACGGTTCGAGCTTTGTCTGCTGAGCTTTAGGCGAGTCGATCGCGGGCCGCAGCACGACCTTCTCGGGCGGCGAAACCGGAATCTGTCTACGTGCCGGCGATGCTGGTTGCAGTGGCAGCAACGCAGCCTGCTGCGCGGGGGTGACCGCTTGGGTCTGAGCGCGGGATTTGGCCGTCAATCGTTCGCCCAAGTGGATGAGCGACTCGCCGAGCTCGTGCCGATAGCTGTGAAGCAAAAAAGGGAGAGCCACGAGAGCCGAAACGAAAAGGCCGGTAGCGACGCCGCGCGAGAACCCCATCAGCGAGGCTACTTTTATCGCCGCCGACTCCTCCTCAGGAACGTCGGGACTATCGGCTTCCTCCGACAAATGCACCGCAGGGAAAAGAGGGTCGAGCGCAATATTGATGTCGGGTGGAATGGGAGTGAAGTCCGGAGTGGGGCGCGGGGCCGGCCGAGCTGGGGGCGGGGCTGATCGAGCGGGCGGTCTTTCGACGACGAGCCGCGTGGGAGCTTGACTTATCCAGTTGCGGATTTGCTCGTGACCTTCCTCGGGCAGAGCAGTGAATCGCAAGCCGCCTGTCTTTCGCGTCTCATCGATCCATGCAATTTCGGCGTCGGCTTCGATTCTTTGTTTGTGCTCCGAAAACCAGAAACGCAGCGTGCCCTCACGCTGAAGGGGAGCGACGGCGTGAAAGCAAAGTCCTCCCTCGGAGACGTTCAACACAATGCCGCCGTTATCCGAATCGAAATTGATATAGACGACGCTGTTGAGTGTCGTCCGCGTCGTTTGGCGGCGCTGCGGCCATGAAATGGTCTGTGTCATTGGAAGCAGAGCGGATTAATGGATGAGCTTCCGGCTCTCGTCGGGCGTCATAACTTCTTTCAAGCCCTGGGCGGGGTGAACTCGGAGTATCAAGCGGCCGAGCTAGCGGTCAATAGTACAAAAGTAATGGGACCCTCTGCATGCTCAGGCGATGGAGGGCGGCGAAGCACATTCGAATGGAGCAGGCTCTCACGATATCGAAATCGACTAGCGCCTCGTAAGTGTGAATGCATACGCCGCGTTGTCGGGAACTGACCCGCTAGCCAGAGATTCTGCCTAAAGACAAATTGGCTCTTTACACGTATAATTGAACCTATATATTGGCCTATAGGAGCGAGCCAATGCTTCCCCTGCATCTTCAATCCGAAAGCCACATCCCGCTCTACGTACAGCTCCGCGATCAACTCCGCGCCCTCGTACATTCCGGCGATCTCCGCACCGGCGACCGCATCCCCGCCAGCCGCGAACTCGCCTCGCAACTAGGCGTACACCGCACCACCGTCGCCAACGCCTACGCCGAACTCGAATCCGAAGGCCTCATTCAAGGCCACGTCGGCCGCGGCACCTACATTTGCGGCTTGCCCGTCCGCCAATTCACTCCCCCTCCGCGCACCAACGGCAATGGCGGTGGCCTGCGTTGGGATTCGCTTTTCGCCGACGAGCGCGCCGAAGACGCTCTCAGCCGCATGATGCCCGAAGTTCCCAGCAACGCCATCGGCTTCGTCACCGCGCGCCCGCCCGAGGAGTTTTTCCCCATCGAGGAATTTCGCAGCTGCTGCAACGCGGTCCTCCGCGAATCCGGCCGCAAAGTCCTGCAACTCGGCTCCTCCGACGGCTACGAACCGCTCAAGCGCGTCCTGATCGAATTCCTTCGCGAAGACGGCCTCAACGTCTCGAACGAACAGCTGCTGATCACCGGCGGCTGCCAGCAAGCCATCGAACTCTTGTGGAAAGCTTTGCTGCGTCCGGGCGATGCCGTCGCTCTCGAAAATCCAGCCTATCCCGGCGCGCTAGCCATCTTCGGCGCTGCCCGTGTACGCATGCTCGCCGTCGGCGTCGAAACGAATGCTCAGCGCATCGGCCACGTCGGCCTCGATATTGACGCGCTCGAAGCCGTGCTCCTCCAGAACCGCGTGAAATTTCTGTTGGTCACTCCCGATTTTCACAATCCCACCGGCACGGTTCTTCCCGTCGCCGAACGCCGCCGTCTCCTCGAAGTCGCCGCACGCTATCAGGTCCCAGTAGTCGAAGACCACATCTACGCCCGCGTCCGTCTGCGCGGCGCCGCAGTGCCATCGCTGAAATCACTCGACCGCACCGGCAACGTCATCCAAATTGACAGTTTCTCGAAAGTAGCTTTTCCCGGCCTGCGTGTTGGCTGGTGCATCGGCCCGGAAAGCGTCATCGAGCGCCTGCGCCTCGTAAAGCAGTCCACCGACTTGCACACCGATCAGCTCGCGCAAGCCACGCTCGCCGAATTCGTCCGCCGCGGCTATCTCAGCAAACATCTCGCGAAGATGAAAAAGATCTACCTCAGCCGCTTGGAAGCGATGGAAGAAGCTCTCGAAAAATTCATGCCCGAGGAAGTCGTCTGGACCCGCCCCGAAGGCGGCATGTCCGTCTGGGTCACGCTCCCTCCGGGCTTCGATGCCGGCGATCTCCTGATCCACGTCCGCGAACGCGGCGTACTCTACATCCCCGGCCGCACTTTTTATTTCCAGAATCCGCAGCCAAACACGCTGCGCCTGGGCTTCCCCAGCGTCGACGAAAAGCAAATCGCCCGAGGCATAGAAAAAGTAGGCGACCAACTAAAAAACGAATTTCGCAAACGCCAACGCGGCGCGCGCGCAGAATCGCAGTCCCGCGTCGCGCTAGTGTAATTGTGCTGGTTTTAAGCTGTCATCCCGCTTGCCCTGACGCAGGAAGGGATCGCAGCGAGGCCACTCCGCCGCAGGCAGGGATCTGCTTTTTGTGCGGACGCCTTCTTCGAGGGGACATGGCCGGCGACGCTGGAGCAACGAGTTGGTTAACAGCATATTCAAGGTCACGAGCCACAGGCGTTGGGTCTATCTTTTCTCACTCACCCATCTATGTGCGTGCCTGGTGCTCATCCCAGGCTACGTGATACCGAACTTGCACTACTGGGGAATCCTGTGGACTTTTATCACGAATGCAGACCTCCCCATTTCAATCGTAGCGTCTGTGTTGGCCTTCAGTGGCAACTCTACTCTTGCGGTGGTGTGGATTTTTGTCGTCGGTACTTTTTGGTGGTATGTGCTTGGATGCGCTTTGGAGTTTGTGATTAACAGAGTGAAACGGCGTCAGCCGGCTACGCAATTGTTAAAGTAAATTACAAAATGTTGCTCAAACCCAATCCGGAAAACAAATGCTTCGGCTGCGGCGGCGCAAACCCCCGCGGCATGCAACTAACCTTCGAACAGGACGACTCCACCAACCGCATCCGTGGCGCCTTTCGCCTGGGCCCCGAATACCAAGGCGGTGCCAACTTCATCCACGGCGGCATCATCGCCACGGTCCTCGACGAAGTGATGGGCAAAGTCTGCCGCTTCCGCGACGCCCGCGCCGTAACCGCGGAGCTAACGATCGAATACTTGAAACCAGTCCCGGTAGACGCGGACTTAGAAATCGAAGGCAAAGAAATCGAAATGAACGGCCGCAACATCCACATCGCCGGCGAAATTCGCAATCAAACCGGCCAAGTGCTAGCCCGCGCCCGCGGACGTTTCGTCGTCGTCGGCCAGAAGCAGCAGGGAAACGGTGCCGGAGAAATCACGAAATCGCAGTAGAATTCTAAAATTAAGCAGTCACGGAGAATGCACATGGATTTGATGAACAATAATTTGTGGCGCGTGAAAGTCGGCCTCGCCGAAATGTTGAAGGGCGGCGTGATCATGGACGTCACCAACGCCGAACAAGCCAAAATCGCCGAAGACGCTGGCGCTTGCGCCGTCATGGCGCTCGAGCGCGTCCCCTCGGACATTCGCAAGGAAGGCGGCGTCGCGCGCATGGCCGCTCCGCGAATCATTCGCGAAATCATGGACACGGTCTCCATCCCAGTGATGGCCAAAGTCCGCATCGGCCATTTCGCCGAAGCTCAAGTCCTCGAGGCTCTCGAAGTGGATTACATTGACGAAAGCGAAGTCCTCACGCCCGCCGACGAAGAGCACCACGTCTGGAAACACGGCTACAAAGTCCCGTTCGTCTGCGGCGCCCGCAATCTCGGCGAAGCGCTCCGACGCATCGCCGAAGGCGCGGCCATGGTTCGCACCAAGGGCGAAGCCGGTTCCGGCAATATCGTCGAAGCGGTACGCCACATGCGCACCATCGTCAGCCAAATGAAGCGCCTCACAACGCTAGGCGAAGAAGAGCTAGTCCACGAATCGAAAGAACTAGGCTCGCCCTTCGAACTGGTAGCCTGGGTAGCAAAACACGGCAAGCTCCCGGTCCCCAATTTCTCCGCCGGTGGCATAGCCACTCCCGCCGACGCCGCGTTAGTAATGCAATTAGGCGCCGAAGCCGTCTTCGTAGGCAGCGGCATCTTCAAATCCAGCGACCCTAGCGTCCGCGCGCGCGCCATAGTAAAAGCCACCACACACTACAAAGATCCCAAAGCCGTCCTGGAAGCCTCCGAAGAACTAGGCGACGCCATGAAAGGCCTAGACATCCGCCAAATGGACGAAAAGGACTTGCTGCAAACCCGCGGCTGGTAAACGTGCAGCACAGAACGGCGGCGCTTTAGCCCGGCCAATAATCGCATAGAAGGCAAGGGGCTTCAGCCCCTGAAGCCAGGCCTTTCGCATAAAAGGTTTCATCTGTGTTAATCAGTGTTCATCTGTGGTGCCGTTGACTTCCCGCACCCAAGCCAAAGAAAAATGAAAATCGGCATCCTAGCCATCCAAGGCGATTACGAAGCCCACGCCAAAATGCTCCAAAGCATCGGCGTCGAACACTCCTTCGTCCGCACGCCGCAAGATCTCCAAGGCCTGGACGCCATCATCCTCCCAGGCGGCGAAAGCACCACGCATCTAAAACTCCTAACCGAAGAAGGCCTCTTCGACGCCCTGAAAAATTTCGCCGCGCAAAACCACGCCTTCTTCGGCACCTGCGCCGGCACCATCCTCCTAGCCAAAGAAGTCCACAACCCGCCCCAAGCCTCGCTAGCTCTCCTGGACGCAACGGTCCTCCGCAACGGCTACGGCCGCCAACTAGCCAGCGACGTTCACATGGGCCAAACCAAACTCCACGAAGCCCCGCTGGAAATGGTTTTCATCCGCGCTCCCATAATCGAAAAAATCGGCCCCAATGTAGAAGTCCTAGCCGAGGACGCCGGCCGCCCTGTCCTAGTCCGCCAAGGCCGCATCCTAGCCTCCACCTTCCATCCCGAGCTAACCGACGACCCCACAGTCCACAAATATTTCGCCCAACTAGCCCGCAACGGCTCTTAAACCGCGCAACTCATACCATGGATTTCGAGTCAGGTAATCCGACGCCGTACATCAGCAGGAAAATATCGAAGAACAACCGACGCGCTCCACCCGCAGCACCAAGAATGCGCGCCGCCGCAACAACTCTACCGAAACCACCCCGCATCCGCCCCAGCCTTGCGCCCCTCGTCCTCCAACGCATCCAGCTGCGCCTGCAATCCCGCCTTCTGCTCTTCAATCTGCCTGATCTTCGCGTTCCGGTCGTTCACGTAAATGATGCTCTGCATCGCCCCGCTCTGCGGATCCACGCTCACTGCTCCATACTTCGCAATCTCGTCCTGCAAGTTGCTGATTTCCTGATCGCACCGCGCCATCTGATCGCGAATCGTCTTCGCCCGCCCGCGCCAATACTGCTCGCCGTTCGCTCCACCGCCGCCCGCGCCGTTCGCGTCTGAATTTCCGCCCGAATTCGCGCCGGCATTTGAATACGAACTCTCGTTCCCAGAAGAACCGCTTCCGCCGGCGTTCCCATCTCCCACCACCGAAACTCCATGCCCCGAAAGCTGCGATAGCTTGTCCTCCGTATAAACCTTCGGCGCATTCGCTCCCGCGCCCGCAGCTGCCTTCGCCTTTCGAGCCCGCGCCTGCCGCGCAGCCTCCGCCAAAGAATCGCCAGCCGGCGCCGACTGATCCACCATCTCCGGCTCCGTAGACGAACCAGCCGCGTTCGGTCCCGAAGCAGCACCAGCGTTCGACGAACGCGCAGCACTACCAGAATTCGCAGCCGCGCCGGTGCCAGAGCTGCCGCCAGAATTTGACGATCCGCTACCAGGCGTCTTCGCCCCAGAAGAATTCTGCGAATGTCCAGCAGCATCGCCAGCAGACGCAGCCGCTCCAGCCTGCCCCTGCGCAAATGCCCCAGGCGCTAAACACAAAGCCGCCACCAGCAACCCGGCCCACGCGAATTTGACCGGCACAGACTCCCAGCGACGCTCGCTCATAAATAACCTCCAAAGGCAGGATCTTCATCTCAACTTAGGCCCGCCCCCGCAACCGGTCAACGATATCCCCGCCGAACGTACCGTCGCGGTAACCTGTACCACCGGCCAAGCAGCCACTGCATCATCCGATCACCGTCAAAACTCGCCCGGAGCAAGCAAAATCCCGCGTCCAGCAAGCACCATCTGGGAGTGCGGCAGCTCGCTGCCGCCGTCCCAAATTTAAGCCCGCCGACCAACGCTCCAGGCGAGGCTTGCCTCGCCAAGCACCACTGCGGCGCCGGCTGTTCTCTCCGAGCCACAGACCGAAATTCTCTAGGCGAAGATAAAGCGAAAGTGTTATCCTCTCCCCGATGGACGAACCCCGCAAACGCATCCTCTACTTAGCCGCCGCCATGTTCCTCTGCCGGCGCCTCGCAGCTCTCGAAGGCCGCCCCGCGCCAGCCCGCGAAGCCGCCTATCGCGAGTCCATAGACATCGCCGTCGAACTAATGCGCCGCGTTGACGCAAAGTTCCCGCCGCAATCAAAATAAGGGATCCAAACGAAAATCGCCGCCAATCAATCAGAGGGAGAAGAACAGGAAGGAGAAAAAAATGAATCTAGCCGAATTCAAATCCTCGCTAACAAAAGACGCCCCGTCGCAGACGCTCTCATCCCCGCTAGCCGCCCTCTGGTGGGACGCCAAAGGCGACTGGCCCCGCGCCCACTCCCTGGTGGACGAACTGGAAACCCAAGACGGCATGGCCGTCCACGCCTATCTCCACCGCAAACGAGGCCAACTCGAAAACGCCGACTACTGGTACGCCCGCGCCGGCCGCACTCACGAGCGCCCGACGCCAGAAGCCGAGTGGCAATCCCTAACCGAATCCCTACTTCCCAGCATCGCAAAAACATAACGAGCACCGGTTGTTGACTTTGTAGCGGCCACCTTTAGGTGGGCGCAGTGAACCAAAGTCCGGCAACCATGCCCCGTCAACCTCCACGCAAGTCATCCCGAGCGCAGCGAGGGATCTCTCCCCGTTTTCTTGCTGCGTAGCCACTCGGGCGCCGCGCCAACCGCCGTCCCCCTCACTCCATCCCGCAATTTATAAAGCGCGGACAGATACTCCCCGGTGTTCTGTATCAGGTAAAGCGGCGTGACAAACAAAGAAACCGCGCCCCAAGGTCCCAACAGCAAATTCTTCCCCGTAAACTCCCAATAATGCTTGTGTATGCAGGCCTTACACAGATCGCCGTGAATCTGGTATTTCCGCCGCGCCAACAACATCCCCACATTGCGGTAAAACGCCACATACTTCGTCGGCCGTGGGCTGCCGCACCATTGGCAAAGCCCCGGCGCGAAGCGCGTCGGCTCTAGGTTCGTCGTGGACATACTCGACTCCCCTAAGGGCTGGCCACACACCCCAATTTTCCGCCCCGGTCAAATACCAAGTCAAGTGAACAAGAGTCGAACCCCACCCGCGTCCGCTCAACGAAAGCCACGACGTCGCCGCCTCCGCGCAGCTCCGAAGGGCAGCGGCCACCTTTAGGTGGGCGCAGTGATCGAAAGTCCGGCAACCACACCCCGTCAACCTCCGCGTAATCATCAAATCCGCACCCTCCCAACTCATCCCTTGGGCTGTATACTTCTCGCTGTTTCTCTGTGGCGTTTTCTCGCTGTGCCGCCTGAAACCCATGCAACCCTACAACCGTCCGATGACTCGAATCCCCGGAGCCTCATAAATGAAGAAATTGTTCTTGATCGCAATTGTCACGCTCTTCGCCCCAGCCCTCTTCGCGCAGGACACATCCTCGCTCGAACTCTCCGTTGATTACTCCTACCTCCACGCCACAGGAAATACCTACATCCCCAGCTTCTCCCTCAACGGCGGCGGCGCCTCCATCGCCTATTTCTTCAACAAGCACATCGGCTTCAAAGCCGATTTTCAGGACTACGGCTCTCACTCCCTGAATTTTTCCGTCCCTGCGCAATCCGCGCCCTGCAGCGGCTTGGCCGATTGCCCCATATCAGTGAAAGCCAACTCCTTCACCTACACCGCCGGCCCCGTCGTCCGCTTCCACGTAAAAAAAGTCCGGCCATTCGTCGAAGTCATGTTCGGCGGCGCGCACGATAGCAGCTTCGCCAAAATCTATAACGCCTGCTTGAACCAGGGCGGCTGCGTCAACCTCAGCAAGCAGCCCAACAACAACGCCTTCGCCTGGATCCTGGGCGGCGGCGTGGACATCCCCTTCAAAGAACACCTCTCCATCCGTCCCGCCCAAGTTGACTACGTCCACACCAGCTTCGGCGACAGCCTCACAGACGTCCACACCACCCAAAGCAATTTCCGCTACCTGGGCGGCATAGTAATCAAATTTTAGCGATCCCGTCGGAAGGGAAGCCTGGCACTTCAGCAACCGCCGTTTCGTCAGGGCACGGCTTTAGCCGTGCCATAAGCGACGCAAAATCAGAGCGCCTTTAGCCGCTGAGGGATTAAATTGTGCCTACACACATAATCTCGACATTGTCCCCAACGAACGTCGCGGCACCGAACGGAAGGGCGGGACTTCAGTCCCGCCGTAACCGTGGCAATATCCACAGGGCTTTAGCCCCTGAAGCCAAGCCGTGCGCCTTTCCCTAGAAGTTCTCCGCGTCTCTGTGCCTCCTTGGCAGATTTTCCGCACACCCAGCATTTTCTTGCAGTTACCCATCAAGTGTGTACCGATTTGATAACTTAACCGAATTGTGTTAACGTCAGTCGGGGCAGAATTCAACCCCGCCAAGGAAGCAACATGCGGCACAATACGAGCCAAGACAACCCACAAGCCACGCCGCGCCGCAAACGCCGCCACCGCGCCGACCTCACCTACCACCGAATCAAATGCACCGTCTGCCGCCATCGTCACCGCGATGTCATCGAAAACGACTACCTCCACTGGCACAGCCCCGCACGCATCGCCCGCGAATATCACACGTTCAATGCTTCAGCCATCTACCGCCACGTTCAAGCCACCGGCCTCGACGCCAAACGCCGCCGCAACGCGATCCGTTCCCTCGAATTCATCATCGAAAAAGCCGAAAGCATCGTCCCCACCGCTAACGAAATCATCAACGCCGTTCGTGCCTGTTGCCGCCTAAACCAGGAAGGCCAATGGATCGATCCTCCCAAGCAACGCATCGTCACCTACACAGACGAGCACGGCAATCCGCTGCCTACGCACGCGAAAGAAACCGCAAACTCCGGCGCTCAGCCGAAAACGAGCCATGTAACAAATGTTACAAGCGCCAAAAGCCCCCAAAATCAATCGCCAACCCAGCCGATTAGAAACTGGTTCATCTCACTGAAAACAAAGGCCACGCGCCTGATTCAATCGCCAGCTTTCAGCCACTTCTCAAAATCACAAAAATCCGCATCCGCGACGCCGCAATCTGCAAGCGTTAGGCACAGCAAAATCGCAACTGAAGCAAGCTCTCAGCCTCCCGAGCCGCACCCCGTCGCCTCAATATCACTAAATCGAATCTTTCCCGGCCTTATTCCCGCTCCTCTCCGTGTCTCTCTGCCTATGTACCAGAATTCTTCCCCCGACTCCGACTCCGATCCAGCCAGCGTTGACGTCCCTGTCTCCTACTTGTTACTCTGAATGCCCGGAAATTTCGTCGGCATCTAACCGTGCTTACAGAACATTTCATGGCGCTCGCAAGCAGCCTCACGGAGGAACTCGGATGGCCAGCCCCGCAACACTGAAAGTTTTCAAAAACTACATCAACGGAGAATGGGTCGAATCGCGCAGCGGCAAAGCGATCGAAAACCGCAATCCCGCCAACACCAGCGAGCTCGTCGGCATGTTCCCGGCCTCGAATGAAGAAGACGTCAGCATCGCCATTGACGCCGCTAAATCCGCCTACGAAAAATGGCGCCTCACTCCCGCTCCCAAGCGCGCCGAAATTCTCTACCGCGCCGCCGAAATCCTCATCGAACGCAAAGAAGACTACTCCCGCGACATGACTCGCGAAATGGGCAAAGTCCTCGCCGAAACTCGTGGCGACGTACAAGAAGCAATTGACATGACGTACCTCATGGCCGGCGAAGGCCGCCGCCAATTCGGCCAGACGACTCCCTCCGAGCTGCCGAATAAATTTGCCATGTCCGTCCGCACGCCGGTGGGCGTCGCTGGACTGATCACGCCCTGGAATTTCCCGATGGCCATCCCCTCATGGAAAGCCATGCCCGCGCTGGTCACAGGCAACACCGTCGTCATCAAGCCCGCCGAAGACACGCCACTTTCCACCTACAACTTGATGCAAGTTCTCAACGAAGCCGGCCTGCCGCGCGGCGTGATGAACGTCGTCTTTGGCGATGGTCCCGGCGCCGGAGCGCCAATCCTGAATAATAATGAAGTCAATCTGGTCAGCTTCACCGGCTCCACAGAAGTCGGCCGCATCGTCAGCCAGGCCTGCGCCCCAACCTTTAAGAAATGTCACCTCGAAATGGGCGGCAAGAACATCATCATCGTGATGGACGACGCCAACCTCGACCTCGCAGTTGACGGCGCCGTCTGGGGCGGCTTCGGTACCACCGGCCAGCGCTGCACCGCCGCCAGCCGTGTAGCAGTCCACAAAAAAGTTTACGGCGAGTTCGTCGAAAAATTTGTCGCGCGCGTAAAAGCTCTGAAAGCCGGCGACGGTCTCGATCCCGCCACAGACATGGGCCCCTGCATCAACGAACAACAACTGAACACCGTGATGAAGTACGTCCAGATCGGCAAGGACGAAACCGCCAAACTAGCCACCGGCGGCCATCGCCTAGAAAGCGGCACCTGGGGACGCGGCTGGTTCCATGAGCCCACGGTCTTCACTGATTGCGATCCCAAAATGCGCATCGCGCAGGAAGAAATCTTCGGTCCGGTGGTAGCGGTAATTCCGTTCGAGGATTTCGACGAAGCCCTGGAAATCGCGAATGGCGTGAACTATGGCCTCTCCGCTTCTATCTACACCCGCAACGTCAACAACGCCTTCCGCGCGCAACGCGATCTGCAAACCGGAATCGTCTACGTAAACGCTCCAACAATCGGCGCCGAAACGCACCTGCCCTTCGGCGGCATCAAAAACACAGGCAACGGCCACCGCGAATCCGGCGAAGCCGCGCTCGATTTTTACTCCGAGTGGAAAACTGTCTACATAGACTACTCCGACCGCCTGCAACGCGCCCAAATAGACAACGCCGACTGACGCGTTCGGAACTCTACACTTTCAACCCGATTAAACGCATGAGTTCGAGCGCATTGCTCTTCGCCACTACGCCCTCGCGCAATTTGTAATCGAAGTGCATCTCGCCGCTCACGACGTAATCCTGAAAATGCACGTTGCGCACAGCCCCAGGCAAAGCCGCCGTCGTCTCCGTCAAAGCCAAATCGTGCGTAGTCACAATCCCCATCGCCCCGCGCTCCAGCAACGCACGCAACAAACCCTCCGCACCAATCTTTCGATCGTTCGAATTCGTCCCCTCCAGCAATTCGTCAAACAGAAACAAAACCGGCGCCGCACCAGCCGTCAATTCGAAAACATCCTTGATCCGCAAAATCTCCGTGTAAAAACTCGACCGATTCTCCTGCAAAGAATCCACTCGCCGGATGCTCGTGCCGAGCGAAAGGGAACTAAGCCGCAGTGATGTGCCACGAATCGGCGCGCCAGCCATCGCCAGCACCGCATTGATTCCAGCCGTGCGCAAATATGTGCTCTTCCCAGACATGTTCGACCCGCTCACCAAAAGCACTCGCGTAGCCGCATCCAGCTTCACATCATTCCGCACGCACGTCGCCGCAGGAATCAAAGGATGCCCCAGCTGTTCACCAACAAAGGTTGCCGGCGCTCCCGGTTCGCGCGCGACAAACTCGGGAAACGGATCGTCGGGATGCTCGTAAGAATAGCCAGCGAAAGAGAGCAGCGCTTCCATCTCGCCGGTAGTTTCCCCCCACGCGCGCAGCTTGCCGCCCCACTGCCTGCGCCACGCCTCGGCGGCCATCGCCGTCTGCACCGTGTAGAGAAACGGCAGCTCCATGATTTGCCCCATCAACCCGGTGCGCGCATCAATCCAGTAGACGGCGCGAGCCAACCTGCGAATCGCTTGCGAGGCAGTCTCGCCGCCGCGCTTCAGTTCAGCCGCGAACCCCTGCAAGCGCGGGGAAGTGAACGGCTCCTGTTCGAGCCGCTCGAGTATCTTCGAGAAAAGCTCCAGGCCCTCGGCGTTGGCGGCCATCCCGGAAACCACGCGCACCGCGCGTGGGCGCAGCAACCGAAGCACTGCCGCTTCGACGGCCAGCACAATCAGGAACGGCAAGAGCTTCGCAGTGACGAAGAAATATCCGATCGCGCCGGCCGCGCATAGCGACAGCAACGCGGCAAACAGCCGCAGCAACACTCCCGATGTTCCTCCGGGAAGCAACGCAGGGCTTTCCGCCCATGCAATCATTGACCGCGGATCCAACCGCACGCGCAGGTCTTCGCCAATGAGCGCCAGTTCCTCGCGCAGTTCCAGTTTCCCGCGGAGTTCAGAAATCACGCTATGCCGTTCGTGAATAGCAGGTACCGGCGATGGCGATAAAAGCCAGCGCGCCAGGCATTCTTCGCCCATAGGCAGACGCGCCTGTGAGAGCAATTCAAAGAGGCAACCCTTACCAAAGAGATCGAGATCATCCGCGTACACATGTTTCACGTCGCGAAACCGCTCGCCCGTTGCTCCGGTCCCGGACCAGCTGTCCTCGATCCGCGCAATGCCTCGCTCGTAAAATGTTGCCGCGCCAGCGGCTCGGGCGCGAGCGCGCAAAACGAGTTCGTGAACGATCGCGAGGCACACGTACACCACGATGGGCAGCGCCAGCCAGTAGCCCGCAAAGAGGTGATCCGCAAACGAGAGCCACGCGATGGCGATGCCGGCGACAATCGTCGCCAGTTTCACATTACCGATCCGCGCATGCACTATTTCCTTGGCGCGGACGATCTCACGGCGTGATTCCAGGCGGCTGGCATACTCGGCGCGCGGCTGCAACAAACCGACCTCCGGCGTAACGCCGCTTAGTCTACTATTCTCTGGCGCCAGCGTGAGTGACGTTCCCGGCGATTTCGCACGATTTGACGGCGCGGGCGGATCCCCGAATGGCCGCTCCGCGAAGTTGACAGCGTCGCGGCGGGTCAGCAGAATAATCGCGCTCTTATCGGGTTGCGGGTTATTGCGTTGCGAACTTCGGGCTGAATCCACGAGCGGTGACGCTCGACCTTTCGATGAACGAGGCTAAATTGAAGATTCGATTTCTTTCATGCGCACTACTCGCGTCGGTTGTGTTGCTATCCCCGCTTGGGCTGTCTTCGCAATCCGGGGAGGGAAGTCCCGCTGCGCTCGCGGCGGATCCCGTGGGCGGTGGCTGTGTCGCCGCTGCAGCTGCTGGGGCAGACGAGCAGACCGGCCATGGTTTCGACCTGGCGAATCTGGATCGCTCGGTTTCGCCCTGCGACGATTTCTTCAAATTTGCCGATGGCGGTTGGATCAAGAATCATCCCATCCCTCCGGCGTATCCGCGCTGGGCAACGTTCGACGAGCTGCGCGACCGCAACGAAGACGTACTGCGCCAGATTCTCGAAGAGGCCGCAAGCAATAAGACCGCAACCGCCGGCTCGAATTTGCAGAAGATCGGCGATTTCTACGCGAGCTGCATGGACGAGACTGCGATCGAAGCCGCGGGCGCGAAGTCCCTGGATGCCGAATTCCAACGCATCGCGGATTTAAAGAACGCTGACGATTTGCAGCGGGAGGTTGCACGCCTGCAACGAGTAGGTGTGCGCGCTCTTTTTCGCTTTGATTCCGCGCAGGATTTCAAGGACAGCACACAAGTGATCGCCGTGGCTCGCCAGGGTGGCCTGGGATTGCCGGATCGCGACTACTACATGAAGGACGATGCCAAATCCAAGAAGCTGCGCGCCGATTATTTGCAGCACGTGACCAACATGTTCAAGCTGCTCGGGGATAGCGAAGCCACGGCGGCAGCCGAAGCAATGACAGTGATGGATATCGAAACGTCGCTCGGCAAAGCTTCGCTGACGCGCGTGGAGACGCGCAATCCCGACAACACCTATCACAAGATGCAACTCGCGGACCTTGCCACGTTGACCCCGCATTTCGCCTGGACCTCGTTCCTGGATGGAGTGGGATCGCCGCGCGTTTCGGCGCTGAATATTGCGGAGCCGGATTTTTTCAAGGAGATGGACGCGGCTCTGGCTTCCATTCCATTGGACGATTGGAAGGTTTATTTGCGCTGGCACGTGATTCACAGCGCTGCGCCGGCGCTTTCTTCGAAATTCGTGGATGAGAACTTCGATTTCTTCGGACGCAAGCTGCAAGGGACCACGGAGATGCTTCCGCGCTGGCGCCGCTGCGTGGAATCCACCGACCAGCAATTGGGCGAAGCGCTTGGGCAATTCTACGTGCAGCGCGCTTTTCCGCCGGAAGCGAAAGCCAAGGCCGTCGAGATGGTGAAAAACCTGATGGCGGCCCTGCGCGCGGACCTTGCCACGCTCGATTGGATGAGCCCCGAGACTCGGCAAAAGGCCACGGTGAAGCTGGACGCCATCATGATTAAGATCGGCTATCCGGACAAATGGCGCGATTATTCGGCGTACCGCGTGGACCGCGGCCCGTACATTGAAAACGTGCGCCGCGGGAGCGCGTTTGCGGTGGCGCACGATATGTCTGAAATCGGCAAACCGGTGGACCGCACCGAGTGGGGCATGACTCCGCCGACGGTGAACGCCTACTACGACTCTTCGATGAACGAGATTGTTTTCCCGGCGGGAATTTTGCAGCCGCCTTTTTACGATGCCAATCGAGATGACGCGATGAACTACGGCGGCATCGGTGTGGTGATCGGGCACGAAATGACGCACGGTTTCGATGACCAGGGCGCGAAATTCGACGCGCAGGGAAATCTGAAGAACTGGTGGACTCCCGAGGATCTAGTGAATTTCAGAGCGCGCGGCGATTGCATCGCGAAACAATTCGACAGCTTCGAAGTCGAGCCCGGGCTGCACGAAAACGGCAAGCTGGTGGAAGGTGAGAGCATCGCGGACCTCGGCGGTTTGACGATCGCTTACGCGGCGTTGCAGAAGTCCATGGAAGGGAATCCCGCGCCGGCTACGATTGACGGCTTCACGCCCGAGCAGCGGTTCTTTTTGGCGTTCGCGCAAATATGGGCTGGGAACGAACGGGCCGAATATGCGCGGATGATTGTCGCCACGAATCCGCATCCGCTGAACAGGTTCCGGGCGAACGCGCCGGTCTCGAATATGCCGGAGTTCGCTAAGGCTTGGGGCTGCAGCGCGAATTCACCCATGGTAAGGCCGGAGCAACTGCGCTGCCGAATTTGGTGAGATTGTCGAGCGTGATGTTGTGAGTCGGGTCTTGACGCGGAACATAAGACGCGGGACGGCTTAGTTTCGTGCAATGCATGCGAGGCAAGGCTCGCTTAGAAAAAGGCGGCAGCAAGCTGCCGCACTCCCAGATGAAGCGTGCCGCAGCTCGAAACTATCTACGATTCTGGATCTGTGGCTACCGATTGGGTGATTAGCGTTGGGCTTGGCGTCCAGACTGGTTCTTGGACGCTGGTTTGGGCGTACTCGCGATACCAGAGCGCCTCGCTGGCCCTTTGCCAGAGGCGCGTTCCAATCCACGCAAGAATCATCAGCTGGCTGAGCAGGAACGCCAGGATGTTGGATTGCGGAGCCAAGGAGGTCATCCACAGGCGGAGGCCGAAGAAGAACAGCACTAACCCGACGATCGCGATGCTGATGTAGAGCCACAGCAGCGAAAAGAAATTGTGCCACAGCACGCGGGCGCCGCGGCGCAGCGCTTTATGCATTCTTCGTTCGTCATCGGCGACCGCGATGACCTCCGCCATATCAAACCACAGGCGCACGATGGCAAGCAGCAGGAGAATCACAACGGCGGCAGCCAGGAAGAAATACACGGCAGGGAAGGGCGAGATCGAATCGGCGTCAATTTTGTCGTAAAGCGCGCCGACGCCCGCGCAGATTGCTCCGATGGGAAGCAGCACGATCGCGAAGTAGATCAGCAGCCGGAAAAATCGCCAGAAATATTGGCCGCACGCTTCGAAGAAACTGGCGGCGCGGGGTTTTTCGTCGCGCAGGTACGTGGCCAATATACCGCCAGTCAAAAACAGCATAAGAACCGCAAAGACGATCGAGAAGTGAATGACGGCAGGACCCTGAAATTCGATTGGGGAATTCGGGAGCTGCATCAGCTCGGTCACGGCCGAGACGTCCCAGCCATCTAACAACCGCTTGGAGGCGAGGCTGTGGTTCAGAGTGCCGGCCGCGCGATCCACCATTCCTTGCGTGGAAAGGAAACCGAAGATCAGGGTGACGGCGAAAATCCACCACACCAGGCGCTGCCATTTCCAGACTAGCCCCGCGCCCGACAAAAACGTTTTCGGCCTCGTTCCAGACATGCGCTTCGCTCCTTCAAATTCGTTAGGTAACTCGGTTAGGTCAGCCACGCGAGCAATTGCGAGAGCCATTCGCTGGCGAAGACCCACATGTTGCGGAGCTTGTACAGGGCGAGTGCGTTAGACTTTTTCACGTAGCTGTTGTTGAAAAAATCGCGGTCCATGGTGATCTGATTTTGCGGATCAATATGCGCGGACTCGATCTTGGCTTTGCGATCGTAGTGGTAGCGGATCCAGCGATCCTGGCCGTCCCAGTGCTCGGTGGCGGTGTAGCCGTCGTCGAACTTCACTTGCAGATCCACCGGGAAAATAAATTCTCCCTTGCGTTGCAGGGTGACGTAGGTGCGGTACACCTCGTTCTTGTCCTTATCCTCGCCGAATTGTGAATGCTTCTCCCACCACTTCAGCGGATCGGAGTGGGCGTCACCGACCTCGTAATCCAGAACGTTCGTGCCGTAGACGGCCTGATTGAAATACCAGCGCAGATCTTTTCCGGAAACTTCCTCGATGGTTTTCAGGAAATCTTCGCCCGTCGGATGGGTGAAGCGGTAGCGCATGAAGTAGGTGTGCAGGGCGTTGCGCAGGGTATCTTCGCCGATCACTTTTTCCAGAGTGATCAGCATGGTGGCCGTCTTGCCGTAAGTGATGCCGCCGTAGGAATTGTTGCCGATAAATTGCCAGGCGAAGCGCGAGATGGGATCCATGTCCGGTTCGCCCAAGTAGAAAACGCGCTGCATCCCGGTTTCACTCATCTGCGCGAAAGGAAAATTCATGACCGAGGTTTCCTTGCCGTAGAGCGCGTCCATCACTTTCACTTCGGTGTAGCTGTTGATTCCTTCGTCGAGCCAGGCCTCTTCGAATTCGTTGGTGGCGACCATGCCGTACCAATACTGGTGACCGAATTCGTGCTCGGTGACGACTTCGGGCGCGAGCAGCCCGTCGGGCATCCACCAGGCAGTGCCCGCCGTAATCAGTGTGGGATATTCCATGCCGCCGGCGTCACCGCCTCCGTGCGGCGGGTCTACCACGGTGATGCGGTCATAAGGATACGGCCCGTACCACTGATCGAAGAGCTGCAGAGTTCCTTTCAGCGCTTTGATGTAGCGCGGCCCCGAAGGCGCGTGTCCGGGCGACATCAGCATGTGAATTTTTACGGGACCTTGGCTGCCGGTCCAGGAATCTTCGACGTCGGTGAAGCTGGGACTGGCGGTCCACGAAAAGTCATGGACGTCTTCAGAGTGAAACGTGAGGGTCTTGGTGCCGTCCGGATTATTCACGCTGGAAACCTGATCGCCGCCCGCGCCGACGATTTCGTTTTGCGGCAGCGTGATTTTCACGTCAAAAGTTCCGAAGTCGGCGAAGAATTCCGTGGTGGCGTGAAACTGGTGGCAATTCCAGGCGTCTTTCCACCACACGCCGACTTTCGGGAACCACTGGCCGACCATATCGAAATCGTGCGCGTAGCCGGTGCGTTCGACGACTTTGGGAAGCTGGTCGTGGAAAGTCATGTGAAACGTGACGGAAGCGCCGGGCGCGATCGGCTGCGGCAGCGTGACTTGAAATACGGTGTGGTCGTTCGTGTTGTGGTCGTCCGGTTGGATGAATTCCATCTTGCCGGTCAGGTCGCCCATGCCTTCAACTTCGAATTTATCCACGTTTATCGAGCCGTAATGTTTTGGATCCCATTCGGAATCGGGGCCGCTGCCGCGCGTGCCCGCGAGGCGAACTTCGGTCATGAAAGTGGATTGCGGCTGGAAGGCATTGAGGTAAAGGTGGAAGGGAAAAGTTTGCTGCGGCTTGCCGGTGAGGTTGTGATAAGTCAGCGTCTCGGTGGCGGCGATGGTGTGCTTGGCGGGGTCGAGTTTCGCGTCAATCTGGTAGGCCACCACGCGCGTGGAAAGAGGCTTCTTTGCAGTGTCGCCGGCATCCGCCGCGGACTTCGCTTCCGCTTTCTTCGCGGCGGTCTGCGAAAAACCGGGTGCGCTCCAGAGCAACGCAATCGTGGAAATCGCCAACACTCGTGCTAATTGCATCCTGCCTCCATGCCGCACAGCGTATTCAGGGAATATCCGAGAGGGCCTGAAAAGCGGGTACACAATATGATACGTTGCCGCTGCGCGCAAGTTTGGTGTGCAAAAGTTCTTGAGCTTGCGTGGGCGTGCGGGAAAACGTTGCCTGGGAACGTAATTCGCGCGGCCTCGCGCGCCGCGGTTGTTGAGTCGGCGACTCCGGCGCAGGCACCAAGTTGACGCTGCACGTCCCACCGTCTAAACTTGAATCATTGCAGTGGTTTAAGCGGCGCCGCGCAGGCGGGCCCAGTTCGGGGCTTACGGATTTCGGTGACTTCAACGATCCTACAACAAAAGCGCCACCAGCAGATTCTGACGGACTTGGTGCGCGAGTACATCGAGACCGGCGAACCGGTTTCTTCGCGCAGCATTGCCAACCGGCACGTCGAGCCGCTCAGTTCCGCCACGGTGCGCAACGTGATGGCCGATCTGGAAGACGCTGGTCTGCTGTACCAGCCGCACACTTCCGCGGGCCGCGTTCCGACTGCCGCTGCTTACAGATTTTTTGTGGAGCAAGTGGCCGCGCAGGCGACGGCCAGTCCCGAGGATCGGCTGTGGATTCGCCGCGAACTGGCTGCGGCACAGACGCCGGAAGCGGTGATGGAGCGCGCGAGTCATGTGCTGGCAGCGGTTTCGCGCGGGCTGGGAATTTTTATCGCGCCACCGCTGGCGCGCAGCGTTGTGGAGCACCTGCGTTTTCTGCTGCTGCCCGATGGACGAGTTTTGATCATCTTGATTTCGGGCGGCGGAGTGACGCGCGACAAACTGATTCGGCCGGAACGTCCCTTCAAGCAAGAGGACCTCGATCGTACGGCGGAACATTTGAATCGCCATTACATCGGCTGGACGCTCGAGGCCATGCGCGCCGATTTGCGCAAGCAGGTGGAGCAGGATCGCGAGCAGTACGGCCGACTGGCGGGAGATGCGCTGCTTTTGTGCGACCCCAGCATTCTGGGTGACGTCGCCGAGCGCAAGATTTATGTGGACGGCGCGGCGCAGATTGCATCTTCGCCGGATTTTACGAACCCGGAGCAATTGCGCGAATTTCTGGAGGCGATTGAAGAGAAAGATCGCTTGATCGCGCTTTTGAGCGGCTGCATCGAATCGCCAGAGCCGGTGCACGTGGAGCTGGGGCTGGATAAGATTTCGAATGCTGGAAAACATCTTGCCATCGTTTCGGCTTCGTATTCATCTAAGGATCAGGTGCAAGGAACCCTGGGAATCCTGGCGCCGATGCGTATGCACTACGAGCGAGTGATCACGGCCGTGGCGTTCATGGCGCAATTTTTTTCGGAAGGACAAGAGGGGAGTTAATTTCATTGGCATCGCATAAGAATCACAAGGATAACGAGGATCCCAAGTCCGGTTTCGCGGCGGCTGCAGGACGTGCGGAGGATTCCGCGCGGAATGCGGCCGGGGCTGGCTCGCCATCTGCCGATGAATCTGGATCCGCGGGCAATGGCTCCGCCGCTGAGGAGTTGCAGAAGCTGCTCGCCGAGAAACAGGAATTGATGAACACGCTCGTGCGCCGGCAAGCGGATTTTGAGAACTACCGCAAGCGCGTCGAGAAAGAACGGCATCAGGACCGGCATCGCGGAGTGGAAGGACTCATCGAGCAGCTTTTGCCGGTGCTGGATGCGTTTGACCGGGCGTTGGTGGGCCACGACGATCCCGCGAACGCGGATTATCGCAAGGGATTCGAAATGATTCGTGGGCAGCTTTGGAGCGCGCTGACGAAGCAAGGTCTGGAGCGAATTCAATCCGTGGGCAAAGAATTCGATCCGAATTTGCATCACGCGATTGAAAGCGTCGAGACGGGGGATCACGCTGAAGGCGTGGTGGTTGGTGAGATGCAACCCGGGTACATGTTTCACGGCCGCGTGCTGCGTCCCGCGATGGTCCGCGTGTCAGCACCTCCGGCGAACTAGACAACAAAGGGTCGGGAGAACAACGAAATATGGCAGGGAGTAATAACACAGATTTCTACGAAGTATTGGGCGTGGCGCGCGACGCCTCGCCCGACCAGATCAAGTCCGCGTACCGCAAAGCGGCGCTGCAGTGGCACCCCGACCGAAATCCTGGAAATAAAGAAGAGGCCGAGCACAATTTCCGCGCGGCTTCGGAAGCGTACGCGGTGCTTTCCGATGCGCAGAAGCGTTCGGTCTACGACCGCTTTGGCGCGGCGGGCCTGGGCAATCGCGGATTCGACGCGGGCTTTAACTCCACAATCTTCGAGGAATTTCAAGACATTCTCGGCGACCTTTTCGGGTTCGACGAAGTTCTCGGCGGCGGGCGCCGGCGAACCGGGCGGGGTGGGGCGAGGGGGCAGCGCGGGGCGGATCTTCGTTACGATATGTCTCTCAGTTTCGAGGAGGCAGCGGCCGGCGTCAGCAGCAAGATCAAGCTTTCACGCCACGAGCTGTGCGAGACCTGCAAAGGCACCGGCGCGAAGCCTGGAACGGGGATGTCTACCTGCCGCACTTGCGGTGGGCGTGGGCAGATGTCCTATTCGCAGGGATTTTTCTCGATCACTCGGACGTGTCCGGCTTGCCAGGGAGCGGGGCAGACGATCAAGGACGCTTGCGTTACGTGCCGCGGGCAGGGCCGCATCGAGCGCGAGCGCATGTTGGAAGTCGGCGTGCCCGCCGGAGTGGATTCCGGGACGCGTTTGCGAATGGCGGGTCAAGGCGAGCCAGGAACGAATGGCGGACCCGCGGGCGACCTGTACATTTTCCTGGAAGTGAAAGAGCATGCGTTCTTCGAGCGGCGCGGCTCGGATTTGATCTGCGAGATTCCGATCAGTTTTTCTCAGGCTGCCTTGGGCGAAAAGATTAAAGTGCCCACGCTGAAGGGCGAGGAAGAACTGGAGATTCCGGAGGGTACGCAATCCGGGCAAATTTTCCGTAAGAAGGGCAAGGGCCTGCCGAATCCGCATGGCGGGCGCGGCGACCTCTACATCAGTATTCGCGTCGTGGTGCCGGCGAAAGTTTCGCGCGAGCAGCGTCGGATGCTCGAGCAGCTGGGGCAGTCAATGAAAGTCGAAAACAGGCCCGCGGAACGCAACTCGACGTTCTTCGACAAAGTAAAAGACATCTTCGGGTAGGAACTCTCGATTACTACGGATTCGAGTCGGCAGACTCGTTCTCGGTCTGTGATTCCACGCTGAAAATGGGGACGAACTGCGCAGTGCCCTCCGAAGGCTCTTGCGTTAGGTCATCCGGCCGAATAAACAGTGACGACTGAGCGATGAATTCGATTCTGAGAGTTGTGGTCGTTTCTGGAAGCACGCGAACGAATCCTCCCTCGATCTGTTGCGAAGAAATGTAGATTTCCGAGCTGCCATTGTTGATCGCCAGCGGCCGCATGGCGCCGTCCGGCGTTACGATGCAGTTGAAACCGACACTCCCACACGTGTTCGCTTGAAGGACGGAGTTCGTGGCGTCCGGTTGATCCGGCGCGAGCCGCAAACGGATTTGCCGGTATGCATCCGCAGGCACGGTCACATCGTCGAACTCATCCTGCACCGGTGGATCACCGCTTGGCGCGAGCAAGTCTATTTGTGCCGGCTGGTTTACCAACTTCGGAGCCAACCCCTGCCAGTCAGGCGAGTCGTCTCCGGCGGCCGCGCTCGGATTAGCCTCGATGCCTCGGATGGTCACGTAAATATGGGCGATTTGCGTCGGCATCTTTCGCCGCGGCCGGCGCGGCGAAGTGACGTCGTTATTCGCGGCCGCACGCTGCCCTTGGCCTGATTCAGTGGACAAGAATTTATGCTGCCAGCTAGTGTTCCTCCGCCTCCGCCAGGATTGGAGACAAATACGAAGCAGGAGTTATCGCAGCCGATCAGACCCAGAGAGCAAAGCACTATTGCGAGGAAGACTGATTGAGGTGGTGCAAGCGTGCTTACGAAACTGTTTGCGCGGCGCACGGAACGCCTCGATGCCGGGATTATGAAGCGGGAAACCGGCCCCGTCAAGTTGCCGGCCCATCGCTTATCCGGCCAGTTTTTCGGCAGCCGACGCACCTGCGCTCAGCCGCCTCGCTCGTAGGTTTGCGCTCTGCAAGGTACAATCTTTCTGATGCGACGGCGATTTTTTGTTGACCATTTTGATGATGGGACTGCAACCTTGCGTGGCGATACGGCCGAGCACCTGGGACGCGTCTTGCGCGCGGAGCCGGGGCAGCTTTATGAGCTTAGCGACGGCGAACGCGTGTGGCTTGGGCGCGTAGAGAGCGTGGGGCTGCTGAAACGCGGTGATAATCGCGTGGAATTTTCTTTGGTGGAACCAATCGCGGTGCAGGAGCCAGCGCTGCATCTTCACCTGCTGATCGCTTTGGTGAAATTCGACCGCTTCGAGTGGTGCCTGGAAAAAGCGACGGAACTCGGAGTGAGCGAAATCACGCCTTTGATCGCTACGCGTACGGACAAAGTGTTGGTGGGTGCGGCCGGCAAACGGCACGCGCGCTGGGAAAGGATCTTGCTGGAGTCGGCGCAGCAGTCGCGGCGGTTACGTCCGCCGAAGTTGGCGCAGGCTGTGAAGGTGGAAGCCGCTTATGCGGCTTGCAGCGCGGAATGCAAGCTCTTGCTTTCCGAGCGCAGCGATGCGCCCGGAATTCACGACATGTTGCTGAACATGAGCGCGCGCTCGGCGGCCGTCTCGATTGGCCCGGAGGGTGGGTGGACGGACGGCGAAATTGACTTGGCGCGCGCGGCGGGGTTCAAAGAAGCTTCGCTCGGACGGCTCGTGCTGCGGACGGAGACGGCGGTGCTGGTGTCGCTCGCGATTTTGCATTTTGCGTTGGATTCGTGAGGCGCACTGAAGCGACGGGCGGATTGCTTCGGGAGGGAATGCCGAACGCAGAGAAAAACAAGAGCAACGGCAACGGCGCCCACCAAAAGGTGGCCGCTACAAAGGCAACCTGTCCCATCACGCCGCGAAGTTTTATTGAGTCCTTCGGGGCGATGAATCGATGCTCCGGCTCTCATCTGTGTCCATCTGTGGTGATTTTTCGCGACTGCCTGCACAGACTGAGCTCGCCGCGTGCGCGCCTGTGAGCACTTGGCGCGCTGTGTCTTGCCGTGATATAAATATTTGAGTGACGAATGTTGGATATCTCCCAGCCTAATCCATCGAACCCGAATAGCACCCCTTCTTTGCCTCAGTTGAGGCGAGAGCTGCGCAGCTGGACGCGCGATCTCGCGGTGGCTCTGGGCCTCGCGCTGGTGATCATCATCTTTCTTTATCAGCCGGTGAAAGTGGAAGGCACCAGCATGGCGCCGCTTTTGAGCGATCAGGAACGCATCTTCATCAATAAATTCGAATACCGATTCGAGCCGATTGAGCGCGGGGACGTCGTGGTTTTCTGGTATCCTCTCGACCATTCGAAATCATTCATCAAGCGCGTGATCGGTTTGCCGGGAGAAACGATCGAACTGCGCGCCGGGCATCTTTACATCGACGGCAAGGAACTGGCCGAGCCTTACGTCCCGGCGAGCTATCTGGATGGCTCGAGTTACGGTCCGATGAAGATTCCTTCGGGAAATTATTTTGTGATGGGCGACCACCGCGATAGCTCCAACGATTCGCGGGTGTTTGGCCCAGTGAGCCGGCCGTATATTTACGGTAAGGCGGTTTTCGCTTACTGGCCGGTGGATCACTTCGGCTCGCTGACGTATTCGTCCACGGTAAATGCGGCATCGCGATGAACTCTTCTGGAGGACACACTGACGCAGCAGGCCGCAGGTCGCGCGATACTCGCGCTGGAAGACGGAAGAGTATTTAACGGCCGCGCGGCCGGCGCTCGTACGCGCCGCGGCGGAGAAGTTGTTTTTAACACCAGCCTCACCGGTTACCAGGAAGTTTTCACCGATCCCAGCTATTCCGGCCAGATCGTCTGCCTCACCTATCCGCACATCGGAAACGTCGGTGCCAATCTGGATGACGAAGAATCGCCGAAGCCATATATCGAAGCGCTCGTGGTGCGCGAATTTTCGCCGCTGGCATCCAACTGGCGTTCGAGCGAATCGGCGCAGCAGTATTTGGAGCGGCATGGCGTTCCGGTGATCTGGGATTTGGATACGCGTGCGCTGGTCCGGCATTTGCGGGATGTAGGAGCGTTGCGCGGAGTGGTGGCGACGGACGGCGCCTCTGCGGAGCAATTGATCGCGGAAGCTCGCGCGTTGCCGACAATGGCTGGTCAGGAATTGGCGGGGCGGGTTACGACCGCGCGCCAGTACGAGTGGACGAAAGGCTCGATTGATTTGGCGGCGCCGATTTCTGTGGCTGCTGCGGCGGCGCAAGGAACAGGAAATCGAAGCTTCAACTTCGACAATCCGCCGTTGAAAACGAAGGCGGCTTCAGTCCCTGAAGAAACGCGTCGCCACAAGGTCGTCGCTTACGATTTCGGCATTAAGCAAAATATTTTGCGGTTGCTGGTGGATCACAATTGTGACGTTACGGTGGTGCCTGCCGGGACTTCCGCTGCAGACGTTTTGGCGCTCAAGCCGGATGGCGTGTTTCTTTCGAATGGTCCCGGGGATCCGGAGCCGATCGGCTATGCGGTCGAAAACATTCGAAAGCTTTTGGGACGCGTGCCGATCTTCGGCATCTGCCTCGGTCATCAGCTTTGTGGATTGGCGCTGGGTGGGCGGACGTTCAAATTGAAGTTTGGGCACCACGGATCGAATCATCCGGTGAAGAATTTGCTGACGCAGAAAGTGGAGATCACGGCGCAAAATCACGGTTTCTGCGTGGACCCGGAGTCGCTGCCTTCGAGCGACGTCGAAATCACGCACGTGAATTTGAACGATCACACCAACGAGGGCATGCGACACCGCTCGTTGCCGCTTTTCAGCGTGCAATATCATCCGGAAGCGTCGCCAGGGCCTCATGATGCACGGTATTTGTTCAACGATTTTGTCGCGCTGATGAATGAGGTGGCGCGATGACGATGGCTACACGGCGCATGTTGTGGCCGTCGTATCGACGTTTTCCGCGCCGTTTCTCGATGGAACGAAATGCCGAAACGGACTGACATCAAGAAAATCATGATCATCGGGTCTGGGCCGATTGTGATCGGGCAGGCTTGCGAATTCGACTATTCCGGGACGCAGGCTTGCAAGGCGCTGCGCTCGGAGGGCTACGAAGTCGTCCTGGTGAATTCGAATCCCGCGACCATCATGACTGACCCAGAAATCGCGGACCGGACTTACATTGAGCCGCTTTCGAAGGAATATCTCGAGGCGATCATTGCGGCGGAGCGGCCCGACGCCTTGCTGCCTACCGTTGGCGGACAGACCGGATTGAATCTCGCCGTTGAGCTTGCCGAAGCGGGAATCCTCGAAAAATACAAAGTGAAATTAATTGGCGCGTCGCTCAGCGCGATCAAAATTGCTGAAGACCGGCTGCTCTTCAAAGACGTCTGCCGGAAAATTGGCCTGGAAGTTCCGGCGTCGGAAGTTGTCACTACAGTTCCCGACGCGATACGGCTTGCGGATCAGCTCGGCTATCCCGTGGTGATTCGTCCGTCGTTTACTCTGGGCGGCACCGGTGGCTCGATCGCTTACAACCACGAAGAATTTGCGGACTTGATTGCGCGCGCGCTAGACGCCAGCCCGGTGCATCAGGCTTTGATCGAAGAATCGGTGCTGGGGTGGAAAGAATTCGAACTGGAAGTGATGCGCGACCACCGCGACAATTTTGTGGTGATCTGCTCGATCGAGAATTTTGACCCGATGGGCATCCACACCGGCGATTCGATCACTGTCGCTCCTGCGCAGACGCTTACGGATAAGGAATATCAGCGGATGCGCGACGCGGCCGCCGCGATTATCCGCGAAGTGGGCGTCGAAACAGGGGGTTCGAATATTCAGTTTGCGATTGATCCTGCGTCTGGGCGCATGACCGTGATCGAAATGAACCCGCGCGTATCGCGCAGCTCGGCGCTCGCGAGCAAGGCGACCGGGTTTCCCATCGCGAAAATCGCGGCGAAGCTTGCGGTGGGCATGACTCTTGACGAAATTCCCAACGACATCACTAAGAAAACGCCGTGTTCGTTTGAGCCGACGATCGATTACGTGGTGGCCAAGATTCCCAAGTGGCAGTTTGAAAAATTTCCCGGAAGCGACAGCACATTGACTACGCAGATGAAGTCCGTTGGAGAAGTGATGGCCATCGGGCGCACATTTCAGGAGGCGATCTGTAAGGCGATTCGTTCGCTCGAGCCCAGTACGGCTTGGCGGCCGCCCGCGGAAGTCACGACCGTCCTGCTGCGCGAGAAGTTGCACGTGCCCGGTCCGGACCGATTGCATTGGCTCTTTGAAGCGCTCGAACGCGGGATGTCCGCCGAAGAAGTTTGCGATCTCACCAAGATTGATCCGTGGTTTATTCGCCAGTTGCAGGAAATGTTGGCGATAGACAAGCGCGTGGCGGCGACGGCGCTCGGAAAATGTCCGCCGGAATTGTTCCTCGAATCAAAACGCTCGGGTGCGAGCGACGAGGAGATCGCGAAATTGTGGAATGTGAAGGCGGCGAGCGTGCGCGCGCGGCGGAAAGAATTGGGCATTCAGCCCGTTTTCAAGCGCGTGGATACCTGCGCGGCGGAATTCGAGTCGTTCACGCCGTATCTTTATTCGACGTACGAGGAAGAAGACGAATCCGGCGCCGTGGACAGGCCCAAGGTGGTAATTCTAGGCAGCGGGCCGAACCGCATCGGGCAGGGAATCGAGTTCGATTACTGTTGCTGCCACGCGGCGTTCGCGTTGAAGGAAGACGGCTACGAAACCGTGATGGTGAATTGCAATCCCGAGACGGTTTCGACGGATTACGACACCTCGGATCGTTTGTATTTTGAGCCGCTCACTTTGGAAGACGTGCTGGCGATACTCGATCGTGAAAAGCCGCAGGGAGTGATCGTGCAATTCGGCGGGCAGACGCCGCTGAATCTGGCGCTCGAGCTAAAACAGAACGGCGCGAAGATTATTGGCACCGCTCCGGAATCAATTGATCTTGCCGAAGACCGCCGGCGATTCGGTGCGCTTCTCGACGAGCTGAAAATTCCGCAGCCTCGCAATGGCACGGCGTTCGCGCCGCAAGAAGCTGTACAGCTGGCGACGGAAATTGGATTGCCCGTGCTGGTGCGTCCGAGCTACGTGCTGGGCGGGCGCGCGATGGTGATTGCCTACGATTTGAAGACGGTGGAAGAATATGTGGCGCAGGCCGCGCTGATCGGCTCGGCGGTCAGATCCGAAGCGCCCGATTCTGATTGACCAATTTCTGGAAGACGCGACGGAAGTGGACGTGGACGCGCTTGCGGACGGCGAAGACGTCGTGATCGCCGGAATCATGGAGCACATCGAAGAGGCAGGCATCCATTCCGGTGATTCTTCCTGCGTGCTGCCTTCGGTGACGCTGAAGCCTTCGGTGCTGGAACGGATTCGCGACTACACGACGAAGCTTGCGCGCGCGCTGAAAGTTGTTGGCTTGATGAACGTGCAGTATGCGATTCAGCGCGACACGGTGTATGTGCTGGAAGTGAATCCGCGAGCTTCGCGCACGATTCCTTATGTCAGCAAGGCGACCGGCGTGCCGCTCGCGAAAGTGGCGGCGCGGCTGATGACCGGGCGCAAACTGCGCGATCTGCATTTGCCTTACACGGAAACGAACGGCATCAAGGAACTGGCGGTGCGCAATTTTTATGCGGTGAAGTCGCCGGTGTTCCCGTTCAACAAGTTTCGCGGCGTGGATACGATTCTTGGACCGGAGATGCGCTCGACGGGCGAAGTGATGGGCATTTCGTCCACTTTCGGGCTGGCGTTTGCGAAGGCGCAGCTGGCCGCGGGGCAGCGGTTGCCGCAACGCGGGACGGTTTTTCTTAGTGTGAACGATCACGACAAGCGGCACGTCGCGTTCGCTGGTGCAGGATTTGCTTGCGGCGGGATTGAAGGTTGTCGCTACGCGCGGGACCGCGGCTGCTCTGGCTAGCGCTGGCGATCGAAGTGGAGTCGGTTTACAAGGTGAATGAAGGACGGCCGAACATTGTGGACCTGATCAAGACCGCCAAAGTGGATTTGGTCATCAATACGCCTCTGGGTCGCGAATCTTTCTACGACGAGAAATCCATTCGGCGGGCGGCGATTCGTTACAACATTCCTTGCATTACAACGCTTTCGGCGGCGAGCGCTGCTGCGCGCGGCATGCGGGCGATGGCGGGGCATTCGGTGGATGTGGCGGCCTTGCAGGATTTGCATCAGCGCAAATCGGCCGCTTCGGCGCCTGCTGCTCCGGCGGAGAAGTAGTCTCTGCGATGCTTCACGGCATCTACCGCAGGAGAGACGCAGAGTACGCAGAGAACGGCTAACCCCACCTATCAATTTTGAGCGGTGCGTTCGTCTACCGCTGCACTCCTGTGTGATATAAAATAGCGCGATGAAACTTCACGGCGTTTTCGCTCCTCTGACCACTCCTTTCGAGGCGAATGGCAGCCTCGCGCTTACTCGTTTGCGCGACAACGTGGCGCTTTACAACAAGACGGGGCTGGCGGGTTATGTTTCGAATGGCTCGACCAGCGAATCTGTGCTCTGAATTGGGAAGAGGTTTACCACGTCTGGGAGACGGTGCGCGATTCCGCGGCGCCGGACAAAATTCTGATCGCCGGGACGGGCGCTGAATCTACCGCCGAGACGATCGAGCATACACATCGGGCCGCGAAAATTGGTTACGCCGCGGCATTGGTCCGCACGCCCAGCTTCTACAAGCCGGCGATGAATGAACACACGCTGGCCGAGCATTACCTGCGCGTGGCGGACGCTTCGAGCATTCCGGTGATGGTGTACTCGGTGCCGATTTTCACGCACGTTACGGTGGAAGCGCCGCTGATCGCGCGCGTCGTGCATCATCCGAATATTGTCGGTATCAAAGATAGTTCGGGGAACGTCGAGGGAGTGGCCGCGATCATCGCTGCCGCGCCGAAACATTTTCAAACGCTGGTCGGCTCCGCCGCGACGCTGTATGAATCGCTGGAAGCTCGGCGCGGTGGGCGCGATCCTGGCATTGGCGGACGCGTTCCCGGAGCTGTGCTCGGAGATTTACGAATCCTCGCGAGCCGGCGATCGCGCGAAAGCCTCAGCGCTCGCGCAAAAATTGCTGGCTCCTTCGAAGATGCTCGGCGCGCAATACGGGATTGCCGGATTGAAGTACGCGTTGGACCGCCTGGGCTATTACGGCGGCCCGCCGCGCCTTCCGCTGCTAGCCGCCGAGCGACCAGGCCAAGCAAGAAATTGACGCCATGTTGGAGAATCTTATGTCCCAGCCGGCGCATCTTTTGTAGAAGCCGTTTCTAGTGGATTCGTGCGCGCTGGGAGGACGTCATTCAAACGAATTGCCGGAATCCACGCTTTGTATCGGCGTTCGCAGCTACGCAGGCGCTTCCGCGCGGCGCGAGGCTTGGCCCATGTTGTCACAGCCATCGATTCGCTGCTAACCTTCGCGCGCGGCGCGCGTCCCACGCTCATTGCTGCCTTGCAAGGCCGCGTGTATCATGACCACCCCCATGGAGACGCACTGCATCTCCTTCCGCGAAATTCCCCAGACCACTAAGCTTTTTGCGACGTTCCTGGAGGATTTTGGCCGGGTGGCGCGGTATTACGGCCAGTCTCCGACGCTGGCGGGCATAGTTGCGGCTGCCAAGGAAGTTCAACTGGATCCGGCTGTGCGGCAGGGAGTGGTGGAAGTTCTGCGCGAACAAAATAAGCGCTTCGGCGGGACGGACGCGCTGGATGAGCACGTCGCGCGAAATCTGGATCGCCTGGCGAATGGCGCCGTGGCGATTGTGACCGGCCAGCAAGTGGGGCTTTTCACCACGCCTGCTTACAGTTTTTACAAGGCAATGACCGCCGTGGCGTATGCCGAGGAGTTGACGCGGCAGGGAATTGAGGCGGTGCCGGTTTTCTGGGTGGCGACGGAAGATCACGATCTCGCGGAAATCAATCACGCTGCTTGGACCACTCGCACGGGCTTGGCGGAATTTGCTTTGCCGGTGGGCGAAGGCGAAGAAGGCCGGCGCGTGGGGGAAATCAAGCTGGGGGAGGCGATTGCCGCGCCGGTGGTGACGGCGGTGGACACGCTGGAAGGCCCGTACGCGGGGGATGTGGCGCGCGCTTTGCGGGAATCGTATGCGCCGGACGAGACGTACGGTTCAGCGTACGCGAAATTGATGGCGCGCCTGGTGGCGGGGCGCGGGATTATTTTTCTCGACCCACTAGATTCGCGGCTGCACCATTTTGCCGCGGGAATCTACCGGCGCGCTCTCGATGAAGCGGATACGCTGCGTGAGGGGCTTCTGGCGCGCTCGAAGGAACTGGAACGCGGCGGCTTCCACGCGCAGGTGAAGGTGGCGCGCGAATCCACGCTGCTCTTTTACAATGTAGACGGAATACGGCAGCCGCTGCGCCAGCGCAACGGGAAATTCTTCGCTGGCAAAGAAAGTTTCACCGACGACGAATTGCGCGCAGCGATCGAGAAGGCGCCGGAAGCGTTTACGCCGAACGTTTTGCTGCGTCCGGTGGTGCAAGACACTTTGCTGCCGACCGCCGCGTACATCGGTGGGCCTGCCGAAATTGCTTACATGGCGCAGGCCCAGGTTGTCTACCAGCGCTTGCTTGGACGCATGCCGGCGATGCTGCCGCGCGCGAGCTTTACGATCATCGAGCCTGCGGTGGCGCGCCTCCTGAAAAAATATGGGTTGGATTTTCGCGACATGATGCGCGGGCGGCAGTATCTGCGCGCGCGGATGGAAGTGAAATCTCTGCCTCGAGGTCTGGCTAAACGATTTGAGAAAGACGAGAAAACACTGCGCAAGTTGCTGGAAGGGTATCGCAAGTCGTTCGAGCGGCTCGATGGCACTTTGAATGGGGCGCTGGCGCTTACCGAAAGAAAGATGCTGCACCAATTCCTGAATTTGAAGAGGAAAGCGGGCCGCGCCGAGAATTTCCGTACCGGCGTGCTGGATCGCCACGAACGCATTCTGGTGGATGCGCTCTATCCGCATCGTGGCCTGCAAGAACGCACGCTCTCCGCGCTGCCGTGGCTCGCTGCGTATGGGCCTGAGTTCCTCGACGACCTTGTGCACTTATCCGCGATTGGCGCTTCCGGAGAGGCGCCCTCCCCAAACAGACCCTCAAGCGCCACGCCGTGCGCCCATCAGCATCACGTCATATACACATAGAACGGGCCGCCGGAAGTCTCGAATCGTCCGACGGCCCGCCATTGTTCTTACTTGCTGATTGCGATTAGTTTTTTGAGATACCCCTATTTCGCGGGGATGTAGCTGAGATCCGGGCGGAACTGGATGATCTCGCTGTAGGTGCTCTCGATCGAGCCGTTGAGCCGCTCTATCACGGACATGGCTTCCTGCTCGCCGAAGGCCGCACGCAGATCGTCCCGCAGGGGCTTCACGGCCGGGTCATCCTCGAACGAAGCCCAGTTGGCGTGATCAACGGTGAGGACATACGTGCCGCCGGGTCCGCCATCCGCGAGGCGATGCCACGAATAGTGAAACGGGGATTTCATCTTTTCGTGGGCTTCATGCACACGCATAACCGCGCTGCGGAAATCGTCGCCTTTGCCATAGCGAACATGGAAGGTGATGACCTCGGTGTACTTGGCGTTCATGTCCGTGGATGGATTGCTCCATTTCGGCAGGTCTTCGTAATAGGTGGTGACGAGCTTCTCGACCGCTCCGCCGATTAACTTTTGGTACTGCTCCAGATCGGCGGCATCCGGCACCGACGGCTTATCGAAATCGGTCCAGTGCTGGCCGAAGCGCGCGACGAGGTAAGTTCCAGTGTCTTCGCCGGTGAGAGTCTCGAATACGTACAATCCCTGCGTGTCTTTTTGCTGTTTGTGCCACTCGACCTTCTGCTTGCGGCCTTCTTCGTACTGCTTCACCATGCCGTTTTTGGGGGTCTGGAATTCAATCGCGGCAACGGTATTTCGCTGTTCCTGTGCATAACCTGAGACTGCAGCGGCGAGCATTACTGCCACTACGCACAACAATTTTTTCGCAATCATCTACTCTCCCTTTCCTCGAGCTTAGTCGAATTTTAGATTTGGTGGAAACTTCCCGGGCCCTATCACAAATCGCGGGGACAGCGCGCTGCGACGGACTGCGCCCCGGCACAGGGTTGCTGCTAAGGAATGTGTGATATGAAGCGAGACTATATGCGGAATTCGGCCCGATGCAAGAACTTATTCGAGGACGTCGGTGGGGACTCGAGATGTTTCGGAGTTCAAGTGTCATGGTGAAACAGGGAGAGCGGCGAACTGCCCTCCCTGTTCCAATTTGGCACCGACGGCTTGGTTCGATTGCTTGTTGATTGGTAGAACAGCCGTCGCCAACTGATCTTGCTAGCGGCCGTCGTCGCCATCGCGATTCTGTGGCGCGAAGGCCACTCCGCGAAGCACTTCTCCGGACCTCGCCGAGCGGATCGTCACGAAGCGTCCGATGCCGCCATCCCAACCGCTGCCGCCGCGGGTCGTGGGAAGGGTGGTGGCCTTCAAGACGTCGGTGACCTTTACCAGTTTGTTGGGGTCGGCGCCTTGATCTCCGCTGAGGCTGACAGTAGAGGTCACAGCGTATATGTCCACCGTGCCGTCACGATTCAATCTGCCGGTGATATTGCGGCAGCCGTCCGTGGCCGGGTTGAGCGAGGCCGGATAGTTCGGCACGCTGTAGGGCACGCCGATATTCAGGCCGTTTTGCAACACGTAGTCCATATGCCAGGTGCCACCGCTCGCCAGGTTCCACTTCTGCACGCCGGCGGTGGCCAGCGTGGCGGCGTCGGCCACGTTCCCATTGACCGCGGGGATAACGAGCGTGCCATCGCCCTCGTCACAAACGTATAGCGTGCTTGCGTTTGCGAACCAGATTCCGAAGGGGAAAGCGACCGGGGCGGGATTGCCAT
Organism: uncultured Acidobacteriota bacterium; assembly: GCA_963834215.1. Taxonomy (GTDB): domain Bacteria; phylum Acidobacteriota; class Terriglobia; order Acidiferrales; family UBA7541; genus Palsa-295. The sequence continues at coordinate 291,956 of CAWIAM010000030.1, read as the reverse complement.
TCTGATCCACGCCGCTCGCGAGTGATGTTGGGAAACCAGGCAGAATCGTGATCGGCAGCGCCGCGAGATCGGCAGTGGTTCCAGTGGGCAGTTGGCCGGGATTGCCGACCTGATAGACAGTATTGATGCCATTACTGCCGCTGCCTTTGGTGACGTACATGGTGTTGTTGAAGATCGTCAAACCGCGGAAGTTATTATCTTTTCCCGGCTTGTCTGCGGTTGTGTAGCCGACTTGAGTAACCTCGAAATCGCCGATCTTGTTGATGTCCGGCGGCAGCGGCGGCGTCTGGCCAGGAACGAGAAGCTCGGCGCCCGTGGAATTCACCAGATTCACGCCAACTTGCGTCTTGCTGAGCTGACTCTTGGAGAGACCGCCGTTGTTGTCGTTCCCAACGAGGTAGTAGGTCCAATTGGCTTTGATGGCGGCGCGGCCGTTGTTGCCGCTGTACGCGTTGCCTTCGGTGATCGTGAGATGTCCATCGGCATCCACTTCCGCCACCGACCGGTAATATTGCGAAACGACCGGGTTCGATGGATCCACGACACCCGGCGTGTTGGAGTTCGAGACATCCAATTGATTGGGCGCGGTGAGGAATCCAGGACCACCACGGTAGCCTACGAACGTGATTGATTTCCCATCCAGCGAACGATTTAAGGAGAGCTCTGACTTCGAACTGAAGCTGGTGACGATCTGATCGCTGGGAATTGGCAGCGTTTCGAGGGTCTGACCGTCCGTGGTGATGTCGTCGAGGAATATTGGGGAGGTGACGCCGAAGCTTCCGTCGGCGGCGTCGTTGTTGAAGACACCTGGATAGGTTCCGTTGGCCGTGGCCGGGGCGCACGTCACCGCCACGCTGGCGGTGCCGCCGGCCAGGAGCGGCACGTTCACGTTGCCCGCTACGCATCCCGGTGGGAGGGTCTCTCCGACGGTGACCGTGGATGCATCTCCAACATACACGCTGCGGCTGAGGACAAGAGTGCCGGGCAGGAATTCGAGACGGTCGCGACCGTCTTGATCGTCGTTGGCAGCCGCCACTTTGTGGACAAAAGTTCCCGTTGCAAGTACTACCGCTGCAGAAATGATGAGCGCGGTTGGAACTAATTTCTTCTTCACGTATTTGGCCCTCCTAGGCGCTCGAAACCATCACACACTGGAAGGACCGCTGATTTACGCTGATGTTAAAATCTCGTGAAGGCTGCGTCGAAATCTGAAACGACGCGCAATTTTCTGCAATCTTTGGGTTGCGCCGCGCACAGCCGGCGTGCACAAAGTGTGATCGAACGGTCCCTGCCTCATGCAGTTGCATTTATCTCCGTTGATCAGCTGGACTTCGGGCCATTGCGGCGCACGGAGGCTCCCGTGCTAAAATGCGAGCTTCTTTTACAAGGCAATTTGCGGAGGGCTCACATGAAAATTACTCCCGGCAAACAGAAAGGGCTGAAGGCGGTGTCCGATTCGCGCGGCGTGATTGCCGCGGCCGCCATGGACCAGCGAGGCTCGCTCAAAAGCGCGATCGCGAAAGAGAAGGGCATTGACAAGAAGGATGTGCCCGCGCAAATGCTCGAGGAATTCAAGACCAGTGTAACGCGCGTGCTGACGCCGCACGCCAGCGCGATCCTGCTCGACCCGGAATATGGCCTGCCGGCCGCGAGAGCGCGCTCTTCGAACGCTGGACTCCTGCTGGCTTACGAAAACAGCGGCTACGACAATACCCGGCCCGGCCGCTTGCCTGATTTGCTGGACATCTGGTCCGTGCGCCGCCTGGTGGCGGCGGGCGCGGACGCCATCAAGATTTTGCTTTATTACACGCCGTTCGATCCGCCCGAAGTGAACGACATCAAGCACGCCTGGGTGGAGCGCATCGGCGGCGAGTGCATCGCGTCAGACGTTCCTTTCTTCCTGGAATTTGTGGGATATGTCGAAAACGGCGACGAAAAGGGCATTGAATATGCCAAGAAGAAGCCCGAAATCGTCAGCAAGAGCATGGCGGAATTTTCCAAACCGCAATACGGCGTGGACGTCCTGAAAGTGGAGGTGCCGGTGAACATGGCGTTCGTCGCCGGGTCGAAGGCGAATAAGGGCGAAACGGCGAATGCCGCTTACACCCGCGACCAAGCCAAAGAACATTTCCGGCTTGCCGCCACGTCCGCGAAGAAACCGTTCATTTACCTTTCGGCGGGCGTCAATAACGACGTGTTCGCGGAGACTTTGGAGCTTGCGGCGGAATCGGGCGTGGAATTTTCTGGCGTCCTCTGCGGACGCGCGACGTGGAAAGAGGGCATCCCGGTGTACGCGAAGCAGGGCGCCAAAGCCCTTGAAGACTGGCTGAACGACCAGGGCGTGAAGAACATCAACAATGTGAACTCGAAGCTGACGGCGGCGAAACCTTGGTATAGCTTTTACGGCGCGAGTTCCGCCGCTGCCCTCGCTGACTAACACTGGCCACGCGACGACGGTGTGAGCGAACCATTCGGCCAATCGCAAACTGGCGGTTTGCCTGAGATTGCTTCGCCGCGTGGCTGTCGGTCGGCCGAAACCCAAACGACCTCTACAAGTAGCGATGAGTCCGCATTTCAATCCATCTGGTATTTGTGAGACTCTGTAAATCACATGGCGAATCTCGTCAAAGTGCTGTTTGTGTGCGTCGGCAATTGCGTTCGCAGCCAGATGGCTGAAGCAATTGCGCGGCATTGCTGCGCGGATATCATTACGGCGGAAAGCGCGGGAGTCTCGCCTCTTGGATTTATTGACAAGACGGCGACGGCGGTGCTGCGCGAACGTGGCATTTCGATAGACGGGCAATTCTCCAAGGGCTTGCACAGCCACTCCCTGAAGAAGCCGGACCTGGTGATCAATATGTCCGGGATTCACGGCAAGTCGTTGTTCCCCGAACATCATGTGGAAGAGTGGAAGGTGCGCGATCCCTTCGGCGAGGACATAGCTGCCCATCGCGCCATCTGCGATGATATCGAGGCGCGCGTGACGCTCTTGGCCGCGCGATTGCGCACCGAAGCTGAGAGCGCAAGCTAGAATCAAGCGTTGGGAGTCGCGCTGAAGCGTGCATCGGGTCTTGCAAGAGCCGTCGAGGGCATTGAATTATGCGCCGTGAAAAAACCAGCGTTTCGCAGGAAGACTACCTGAAAGCGATCTGGGAGCTTGTTCAGGAAGAGCAGGAACCCATCAGCGCTCGTCTTGCGGAAGACTTGGGCGTGACGCCGCCGGCGGTCACTGCCGCTCTGAAGCGCATGACGCGCGGCGGCTACCTGCACGTTCGGCGCGATGGCAGAATTGAACTGACGGCGAAGGGCGAATCCATCGCGCAGCATTTGGTGCTGCGTCATCGCCTGGCGGAAAAGTTGCTCACCGATGTGATCGGCCTGGAATGGGCGCGCGCTCACGAAGAAGCGGAGCGTCTGGAGCACGGCATCTCGCCGGAAGTGGCGGAACTGCTGCTGAAGCGCTTCGGCCGCGACAGCCGTTGCCCACACGGAGTGCCGCTGCTCGGCGGCATGGCCAAATTGCGGCGCAAATTCGGAGCCGTGCGCTTGTCCGATGCGGAAGTAGGACGAAGCTACGAAGTGCTGCGCGTGTACGAAAAGGATCCCAAGTTTTTGGACTTCGTCAGCGGTTTGCGGCTGCGTCCGGGAGCGCGCGTGCGCGTTCATCAGCGCGAATACGATGAGACCATGGCGCTTACCGTGGCGGGCCACGCTTCCTCGCGCATCCATCTGGGTAAACCGGCTACACAGCGCGTTTGGGTTCGCGATCTGGCGTAATCAAAAAATACTATCGAAGACATTTGCGTGGCCTATTGCAACCGCCCTCCCCGGGCGACTATGATACGGCTGTCCGCCCGAGTTATATGGTGCCTGGAAGGCCGCAAATGACTGGCGTTTCCTTACCAATTGCCCGGCCCAGCACCGCAGACGGCTGCCCCCGTATCAGCCGCGAGGGCTAGGAGTATTCAACAGTGCTATCCGCAAGAAGCAGTACGCGGAGAAGCACTTGATTTCCAGCGATATGAGGCGAAGGAGGAGTGAGATATGGCAACTGCAACCGTAGCTGTACAGCCAAATGAAAACGTAACCGGATTCGTCACCAAGACTCGCAAGATGCTCATCAACGGCAAGTGGGTGGACGCCGCTTCCGGCAAGACTTTTCCAACTTACAATCCCGCAACCGGCGAAGTGCTTTCCAACATCGCGGAAGGCGACAAGGAAGACATTGACCGCGCCGTGAAAGCGGCTCGCGCGGCGTTTGATACGGGAGACTGGTCGAAGATTTCCCATTCCGAGCGCGGCCGGATGATTTGGCGGCTCGCGGACCTGCTCGAAAAGCATCTGGAAGAATTCGCGCAGCTCGAATCGCTCGACAATGGCAAGCCGCTCAAAGTGGCGCGCGTGGCCGACCTACCGCTGGCGATTGACCACTTCCGTTATTACGCAGGATGGGCCACCAAGATCGAAGGCAATACGATTCCTCTTTCGATCTGGAAGCAGAATACGTTCCATGCTTACACGGTTCGTGAACCTGTGGGCGTGGTTGGCCAGATCATTCCTTGGAATTTCCCGTTGCTGATGGCGGCGTGGAAACTGGGTCCGGCGCTTGCGGCCGGCTGCACTGTGGTTTTGAAGCCTGCCGAGCAGACTCCGCTTACGGCGCTGCGCCTCGGCGAATTGATTCAGGAAGCGGGGTTCCCGGACGGCGTGGTGAACATCGTTCCAGGCTACGGTGAGACTGCCGGCGCTGCGCTCGCCGCGCATCCGGACGTTGATAAGATTGCATTCACAGGGTCCACCGAAGTTGGCAAGCTCATCTTGAAGGCCGCGGCGGGCAACTTGAAGAAGGTGTCGCTCGAATTGGGCGGCAAGTCGCCGAATATTATCTTTGACGACGCCGACGTGGACGCCGCGATTGCCGGAGCGGCCAGCGCCATCTTCTTCAACCAGGGCCAGTGCTGCTGTGCGGGCTCGCGGCTTTATGTTGAAAAGAAGCTTTTCGACAGGGTCGTGGACGGCGTGGCGCAGAATGCCGCGAAAATCCGCGTGCGTCCGGGATTCGATCCGGAAAGCGATCTGGGCCCGCTCGTTTCGCAGGAGCAGCTCGATCGCGTTTGCGGCTATCTGGAGAGTGGCGCGAAAGAAGGCGCTAAGGCGGTGACGGGCGGTTCGCGCGAAGGCACCAAGGGCTACTTCGTCAAGCCGACGGTGCTTATCAACACGAACGAAAAAATGAAGGTGGTGCAGGAAGAAATTTTCGGTCCGGTGGTGACGGCGATTCCGTTCAACGATATGAATGAGATCGGCGCGAAAGCCAACGACACGATCTATGGGTTGGCGGCGGGCATTTGGACGCGCGACATCAAGAAGGCGCAGAGCCTCGCGTCCAAGTTGAAAGCCGGCACGGTGTGGATCAATTGCTATAACGTGTTCGACGCAGCGCTTCCGTTTGGCGGCTACAAGCAATCTGGTTGGGGCCGCGAGATGGGACACGAGGTGCTTGAGCATTACACCGAGGTGAAGTCAATCTGTTCGGCGATGTAGTGCGGCTGGATCGCTGGGATTTCACTGTGTGTTGACGAGACGCCGGTAGGGGCGGGTCTGAGACCCGCCCCTACTTGTTTGCGGAGAGCTGATGTTCATCGAATGCGCTTTGAATGGAGGCAGAACGCGGGTGGAGTATTCGGGCGTGCCTTGCACGCCGCGGGAATTGGCTGATTCCGCGCGCGACGCGGTTGCGGCGGGGGCTGGCGCTGTTCATTTTCACGTGCGTGGTCGCAACGAGCGCGAAAGCCTCGATGCCGATGATCTGGCGAGGGCTGTGGAGGCCGTGCGCACGGCGATTCCTGCGACGCCTTTCGGCGTGAGCACCGGAGCGTGGATTGTTCCGGACGTGAAGGCGCGTTACGAAAAAGTGGCCGCGTGGAAAGTGCTGCCTCCTTTTGCATCCATTAATTTCAATGAGGAAGGTGGCGTTGCGTTGGCGGAGCTGCTGCTATCGCGCGGCGTCGGCATCGAAGCGGGAGTTGGCAGTCCGGAAGCGGTCGAGGCGCTCGTCGCGAGCGGGTTGGCGAGCCGCTGCCTGCGGGTGATGTTCGAGCCGGAACAGCAGGATTTGCGTGTGGCGCTCGATGGCGTCGAACGCCTGGAGAAAATGCTGGATCGTGCCGGAGTGAAAATACCGCGACTGCTGCACGGATTAAATCGCACGGCCTGGGATTTGATTGACGCGGCAGTGCAGCGCGGCTACGACACGCGGATTGGCTTTGAGGACATACTCACGTTGCCCAATGGCAGCCAAGCGCCTAGCAACGCCGCGCTGTTAGCAGAAGCGGCCAAGCGCGTCGGCCGTTCGAAGACCGCAAGTTGAAATCGGGAACCGGTCAACTTCCCATCACTAAGGCTTGCCTGAATTTGCCTTTTGCTCCCGCAATTGTTGTTTCCAGCCTAGGATGCGTGCTTTGTTGCCGGCTTCTTCGGCTTCGGGGACCATGCCTTTGCGCTGATAGGCGCGAGAGATGGTGGTCCAGGCGAGGATGTCTTCGGGATCGAGCGCGAGAATGCGGCGTGCGGTTTCAATCGTGCGGTCAAAATCCTGTTGAGCGTGGTAGGCTTGCGCCAGGCCATGCAGCGCGTCGCTAAATTGGGGATTCAGTTCCAGCGCCCGCGTGTATTCCGCGATAGCTTCGGCCAGTTTTCCTTCGCCGAAGAGGTCAATTCCCGCGTAGTAACGATCTTCGGCAGTCTCGTCGGGCGCGTTGCTCACGGTGACATTCTAACATCCTCGTGTGCGAGGTCATTCGCACCGCCGCGAGTTGATTCTCCAGTACTTACGGCGCAGCGCACGGGTCGCACAACCGAAGAGAGATCCTTCGCTTCGCTCAGGATGACGGCTGATGCGGTGGCGCGCGTTGGCGCGAGTGCGGGATTCGCGTGATGTTGAACGCGCTGCGCTATTACTGGATTATCGCCAAGGGCTATCGCTTGCGGCCGTGGGCATCGCCTTACATTCAATGGCGGCTCGAGACTTTTTTTGGCAGGGAAGCGGCCGACCCGGATATGGGGAAATTTCTCCGGCTGATGTGGCGCGAACGCGCCCGGATGGAGCGATTCCTCGAGTGGGTGGCGGAGCGGCGACGTGAGCAGCAGTCGTAGAACGGCGCGGTCTACAATCTGGCGGACATCCGCGACATCAGCTTTCCATCCGGGCCGATCACGGAAATGATCAGATGATCCGTGAGCGGCACGTCGTGGTCGCGAATGGTCATGACGAACAGCATGCGATTGTCGCCTTCTTCCATCCGCACCGGCTTTTCTTCAATCAAAACGCTGCCCACCGGCCGCAAATACACGCCTCGCTTCCATTGCACCCGAAAATGCATTCCTTTCACGAATGCCGGAGTGGGCGCGGGGGTGTAGATGTCCGTGTCGCACTGTTCGATGCGCACGCCCATCTCCACGATCATGTAGTCCGGGAAATTCGTAACGAGGCGGGAGTTTTTGCGGAATTCAGAGGTCTCCGGGGTGTCAATGCGTTCGAGGCCGTTGAAGAAATCGCCGGACTGCAACACGGGAATTAAATTCACGCAGACGTCGCCGCGGCGAATCTGGCCGGTAGAGAGTGCGACGTCATCCTTGTATTTGTGAATTTTTCCTGCGTCGCCTTCGGATGACTGTGCCATCGCCGCAGTGGCGGAAAGCAGGCAGCAAACGGCGACAGCGCACTTGAGTAGTAGTCTGGAAATTTTCATCGCGGGCGAGCAACTCGCAACGCCAGGAACAAACACCCTATTGCCACTATGCCACGATATCTGTGTTCTGCCACGCCCGCAACAGGCTCGTAGGGCGTACGTTCGCAGACGCGGCGGTTCGCTCGCGAAGTTCGGGCGTATAATTGGCTGGAAGGAAGAATCCCGTGCAGGGCCTGAAGATCCTCCAAAAATCCACGCAGTTGCATGAAGCCCGCTGGTGGGAGCCCGAGGCGGGCGGCAAGACGCATTGTTATCTTTGCCCGCGGCATTGCCACATCGGGGAAGGGCAGGCGGGGTTTTGCTTCATTCGCGCGAATGAGGGCGGGAAACTCTACAGCCTGGGCTACGCGCATCCCGCTGCGATGCAGATTGATCCCATCGAGAAAAAACCTCTGAACCATTTCCTGCCGGGCACGCGGGTTTTTTCGATGGGCACCGCCGGGTGCAATATGGGCTGCTTCTTCTGCCAGAATTGGGATATCTCGAAGTCACGCACGGATCAGGTGGGCTCGTCATACGTCCCGCCGGAAGATGTGGCCTTGCTCGCGATCCGCAATCACTGCGATTCGATTGCTTTCACTTATAACGAGCCGACCATCTGGGGCGAGTACGTGATTGATATTTGCCACGCGGCTAAAGAGGCGGGGCTGAACACCGTAATGGTCTCGAATGGATACATCACCTACGACGCGTTTCACGATATTTACGACCATGTGGACGCCGCTAACATCGACTTGAAAGCTTTCACCGAAACTTTTTACGGCAAGATCACTTTGACTCATTTGCAGCCGGTTCTGGACACTCTGAAATGGCTAAAGAACGAAACGAACGTATGGTTCGAGATTACGAACCTGATCATTCCCACTTTGAACGATGCGGCATCTGAATCGCGCGACTTGGCACAGTGGATACTCGAGAATCTTGGCCCTGATGTGCCGCTGCATTTCACGGCATTTCATCCGGACTTTAAGTTGCAGGATAAGCCGCGCACTCCTCCGGAAACCCTACATTCCGCGCGGCGCATCGCGCTGGATGCGGGACTGCACTACGTCTACGAAGGCAATATTTTCAGCGATGGCGCGCATACCTCTTGCCCTGTGTGCCAGACGCTGTTGGTGAAGCGTTCCTGGCACGATGTGCAGCAGAATCGTCTGAAAGATGGTCATTGCCCGAAATGCGGTCTGGCGATTCCCGGTCGCTGGGCGAACCCGCATGGCAAGACGCCGACAAAACTCTACAAACAGGCGATGGATACCGCGGCATCGAAGTACAGCGACTTAAATTTGTAGTGCGCCAGTTCCCGAGTGTGATGCGGGAAATCAGGTCTCGCCTCGCGCGTCCCGTAATCGCGGCGAACAAAAAATCGAATATGGAATGTAACTCGCGGCCTGGTCCATCCGTAATACCATTGTGGAAGACATGACCGGGCCTGCTAATGGTTTTGCCATCCGTACCGACCGAGTCTCCCGGCACTATCAAATGGGTGATGCGCTGGTGCGCGCGGTGGATGATGTTTCGATCTCCGTGCAGCCCGGAGAATTTGTGGCGCTGCTCGGCAGTTCCGGTTCCGGTAAATCAACGCTTCTGAATTTGCTTGCCGGACTTGACCGGCCTAGCTCCGGCGCGATTTACGCGCACGAAAAGAATCTCGCGGCCATGAACCCACAAGAACTCGCCGATCACCGCAGCCATACCGTCGGGATGGTGTTTCAGGCGTTCAATCTTTTGCCGCGCATGACGCTCGAAGAAAATGTCGAGCTGCCGCTGCGGCTCGCCGAAGTGGATCGCGCGGAGCGTCCCGCGCGTGTGCGTGAGGCGGTTGAGCGCGTGAAGCTCGCGGCGCGGTTGACGCATCGTCCGAGCGAGCTTTCTGGTGGGGAGCAGCAGCGCGCGTCGTTGGCGCGTGCGCTGGTGAATCGCCCGACGATTTTGCTGGCTGATGAGCCTACCGGCAACCTCGATAGCGCGACCGGCGATGCGATTATGCACTTGTTGCAGGAAATCAATGTGTCCCTGGGCATGACGATCGTGATGGTGACGCACGATCGCGCGCGCGCCGAACGCTTCGCGCATCGAATCATCGTCATGGGCGACGGCAAAGTGCTTGACGGTGCCGCGAGCGGCGTCGAACCTGGAAGCGAGGGGAGCCGGGCATGAAGTTGCGCGACCTTACTGAGCTGGCCGCGCGCAATTTGCGCGAAGCGATTTTGCGCAATTCACTCACGACTTTAGGTATTGCTGTGGGCGTCGCGTCGCTCGTGGCGATGGTTTCGCTCGGCGTCGGCTTACAAGAATTGGCGAGCACGCGGCTTTCGAAAACGGGACTTTTCGACGCGATCTTCGTGATGTCCCGCGCAAACCAACGAGCTTTCGGCGGGCGTCCGCAACTCGCAGCGGATTCGAATCAGCCGGTGCGGCGGCTGGATGATGACGCGCGGCAGCAGCTCACGCAAATCAAGAATGTGGTCGAGGTCTATCCCGAAGTTCGTTTCCCGACGGAAATTCAATTCGACGGCAAGCCTTACATGACCACCGTTGCGGGCATTCCGGCGTCAGCGCGCGCCGATGGTTCCTTCGACGGCATGAAGGGATCGTTTTTCTCCGGGCCGGACACCGATGAAGCGATCCTGCAGATCGAATTGGCAAAAGATATTTCGAAGACTCCGGATTCACTGATCGGGAAAGACGTCACGCTGCGTTATGCCGAGCGACAATCGCTTCCGGCGGAACCGGAGGCGGCGTCTGCGACGACTGGCAAATCCAGTGCGACGGCACCCGCCGGCGATACCAATGATTCATCTCCAGGGTTTTCGATTATTCCGCGCGAAATGAAGTTGCGGATTATCGGGATTGTCGAGACGGAGCCTGCCGCGGGATTTGGCGGACTCGGCCGCGGACGCTTGTTGATTCCGGAGCAAATCGCACAGAAACTCCGCATCGCGCAGCCTACGGATTTGCGGGAAATGTTGCGCGGAAGCAACGGTAAGCCGACGTACGACAGTCTGACGGTGCGGGTGAGCAGCCCTAAGGTTGTGCAGGGCGTCGAGGATGCGATCAAGGCGATGGGTTTCGGCGCGTTTTCGATTCTCGATGCCACGAAAAATCTGCAATTGTTTTTCACCGTGTTCGACATGCTTTTGCTGATCTTCGGAAGCCTTGCGCTGACCGTCTCGTCGCTCGGGATCATCAATACTCTCGTGATGGCCATCCTAGAGCGGCGGCGCGAAATCGGCATCCTGAAAGCGCTCGGTGCTGCGGACCGCGATGTACAGCGCCTGTTTTTTGTTGAAGCCGGCGCGATGGGATTGCTCGGTGGCGTTGTGGGCGTCGCGATTGGTTGGCTGATTGGACGTGCGCTTACTTTTGGTACAAACCTATATTTGGCCCGACAGCAGCTTCCTTCGATTGATCTGTCGTCCATCCATTGGTGGATGGTGGGCGCTGCGATTGGGATTTCAGTCGGAGTGAGCCTGGTGGCCGGCATCTATCCGGCGGCGCGCGCGGCGAAGCTGAACCCGGTCGAGGCTCTGCGGTATGAGTAGGGCCCTTCTCCGGGCACTCATCTTTTGCTGCGCGTTGTTCGGCTTCGTGATGAGCGGCGTTCCGGCGCGCGCCGCGGGGCCTGGACGGGCGGAATGCCGTTCGGTTCCCAGCAAGATTCTAGGTCATCCCGTCGCTTATTGCGTCATCCTTCCTTCAGACTATGACACCGACAAGACCGCGGACTATCCAGTGCTATATTTTCTGCACGGCTTGGGCGGTAACGAGCAGTTGCTGCTCAATTCAGGTGGCATGGACTTGATCGAGGATCTGCGCTCACAAAAGAAAATCGGCGAATTTCTGGTCGTGGCGCCTAATGGCGGACGCACCTTCTACATCAATTCGCGCGACGGGAAAGTACGCTACGAGGATTTCTTCGTTCGCGAATTCATTCCGTATATCGAGAGCCACTATCGCGTCCGCGCAGGACGCAAGACGCGCGGCGTTACCGGAGTTTCCATGGGTGGCTTCGGGGCGCTGCACATCGCGTTGCGCCATCCGGATCTGTTTGGCGCCGTGAGCGCGCACAGTCCCGCGCTAATTGAGAAATTGCCTAAGATGCAGGGATCGAGCGAACAGGCTGCGACTGTCGCGATGGTACTGGGCGGTGCGTTTGGCTCGCCGATTGATCCGGCGTTCTGGGAGCGCGAAAGCCCCTTTACGATCGTACGCTCTGGTCCGCGTCCCACCGGACTGCAAATTTATTTCGATTGCGGGACAGACGACGATTTCGGATTCAACCGAGGCGCGCAACAATTCCATGACCTGCTTGACGCGCGCGGTATCCCCAACGAATTTCACCTCTATCCGGGCGGACATGACTGGAGCTATTTCGCCGAGCACCTGCCCGCCTCGCTGGCTTTCCACTCGCGTGCGTTTGGGCTGACTGTTCCGAGTGCCAAGTAGCCCTCGCCGCGCTTTCGCATGTTGTTCCGCAAGCCGAGTTGAGGCAATATCACGTGCCATGCGCTCTTCCATAGTTGGTCTTACTTTCGCGATGTGCTTGGCCCTGTCTGGCTCCTTGGCACATGCGAGGCTACAATCACCGGCGAACACAGTGACGCAAAAAGGGACGAACATGACGAAGCACGCGACCGGAACGTTCGATGTGAAGGTAATTCCCGAAGGCACCGATGACAGAGCCGAAGGATCCACGCTCGGCCGGATGTCGCTCGATAAGCAATATCACGGAGATCTGGACGGAACGTCCAAAGGGCAGATGCTGACCGCCGGGACGGGCGTAAAAGGTTCAGCGGGTTACGTCGCGATGGAACGCTTTACCGGGACGCTGAACGGGCGCAAGGGAAGTTTCGTGCTGCAGCACACTGGCACGATGAACCGCAGCGCGCTGCAACTATCCGTTACCGTGGTTCCAGATTCCGGCACGGACCAGCTGGCTGGGATCACAGGCAAGATGGCGATCATCATTGCCGACGGAAAACATTCTTACGATTTCGAGTACACACTTCCCGATGCAACTCACACGCCGTAAAAGCCCGGACCGACTCGCAGGTGGTGGTGCCACGCGATCGGAAACGCCCAGAAGATAATCGAGCCGAGGATCGCCTGACCGATGGCCAGCGGGATGATGTTGCGATGGCGGCCAAAGAGCCGCGCCATAGCCGCGCCGCCGATGAACGTGAGCGGTACAAGCACCGGGTTTGGCCAATGACACGCGGCGAAAATCACGCCGGTGAGCGCAGCGCTCGTCCATTCGTTCTTCACCAGAGACATCATGCGGTTGTGCACCAGCGAATTCAGCGCCACCTGCTGGAGCACGCAGAAAGCAAAGTAACCCCAGAGCCGGTGCCACGAGATGAGGTTTGGCGGCAAGCGTGGCGACACGGTAAAGGTAGCGCCGTGCGCAGCGCGAAGCGCGACGCCGATAGCGATAAGCCCCACGGCCAAGGTACCTATCACGATGGCTGCTGGTTTCGTCGCAGGCACAAGATTATCCGCACGCCAGCCGAGAGTCTTTGGAGTATCGCGGTGCAGCAGGAAGCTCAAAACAAGCCAGAAAACGAAGATGACCCACGTCCAGCGCGCCGTGAATTGCAATTGCCAGATGAACCACAGGATAAACGCCGGCAGCAATGTCACGTCAGCGAACGAAAGCCAGCGCAAAACGCGCGAGTTCATGAAGCGGCTTCCGATGACGCTTCACGCAACTGGCGGATAATCGATTCCAACTCGCGTCTGCGTTCCTCGGCGCTCGTCGCGTCGTCCGGCGTTCCACCGGCAAAGTATGTTTCCCACTGTATGTCTGGGAAACCCATTCGTGTCGCCTGCGCAGGAAGCTGGCGTCGCAATTCCGCAGCGTCGCGCCCTGGCAACCTGGCTAGAGCCTCGAAGACGATGCGATGTTCTGCGTCTTGCCAGTTATGCGACAACAACCCAGAGACGGCGCCCGCTCGCGATTGATCATCGAGACCAGCGTGCGCACAGCTGTCGGCGCCCTCGCGACAAAGAGCGCGAAGAAACCTTCGTTCAAGCTCGGTGATGACAAGCGATTTGTCGGCAGCAGGCATAGAGACAGTGCGAATCCGCGCGAATAGGCAAGCTCATTGTAATTGGATGCACACTGCGAGTGGAGAGCGAATCGAGTTCCGACGGAGTGAGAGGAATAAAAAAAGGGGGCCCCAGGAAGAGCCCCCAAACCCACGGAAATTACGCTGCGGTGGAAACTACGGGACGTACAAAGTCAATGCGGTCAATCGCCGCGGCGACACCGTAAATCGGTGTAACTTCACCGTCCAACTGCGACGTCCGAATCGTCTTGGCGCTGGCGCGAACCAGGACCGACGTGCCACGGTCCCTCTCCGCAGGCAGCGAAAAAGTCAGTTCAAGACCCGCTCCCGAGTCAATCGGAACCTGAGAATGGAAGAAGATGCCGGTGCGCGAAACGTCGCGAAGCTGCCCAGTGTGGTATTCCAGCGGGCGCTGCTTGGACATGCAAACCTGCACAGGCAGGTAAACCTCGTACCGTCGTGCTTTCCTGCGTTCACCCATAATGCACCCCCGTAATTGGTTTGCAAGTGGCGTGCCATGAGGGATTTATACTCTTTGGATTGATATTAAAGGTCTTAGAGGTAGGTAGTACGAGCTAAAGTTACAGCCATATTGCAATTTTTTCCTGGTTAGGGAAATACATCCATGCCAATACGGCACCGTACGGCATGCTCACTCCACGTCTGAAAAGGCATAAACTACTTCAACTTACAGGACGGGTTCGTGCAGAACCGAGGTGCCTTCAGCCTCGGTGAGGATGCCTTTCCCGATCATCAAGCGCACGAGCCGGACGAGAGAAGTCCACTCGGCGCTGCGGTGATGGCCTGCGTTAGCAGCGACGGCTTGGGTCGTCGGTGCGATCTCCTGGACGATCTGTCGATCGCCGGTGATGTCGGCCAGCCACTCGGCGAGCGCGAGGCGTTGCTCGGCGTCATGGTCATCGAACGCGATGCCCATCCCCAAGCCAACCTGGGAGTAGACCACGGTCCCGTTCGTCTGAAAGGTGTTCTTGCCCTTTTGCAGGGCGATTCGCAGCTTCGATCCCACGGGGAAGGGTACCGTGGTGTCCACAAAGCAGCCGCCGGGACCGAGGTCCGTGGTACGCGTGCAAAAGCGTGCTCCGGAAACCAATTCAACCACTTCTGCGGACGCCGTAAACATATGGCGCTCGGCGATGCGGCGTTCCGTCTCTTTTACCTGGGCCGACTTCCCAAGTGTATGGACGCTCTCGTGGCTCAACGAACTATGCATCATTTTGTCCTTTTGCAGCCTGTGAAGCCCGCCAACGCGTAAAGCGCGGGTGAGTGCAGGCTGCGGCAAAATATCGGGCGTTTCCCCCGCGTACAAATTCACGCTAGTGCGATCTCTCAGTTCCGTTACAGCAAGAAGCGCACAGCGATTCCGGCGCTGCCATCAGGCCGGTCTTCCATCCGCACGATGCTGCCCAAGAATTTCTTGTGGGCTGATATCTTCTTGCCGAACGGGAAAGTCACGAGCAAGCGCATCCCCACAAAATAGTGCGGCATGCAGGTGGCGAAATACAGGCCGTCGCGCGTGAAGTCCACGACTTCTCCGACGTCCACAATCTCAGTGAAGCGCGCGTCAAATGGGCGCACTTCCAAGGGCAGCGAAAGCTTCAAACGTTCGCGCCGTCGAGCGTCTTTCGTGGCCTTTTCTCGCGCCGCCGAATAGGCCGGGACACTCGGTGTACGCACTGCCGTCGCCATGGACGTCCTCCGGATGCAAAATGCAGTCCTTGCCGCTGACTCTACTTTAGGTGGCGAACGCACCGGTTCCTATAGCCCGGCAGTACTACCGAGGGCCTACGGAAGTTCAGCAGCGGACCGAATTGGAACAGAGCAAATTGAGCTAAGGCGTGTGTTTTCAGTGCGGAACGGCTGCTTCAACAAGGGTTAGTTCTACGTCTGTTCTTGCGAGTGGAACTTCACAGCCATCGGCTGTGCTGGCCGCGCTATTTTTGCTGGGGAAGATCCGCGGAAGCCTCCGCGGCCGTGGGATAAATCGAGATTACGCGGTTCACTTGCGTCATTTTCAGGACGCCCTCGACCATTGGAGTGCATGCTGCAAGCCGCAGCGTGCCGCCAGATTTCTGCACCCTGCTGAACGATTTTACGATTTGCCCGACCACGGCGCTGTCAATGTGGTCTACGCCCGCCATGTCCAAGATGATGGAATTTTCGTGCTGGTCAATATGATGGTTCACTTCGTGGTCGATGCGTTTGCAGTCGGGCCCCATCTGCACGCGGCCACTCAATTCCAGCACCCACACGCCTGGCTTGATCTGCTTTTTGGACAGCATCATTTGCGTTATCCCTCGAATGGAAATTGCCGAATCAGGCGCATGCAATCGGCCAGCGCTTTCAAGACCGAGTCGCCCCAGCCCGACGGCACGAATCCTGCTGTGCCTTGATTAACCTGCTTATCCGCTTCGGCGAAGAACCGCAGATGCTGCCCTTTGGGAGCCACGGCAAATTCCTTTACGGTAACGCCGAACGGAATCTCGCGGCCGTCCTGGTGCTTGGTCATGGTGAAGTGATGGAGCTGCGCGAGTTCCTCGGTACGGTCTGCTTGCGCGTACTGCCAATCTTCCACGGTGCTCCTCCGGGTAGTTAGGGCGAATGTAGTATTTCCTGTTGGCGGGAATCTTAGGACGCCCAGCGCGGCAAGTCAATGAACTGCGCGGCGGTGATAACTGCCGTCCATCGGAAATGCGCGATTCGCACCCGATCCGTTCGCGGCACCGCAGAGCGCCGATGGAGGAGCGTGTTGTTACGTCTGAACTGTGCCGGCGTAATTGTGTTCGAGCGCGGCGCGGTCCCATTTGCCATTGATGGCGGCAGCTTCGTATGTGCTTTGGCAGAAATCAAGGACCGCGGCCTTGGGGTTGGGTGCGGAACGCACGTCGTCGTAGGAGAGCAGGTATTCATTCATTTGCGCGCCATAGTATGCGCGCGCGGGCAGAACTTTGCTTTGCTTGAAACCGGGAGGCTCGGGCGCGGCGTAAGCGTAAAACATCGGTGTGGCGACGTCACCCGCTCCCGGCCACCAGCCGACGCTCGAAACCTCATGCGAGTAGGCTTCCTTGGTGATTTTATCAGCGCCCGGACGTTCCGGCGCGCGGCGGCCGGAAAATCGCGTGACCGCGAAGTCAAAGCTGCCCCAGAAAAAATGTACTGGGCTGGATTTGCCGATGAACCGGCCGCGGAACTCCTTGAAGATCGGATCGAGCGCGGTGAGAATACGCCAGAAGCGATGGGCGTAGGCGGGGTCGTAGGCGCAGTGCGTGACGTCCAGATCGAATCGTATGGGGTTCTGAATTTCCACCGGCATGGGCCAGATCTTCACGCGGATGTTGAGCGAACGCAGCAATTCCATGAACTCGCGATAAAATCCAGCGACGGTGCGATGGTAGAGTGACACGGTACGGTGCTGGCCTTCGCTGGTGGCGATGTCCAGCTTGTGGTCGATGAAATCGAAGCTGATTTCGAAAATCCCGCCGGCGTAGGGAATCGGAGAAGTAGTCAGGCCGCTGGCGGTGACGTACAGCGGGACTTCCCACCAGTGATTGACGTACGGCGTCAGCGCCAGCCGGACTTTGCCGACGATTTGCGTCCACATATGCAGCGTCGCGCGTGTATCGTTCCATGCCTGCAAGGGCAGCGCCGGCCAGAGATGGTCGCGCGGATCGGCGGTATTGTTCATGGCAATTGACTCCGTTATCGGTAAAGCAGGATGCTCATTTTACAGAAAGTTGGGCGTTACGCTAGACAATCTGCGGTTAAAGATTTGTGGATGCGGCGCAGAGCAATTACCTCTGACAACGGGCGGACCCCAGCGCGAGAACCGATGAGTGCTAACAGAGTGCAGCGCCTTTCGCGCGATGAGCTGCCGATCGAAACGGTGAAACTTGCGCGATTTCTAATTGGCAAGACGCTGGTGCGTGAATTGCGGGCCTCGCGACTCACGGGCCGGATTGTCGAAACCGAAGCGTATGTCGTTGGCGACGCGGCGGCCCATTCTTTTCGCGGCAAGACGGCGCGCAATGCTGCACTTTTTCTCGAGCGCTGCCACGCGTACGTGTATTTCGTCTACGGCAATCATTTCATGTTGAATGTTTCCGGCGCGCGGGCAGGCGTTGGAGAAGGCGTCCTGCTGCGCGCCGTCGAGCCGCTGGAAGGTATCGAGCGCATGGAGCTCTATCGCGGCACGGAGCGCCTCCTCGATCTCGCGCGAGGCCCCGGGCGGCTTGCGGAAGCATTCCACGTGACGCGCAAGCTCGATGGAGTGGATATGTGCCGCCCAGGTGAGCTTTGGCTTGGCACAGCGGCCCGCGCGACTGGGCCGATTGGGGTGAGCGTGCGGATCGGAATTACCAAGGAAGCCCATCGCCCGCTGCGCTTTTTCGAACGCGGCAGCCCGTACGTGAGCGGGCCGAAACATTTGCATGGCGAGCTGCGCTTGAGGCGAAAGAGCTAGTTCGGCTCATCGGAGCGCGTGATTTTGCCGCCGATGACGTTGACCTCGAACTGCTGGCCGCCAGACGCGCTCCACGATTTCAAATCGAACTTCGCATCCGGCCCGGCTTGCACTTTAACTACCTTCACCTGCCGCACCGTCAGCGGCTTTCCAAACGCACATTCCTCAGGCCGGTGATCAAGCGTCAGGAAATATGCGGCGCCCTTGCCAGCGATACGCGCTTTGCCGTCCGCTTCCACGATCACGGCAGTCGTTTCGTCAATGCCGATTCCGTGCACGGAACTCGCCCAGCCATCCTGCACGATGCGGGACATGAAAACGATCGACCGTCCCATGCGTTCGCGCTGCGAGAAATGGCTATCGGTGATAACGCCTTTGAGCACTGGGATGGAAAGAAACTCGCGCGTCAGAGTCACGAGCGGGCCGTAGGGATCCGCCATTGCTTCCCGGCTCGTGATCGTATCAATTATCGAGGAGAAGACGAACTCGCCTTGTACCGCGAGCCCCGCGCTGACACCGCCTAGAGGCACCCCGCGTGCGAGCGCGTTGTTGATTTCGGTTTGCACGGGATTGTCCGTCCAGAATCTCACGTAATTCGACTGATCTCCGCCGGCGATGAAGATCGCGTGCGCGTCGCGAATTTTCCCTGCGACAAACGGCTGACTCGCTCCGTCGCGGGAGGCAATCACGAGCGTCGTTACCGTATTCTGCGGGCAGGCCGCGTGCAATTCGGCGTTGTACTCATCCGCGTAGCTGGCGCGCAGCAGCACTAGGTCGCCACCGCCGGAATGTTCGCAGAGGGCGCGGGTCGCTTCGTCGACGTCGCCATTTCCACCGAGGAGCACGCCAACGTAACTCGGCGTGCGCAAAGGTTCGGGAGCGGCTGCGGGCGTAGTGTAGGCGACGTAGCCGTCTCCGCTTTGTTTTTCTGTCTGTGCGACGGAAGAAAGAGTCGCGGTCAACGCAAATAACACCAGACATAACGTCTTGGCTATCGGATGGCAGCGCATTGTGCGGCGGAGTATATGCCAAAGGCTGGCTCGTCGGATGGCTAGATCGCCACGGCGCGCTTACAGGGCACGAGCGTTGCGACCGAATCCTTGCTATGCTGAACTCCGAGCGGGGCCTGCCTTGCAATCCGTTCGACGGGCTCGCGCATCTAATTTCGAATGCCGCGACGGCCCAAATCGAACTTAGTTTCCAACGTCTTCCAAGCGTCGATCCGCTCGGGATTTCGCCGTGCTTATCACGGCGTCCAGGTGGACCCGCAGAAATACCTGCTGCAATTCCGCAAAGCACACCGTTTGCCGATTCAGACCTGGTCGGACATGTTCAACGTCGAGGAATCGGTGGTGAATCGCTACGCCGATCGCGTGATCAAGTCGTCCACGCGCACAGCGGCGCTCGAAGGCGCCGGCTTTGGGCTTGGTGGAATGTTGACGATCCTGCCCGATGCCGGAATTCTTTCCGCGATCACGGTGCGCATGCTGCAAAAACTCAGCCTGATTTACGGCTTTGAATATCAAACCGAAGACGAAGTCACCGAACTGTGGCTCGCTGCGGCAAGTGCCGCCGGTTTGGATTTGGGCCGCGACTTTGTTGAGAAACAAGCCGTTGAGCGCATCGTTCCGCGCATCATTGACCGCATCGCCGTGCGCGTCGGGTCCGAGGTTGCCGAAAAGTGGTCAGGACGGTTGATCCCGCTGCTTAGTTCGGGATTCGGCGGCGCGCTGAATTATTACTTCGTGCGCTCGTGGGGGCGCCGCGCGCAAAAGCATTTCCTCGAGCGCCATCGCGGCGTCCGCACGCGCAGCTTGCCCGATTCGAAATTATTGAACCTGCCGGCACGCACGCGACTGAGCACCGCCAATTGAGCGGGCTACGCGCGTTTGAATACGACTTGCGTGGCGCTCTGCTCGCCGGTCGGTCCTTCTCCAATCTTGCGAATACCTGCGAACGCCTGCTTGTAGATTACGCAGAGGTCGGTCCACACGCGAGCGCCCGGGCCGTGGTGGAATACCTGCTGCGCGAAACCGACTTGCTGCAACTTGTGGAGCGCGACAGCCTGACTGTTTCCGTAGGTACGGGCAACTGGATTTCGTGGAGCTTTCAGCTGCATCCGGCGGCGATTGATCCCGCGAGCATAATTGCGAAATTGTGGAATGGCTCTGGCGAGCGCTCGTTTCGCCGCTGCTGGCCCAGGGCGGGGAAGTCTATCTGGTTTCGCAGCATAGGCACACCATCCCTTCATTTCGAAGTTGTGCATGGCGGATCCCGCGATGAGCGAGCGCGACTGGTTCGTGGGCACGTGGATGCGGCGAACCCGTGGAGCCATCCGCTGAAACATCTCGCCGAGGACTATCTTCCCGCGCTGGGTATCGGCAGGCATGCTGATCCCGATGAGATGTTGAACTCGTTATTTCATCCCCGAAAGTGAACTAGGCCGCCGGTAGCGATACGCCACGTCACGGCTAGTTTCTAATTGCATCCTTCACCAATATCTTTCGCGGAGCGCGCTTGCCTCGGGCTTGCTCGAATTGATTCTCCGTGCCATTCTTCTGCAACTGAGCTGAGTCTTCCCGGAGGGCGCGGAATGCCGGTTTGTGAAGGGTGCGGAACGCGAACAGACGACGTCCACATTCAGAGGCGTGCGGAGCGAATCGAGCAGGCCTCGCGCCTGCGGCCCGTGGAAATCCGAGTTCTTTTTCTTGATGCCGCTCCGCCAGCGCGCGCCGAAGATTTTTTCTACCAGCCGGCCAAGGAACGCTCGACTCGCTCGCTCCCCGCACGCACCTATTTTGATGAGTTGGTGAAAGCCGCGGGAGTGGGGCCAGCAAGCAGTGCGCAAGAGGAGACCGCTCTTGCGGATTTCCGGCGGCGCGGATTTTTTTTGAGCTACGCGGTGGAATGCCCGTTCGAATCCGAAGGCGAACTGCACGCCGCGTTGCGCCGCCTGGCGCCCACCGCGCTGAAGCGCGTGCAATATTCGCTGAAGCCGAATTACATTGTCCCGCTGGGCGAGCCGACCAAGGAATTAATTCGACTCTTTGGGTTGATCGGCTGGGGCGACCGCTTGATCCTGGATAAGACCGGACCGTTCGTTGACCCTTACCTCGGCGACCCCAAGAAGCAAGCGACGTTCGGCACCGGCTTCGGCGGCAGGATCGGCAAGGCGCTGGAAGCACTCCCGTAAACGATCAAAGCGGTCGCGGCGAATCAGGAAATCCTCGGCCTCGCGGAACTCGGGTTTCTAGCGGGCGTCCGCGCGCAAGAGCATCCCGCTTCCGGCGCGGATGTCCAAGTCACGGTCGTCTGTCGCGGCGAACGCGATCTCGCCGGTCGGACTCGTTCGCCCTGCGTGGGCGATGGCCACCTGTGAATACCCGTACACTCCACAGGCATCCCCGGAAAATAGCCAAAGCGGTTGCGGCCGATTGTTGCCATCGGTAACTCCTCTGCAAGGCTTCCCCTCCGCGGCGCTCACCGTCACCAGCACGCCTCCGGCTACGGGTTCGCCGACCACCTTTTCTCCCTGCACCACAGGCCCGCCGCCGCGGTAAACCACGTCACCGCCAACTTGAACTGTGGTGTAGGCACTCGGGGGCGTACCCCGATCGGGACCGGTATCAGGCAGTTGCGCAATTTCAATTTCCAGAGGCGAGGCCAGAGCGCGAATGTTCGTGAACACGTGGATGGTGGAATGGCGAATCTGAATCGCGTCGAATACAAAAGAAATCTTGGCGGGGCTGCCGTTCGTGGCGGGCGAAACGCTGACGATGCGTCCGGTGAGTCGCGCTCCGCTTCGAATTACCCCATCCTGCCCGAGCGGAACGTCCTGCATCACGCGGCCCGCGATCGCCTGTCCTGGCCTAGATTTGCGCGACGATAGGGAAGTGCTCAAGCGAATCGGCAGAAGCGTTCCGCTCGGGACAGAAACCTGAGCGGGTAAGGCGCCAGCCGTCACCAGGCTGCTGCCGGCTACTGCCACGACTAGCAAAATGAGCAGCCTGAAGATTGCTTTAATCGGATTGCGAGTGCTCATGGCATCACCTCCGGTCTGACGAGCATTCTCACGCGGCAGTCACGCGACGTTCGCCGCGCGGTAATGCCGCTCACACTACGTTAGATGCATCAGTCCGGCCGCGCGGTGACTCACCCCGGCGAGTTCTCTCTTTTGTACTCTTCTCGCTCCACCGCAATGCGGACGGCGAAGGGCAAATAAAAATCGAAACCCGGCTGCATGTTCGCGGACCACGGGCTGTAGTACGAAAGTACCGTTGTGCGAATTTTGCAGAGTTATAGAATGGCGCGCCATGGGGTCGAAGGTCGTGTGCGAAGAGCACAATAGACTGAGGCACGAGGCTGTCGCGGCAGTTCTCGAAGCGAGAAAAATTCGCTGGAATAGCGATTTGTCGTTTTATCAGGATTCGGAACTCAGCCGCGACGAACACAAGAAAATTGACGCGCTGCTGAAGCACCTGCTCGTCGGCCACGACGGCAAACCGTGCCCCGGCGGCGACCGGCCCATTGTCATGACGTTCAACCCGAAAGATCGCGCCTCAGGTGGCCAGCCGCGCCCGCTTCGGATTCGAGACACTTCCTCCGTGAAGTCTGCCTAGCGCGATTTCATCCCTCAGCGATCCGGCGAGCTCATACGCTCTTTTCAGTGCTTTTGTGGTGATGATCTTTGTGGCCGAGCCACGGGTGTCGTTGACGATATTGAAATCAGGAGGCAGCACGGAGGTCGCGGTAAAGGACTGGCTCAAAAGAAGTGGTGCCGAGGGCCAGAATCGGACTGGCTACGCCGGCCTTTTCAGGGCCGCGCTCTACCGGTGAGCTACCTCGGCACCGGTGGGTCGAATAATTCTACGGAAATTCTGGCGGTGTGACAAACGAAAACGGACTGCGCGCAGAGGTAAATTTCAGCGCGAGATAAAGCTTGCAACCAGACGGAAACGCCCAGCTGAAACGAACTGCGACTCTGCCGCATTTCGAATTCCGGGCTTCAGTTAGGGATCAGTTGTCGCTTGGCAAGCGCAGCGGCCGTTCTGTCCACGCGACATCCCAGTAACGCCCGAACTTTCGACCCACTTCGCTGTAAATTCCCACGGGCTTGAAACCGAAGCGCTGGTGCAACGCAGCCGAAGCAGCGTTGGGCAGCGTGTAGCCGGCGACAAAACGGTTGATGTCTTCCTGCGAAAGCGCCCGAAATAGCGCGGCGTAGAGGCGGCTTCCAATTCCTTTCCCCACCGCCTCCCGCGCGCAATAAATAGTGGTTTCCACCGTCGTATCGTAAGCAGCCTTCGCGCGAAACTTGGTGGTTCCGACATAGCCGACCACGACGCCGTTTTCCTCGGCTACGAGTAACCGATGCCGTCCGGTAGCGGCAAACTGCTCGAACCAAGCTAAGCGGTTCTTCGGAAGATGTGGCGCCAAATCAAAAGTGACGGGCGTGTTGACGACGTAGTGGTTGTAGATTTCAGTGAGGCGCGGAATATCCGAGCTGGCGGCCGCCCGGATACGGATCTCGTTCACCGCAGCAAACTCCCAAGCTCGTAGTTACTTCACAGAATCGTCGTACTCTTTCATCCAGTTTCTGTTTTTCAAGACCTCGCGCGCCTTGGAGCCGTCGGCCGGGCCAACGATGCCGTCTTTCTCCATCAGGTCAATCAAGCGCGCGGCGCGGCCATAGCCGATGCGCAGGCGGCGCTGCAGGGTCGAGGTCGACGCGCGACCCATGTCGCAGACCACGCGAACGGCGTCCTGATACAACTCGTCATCCACTTCTTCGCCGCCCTCGCCGCCTCCGCCACCAGCGCTGCCTTCACCCATCGCATTTTCGTCTTTCGGAGGCTTCAGCATTTCTTCGTTGTAGATGGCTTGCGCTTGGTCGCGCCAGAAATCGCAGACCGCTTCGACTTCACGCTCGTTGACGTAAGGTCCGTGAATGCGATGTAGCCGCGAAGAGCCGGCCGGCAGGTAAAGCATGTCGCCCTTGCCGAGCAGCGATTCCGAGCCGTTGGCATCGAGAATCGTGCGCGAGTCCACTTTGCTGGCGACGCGGAACGAAATGCGCGCCGGGAAGTTCGCTTTGATCAATCCGGTGATGACGTCCACAGATGGCCGTTGCGTCGCTAGAATCAAATGAATGCCCACGGCGCGCGCCATTTGCGCCAGCCGCGTGATGGATTCCTCGACGCCGTTGGTATCCACCATCATCAGGTCGGCCAATTCGTCAATGACGATCACCAGGTAAGGCAGCGGCTTATGCTCGTCTTCCTCGGCGCCGTCGAAGAGCGAAAGCGATTGGCCCTTCTCGAACGTGCGATTGTACTGGTCAATGTTGCGTACACCGCGCGCCGCGAGTAGCTTCAGCCGCCGCTCCATTTCGCGAGTGGCGTTGCGCATCACGTTGGCGGCGACCTTGGGATTCGTCACCACCGGCGTGAACAAATGCGGGATGTCAGCGTAAAGTCCCAATTCCAGTTGCTTCGGGTCAATCAAAACCAGCTTCAATTCTTCGGGCGTGGATTTGAAGAGCATGCCCATCAGCAGGGAATTGATGAAGACGCTTTTGCCGGTGCCGGTGGACCCGGCGATCAGCAAGTGCGGCATCTGCGTCAAGTCGCCAGCGCGAATGCGGCCGATGAGATCCTTGCCGAAAGGCAGCGTGAGCTTCGACGGCGAATGGCTGAATTCCGGCGATTCCACAACGTCCCGCAGCGCAATCGTCTCGCGATGCACGTTGGGAACCTCGATGCCAACGGTGGACTTGCCGGGGATGCGCTCGATCAGGATGGACTCGGCCTGCAGCGCGAGGCACAAGTCGTCACCAAGGCCGGTGATGCGGCTGTACTTGATTCCGGCTTCGGGCTTGAATTCGAAGGTCGTTACCACAGGGCCGGGATTGATCTGCGTGATGTGCCCGCCGATGTCGAACTCCATGCATTTCTGTTCAATTGCGCGGGCGCGTTCTTTCAGCTCGGATTCGTCCATCTTCTCGCCGCGCTCAGCGCCGCTGAGCAGGGAAGGCGGAGGCAGCTTGTAATTGGTCTTCCCGAGAGAAATCTTCGGCTCAGGCCCTTTTTTCTTCGAAGGAGGGGCCGTCGCTGGTTCGTTCTCGTGAAACTTAATTACCGCGGGCCCTCCGCGGCGCGCTTCAACTTTGGAATCTTCCTCTTCTTCGTCTTCCTCTTCTTCCTCGTCTCGCGCCAGTTCCTTCGTCGAAACACGCTGCTGCTGCACCGGAGGGCGCCCGGCGATCTTGATCTCTTCCACGCGCTTGCGCAGGCGGTCCGATTCCCGCGCCTCGCGCCAATCCTTCACGCGCGCCATCAATTGGCCCACGTAACCGTCGCTCGCCATCGGCTTCTTCAGCCAGTGTCCCGCCGTGCGGAAAGAAAAGCTGGTGGTGAGAAACAACGCGGTCAACAACGTCATCATGGAGACCAGGTTCGCGCCGATCGGACCGAAAGCCGCGCGCAATCCCCCAGCTAGAATCGTGCCCAGCAGGCCGCCAGGCGGCAGAGCGCCACGCACTTCCGGCATCACGTGGACCAGCACCAGTTCAGACGAAAGGGAAGCCAGCAGCATCGTAAAGCCGACTACTTTCGTCACAGGCGCTTCCAGCAACTGGCTGCGGAACCATTTCATCGCCACCAAAAACATCCCGATCGGAAAAAGGAATGCTGCGAAGCCACAAAATTGGAAAAAGAGATCGGCGAGATGCGCGCCCACGGGCCCGATCCAATTCCGCGCTGGCCCCGAGCCGGGCGCCGGAGCGGACACGTTGAACGACGCGTCGTGCGGCGAATAGGAAAGCAGGCTGAGCGTGAGCAGGATCGCGAGGCTTAATCCAACGAACCCGATAAGCTCGTTGATGCGTTTGTTTTCGGTTGGCGTCAAAATGCGCAAGGCTATCTCCCCTTGACCTCGTACCGCGCGAGCAAAACACATTCGCGCGATGCGATGGACCTACACGAAGTCCCGGCTGATCGGGACAAGGCTCGCCCTGGGACTCGCTACGTGGCGTCCGTCAGGCTGAGCAGATACAACTAGGGGAAGGCCGCCGCGTAGAACCTGGGTCGCGCCGGCGCTATCGCGCGGAGCCCAGTGGGAGGAACGCGAGCAACACGATGACTATACCAAAGGGAATCGGCGAAGATGGGAAATTTTTGCGCGCGTGCCGCACAAACAACAGGCGAAGATTGTGCGTCTTGGGATGTCCTGGCTCGTCTCGCGCGGAACACTTGCGGCGCAGAAAATTTAATGCGAGGAGGGCTTTCGGACGGCCTTAATATCCCGCATGGTAAAGAACTGCTACGACGGCTGCCGCGATAAGGCAGTAGATGCCAAATAGGTACCAGCGGCCGGATTCCAGCCAGCGGCTCAGCCACTTCAGCGCCAGCAGACCGGCTAGAAACGCAAACACCGCGCCGACCAGGCTGGTCCCCAGGTTCGCCGCCATTCCAGTGTGAGGCGTCTGGTGCAGCCTCCAAAGCTCGCGTGCAACTGCCGGCGGAGTAAGAATCACCGCCAGCGCAAAGCTGAAATCTTCGGCCCGCGCCTTTTGCACACCTGTAAGCATGCCCGTTGAAATTGTCGCCCCCGACCGCGAGAATCCGCGAAATGGCGCGCACAGACCTTGCATCGCGCCGATCCAGAGAGCCTGTTTGTTGTTCACTTGAGTCGTCGATGCTTGCACCGCGCCAGCGCGCTTTTCCGTCAGTCCAGCGATCAGGATCAGGACCCCTACGGCCGCGAGCGCCGCCGCGATCAGGTCGAGGCGCCCGAAGAGAAGCTCTTCTACCCATGCATGCGGCTTGCCCGGGAACGCGAATTTTTCGATCGCTTTGATTAGCCCGTAGCCAATGACCCCGGTTAGCGCGCTCGCCAAAATCAGCGCGATAACGAACTGTTTGAAATCCGCCGCACTTTCAAGAAAAGCTCGCCGCCAGCGGCCCCAAAAATACACGATCACCGCGAACATCGTGCCAGTGTGGAGCATCACCAGAAGAACGGTGGCCGCCGGCGTGGTCGCGTCCATTCCCATCAACTTTTCAGCGACGATGACGTGCGCGGAGCTGGAAACTGGCAACAGCTCCGCCAGGCCTTGCACAATCGCCAGAAGAATCACATGCAAAAACCACATCAGGTTTTACCCCGCTTTCGAAAGTGTCATATGAGTGCCAAAGATTTCAACCTACGATCGCCGCACTGCGAAACTGGAATCGCGTTCCAAGCCTCCGGTGGCGTCATTCAAGCAATTTCACCATCGAAAAAGCATCGCGTCCGTTCGGATAATAGCCTTCGCGGACGCCGCGGCTACGATAGCCATGCTTTTTCCAGAAGGCAACCGCCGAATCGTTGTCGGTTGCGGTTTCCAGGGCCACTTCGCGCACACCGTTTGCCGCGAGCCTGTGCTCGATCTCTTCGAGCAGAGCCGTGCCGACATGCAAGCGGCGGAACTGCGGCAGCACATCAATCGTTACGACGTAACCGCGTTCGCCTTGGCGCGCGCTGATGCAAAATCCTGCGATCCTACCGTCCGCTTCGGCCACCACGCATTCCGAGCCGCGAAAGCTCAGATAAGCGCGCAGTTCGCGCTTCGAGTAAGCGACTTCATCCTCGTAGCAGAGCTGGTCAATTTCATGAAGGGTGTCGAAGTCCTCGGGCGTATTGTTCCGGAGCGTGATGTTCACAGCTGCAGGTCTATACTTCCAGGATCACCGGCAGAATCAGCGGGCGCTTGGCGGTTTGCTTGTTGAGGAAGCGTTTCAGGTCGGCGCGGACTTTTTCTTTGATGACGCTCCAATCCGTCTTTTCTTCCTGCGTGGATTGTTCGATCGTCCGTAAAATGATTTCTCGAGCGGAAGTCAGTATCTCCGCGCCGTCTTCGGACGGCAAAAATCCACGCGTCACAATTTCCGGCGGAGTTTCCATGCGGCCGGAATGCTTGTTGATGACCATGATGGGCACCACCACGCCGTCTTCCGAAAGGTGCCGCCGGTCGCGGATCACTACCTCTTCGATTTCCTCGAGCGACCCGGAATCCACCAGCACGCGTCCCGCGATGACCGGCTCTCTGCGATGCGCGCCGCCATCCGCCGTGAATTCCACCGGCTGGCCGCTCTCCAGCAGAAATATATGGCTGCCGACTGCGCCCAACTGCTCCGCGAGCGCCGAATGGCGGAATAACTGCCGGTATTCGCCGTGAATCGGGATGAAATATTTCGGCCGCACCAGTTGCAAAAGGATTTTCATCTCTTCCTGGCTGGCGTGCCCCGAAACGTGGATCGGCGCGGAGCGTCCGCCTTCGTAATACACCAGCACGCGGCGGCGGAAGAAATGGTCAATCATCCGAAAAATAGCTTTTTCGTTTCCGGGGATGATGCGCGACGACAAAATCACGGTATCGTTTTCCGCGATGCTCATCAGCCGGTGATTATCCACGGCGATGCGCGAAAGCGCCGAAAGAGGCTCGGCCTGAGTGCCGCTCGCCAGCACCACCAATTTTTGCGGATCGAAAGTGCGAATGTCCTGCGGTCGTACCACGCTGCCGTCCGGGACGCGCAACTTGCCCAGGCCGTGCGCGATCTCAACGTTGTCCACCATGCTGCGTCCGACGAAGCCGATCTTGCGTCCCACCATCCGCGCGATATCAATCACCTGCTGCACGCGGTGCACGGAGCTGGAAAAGCACGAAACCACAACTTTCCCGGGTGCCGCCCGGAATAATTCTTCCAGGCGCACCACCACCGCGCGCTCTGAAGGTGTAAATCCCGGACGCTCGACGTTCGTGCTGTCACTGAAAAGCGCCAGCACGCCTTCCTGGCCGTAGCGCCCGAACGCATGCATGTCAAAAGGTTTTCCATCCACCGGCGTGTGATCAATTTTGAAATCGCCGGTATGGATGATGACGCCGACGGGCGTGCGGACCGCGAGGGCCACGCAATCAATCGTGCTGTGAGTGACGTGCAAATATTCAATCGAAAATGGACCGAGGACGGTAGTCTGCCCGGCCTTCACTTCGTTCAATTTCGCTTTGTCGAGCAGCGCGTGCTCTTCGAGCTTTTTTCGGACGATCGCCAGAGTGAATTCCGTGCCGTAAATGGGAACGTTCAATTCGCCCAGGATGTAGGGAATCGCGCCGATGTGGTCTTCATGCGCGTGTGTGAGCACAATCGCCCGCACCATGCGCTTATTCTGTTTCAGGTAGGTAATGTCCGGGATAACGATGTCCACGCCCAGCAGTTCTTGCTCGGGGAACATCAATCCGGCATCAATCACAATAATGTCGTCGCCGGTGCGTAGCGCGAGCATGTTCATGCCGAACTCGCCCAGTCCGCCCAGCGGAATGGCCCACAACGATGTTTGACTCAATTTATGCTTCCGGCTTTCTCGCTCAGTTCATCCAATGGTGTTACCTGCAGCTACTGCAGTGCCCGCAATGGAGGTCGGCCAACGAACGTGATGCCCAGTATCTTGATGCTCAACGCTCGCGCAATCCTATCATATCCGCCGACTCGGGGTCGCTTCAGCCAGGACAGAGCGGAACGAGCGGTCCTAACGCGAGCGTGGCGGAAAACTTCATCCTGCGCTTCGCGAACATGCTACGCGGAGCTCTCGCGCAGTCTTTCCGTGGATCTATTCTCTTCCACCACCCGCAAAAAGGCGCGCGACGGCTACCAGCAACACAGCGCCGACCGTTGCAGCCGCAAGGCTGCCCAGAAATCCAAATGTCGCGATCCCCAGCCGCGTAAAAATCCAGCCGCCAATCACGGCGCCCACCAGCCCAAGAATCACATCTGTGATGCAGCCAAATCCACGGCCGCGCGCTATCGTTCCCGCCAGCCAACCGGCGATCAATCCGATCAGAATCCACCAGATAATTCCGTGCGTTTCTACGTACACAATCCAATCATGCTGGGTGTTGGGAGCATGTTGGTATAAGGCCGCCGCAATCGCTGTCATATGAGTCCGTCCTCCGAATTTATGCCTGACAGAAAATATACCCTAAAGTCTTGTAAATTAGTTTGGCGGCAAGAAAATCCGAGGCGTGGTCGCGCGGGCGCGGGGAAAGTTCGGCCACATCCATCGCCACGATTTTTTTGTGATCGGCCACGGCGCGGATCAGTGAGGTCACCTGATACCAATCGAGCCCGCCCGGTTCGGGCGCACCGGTCGCCGACACAATCGATGAATCGAAGCCGTCCACATTCACGGTGAGGTACACACGCGGCGCTAAATCCTCCAGCACTTTCGCGATCCATGCCTTCACTGGAGCGCGCACGATATCCTTTGACCAGTAAACCTTCGTGGGCAATTTCGGCAGCACCTTTGATTCTTCCTCGGAAAGCGAACGCACGCCCACCTGCACAGCGGGGCACATTTCCACCACGCGCCGCATGGTGCAAACGTGGCTGCCGGGATTGCCCTGAAATTCATTGCGCATTTCGGCGTGCGCGCCGATGTGCAGCACGCAGAGGTCCTTGAATTTCTTCACGGTGGCGGAAACCAGCGGGGGAGTGAGCGAATGTTCGCCGCCCAGCGCCACAGGAAATTTTCCGGCATCGAGCAATTCGAGTTGCGCAGTATAAAGTTCGCTCAATACTTCTTCGAAGGTGCCGTCCATCGTATCAATCGGCGGCCAGGTAGCGATTCCGATGTGCTGGCTGGGATCGAGTTCCAGTTCTTCGTCGTACAGTTCCATGTGGCGGCTGGCTTCCAGAATCGCCGACGGCCCGTTGCGCGTGCCGCGTTCGTAGGTTGCGGTGCGCTCCAGCGGCACGGGAAAAATCACCGCACGCGCGGTTTCGTATTTCGAAAATTCCTCGGGAAGGCCGCCAAAATTCTGCGGCGGCATGGGCGTGTAGCGCGACATGTTTAGTGTGAGCTCCTGAATGGAACCTGAAATTTTTCTTTCGCCGCGCGCGCATTTGTACTATCAATGATGCGCGCACGCGCGCGATTCCGTGCTCCCGGGCCTCTCGGGAGACATACATTACCTGCGAGGACGCTGAATGGCAAAGAAAAAGGGGGCTACGGGGCGTATCTTGCACGATCCCATCGAGGATCGTCTCACCCCCATTTATCCGCTCGATCTTTCCCGTATTCGCACGATTGACGACATGGTTCGCGCGATGAGCCAGACCGCTTACACCGCCCGGCAGATCGGCGATGCAGCCGACGTGCTGGAAGCGATGGCTCGCGATAAGGATTGCTTCATCGTGCTGACGCTCTCGGGCGCGCTCACCGTCGGCAAGATGGGATTGGTTTTTTGCGATCTGGTGGAATCCGGCATCGTGAAAGCCATCGTTTCCACCGGCGCGTTGATGGCGCACGGTTTGGTGGAAGCTACCGGCCGCTCGCATTTCCGCTACGACGCGAAAATGGACGACAACGAGCTTTTTCTTGCCGGCTACAATCGCGTTTACGATTCGCTCGAGCCCGAAGTGAATCTCGATGCCGTGGAAGAAGTTGTGGACCACGTTTTGGTCCGTTGGCCTGACGATGAAGTTGCATGCAGCTGGAAATTGAACCAGCGTATCGGCGAATATCTGGCGCGTCAGGCGAAGGGGCGCGGCATCCTGAAATCCTGCGTCGAGCATAATGTGCCCGTATTCGTTCCAGCGTTCACCGATTCCGAGTTGGGAATTGATTTCGCTTTGTATCAGCGCCAACGCAAGAAGGAAGGGAAGCCTCCGCTGCGCTTTGATCCCTTCTTGGATTTCGAACACTACGCGACGACGATGCTTGCCACCAAGCGCATGGGCATCGTCACCGTCGGCGGCGGAGTCCCGCGCAACTGGGCACAGCAATTTGGCGTGTACGCCGAACTGCTCGCGCGCCGCGGTTACGAAAAAATCCCGCTCAAGCGGTACAACTATGGCCTGCGCATTTGTCCCGAGCCGGTGAATTGGGGCGGACTATCCGGCAGCACTTACACCGAAGCTGTTTCCTGGGGAAAGTTCGTGCCACTAGAAGAAGGTGGCCGCTTCGCTGAGGTCCTCGATGACGCGACGGTCGCGCTGCCGCTGATCGTCGGCGCGGTACTCGAACGTCTCGGCTATAAGTACGGCGGTGGATCCAAGCCAGTAAAAACAAAAACCTCTCGCACCAAATAATCTGAAAATCTCGCCGGTCCGCAAGATTCATGTGGATTGCGGCGGCGTGCCGCCGCTTTCTCTTCGGCGAGGCGTGCCTCGCCGCGGTTTGGATGCAGCCAATTCCGACGTCGTAAAAGCGGCGGGACCCCAGCCACGGCTGGCAGGCCGCCGCCATGTAGATCACGATTAGATTACAGCAGTCGGAGAGAGAACTTCTATTCGAGGAAGCGGCACTTAGTCGTCTTCGCCGATTAAGATCGCAGCGGCGAGCACGGTGGTCCACAGCCCGCGCTTATCGCCCACCGCGGATTGCGTGATGTTCATGGTGCGAACAATCTTGTTCGAGATGCGGTAAACCTCTTTTTTCTCGTCCCACGACAAATCCGGATCGAATTCCACGTTCAAAGTCGTTGCGAGCATTTCGGCGGCAAGCTCTTCCGTGTATTCGCCCGCAATTTCTTCGCTCTCGCCGAAAGAATGATGCTCGGACAAATATCCGAACATGGATTTGTCGGCGGGCAGTGCCAGGCCCACACCTGCGGCGATCAAACGATGCGGTTCGCGCGTCTGGTTTTCACTGATCACCGTGAACGCCACTTGACCCGGCTTGATATGCTTCAAACCTTCGCTGCGGGAGATCAACTTGCAATAGGGAGGGAAAATCGAGGAAACGCGAACGATGTTGCAGGCGGCAATTCCCGCGTTGCGCAACGCGAGCTCAAAGCTCGATAAGCGCTCGCGATGTTTTCCGACTCCCTTGGTGAGGAAAATTTTCTTCGCGACGAACGCCATGAGCAGTACCGAGCTGCGGTGCCTCCACTTTGCCCGAGGGAAAAATTCTAGGGCGCAACGAAAATTAACAAGCACACGCAGCTGATGTCAATCTATTTCAGCGTTGTAGTGTAACTAGTCGCACTGCACGCGCGCGAGCGGCGGGAGTTTTATTACAGTCTGATTAAAATCGTTCTGGAAGTGGATCCTGTCGCCCAACGATCGGGCCAAATTTGCGGTCGCTCTGTGAACTTCTAATCCGCAGTTCGGCCGAATACAAAAATGGGGACTCGTGGCTTCAGAGTCCCCATTCAACACTATCGCGGTTGCCGAAATACTAGGCTGCAATTTCCCGCCGCTGACTTACCAACCCCACCCGCGCCCGTAGTAAAAAGCCGGATACGGATAGTAACCGCAGCAGGGATACGGATAAGGGTAATACCCGTACGGCGGTGGATACGGCCGCCGCGGACGAGTCGCCGGCCGCTGCGATTGCGCGTAATCTTGCTGCGTTACAGGACGGTAGGCCATCTGGCCGCGTGTGGTGGAGATCGTCACCGGGGTTTCCAGACGGAAGGTGAGAACATCTTCCGGCGGAATGATCGTGGGCTTGCCGCGAGTGAGCAACACGCCTGCAATGCCCGCCACGAATCCGGCGCCGGCGCCGATCGCTGCGCCCGAACCGCCAGCTGCCGCCGCGCCAATCGCAGCACCGCCGCCAGTCGTCAGACCGACCGCCGCTGCGTCACGCCCGTTCGACGTACCAGCAGAAGCATTCAGAAGCGATGTTTGCACCGGCAGCAACTGACCGTCCACGAGCGTCAGTTGGCTCAAATCCAGTTGCAATTTCGAAACGCCCTTCACGCGTCCGGCCTTTTGCGCGTCAGACACTTGGCCGATTACAGTCTGGCCTCGCCGCATCACCACCCAGCCATCCGCGATGATCGGCTGGGCAAGCGTGGCGATAAATTGATCTCCCTTGTGGTTACGGTCGCTGGATAGCCAATCACTGGTGCGAACCTGAATCACCGTTCCCGCTGGAAGCGTGAGGGCTTCCGGCACGACGGGCCGTTCTGCGGGAGGATTCGCCTGAGGCGGCGGTTGCGGTGGAGGAGCGCTTGATCTTGTGGCCCTGCCTGCTGATCCGGTTGTTGCGGCGGCATTTGCTGATCTTGCTGTGGCGGCGGTGCTGGCTGAGCCTGCTGGTCCTGCGGTGGCGGCGCGGGCGGACCCTGTTGGTCCTGCTGCTGCGCTGGGGCCGCTGACTGATCGTTCGGCGCAGGCTGAGACTGCGGATCCTGCTGTGCCAGCAAAGGAGCGCCGCTCAACAGCACGCCCAACGCAAGCGCGCCAATCGCCTTGCGGTTCCAAATATTGTGACTCTTGGGATTCATGAAATTTGCCTCCGTCCTCTTACCTGCATATTCGATGCGCGACTTCGAAAATGGCTGCCCGGTTCGTGTTGCTCAGTCGGTACCTTCACGCCACCAGCGCCGGACGAAGTTTTCCCGGGACGAAGCTGTACTCAGCAGGATACAACCCGCGTCTGCCGGAAAAGTTTCGGTCTTAGTTTGTCAGGAAGTGAATCTGTAAAATCTGCAAAGGGCGTCGCGAAAGCCGTTAATTACTGCTGGCGCTATGCGCGGGCGAGCAGGGGGATGCAGGGTCCAAGCAAGTCCGCGACGGTCTTGAGCTCCCTGAGCTGGGGATGTGTAAAGTCCGGGCCGGCGTCGGCGGCGGTCCGGCCTTTGCGCGAAATCTGAATGACCCCCGCGATTTTGCGTTCCTGCAAAATGGGCGCGCTCATTATCTTCTGGATAGCCTCGCCGCGCTGTTCCTCGACGATCGGCACCGCCTCGAACACCGAAGAATGCGGCACGACAGCAAAATGATTGATGACTTCGGGCCGCTTTTCGCGCGCGGTGCGTGCTGCCAGCGAATTCGTGCTGGTCAACGGAATCTGGCCCATTTCCCGGAGCTTTTCCGGCACCACGAACCGAAGAAAACGGTCGTCCGCGGTGAGCACCAGGATCGCCACCTCGTGCGCCTGCACTCCGAAATTCTTGCTGACCAAATCCACCACGCGGTTTAGTCCCACGAACTCGCCGTCCGCGCTCTCGCGGACGACCTCTCCTACCCACTTCTTCAAATCATTCATTTGTTCGCTGGACATGAAGGCGATTCGCTTTTAAAGGAGTCTAGCACGGACAAAAAAAGCGCTTATCGGCTCAATCATTTGGTTGTTTCCAAAAGGGTAGTGCCGACGAGCGCATCGGCCGCACCGGGTGTAAGGCACTCAATCCTCGTCACTTGGCTTGCGAAACACGGCTTACCAGGAAACATTGAGAACGGAGGGGAGATTTGATAGGGTTGCGCCGTGCCAATGCCGTCCATCGACGATCCCCGTAGCCGCCGGCGCAGTAAGCGGGTGAAGATGAGGATTCCGATTCACGTGCGCTTGCAGGACGCCAACAAACAATCCGTCTCGGAACTCACCCACACCATCATTGTGAACTCGCACGGAGCGTTGATTCTTCTCGCCGCCGCGGTAGCTGTGAATCAAATCATCCGCCTGGAAAACTCGAACACGAAAGAAGAGTTGCTCTGCCGCGTCACTTCTCTGGGGCAAAATTTTATGGGCAAGACACAGGTGGGAGTCGAATTCATCTACCCCTCTCCAGAATTCTGGCGTGGCGAAGAACGCTCCGACGCTTTCAAACGGTTGTAACCAAACTACTGCCCGATCCCACGGTAAAACAAATTCAGAACGACGATCTCACCGTCTTGCAAACTTTTACTGCCATGCTTATACTGAAACTTCCGTCGGTCTTCATTAGTCAAGCTCGGAGCGTGCATGTCGGTTGCAGCCGGTGATTCCAGAACAAGTTACATCCTCGACAAACTGCAGTCCCTCAGCGGCGTAATACCAATTGGAGCCTTCTTAGCCGAACATTTTTGGTCCAATAGCTACGCTCTCGTCAGCGTCGGCAAATACAACGAAGTTTCCAGCGAATTGCAACTGATACCTTGGCGCATCGGCGTCGAAGTTGCGGTGCTCTGGCTGCCGATTCTGTTTCACGGTTCTTACGGGATCTACATCTGGTGGCGCGGGAAGTCCAACGTGCTCGGCCATCCCTGGATGGCGAATTGGCTTTATGTGCTGCAGCGCTGGACCGGAATCGTGGCGTTCGTCTTCATCGGCTGGCACGTTTACACCGAAAGATTTCTCGGTCACGGCGTGACCGCCTACGCCGACCTTCAGCACAACATGCAAAATCCTTTATACGTCGCGTTCTACGTCATTGGCGTCGTCTGTGCATCCTTCCATTTGGGCAACGGGCTTTGGAATTTTGCCTGCAAGTGGGGAATTGCGGTCAGCGTTAAAGCGCAGCGCGCGGCCGGGTGGTTTGGCGCTGCTGTAGCCGTTGCGTTCACGTTTGTGGGCCTTGCAATTGTGATTGGCCTCCACTACGGGATGTTCCCGCTCGGAGGTTACGTGCAATGAGGCAGCCAAAAATCATCATCGTCGGCGGGGGACTGGCTGGGCTGATGGCTGCCATTCGCGTAGCTGAATCGGGCGTGCCGGTGGATCTGTTCTCCATCGTCCCGGTAAAGCGTTCCCACTCTGTTTGCGCTCAGGGTGGAATCAATGCGGCCAAGAACCTGAAGGGCGAAGGCGATTCCACCTGGAAGCATTTCGACGACACCATCTACGGCGGCGACTTTCTCGCGAATCAGGGTCTGGTAAAGGGGATGTGCGAAGCCGCTCCCGCGATCATTGACCTGCTCGATCGCATGGGCGTGATGTTCAACCGCACGCCCGAGGGCTTGCTGGATTTTCGCCGCTTTGGCGGCACGCTCTTTCACCGCACCGCGTTCGCGGGCGCGACGACCGGCCAACAACTGCTCTATGCGCTCGATGAACAAGTTCGCCGCTACGAAGCCGAAGACAAAGTGAAAAAATTCGAGGGCTGGACGTTTCTCTCGGCCGTCCTTGACGATGGCGGCGTCTGCCGCGGCATCTGCGCCATGGACCTGAAGACCATGGAGATCAAGACATTCCCCTGCGACGCTGCGATCTTCTGCACCGGCGGCATCGGCGCGGTTTTCGGGCGCTCCACCAATTCGGTTGTCTGCACCGGCTCCGCGCAATCCGCGCTCTTCCAACAGGGCGTTTACTACGCCAACGGCGAATTCATTCAGGTGCATCCCACCGCGATCCCCGGCGAAGACAAATGCCGGCTGATGAGCGAATCCGCTCGTGGAGAAGGCGGCCGCGTCTGGGTGCCGAAAACGCCCCAAGACCCACGCCCCGCTAAACAAATTCCTGAAAACGAGCGCTTTTACTTCCTCGAAGAATGGTATCCGAAGTACGGCAATCTGGTTCCGCGCGACGTGGCGACGCGCGCCATTCACAAAGTCGTTTACGAAATGAAAATGGGGCTCGCGAGCGAGCCTGCCGTGTATCTGGACGTCACGCACATCCCGCGCGAAGTTCTGGAACGCAAGCTCGAAGGCATCCTCGAAATCTACGAGAAATTCGTGGGCACCGATCCCTACACCGAGCCCATGAAAGTATTTCCCGCGATGCACTACACGATGGGCGGCTTGTGGGTGGACAACGAAAACCAAGCCACCAATGTCTCGGGAATTTATGCGGCGGGC
Source organism: uncultured Acidobacteriota bacterium (assembly GCA_963834215.1). Lineage (GTDB taxonomy): Bacteria > Acidobacteriota > Terriglobia > Acidiferrales > UBA7541 > Palsa-295. Next base: position 254,116 of record CAWIAM010000030.1, on the reverse strand, counting down.
GAATGCGAATACCAGTATCACGGCGCGAATCGCCTCGGCGCGAATTCGCTGGTCTCCTGCATTTACGGCGGAGGCATCGCCGGTCCCGCCGCCGTGCGCTACGCCCGCAGTCTTGAACAGGGTTGCGAGTCCACGTCTCCCGCCGTCTTTGAGCGAGAGCGGGTTCGCCAGCAGGATATTTCAGACGCGCTGCTCAACCAGCACACTGGGACGGAAAATCCGCTCACGATCTGGCGCGAACTCGGCGAAATCATGATCGAAAATGTGACGGTGATTCGCTACAACGCGGCACTGCAGAAAACTCTCGTCAAGATTGACGAGCTCAGTGAGCGCTTCGCGCATATCAATTTGCAGGACCGCACGCAGTGGGCGAACCAAACCCTGAATTTCGTCCGCGAACTGGGCAACATGCTCGTTCTCGCGAAGGTAATCACCCTGGGCGCGCTCGCTCGCAACGAAACGCGCGGCGCGCATTACAAACCGGAATTTCCGAATCGCGACGACGTTAATTGGCTGAAAACCACCGTCGCCAGCTACAACGGCGGAAATATCAAGCTCGAATACGAAGCGGTGGACATATCGCTGCTACCACTGCGCGAACGCAAGTACACGGCTGCGAAGTAGCGCCTAACAAAGCAGTGGAACGACAGGCAGTGCCAGGCAAAGCGAGGCATCATGGCCGATAAAACTTTCATCGTGCGCATCAAGCGCCAGCAGCGTCCGGATGAATCGGTGCGCTGGGAAGAATTCGAGCTGCGCCACCGTCCGCACCTGAACGTCATCACCTGCCTGCGCGACATCGCCGAAAAACCCTTCACTCGCAACGGCAGCGAATCTACGCCGGTCAGTTACGACGCGAATTGCTTGGAAGAAGTTTGCGGCGCGTGCGCGATGATCATTAACGGCAAGCCTCGGCAGGCGTGTTCGGCGCTGGTGGATGAGCTGGAAAAGCCGATTCGCCTCGAGCCGCTCACGAAATTCCCGCTAATTCGTGATCTGCAAGTGGATCGCAGCTCGATGTTCGAGGATTTGAAGCGCACCAAGTGCTGGATTCCGATTGATGGCACCTACGATCTCGGCCCCGGCCCTCGTATGGCGCCGGAGAAACAGGAAATCGGCTACCCGCTTTCGCGCTGCATCACCTGCGGCAATTGCCTGGAGATTTGTCCGAAGGTTAACGAAAATTCGCACTTCGTGGGCGCGGCCATCGTCAGCCAGGTGCGACTCTTTAACATGCATCCCACCGGCGCAATGCACGCAGGCGCGCGCCTCGAAGCGCTGATGGGACCGGGCGGCATCGAAGATTGCGACAACGCCCAAAACTGCGTGAAGGTTTGCCCTAAGGGTATTCCCCTGACGGAATCGCTGGCGGCGGTCAATGGTCAAGTGTTGTTGCACGCCGTGAAAACGTTCTTCACGGGAAAGGATTGAGCGGAATACGCAAGTTATCTCCGTGCGCTCAAGGTTTTCTCTGTGCACTTCGTGTTAAGTTTTTGCGGTAGCAGTGGCGCTCGCTTCGTACCCGATTCCGCGTTTTTGTTTCCCAGCAACGTGTCGTAGAATTCCAAGGGAATTTCGGGGGATGCATGGTTCGTGTGTTGTTGCTGGTATTTTGCTGTTTACTCGGAGGACTTTTGCCGCTCGCAGCCGTAACCGGCCAATCAGATACGAGTATTTCGCCGCAAGCTCGGGAACTTCATTTCAGCTCGATCGTGATTGACACGCACGACGACACAACCCAGCGCCTGCTGGATCCTAAATTCGATCTCGGCGCGCGACACACGGATGGCGGTATAGACATCCCGCGCATACGCGAAGGCGGCTTGAGCGCCATTTTCTTCTCGATTTACATTCCCGGGACCATTAAGGGACCGACGGCGGTCGAGCGCGCGCTCGTACAAATCGGCGCGGTCCGCGAAGCCGTGGCGCGCCATCCGAACGACTTGGTCCTTTGCACCACGGCGGATGAAATTCGCGCCGCCAAGGTTCACGGTAAAATCGCCGTCCTCATGGGTGTGGAAGGCGGCCACATGATCAACGATTCGCTGGCCAACCTCGACAAATTCTACGCCCTCGGCGTGCGCTATATGACGCTCACGCACATGGTCAATACCGATTGGGCCGATTCTTCCACCGACAAGCCCGCGCACAACGGCCTCAGCGATTTCGGCAAGCAAGTCGTGCGCGAGATGAATCGCTTGGGGATGATGGTGGACGTCTCGCACGTCTCCGATAAAACTTTCTACGATGTGCTGGCGACCAGCTCCGCCCCAGTAATCGCGTCGCATTCGTCTTGCCGCGCGCTCTGTAATGCTCCACGCAATATGACCGACGACATGATCAAGGCTCTCGCTGCGAAGGGCGGCGTGATTCAGATCAATTACCACGTCGGATTCCTGGACCAGAAATTCCAGGACGCGCAGAAGAACAGTCCCGAGCTTGGCAAGGAAATCGAAGCGGAGTCCAAGAAGCGCTGCGGCAATGATGAAGCCTGCCAACTGATCGAAGCCGACAAGGTGATGCGCGAGATGGTAGCCCAAGGGAAACTCCCGCGCGTGGACTGGACCGAAATCATCAACCACATTGATCACGCCGTGAAACTCGTCGGAGCCGATCACGTCGGGCTTGGCTCCGATTTCGACGGCGCGGATATGCCGTACGGCATGGAAGACGCTTCGCATCTGCCGCAAATCACCAACGCGCTGCTGGCCAAGGGTTACTCCGCGAGCGACATTCGGAAAATTCTAGGTGGCAACACCTTGCGCTTGATGCAGGATGTGGAAGCTGCGGCGCAGAAATAGTTCACATAGCAATCCAAAACTTAGGAGGGAAGTCGTGAAACGTTTCGTCCCCTGTCTTTTTGCCTTACTGATCGCAGCTGTGTTGCCCGCCACGCTATCGGCTCAATCCCAGTCCACCACGCCATCGTCCTCGGCAGGTACGACGCATACTCATACGCATTCGACAGTGCATCGCACCGACCCTGCACTGTTTCATCCGGCCACGCTCACCGCCAAAGCTCCCGATCAGTTCGAAGCGACGTTCAAGACCACCGCGGGCGACTTCATCGTACAAGTGACGCGCGCTTGGGCTCCCTTGGGCGCGGACCGGTTCTACAATCTCGTGAAGCATGGGTATTTCACCGACGCTTCCTTCTTCCGCGTCGTTCCCGGCTTCGTCGTGCAATTCGGCTTGAGCGCCAATCCGGAATTGAACAAAGTGTGGTCCAAAGCCGCCATAAAAGACGATCCCGTAACGCAGAGCAATCATCTCGGCTACCTCACGTTTGCCACTGCCGGTGCCAACACCCGAACCACGCAGCTCTTTATCAGCCTCGCCGATAACACGCGCCTGGACTCGATGGGCTTTGCCCCTTTCGGCCAGGTGACGACGGGCATGGATGTCGTGCAGAAGATCTATAGCGGCTACGGCGAATCGCCCGATCAGGCCGCCATTACTGCTGAAGGAAAAGCCTATCTCGACAAGAATTTTCCGAAGCTCGATCACGTCATTTCAGCAACCATAGCTTCACCCGCGCCGGCCGTTCATACCATGCCGGCTCATAAAACCGCTGCTCCGGCTGCGAAGCCTGAATAGCAATTCTGCCGAATCTTCCACAACAGCGGTAGTCGTACGCACGTGGAAGGTGCGCCAGCCTAAAATCTGCGACCGGACCATGTCTTCACGGTCCCTTGGGAGAACACTATGACCACGCAACCATCGTTGCTTGAACCTGCCAATCTGAAAGAAACCGCTCCAGACACGTTTAACGTAAACTTTAAAACCACCGCCGGCGATTTTGTCATCCAGGTCAGCCGTGCCTGGGCGCCGCTCGGCGCGGACCGTTTCTACAATCTCGTCAAGTACGGCTTCTACGAAGACGCCGCGTTCTTCCGCGTCATTCCCGGCTTCGTCGTGCAATTCGGCTTGAGCGCCGATCCGAACGTGAATGGCGTCTGGCGGAAATCGAATTTCAAGGACGATCCGGTCACGCAAAGCAACAAGCCCGGCTTTATCACTTTCGCCACCGCGGGGCCGAACACGCGCACCACGCAGCTCTTCATCAACACCGGCAACAACGCGCAGCTCGATCGCATGGGCTTCGCGCCGTTTGGCCAAGTCACTTCCGGTATGGACGTGGTGAAAAAGATTCACAGCGGCTATGGCGAATCTCCCGACCAGGGCTCCATCACCGCGCTCGGGAAGCCCTACCTCGATAAGAACTTCCCGAAGCTCGACCGCATCACGTCGGCGACGATCAGTTGAAGACGTGGCGGAACCGAGCGATCGTTCCACTCGACTGCTGCTCGCGCTGGCACTCGGCAAACTGCTGATCCAGTTTGCGGGCATCAACCATTACGGATTTTTTCGCGACGAATTCTATTACATGGCCTGCGGTGAGCATCTCGCCTGGGGCTATGTGGACCAGCCGCCGCTGATCGCCTTCGTGGCGTGGCTGGTGCGTCACACGTTGGGAACTTCGCTTTTCGCCACGCGCTTGTTTCCTGTGCTCGCCGGCGCTGCGATCGTCTACCTCACTGGACGAGTCGCGCGCGAACTAGGCGGCGGCGTTTTCGCCCAATTTCTCGCCGCCGACGGCCATTCTTCTCGCGCCGGCTTATCTCGCGTTCGACAGTTTCCTTTCGATGAATGCGTTTGAGCCGCTTTTCTGGCTGCTCTGCGCCTGGATCGCGATTCTGATCGTCAAAGGTGCGTCGCCCAAGCTTTGGCTGGTTTTCGGAGCCGTCGCCGGACTTGGCCTCGAGAATAAGCACAGCATGTTGGTTTTCGGATTCGCTCTTGTCGTGGGCCTGCTGATCTCGGGGCAGGCAAAGCTGTTTCGTTCGAAGTGGATTTGGATCGGCGGCGCTATCGCTCTCGCCATTTTCCTGCCGAACCTGCTCTGGGAAGCACGCCACGGATGGCCGCAAATTCAAGTCGTCCGCAACGCGCAGGAATTCAAAAACGTCCCGATCACCCCTGCCCAATTTCTTTTCGAACAAGTTCTTTTTCTGCAGCCGCTGGCTTTGCCGGTTTGGCTTGGCGGCCTCATTTGGTGTTTCGTGTCAGCGGAAGGGAAGCGCTTCCGCTTTTTGGGCTGGGCGTATCTGGTGGTGCTAGCGATTTTCATTGGATTTGACGGAAAATCGTATTACGCACTGCCGGTCTATCCGGTGGTTATGGCAGCTGGCGGCGTCGCGCTTGAGAAATTGTTCACGGCACCGAAGCGGCGCTGGCTTGCCGTCGCCTATCCGGCTCTCCTCGTGATCGCCGGCATCGTGACGATTCCTTTCGGTGTGCCCGTCCTCCCGGTGAACACATTTCTGGAATATTCGAAATTATTCCCGTACGCGCGCGACGTGAAAACCGAACGCGACGCGACCACAGCGTTGCCGCAGCTCTACGCCGACATGCTCGGCTGGGAAAATATGGCGCAGCAAATTTCGCGCGTGTATCACGACGTGCCGCCGAAAGAACAGCCGGACTGCGCGATCCTGGCAGGGAACTACGGGGAAGCCGGAGCGATTGACCACTACGGCCCGCAACTGGGGCTGCCGAAAGCCATCAGCGGGCACAACAGCCACTACTACTGGGGGCCGGGCTCCTACGCCGGTTCATGCGTGATCGTCTTCGGCGAACGCGCCGATCAGTACAAGCAATATTTCGGCGAAGCACAACTAGTCGCCACCATCACGTATCCACACGCGGCGATGGCCGAGCGCGACGTCCACGTGTACCTCTGCCGCAAGCCCACGGCCCCACTTTCAGTCCTATGGCCTCACTTCAAATTGATTATTTGAGCGATCTGGGTAGCGCCGGCGTCCCGCCGGCTCTTATCTCTAGCTTGGGGTTTGTAGAAGCTACTTGCTACCGGCAATATTTCTTTCGGCGTTGTTGCCACGCGCACTCAATGCAACGGCGCATGCCGGGGATTGCGCGCCTCTTGCTCGAGCTCGATCACGTTCAAGCCTGACGCCACCAGCCGATGCCCGATCTCGGAATCGGTGCGCTTGGCAATCGCAAACAACACGCATTCGCAAGTGAGGATCGGAATCAGGCGGCCTTCGATCTCATCGAGCGCTGGCGCAATTTCCTCCGCGCTTCTCAGCAGCGCGTTCAATTCCGCCGAACGTCCGAGCGGTTTGCCGTCCTTCTCTGACGCCGCGCCAGAGGCCGCGCCCGGACGCAGCCACTTCCATTTACCCTGATTTTCGTCCGTGTGCCGCTGCTGATCGTAGAACTGGATCCAGTGATGCCAGCGCTGCGGGCTGATTCTGCAGATTTGCTGCAAATACTCCTCGATCGCTTCCTGCTCGGGCCAATATTTAGACAACCGCTCCCAATCGTAAATGTACATGCCCGCAAGCAAGTCAGCGACTTCCACAGCTCCTGCCGCGCGGCTATGCGCCAACATGGCAGCCAACTGCTCCGCCCGGGCGAGGTCCTTCGTCAGCCGGTGCGCCACAATCGCGGAGCCGCCGTCCTCGCGCGCATTCAACCGATCAGACGCGCGCCTGCCCGCCTTTTCCCCGGCGCCATTGGCCTTCGCGCGCGAGTTTCTCCCTTTTCCTGGTCCGAAGAGCTTCATGCCGGTGTATGACTCCCACGATAATGTTAGCAGAGGCCCGGTTGCCGCATTGGAAATCTACGCGCAGTCTTCGCCGATTGGTCACTTGCCCTCGCGCCAGCACGGAGATATATTTGGCTATCAACGGCACCAATTTCAGCCCAGGTCGACGCGTCGCATGATTCGAGCGGTACAGAACAACAGGGCCGTTTCGCGGAAAGGCTCCCTACCATGACTACCACCCAGCGGCAGAGTCACTCCCGCAGCACTTCCGTATATGAGTCCAAGCAGTCCGACTCCAACCCCTTCGTCGGCACCTGGCGGCTGGTGTCCATCGCTTCGTCGGAGTCGCGGCTCTTCGGCGAACGCCCCATCGGAATATTGATGTATGACGCTGACGGCCGCGTCGCCGTGCAAATAATGCGCAATCCAAGACCGGACATGTCCTCGGGCCCGGGTTTTCCCAGCCCGAAAGAAGTGCAGATCGCTTACAAGGGCTATTACGCGTACTACGGCACCTACGAAGTGAATTGGGAGAAGAGAACCATCACGCACCACTTGGAAGGAAGTCTGCGCCCCGGTGACGTAGGCAAGGATTTCACCCGCGCCTATGAAATCTCCGGTAATCGTCTGGCGCTCACGCCAGTGGACGACTCCCAGGCCCGCAGTGCCTGCCTAACCTGGGAACGCGCGTGAAAATTTTGCCGCGACCGTCAGCGATCTTGGGTGGTCCGATTGTCATCCGAGGAGCGCAGCGAGGGATCTGCTTTTTGTCCTGCCGCTCTAGACGCCCAGAACGTTTACCAATTCCCGCACCGACGCCGCCGACTTATCCAATGCGGCCTTCTCTTCCGGGCGCAGCTTGATCTCAATGATTTGCTCGATGCCCTTTGCACCCAGCTTCACGGGCACGCCCACAAACAGCCCTCTGATTCCGTACTCGCCTTCGAGATAAGCAGCACACGGCAAAATCTTCTTTCTTGTCGTGCAGAATCGCTTCCACCATTTCCACTACCGCCGCCGACGGCGCGTAGTAAGCCGATCCCGTCTTCAGCAAGTTCACAATTTCCGCGCCGCCCTTGCGCGTGCGGGTCACAATCGCTTCCAGCTTTTCGGCTGGAATCAATTCAGGGAGGGGAATTCCCGCTACCGTGGAATATCGCGTGAGCGGCACCATGTCGTCGCCATGCCCGCCCAGCACGAAGGAATGTACGTTCTCAACCGACACCCCGAGCTCGCGTGCCACAAACGTGCTCATGCGCGCCGAATCCAGCACGCCCGCCATCCCGATCACGCGTCCCTTCGGCAATTTGCTGATCTTGAACGCGGCCTGCGCCATTGCATCCAGCGGATTCGTCACGATGATCAGAATCGCGTTCGGCGAAAGCTTTACGACCGCTTCCACCACTCCCTTGATCACATCGTAGTTCGCTTTCAATAAATCGTCGCGGCTCATCCCCGGCTTGCGCGGAAAACCGGCGGTAATCACGATGATGTCGCTGTTTTCCGTCCCGGCGTAATCGCCGCTCGCCGTGGAAATGCCGGACGCGTGCACGTCTGACCCGAGAATCGGCCCTGATTCCGCCATATCCAGCGCTTTGCCCGCCGGGACTCCGTCCAAAATGTCCGTCAGCACCACATCAGCGAGGCCGGCGTCATGAATCCGCTGCGCCGTGGTCGAACCCACAAACCCGCCACCCACCACCGTCACCTTCTTCCGCATTCCACTCTCCTGGGTTTACCGTTCTCCAGAACGACTTTTCGCTTGCCGTTTTTTTTTGCGAGGCGTGGCTGGCTAAACCGTGCTGACCGCTGCCTGCATGTTTTCAATGATCGCCGACGCGTACTCGGACGTCTTCAGCTTCTTCGCTCCCGGCATCAACCGTTCCAAATCGTACGTCACGCGCTTCTGTTGAATCGTCCGCGCGATGCCATCCTCAATCAATCGCGCGACCTCTTTCCAACCCATAAAATCAAACATCATCGCGCCCGATAGCATTACCGAGCTCGGGTTGATCACATCCTTATCGGCATATTTCGGCGCGGTTCCATGGGTCGCCTCGAAAACTCCGAATCCATCGCCGATATTCGCACCCGGAGCCATCCCCAATCCGCCCACCTGCGCCGCGCACGCATCCGACAAATAATCGCCATTCAAATTCGGCGTCGCGAACACTTGGTACTCATCCGCGCGCGTCAGCACCTGCTGAAACACGGAATCGGCGATCCGGTCGTTGATCAAAATCTTCTGCTTCCACTTGCCGTTCCCGTGCGACGCGTAGATCGCGTCCAGCGTGTGCCGCACTTCCTCGTAAAGGTGCTTCTTGAAGTCGTCGGTCGCTTGCTCGAGGCCCGGCTCGATGGACGCGGCGTTCTGCTCCACGGTAATGTTCGGATTCTTGTCTTTGTTGTCTAGGATCCAGCTCTCGCGCTCCGTCACCACGTACTCGCGAAATTCCTGCGTCGCCAGCTCGTAGCCCCAATCGCGAAACGCGCCTTCCGTAAACTTCTGGATGTTGCCTTTGTGTACCAAGGTCACCGCGTTGCGCTTATTTTCCAGTGCGTGAGCGATCGCGCGCCGCACCAGGCGTTTCGTCCCCGTCGGCGAGATTGGCTTGATGCCCACGCCGGAATCTTCGCGCACTTTCTTCGAAACGCCCTTCAGCATCTCGTTATTCAGAAAATCAATCAGCTTCTTCACTTCCATCGAGCCTGACCGCCACTCGATCCCCGCATACACATCCTCCGTATTTTCGCGGAAGATCACCACGTTCATGCGCTCCGGCTCGCGCACCGGCGAAGGCACGCCCGTGAAATAACGTACCGGCCGCACGCAGGCATAAAGATCCAGCACTTGCCGCAAGGTCACATTCAAAGAGCGGATTCCGCCGCCCACCGGAGTCGTCAGCGGTCCCTTGATCGCCACGCGAAAATCGCGAATCGCATCTACCGTATCCTGCGGCAACCATTCCTTGAACTGCCGGTACGCTTTTTCGCCCGCGAATACTTCCAGCCATTCAATCTTTCGTTTTCCGCCGTAAGCCTTTTCCACGGCCGCATCGAAAACGCGCCGTGAAGCTTTCCAGATGTCGCGCCCGGTGCCGTCGCCTTCGATAAACGGAATCACCGGATGGTCCGGCACATGAAACGCTCCACCGGCAAAATCAATCGCCTTGCCCGCGGATGGCACTGCTACTCCGTTGTAAGCATTCTTCATGGTTTTACAGTTCTCCCCGACTTTCCGCACACCTTCGGCTACACAGCGAAGCGCATTTTCGAACCAATAACCTTAGCACAAAGTCTGCCACGCAGACATGAGGTCGGTATCGCCTCGCAGAGAGGAAAATGTTCCGCAACCTTGAGACGGCTTTGGGTTGGATGTTGTAGCGGCCGCCTTTAGGCGGGCGAATTGTTCCACCTTCAGCGTAAATCGGCGTGGTTACTCAGCTATCTTGTCGGGAAACAGAAACGTGCGCTTGGCGAACTCGGACGCGAGGGTTTCCGCGCAATAGTATTTCTTCAGGACGCTATCCTTCCACGTCAGCAAATCCGGATTTTGCGACCGAAACTCGTCCCAACTAAGCTTCCTCTTCCCCCGCGCCATACGCTCGTTTATCAGAAATATGTAGGCCCACGTAATCGTCGCGTGGTACAAGCCGCTCTTTCCGTGCGCCTCCGCATATTTCGTCAAAGCCGCCGGAAAGCGCGCAAGCACTTCCAGCAGCGAATGCTTGCGAAGATACAAAAAGACGAGTTGTACATGCACGCTGTGGTGAAAACTCTCGAGGGGAAGGGAACAGTCCTCGAATCGCGCATGCAACATTTCGTCGGCATTGCTGGTATGTACGGGAGTCACGGCCGTGCCTCGCGGGCGCCCGCGCCGGAAGTCAAGCACACCACCACCGCCGCTGCATATATCGCCAAGCCGCCAACGACGCTGAATTCACCGTGAAGAACGTGGAACGCCGCCGCAAAAACGAAAACCACAAGCAATAGGTATCCTCCCGCAACCCGCACTCCTGGCGCGAGGAACATCGCCGCCGCGATGATCTCGGCCGTCGCCAGAACCAGAAAAATCCATGAGTGCACGCCCAGGTGGCCCGATCGAGAGACTTCAAGAATCGTCCTGCGGAGAAACAGACACGACTCCCACAACACGACCAGTCCGAGAACCCAACGCAGCACTTGAACGGCCTGGCGATGTGGATTCGCGCTCACCGCGAACCTCCTCCCTTCTTGACCTTACGTCGAGCAACTGATCGTACCGATCGAACCGCACGGCCCTTCTTGGCATGTACGTGCTTGGCCTTCGTCGTCTCTCGCCGTGGCGACTTCGGCTTCCGCGCCGCTCGCGGTCCACGCGCCCGGGTTAGCTCCCGTGCCTCCGTAAGTCGATGGCTGGCGCGCGCATCCAAATCCAATCCGTAAAACCTCTTCAGTTGCTTGATTCGCTGCCGCGACGCTCGCTGAAATGGCGCCTTGCCCTCGAATGCATGCAACACGATGCCCTCGAGCAGATCGCCCAAAGTCAAATCATGAAATTCGGCTAGCGCCTTGAGCACCTTCAATAGCCGCTTCTCCATTCGGACGCCGGTCTGCACGCGCTCAACGACGAACCTCTTCTGATATCGCGCTGTTCTCATTGCGGTACCAATGTACCACGGTAACAGCAGCAGTGACAAGCGTTGGGGCGGGGTGCCGTGTAGAGCTTTGCAGGCGCACGCGCAAAAGCACTCCGTCCGCTAGTACCTTGACGCATTCAACGGATGCCCCGTAGCATGTAGTGATGACACCTTCAAAAACTTTCATCGCGCTATTTATAATCGCGCTTCTATTCGCGGTTGGCTGGCCGTTCACGCACTCGCACGCTGCCGCCTATCGTCAACTCGCAACGCAAGACGCCTTGAAGCAGTCCGCGGACACGCTACAGCTCAGCAGCGCGTCGTTCGAAGCAGATGCGGCAATCCCGGCAAAATACACGTGCGATGGCGGGGATGTTTCGCCGGCTTTGCTCTGGAACGATCCTCCGCCCGCGACGAGGAGCTTCGCGCTCGTCGTGGACGATCCTGACGCTCCGAACGGAACAGTCGTCCACTGGCTGATCTACGACATTCCCGCCGATACGCACGGACTGCAGGAAGGGGTGCCGAAAGACAAGAAGCTGCGCGACGGCACACTGCAGGGGAGGAACAGCCACGGCAAGATCGGATACAGCGGCCCGTGTCCGCCGCACGGTGTCGTGCATCATTATTTTTTCAAGCTCTATGCCCTGGATGAAGTGACCAACCTCAAGCCCAAAGCCACCAAACCAGAGCTCGAGCAAGCGATAAAAGGCCACATTTTGGGCAAAGCGCAGCTGATCGGCCGGTTCGAACACTAACGGAGCGCGACACTCACCGTAGGGCGTGGGTTTTCTCTGCCCTCTCTGCGTCTCTGCGGTAAATCGTTGTTCGCAGCGGGTGGCGCGCGCTAAATCCGCATCCCAAAGTTTCCTTTATCGGTTCGATAAGCGATTTCTTAGCTCATTCACCATTTTGGGATTTGACCCTCCACGCGCCTCACGATACCCTACGTTGTTTTGAAAAGCGGCGTACGCGCCCATGGGCGCGAACCGCATTCCATCTCAAGGAGACTCATGGCAACCGAACTCCGGAATTTTTTAGCGATCCCTTATGACGAACTCGAAGAGCTCAACCTGAAAGCCAAGGAACAGCGCAAGAATCGCGTTGCGCCGCACAAAATCCAGGAAGAGCGCGTGAAGTACCTCACTGACGAGAAGCGCATCAAAGCCGTTACCGTGCTCTTCAGCGACCTGGAAGGCCGCCTGCACATGCTCGACTACGACAAGAAATTTCTCGTAAAGAGCTGGGACAATCTCACCTTCGACGGCTCCTCGATTCGCGGATTCACCGCGCAGCGCGAAAGCGACCTGCGCCTGGCCATGGATTGGAGTGCTTTTTATTGGGGGCCCGCGGACGTCTTCGGCTCGGGAAAAGTGCTCATCTTCGGCGAAGTGATCGATAAGGACGGCTCGCCTTACAGCGCGGATATTCGCGGCGCGCTGAAAGGCTTCGCGGAAAGGCAATTCAAGCAAGAAGGCTACACGTTGAACGCCGCCAACGAAATCGAAGGATTTCTTTTCAAAGGCTCCGACGCCGAGCGCCACTATTCGGAAACCGGCAAGTTCGAATACGTTAACACCGGCGGCTACTATCACTCCCTGCCCGGCGATCCGCTGCGCAATTTCATTGATACCACCGCGGAAGTGCAGCGCTCCATGGGTTTCCAGAACGAAAAAGACCACCCCGAAGTTGCCCCATCGCAATTCGAAATCAATTACGGCTATGGCGAAGTCGTTGCCGCCGCCGACCAGATCCAGCTTTACAAACTGATCTGCCGCCAAGTGGCCACCAACATGGGCCTCACCGCCAGCTTTTTGCCCAAGCCTGTCGTTGGCGTCAATGGCAGCGGCATGCACACCAACGTTTCCGTCAGCAAAGGCGGCAAGAATCTTTTCTGGGATCCCAAAGGCGAGGAAAAACTGAGCAAAGTCGGCTGGGCGTTTCTCGATCGTATCCTCACCCACGCGAATGACGTTTGCCTGATGCTCAACGCCAGCGTGAACGCCTATCGTCGCCTCGATCCGCACTTCGAGGCGCCGAACCAGATCAAAGCCTCGCCAGTGGATCGCGGCTCGATGATCCGTATTCCCATCGGCAACGAAAAGAGCATGCGCGTCGAGGTTCGTTCCGTGTCGCCGGACGCGAATCCCTACATGGTCATGTACTCAATCTTCCGTTCGGGCCTGGAAGGGGAGACCTCGAAGATCAAGAACCTCCGCCAGGCCGAACGCTACCTGCCGGACAACATCTACACCGCGATTGACGATTTCCGTAACGCGGCGTGGACCACGAAGCTCTTGGGCGCCGACGTAAAGGCCCGCTACGCCGACCTGAAGCAAGCCTCCGCCGACCGCTGCGCGCGCCTCCTTGGTACGTTCGTTAAAGCAGCAGAGGTCCAGTATCACCACGAGGTTTATAACCAGTACCTCTGGAACCAGTTCTAAAAGTTGCAAAAAGAAAAAACAAAACGGCGGAGAGAGCAATGACTCTCTCCGCCGTTTGACTTCGCGCGAGCCCTACCTACTTTTCGCTGTAGCGTTTAGTCGTAATATTCAGCCCCCAAGTGCGTGATAAGCTCCTCGCCCATCATCCAGCGCAATGTGTTTTTCAGCTTCATCAGCTGAATGAACAAATCATGCTCGGGATAAAGCTCCTTCGCGCACATCGGTGACTTAAAATAGAAGCTGAGCCATTCCTGAATTCCGCGCATCCCCGCGCGCTGCGCCAAGTCGAAGAAAATCGCCAGGTCCAGCACGATCGGCGCCGCCAGAATCGAATCGCGGCACAGGAAGTCCACTTTGATCTGCATGGGGTAGCCGAGCCATCCGAAAATATCAATGTTGTCCCAGCCCTCTTTGTTGTCCCCGCGCGGAGGATAATAATTGATCCTCACTTTGTGATGAATCTTGCCATAAAGTTCCGGATACAAATTCGGCTGCAAAATGTACTCCAGCGCGCCCAATTTCGATTCTTCCTTGGTCTTGAACGAACCCGGATCGTCGAGCACTTCGCCGTCGCGGTTCCCCAAAATGTTCGTCGAAAACCATCCGTTCAACCCCAGCATGCGCGCTTTGAAACCCGGAGCTAGCACGGTCTTCATCAAAGTCTGTCCGGTCTTGAAATCCTTCCCGCCGATCGGTACGTTCTTCGACTTGGCGTAATCTTCGAGCGCCGGAATGTCCACAGTCAAATTCGGCGCGCCGTTGGCGAACGGCACCCCTTCGCTGATCGCTGCGTATGCATACAACATCGAAGGCGCTATCGCCGGATGGTTTGCTTTCATCGCCTTTTCGAATGATGCCATGTCCTTGTGCACGTCTTGCGGCTTCAAAAAGACTTCCGTCGACCCGCACCACACCATCACCAGCCGGTCCAATTTGTTTTTCTTTTTGAAGTTGCGTATGTCCTCGCGCAATTGCTCGGCAAGATCCATTTTCGTCTTGCCCTTCTTCACGTTCGGCCCTTGCAGGTTCTTCACGTACTCCTGATCAAATACCGCCTTCATCGGCGAGATGCCCTTCAAGAATTTCTCGGCCTTGGAAAGGTCCTTGGCGTCCAGCACCCCCGCCTTCGTCGCCGCTTGGAAGGCGTTGTCGCTGAATACGTCCCAGCCTCCGAAAACCAGGTCGTCGAGCTTCGCCAGTTGCACGAAATCCTTAATCTTCGGCGTGCGCGCATCCGTGCGTTTCCCCAGCCGAATCGTTCCCATCTGCGTCAGCGAACCCACCGGCACGGCCTGCCCTCGCCGCACCAATTCCACCCCCGCCATAAACGTTGTGCTCACTGCGCCCATACCCGGCGTCAGCACGCCCAGCTTTCCCTTTGGCGGAGCAACACTCACAGGCCTGCGCATTCGATTTCCCCCAGTCCCTTTCGAAGTTGTGAAGCAGAACGCCCCATGCCGCGCCCCGCGTTGCCCCGAAACCGCAACGCGAGCCCGCTCATACCCCGCGGTTTGATCAATCGCTATATTGTTTGTGAACTCGCCGTGTCAGCGTGGCGAACGGCGCGGAGCAAACAATTTATGATGCGGCAACCCGTAAAGATTTGCAAATTGATTCCCGCCAAACAAACGCAGCGCATTCATCGCGAAACGCGAAGCGCATCGCAAAGCCAGCAGGCGAGGATCGTTTATCTTTCAGGATCCAAAAGGCAAGGAACTCAGAACGAGCGGCACGCGTTGGACGTCTGAGCGGCGGGTGAAGTCCACGAGAACTACTTTCGGCGAACGCTAGCGGCGATTCCGTCCGATACCGAAAGAAATACTAGTACTGCGAAAACTCCGAGCATCAGGAACGGAATCATTTATTCCTCCACCTTCGTCACGCCAACATCCCTGAAGTTGCACGCCGCGTGCCAGTTGTTGCCCAACGTAACTGTAATCGTTGCAGTAGCAAAGAGGGAGACCTCGGGCAGCGTTGTGCCGATGGAGCAACAAATGTGGTCTTCCGGCGACATACTGATGGAATTTCCTTGCAGATCCAGAGCAAGTGGTAGCAGTCGGGAACGCGCCCGCGATCTAGGATCGTTCAGTCACCGGGCGCTCGCTCGCCTGCAGGGCAAAAGCCTATAACTTCTCGATGTGAATTGACCCGTCGCCCGAAGTGACTGCCACGGTCCCGCCACCCGCATTCAGCTTCCCGCGCACGGCGGAATGGCTGAGCGACCCCGAAACTTGTATCGGCACGTCCAAGGTGATGCTGCCATCGCCGGTATGCGCATCGAGGTAGGCGTTCAAATCGCCCGGCAACCGCAAAGTAATGTGTCCGTCGCCCGAATGCAGATTCCAGCCATTCGCCACTTTCGACCCGTTCGAGACCTGCGCGTCTATGCTGCCGTCGCCCGTCTTCAGCGCCAACGCATCGAAGCGGCCGTCAATGCGCAAGTTTCCATCGCCGGTATCGGCGTCGAGCGAACCGTCAAAGGCGTGCCCCTCGATATGTCCGTCGCCCGTGTGCATGCGTATGTCGCCACGAATGTTGTTCGCGGTAACGTTGCCGTCGCCCGTATCGATCTGGATCTTGCCGGAAATACCTTGGGCCACAACGTTGCCGTCGCTGGTGCGCACATCCACGTCCAGCGACTGGGGCACGCGCAAATCTACGTGGATTGACCGGTTATGGCCGCCGAAAAACGAAAAATTCCAGTGCGGCACTCGCACTTCGATCGAGACGCTGTTGCCATTCTGACTTTCCACGACCTGCACGTCGTTCGGCCCGATCTTCCAGCCCTGCGTGGTCACGTGCGCATCAATCTGATTCTGGTTTCCGCCCGTGATGGAGACGTCGCCGTCGCTCGTCATCACGTGAAGCTCCGCGCGCCCGTTCACCTGATACGTCTTCGACCAATCATCCGCCCGCGCTGGCGCCGCGGCTGCTCCGAACGCAATCCCCGCCACCACCGCAGCCGCCAAGAAATTCGCACCAAGCTTCATAGTTCGCTCCGCGGCACGGGGAATTCCGCACGTGCCCGCAAATCCTCGATCTCTACCAACCGCCAAGCTACGCTCCGCGCTCGCTACAGCACAGCGCCGTTCCGTGTTCCAACACTAGATACGCAACCCGCTCAAAAAATGTTCCCCGCGAGCCCCGTTGCGAGCGACCACCTGATTTCTCTGCGACCTCTGCGTCTCTGCGGTAGATTGGTTTCCTTTGAACTTCTGGCGGCGGCAACCGCGCCCTATGCTGACTTTCGCTTCGCGCTCTTATCCGCGCTGGGCTTCGCCCGCAGCGCCGCCAAAAACTCCGCCGTCGGCAAGGTATTGATCACCTCGCCCTTCTCGATCCAAGCCCGCCGCGCGGTGATCACTCCATATTTCATGAATTTCAAATTTCCCGCGGTATGCGAATCCGTGGAAATCACGATCTTCACTCCGCGTTCCTTCGCCATCAGCAGATGTACATCCTTCAGATCCAACCGGTCGGGATAGGCATTGCACTCCATCGCCACACCACGCTCTTTCGCCGCCTCCAGAATTTTCTCCATCTCGTAATCGAAAGGATCGCGGCGCAAAACCAGCCGCCCAGTCGGATGCGCAATAATCTGCGTATAAGGATTCTCGATCGCCGCGAGCAACCGCTCCGTCATCTCCTCGCGCCCCAGGTTCATATAGGAATGTACCGACGCCACCACCACATCAAGCTGCGCCAAAACTTCATCGTCCAAGTCCAGCTTGCCGTTCTTGAGAATGTCCACCTCAATCCCCGCCAGCAAACGAATCTCCGGGACGCGCGCCTGTGCCGCGCGGATTTTCTTGATCTGTTCCAGAGTGCGCTTTTCGTCCATCCCATTCGCCACGGTCACGGCCTTGGAATGATCCGTCAGCGCGATGTACTTGTAGCCCAGCTCGGCAGCAGCCTTGCCCATCTCCTCGATGGAATTCCGTCCGTCCGAAGCAGTCGTATGCATCTGCAAATCGCCGCGAATGTCCTCCAGCTTCAAAAGCGCAGGCAGCCCGTGGTTTTCCGCCGCGTCTATCTCGCCGGTGTGCTCGCGCAGTTCCGGCTCGATGTAATCCAGCCGCAGCTTGTCGTAAATATCTTTTTCCGTTTTTCCCGCAACGAATCTCCCGCCCTTCAGCGTCGTCAAGGCGTACTCATTCAAGGTCCAGCCCATGTCACGTGCCCGCCCGCGCAGCACGACGTTGTGCTCCTTCGACCCCGTAAAATACAAAAGAGCCGCGCCGAAACTGTCTTTCTCCAGCAAACGCACGTCCACCTGCAATCCGTTTCCCAAAACCACGCTCACCTTGTTTTCGCCGTGCGCTAGCGTCTGATCAATCCCTGGGTATTTCAAAATGTGCGCCGCCACTGCATCCACGTCTTTCTGCTTATCGCGGCCCGGGCGCATGGTCACCAGCAAATCCAGATCCCCGATCGTTTCCTTGCCGCGCCGTAACGACCCCGCCGGCGTCACCGACTCCACGATCTTGTCCATCTGGCTGATATAAACCACCAGCTTCTGCGCCGCCTCATCAACATCGTCCATCTTGAAACGCCCCGAAGAACGCTTCGCCAGCGCCGTCGCTTTTAAAATGTTCTGCTCGCTCTTTTCGCCGAAACCTTCCAGATCGCGCAGCTTGCCGTCCTGTGCCAGCTTCTCGATTCCTTCAATCGTCGAAACCTTGAATTTCTTCCACAGCAGCGCCACTTTCTTCGGTCCCATGGATTGCAAGTGCAACAAATCCAGCAGCGTCAGCGGATATTTCTTCAGCAATTTCTCGCGCAAACTGTAATCGCCGGTATCCAGGATTTCCCGGATGTGCGCCACCATCCCGTCGCCGATTCCCGGCAGCTCCTTCAATTTTTTCTCGTCTTTGGCGACGTCTTCGACGCGCTCGTGCATGCTGTAGAGAAGCTCCGCCACCTTCTCGTAACTGCGGTAACGGCCGATGATCGCGCCGTCAATCTCCAGCAGTTGCGCCGTCTCGCGCAAAATTCGTGCCACTTCTCGATTTTCCATATGGCTTCCTCGTTGTGCTGGCTGGTCCTGCGACCGGTTGCCCGGGCTGGATCAATAATCAGTGGGATTCTAGCGCGGCCTCATCCCTTCGCAAAAAGCTCTTTGGCCCGGGCGATATCCTGCAAGATCTGGTTGCGTAAAGCCTCTGGACCCGAAAACTTCTGTTCATCGCGCAGGCGCGTCAAAAACTTGACCGTCATTGGTCCCGACGCCAGCGTTTCTGAAAAATCAAATAAATGTGATTCGATCGCGAGCTGCTGCCCATTGAACGTGGGCCGCACGCCCACGTTCGTCACCGCCTGATAGCACTTGCCGCCAACCGCAACTTCCGTGGCATAAACGCCGTTCTTCGGCAGCGTCTCCTGTTCCGTCGCAAGGTTCAAAGTCGGCACCACCAGCTTGTGCCCCATCCCCGTTCCGCTCCGAATCTCGCCCGCGAGCGCAAACGGCCGTCCCAGCATTCGCCGTGCCTCCTCCATACATCCTTCGCGAACCGCAGCACGAATCGCCGAACTGGAGACGATGCTGCCGTCTACCAGCACAGGTTCGACAATCTCGACTTCGAATCCATGTTTGCGGCCGAATTCCTCGAGCAACTTCACGTCGCCCGCCTGCTTGTGTCCGAAGCGAAAGTTTGCGCCCACCAATACCGCGCGCGCCCGTAGCGTTTCTACGAGAAACTTCTGCGCAAACTCTTCCGCGCTGGCCCGCGCCAGCTCCGTATCGAATCTCAGCACCAACGTCGCGTCTATTCCCAGCGCCGCAAACTCCGCCAATCTCTGCGGCAACGTTTCCAGCAGCCCAGGCGCGACGTCCGGCCGCAAAACGCGCGCCGGATGCGGGAAAAACGTCAGCACCGCACTCACCGCGTCCATCGCCCGCGCACGTTCGATCACTCCGCGCAGAATCTTCTGGTGTCCCACGTGTACGCCGTCGAAATTGCCGATCGTCACAGCCGTCGGCTTCCGCGCGTCGCCAAAATGGGCGATCCATTCCGCCGGTGAATTTAAAATCGCCATCGCCACTAGATCGCCACCTCGAATTTCAGTCCATCATAAGCCAGCCGCACGTTCGGGGGCAGCTTCGCGTTCGCGGCTTCATGCCCCAGATCATGGCAAATATGCGTAAACCACGCGCGCTTTGGTTTCAGTTCGCCCACCAACGCGAGCGATTGCTCCACATTCGAATGCATCGGATGCGTCGTGTATCGCAGAGCGTCGAGGATGAAATCGTCCAGTCCCTGCAACAGCTTCTTCGAACTTTCCGGCACCGCACTGAAATCCGTCAGATAAGCGGCCTTCCCGAAACGAAATCCCAAAACCGGGTGAGGCCCGTGCTTTGCCGGCACGGGCACCATCTTCAATCCGAAAAGGTCGAACGGCCCGTCAATCGTGTGGAGTTCCACGGCCGGAACGGAACTCTCCGTCGGGGCCTCGTCAAACACGTAAGCGAATTGCCGCCGCAACGCCACCTGCGTAGCCGCCGAGGCATAAATCGGCACCACGCCGCCCTGTTTCAAATTGTAGGGACGAATATCGTCCAGCCCCAGAATATGGTCGGCGTGCGAGTGCGTGTAAATCACTGCATCCAGCCGGTCAATGTGTTCGCGCATGGCCTGCGAGCGAAAGTCGGGCGTCGTATCAATCACCACGTTGTGGCCGTTGTACGCCAGCAACACCGAAGGCCGTGTGCGCTTGTCATGCGGATCCTGCGATTCGCAAACCGCGCAGTGGCATCCCAAAGTCGGCACACCCATGGATGTGCCAGACCCCAAGACGGTTAATTGCAGGGAACTCATTTGGAGGTGGGATGCAACAAAAATTACCTTCGATTCATGTAGAAAAGAAATGGGGCCGCGATTTCAGCCAAGCACCATCTGGGAGTGCGGAAGCTTGCTTCCGCCTGTTCAAGGCGAGGCTTGCCTCGCCGCCCACTGCGGCGCGCAAAAATCGATCCAAAACACCGCGACAGACGAATTTATGAAATTGAATCGCGGCGCCGAGGCTTACTTTCCCTTCGCCTTCTTCGCCGTCTGCTCTGCCGCAGCCTTCGAAATCTCCATAAACGTCAGCTTCAAGCTCCCCAGCACTTCGATCAGCAAATTATCGTCATCCTTCGACAAATTGCCGCGCGTCTTTTCGCGCAGCGCGTCCAGCATATCAATTACTTCGCGCGCACCTTCCAGATCCACAAACGCCTGCCCGGTGCGCGGATCGGCCATTCCACCCAGCATCGCCGCCGCGTTGCGCGTCAGAAAATCAACCAGCATCTGAAAACTGCGCGAAGTGGAATGTTCCTCGCCGCCCGCCGGCGCATCGTCACCCTGGTCCGTTCCCGCCAATTCCTGCGAGCCATCCGGACCGACTATCCCTTGTGCCCCTGCGGGTTGCGCGAAGCCGCTCTGTGGTCCGGGCGTATTCGCAGTTGGCGCCGTAGGTTTCGGCGCGGCCGCGGCGGTCTTTGCCTTCTGTTGCGCCAGGCTCGCGGCCTTCTTCTCCGCCGCCTCTTCGTCGCGACGCTCCTGCTCCACCACGTCCTTGCGCAGTTCGCCGTCCTCGCCGAACAAACGGCGGTCAATCACCTTGAATGTTTCTTCATGCTTTGCATCAGCCACGGCAGGTATCCTTGAAGGCGCTCGTAAGAGTTACACCGAAGTCTAACATCCGCCTCCATTCCGCCACAAGCGAGTGGCACAGCCACTCTCGGCTGTGCGAAGTGGACGTACGCAGAGCAGGGACGCGGCTCTCCCTCGGCGCAAAAAACGGCTTGACACGCCTCCGCACCATCTGTTACAATCTGTAGCGTTACAATGACCCGCACACACTCAAACCGTCCCCGCAACCTAGGCGAAGTCGAACAACTCGTCATGGATCACGTGTGGTCCCACGGCCCGGTTTCTTCCGAAGCCTGCCGCGAAGCCCTCGCTGCCAGGCGGCCGATGAAAGAATCCACGATCCGCACAGTGCTGCGCCGCCTGGAAGAGAAAGGCTACGTAACCCACGAAATCAGCGGGCGCACCTTCATCTACCGTGCCGCCGAGCCACGCCAAAATGTCGCCGTGCGCGCCGTGAAACACATCATTGACCGCTTCTGCGGCGGCTCCGCCGAACAGCTCGTCATCGGCATGGTGGATAACGCCGTCCTCGACCGCAAACAGCTCGAGCGTCTCGCGCAGAAAATCGCGGCACGCAAAGCCGTTCAGCGCACGGAAGGGAAGTCATGAGCATCGCCCATGTTCTCGACGCGTCCTCCGGTTTCCTCGGCCATCTCGTTGATCCCGCGATCCGTTCGCTCGCGCTCGCCTGCATCGCCGGCGGCGCACTGGCTCTTTGCCGCGCGAAAAATGTCGCGCTGCGCCTAAGCGTGTGGCGAACGATCCTCGTCGTCGCGCTCGCGATGCCGTTTCTCGCGCTGCTGATGCCGCCGGTGACCGTTTCTGTTCCGCTCGCGGAAAGATTCAGTCGTCTGCAAGCGCTGTCGACAAGCGAAACCGCTGTCGCGCCCGAAACAATCGCGGCTGCGCCATCAGCGCCAGAAAATTCCGCCACTGCGCGCCCAGCAGAAATTCCAGCTTTGAACTACACCGTGACTGCCTCGCGCCGCTACTCACGGCCAACTCCCGCAGCAGCCATGCAAGCCGCAATTGTGTCCCGTCGTACGCCGCTCTCGCGGATGGCCGTCGCAGGCATGATCTATCCGTCGGTCGCGATCTTCTTTCTGACGCGCCTCCTTCTCGGCGTCAGTTTTGGCCGCCGCCTCGATCGCAATTCGCATACGATTGACGATCCGCAAACGCTTGAGCGCCTGGAAGGTTTCGCGCGGGCAGCCCAGCTCCGCACAACCCCGCGCATGGCCGAATCGGAACTCCTGTCAGTCCCCGTCACCTTCGGCATAAAAGACCCCTCGATTCTGGTTCCTGTCACCTGGCGCGAATGGGAACCGGCCGAACTCGACGCCGTTCTCGCGCACGAAATTTCGCACGTCGCCCGCCGCGATGCGCTCACCGAACGCCTTTCTCTTCTGCATCGCGCCGTCTTTTGGTTCAGCCCGCTCAGTTGGTGGCTTGACCGCCGCCTCGCGGAACTCGCCGAAGAAGCGAGTGACGACGCCGCGCTAGCCGCCGGCGCCGACCGCACACGTTACGCCGAGACGGTTCTCGGCTTTTTTGCCGCGCTCGAAGCCGCGCCCGGACGCGTCTGGTGGCAGGGCGTCGCCATGGCCAGCGCCGGGCAAGCCGAAAAACGCCTCGATCGCATACTCGAATGGAAAGGGAGCGTCGCCGTGCAGCTCAAGAAGCCCGTCGTCGTCGCCGTAGCCCTTCTTGCAATACCGGTGGTCTGCGTCACGGCGGCTTTCCGCCCGACCATCGAGAACAATCGTCCGCCCCAGGCCCAATCAACTCAGCCCCCGGCGCCTTCCGCTCCATTGCATCCAGCTCCGGCACCAGCCGCCGCGCCCGCGCCAGCCGCACCTTCAGCTCCGGCCGCAGCCCCAGCCCCACCCCCCGCCCCTGTGGCGAATCCCGCTACCACGGTGAATGTCTCCATGGTCCCGATGATGCGCGTCGATACCCACGTAGTGATCCCTCCGGTGGCCCGGATCGTAACGATGGATGACGTCTCGACGATGCACTATTCGATCAAGCCGGAAGTTCATGTTTCGACGAACGTAGTAGTGAAACCGCTAGCCTCGATCGCGCCGCCTGTTCCCGTGATGCCCATGATCTCGTGGCCACACATCGTTGTCATTGCACCGCAAGCGCGACAGTCGTCCCAGTCAGGCCATTCGAACACTCTGATCACGGGCGAAGACGATGACGGCCAGCAATTCGTCATCTCTTCCGGGAACTCGTCTGTCGTCGTTTCCGGCAACGGTTTCTCCATGGACTCCGGCACTGATTCCAATTTCGTGAATTCGCTGCGCCACAATCTTTCCGGCGATTTCATCTGGTTCATTCGTGACGGGAAGGCCTACGTGATCACCGATCCGGCCACTATCAAACGCGCCATGGAATTCTTCGCCCCGGCCCAGGAACTCGGCCGTAAACAGGACGAGCTAGGCAAGCAACAAGAGGCTCTGGGCGCTCAACAAGAGGCTCTCGGAAAGAAGCAGGAAGCGCTAGGCGACCAGATGGAAAAAGTTCGCGTGAAAATCCCGGACATGTCCGCGGAACTTCAGAAGCTCGAAGCCGAACTGAAACAAATGAGCAATGGCGGGACGCAGGAAGATCTCGGCCGCATCCAGGAAAAAATCGGCGAAATCCAAAATCGCATCGGAGAGCTGCAGTCGCAAGCCGGCGACCAACAATCGCAACTAGGCGAAAAGCAAGGCGCCCTAGGCGAGCAGCAAGGCAAACTCGGCGAAGAACAGGGCAAGCTGGGCGAGCAACAAGGTGAGCTAGGCCGCCAGCAAGAAGCCGCCTCCAAGAAAGCCGACGCAACAAATGAAACAGCTCCTGGACGAAGCCGTAGCCCACGGCTTGGCCAAGCCGGCATAATCTTCGCGACACGCACCATTCAATTCCGCCCGCAGATTTTCTCTGCGTCTCTGCGGTAATTCCTTTGAATTCCGTCCCCTCGCAAAATCCCGCAACGTGCGTTAGTCTGTTGCATCCAACACTATTCGACCGAATTCATCAAGGAACGCCATGCCTCGAAGCGCCACAAGACAGCACAAAGTGCAAGCCGCGCGCCGCAAAGCCGCCAAAAACTCGCGCAATCTCGCGCCACCTCCCGCGCGAGCCGCTAAGCCCGCGCGCCCCATAGCGATTTACCACGAGCACCCGCGCTGGTTCCAACCCGTCTTCGCCGAACTCGACCGCCGCAACATCCCGTACGTCCGCCTGGACGCCGCCCGCCACCATTTCGACCTCTCGCCGAATGGCGACCAGCAATACGGGCTGGTTTTCAATCGCATGAGCCCTTCGGCCTGGACGCGCGGCAACGCGCACGCGATCTTCTACACTCTCAGCTATCTCGCGCACCTGGAACGCTCCGGCGTGCGCGTCGTCAACGGCAGCCACGCTTTTCGCGTCGAAACCTCGAAAGCTTTGCAGCTCTCTCTGCTGCACTCGCTCGGCTTGCCGCACCCGCGCTCGGCGGTCATCAATCATCCGTCGCAAGCGGTCGAGGCCGCCCGCAACCTGCGTTTCCCGATCGTCATCAAGCCCAATATCGGCGGCAGCGGCGTCGGCATCGTTCGTTTCGATTCGCTCGAGCAACTCGAATCCGCCGTCGCAACGACGCCATCCAGTTCGGCCTCGATTCCACCGGCATCGTCCAGGAATTCATCCCCGCGCGCGGCGGACACATCACCCGCGTCGAAACGCTCGGCTACAAATATCTCTACGGCATCAAAGTGTTCACTTCCGGCGAAACTTTCGATCTCTGCCCCATGGACATCTGCAAAACCACCGACGGCGCCGAAATCAAAACCGCCTGCGTGGTGGAAGGCGCTAAAACCGGCTTGCGCGTCGAAGGCTATCGTCCGCCGCCGCAGGTAATCAAAGCCGTCGAACGCATTTTCAAAGAGGCGCAAATCGAAGTCGGCGGCCTCGAATACATCATTGACGACCGCGACGGCCAGCTCTACTACTACGACGTCAACGCGCTCTCGAATTTCGTTTCCGACGGCCCGCGCATCGTCGGCTTCGATCCCTTCGCGCGCCTGGTGGATTACCTCGTCAAGGAGGCGCGCTGATGCGCTACGGCTACTGGCTCCCCGTTTTTGGCGGCTGGCTGCGCAATGTGCAGGACGAGCAGATGCAGCCCACCTGGGATTACGTCTCGCGCCTCGCGCGCCGCAGCGAAAAAATCGGCTACGACCTCACGCTCATCGCCGAGCTGAATTTAAACGACATCAAGGGCGTTGATGCGCCCGTCTCTCGACGCCTGGTCCACCGCCGCCGCGCTAGCCGCCGTCACCGAATCGCTCGAATTAATGGTCGCCGTGCGTCCCACGTTTCATCTCCCCGCGCTGCTCGCCAAGCAAGCCGCTAACATCGATCAAATCAGCAACGGCCGCGTCTCGCTCAACGTCGTCTCCTCCTGGTGGGCCGAAGAAGCCAAAAAATACGGCGTGCAATTCGATCAGCATGACGACCGCTACGCCCGCACCTCCGAATGGCTCGATATCGTGGACGCAGCCTGGAAGCAAGACCACTTCTCGTATTCCGGAAAATATCATTCCGTGCAGGATTTGGTGCTGCAGCCGAAGCCCGTATCGAAGCCGCGCCCAACGATTTACGCGGGCGGGGAATCGGAAGCCGCCAAGGAATTGATCTCGCAGAAGTGCGACGCCTTCGTCATGCACGGCGATTCGCCAGCTCGCGTCGGCGAAAAAATCAAGGACATGTCCGAACGCCGCGCCCGGAAAAATCTCCCGCGCATGCAATTCGGGGTCGCAGCCTACGCCATCGTCCGCGAAACCGAAGAAGAGGCGCAAGAAGGAACGCGCGCGCATCACCGACGTGCAGCAAAACGCCGCCGGCTACCAGAATTACCAGCAATGGTTAGCCAACACGCAGCTCGAACAGCGCGTCTCGCTCGAAGAATATTCCGTCTCGAACCGCGGCCTGCGCTCAGGCCTGGTAGGCACGCCGCAACAAATTGCCGACCGCATCGGCGAATTCGAACAAGCCGGCGTAGACCTGCTGCTACTGCAATTCAGCCCGCAAGCCGAAGAAATGGACCGCTTCTCAGAAGCAGTAATCCGCCGTAGCGCGCCCGCTCCAGCCCACGCGGCCGCAAACTAGCCTCACTGTATCGTCTGAATGAACGCACGGATTTGGTCTTCCAGCATGCTGACGCCGGTATCCATCATGTCATTGTGGTCCGCGCCCGCCGACAAATACAATCGCTTCGGCTGATTCGCCCTTTCAAACAACGCTTGCGCCATGGCTGGTGGCGTTAGGCGGTCCGCGGTACCCACCGAGATGAGAACCGGAATATGGACTGCATCTATCTTTGACAAATTGTCAAACCGATTGTGCGAGAGGAGCACGAGCGAGAAGGGGCGCAGGTACAAGATCGTCTTCGCGATATCGATAGTGCTGGTGAACGCACTTATGAGAATCAGCCCGCCGGCCTCGGGATGTTCCTTTGCCATCTCCGTTGCCGGACCAGTGCCGATCGAGCGCCCGAGGAAGATGATGTCTCGACTGGGCACTTTGCGTACCACGGTGAGATACGTAAACGCGGCCCGCGCATCCTCATATACTCGCTTCTCGTTGGGAGTCGTGCGGCTGCTTGATCCGTATCCGCGGTAATCGATCATAAGAAGATTAGTTCCCAAGCTGTGCAACGGGATTAGTTCTCCCGTGGCCGCCTGCTCCAGGACGTATCCGTTGCCGTGAAACACCAGCAAGACCTTATCGGAAGCAAGGGACGCGGGGACCCACCAGGCATGGATTTGTTCCGACGGATTCACCGCAATGTGGAGGTCTTCAAAGGGAATGCCGACATTCGCGGGCGTGGCCGGTGGATATTCAGTGGGGCCGGGAAGGTCATCTGGTCTTGCTCGAAGTAGAAATATCCGCATGCCGCTATGTATATGACGAACACGATTGTCAGCAACGTGGTAACGACCCGGGCCAATCCTGACGCTTGTCGAGAAACAGTAACGCTCGTAGCTGCCATATAAGGTGTGCCCGCATTGTAGCAAGCATCCGTGTCGTCAAAGCGATGTTCGCTTGACGCCACTCGCCCTAATCGCCCATCATTCTTGCTTGAAAAAGCATCCAGCCAAGAGGAAGAACGCCGCGGTGCCTTCCAATCGAAAAGTCGCCAAAAAGCCGCGCCAGCGACCTCGCGCAACAGCCGCGCCGCGTCCCCGCGCATCCCGCTAACGCGTCGCGACAAACAAGCCGGCCAATGGTTCGCGAAGCTGGTCGCCCTGCAATCCCGCCTGCGCGGCCCCAACGGCTGTCCCTGGGACCACGAGCAAACCCACCAATCCTTGCGTAAATTTCTGATCGAGGAAACCTACGAAGTCCTGGACGCGATGGACTCCGCGGATGACCCGCGAAAATTTGCCTCCGAACTGGGCGACCTCCTCCTCCAGGTCGTCTTCCACTCCATCCTTGCCGAAGAAACCGGCACCTTCACAATCTCCGACGTAATCGAATCCATCCACACAAAAATGGTGCGCCGCCACCCGCACGTTTTCGGCGACGCCAAAGCAAAAGATTCCGCCGCAGTCCTGAAAAATTGGGAACAGATCAAAGCCGAGGAACGAGCACAATCGAACGGGAAGGGAAGCAAAGGGGAACCGGCACGCACCGCCGCGAATGCAGAATCAATCCTAGCCGGCGTCCCGCGTAGCCTCCCAGGAGTCCTCGAAGCCTACCAACTAACGCGCCGAGCAGCCCACATCGGGTTCGATTGGGACAACCTCGAAGGCATCTTCGACAAACTGGAAGAAGAAAAGCGCGAAATCGTCGCCACGCTGCGGTCCTCCGCTGACAAAAGCGGCGCGTCCTCCCGCGGGTCCGTAGGGGCACGGCATGTCGAAGATCCGTCGGGGCGGACCGTGCCCGCTTCAACGCCGCGCCAGCTTCCCGTGAACCCGCACCTCGAAGAAGAAGTCGGCGACCTCCTCTTCGCGGCCGTAAACGTCGCCCGCTTCCTCGGCGCCGACCCCGAAATCGCGCTAAAGAAAGCCAATCGCAAATTCCAAACCCGCTTCCAATGGATGGAATCCACCGCCGCAGCCGAAGGCCATCGCCTTGCCGATCTCCCGCGCGCGCGCATGGAAGAACTCTGGGATCTTTCCAAATCGCAGGAACCCGTACGCAAAGCCGCCAACGTCAAATGAGCTCAACTTCCGACAAGCCGACTGCCGAGCAGCACGAAATTGAAATCCGCCACTGCGATTCGCTCGCGGAGTACGAAACCTGCGTCCGCCTGCAATTCCAGGTGTGGGGCGAACAAATCGCCGTCCCCTCGCCCATCTTTGTCGTAGCGCATCACACCGGCGGCCAAATTCTCGGCGCCTTCGACGGCGATAAAATGGTCGGCTTCACTCTCGCGCTGGTCGGTACACGCGGCGGAAAGCCGTTCCTGCATTCGCACATGACCGCGGTCCTGCCCGATTACCAAAACCAAGGCGTCGGCCGCCGCCTGAAACTTTTCCAGCGTCACGACGCTCTGAAACGCGAAATTCGCCTGGTCGAATGGACTTTCGACCCTCTCGAACTGAAAAACGCGCACTTCAACTTCGTTCGTCTCGGCGCGATTGCCCGCCGCTTCATCCCGAATTGCTACGGCATCACCGAAAGTCCGCTGCACGCCGGCTTGCCCACTGACCGTCTTGTCGCCGAATGGTGGATTGATTCCGATCGCGTGAAAAATGTCCTCGCCGATAATTCGCTTCCGGCGTCAACCGATATTCGATCCATTTCGCTGCCTGCCGAGTTGATCAAAATTAAAGCGAAAGACCGCAACGAAGCCGCTCGCGTGCAAACTCACGCCCGCACCGAGTTTCAAAAGCTGTTTCATCAGGGCTATATCGCCACCGGCCTCGAACCGCGCAGCGCCACCACAGACTACATTCTGGAACCAGCCGCTTCCGTCGCAGGGCTGCGTCTGCCAGAATATCGCCCGGAAGAATTCGAAGACTGAAAGCTAAAGGTCCCCAGCCCAAATGCGCCTCCGCAAAATCACTCTGCGCGAAATCCATATCCCGCTGATCGCGCCCTTTCAAACCAGCTTCGGCACCACTTCGCTTCGTCGTATCATGCTCGTCGAAGCCGATGTTGACGGCATCTCGGGCTGGGGCGAATCCACCGCCGGAGAAGACCCTTACTATTCCTACGAGACCGTCGAAACCGCGCGCCACATCATCAGCGACTTCCTGTGGCCGATCCTCAAGGGCAGGGAACTGAATTCCGCGTCGGATGTCTCCGATATGCTCGGGCAAATCCGCGGCCACAACATGGCCAAAGCTGCCGTCGAAACCGCCCTATGGGACGCCGAAGCAAAGCAAAAAAATCTACCCCTCGCAAAATTGCTCGGCGGTGTCCGCGACGAAATCTCCTCGGGCGTTTCTATCGGCATTCAACCATCCATCGAAACCCTCATCGCGAAAGTTGAAAAAGAACTCGCCGCCGGCTACCAGCGCATCAAAATCAAAATCAAGCCGGGCAATGACGTCGAACCCGCCCGTGCCCTCCGCCAAAGATTCCCGCGCATTCGCCTGATGGTGGACGCGAATTCCGCCTATCGCCTGGAAGACGCGCCGCTGCTTCAGCAGCTCGATCAATTTTTTCTCATCATGATCGAACAGCCGCTCGGCTATGACGACATCTACTCCCACGCCGCGCTGCAGCGCCAGCTCGAAACTCCAATTTGCCTTGATGAATGCATCCACGACTTCGAACACGCCCGCGCAGCCATTGAAATCGGCGCCTGCAAAATCATCAATATGAAACTCGGCCGTGTCGGCGGCCACACCGCCGCGCGCCGTATCCACGATCTCTGCCAGTCGAAATCCATTCCAGTCTGGTGCGGCGGCATGCTCGAATCCGGCATCGGCCGCGCGCACAATATCGCCATGTCCACGCTGCCGAATTTCACGCTGCCCGGTGACGTCTCCGCCAGCCGCCGCTACTGGACCGAAGACATCATCGAGCCTGAAGTGGAAGTCACGCCGAAGGGCACCATTCGCGTTCCCACCGCTTCGGGAATCGGCTACGCTCCGCGCCTCGACCGCATCGAACAACTCACCAAGCGCCGCGAAATCCTCGAATGAGCGCTTCATCGCACTCTCGAGTCCAAATTTGACAGCCTCCGCTGCTGTGACTACCACTTCCGCGGTCGAAACCTCGCGCGCACCAAGCAAGCTCACGCTGCTTTTCTGGCTCTTCGTGATGCTCATGCTCTGGTCGTTTAATTACATCGCGGGAAAAATTGCGCTCCGCACCCTCGATCCGATCACGCTCGCCTGCTTTCGCCTCGAACTCGCCGCCCTCGTTATGCTCCCGATCTATTTCGCGCAACCGAACCGCGCGCCCCTGCGCCTACGCGACATCTGGCCCTTCGCCTATCTCGGTTTCTTCGGCGTCATCGTCAACCAAGGCTTGTTCACCGTCGGCCTCAACTTCACCACCTCCGACCATTCGGCCGTGATCATCGCCGTCGGACCCATCATTATTCTCTTCCTGGCTCGAGCGCTGAAACTCGAGGCTTTCACCGTCGGCAAAATCGTGGGCATGGCGATTTCTTTCGCTGGCGTCTATCTACTCGAAACCGAGCACGGCTCGCCTGCCCATTCTCCCTACCTCGTGGGAGATATGATCACCTTGTGCGGCGTGATCGGATTCGCCGCGTACACCGTCCTCGGCAAACGAGTCGCCGCGCAATACGACGCCATCTCCATGAACACCTTCAACTGCGTCGCGGCCGCGATCATGCTCTTGCCTCTCAGCGTCTGCCAGGCAACTCATCTCAACTGGCACAGCGTCGCGCTAAGCGGCTGGCTCGGCATGATCTACATGGCCGTCGGCAGCTCCGTCGCGGCCTACACGATCATGTATTGGGTTCTGCGCTACATGACCGCCTCCCGAGTCGGCGCCATGAGCTATTTCCAGCCAGTAGTGGTGATCCTCCTCTCGATAGCCTTCCTCGGCGACCATCCCTCCCGCAACCTTCTCGAAGGCACGGCTCTCGTTCTGGTAGGCGTCTTCTTGGCTGAGCGCGGCAAAGCCTGAGCAATCGGGGGTGGCCGCCGCGTCTAAGAGCCAGAACATCTTGGTACTTACACCCGCGAGTGAACTGTCAGGAATGTCCCCGCTTTAAAGTGTCAGGAATGGGCCCAGTTTGCTCTCCACGCGTTCCGAGTCGACCCGGGAGACTGTGAGAGGCAGCGCCGAAGGCGCGGCATAATCTAGCCCGGACCGGAAGGTCCGGGAAAGAATGCTGAAGAAGGGACCAGCCCCGGAGGGGCGGCAGAAACTTCAGAGCGGATGTCGCGGAAACGACCATTCCCGACCCTGCCCCAAAGTTCAGACGAAACTTTTTCGAACCCGCCGTGTTGTATGCTCTGGGGCATTCTCTGGAAATGGCTCAACTGCTGCATTCGCGCGGGTTAAGACGGCAAACGGCAAGAAATTGCAACCAAGCGTATCCGCCTCGAATCTAAGGTGTAGAATGGGCACAAGGTCATTCCGGCTAGAGCAGCAGTTGGCTGGAGGGAAATAACATGAGGTCCTCTCTTAAGCTTCTTTTCACCGCAGTCGCATCGGTGGCACTCCTGTGCGCGCCCTCGGCATTTGCGCAGCGCGGAGGCGGCGGTCACGGCGGTGGTGGTGGCGGCAGTGGTTTTCATGGCGGCGGAGGTGGAGGCGGTTTCCACGGTGGCGGCAGCTACGGCGGAGGCGGCGGTCACTATAGCGCGCCTCGCGGCGGAAGCTATGGCGGCGGTTATCGAGGCGGATACGGCGGTGCCTCCCGCGGCGGCAATTACAGCGGCAATCACTATTCCGTGTCGCCTGGCCGCTCCTATTCCGCGGGACGTTCCGGCAATTCCTACAATTCATCCGCGAACCGCGGCAATTCGTACTCAGCGCGTAACGGCGTAACCGGCAACCGCAATGCTACTACGCCGCCGAATTCGTTCGGTCGCAACGGCTCAATGCCGTACTTTGGTCGGGGCGGCGGATCCAACGTAACGGCGGGCGCGCGCGGCAGTGCAACTTCGAATGCATTCGCCAATTCTCGCGGCGCGACATCAACCGCGAATGCTGGCTCGCGCGCCGGTACAACTTCCAACTTCGCGGGCAATTCCCGCGGTGCAGCCACATCGTCGTCCGTAAACGGAAGTCGCGGCGCGGAAGGCAATTCGCTATCCGCGAGTTCGCGCGGCTCAACGTCTGCCGTTTCGACGAACCGCGCTGTCTCGAACATCGAAAACTCGCACTTCGGCAACTCCTCGTCCTTCGGTTCGCGCGGCACCAGTTCCGTTTCAGGATCACACTTTAGCAATGCCACTCTAACGAGCTCGCACTTTGGCTCGGCAGGCAGCATGAGCTCCACGCACCTCGGCGGGCCTCTGAACGTGCACGGCAGTTCGTCCTCGTTCGCAGGCGGCCATTCGTTCGCCGGCTCCTCCGGCTTCCATAGCTCCGGCGTTGCCGTCGGATCCGGTTTCCATGGCGGTTGGGGTGGTGGCTGGCATGGAGGCTGGGGCTGGCGCGGCGGCTTCGGATGCTGGGGTTGCGGTTTCGGTTGGGGCTGGGGTTTCGGCTGGGGCGGTTGGTGGGGACCTGGCTGGGGATTCGGTTGGGGCTGGCCGGGCTACGGCTACTACAACCCGTTCTGGTATAACCCGTACTGGGGCTGGCCGGGCTACGGCTATGGTGATCCGGGCTATGGCATCACCTACAGCGATCCCGACTATTCCAGCTCGAACATGAGTCCAAACTACGATGCTGGTTCTTACAGCGATAATTCGGGCAGCTATAACTTGGGCGCGAACGCGAATTCAAACCCTAGCTACTCAGATAATTCCGTGGAAGCGATCGAGCCGCAGGGTTCGCCTGACGACAATCCCGACACCGGCAACGTAGCTTCGTCCACACCGACGGTCCTGATTTATCTCAAAGACGGCACCACCTATGCGGCCAGCGATTACTGGCTCGTTGACGGACAGCTTCATTACATCGTCAGCTATGGTGGCGAGAGCACTCTCAACATGGACGATGTGGACTTGCAGCGCACCGTTGACGAAAACGCGCGCCGCGGCGTTAGTTTCTCACTCAAGCCGCGTCCTAACCGCGTGAGCCCCCAGCCCAGTTCGAACGGCGAATCGTCGGCAGCGCCAAACAACCAGACCGCGCGGCCGAATCAGTACAAAAACGCTGCTCCGGCAATCGCTCCGGCGCCTGCTCCCGGCATGACGCCGCAACCGCAAACCACAACCACGTCGCAGACCATTTAAGACACTAGCTCTGCTCTGGGGCCGGCTTCCGTCCGGCCCCAAACCTTTCCCCGCGTAGCAACACCCAATCGTTCGCAATATGATGCCCGTACCTATCCGCTTCACCGCCTGACTCAGCGCCAAAAACGAATTCGCCGCGCATCCGTGAAGACTGCGCGGCGAATAAGGTTCGTGCCGACGGGGCGCCCGGTTATCAATGCGCCGGAAGCCGTGCGCCTATCTTGATCGAACCGCTATCACTTTTTCTTCGGAGCCGCCTCGTGCGCGGGCTGCTGCCGTTGCTGCAGGTGCTGTTGTTGCTGGGTGTGCCGCTGCACCATTTGTTGCGTTTGTTGCTGATGCTTCTGCTCGACTTGTTGTTTCCTCGCGTCATTGGCGCTTTGTTTCGCCAGTTGCTGATGTTCCTTGTCCTGCTGTTGCTGTAGCTTCGTGCGTTCCTGCGCCTGCTTGGCATCCAGTTGGTCCTGCTGTTGCTGGTATTTTTGATCCAATTTCGCGTTGCCGGTAGTGGTCACCGTGTGTTTTTCCGCCGGCGGTAAATCATTCGGATGGACTGCTGTCGGCCGGCCGCCGGTTTCCGTTCTGGCCGCCGTTTCGTTTCGCGCACCGGGTGCCGGACGTGACGCCTCCGCCTTGTAAGATCCCTCCTTGGCCGGCACTACTCCGCGGTCGTTAAGGGCTCCCGGTCGAGGAGTGGCAGCGATAGGCGGCTTGCCGTGGTTCACCGAAGCGCGTAGCTGCGGGTTATTGCGCGCGGCCTCCACATGTTGCATTTGCGCCGCCACCGGCCCGACGTGTCGTTCGTGTTCCGCGGCTTCCTCGGCGGGCGTCGGCCGCGCGTCGATGCCGCCATGGCCGTTGTAGCTGACGCGCGTCTCGTTGACGTTCTCTACCCTCGTCTCATAGACATTGTGGATGATCGTCACATTCACATTGTTTACCGCGCGGTTGTAGAAAAAGTGTCCGTTGTCCCAACGGCCTCCCTCATAACCGTGTCCGAAATATCCAAAGCCGTAATTAATCCCGCCGTAGAATCCAATTTGCGGTCCCCAGTAGCCGTCGTGGAACACAAACGCGCTGCCGCCCCAACCCCACCATGCCGGAGTCCAAAAGAACCCCACTTCAGGTGCCTCGACCCAGGTCCCCGGCACCCAGTAGTAATCGTCCGCATCGGGATCCCACGCCCAGTATCCTGGCGTCCAGATGTATCCATCACCCGGGCAGACAGGCTGCTCGTAGACAGGCAATTCAGGCGGGGCAAACCCCACCGAGATGCCCACTGCAACTTGCGCAAAGGTTGGTGCTGGCGCCGACAACATTACCAGGGCCATCGCCAATGCTAAGAAGAAGGAAAAAATGAACGTGGTTTTACGCATTGTCCTTGTGATTCCTCCTGTCCAATCATCCCTCGCTGCCCGGTTCCGCTTTCACCGCTCCGGACTCGCGTGGATTGATTGGCAATATTTCTGGGGATCCCTTGGCGATACTTGCAACAAGCAGGCTTCACCGAAATTCTAGTGTTTCGCGCCCCTCCGGTCACATACGGTCATTCATGTAGAGCCGCTAAGCAATCATTCCGCCGTGCACGCCGCTGTTCTTCACTTTGACATTCTACCGGAAGCGCGTTATCCTCACCTAGCATGTCTACTAAAGAACAAAAACAACGCATCGAGCTTCTCCAGGGCACTCTCGATCTACTCATTCTCCGCACATTGCTCCGCGGACCGGTCCACGGCCACGCCATCGCGAAAGCCATCGAATTCGATTCCGACGAGGTTTTACAGGTCGAGCAGGGCTCGCTCTACCCCGCGCTGCACCGGCTCATCAAGCGCGGATGGATTGCAGTGGAAGATGGCACTTCCGAAAATAACCGCCGCGCCAAATTTTACCGTTTGACTCCGCAGGGGCGCAAACAACTCGCGGTCGAAACCAGCAAATGGGACAAACTCGCCGGAGCCATCGCGCGCATTCTCCGCCCGGCTGAACAGGAGAGCAAACCATGAAGCGGCGCGCGCGCATGTTGCAGGATCTCGACGAATCTATTCGCCAGCATATCGAAGCCGAGACCCAGGACAACATCGCCCGCGGCAAGTCTCCGCAAGAAGCGCGCTACGCCGCTCTACGCAAATTCGGCAACGTGACGCGCGTGCAGGAAGAGACGCGCGAAGTGTGGAGCTTCGTGTGGCTCGAGCAATTCTGGCAGGACGTCCGCTACGCCCTGCGCATGCTGCGGAAATCTCCGGGCTTCACCGTGATAGCCGTCCTCACGCTGGCGCTCGGCATCGGTGCAAACACCGCCATTTTCAGCGTCGTGTACGCGGTCCTGCTGCGCCCGCTGCCGTATCCGAACCCGGATCAATTGGTCCTCGTTTTTCAAGCGAATCCTCACGACCACGTGCCCTTTGACGGGATGTCTTACGTAAATTTTGAGAAGATTCGCGAACACAACAGCGTCTTCTCCGATCTGGCTAGCAATACACGTCATGAGTTGACGCTCACCGGAGTGGGTGAACCCTCCGTCCTCACCACCGTTGACGTCACCCCGGAAATTTTCCCAGTTCTAGCCGTGCAACCGCTACTGGGACGCACGTTCCTCTCTGAAGACGGCAAACGCGGCGCGCCTCCCGTCGTCATTCTCAGCGAAAACCTCTGGCGCAGCCGCTTCGGCGCCGACCCGCAACTCCTTGGCCGCTCCATCAGCCTCGATAAACGCTTGTTCACCGTCGTCGGCATCATGCCTTCGAGCTTTCGGTTTCCGCTGATCGCGCTCCACGAAGACATTTGGATCCCCATCGCTCAGGATCCGATGTTCGGACCGTGGATGTCCCGCTTCGGTGGACACTGGCTCCTCGTCACCGGACGCCTAAAGCCCGGCGTCTCCCTCGCGCAGGCCCGAGCGGAAGCGGATGCGATGAGCGCGGCGCTGGCCAAAGACGATCCCGCCAACAATACCGGATGGCAAATCCGTGTGGATCCTTTGCAGCAGCAAGTTGTCGGTGATTCGCGACCGGCCTTGCTCATTTTATTGGGCGCAGTTGGACTCGTGCTCTTGATCGCCTGCGTCAATATCGCGAATCTTCTGCTGTCGCGTGCGTCCTCCCGGGCCAAGGAAGTCGCGGTACGCATCGCACTCGGCGCTGGGCGGAAGCGCATCGTTCGGCAATTGCTCACTGAGAGCGCAGTTCTCGGTTTGCTCGGCGGCATCGCTGGAATACTTCTCGCGTATTGGGGGGTGCACGCGCTCATTTCGCTGCTGCCGCCGGATTTGCCGCGTGCAGACACCATCCGCGTGGACGGCGGAGTGCTGGCCTTCGCCTTGCTGCTTGCCGTCGCGTCGAGCTTTATTTTCGGTTTAGCGCCATCGCTCTTTGCCGCCGACTCCAGCTTGCAGACCGGCCTCAAAGAATCCTCCAGCCGCTCGGGGGAGGGCAGCCGCCAGCGCGGCACGCGCACAGTTCTTGCAATCGCTGAAATTGCGCTCGCCATGGTCCTGCTTGTCGCCGCCGGTTTGCTTTTGCGCAGTTTCACCATGCTCACTTCGGTCAATCCGGGATTTGATCCCGCGCACGTGGTGAAGGCCGACGTCTCGCTGCCGCAATTTCAGTATTCCACGCCCCAGCAATGGACGGCTTTTTCGAACGAGTTCCTCGAACGAATTCAGGCGCTGCCCGGCTTGCAAGATGCAGCCATGGCGGTCCCGCTGCCGCTCAATGAAGGAAGCGTCAATCTCGCCTTCGACATCGTTGGCAATCCACCGCTGCCGCCGGGAACCGCCATCACCGCCGATTTCACTTCCGTCAGCCCGGATTATTTTCACGTGATGAGCATCCCTCTTCTGCGGGGCCGCTTGTTCAATGAACGGGATTCCGCCGGCGCGCCGCGCGTTACTGTGATCAGCGAAACTCTCGCGCGGCGATATTTCCCCAATCAAGACCCCATGAGCAAGCAGCTCAATTTTGGCTTTCCTCCCGACGGCGACGCCCCCCGCGAAATCGTCGGCATCGTGGGCGACATCCGTGACAACTCCCTCAGCGAAGCGCCCGGTCCGATGATGTACGTCCCGTTCGCGCAGGCCCCTTTCTGGGGCGCCCAAGTAATCGTCCGCAGCACGTTAAGCCCTTCCAGCGTGGCGGCCTCGATCCGCAAAACCACACACGACATTGATAAAGATTTGCCCGTCACCGACGTTGAAACGCTTCCCGAAACCCTCACCGCTTCCGTCGCCCAACCAAGATTTCGCACCCTGCTGCTAGGACTGTTCGGTGTGATCGCGCTGCTGCTCGCTGCAGTCGGAATTTTCGGTGTGCTCTCCTACTCCGTCGCCCGCCGCACTCACGAAATAGGCATTCGCATCGCGCTCGGGGCAACTCCGGCCGGAATATTGCGCCTCGTCCTGACGGAGTCAGCGAAACTCATTCTCGTGGGCCTCGCCGTGGGCATTCCAGCAGCCCTCGCCCTCACGCGCTATCTCTCAACCCTGCTGTTCGCGATCCATCCGACCGACCCAATCACATTCATCGGCGTAGCATTCCTGCTAACAACAGTAGCGCTGATCGCCTGTTACGTCCCAGCCCGCCGCGCCATGCGCGTAGACCCCATCGTCTCCCTCCGCTACGAATAGCTATCTGGGAGTGCGAGGAGCTTGCTCCCGCTTTTTCAAGACGAGGCTTGCCTCGCCCGCTGCTCCAGTGGCCTAGTCTTCGCCGGATCGCTCAACCGCTCTTCACCCGCAATCCCTAACTTTTGCGATAGACTCTTGGGCCGGTCAGAAACCAGGGGCCGCTGCAAATAAATGAAATACTCGAGCCGTATTTCGTGTCGCTCATCAAGAATTCTCACAATCACCTTTTCGCCACAGTCTGTGTAGCTTTCCTACTCGCGGCGCAGGCCACAGACGCGCAAACCTACCAAGTAACCGTCGAGCGCAACGTCCCAGCCAAAATGCGCGACGGCGTAATCCTTCGCGCAGACGTCTACCGCCCGAAAACGGAAGGGAAGTTTCCGGTGCTGCTTACTCGCACGCCCTACGACAAACAATGGCAGCTGGAATTCGCACTGAAGGCAGTTTCGCGCGGCTACGTCGTGATCGCGCAAGATACCCGCGGCCAGTTCCATTCCGAAGGCGAGTGGTATCCCTTCAAACACGAATCGCAAGACGGTTACGACACGGTGGAATGGGCCGCCGCGCTGCCATGCGCGAATGGCAAAGTCGGAATGTTCGGCGGCTCCTACGTCGGCGCAACGCAATTCCTCGCCGCCATCGCGCATCCACCGCATCTGGCGGGGATTTGTCCCAACGTCACCGCCTCAAACTATCACGCGAATTGGACCTACCAGGGTGGCGCGTTCGAGCAATGGTTCGACGAGTCCTGGGCCAGCGGTTTTGCCGCAGATTCTATGGAACGCCGCGTGAACGACGCACGCGATGTCGTCGCCTGGTCGAAGAGGCTGCCGCTAGACGCGTATCCAGCCATTGCCACGCCAAGCGCGGCGGGCCTCATCCCTTATTTCCTGGACTGGCTCGCGCATCCCAGTTTTGACGACTACTGGAAGCAGTGGTCTATCCAGGATCACTATGCGGACATCCAGGTACCGGTCTTCAACCAGGGCGCGTGGTACGACATCTTCCAGGGCGGCACGCTGCACAATTACATCCACCTTAAAACCGAAGCTGGGAGCGACGCCGCGCGTCAGGGCCAACGTCTG
Source organism: uncultured Acidobacteriota bacterium (assembly GCA_963834215.1). Classification (GTDB taxonomy): domain Bacteria; phylum Acidobacteriota; class Terriglobia; order Acidiferrales; family UBA7541; genus Palsa-295. Next base: position 214,825 of record CAWIAM010000030.1, on the reverse strand, counting down.
CTCGTGTACATCGGCGGACACGCTGGCGGGCCCCAGCAACAGAAAGTTGGCGCGGTCGAATTCGGTCCGAAAGCGCCCATTGATCTCGACGAAGCCACCCTACCTTGGTACGACTGGCTGCTGAAAGGCGAAGCCAACGGCGTCGCGCAGGAAAAGCCCGTGAAAATTTTTGTCATGGGGAAAAACGAATGGCGCGAAGAGGACGATTGGCCGCTGGCCCGCGCGAAAACCACCAAATACTTTTTGCACTCAGCAGGCGCAGCCAACGGCGTCGCAGGTGACGGAACCCTCAGCGTCTTGACGCCGACGGCAGAGAAACCTGATCAGTTCCTCTACGATCCCGGCGATCCAGTGCCCACCATTGGAGGCCCGCTCTGCTGTTTGCCGTTGCCCACAGGAATCGGACCTCAAGACCAGCGCGCGGCGGAATCGCGCAGCGACGTGCTGATTTACTCGACACCGGCGTTCACCAAAGACATCGAAGTGACCGGCCCCGTTTCGCTAGACCTATATGTGAGCAGTTCCGCTGTGGATACCGATTTCACCGGAAAACTCGTGGACGTCTGGCCGAATGGCTTCGCGCAGAACCTCACGGAAGGAATCTTGCGGCTGCGTTATCGCGATTCGCAGGAAAAGCCGGAGCTGGCCAATCCCGGCGAAACGTATCACATCACCCTGGATCTTTGGGCCACTAGCAACGTGTTTCTAGCCGGGCATAAGCTGCGCCTCGAAGTATCCAGCAGCAATTTCCCGCGCTTCGATCGCAATCTAAACACGGGCGAAGAACAAGCCCGCGCCACGCGCATCGTCAAAGCCACCAACGCCGTGTATCACGATAAAGCGCATCCCTCCGCGCTAATCGTTCCGGTGGTGCCGTGAACGATGCGCCCAAAAATAAAAACGGCGCCGCAACCATCAGGTTGCAGCGCCATCCTGAATTCAGCCCGCTCCGCCACGGCATGTTGAACCAGCCGTCTGCAGCCGGGGTTGGAAATTTAATCTTAGTTCGAGGCCTTGCCAGCGCCGACGGCTTCCAATTCTTCGGCGGCGTGATGACTCGACTTGCCACGTTCGATCTCGATTTGGCCCTTCAAGTACGCCCCGTCCTCGATCAGGACCCGGCCGCCCGTGATGTTGCCAACCACCGAGCCGTCCTTCTTTACCTCCACGCGATCTTCCGCATGCAGATTTCCGCGCACTTTGCCGTACACGATCACTTCGCGCGCATGCACATCCGAAACAATCTCGCCATTTTGTCCGACGGTCAGGCGCTGGCCCTTCAGCGTGATGGGCCCTTCCACCTTGCCGTCAATTTGCAAATCTTCGTCGCCCGAAATCTGTCCCTTCACCGTGAGTCCCGGTCCCAGGATCGCCAGACTGCGCGCCGAAGGAACGCTCGACCGGATCGGGGCGGAAGCAGCCGGCGCCGCGTTGAACCAAAATTGGTGTTGGACTGCGATGGTGAGTGAGCCGCGGGCTGTGCCGGTGCTGCGCCCGGATAATCGGATTGCTTATTGTTGCTCCACATTTTCCCCTCCGGTTTTTGGTCCCAAGTCGTCGCTGCGTAGCGCAAGATGCTGGAATCAATGTATGCGCCGACTGGAAGGCGAGCAATCGCAATTCATTCATTCGGTGTCGCTTCGTAAACTGTACGCGCGGACAGGTGGGCGTTCGCCTATCGAAGGCGTCCGTTTCCGGCCGGGGCTTCCCACGATCGAACACGTCCAGCAATTTCTGGCACTCGATCAGCCGTTAAATGCCAAATTTGCGAGATGTTATCCGCGTCGTTCGTGGCGCGCGAATTGCATTAGTACTGCGGGGACCGTCTGGAGGAGAGACTGATGGGGGCTCTGTGGCAAGATGTGCGCTACGCGCTACGCGTGTTGCTGAAATCGCCGGGCTTCACGGCTACTGCGATCCTCACGCTTGCGCTGGGCATCGGCGCCAATAGCACCATCTTCAGCTGGATCAACTCGACGCTGCTGAATCCCATCCCCGGCGCGGTCAACACGGGCAACATCGTCGCCTTCACCTCTGGTGGAGATTCGCGCACTCCCATCCCATTTTCCTATCCGGACTTTTTGGATTTGCGCGAACGCACCAAGAGTTTTTCCGCGCTCACCGCTCCTCTATCGAGCCCATGAACCTGACCGGAAAAGCTAAACCCGAGCGCACCTGGGGTAGCCTGGTTACCGCGAACTATTTCGATTTTCTTGGTGTGCACCCGGTTCTCGGCCGCGGATTTCTGCAGTCGGAAGACAACGCGCCCAATGGCGCGCCCGTTGTCGTCATCAGCTATCGCATGTGGCAGCTTCGCTACGCCGGCGATCGCACGGTGCTCGGCCGCACGCTGCAAATCAACGAGCATCCCTACACCATCGTCGGCGTCGCGCCGCCCGTATTTCAGGGTACCCAGACCAGGATTGCGCAGTGAGCTCTGGCTACCCATCATGATGGCGCCGCAAGTGATGTCCAACTCCGACCGGCTGCACGAGCGCGGCAACACCTGGGCCGGGCCGCTGGGCCGTCTGCAGCCCAGCGTGACGCTGGAGCAGGCGCAGTCGGAAATGAATCTGTTGATGAAGCAGCTGGTCGCGCAATACCCCAAAGAACATCAGGGCGAAAATGTCGTTACGCTCTATCCGCTGTGGCGCGCCCCGTTCGGAGCGAATGGCTACCTTTACGTGCTGCTGCCGATGCTGATGGCCATCGCTGGAGCCGTGCTCCTGCTTGCTTGCGCCAACGTTGCCAATCTGCTGCTGGTGCGTTCCGTGGTGCGGCGCCGCGAAATTGCCATTCGCCTATCCATCGGAGCTAGCCGTTGGCGCCTGGTTCGGCAACTGCTCATCGAAAGTCTGATCCTGGCGCTCGCGGGCGGCGGCGTGGCCATGCTCATCACCATCTGGACGGCTGGCACATTTTCGCAATTTATTCCGCCCACGAATATTCCGGTGGCGATGGATATTCACGCCGACTCTCGCGTGCTGCTGGCGACCATGCTGCTCTCACTCTTCACTGGAATTATTTTCGGCGTGCTTCCGGCGTGGCGCGCTTCGGACCTTGCGCTCATTTCCGTTTTGAAACAGGATTCGGGCAGCGTATCCGGCGGACTGCACCGCGCGCGCCTCGCGAGCATTCTGGTCGTCGCGCAAATTTCGCTATCGCTTTTTTTGCTGGTCTGCGCCGGGCTGTTTATTCGCAGCTTTCGCGCAGCGCAGACGCTGAATCCCGGCTTCAACCCCGACCACGTGCTTCTCGCTTCCTACAGCCTTTTCCCGCAGGCTATGACCGCGAAAGCGGAATCCAATTTCATCGTCAGCTTCTGGCCAAAATCGAAGCACTGCCTGGCGTGGAATCGGTTTCGTTCGCCGATTGGGTTCCGCTCGGCTACACCACCGACGCAACCACGGTGAATCCTGAAGGATACGTTCCGCAGCCGCATGAATCCATGGGCATCGCCGACGCCAGTGTCGGTCCAAACTATCTGCACACGATGCAGATTCCGCTTGTCGCGGGGCGCGACTTTACCGAGCAGGACAACAAGACCTCCCAGCACGTGGTGATCGTGAATGAAGCCTTTGTGCATCGTTTCTGGCCGAATCAGGATGGCCTCGGGAAACGCGTTCACGTGGACGGCGAGTGGGCCACGATCGTTGGCGTGACACGCACCGGCAGCTACTATTCATTGCGCGATACCGCGCTGCCCTTCATCTATATGCCGATATTGCAGGATTATTCCAACTCGGCGACGGTGCACCTGCGCGTTGCCGGCAATCCGCTTACTTACGCCGCAACAGTGGAAAAAGCAGTTCACGATGTGAACGCGAATATGCTGGTATTCGATGAGTCTACGCTGCAATCCCGCGTGCTGGTGGCCAGCACCGGGCAGCGCATCGCCGGAACATTCGTGGGTGCTTTCGGATTATTGGCGCTGGTACTCGCTGCGGTGGGAATTTACGGCGTGATCGCTTACACCACGCGGCAACGCACGCGAGAAATCGGCATCCGCATGGCGCTAGGCGCCCAGTCCGTCGATGTATTTCGCCTGGTGCTAAGCAACGGACTCCGCCTGATCCTGACGGGCTTGGCGATCGGCCTCGCGCTCTCTCTCGTGCTCACGCGATTTCTGCGAACAATTCTTTTCGGAGTGGGCGCTACCGACGCGATCACGTTCGCCGCAGTCGCGCTGCTGCTTTCCGCAGTCGCGCTGCTCGCGTGTTACATCCCCGCACGGCGCGCCATGCGCGTGGATCCCATGGTCGCGCTGCGTTACCAGTAGCGAAAACCGCGTGAGCGAGTTTCACTCGCAGCGATTCCTCACCTCGTGGATTTCACCCAGAAAATCGTCGCCTAATCGGCAGCGTCGTGGAGCTTGGGAGCGACGATCGGGCTGTACACATGCCAGAAGTCGCCCTTCGACTTATCTCCGAATTCCACCGCTACCTTGTTCTTGCCCCAGAATTGCGGCTTCACGTAAACCACCCGGCATTGGCGCTCTTCCTGCGTGATGGTATTTACCAGCAGGACTGTCTGGCCTTGCTTCACTCGGGGCGCTAACGACAACAGCCCTCCGTGAGCGCTGACTGCATTGGTGGTAGTTATTTCCCGGAACGGCTGGTCCTCGGGTGTACGTCCGTAAACTCTAACTGGGATATTCAAGGGCAGGCGCTTACTGCGGCGCTGATTGGCCATCGCGTGTGCCTCGCAGAGAGGGATAAAGTGGCACCCAATAAAATACTACTGTTGAGGCTTGCGAACAATAGTACTCGCGCACAGCGAAAACGCCCTTCGCTTTCGATTTGCCGGGAGTGATAACCGCAAACCGACGAAGGCGTTTTGTTCGCACGGCGTTCGCCCGAGTGCATCTCTGGTTGCGCCGCTACGAACGGCATGTTAGTTTCCGGCTCGACTATGAGCGAAGCCTCTATTTCATCCGCATCGCCTAAACGCATCGCCGTAATTCCCGGCGATGGTATCGGCAAAGAAGTGATCCCCGAAGCGGTGAAAGTGCTGAAAGCAGCAGCAGCGGCCGGTGGGCGCGAAGTAGCTCTGACGGAGTTCGATTGGGGCGCGGATCGTTACCTCCGCGACGGCGTCACGCTGCCGACCGACGCCGTCGAGATGTTTCATCGCGATTTTGACGCGATTCTACTCGGCGCCATGGGCGATCCGCGCGTCCCCACCAATGTGCACGCTGCCGACATCCTCCTCGGCTTGCGCTCTAAGCTCGATCTGTACGTCAATGCGCGCCCCTGCGTGCTCTTCGATAAACGCTTCACGCCGCTGAAAGATCGCACGGAAAAAGACGTGAATTTCGTCGTCTTCCGCGAAAACACCGAAGGCCTCTACGTCCAGATGGGCGGCAATTTCAAGAAGGGAACCGCGGACGAAATCGCCATCCAGGAAGACTTGAACACACGCAAAGGTGTGGAACGCATCATTCGCTACGCATTTGATTTCGCGCGGCGGCGCGGTTTGAAGCGCGTATGCATGAGCGACAAATCCAATGCCCTTACCTTCGGCCACGATCTCTGGCAGCGCGTCTTCAAGCAGGTGCGCGCCGAATATTCCGAAATTGAATCGTCGCACCAGTACATTGACAACCTGCTGATGCAAATGGTCCGGGACCCTTCGCAATTCCAGGTGATCGTCACCTCCAATCTGTTTGGCGATATCGCCAGCGATTTGGGCGCGCAGTTGGCCGGCGGCCTGGGCCTCGCGCCATCGGGCAATATTCATCCCGGACAAGTTTCGCTCTTCGAGCCGGTACACGGCTCCGCGCCGAATATCGCCGGGGAGGGAATAGCAAATCCGCTAGGCTCGATCCTCACGGCGGGAATGATGTTTGAGTATTTCGGGTGGCAGCGCGAAGCTCACGCGATCGACCTCGCCGTCCGCGCTGCGTTGAAGGACGGAAAGACGCCAGCCGAGCTCGGCGGCACGCTCGGCACCCGTGAGGTCGGCGATTGGGTAGCACACCTCGTAGCGAAATCCGGACCGGCGAGCTAGGCGCCAGCGAGCCGAGCGTCAGGATTCACGCAGGGCGCACAGACGCAGGGATAAGTTAACCAAGGGTACCTGCGCCCACCTCTAGTCCAGCTTTAACTTCGACACTCTACGCTTGAACTTAACCGCATCTTCAAATTCTTACGCCTGCTCCCCCGGAGCGGGGCCTAAAGGATCGCATGAAGGATGCACCGTAGCCGGTGCCTTCGTTCAACAACCACCGTAGACGTCGGCGCAGCGACACCGCAACCGACACATCAATTACTTTTGATCGCCGGTCCGGCCTGCTCGATGCTGCCCTCGATCAAATCGGTCTTGATCGTCACCTTTTGATTGGGGTCAAGTGATACGTCCGTTTCGAACGGCTGATATCCCGCCAGGCCAATCTTGATGTGGTGCTTCCCGGGAGCGATAAGCATTGCGCGGCCGGCGCCCTGAAATTGATTAGCCGTCCCAGCAAACTTGCCGTCTACGAACACAGCGGCACGCTCCGGCGTCACTTTCAGTTTCACCTGCGCGTTGGAAGCGGAAAACACCGCTTTGGGATCTCTTTCCAGTGTGATCGTGAGAATGGTTTTCTTCCCCGGCTCGGTTACGATTTTCTGATCGGAGTCGAGATAGCCGGTCTGTCGCGCCGAAATCGAGTGCTCTCCGGGCAGAAGCAGCACTTTCTTGTCGCCCTTCAATTCGTTCACATAGCCCACATATTGACCATCCACCCACACCCCGGCAGTCTTTTCAGCTTTGGTCTTGCCTACGAATTCGACCTGCCCCATCACCTGATTGGTGGGGGTAGCGCTTTGCTGTTGGTTCTGCGCGTGCGCTGCTCCCGGAAACAGGCTCGCCGTCAACATCGCTGCAACCGCGAGCAAAACTGCAAAAGATCGGCCTGCTCCGCCATCACGTAAGTTGCTGGACATTCTTGCCCTCCCTCCGCAAAAACTTTCAAATCGTTGTGCAATTCAATACGGAGCTGGGGTAACCCTTATTTTAGACTCGTTTGCACAGAGTAAATGTGCAATTTTGTGCAAAGTCGGGAATTTATTTTCGGAAACTAGAGGACTTACTTTATGTTTTATCGCGGATTACGAGCTCAACGCGATTCAACGGCCTCTTGAATTGTCGGCGCGCCAGCTGCGCGATGAGCTTGAACTAGCCTCAAGGCGCCCGCGCTCTCGCGTTACAGTTCCCGCAACGCCAGCGCCACCGGACGCCGCGCCGCGCGAATCGCCGGCGGCACGCCGCCCACCACGCCCATCAGCAGTGCGAAGAGAAGCCCAACCGCTAGCAGGATCGGCGTGATCTGAAACGCAAACGCCACATGCGAGAACGTTTGCATGTTCATTGTGCCGGTCGTGTACCCATTAAGCTTCAGCACGGAGACGCAGCCGATCACTCCGCCGATGAACGCGATCACCACCGCTTCGAACACAAAACAGAGCACGATGCTGAACTGGGAAAATCCGATCGCGCGCATCGTGCCGATTTCGCGCGAACGCTCCGAGATCATCGCGTACATCGTGTTGAGCGCCCCAATCACAGCGCCCACGCCCATGATGAGAACCACTAAACCGCCCAGCACCGAAATTAACGTTGTTAACACCTGCGACTGCCGCGCGTAATATTCCACTTCATGATCCACTTGAACTGTCAGCTTCGGGTCGGCTGTCACCGCATCCTTGAACTGCTGAAAGGCGGCAGGCGAAGTGAGGTGCACCGTCACGGACTGATAGAGATTGTCCGGCCGCTTATACACTTGGTTCAGCACACGGCTGTCGGCCCAGACCTCGGAGTCGAATGAACTCCCGCCGGCGTCAAACACGCCGACAACTTTCCAGATCTGTCCGCCGAAGGGAATCGTGTTGCCAAGTTCCAGGCCTTCATAGGTCGAAGTCACGTTCTTGCCGATCACCAGCTCCGCGAGACCGGGTTCGAAAAATCGCCCTTCGACGATCTTCACGTTCGGCCGCACTTTCAGAACAACCGGCGAGACGCCGCGAATCTGCACGTTGGCGTTGGTGCCGGTTGCTTTCAAGTTGAACCCCGCGATCAGGACGGCTTCGGGGCTGACGAGCGGTTTGCCATTTTCGTGCGCCACGCCAGGCTCATCTTCAATCGCTTGCACCTGATCGATAGCCACAGAGCCGTCCAACTCCGCCGAAGACCCCGCTCTGCGTATCAAGACGTTATCCGGCGAGCCGGAGTTCACCAGCGTTGCGCGAAACCCGTGCGCCAGCGCCAGCATCGCGACGAAGACGCCAACCGTCCCGGCAATCCCCAGCACAGCGGCGACGGCCGTGAGCCAGCGAACCTTCATGCTGCGCAGGTTGTAAACGATAGGTACGGCCATTAGCTAAGCCCTCCGCAGCGCATCCACCACGCGCAGTCGCATCGCATTCGTCGCCGGAATAATTCCCGCCATCGTTCCAATACCAATCGCCGCGGCAATTCCCAGCAGCATCGCCGAAATCGGCAAAACGAAGCTGTAAAGAACTCCGCCCGTGGGATCGCCGCCGAGCGTCATTAATTTCGCCAGAAGAATCCCGAGAATTCCTCCGATCAGCGCAATCGCAAGCGATTCTGCCAGTACGATGAAAAGCACAAAGCGGTCGGAGAAGCCCACGGCCTTCATCACCGCCAGCTCGCCCATGCGCTCGCGCACGGAAAGCGCCATGGTGTTGCCGGTCACGAGTAGCAGCGTGAAAAACACCACTCCGCCTATCGCCATAATCAAAAACTCAATGTTTCCGGCCTGCTTCACCCACGACGCGGTCATCTCTGCAAGCGTCTCGCTCTTGGTCTCAAACGGAGAATTGGCGAACTGATTGTCTATGGTCTTGATGATGCGCGGCGCATCATCCGCCGAGTCAAGCTTCACGGTGTACCACCCGATCTCGCCCTTGCCGAAAGTGCGGCGCTCGTCGAGATACTTTTCGTGCAGCCAGAACTGCGTCAGGTCCACGCCGTCCTTCGGATTGTTGTAGATGCCGTCAATGTTGAACTCCCACGTGCCGCCGTAGATCGGCGCTTGCAGCGGGATGCGATCACCCACCTTCCAGCCGAAGCGTTTCGCGGTGCGCGCGCCCACAATCGCTCCCTCGCGGTCGCCCAGGAATTTCTGCCACGCGTCATCCGGGACGGTCAGCTCAGGATAGACCAGCCGCTGCGTGTCAGGATCAACCGCGAAACTGGGGAAGAAGTTCTTCGCGTCCTGGTAGATCCCGCCGAACCAGGTTTGCGCCGCCACATATTTCACGCCCGGAATGCGCTGAATCTGCGCCTGGTACGAAATCGGCAGCGGTTGAATGATCGAGACTTTATTGATCACCATCAGCCGGTCCACGCCCACCACTCCCATGTCTCCGCTGAATGCACCGTGAATGATGGCGAGGAAGCCAAACAGAAAAACTGCCACTGCGAACGACCCGATAGTCAACGTAGTTCGCAGCTTCTTGCGCGAAAGGTTCGCGAAAATAAGTGGAAGGTATTTCATGCCATGCTCCCGACGTGCGCCGCTTCCACTAGCACGCCTTTGTTCAAGTGTAACGTTGCTTCCGCACGCTCTGCCGCCAAGGGATCATGCGTAACCATCAAGATCGTCTTGTTGTGTTCCTTGCAGAAGCGCTGCAATAGTTCAAGTATTTCATCAGCACTCTTGCGGTCCAGGTCTCCGGTAGGTTCGTCGCAGAGAAGGAACGTGGGATCGGCCACAATGGCGCGCGCAATTGCGACGCGCTGTTCTTGTCCGCCGGAAAGCTGCCGCGGATAGTGGTTCATGCGGTCGGCTAATCCCACGATGGCCAAGGCTGTCTCTACGTGTTTGCGTCGGTCCGACTTCGAGAGTTTCGTGAGCAGCAGCGGCAGTTCGACATTCTGAAAAGCCGTGAGCACCGGGATCAGGTTGTACATCTGAAAGATGAATCCCACGTGCCGCGCCCGCCATTCCGTAAGTTTGCCGCCGGACATGTTGGTGATCTCATCGCCCGCGACGGTGATGCTGCCGTGCGTCGGCACATCCAGCCCGCCTAGCAGATTGAGCAGGGTCGTCTTGCCGGATCCGCTCGGCCCCATGAAAGCGACGAATTCGCCCTTGTCCACGTCAAGATTCAGTCCCTGCAAAACGTGAATTTCCTCGCCGGCGCGCTTGTAGGTCTTCTCGACTCCGCGAATTTGTATCAGGCTGCCGTCTTTGCCGGTTGCGTCCACACGAACCATGTCACTCTCCTCTTACTCGTTCAGGTTACCTCTTGATCTGAACCGCCTCTCCATCATGTAAATCGGCCGGACCTTTCACGACCACCGTATCTCCCACCACAAGCCCAGCTAGAATGTCAGCGTCGCCACCTCTGGCATTGCCCACCGTCACGGCGCGCCGTTCGAGCTTTTCGTCCTTCACAAGAAACACGATCTTTTTGCCATCTTCGTCGCGCAACGCCTCAGACGGAACCGTCGCTGCAGCCTCCGGACCATTCTTCTTGTCCGGCGCGTCTCCCAGAAACGTCACCTTGATACCCATGTCCGGCAAAATCCTCGGGTCCAACTTTAAGAATGAAATGCGAACCTTTACTGTAGCTTTCTGACGGTCCGCCGTTGGAATCACCGTACGAACTTTCGACGGAATCTGCCAGTCAGGGTATGCGTCTAGCACGGCGGTAACCGGCTGCCCCGGCTCCACGCGCGCAATATAAGCCTCGTTCACATCCACTTCGATTTCATTCGAGTTCATATCCACAATGGTGGCGACGCCCGTGCGCGTGAATCCGCCGCCAGCCGATATCGGCGAAATCATTTCGCCCACCTGCGCATCCTTGGAAACAATGATTCCCTCAAACGGCGCCCGAATCACGCAATTATCCACTGCCTGCTGCGCTTCGTTGATGCGCGCTTCGGAAGCTGCAACCTGCTCCTCCGTCAGAGCGATTTTGGCTCTTAGGCTATCCGCCGATGTGCGCGCGTTATCGAGCGCCTCCTGGCTTTGCACGCCGGCAGTCAGCAGTTCGTTCGCGCGATGGAGTTCAATTTCGGCATTCTTGAGTTGTACCTGATAATCCGTGGTCTGAGCCCGCGTGGAATTGCGGTCTGCCACGGCCGAATCGAGCGCCCGCTTCGCGTCGGAATCGTCCAGCGTCGCCAGAATCTGGCCGTACGCTACGTGCATGCCTTCATCAAAAAAGACGCCAGTCACGCGTCCTGTGATCTTGGCCGCGACCGTCGCGCGCCGCCGTGGGGTCACGTATCCGCTCGCGTTCAGCAGGGCGGGGCGGCCAGTCGCCGGCTTCTGCGCGGTGGTCACTTCGACAACCGGCTTCTGATCGCGGAAAGCGAACACGGCTCCAGTCACAATCACCAGGACGCCGACCAAAGCCGCAAAAACTCCCAGCCGTTTACCGACCTTGCCGCTCTTTCGTTGGCCCTCGCCAATACGCAACGAACTGAGGTCCGGCTTCGCGGGGCTGGGCGATGTGGACATGTACAGTGAGCGCTCCTACTTCCGGAAAATGTGCTGCCCAAGTCTATATTACGCAGGGCGATTCCGAAAAATTACTGGGTCGCGGGCCTTTCCATCTATTGCCCTATTGTATCGCGAGCCGCGCAGGAAGTGACCAAACCCCTCAGCATTTCTGAGCGGGGTGGCTCGGCACCAATCGCGTTGGCAGTCGCACCGGCCACAAGTATTTTCAAGACGTGCGACCATACCTCGACTCTCTGGTTAGAACGCGAGACAACGCCGAACGTCACTCGGTATCCCAATATCCTCATAGGCCGCACCAGGCAATTCACACACGGGAGCCGCTTTCATGCCGCATTCAAGTGAAACATGAAGAGGGGGATTAGGCACGGAAGTCGAACCGCTGAGTAATGGTCGACTTCAAATTCTCAGCAGACTGCATTCAACCGCTCCTCGAATTGTCGGCAGGGCGACGACAATCAGCCGCACGCAGGCCTTCGAGTGTTAGGTGAGAATATTTTTGCCAGCAGCATACCCAGAACAAATCCTCCGACGTGCGCCCACCAAGCCACGCCTCCGCCTGCTTGCGCAGACGAAGCTCCCAGCGAACCGACGGCGCTCAAGAATTGGATTAGAAACCACAACACAATAAAGACGACCGCCGGAATCCGCGCGCGAAACCAGATAATGAACAGCGTGACTAAAGTCAGAATCTGCGAACCCGGCAGAAATATCAGGTACGCACCCAACACTCCCGAAATCGCGCCGCTCGCCCCCAGCGCCGGAATATTCGAGCCCCAGGAAAATATCGTCTGCGCGATGCTCGATCCCACCCCGCAAATCAAATAGAAGATCAAGTAGGGGAGCGGCCCCATGTGATCCTCCACGTTCGCGCCGAAGATCCACAGGAACCACATATTGCCGATGATGTGCAGCCAGCCGCCGTGCAGAAACATGCAAGTGAAAAGCGGCACGAGCGCCTGCATCATCGTGTAGTGGCGTCCGGCCAGGGCCAGCTGGATTTTGGCCGGTACCGCCGCGTATGTCATGATGAATGTGTCAGCGGCGCGCGGCGGCAGCGTCACTTGATACAGAAACACGATCACGTTCGCGAGAATCAGCAACAACGTGACGATCGGGAAAGAACGCCGCGGTGTCAGGTCCTTTAAAGGGATCAAATCTGGAAGCCTCTAGCTTTGCCGTTTCCGGAGGAGTTGTTTGATGCACACAAACTCTATCCGACAGCGCCGCATTTTCAAGCGCAATCGTGAAGCGCCGCGCCACGCGCGGATATGCGAGTCTAGGTGGCCGCCGCAATCTCGTTTAGCAATTGCACTCGCTGCCTTGCTGTGATAAAAAATTTTGTTTCGCATGCGCTTAAGCGGTCACTTGAATCCCGTACGTTCGGAATCTTCAAGACACATCGCTTTCCGCAGTCACCGGCGCACCGATACCCTGATGCCAACCCACGAATCCGAGGCCATCGTCCTGCAAACCTACCCGCTCGGTGAAGCCGACCGTCTCGTCAGCTTCCTCTCGCGTTCCATGGGACGTGTGCGTGGCGTCGCTTCCGGCGCACGCCGTACCAAAAGCAAGTTCGGCTCGACGCTCGAACGCCTTTCCCACATCCATATCTGGTTCTACGAACGCCAGAATCGCGAACTGGTGCGCATCAATCAGTGCGAACTGGTGGAATCGTTTCTCGATGCCTTCCGCGATTATGGTTCGGGAGTTGCGCTGGCTGTACTGAGCGAAGTGACGGAGACGGTTCTGCCGGACCACGAGCCTGCCGACGCGAATTTCCGTCTTCTATTATTGACCGCGCAAACAATCAAGAAGACCGGCAAATCAGAGCTGCCCCTCGCTTATTTCGCGCTCTGGACCGTCCGGCTCGGCGGCTGGCTCCCGCCGCTCGATGCTTGCGCGCGTTGTGGCAGGGCATTGGACTCGAAAGAAGCCGCCTATTTTTCGCCGAGCGCCTCGGCAATTTCCTGCAGCAAGTGCCGCCGCCCCGGTATGCGGACGGTCTCGCCTGTCGCGCTGGCCGCTGCTCGAAAAATGCTCGCCGAGCGCCTCGATAGACTTACCGAGGAAATGATTCCGCCTCGCGCCGCGCGTGAGCTGAGCGATGTTATGCTCGACGTGATCGAACATCAAATTGACCGCAAGCTCGCCTCGCGGGAACTTCTGGAGTCACCGGCTTGAAGACCAAGGCACATCAAGCAAAACTCAAACCCGCGCCCAAACGCCAGGGTCTCAGCTTTCAGGATCTTCTACTAAGACTTGAAGAATACTGGACGCGTCGCGATTGCATTCTGCAACAGCCGTACGACGTAGAAGTCGGCGCTGGCACCATGCATCCCGAAACTTTTTTACGCGTGCTCGGATCGGAACCGTATCGTGTCGTCTATACACAGCCGAGCCGCCGCCCCGCGGACGGCCGCTATGGCGAAAATCCCAACCGTCTCTACAAGCACACGCAGCTTCAAGTGATCCTTAAACCTGCACCCGCGGATGTTCAAGATCTTTATTTAGAAAGTCTCGCCGCAGTTGGAATTAACTTGAAGGAACACGATATCCGGTTTGAGGAAGATAACTGGGAATCGCCTACGCTCGGCGCATGGGGAATTGGTTGGCAAGTGCTGCTTGACGGCCAAGAGATCACCCAGTTCACGTATTTTCAGCAGAGCGGTGGACAAAATCTCGATCCAATTTCAGTGGAACTGACCTACGGCCTCGATCGCATCGCATCGTACTTGCAGGGCGTGGACAACGTTTTCGACGTCCGCTGGTCGGAAACGGTGACCTATCGCCAGGTGCGCATGGCCGAGGAACGGCAATTCTCCGCCTACAGCTTCGACTATGCCGACGCGGTTTCGATCCGCAAGCAATTCGATTTGAACGAAGCGGAGGCCAAACACATCCTCGACGCCTGGCCCAAGGCAGCGGGGGTCAACGTCGAGCGCTTCCCGTTGCTCGCGGCCTACGACCTCACGCTGCGTTGCTCGCATCTCTTCAACCTACTTGACGCGCGCGGCGCCATATCCGTCACGGAACGCGCTGCGATGATCGGCCGCGTACGCAAACTCGCAGTGCGCGTCGCCGAACTCTGGCTGCGGCAAAAGTCCGGGGTCACCACCACGCCCGAATTGACCGGTGCGCGCGCATGAAGCGACCCTTAAAGAAAAACGTGAAGGCGAGCGCGAAGCCGACCGGCGATTTTCTTTTCGAGATCGGCTGCGAAGAAATTCCCGCTGGAATGATTCTGAAAGCGTCGCAGGAACTTAAAGCGTTGCTTCAGAAATACTTTCTCGCTAATGGATTACTCGAAGAAAAGCTTGCGCAGGATTCCATCGAAACTTTCGGCGCACCGCGCCGCTTGGTAGCGATTGCGCGCGGTGTGCGTTTGCGTCAGGAAGATGTCGCGCGCGAAATCACCGGGCCGCCGAAATCGGTGGCGTACGATAGTGTCGGCGAGCCGACGCGTGCCGCGATGAGCTTCGCCGAAAAGCAGGGAATTCCCGTTTCGAAATTGACGATTGTGAATACGCCGAAGGGCGAATACCTGGCCGCGAAACAAATCGTCATCGGCCGGCCCGCCGCAAAAATTCTGGAGGAAACACTCCCGCAAGTGCTCCAGGAGATTTCGTGGCCGCGCTCGATGTATTGGACCGGCGCGCAAGGCCCGCGTTTCATTCGCCCGATTCGCTGGATTGTCGCGCTGCTCGATGGAAGAATCGTGCCGTTCTCGTTCGCCGCAGTGCAGGCAGGCAGTCACACCGACGGCCACCGCTTCCTCGGGAGGAAACATATCCTGGTTCAAGGGCCGACGGACTACGAATCAAAGTTAAAGAAAAACTTCGTATTGTGCCGCCCCAATGCTCGCCACAGAAAAATCGAAGCCGAGCTTCGCACGCTCACCACTCGCAAAGGCCTGCGCGCCCACGAGGACGCAGCGCTCCTCGAATCGGTCACCTATCTGAACGAATATCCCAGCGTGATCATCGGCGATTTTGATTCCGCATTCCTGTCGCTCCCCGACGAGATACTGATCACCGTGATGCGCGACCATCAGAAGTATTTCGCGCTGGAAGCGAAGAATGGCGATCTCGCTCCGCATTTCCTCGCCGTTATCAACCTGCCGAAGGATCCCAAGGGACTCGTTCGCGCGGGGCACGAACGCGTGCTGCGCGCGCGTTTTGCTGATGCGCAATTCTTCTGGGAGACAGACCAGAAAATCAAGCTGGGCGATTACTTGCCGAAGCTCGCGGCGGTCACCTACGAATCGCGCCTCGGCAGTTACGGCAATAAGGTCGAACGTATGCGCGCTCTGGCCCGTTGGCTAGCCGAACAGTGGTTCAGCGGCGGCGTCTCGCAGGCCGATGTGGCAGGTTCAGACCGCGCCGCCGAACTCGCTAAATGCGATCTCGTCACTGGAATGGTAGGAGAATTTCCCGAGCTGCAGGGAATCGTCGGAGGTTTGTACGCCCGCGCGCAAGGTGAGCCCGAAGAAATCGCCTGGGCGGTTTACGATCACTACAAACCGGCCGGCCTCGATGATCCCTTGCCGCGCAATTTGACCGGCTGCGCAGTGGCTCTCGCCGACAAGCTCGATTCCTTGATCGCGTGCTTCGCCGTGGGCGCAGTGCCGACGGGCTCCAGCGATCCGTTCGCGTTGCGCCGCGCGGCGCTGGGAATTGTGAAAATTATCCTCGAAAAGAAATTGCCGCTTTCAATTTCCGCGGCAATTTCGGCCGCGGCGAAATCATTGCGAGAGCAAACGCCGAAAATTGAAGCCTCCGAAGCCGTCCAGAAGCAAGTTCTCGATTTCCTGCTCGATCGCGCGCGCCACATCCTGCGCGAACGCCGCGGTTTCGCCGCAGACGAGGTCAATGCTGCCTTCGCCGCAGGAGCCGACGATCTGGTGGACGCCGCCGACCGCGTGGCAGCCTTGAAGGCCATTCGCGACACTAAGAACTTCGTCCCGTTGGCCGCCTCGTTCAAGCGCATCCGCAACATTCTGGCAAAATCGGCAGCCGGTACGGACAAAGCGCAGCTGACAGTACAAGCTGATCTACTTTGGGAACCCGCCGAGCGCGAACTTCACGCAGCCGCACAACGAATCGGCGAGGAAGCGACTCGTAAGAAGAAGGCGCGGAAATATCGGGAAGCACTTGAAGCTATTTCCGAGCTGCGTCCCGCGGTGGATATGTTCTTCGATAAGGTTCTAGTGATGGTTGAGGACCAGAACGTCCGAAGAAATCGTCTAGCATTGCTCGGCAGTTTACTTAAAGAGTTTTCTACGATCGCGGATTTCTCGGAATTGGGCTCCGAGGATTCCGTAAGGTAACAGTTGAGTTGTCGGAATGCCGACAAATTCGCTTCAACAATCGCATGAGCTAAACCGTCGGCCGTGGCTGGCATGCATTTTTCGGATCTAAATTCTTTCTTGAGGTCAAAAATGAAATACGTTTATTTTTTCGGAGCAGGCAAGGCGGACGGCAAAGGCGACATGCGCGATCTGCTCGGCGGCAAGGGTGCCGGTCTCGCAGAGATGACGCGCATCGGCCTCCCCGTGCCCGCCGGTTTCACGATCACCACGGAAACCTGCGACTACTTCTTCAAGCATGGCCGGAAGTATCCCAAGGAACTTCGCGCGGAAGTCGCCAAGAGCCTTGCGCGCCTGGAAAAGCTCACACACAAAAAACTCGGTGACGCCAAAGATCCGCTGCTCGTCAGCGTCCGCTCCGGCTCTGCCCGCTCAATGCCCGGAATGATGGAAACCATTCTGAACCTCGGTCTCAACGATAAAGCCGTCCAAGGCCTAGCACGCACCACAAAGAACGAGCGGTTCGCCTATGATGCCTACCGCCGTCTCGTCCAGATGTATTCGTCAGTAGTAATTGGCCTGCCGAAAGAGGAACTCGAGCACAAACTGCGCGCGATGAAGCAATCGTTCGGCGTGAAAGACGACACCGAAGTAACCGCCGAGGGTTGGCGCAAATTAGTCGGCGAATATAAGGCCTATTACAAAGAAAAGACCGGCACTGCTTTTCCGGAAGATCCCGAAGAACAGCTCTGGGGTGCGATTGGCGCGGTTTTCGAATCCTGGATGGGCGAAAAAGCGCAGACCTACCGCCGCGTGGAAAAGATTACAGGGCTGCTAGGAACCGCCGTGAATGTTGTCCAAATGGTTTTCGGCAACACCGGCGATGATTCCGGCACGGGCGTCTGCTTCACGCGCGATCCCTCTACGGGCGAGAAAACTTTCTTCGGAGATTTTCTGTTGAACGCGCAAGGCGAAGACGTCGTCGCCGGAATCCGTACGCCGATGCACTTGAAGGAAATGGCCAAGCGCATGCCCAAGGTCTACGGGCAATTGGAACGCGTGCGTCAAACTCTCGAGAAGCATTACCGCGATATGCAGGATCTCGAGTTCACAGTCGAAAACGGCAAGCTATATATGCTCCAGACGCGCACCGGGAAGCGCTCGCCCTCCGCCGCATTCCAAATCGCCGTGGACATGGTCAACGAGAAGCTCATTAAAGTTGAAGAAGCACTTGAACGCATCAAACCCGAAGACGTCGAGCGTCTCTTTTATCCGGTTCTGAATCCCAAGATGTCGCGAAGCGAATTGTCCAATCGCTTGCTCGTCACCGGAAATAATGCCGTGCCCGGCGCAGCGGTCGGCAAAGCGGTGTTCACCGCACAGGAAGCCGAAGAGTGGGCTGCGCGCGGCGAAAAGGTCATTCTCGTTCGGCATGAGACCAGTCCGGAAGACGTTGGCGGAATGTACGTAGCGCAGGGAATTCTCACCGCCACCGGCGGGAAGACCAGCCACGCTGCTGTGGTCGCCCGCGGTTGGGGCAAATGCTGCATCGTCGGCGCCGAAAAATTGGATATCGATCTCGCGAAAAAAACGATTAGCTCCAACGGGCACGCGGTCCGCGAAGGCGAGTGGATCACTCTCGACGGCGGCGATGGCTCGGTGTACACCGGCCAGATCGAGCTGGTGCGACCCGAGCCGCCCAAAGCCTTCGATACCTTGATGAAATGGGCCGATAAATCGCGCCGGCTCGGCGTGCGCACCAACGCCGATACCCCTCATGACGCGAAAGTGGCCCGCGAAATGGGTGCTGAAGGCATCGGCCTCTGCCGCACCGAGCACATGTTCTTCAAGGATTTCGAGCAGCCCGAAAAAAGCATCGAACGCCAGCAGGCGATTCAGGAAATGATCCTGGCCGAAACGCCCGAAGCCCGCCGCAAGGCCCTCGAAAAGTTGCTGCCGTTCCAGCGGCGCGACTTCATAGGCATTTTCAACGCGATGGACGGTTACCCAGTAACCATCCGCCTCGTTGACCCACCGCTACACGAGTTCGTTCCACACGACCCCGCGAAACAAGCAGAGCTGGCCAAGAAGATCGGCATTTCGCCCGAAGCCGTCGCGCGCCGCGTGGATCAACTACACGAAGCAAATCCGATGCTTGGGCATCGCGGATGCCGTCTGTGCATCACGTATCCCGAAATCCTCGATATGCAAGTTCGAGCGATTATTGAAGCCGCGATTGATTGCCAAAAGCGCGGCATTAAAGTGCTGCCTGAAATCATGCATCCGCTCGTGATGGATAAGAAAGAGTTGAAAATTCTGGAAGAGCAAACCAGAAAAGTCGCCGAGGAGATTATTTCGCGCTCTAAAGTGAAACTTGAATATCTGGTCGGCACCATGATCGAGTTGCCGCGTGCGGCTCTGCTCGCGGACCAAATCGCAGAAGTCGCCGAATTCTTTTCGTTCGGCACCAACGACCTGACGCAGACGACAATGGGCCTCTCCCGCGACGACGCAGGCCGCTTCTTGCCCGACTACGTGGATGAAAGAAAAGCTGGAATATTCCCGGCAGACCCCTTCCAGACCCTGGACGTCGCGGGCGTCGGCATGTTGATCGAGTGGGGAATTCAGCGCGGCCGCAAAACGAATCCCAAACTGAAGGTCGGAATCTGCGGCGAGCATGGTGGCGACGCGGACAGCGTGAAGTTCTGCCATCGCGTGGGCATGAACTACGTGAGCGCCTCTCCGTTCCGCGTAGCCATCGCCCGTCTGGCAGCCGCGCAAGCTGAGCTTGAAGATAAGAAGCGCGGCAAAGGGAAGCACAAGTAGTCCAACGAAGGAGCGGACAATTCAATCATTGAATCTTCGCCCGCTCGATAGCCGTCCGTTGATCATTGGCATCTGCGGCGGCACCGGCTCGGGGAAGACAACCATCACGCGGCGAATCATCGAGGCATTGAGCGATACGAGCGTAGTCGTCCTGCAGCAGGACAATTACTACCGCGATTATCCGGAGCTATCCTTTGAAGAGCGCGTAAAGGTAAATTTCGATCATCCCGACTCGATGGACACGCCGCTCCTCGCCGAAGACGTCCGGCGGCTTCGCTCCGGCCAAGCCATCGAGCGTCCCAGCTACGATTTCGCCAATTTCCAGCGGATGAAAGGCACGGTGCGCATCGAGCCGTTGCCCGCGATCATCGTCGAAGGTATTCTGATCTTCGAAAATAAGCAGCTGCGCGAACTGATGGACATCAAGATCTTCGTGGATACCGATGCGGACTTGCGCTTCATCCGCAGGCTAGTTCGGGACATCCGCGAGCGCGGCCGCACCATGGAAATGGTCATTGACCAATACCTGAACACGGTGCGCCCGATGCACATGGAGTTCGTCGAACCATCGAAACGCTACGCCGACGTGATTATTCCCGAAGGCGGCTACAACGACGTAGGAATTGACCTGGTAATACAAAAGATTCGCTCGCTTGTGCAGCAGTGAGGCTGAATCGTCTGCGCGAAGATTCGTCTCCGCCCAGTGGAACAACATGGAGCGTTGCGACGTATCAATAGAGGACCACGACGGAGGAGGTTATGGTGAAATTCTTGCTCTGGTGCATTTTGCTGGTGCTATGTTGGCCGCTGGCGCTACTGGCGCTCGTGCTTTATCCGATTGTCTGGCTGCTCTTGCTTCCATTCCGCATCGTGGGCATTGCGGTTGACGGCGTCTTCGAACTACTTCGCGGAATTTTATTTTTGCCGGCCCGAATTCTGCGTGGGCCACGAGTCGCATAGACGAACGAAGCGAATAAATTCAAGTGAGTCTTGAGTTCGCGAACGTCGCGCCGACGTTCCGCCGTTGACCCGCCGACATTTCGCGCAACATATGAGATCCGCTGCGCCGAACCGGAAGCTGAATCAACATTTGAAGTCTTAGTTGATGGGCAAAAGGGAACTGAGTCCGATGCCGCTCAAGCGTGACTACGGCTTGACGGACGCTTGCTGTTCAGGAGCTTCGACGATCACGGGGAACGAAGGAGAAGGAGCTGCCGCCGGTACGAGTTGAGGCACTGCTTGAACTTTTGATTTTGCCGCTACTTGATTCCCGGCGGACTGCTGCGGGATGCGCACCGCGATGTTGCCGCTCACGACCGCCGTGAAATGGTCACCCGACGCAGCGATCGCCGGTCCATTCTTGCGATATTCAGACATGAAGAACGGGTAGCCCGCAAAATCTCCGACCGCGATCTTGCCATCTTGCGTCGGCGCGAAATTCGCCGGAATGCGGTCGCCGCTCACGGCTTGGATGTCCTGCATGAACCACACGACCTCGCCCGAACTTCCCATGCCTGCGTGGCGCACGGCCATCACCCGCCCGCGCGCTTCCGCGCCTCTCGCGAATACCGTAACACCACGGATGACCACATCTTGCGCCACGGACATTTCTACAACCGATCCTTCTTGCAATCCGATCGGCAGGACATCGCTGCTCACAGCAATCTCAACCGAAGTCCCGTTGGGAATGGTGGCTTCAGCAGTTGCCGTTCCGTCGGGGAACACCAACGGAAACGCCGCAGGCGCGTGCAGCATCGCCAGCACAATCCGGTCGGAAACGCCTGCTTGTTTCAGCCGATGAATTCCCGCAGGAGTCGTATCGAAATCGCATCGCGAAGACTTAATCTTGGCGATGATTTCGTCAGGCGCCGAGTGATCCCCCTGCATTTTCATCACGTTGACGTTGGTAATGAGCGAAGCAGGTTTCGCAGAGAGTGGCTCCGGCGGTGCGACGGCTCGCGCAGCCACTAGTTGTTCGTGCGGAACTTCCGCCGGTTGCACTTCGTCTGCCTTGCGCTGGACGCTTAATCCGAAGGTATAAACTTCCTGAGGAGGCGGAGCGCTCGCGGAAAGATCGTTATTGATCACCCATCCGATCCGTCCATCCTCGGTCTGCACCTGGGAGTAATCGTCGTTGCGCGCCACAACCTCGATCCTTTCGCCGCAACGCAGCTTGCCGAGCTCCTCAAATTTCTGCGTGGATTTATAGAGCAAGATGTATGAGTCGTACGTGCCGCAATGCGCGTAGGCCGCGCTGTTCGCACGCACGGGCAGCGCGGCGATAAAGAAGACCCCAATCGCGAGAGCGAAATGTTTCATCCCAAGCCCCCAAGCCGCCCGAGGGATGCCTACAACGGAACGCGCCCCGGGCCATGCGTTAGGCTATTTTTTGCAGCTTCGGGAAGAGTGGCAATAGTACTTTGAAACAGCTGTCGAGCAGGGAAAGTACAGGCGGTGCTTCGAGCGAAGTTGCGGGAGCGCTCACGTTTCGTGGCTCAAGCAATTCATTACATATCGCAACGGTGGTCGAGCCGACATCTGCAGCCGCACGTGAAGCACGGCAACAGCGAGCTTATGATCGACGTGAAGAAATCTTCGAGCGACACGCCAACGATGGGTGCAAGAATTGCGCCTAAACAATAGCTTGAAGTTCAATCGAAGGGGAATGCCGAGCGCGAGTTGAGGACGCCACCAGACTAGTAGCGCGGCACGCTCAATGTTTTCACTTCGCCGCTCTCTTAGGGTAACGCTTCAAGTTCGGCGGCACACCAAAGTGCTCGTTACCCCACTTACAAAGCCCGCCGAGCGGCTCAGACTACTGTTTCGATCCAGACGCAACGGCCGCGTCGACAGGCGATTGTGCGGTTGGCTCCGGTGCGGACAAGCTCTTCGCTAACTCCGACGACAGCATTAGCACGGTGTTGCCGTGTACGACCGCCTGGAAGTGGCGGCCTGCACCCATGACCGTCGGTTTGTTCTTGCGAAATTCCCACACGGGCGCGATCGCGCCGTCCACGCCGCCGGAAGGATTCGTGCCGGTTTCCCTGGACGTGAAATCTATCGGGACGAGGTCGCCATTCACAGCCGCTACGTCTTGCATTGCCCACGATACCTCGCCGGGATGACCCATCCGCCCGGGTTCAGTGACGGTGATCACTCGCGCGCGTGCCTCAGCGCCGCTCCGGACGACTACCGTTCCATTCACCACTACATCCTTAAAGACGGACATTTCCACGACCGTGCCATCATGAACCGCACCTGACGAAATATCCGCGTTGAGCACAACTTCGATCGCGGTTCCGTCCGGAATCTTAACTTCCACAACGCCTACCGGCTGCGGCGCGGGCAGATCGGCAGCTTGAGGTGCTTGGATCATCGCGAGAATTATTTGGTCGGGCAGCCCGGCTAGGCGCAGTTTCTGGAGCGCCGCTGGCGAAGTATCGAAATCGCACTTCGACGATTTGATCTTGCCGACGATGACGCCGTCGCTGAGGCGCATTCCGCGCATGTTCAAGATGTTTCTGTTGTTTAGCGGAAGCCCCGTTTCTTCTCCTGCAACCGCGGTCGGGTCGGTAAGTCCAAACGGCGTCGCCTGCCGCCGCGCCGACGCCGGCGTGCCGGAAATGTCGGTGGAACGCACCCAACCTACTCTTCCGTCCGCCGTGCGCACCTGAAAAAAGTTCGTCCAGCGCGTCAGGACCTCCACTTTCTCATCGCAGCGCAGCTTCCCGAGCTCTTCAATCTGGTCGGTGGTTTTGTACAGCAATACGTAGGCGTCGAAACTCCCGCAATAGGCGTACGCGGCAGAGTCGGCGCGCGCCACTCCGGCAGCTGAAAGCGCGAGAATCAGAGCGAGGAGTCGAAACTTCATTTCATTCCCCAGTAGGTAGCGCGCGAAGGAGCGGCGTCCGCGTCACGGAATTGACGACGAATCAAAGGCGTTTCCATCTTTGCCGCGAATCAAACTTTCGCCAATAGTACTTGTGACGAGTTAGTAATGAAGGTATCCACTACGGCAAACGGAGCTCGGGCTCACGGCTGCTGCGCGGAAATGTCAGGTGGGCATTTTCAGAAAGAAATACACGCCAAGAAAGCCAAAAATCGCGTCCGGCGCCCATCCCGCGAGTAACGGCGGCAATTGTCCGACCGACCCCATGGCTTCAAAGAGCGCCGCCGACGCCCAATAAACAATCGCAATTCCCACGGCCAACGCCAAACCTCCTACGGCGCCGCGCGTTCCCACCAGGAATGCAAAGGGCGCGCCGAGAAAAACAATGATGGCCGCAATCAAGGGAAATGCGAATTTCTTCTGCCACTGCACGGAAAGCCGGGAAGTATCGAATCCCGCGTGACGCAGATTCAGGATGTATTCGCCCAGTTGCCGCCAGTTCATCTGGTACGACTGGCGCACCTCTCGCCGGAAATAGCTCGGAGGCTCGGAAATTTCTGGCAGCGATTCCACCTTGAACGGCGTGTACCGCGTCACTTTGCCGCCGTTGAAATCGCGGATCCAGCCGCCCGTGAGAACCCAAGTATTTTCCGAAGCTTCCCAGGTCGCGCGAGTCGCAAACACTCGACGCCGAATTTGAAACGTCCCGGGACTCAGTTCGAACACATTGAGCCCTCCAAAAAGTTGCTGGTCGGAATCGAAGAATTCATAGTTGTAGATTTTGGTGTCCTCGCCAAATATCCACTGGTGCGCCGGCTGAAAATAAGTCTGCGGCGGTCGCCCTTTGATCTGGTTGCGCAAAGCATCCTGTCTCTGGTTCGCGTACGGCAGGAAGGTATCGTCCAGCAAAAACATAGACCCCGCCACCACGCATCCCGCCAGCGTCAGCGGCAGGACCAAGCGATACAGGCTGATACCGTTCGCCTTGAAAGCGATCACCTCATTATTCTTCGCCATCACTGCCAGCGTCACCAGCGTAGCAACGAGCGTCGCCAGCGGCGCCAGCTGGTAAACCATCAGCGGCACCAAATACCGGAAATAATTCAGAACCATCGAGACGGGGATGTGATTCTTCGAAATATCTCCGAGCAAATCAAATAGCGTGAACGCGTCAAAAATCATGACGAATCCCGCCAGTAGCACCAGAAAGTAATAGAAAAATCCTTGCAACAAGTACACATCGATAAGCATCGGAAACGCAACCGGATCACCGGCCGGCAGTGTGTGCCGTACGACGACGTCGGGTTTGTCTGTTGCGCCGTTGAGTGTTGTTCCGTTGGCGGCAGGCATCGGCGCGGCGTCGGTCTCGCGGCGCTGCGCTGGTCGCGGGCGGCGGAAGAGCGAATCAAGCCACGCCAAAATATGGCTCGGCTTGCGAATCGATTCAATGCGTCGCAGAAAAGTCAGCCCGAGTAAAGTAGCCCCGATATTCGCCGCCCATATTCCGGCCCACGGCGGGACGGACCCTTGCTGCGCCATGTGTGCACCGGTCACGAAGAGGAAGTAATAGCCGCCGATCAGCACCAGGGTCAAAATTAATCCGGCGGCCCGCCCGCCGCGCCGAGGCCGCACGCCGATCGGCACACCCAGCAGCGCAAATACTACGCAAGCAGCAGGAAAAGCGATGCGGCGCTGGAATTCCACGCGAGCATCGCGCCAATTGGGGCCTCGCTCCGCGAGCAACTGTGAAACCGAGCGTTCCGCATCGCTCAAAGCGACGGTCTTCGGCCCCGTGACCGGATTGGAAAGCTCCACGGGGATTTCGCTCTCGCCAAAAGTCGTAACGTTATAGCGCCGCGGATCGTGCGGGTCATACTCGTGGGTGCTCCCGCTGCCTAGATGCAATTCGATCTGATTGTTGTCTTCGCCGGCGACCACCTGCGCGCCTTCCGCAATGGTCACGTCTGTGGTCCCTGCGGCCCCCGTCGACGCCAGGAACACTCCGCGCCATCGGGTCGCTGCAGCTTCCACATCTTGTACGTATAATACGAGGTGCGGAAACCGCTCGTCGAAGACGCGCGGCTGGATAGCGTACGGCGCCTGGGAAGCAAGCAATCGGGTCTCGAGGCCGCGCAGGGTGCGAAGTGACAGCGGGCTGAGCCAAAACGTCAGAACCAGCGTGCACAAGCCACAAGCCGCAGCCACGAATCCGATGGGCACGAGCAAGCGGCGCAGGCTGATTCCGGAAGCATGCAGCGCCACGATTTCGCTGTCGGCCGAAAGCCGGCCTAGGCCAATCAACACGCCTACCAGGACCGCCATCGGGATCGTGAACGCCAGAACGGGAATCAGCGAGCAGAGGAAAATCAGCAGCACCATGCCGATCCCGCCGGAATGGCGCACGATCAAATCCATCAAGCGGACCAGTTGGGGAACGAAGAAAACGAAAGTGAAAACCGCGAGCCCAAGCGCAGCATGCGAGCCGACTTCGCGTCCGATATATTTATCGAGCAGGCGCATGGGTGCGCAAAAAGATTCTAGCACGGTGCGCGCGCGGGACTGTGGTCCGCGGTTTTTCGAAGCAGAGTGTCCGCGCGCAATGCGGCGAATTCAAAATCGCATGCAGCCGACTAAGCCAATCCGAGAGCCCGCCCATTGAGCCGCGTAAACCTGGTTTTAGTCTGGCACATGCATCAGCCGCAGTATCGCGATCCCTCCACGGGCCGTTACATGCTCCCGTGGACGCGTCTGCACGCCCTGAAAGATTACTGGGGCATGGTAAAAGTGCTCGACGAATTTCCCGGCGTGCACGCCACCTTCAATTTCGTGCCGCTGCTCGCCGAACAGATCGAAGAGTACGCCAGCGGCAAATTCCGCGAGCCGTGGTTCGACATTGCGTTCACCGCGGCGAACAAACTGGATCCCGCGCAGAAAAGGGAAATCCTCGATCGCGCCTTTCAGGTAAATGAGAATTACATTCAGCGCTGGCCGCGATTCGCCGAGCTGCAAGCTCAACTGCGCTCCGGCGGCGCCGAAGCCTGCATCGCGAATTTCAGTGAGCGCGATTGGCGCGATCTGCAGTTGCTTTCGCAGCTCGCGTGGATGGACGAGGAATATCTCGCAAAAGATCCAGTCGTCAGCGTTCTCGCCGCGAAAGGGAAGGACTACACCGAGCGCGACAAGGGACTGCTAAAGGAAAAGCAGCTCGAGCTGCTCGGCGCCGTGCTTCCCGAATATCGCATCGCCGCCGAAAGCGGACAAATCGAGATCTCCACCACACCTTATTACCACCCCATTCTTCCGCTGCTCTGCGACACGGACATCGCGCGCGTCTCGAACCCGCACACGCCCTTGCCGCAACCGCCCTTTCGCTATCCGGAAGACGCCCGCGAACAATTGTCGCGCGCCAGCGCTTTCCACGAGCGTGTCTTTGGCAAGCCACCTGCCGGCCTGTGGCCCTCGGAAGGATCCGTTTCCGATCAAGCTCTCGAAATCGCCATGGACCTGGGCTTCAAATGGTTCGCAACCGATGAAGGCGTCCTCGGACGCACGCGCAACATCGGTTTCTGGCGCGACGCGGAGGGTTATCCGGAAAACGGCGCTGATCTATACACTCCCTGGAGCCTGCAGCGGGTGGGCAAGGAAATCTTCGGGTTCTTCCGCGATCACTACATTTCCGATTTGATCGGGTTCGTCTACAGCCGCATGGACGCCGTGTCCGCAGCCGAGGATCTGCATCGCCGCATCCGCGCGATCGGCGATCGCGAACCGCAAGGCCGCACTGCCACCGTCAGCGTGATTCTCGACGGGGAAAACGCCTGGGAATACTACCCCGGGAACGGACGCGAATTCCTCCGCCAATTCTACCGCCGAGTTCAAGACGATCCCGAAATTCGCGCGCTCACCGCGAGCGAAGCAGTGGAAGCCAACCCCACTGCGCCGGTCATGGAAGGAATTTTCCCCGCGTCCTGGATCAACGCGAATTTCGATGTCTGGATCGGTCACGGCGAAGACGTCCGCGCCTGGGATCTCCTGCGCGACGCACGCGAAGTCTACGCGCGGTACGCCGCGCGCCAGCGGAAACGGCAACACAGCGGGCACGGAGAAATTGCAGCGAGCCTACGAAGCCGTGCTCGCCGCCGAAGGCAGCGACTGGAACTGGTGGTACGGTCCGGAGCACGGCTCGGCGAACGATGCCGAGTTCGACGCGCTCTACCGCAAGCACCTCACCGAAATTTATGCGGCGCTCGGCGAGCACGCGCCCGAGGCCCTGGCGCATCCGATCAAGAAAGCCCCGGAGCGCGGACGCCGCGAGCCGCCGGAATCCTATCTGGACGTGAATGTAGACGGACGCGAAAGCAGCTACTTCGAATGGCTCGGAGCCGGGCTGTACGCTGCCGATTCACGCGGCGGCACCATGCATGGCCGCGTCTTTGCCGTCGCCGAGCTGCGCTATGGATTCAGCGCAAGCCATCTTTATCTGCGAGCGGATCCCGTGCCGGAGGCCATCGCCGAAGTTCCGGACTTCCAGTTGCGCCTCACGCTGTGGGATTCGCGCGAGACGCGCATCACCGTGCACGTGGAGAAGAAAAAGCTCGCGCGCTGCATCCTCGAACAGGCCGGCGTCTGCCTACTTCACCCGGAATCGCTCGTAACCGCCGCCTACGGAAAAATCATCGAAGTGGGCATGGCTCGCGAATTATTCGATCTTCCGGGCAGGCGTTCATTGCTGATGCGTGCTGCGTTATGGGAAGGCGGATTGCCATTCGAAGTGCTGCCGGTGGATGGAATGCTCGAACTGGCATTGGGCGAGGAGAATTTCGCCTGGAAAATCGAGCCGGACCAAAAGGCGTAATCCCGCCCATCTTCCGCGCCTACGCGAACGTGATTTCTAGCCGAAGTTCCGTGAAATAACACGTATTGACATTCGTAACCATTCGTTAGATATTCCGCCTACCCTTCGCAGCAGTCATCTTGGGATCTCACAATCAGGGAAAAGGCATTTGCGGTGTTGGAGCCGCCCAAGCTGGAGCTAGACGTGTGTTCCCGCGGAGGGCTCCTTGCGCGCCAACGGCTATTTCACCTGCCTCTTCTGCTGCGTCCTGGCTGCGGCAATTTTCATCGGCATTGATACGGCCGGTCAAACCGCGTCTCAAGCGCCGCAAATCCTCGCACTCGCCGCTGGGAATCCTCGCATGGCAAATGCGTCGTCCAATCTTGTGGTGCGCGATGCGCGTCGCAACGCTACAGCCGTATCGCTCCCAATAACGTTCGAGCCGAACGTCGGACAGGCCGATCCAGCCGTTCAATACATAGGACGCGGAACGAACATGACAGTCCTGCTCCGCGCCGATGGCATCGAAATCACCGGCGCCGCGCGCTCGAAAAATCATGCCGCAGCACTGAAATTGCAGTTCACGAATCAAGTTACAGGCGAAGAGCCAGTCGCCCACATCGCTTCGCACGGCACGCTGCCGCAAGCGGCCCCGCATCCTCGACGGAAATCACGCCAACGGGCTTCATCCGGCTCGCACACGCACAGACGTACCGGCCGGCGTCAATCTCGGCGTGGAGGATTGCCCGCGCGTCAACGCTACGGCTTGCACTCTGACCGTCCGCGTAGACCGCGCGTGCCACGCGATTCAAAGCCGGCCAAGGAACCAGAACCCAGCAGCTTGCGGCAAAGTCCAAGGCAGGCGCGGCCAAACCTCACTTGGCAGGCGACGACCAAACTCGGCGGAGAGACGAATTATTTTCTGGGTAAGAATCCTGCCATGTGGCGAACGCACGTTCCTCATTTCGCGCTCGCCGAAGCGTCGGAAATCGCTCCCGGAGTGAGCTTGGTCGCTTACGGCAACGCTGACGTCCTCGAATACGATTTGCGCGTCGCACCCGGCGCCGATATCGCCAACCTCCGCGTGGAAATTTCCGGAGCCGATGGAAAGCACATTGACGCAGCGGGCGATTTGGTAATGACGATCGCTGGCAGCGAAGCCCGCATGAAGAAGCCAATAATTTACGAAGAGCGGTGCCAAACAGCGTCGACGCGACTCGCTCGCGAAGCTGTGAACGGGAGCTACAAGCTCTTGGCGGATGGCTCAGTACGATTCGAAGTAGCCGCGCACGATCCCGCGGCCACGCTGGTGATAGACCCTTCGTTGTCGGTAGCCTACTCGACATTCCTCGGCGGAACGGGCGCCGACTCGGGCAACAGCATCGCGCTCGACTCGACGGGCAAGATTTACATCGGCGGCACGACCACGTCGGCCACCACGTTCGTCGAAACCAGCGGAACAAGCATCGGTCCCGGCGGCGGCCCTTCCGATTATTTCATCGCTAAATTCGACCCCTCGCAGACCGGCCTGAATTCGCTCGTCTATCTGACGTTCATCGGCGGCAGCGGCGACGAAGAAGGCGGCGCAATCGCGGTGGATTCAAGCGGCAACGTCGCGATTGCCGGAACCACAACCTCGGCCGACTACCCGGTCACAGACAGCAGCACGCTTACAAGTTCAGCGAACGGAACGCCGGTCAACGATGCAGCCATCACGGAAATCGATCCGACGGGCGCGAAGCTCATCTATTCCACCCTCTTCGGCGGCAACGGTAATGAAGCCACGCTGAGTCCCGGCGGAATCGCCATCGATCCCTCCGGCAATATTTTCGTGGCCATGGACACGCAGTCCACGAATCTAACAATCGCACCAGCCGTATCTCCGGGACCATTCCAATCCGCATACGGCGGTGGCATCAGCGATGGATTTCTCGTGATCTTTCGCCCGGTAGTCACGGCAACCGCGCCAAATCTGAAATACTGCACCTATCTCGGAATCAGCGCACAGGCCACCGTCACCGGCGTGGCTGTGGATTCGGTAGGGAACGCCTACATCACGGGGTACACGTCGAACCCATTCGGTACGCTCGTCACCACTAACGGATTTCAAACCTCCTACGTCGGCGACCCTTACGACGCCTTCGTGATGAAAATTCTGCCTTCCGGCAACGGTCCTGCCGATTTGTCTTACGGCACGTATCTCGGAGGCGCGGGATCGGACAAAGCCCTTGCGATCACCGTCGGCACCGAGTTGCCCGGAACCGCTTACGTCACCGGCACCACGCAGTCGTCAAATTTCCCAGTGACCAACGGCACTTCCGGCACGATCGCCGCGTATCAAACCACGCTCACAGGCAGCGCGAACGCTTTCCTCGCCGTAATTCCGCAAGATCCAGCAACGGGCCAAACCCGCCTCGCATATTCAACTTTCCTCGGCGGATCGCAGTCGGACGCAGGGCAGAGCGTATGGCTCGCGGCTCCGAACCGCGTCTATCTTGCGGGCAGCGCCACCTCCTGGGATTTTCCGTGGCGATTCAATTTTCAGCCGTTCACCGGAGACACGGATGCATTCGTTGCCGAACTCGATCCAACGTCAGCGGGCAGCGCGTCGTTGATCGTGTCAACGCCGCTCGGCGGCACCGCGCCGCCGGGAGTGAAAGCCACCGCGGTTGCCAACGGAATTGCCGTGGATTCCGCACAGAACATCTACGTGACCGGAGCAACCACGGCCGCCGATTTTCCCACCGCCGCGGCGTTCGGCACCGGAGTGCAATTGACGTGCGCCAGTTGCCAGCAAACTCCACCGCTCCCGGACGCCTTTCTGGTTGAGATCGCTCCCAGTTCAACGGCCACGCCGAGCGTCTCTTTCAACGTGGGAAAAGTGAATTTCGGCACGCAGCCCGTGGGTTCGCCCACCGTGCCGGCGCAAGCCGTCGCAGTGAAAAATACCGGCGACGCGCCGCTGGCCATATCCGCCGTCGGCCTCAACGGCGCCAATAGCGACGACTTCTCCGTCACAAATTCGGCATCCTGCATCAACGCGGCGGTCCCGGTTGGAGGCATGTGCTCGCTGGAAGTTGGATTCGTGCCCTCGGTCGTCGGCCCTGAGGGTGTGTACCTGACTATTACGGATAACGCGGGAACCGGCTCGCAGACCCTTGAGGTCGTGGGAGCGGGCAGCGGACCGCTCGCGGCGTATTCACCGCTCAGTCTCGATTTTGGCAATATCCCCATCGGTACTTCGCCGAGCCTCTATGTAGCTCTCACGAACGCAGGAAATCAGCCGTTGCTGATTTCCAATGTCCTGGTCTCCGGCTCCTCTCTGTTTCATCCGAGCAGCGGCAATCTTTCCAGCCCGCCTATCTGCACCGTCACCGGAAGCAGCTCGCAAGGCATGTCGCCCGGAGCCACCTGCTCGATCTTTGTTCAATTCCTACCCGTCGCCACCGGGTCGTTTCAGGCGCAGATCAACGTCAGCGACAATTCGCAAGGAATTGCGGGCGCGGTCCAAGTGATTGCAGTCACGGGCACGGCGGTGCCCGCCGCACCAATCGCCGTTGTCACCCCTGCAACACTCACATTCGCAACGCAAGCGGTCGGCACCACCAGCGGCACCCAATCCGTCACCCTCACCAACACGGGAAGCGCGGCACTGAATCTCAGCAGCCTCGCGATCACCGGAAGTAACGCCGCGAGCTTTGGATTTTATGCCGGAGGGGCGAAAGCGTGCCCGCTGCCAAGCGGCCCTGTCGCCGCCGGCGCGGACTGCACCATCCTCGTGGATTTCATTCCACAAAGTAGTGGAGCGGTCACCGCCACTTTTAGCTTTACGGACAATGCCAACGGTAGCCCGCAAACAGTCGCGCTCTCCGGCACGGGCATCGCCTCCACGGAAGTTTCCGTAACCCCAGACAACGTAGCTTTCGGAACGCAAACGGAGGGGCTAACGAGCGCGCCGGTCGGAATCACTTTAACCAACACCGGCAATTCGGTGATGGCGATCAGCAAAATTGCCGTTTCGCCTGCCGGCGCAGCGGAATTCGCGGAGACCAACAATTGCGCCGCGACTCTCGGTCCCAAATCCAGCTGCTTGATCAACGCCACATTCAGCGCTCAACAGGCAGGAAGCTGGACCGCCACAATTTTCCTCACCGACGACGCCGTCGAAAGCCCGCAAGCGATTTCACTGAGCGGCACGTCCATACCGGTTTCCGCGTCCGTCACGCCAACCGGGCCAATCAATTTCGGCAGCCAGCTCGCCGGTACGGCGTCCGCCGCAACCGCGTTAACCGTGAAAAACACGGGAGCGAGCCCCGCCGTGCTCAAAGTCGCCAGCGCGAGCGTCGGAGACGCCGCCGACTTCGCCATAACGAATAATTGCACCGCGATGGTTCCCGCGTCCGGGTCGTGCACTTTGTCGGTAACATTTAATCCGGCGGCAGCACCCGCCGGCGCAACCTGCGGCTCCACGTCCGGCGCCAAAGACACGACGCTATCAATCAACGATAATGCGCCCGGCAGCCCGCAAACCATCGCGCTGCAAGGCTCCGCCGCTGATTTTTGTGTGGATCCTCCGGGGCTCACAACGCAGACGATCACAGCTGGCAGCCCCGCTGCGTATCAAGTGGACTTGGTCGCGTTCACCGGATTCACTGGATCCGTCGCGCTGGCTTGCGCGGATCCCGCGACAGCGAGCACGTGTGTGCTGCAACCGACATCCGTAAACGTGACGGGCAGCGCTCCCGCACCGGTTCAAGTGAACGTGACGACGACGGCCGAAAGCAGCGTTGCGTCCGCGAAACCGGCCGTGCCAACACGCGTCGGACCGCTCGCACCGGCGTCATTGAGACTGCTACTCGCCGTGTTGATCCTAATGACGCTATGGATCGCCGCGTCGGCGCGTGGCCCGAAGCGCGCAGCACAACTGGCGCGAACCGTGGCGATGACGGCGTTTCTGGCGATGAGTCTGGCGGCATGTTTCGGCGGGGGAGGCGGAGCGGTAGGTCCTACAGGAACGCCGAGCGGTACGTATACGTTGACAGTAACCGCCACCTACACGCCAGCGGGTTCGTCCACAACGGTAACGAGGAGCATTCCGTTAACCCTGATCGTCCAGTGATCGCGGCCAGCCGCGAGCACAAATCAAAAAACTTTGATTGCCAGATCCCGCGGCTGCGCGCCCACGGGTATCAAAGCCGTAGGGGGCCGCGGTGGTGAAAGTTCCGGCTGTCCGATGGCAAGCGTCTTCGTGCGCACCACAGCCAGATCATTCGAGCCGGAATCAATCACCAGCAAAATATCGCCGCCCGGAGTCAGCCGCGAAGTCGTCGGATACTGACCGACTTGAATCGGTCGGCCCACCACCCGCGTTTCCACCGCGACCGGCACGATGTGCCCAGCTGCAGAATCGGAAACGTACAGGGTCTCGGCTCCGGCAGCAAACGTCGCGGACGTTGGCGACATCCCCAGCAGCAAAAAGTCTCCCACTTCGTTCGTCCCGGTGTTCACGACCAAGAGTCCATGAGCGGAACTCGACGAAATATAGAGCTCGCCGCCGTCAGGCTTCAGCGTCAAGTCATTAGGCGTCCCGCCCAACGCCAGATTGGTAAGCAACACCCTCCGCTTCAGATCCAGCACCGAGATCTGATTCGATGAGCCCGACGTAACGAACGCCTTGGCGCTATCCGGGAGGATCACGATCTGTTCAGGATCAGGCGCAGTGGGAATCGCGCCCAGCAGCGCGAGCGAACTGCTATCGAGAACCGAAATCGTTGCGTCATCGCGGTTGGAGACTAGAACCGTCTTCCCGTTCGGCGCTGCGCGCGCGATCCATGGCCTGCGACCCGCGCGCCCTCGCGCTACAATCTGCCGCGAAGCTGTGTCTATCGCAAACACCGTACCTGGGCCAGAAGCCGCAACGTAAGCGCGACGTCCGTCCGGCGAAAAATCAAGCGCATAAGGCGCCGCTCCCACCGGAATCCGCGCAACGATCTGATTCGTTCGCACATCGAGCATCCAAACGTAGCCACCCAAGGTACTAAGTCCCCAAATTTCAGGCCGTGTAGGATGCGCCCGCAAACCGCTAGGCCCCGGCCCGACGACCACCGTAGCCACTGGAGAAAGTTTGACGAGATCGATCGCGGAAACGGTCCCGTCCGCCGTATTGCCGACATAGGCGAGGAGATGCAAACCGGGCCGCAGAAACGACGGTCGCAGCTCCACGGCCACTTCGCGGATGGCCAGAACCACGAGAATCACCAGCAGAAATACGAGACGATAATTAACGCGCTGTTTCAATTGATGGTGCGGCCAAGGACGGCGGCAATCTGGCGCACTTCGCGAATGAGCTGCTCGAATTCCTCGGGCAGGATGGATTGCGGTCCATCCGAAAGCGCGCGGTCTGGATCGTGGTGCACTTCCACGAGCAATCCATCGGCGCCCACGGCCACGGCCGCACGCGAGAGCGGCAGCACCTTGTTGCGGCGTCCCGTGCCATGCGAGGGATCCACCACAATCGGAAGATGGCTGCGTTTCTGCACGGCGGGCACCACGCTCAGGTCCAAAGTATTGCGCGTGAAATCGGAAAACGTCCGCACCCCGCGCTCGCACAAAATTACGTTGTAATTTCCCTCGGACATTAAATACTCGCCCGCCATCAAAAACTCGTCCAGGGTCGCGGACATCCCGCGCTTTAGCAGTACCGGCTTCTTCGAGCGTCCGGCGCGCTTCAGCAGCGAGAAATTCTGCATGTTGCGCGCACCGATCTGGATCACGTCCGCATATTTTTCCACCAAGTCGAGTGATTCGTTGTCAATCGCCTCGGTAATGATTCCCAGCCCAAATTCCTCGCGAACTTCCGCCATAATCTGCAGCCCGGATTCGCCCAGTCCTTGAAAGCTGTACGGAGAAGTCCGCGGCTTGTAAGCCCCGCCACGAAATAATCGAGCCCCGGCCGCCTTCACATGCTTGGCAACAGTGAACGCCTGCTCGCGCGTTTCAATCGCGCAAGGGCCGCCGACCATCGCGACGTCCACGCCGCCAAACAATACGTCACCTAAAGGCGTCGGTATTCGCACCACCGTGTTTTCAAGTTTTACGTCGCGGCTGACCAGCTTGTAGGGCTTGCTGACGGGGATGCATTCCACCACGCCGGGCATGGACTCGAGCGAGCCAATATCCACAGCTCCGCTGTTGCCCGTAATGCCGATGGCTGTCCGGCCCGCTCCCGGGATCGGGTGCGCCTTGTAACCCAACGTCTCGATGCGCTCGCAGACCGCGCGCACTTCCGCATCGGTCGCGTGAGACCGCATTACCACCAGCATGTGAAGCCCCCTGACTGCAAGCGAATCTGCGAGTTTACTGCATCGGGGAAGAAGCGTGCAAATCGCGGGCCGAAGAATTTAGGTCCCCATCCGGACTGTACAGCCGCGCGCAGCCCCGGTGGTATACTCCCGCCACTCTCAGAGGAAGGAGGCCTTCCCGTGCGAAAATATCTTGCGGAATTCCTGGGAACTTTTGTACTGGTGTTCGGCGGAGTGGGCAGCGCCGTGCTCGCCGGCAGCCGCATCGGCTATACGGGAGTCGCCTTCGCGTTTGGCCTGTCGCTTCTGGCGATGGTCTACACCATCGGGCCTATTTCCGGCTGTCACATAAACCCGGCAGTCACTCTTGGCGTCCTGCTCGCAAAAAGAATGGGCAAAAAGGACGCCGTCATGTACGTCGTCGCGCAAATCTTCGGCGCCATCGTCGCGTCCGCCCTGGTCCTTTTCATCGCGAGCGGAGTCGAGGGCGGCTACAACTTTGCTGCCGGCGGACTCGGCGCAAACGGCTACGGCGCGCACTCGCCGGGACTGTACTCTATGCCGGCAGCGTTCGTCGCCGAAGTGATTCTAACGATGTTTCTAGTCGTCACGGTTCTGGGTGCAACTGACGTGAAAGCCCCGGTCGGTTTCGCGGGCGTCGCAATCGGTCTGGTCTTGACTCTGATTCACCTCGTCGGCATCCCTATCACCAATACTTCGGTGAACCCCGCACGCAGCATCGGACCAGCGCTGTTCGTCCAGGGCTGGGCGCTCGAACAACTCTGGTTGTTCATCGTCGCGCCTCTGATCGGCGCCGCAATCGCAGCATATGCCTACGCCGCGATTCGCCTGCCCGATACCTTAATCACCACACCGCAAGGCGAACGTGCGCTCACGGACGAGCAAGCCCAGCGCCGCAGCGCCAAATAGCGTAACGGAACGCGTCAGACTACAGCAGCGTATGACCAGAACACCGAACCCAACCGGCAGTGCGGTGCGCGTGCTGACACTTCGCACGACGCGCCGCACCGAGTTGCAAGACGTCACGCAAAAAATTGACAGTGCGTGACTCCGACTGCGTCAGCGGTATCTGCCACCTCTATGTGCCGCATACCACAGCGGGAGTGATCATCAACGAAGGCTGTGACCCCGCTGTAGCCCACGATATCGAAGCCGCCTTCGACCGCCTCGTTCCGCGCGTCGCGAATTCCGCCCACGCGGAAGGGAACTCCGATTCGCACACCAAGACCGCCCTGGTCGGCTCGACCGAATCCATCTGGATCGCCGGCGGAAAACTCGCGCTCGGCCGCTGGCACGCCATTTTCTTCGCCGAGTTCGACGGTCCGCGCAGCAGGGAATTGCACGTTAAGATCGTTCCCGATGCTTTGAGATGAAGTAGATTTCGTTTGGCTGTAAACTCTTTCTCCATGAGACGCCTTCTCCAGGCAGCGGCGGCAATCTCCCTTCTGGTTTTTCTGGTCAATTCCGGAATTTCCGCGAATGAAGATAGCCTTTCGGTCGAGATCCTCGGAGATCAGCAAATCGCCGGAAAGCCTTTCGTCGTGCGCATTACGAATAATGGCGATAAGCGCCTGACGTATTGCATGACGATGTGTGGGAAATTGATCGATTCAGAAACTACCGCGAAGATTCCAGCCTTCACGATCCAGAAACGCAATCGCAAACGCTGGGAGATTCAATTGTGGCGCTGCAACACTGGAGACAGCGTCGCCTCCCGCATCATCCACGGCAGCGAGGTCGAGGAATTCAAGATCAAGCTTCTTGATCCCGGCACGTACCGGCTGCGCCTTCCTTATAAAGACGTCAGCGTCGAAGGTGTCGGCCTGCATTGCGAAGCGATAGACGATCCCAAATCCATGAAGCAAGCCGTCTCCGACGAGTTTGACGTCGTCGCCAAGCCCTAATGAATCTCGGCGCATACATTCAGGTGCCCTTCTGCCAGACCAAGTGCACGTACTGCAACTTCCATACGGGCATCGTCGCGCGTGATAGATATAAGCCCTACGCCGACGCGGTCTGCCGGGAAATATCGGAACTCGCTTCGTCGGCGGATTTGGCCGCCCTGAGCGGCGCGACGATGGACACCGTGTACTTCGGCGGCGGCACACCGAGCCTGTTGGAGCCTGCCGCTCTAGCGAATATTTTGGACGCATTGCGTGCAAGCTTCGGCCTGGCAACGTACCGGGCGGTAACGTCCGCAGCCGAGCCAGAAATAACGCTCGAAGCCGATCCTGAAACGATCACGACGGAAAAA
Organism: uncultured Acidobacteriota bacterium; assembly: GCA_963834215.1. Taxonomy (GTDB): domain Bacteria; phylum Acidobacteriota; class Terriglobia; order Acidiferrales; family UBA7541; genus Palsa-295. The sequence continues at coordinate 176,916 of CAWIAM010000030.1, read as the reverse complement.
GCGCTGGCGTGGCGTGCCGCTGGGTTCGGTCGTATCAGCCTCGGCGCGCAATCCTTTGACGACCGCGAACTGCAAGCCGCCGGCCGCATGCATCGCCGCGCGGACATTTTTGCGGCAGCGCAAATCTTGCGCGCAGCGGGATTTCGCAACATCAGCATGGATCTGATCGCCGGCCTCGCGCACCAGACCCGCGAATCCTGGGACGAATCTATCGCGCGCATCCTTGATATCCGCCCCGAGCACATTTCCATCTACATGCTCGAAATAGACGAAGGCAGCCACCTGGGCAGCGAATCCCTAGCCGGAGGCAGCCGCTACAGCGCCAAAGCAATTCCAAGCGACGACTCCATGGCCGAATTTTACGACTCAGCTTGCCTGCGCCTTGCGGCCGCCGGCTACGAGCACTACGAAATCTCGAACTGGGGCTTGCCCGGCTTTCGTTCGCGCCACAATCTGAAATATTGGCGCCGCGACCCTTACATCGGCTTCGGAGCCGGCGCGCACTCCTTCGATGGCAAGCGACGATGGTCTAACGTGCACGATTCCGCGAAGTACGTGGCCTCGATCGAGCAGGGAATCTCGCCGCGCGAGCACATCGAGCCGGTCACCCAGCAAGAAGCGCTCGAAGAAGAATTATTTCTGGGCCTCCGGCAGCTGGAGGGCATTGACCTTGCGCAAATCGAGCGCCGCTACGACGTAAATCTGCGCGAGCGCATCGCCCCGCTCCGCCGCGACGGCCTCGTGGAACTCGAGGGCGAGCGACTGAGCCTGTCGCAGGATCGCCTCACAGTTTCAAACGAAGTCTTCGTCGAATTGCTGGGAGAGGGAGTCGAGCGTGCCTAAGGGATCAGAAAGCACGAGCAATGGAAATGGCATAGTGGATTTGCGCAGCGATACCGTGACGCGCCCGACGCCGGAGATGCGCGCCGGCATGGCCGCAGCCGAAGTGGGCGACGACGTTTACGGCGAAGACCCTACGGTGAATCGCTTGCAAGACCGCGCCGCGGAAATTTTCGGCCGCGAGGCGGCGCTCTTTGTCCCCACCGGTTGCATGGGCAACCTGCTCGCGATCATGGGCTGGACGCGCCGCAGCAATGAAGTGATCTGCGAGCAGCGCGGCCACGTAAACTTGTACGAACTCGCGTCTATGTCCGCAATCGCAGGTGTGACTCCTCGCCCCGTTCCGGCGCCGGAAGGAATCTTGACCTGGGACTTAATCGAGCCAGCGATCCGCGAAAAAATCTATTACGACTCGCAAACGGCGCTAGTCACTCTCGAAAACACGCACAACATGCATGGCGGCACGGTCTATCCCGCTGCCGTGGCCGAAGACATTTGTGAGCAAGCCCACGCAGCAGGCTTGCGGGTCCATCTCGACGGCGCGCGCATATTCAATGCGGCCGCGGCGCTGGGCAAAAGCGTCGCCGACATCACGCGAAAGTTCGACTCGATAATGTTTTGCTTGTCGAAGGGCCTCGGTGCGCCGGTAGGTTCCATGCTGCTCGGCCCGCGCGAATTCATCAAGCAAGCCCACATCAATCGGAAAATGCTCGGCGGCGGAATGCGCCAGGCGGGGGTGCTTGCAGCCGCAGGCCAAATCGCGCTGGAAGAATCGCCCAAACGTCTCCCGCGCGATCACGAAAACGCACAGCATCTGGCGAAGGGTCTTGCAACAATCCGAGGTATCAGGATTGACCCCAAGCGCGTCGCCACCAATATCGTGATATTCGACGTGCATGGCACCGGCCGCACCGCAGCCGAAATCTGCGACGAATTAGCGCGCAAAAATATTCTGTGCGGCCCCACAGCCAAGCACGCAATTCGCATGGTCACGCACTACGACGTGGACCTCGCCGGTATCGATCGCGCCATCGCGGCGACCAGCGAGGTCGTAGCCCGGCGCGCCCCCGCTGCGGCTCACTAGTTCAGTGCCGTGGCAGCAGCGCGGAAGCGACAAATCGAACTGCACAAATTTCGCATGATCCCTCCGGGAGGATTTGATGCCCAAGCTTCTCCGCACCGCAGCGATTAGCATCCTCGCACTGCTCGCTTGTATGAACGCCCCGCAGACGCATGCCCAAACTACGCATCGCACAAACGAATCCGGCGCCGACTGGCCCTACTACGGCCACGACGCTGGCGGCATGCGCTACTCTCCGCTGAAGCAGATCAATCGCGAAAACGTAACCAAGCTGAAAGTCGCCTGGACCTTTCACGTCGGCGACATTTCCGACGGCACCGGCGGTAAAAAGCGCAGCGGCCTCGAAACTACTCCGCTCCTTGTTGATGGCACGCTCTACGTCACCACCGCGTTCAACCGAGTGATCGCTCTGGATCCGGAAACCGGAAAGCAGCGCTGGTCCTACGACCCGATGATTGACATCGCCGAAGATTACGGCGATGGCCTGATCAATCGCGGCGTCGCCACTTGGCTCAATCCCGAGCACGCGAAAGGGAAACCCTGCCGCCGCACAATTTTCGAAGCCACGCTCGACGCCCGCCTAATCGCGCTCGATGCCGCCACTGGCGATCCGTGCTTGGCCTTTGGCAATCGCGGGCAAATCAGCCTGCGCGACGTCGCCCGCTACATCCCCGGCGAGTATCACATGACATCTCCCCCTGCGGTGATTGACGACATCGTGATAGTAGGCTCGGCCATTGACGATAACGCCCGCGTGGACATGTCCAGCGGCGTCGTGCGTGCCTTCGACGCGCGCACCGGCAAGCTGCGCTGGAAATGGGAACCGCTGCCGCCGAACGCCGAAACCGAAAAGTCGGCGCAGGCCCCCAACACCGCAGCGTGGCGCACCGGTGCCGGCAACGCGTGGTCCGTAATGGTTGTAGATCCGCAGCGCGACCTCGTCTTCATACCCACCGGCAGCGCCAGCCCTGACTATTACGGCGGCATGCGTCCCGGCGACGACAAATGGGCCGATTCCATCGTCGCACTGCACGCCAAAACTGGAGAGATGGCCTGGGGATTTCAACTCGTGCACCACGACCTGTGGGATTACGACTCCGCGTCGCCACCGTTGCTCGCGACCATCAAGCACGATGGAAAAGAAATCCCGGTCGTAATCCAAGGCAATAAAACCGGCTTCCTCTACGTTCTGAATCGCGATACCGGAGCCCCAATATTCCCGGTGGAAGAGCGGCCGGTTCCGCAGACCGACGTGCCCGGCGAAGTAACGTCTCCCACGCAACCGTTTCCCGCCGCGCCGCCCGCCGTCAGCCCGCAAAAGCTCACCGCCGACGACGCCTGGGGCATCACTCCGGCCGATCGCGATTATTGCCGCGAACGCATCAAGAGCCTGCGCAATGACGGCCTCTTCACTCCGCCCAGCATCAACGGTTCGCTTTCGGTCCCCGGCAATGTCGGCGGCATGAATTGGAGCGGCTACGCATACGAACCGCAGCTCGGCCTCCTGCTGGTCAATTCGAATAATCTTCCCGCCGAGATGGGAGTAATCGCAGCCGACAAATATTGGGACGCCGTGGACAAAAACACGAGCGACCTGGAATACACGCAGCAACGCGGTGCGCCCTACGGCATGTTCCGCACGTTTCTCTTTGCGAAAGCGCATCATCTGCCGTGCGTGCCGCCGCCCTGGGGGACGCTCACCGCGGTAGACCTGAACAAAGGAACGATTCAATGGCAGGTCCCGCTCGGCTCGCTCGCTCCCAACAAGCCGATCGTCCCGTTGGGAGCGCCCAGCCTCGGCGGACCGATCGTCACGGCCGGCGGCTTGGTCTTCATCGCCGGAACCCTGATAGATCCCGCGATTCGCGCATTCGACGTGGAAACCGGCAAGGAAATTTGGAAGTCCGACCTGCCAACCAGCGGCGCTGCCACGCCCATGACCTACCAGTTGCGCCCAAACGGAAAGCAATATCTGGTGATCGCCGCCGGCGGACATGCCAAGGTAAACGAAGAAAAACAAAGCGACGCCATCGTGGCATATACGCTGCCCTAAACGCTCTCATCCCCGCGCATATGGTATAAATAAAACTCGTACTGCGAGATAACTTTTCGTTATGGGCGAGGGACCGTGGAATTTGCACTAACCGACGAACAGAAACAGCTGCGACGCACCGTGCGCGAATTCGCCGAAGCAGAAATCCTGCCGCATGTGATGGAGTGGGACGAAGCCTCGAAGTTTCCCTCCGATTTGATCCCCAAGCTGGCCGAAATGGGCTTCCTGGGCGTAATTTTTCCCGAAAAATACGGCGGCGCGGGCATGGGCTACGTCGAATACGCCATCATCATCGAAGAACTGTCGCGCGTGGACGGCTCGATCGGCATCATCGTCGCCGCGCACAATTCGCTCTGCACCAATCACATCTATAAATTCGGCAGCGAAGAGCAAAAGAAAGAAATACGTCGTCCCGCTCGCCCAGGGCAAGAAACTCGGCTGCTGGTCGCTCACCGAGCCGGAAGCCGGCTCCGACGCCGGCGGCACGCGCACCATGGCCGTGAAGAAGGACGGCGGCTGGGTCATCAACGGCTCGAAAACCTTCACCACCAACGGCCACTACGCCGACGTCTGCGTGGGCATGGCCGTCACCGACGCCGCAAAGAAGAGCCACGGCATTTCCGCGTTCATCATCGAGAAGGGAACGCCCGGCTTCAAGCCCGGCAAGAAAGAAAACAAGCTCGGGCTGCGCGCCAGCGACACCAGCGAAGTCGTTTTCACCGATTGCCACGTCCCGGCGGAAAATCTGCTCGGCAAAGAAGGCGAAGGCTTCGTCAACAGCCTGCAAATTCTCGACGGCGGCCGCATTTCCATTGCCTCGCTCGGCCTGGGCATGGCGCAAGGCGCTTACGAATGCTCCGTGCGTTACGCCAAGCAGCGCAAGCAATTCGGCAAAGCCATCGCCGAATTTCAGGCGATTCAGTTCAAGCTGGCGGACATGGCCACGCAGATCGAAGCCGCGCGCCTGCTCACGTATCAAGCCGCATGGCTCGCCGACCGCGCCATCGCGGCAGGGAACTACGACGCCGCGCATCACTCAGGAATCCAGCATGGCCAAGCTCTACGCCGGCGAAGTGGCCGTGCGCGTCGCCAACGAAGCCGTGCAAATTCACGGCGGCTACGGCTTCATCAAGGATTATCCTGCGGAAAAATTTTATCGCGACGTGAAGCTCTGCACCATCGGCGAAGGCACCAGCGAAATTCAGCGCCTGGTGATCGCGCGCCAGATTCTCGGGAAAATAGAACCGGCGTCGATCGGCAGAACGCTTCTGCTCTGGCGCGTATATCATCGGAAAGGGCGCGCTCAGGAATTTCCGCAACCACCCGCGCTCGACCGCATCTGTAATAACCGGTTCCAGTGATACCATTCCGAAGCTGCAATTCACGTTGCGATGACTGTGTCTGTCGAAAACTGGGCCGAGCAAGTGCGCGCAGGAGACGTTCGCGCGATTTCGCGCGCCGTTTCGGCCATCGAAAATCGCGAGCCGCAAGCCGAAGAAATTTTGCGCCAGCTTTTCCCGCATACCGGCAAAGCGTATCGCATCGGCATCACCGGCGCGCCCGGAACCGGCAAGAGCACGCTGGTGGACCGCCTCGCCAGCCACTATCGCAGCGAAAAGAAGACCGTCGGCATTATCGCCGTGGATCCATCGAGCCCCTTCACGGGCGGCTCGATTCTGGGCGACCGCATCCGCATGCAAGGCCACGCCACCGATACGGGAGTCTTCATTCGCTCCATGGCCACGCGCGGATTTCTCGGCGGATTGTCGCAAGCCACAAGGGACACGACGCTCCTTCTCGACGCCGCGGGAAAAGAAATCATCCTGGTGGAAACAGTGGGCGTGGGGCAGGGCGAAATCGAAATCGTGCGCCTGGCCGATTGCACGATCGTCGTGCTGATGCCCGGAATGGGCGATGACGTGCAAAGCCTGAAAGCCGGGCTGATGGAAATCGGCGACATCTTCGTCCTGAATAAATCCGACCGCGAAGGCGCCGACCGCTTCGAGCAGCAGCTCAGGGCGATTCTGCAACTTGTGCCCGAACGCGACGGCTGGAAGCCGCCGGTAGTGCGCACCGTCGCCACGGAAAACAAAGGCGTCGATGAGCTGGCCAAGCAGATCGCGCTTTTCCGCCAGCACTTCGAAAAAGCCCACGAGCGCAAAGCGCGCGAAATCGCGCACTGGAAAGAATGGATTCTGCAGTTGCTCGAAACCCGCCTGATGGAGCGAGTCGCAAACCGTCATCTCAGTGAGGAAAAGCTCGACGAAATCGCGGCGCAGGTCGCCGAACGAAAAATGGACCCTTACGGCGCCGTGAACGAGATTCTGGCGCGCGCGGGACTTGGGGAGAAAAGTTGAAACTGGGAGACCTGAATTTCACATTCTTTCGGATGGACACGTGTACTTCGATGGCGGCGCGATGTTTGGCGTGATCCCCAAGCCGCTGTGGGAGAAGAAAGTCCCTGCCGATGCGCGCAATCGCATTCAGCTGGCGATGAATTGCCTGCTGGTTCGCGCCGGAGGCAAGACGATTCTCGTCGAGACCGGCGCGGGCGACAAATGAACGCCAAGCTGCGCGACATTTACGCGCTCGATGGCCCGTTCCTGAACGACTCGCTTGCGCGACTACGGCCTCGACCGCACGGAAATCGACATCGTCATCAACACGCACCTGCATTTCGATCACTGCGGCGGGAACACGCGCGATCGAGAAAGACAAAGTCGTCGCCACTTTTCCCAGCGCGAGTATGTCGTGCAGCGCGGCGAATTCGAACACGCCAAGCAATCCCACCGAGCGCGACCGCGCCAGCTACTTCCACGAAATTTCGTGCCGATCGAAGCCGGCGGCAAACTGGCGCTGCTCGAAGCGGATCGTGCCATCGCGCCGGGCGTGGAATTGATTCGCGTCCCGGGCCACACCGCGAACATGCAGTGCGTGAAACTAACCGGCGGCGGCAAAACCGCTTTTTCTTCGCCGATCTGGTGCCCACCGCGGCCCACCTGCCTCTGCCGTGGATCATGGGTTACGATCTGTATCCGATGACGACGCTCGAAAACAAAAAGAAGTGGATTCCGGAAGCAATTCAGGAAGGCTGGCTCGCCCTCTTCGGGCACGACCCGAACTCCGGCGGGTTACGTCCGCGAACGCGACGGCAACTGGGAACTCGAACCCGTCAAGGTGGACTGAGCATGGCCAAGACTGCAAAGCAAAGCAAGAAGAGCGCAAAGTCTAATCCCAAAAAGGAACCCGTGAAGATCGGCATCATCGGCGGCAGCGGCCTCTATCACATGCCCGGCCTGACCGACACGCGCGAGGTGCGCGTGAAGACTCCGTTCGGCGACCCCTCCGACGCGATCGTCATCGGCACGCTCGAAGGCAAGCGCGTCGCCTTCCTCGCGCGGCACGGGCGCGGACACTCGTTCTCGCCCAGCGAGATCAACTACCGCGCGAACGTCTGCGCGATGAAGATGCTCGGCGTCGAGCGAATCATTTCCGTCAGCGCGGTAGGCTCGCTGCGCGACGATCTGCCGCCGCTCGATTTTCTGATCCCCGACCAGTTCTTCGATCGCACGCGGCCGCGCCTCCACGTTTTTCGGCGGCGGGATCGTCGCGCACGTCGGATTCGACAAGCCCACCTGCACGCATCTTTCAGCGCACGTCGCCGAGGCCTGCGACCGCGCCGGCGTGAAGGTGCATCGCGGCGGCACCTACGTCTGCATGGAAGGGCCGCAATTTTCGACGCTCGCCGAATCGCACACCTATCGCCAGTTGCGTTTCGACGTGATCGGCATGACCAATCTGACCGAAGCCAAGCTCGCGCGCGAAGCGGAGATCTGCTACGCCACGGTCGCCATGATCACGGATTACGATTGCTGGCATCCGCAACACGACGCGGTGACCCTCGAGGAGATCATCGCCAATCTGAAGCGCAACAACGCCAACGTGCAGACGCGTCCTGCACGAAGCCGTTCGCGAATTGCCCGATGACCGCGGCTGCAAGTGCGCGAAGCGCTGGCCCACGCGATTCTCACGGATCGCTAGATAATTCCCGCGGCAACGAAAAAGCGTCTGCGCCGATCATCGGGAAATACGTAGAGTGACCGCCAACTGGCACGTTCACCGGCATGAATCCTAAAGCGTTCGGTTGCGATCTTTCATTCTGAAACCAGGGAGACCACATGTCCTTATTAGTGGTTGGTTCCGTTGCGTTCGACGGCGTCGAAACGCCGCACGGCAAAGTGGATCGCTTGCTCGGCGGCGCCGCCAGCTATTTCGCCCTGGCCGCGAGCCATTTCGCGCCGGTGCGCATGGTCGCGATCGTTGGCGATGATTTCACGGAAAAAGACATGGCCATCTTCAAGCGCCGCCACATCGATCTCACCGGCCTCGAGCGTGCCAGCGGCAAAACTTTTTTCTGGGCCGGGCGCTACAGCCAGAACATGAACGAGCGCACCACGCTGGCCACCGAGCTCAACGTCTTCGCGAATTTCAAGCCCACGCTGCCGGATTCCTATACCGATTCGCCTTTCATTTTTCTTGGCAACATCGACCCCACGCTGCAGCGCTCGGTGCTGAAGCAAGTCAAAGCGCAAACCCAAAGTCGTCGGCCTGGACACGATGAACTACTGGATCGAGCGCACGCCCGACGAACTGCGAGAGACGCTGAAACACGTACAGTGCTCGTGATCAACGACGACGAAACGCGCCAACTAACCGGCGAACACAATCTGCTGCGCGCCGCCAAAGACAATCTTCAAGATGGGCCCGAGCACGCTCGTCATCAAGCGCGGCGAACACGGCGCTCTGATGATTCACGAAAAATTTCTGTTCTCGGTGCCCGCGTTCCCGCTGGAGGAAGTTCACGATCCCACCGGCGCGGGTGACAGCTTCGCCGGCGGCTTCATGGGCTATCTCGCGGGCGTAGGCAAAATCAACGAGCACACGCTGCGCAACGCCATGGTCTACGGCTCTGTGCTCGGCAGCTTCGCCGTGGAAAAATTCGGCGTGGAGCGCCTCACCAAGCTGACTCGCAGGGAAATCACGACTCGCGCGCACCAGTTCTCCAAGCTCACGTCCTTCAAACTCTAAATTCCGTGCTGCGCGTCAATGGAAATCACTCCCAGCCCTGACGAATGTTCTCGCGCATAATCACTGCAGTCCAAATTATCTAGCCTCCGCCCTTAACTCTAGCCCCAGCTTCCAGTAGAATCGCGCCTGCGCAAGGCACGGGGGTGTCATGCTGCACGACCTGAATTCCTATATTCTGTTGCGCCTGATTCTGGCGGCTGTACTGGGCGGAACGATCGGTCTGGAGCGGCAGCTCCGCCACAAGCCTGCCGGAATCCGCACCAACATGCTGATCTGCTTCGGCGCCGCGCTATTTACGATCATTTCCTACGTAATGGCCGGTGAAGTAACGGGCGACCACACCCGCATCGCCGCGCAGATTATTCCCGGCATCGGTTTCATCGGAGCTGGCGTGGTGATTCGCGAGCGCGGAGCGGTCCTCGGCATCACCAGTGCCGCCACCATCTTCGTGATGGCCAGCATCGGCATGGCCGTTGGCGCCGGGATGTTGGGAACCGCGATTTTCGCGACGCTGCTCGTGCTGGTTGCGTTAGTTGTTCTCGGCATTATGGAAGATCGCTTCGGCCTCCACGTGCAAATAATGGTCTTTCAATTGACCAGCTCCGTGGCACCCTCCGACCTGCTGATAGCAGCCCACAAAATCGTCGAAGGAGCCCATATTTCCGCGCGCCACTGGCAGACGCGCAAGCTCGACGATGCCATGGTCGTGGACTTCGAAGCCGAGGTAACCTACCCGCAGGAGCGCGAACTCCTCACTAAATTTGGCACGCTGAACGCGAAAGTCGAAGTGCGGCCCTCGCACGCATGAAGCACCACGAGCCTCACCCGCACCTCGCAACGCGAACCGCTCGCTGCTCGGCCTCACCAGGCCCACCGGTCGTTGCCCACGACGCAAATCGGCACATCACGCGGCCAACCAAACACCGTCTCCGGGAATCCGAGTTGACGGTTGTGCGCCGGGATGCTATCAATTCTTGACTCATATTTAAGGGACTTGCTGGCGGTTTGTTCGCTTTCCTCGTTCCGCTATCCCGGTGTGGCTGACAATAAGCGCGCAATTTTTCACGAATTCTACATTTGAAAATTACAGGAGGAACGGCTTGATGCTCTTGCGGTGGACCGCGCTCGGGATGCTCGTGGTGATGGCCGTCGTAGCCTCGAGCTGTTCCAGCAGCTCATCCGTTCAACCGAATCCCACGCCGATCATCACCGCGCTCTATCCCGCCAGCATCACGGCGGGCAGCCAGTCTTTCACGATGTTCATCGCTGGAACGGGATTCATTGCCGGTTCCTCGGGAACTTCCACCGCCTATTGGAACGGCTCGCCGCGCGCTTCCACGGTAAATCTCAATACCGACGAAATCGCCATCACCGTGCTGGCGTCCGACGTCGCGTCCCCGGGCAGCGTCGCTGTTACCGTCTCGAACCCAATACCCGGTGGCGGAATCACCCAGAACGCTGCCACGTTTCAAATTAATCCGGCGCAGCCGAACGCACCTCAAATTTCCAGCATCAGCCCGACGACGGCCACCCCCAAAGGCGCCGCGTTCACCGTCACCGTGAACGGCGCAAACTTCGTCGCTGGCAACGCGGACAGCCTTTGTAGCGCAACGCCGCCTTCGCCGCCTTACACCGGCTCCGTCGTTTCGTGGAACGGCAGCCCGCGCTGCACCACCTTTGTAAGCTCCACGCAGCTAACCGCGCAGATCACCGCCACTGACATCGTCACGGCGGGTTGCGACAACATGAGCGTGTTCACCTACGGAGGCGGCGGCAACGTCGTCTACTCGCCCGCAGTCGGCTTCGTCGTCGCGTCTTCCGGCACTCCCGTGATCTGTTCTATTTCGCCCGCCGGTGTTGTCGCTGGCGCCTCAGCATTCACGCTGTCGGTAGTCGGGGCGGGTTACTCATCGGGTTCCACGGTTGATTGGAACGGCAGCTCGCGCACCACCACGTTCGTCAACGCCAACTCTCTGCAAGCCCAGATCACCGCCACGGACGTCGCGAAGGCCGGCACCGCCGCGGTCACGGTTAAGGGCGGTGGTGGCGGCACGTCTGCTCCGGTTAACTTTGTGATTTCGCCGACGCCGCCGACGACTCCAACAATTACTTCTGTCTCGCCCACGGACGCCACTGCAGGCGGCCCAGCGTTCACGCTCACCGTCACGGGAACGAATTTCATTTCGGCCTCGGTAGTTGACTGGAACGGCGGCGCGCGCAGTACCACCTTCAAGAGTGCAACGTCCCTGTCGGCGGCGATTCAAGCCTCCGACATCGCCACGGCTGGCACTGCGGAGATCACCGTCGTCACCTTCGGCGCGAATGGTGGAGTAGCCACTTCCGCTCCTCTAGCCTTCACGATCAACGCGAGCTCCATGTCCGCGGCACAATTCCCACAGGTCGTTTCTGTCAGCGCGATCGGCGGTCCAGCCAATGGTCCGAGCGAGGCTCCAGCCATCAGCGCCGACGGCCGCTACGTCGCGTTTTATTCCCAGGCCAAAAACCTCGTAACCGCGCAAACCGCCGGCAATATTTTTGTGCGCGATACGTGCGTCGGCGCGGCAAACTGTACGCCGAACACCGTCGCCGTGGACGTCGCTCCCGATGGCAGTGCCCCCAATGGAAAAACCGGCAGGCAAGTCGCCATCAGCGCCGACGGCCGCTTCGTTGGCTTCATTTCCCGCGCGACCAACCTCGTATCCGGCGGAGCTGCCGCCTCGCCCGGATATTGGGAGCTGTACGTGCGCGACACGTGCACCGGCATCAACGCACCGTCCGGATGCGTGGCCGCCACCAGAATGATCTCAGTCGGCGACGACGGAGCTGCCGCAAACGCGCCGAGCTCCAGCCCGTCCATCAGCGGTGATGGCCGATATATTGCATTCGTTTCCGCCGCCACGAACCTTGCCACGGGTGCCATCTCTTCCGGCCCGCAAGTGTACATTCGCGATACCTGCGAGGGCCCAACCGGCACGAAATCTTGCCTGCCCTCGACGCTCGCAGCTCCGGTTGACGAAGCGGACCAACTCACTGCCGCGCAAGCCGGCCGCCCCGCAATTTCCTCCGACGGCAGGTACGTCGCCTACGAAATGTGGGCACAACCAGCAGGGCAGTCAGCCGTCAGTACTTCGCAGATCGTCCTGGCAGACACTTGTCTCGGCGTCGAAGTCCCCGTCGTTTGCAGTGCCTCGGCGGATAGAATTTCCTACGGAACCGATGGTTCAGCCCTCGGGGGCGCCAATATTTCGCCATCCGTCAATACGGACGGTCGCTTCGTGGCCTTCGAGTCGCAACCGCCGCAATCCGCAAACGCGACATCCGGCAGCACTAGCAAAGCCTTCCTCCGCGATACCTGCGTCGGCCCCACCGCGCCGGATGGTTGCACGCCCTCCACAATCTTGATCGCGACCGACGCCAGCGCCTGCCGCCAAATCGCAAAGTTTTTCGCCGGCCGTGAGCGCCTCCGGGAGATACGTCTCGTTCGTGTCCGGAATAGCATCGAACGCGCTGGCAAGCGTAGCCACCGAAGGTTCGCTGCTCGTCCGCGACACCTGCTTCGCCGCGGTGCTCCCATGCTCTCCGCACACCTACGTCGTTCCTTCAACCGCGGCCGCGCTAACAGCCCCGCACGCATCGCTCGCAAGTTTCAGCACATCGAATTCGCCCAAGGCCGCGCCGCTAATCGTGGACAAGTACAGCGCCGCTCCGATCAGCTCGGACGGACGATTCGCCGCCTTCTACGCCCCCGATACGGTCGCGGCTCAGCCCGCCAGTGGCGTTGGCGACGTGTATCTCACCATCACGCCGTTCCAGTAAACCGCACCAGTTCGCACGATCGCGCGCCACTGCCCACTGCATCCAGACGACCCAGTCGTTCGCTCCTGCTCGGATGTAAACAACCGCGCGAGCACCTGTGGACTCATCGTGCAAAATTCCTTATTCTCCTCTGCGGCACATGCCGCAAACTCTCAAGCCTGCACCACTTCACTCCGGCGCTTCGGTGCGCATCGCCTCGCTCGCGAGCCCCGTGGACGAGTCCCGCCTCGCCTCGGGCATAAAGGAAATCGAACGCCTCGGCTATCAGCCCAAGCTCGATCCCGCCCGTGCGCTGGGCCGGGGCGGATTTTTCGCTGGTTCCACGGCCGACCGCAGCGCCGCGCTGAAAGAAGCGCTCACCGAAAGCGACACTAGCGCCATTTTCTGCTCGCGCGGTGGCTACGGTTCGAACTACCTGCTCGAAGGTCTCAGCGTCGCGTTAGCAACGCCAAAAATCCTGCTTGGCTACAGCGACATGACCTCGCTGCAGATTTTTCTCTGGCAGAAATTTCGCTGGGTCACGCTTTACGGCCCCATGGTCGCCGCAGGCCTCGATAAAGGCCCGGGCGCAGCAGAAGGCTACGATCAGGACAGCTTCACGCGCGCGCTCACGGAAACCAAGCTGGGTTGGCCGATTCCATTGCCCGGAGCCGAAAGCATCATGCCAGGCTCGGCGGATGGCACCTTGCTCGGCGGCTGTCTCACCCTGATCGAAACTGCTCTCGGAACGCCATGGGAATTGGACACGCACGGCGCAATCCTGGTCCTCGAAGACCGCGGCATGAAGCCCTGGCAAGTGGATCGCGCTCTCATGCACTTGAAACAAGCCGGAAAATTGCGCGGAGTTTCCGGCGTGTTGCTCGGCGAATTCCCGGAGTGCGAAGGCCCCGCAGCTACGGAAACCGTGCAGGATGTAGCGCGCCGCGTCTTGGGCACCATGGGATTTCCCATCGTGTGGGGCGCGGCGATTGGCCATACCAAGCGTCCCATGCTTACGCTGCCGCTGGGAGTTCGCGCGCGTCTGAAAGCTGACGAAACGTCGCAATTGGAAATTCTGGAGCCGGCCTGTCGCGCTTAAGAATTGCGTCCCAGCCCTATCACTGAGGAGCACGGAGATCGCAACGAAAAACAATAGAGTCACCGAACACATTCATTTGCTCGGAATCGCCGGCGCCGCCATGGCGCCCGTCGCGGGCATGCTCAAAGAACGCGGCTTCCACGTCACGGGCTCGGACGTGAACGTGTACCCGCCCGCCTCCACTCTCCTCGATTCCCTGGGCATCCGCTGGAACGAAGGTTTTCGCCAGGAAAATCTGCAACCCGCGCCCGATCTCTGCGTTGTCGGCAATGTGATCGCCCGCGGCAACCCAGAAATCGAATACATCCTCGACGAAAAATTGCCGTACTGCTCCATGCCCCAGCTTCTCGAGGAATATTTCATACCGAATCACACCTCGATAGTCATCGCCGGCACTCACGGAAAAACAACCACCACCGCGATGCTCGCCTGGATCTTTCACGTAGCAGGACGCAAGCCGGATTTCCTCATCGGCGGCGTCGCTCCGAATTTCGGCGAACGCAGCTACGGACTCGGCGGCGGTGAGGAATTCATCATCGAGGGCGACGAATACGAAACCGCCTTCTTCGACCGCGGCCCGAAATTCCTCCACTATCATCCCGACGAATTGATCCTTACGTCTCTCGAATACGATCACGCGGACATTTATCCCGACCTTGCTTCCATCGCGTTGCAATTTCGGCGCCTGGTGAATCTCGTTCCACGCCGCGGAAAAGTTTTGATCTGGGGCGAAAGCCCCGATTTGAAGGAAGCCGTCGCGAAAGCGCTTTGCCCGGTCGAATCTTTCGGCCTTACCGCCGAATGCGATTGGTGCGCGGGCGATATTCAATGGCACGACGACGCCACCGAATTCCGCGTGGCCTTTCGTGGCAGGGAAGTCACGAAAATCCGCACGCCGGTCGCCGGCAAGCACAACGTGCTGAACGCGCTAGCAGCGATCGCCATCGCTTACGGCCGCGGCGTCGAGTGCGAAGCCATCGAACGCGCGATGGCGACTTTCGTCAGCGTCCGCAAGCGCATGGAAATCAAAGGCGAAGAACGCGGCGTGCTCGTCGTCGAAGACTTCGCTCATCATCCCACCGCCATCCGCATGACTCTCGAAGCCACCCGCACTCGCTGGCCCGGCCGCAAAATCTTTGCCGCCGTCGAGCCCCGCTCCAACACCATGCGCCGCAAAATCTTTCAGGAGGTTCTGCCGGACGCCCTAGCCATCGCCGACGAGATCGTCATCGGCCCCGTCAGCCGCGCGCAATTACTCGAAGAAGGCGAACGCCTCTCGCCCGAATCCATTGCCAGTTCACTGCACGCACGCAATCGCCCCGCCCAGGCGTTCGATTCCGCCGCAGCCATAGCAGATTATCTCGCGTCCAAAGCCCATTCCGGCGACATGGTCATGGTCATGTCCAACGGCAGCTTCGACGGCCTCAGCGGCAAACTGTTGGAAAAGTTGAAATCATCGGAGGCAGTCCGGAAATGAAAGCGGCCCAGCGGTTCCTGATCGCAGTCATTGTGTTGCTCTTCGCACGCCCCGCAGCAGCGACGATCGCTTATCACATCTCACTGAAGAATCCGGACCAGCATGAGTTCCACGTCTCGGTGCAAATCCCGGCGAGCGACTCAGACCACGACCTCGTCGTCGCTATCCCGGCGTGGAACGCTTTATACCAGGTCCGCGATTTTGCCTACCGCGTCCGCGACGTGCGCGCATGCGAGCCCTCCGCGTCGGCAAAAGCTCTAGCCGTGCAAAAACTCGACAAGCAAACCTGGAAAATTTCCTTGCCCGCGACCACGACACACGTGACCGACATCAATTACACAATCGAATGGGACGACCCCGGCCCCTTCAACTCTCAACTCGACGACCATCACGCCTTCGTCAATTTCGCCGAAGTCCTGATGTACATCCCCACTCGCCGCGCAGAGGACACCACCGTCCAATTTGACGACGTTCCCGACGGCTGGCGCGCCGCCGCCGAACTTCAGAAAGGCTCCACGCCAAACTCATTCACAGCCGGAAGCTACGACAAACTGGTAGACGCCCCTACGGAAATCGGCAAACTCGACGAGTTTGCCTTCGACGAGGCCGGCGCCCATTTTCGCGTAGTCGTGGACGGCAGCGGCTGGCACCGCGACCGCCTGCAGACCAATTTGCAGCGCATCACCAAATACGAAACACAAATGATGGGCGGCCCGCCGTTCAGCGAGTACACGTTCTTCTTCCATTTCGGTCCGTATCCCCAAGTAGGCGGAGGAGGAATGGAGCACGCCAATTGCACCGCTATCGCTGCGTCTACCGTCGAGAGCGCCACATCCATAGCAGCGCATGAATTTTTTCACGCTTGGAATGTAAAGCGCATCCGTCCGCAGTCGCTCGAGCCCGTGGACTACACCAAAGAAATGTACACGCGCGCGCTCTGGTTCGCCGAAGGCGTCACCAGCACCTACGGCGCCTACACCCTCGAGCGCACCGGACTGTGGACCAAAGATCAATTCTACGGCGACCTCGCCGGCCAGATCAGCGAGCTAGATTCGCGTCCCGCGCACACCTGGCAGAGCGTCGAAGAATCCAGCCTCGACGCCTGGCTCGAAAAATACGACGATTACCGCCAGCCTGATCGCAGCATTTCGTATTACAACAAAGGCCAGATCGCCGGTGTCCTGCTCGACTTCGCGATCCGCGACGCCACCGACAATCACAAATCTCTCGATGACGTGATGCGCCGCATGTATGAAGTTTATGCCCAGCAATGGCGCTTCTATGACGATTCCCAAGGTGTCGAAACCGTCGCCGAAGAAGTGGCTGGAGTGAAATTCGACGATTTCTTTCGCCGCTATATCGCTGGCACCGACGACATCCGCTACCAGGATTTTTTCAATGCGGCGGGCCTGGAACTGAAAGTCGAAATGCACAAAAGCGCCGACCTGGGATTTTGGACGACAGGCCACGGCCCCGGCGCGCCCATCCAAGTTTCGCAGGTCGTCCCGGGCACCACCGCCGAAGCGGCTGGGTTAAGATCCGGTGACGTCTTGCTCGCGCTCAATGGCCAGCCTGTTCCGCGCTATTTGCCCGGATGGCTGCACGATCAAACCCCGGGAGAAAAGATCACCTTACGCGTGCATCGCGAAGACAAAGATCTCGACGTCAAATTCCCGCTCGGCGCCAACGACTCGAAAAGATTCTGGATCGCTGAGATGCCATCGGCCACCGAAAAGCAGCTCCGCATACGCGAAGGCTGGCTGAAGGGAACCACGAACTGAAGCAACGAGAAACTAAGGGAACGACCAATTTGCCTAGAACGCCGCTCGACTCCACCGCGTCCGTGAATCCATGATCCGCACAATAGCCGTGTACGCCTTCGTTGTACCGGCTCTGATATTCGTACTCCCGTTGCTGATCCTCTGGACGCTCATTACCCAAGACGCGAACTTCATGTATTGGACGTTCATCGGCGCGCTGCGCGTCACCATGCGCATCGCCGGCATTCACATCCGCGCCGAAGGAACCGAAAATATTCCCGCAGGCGTTTGCATTTTCGCTTCGAATCACGCCTCGAATATTGATCCCGTCGCGCTCGTGCCGCACATTCCCAGGCGCGTCGCGCTACTCGCCAAAAAGGAAGTCTTCCGCGTCCCGATCCTTTCGAAAGCGCTGCACCTCGCGAGACTGGTTCCCGTGGATCGTGCGGACAAGGAAGCCGCGGCTGAAAGCGTGGACACCGCGATCAAATATCTGAAGGAAGGCCTTTCGTTCTTGGTTTATCCCGAAGGTACGCGCAGCCGCGACGGCCATCTGATGCCGTTCAAGAAGGGAACTTTCGTGATGGCCATTCGCGCCGGAGTAAGCGTAGTCCCCATCTCACTCGTCGGGACCCAACGCCTGATGCGAAAAGGCGACTGGACCATTCACCCCGGTGATGTGGTCGTGCGCTTCGGCCCCGCAATCGACGCCGCAAAATATTCCGCCGACCAACGCGACGAACTCCGCAAGCGCGTCCAGGATTTAGTCGCCGCCGGCCTGCCAGAAGACCAAAAGCCGGCCGCCGAGAAATAAGCCCACATGCATCAGACTTACGTCGCGCTAAGCCTCGCCACTGCCTCGCGCAATTCCCGCAATTCCTTCTGCAATTCCGGCAAACGATTAAACACCGCCACCGACTTGCGCCAAGCCAAATTATCCATCGCCGGATAACCCGAATAAATCGCGCCGCCCGGTACATCCGTCGGCACGCCCGTCTGCGCGGTCAGCATCGCCCCGTCGCCAATCGTAAGATGCCCAGCGGCTCCCACCTGCCCCGCAAGTATGCATCGGTTGCCCACCTTGGTGGTCCCAGCCAAACCAACCTGCCCGCACAAGAGCGTATCCTCGCCGACTTTGCAAGCATGTCCCACCTGCACCAGATTATCGACCTTGGTCCCGCGTGCGATCCGCGTCTCACCAACCGTAGCCCGATCAATCGCGCTGTGCGCCTGAATCTCCACGTCATCCTCGATCACCGCAATCCCCGATTGCCGGATCTTGTGCCACGAGCCATCGCTCTGCCGCGCGAACCCAAAACCGTCGCTGCCAATCGTCACGCCGTTCTGCAAAAGAACGCGATTGCCGATCCGGCAGTTTTCCCGCACCGTAACCCGCGAATGCGCAAAAAAGTCGTCGCCGATCTTCGCTCCGCTATAAATCGTCACGAAACTATGCAGCACCGCATTGCGCCCAATCTCCACGCCCTCGTCCACGAAACAATACGGCCCAACGTGCGCGCCAGGAGCAATCTTCGCGGTCTCGGCTACAATCGCAGTAGGATGAATCCCCATCGTAAAGCGCGGCGCCGGATGAAAAATCTCAATCGCTCGCGCGAAATCAAGATACGGATTCGCTGACCGCAACGCCGCAATCCGCATCGGCCCAGCGTCCTTCGCCACGAAAATGGCCGACGCCCGCGTCGTATCCAGCGCCGCCCGGTACTTGCGATTAGCGAAAAATGTCAATTCTCCAGGCTGCGCCTCTTCAATCCCCGCCACGCCGCTGATCTCCAGCCCTGCGTCGCCATCCACCTCGCACCCGAGCTGCTTCGCGATCTCGCCAAGCTTCATTGATACGTCTCCTCACGCCGCAAATTGCACCCGGCCAATGTACATCAGAGGCCCAAGGGATGATAAGGCGTACCGCGCGCAAATCAGGTCGCACGAATGGACAGCGAAGCAGGGAACCGACAGCGAAGTTATTCGTTGAAGAGTTTAGTCTGCGACTCAGGCACGGCGCTCGAATCGCGCCGGGTCTGCCGCGAAGCGCCCACCACGCCAAGCACTTTCATCTCAGCAATAGCCGTCCGCGGAATAAATAGCCTCAAGTTATTGCCATGAATATCGGGCGGCGTGAGTTGCACCCCGTTATCCAGCAACTCCACCAGATCATTCGCCACGATTCCTTCCATCACGTCCTGATCCCGGAATCGCAAGCGTACCCACAATCCATCCAGCTTCGGCCGGCTCAAAAATACCTTTCGCTCGGGGTCAAACGTCTCCGGAAACGCCCGCACAAAATAGACCGATTTCACGTCTTCCACGGCGACTTCCACGTGCTCCCCATCCGGTGTCAGCAGATCAATCGTCTCAGCCTTCCCCAGGCTCGCCGCGTTGAGATACCCCCGCAGCGGCGTCCGATCCATCAGCAACACCACCACCTTCTTTCGCGTCGAGGCTGCGGCTCGCTCTTTCACGAAATTTGGGCCTTTTTGCAGGGAGATTCTTGCCATGCTCTAAGGGGTTATGTTATTCTTGCGCTGGTTTTTGTCAAGTTATTGGTGCTTAAAGGGTTAGCATCGGAGCTGCCGCCGGTTGACCGAAAAGGGCAAGATCCTAAAATCTGCCTCCGTGGTAGCCCTTGCCACCGTTATCAGCCGCATTTGCGGATACTTACGCGATCAGCGGGTAGCCCTGTTGCTCGGCACCTCGCCAGCTGCCGACTCGTTCATCCTGGCATTTCGCATTCCCAACATGATACGGCGCATGACCGGCGAAGGCGCGTTGGGCGCCTCGTTCGTCCCGGTTTTCGTTGGCTATCTCCGCGGGAAGCCGCCAAAAGAGACTTGGCAATTCGCGCGGAGGACGTTCTGGGATACTGCGGTAGTTTTGGCTGTCCTGGCTGTTCTGGGGTCTATATTTTCCAGGCAAATCATCGGCATTTTCACCGTACTCGGAATGCACCACGTCCGCTGGGACCTCGCGGTCTACCTGAACCGCATCATTTTCCCGTGCGTGTTATTCCTGGGGCTTGCCGCGCTCGTGTCAGCGATTCTGATCAGCTTTCATCGCTTCGGACTTCCGGCTTCCACGTCCATTTTCTTCAATCTGGTATTCATTGCCTTTTCTTTCAGCGTGATCTACCGGCCGATTATGAAATGGGCGCCCGTCGCGTACCGCACCCCAGCGGTCGCGCTTGCCATTGGCATTCTATTGGGATCGGTCCTGACGCTCGCCATCCAGATTCCATCCTTAGCCAAGCTCGGCATGCGTTTTCGTCCAGACGTGAACTTCGACGATCCCGGCGTCCAAAAAGTCGGCAAACTGATGCTCCCGGCTTTCTTCGGCATCGGTGTGTTTCAAGTAAATTTCTTTGTGGACACGCTTTTCGCCACGTCCTCGCGCATGCCGACAGGCAGCGTCATGTCCTTGTACGTCGCGGACCGCGTGATGGAGCTGGTGCTGGGCGTGTACGCGATCGCCATCTCCACCGTGATTCTGCCGACCATGTCGCACCAGGTTGCCGGCGGCAAGTACGACGAGATGAAGCAGACCTTCGGCTTCGCGCTGCGCGTCGTGTCCTTCATCACGATTCCCGCGGCCGTGGGCCTGATCCTGCTGCGCGTCCCGATTACCCAGGTGCTCTTTCAGCACGGCGAGTTCATGGCGCAGTCCACGGCCCTCACAGCCCACGCGCTGCTCTTTTATTCGCTGGGCCTGCCGGCGTTCGCGGCCATCAAGCTGATTACGCCCATGTATTACTCGACTCAAGACACAATGACTCCCGCGAGAGTAGGCGCCTACGCCGTCGGCCTGCACCTGTTCCTGAACGTAGTGCTGCTTTTCGCCTTCGGACGATTTTTCTGGAACGCCAGCCCGGCGCTCGCAAGCTCGCTGGCCGCCTATTTTTATTTTGGCGTGCTTTTTTGGGTTTTTCGTGGACGCTACGGCACGCTTGGCACCCGCGCCATCATCGGCTCCCTGGCCAAGTCGATTGCCTGCGCAGTTGCCATGGCCGCGGTTTGCTTCGCAGCATTGAAGTATTCGCATTTCGCGGCAGTGGAGCACCTTCTCGCCCGCGCAGCGCTGCTCTTCGCGATGATCGCGGCATCCACAGCCGCATATTTCGGTCTGGCATGGCTGCTGCGCTGCGAAGAGTTGCCGGAGTTGTTCCTATTGCTGCGTAGAGCGGAGCCGGAAGTGGCGACCGGCGGGCTGGATGTGTAGCGCTGCATTTCGCAAGAGTTCGTGACACCGTGAATTGGGGGAAGTGACTTGGAAACGCACATTCGATCGTTCTTGAGCTACCTGCGAGTCGAGAAGGGACTCTCGCCCAATACGATTAACGCCTATCGCCGCGACATGGCGAAATTTGCGGCCTTTGCCGCCAAGCAGAAACTTGAAACCGCCCAAATCGAGCGCAGCCACGTCGTGGACTTCCTTCGCACTCTCTATCTTCGCAAGCTGGACAGCCGTTCCGTCGCCCGCCACTTGGTGACCATTCGTCACTTCTTCCGCTTCGCTTTCACCGAAGGATTCATCCAGGAAGACCCGGCGATCAATATCCAGTCTCCGAAATTCCGTCAGGCTCTTCCGGAATTCCTCAGCGTGCAGGAAGTGGACCGCTTGCTCGCCCAACCCGACGTCAATACCACCGCGGGCCTGCGCGATAAAGCCATGATCGAACTCCTATATTCCACCGGTCTTCGCGTATCCGAGCTCTGCGGCCTGAAAACCGCCGACGTGCAAATGGAAGTCGGCTGCTTGCGCTGCATCGGGAAGGGAAATAAGGAGCGGCTTGTGCCGGTCGGCCGCCGCGCTCTTGAGACAGTTCAGGAATACCTGAAGAAATCGCGTCCGGAAATCCTGGGCGAAAAGACCTCACCTTATCTTTTCGCCAGCCGCACCGGCTCCGCCATCAACCGCATCATTTTCTGGAAAGTCCTCGGCGCTTACGGCCGAAAAGCGGGATTGCGCAAGACGCTGTCTCCGCATATGCTGCGGCACAGCTTCGCCACGCACTTGCTGGACCGCGGCGCGGATCTTCGTTCGGTACAAATGATGTTGGGCCACGCGGATATAGCCACCACCCAGATTTATACCCATGTCGTGGAAGAGAGACTGAAGCAAGTTTATAAAGCGCATCATCCTCGCGCCTGAAGCGGTTTGCGGGGAATCTCGAGTAAGGCGGAAACTTCATGCCCGATTACATGTACTTATTGGAAAGCCGGCTCTCTCCCGAGCAGCGCGCCGTGATGGAGCGCGTGCAGGAGCTCTCGCGCACACAAGACGTCAACGTCTACCTCACCGGCGGCGCGGTTCGCGACTTGATCTCGGGCATGCCCATCCGCGATCTGGATTTTACGGTCGAAGGTAATCCCGTGAAAATGGTCCGCGAACTCGAAAAAGGCGGCGCCCGCGTGGTGTGGGAGAGCGAAAAGATCCGCCATCACGAAATGATTTTTGCCGGCGATGTGGACGGCTCCATCTCCGCCGCGCGCGAAGATTACTACGAACGTCCCGGCATCAAGCCCGAGTACCGTTTCTCCAGCGTCATGGAAGATCTTCGGCGCCGCGATTTTGGCATCAACGCCATCGCCATTTCGCTGAACACGCAATCTCGCGGCCTCCTGCTCGATCCCATGAACGGTCTTGCGGACCTGGAAAAGCAAGACGTCCGCGCTCTCTCGATCCACGCCTTCACGAATCAACCCATCCGCTTGATGCGGATATTGCGTTACGTCGCTCGCATGGGCTTCAAAATGGAGTCGCGCACCCAGGAATGGTTCGACTTGGCCGTCGAGCGCAAACTCACCGAGCGTATCGAAAGCTCAGACGTTGGCCACGAACTGCGCGCCCTCGCCCGCGAAGACAATCCCGTCGCCACGCTGAAGCTATGGGAATCCCACGACCTGCTCGAATTGATCCATCCATCGCTTCAGAAACGCAAGCCGGACTACGACAGTTTGAACAAACTCGCCCGCGTTCGGTCGAATCTCTACGGCGCGGGACTTCGCCCCCGCCTCCACCTCGCTGTCATGTACTACACGTTGGGTCGCCTGAAATCGCGCGAGTCTGCCGCGACGCTGCGTAACCTGGAATTCCGCGCGAGTGAAATCGAAGAGCTCGCCGAATTGGTTCCCGAAACCCAAAAAGTCGTGAAGATGCTGAAAAGCGCGAAGACCAATTCCGCCAAGGACGCCTACTACTACCTGGCTTCCTTGCCGGCTGAAGCCCTCGCATTCATCGAAGTCGAGATGCCGAACCCGCGCGCGCTATCCAAGATTCGCAACTACCTGCAAAAGTGGCGGCCGCTGCGCATGGCCTCGCCTGCTGGCGAACTCGATGCCCTAGGCGTCGAGCGTGGTCCGAAATTCGACAAAGTCATCGAGCAATTCTTCGAATTGCAATTGCGCGGCAAAGGCAAAACGCCCGAAGACCGCACCAAGATCCTCAAGAATCTAGCGGGCATCAAAGACGAACCCAAAAAGCCGGAAAAGAAAGAAAAAAAGCGCAAGGGCGAGAAAGACGCAGCTCCCGCCGAAGCAAGGGGCCGCGAAAAATCCAAATCTCAGCCGCAAGATGCCAAAGCTGCGGCTCCGGCCCCCACGGCAGGAAAACCGGCGGCAGGGAAGTCTTCCTCCGCAGCCGCGAACACATCCAACTCCGCGGCCGCTGCAATTGGCGCCAAAGCACAAGCCAAACACGATAAAGCGGAGCACGACACCAAAGCCGCCAGCGTCGCAACCAAAAAGCGCGCTGCTGGAGGCAAGAAGCCGAAAAAATCTCGGCGCTAATCTCGCGGATGTCGTTGCCATTTAAACCACAACGGCGATTTCGGTTTCTCGCAAACCGCTAAGTTGTCATCCCTACCGCAGGGAGGAATCTCTCTTCGATGTAAACGTCGCCCAGGCGCAAAATCCGCCACGCCACCACGCTACAATTTTCTCGATCGTCCCCAGATTGCACGTACCCGAATCCTTCAAGCTGGTTTAAAATGGTTTGCGCATGGATTCCTCGAACTTTGTTCACCTACATCTGCACACGGATTACTCTCTTCTGGATGGCGCCTGCGAAATTGGTGAACTAACTGCAGAAGCCGCGCGCCGAGGTATGCCCGCTGTCGCCGTCACTGACCACGGAAATCTCTTCGCCGCCGCAAATTTTTACCATCAGGCCACAACCCACGGCGTAAAGCCCATCATCGGCTGCGAGATGTACGTCGCGCCGGACAATCACAAAAATCGCGGCACCGGCGCGGAACGCTCGAACCATCTCGTCCTGCTCTGCGAGAACGAAAAGGGCTACCAGAACCTGATCAAGCTCGTCTCCACCGGCTATCTCGATGGCTTCTATTACAAACCGCGCGTGGATCACGAACTGCTTTCCAAACACAGCGAAGGCTTAATCGCGCTCTCCGCCTGTCTGCGCGGCGAAGTGGCCGACGCGCTTCTCGCCGAAAAATACGAACAAGCCCAAAGCAGCGCGTACCGCCTGCGCGACATTTTCGGCAAGGGTAATTTCTTCCTCGAAGTACAAGACCAGGGCCTGGAAATGGACACGCGCGTCAACCGCGACCTCGTGCGCCTGTCCAAAGAATCCGGCATTCCCCTCGTTGCGACCAACGATTGCCACTACCTTACCCAAGCCGATTCCCACGCCCAGGAAGTCCTCATGTGCATCCAGACCGGCAAGACCATGAGCGACACCCAGCGCATGAAATTCGCCACCGACCAGTTTTATTTTAAGACCGCCGAAGAAATGGCCAAAGTCTTCCGCGAATTGCCAGACTCGCTCACGCGCACCATGGCCATCGCCGAGCGCTGCAATGTAAAAATCCAGCGCGTCAGCAATCCTTTCCCCGAATTCAAAGTCCCGGAAGGCCACACCACCGACTCCTATTTCGAAAAAGTGGTGCGCGAAGGATTCGCTTCGCGTATGCCCCAGATCGAGCGCCTGCAAAAAGAAGGCAAGCTGCGCCGCCCGCTCGCGGATTACGAAGCCCGGCTCACCTCCGAAATCGAAATGATCAAGACCATGCGCTTCGCCGGCTACTTCTTGATCGTCTGGGATTTCATTCACTACGCCCGCGCCCAGAATGTTCCGGTCGGCCCCGGCCGCGGTTCCGCCGCCGGAAGCCTGGTGAGTTACTCGCTGCGCATCACAGACGTTGACCCGATGCAGTACGATTTGATCTTCGAGCGCTTCTTGAATCCCGAGCGCGTCTCCATGCCTGATATTGATATTGATTTCTGCATGCGGCGCCGCGGCGAAGTGATCGAGTACGTTCGTCAAAAATACGGCGCCGAGAGCGTCGCGCAAATCATCACCTTCGGAACGATGGCCGCAAAAGCCGTGCTGAAAGATGCTGGCCGCGCGCTCGATATGCCCTACGGCGACGTCGATCGTCTGGCGAAGATGATTCCGCTCACGCTGAATATTTCGCTCGAAGAAGCGCTCAAGCAATCGCCGCAGCTCGAAGCCGCCTGCAAAGAAGGTCCGGGTAAAGAATTAATCGAAGTCGCCATGCGCCTGGAAGGCCTCGCGCGACACGCCTCCACTCACGCAGCGGGCGTCGTAATTTCTCCGCGCCCTCTCACCGAGATCGTTCCGCTCTACAAGTCGAACAAGGAAGAAATCACCACCCAGTACGACATGAACGCGCTCGGCCGCATCGGTCTGCTGAAAATGGATTTCCTCGGCTTGACGACGCTGACGATCCTCGAAGACTCCGTGCGCATGATCAAAGAAAATCGCGGGATCGATCTCGACCTCGTCAGTCTCCCGCTGGACGACGCGCCCACCTATGCTCTCTTCGCGCGGGGCGATACCACTGGCATCTTCCAGTTTGAATCGCACGGCATGCGCGACATCCTGAAGCGATATCAACCCACCCAGATCGAAGACCTCACCGCGCTCAACGCGCTCTACCGACCCGGCCCAATCCAGGGCGGCATGATCGACGAGTTCATCGCGCGCAAGCAGGGCAAAAAGAAAGTCACCTACGACCTTCCGGAACTTGAAGAAATCCTGTCGGAAACCTGGGGAGTCATCGTTTTTCAAGAGCAGGTGATGAAAATCGCCAATCGGCTGGCCGGCTTCTCCCTCGGCGATGGTGACATTCTCCGCAGCGCCATGGGCAAAAAGAAAGTGGAGGTCATGGCCGCGCAGCGCGAGAAATTCCTGGCAGGTTGCGCCGCACACAAAGTCCCGGCCAAGAAAGCCGAGAAGCTTTTCGACCTGATGGAAGAATTTGGCCGCTACGGTTTTCCCAAAGCGCACGCTTGCGCCTACGCGCTGCTCGCTTACCAAACGGCTTACCTCAAAGTTCACTATCCGGTTGAATTCGTGGCCGCCATGCTCAGCTCCGAAGCCGGCAACACCGAAAAAGTAGTGAAGTACATCAACGAAGCGCGCGGCATGGGCATCCGCGTCCTTGCGCCCGACGCGCACGAAAGCGGCCTGTACTTCACGCCCGTCGGCGACGACATTCGTTTCGGCCTCGCCGCCATCAAGAATGTCGGCGAAAACACTGCCAAAGCCATCTGCGAAACACGCACCACCGCCGGACGCTTCCACAGTCTTTTCGGGTTCTGTGAGTCCATCGAACCGAAATTCCTGAATAAGCGCGTGCTCGAAAGCCTCGTGAAAGCCGGAGCGCTCGACTGTGTCGGCAGCGGCTCGCGCGGACGACTCTTCGCCGCCATCGATCATGCCATCTCACGCGGCCAGAAAAAACATCAAGAAAAAACGGTAGGGCAGGGCGGCCTGTTCTTCGGGCGGCCCACCGAAGTCCAACAGCAGCCATGGCAGGAAACCGAGCTCCCCGAAGCGGACGACTGGACCGAAGAGCAACGTCTCGCCGGCGAATATTCCGTTCTGGGTTTTTATATCTCCGGCCATCCTCTCGATAAATATGCGGGCCGCCTCAAAGATCTAAACGCCGTCGAACTCGCCAGCATGGAAGGCCGCAAGAATAACGAAGACATCGTCGTCGCCGGCATCATCGTGCAGATCCGCCCGATGCGTTCCCGCCGCGGCGCCCGCTGGGCGATTCTCACTCTGCAAGACCGCACCGGCGTGATCGAAGCGCTCGCCTTTCCGGAAGCGTTTGCGAAACTCGAGCCAATCCTCAAATCCAATACGCCGCTCCTGGTAAAAGGCCGCGTAGCGGTGGAAGATGTCGGCACGCGTTTGATGATCTCCGACGCTCGCCTTCTGGACCAGTTGGCCGACCGCGCTCCCAGCCAGTTGCGCGTACGCGTGGATCTCAGCACCGTGGACACCGGCGCGCTCGACCGGCTGCAAAAATTATTCTCGAGCAGGCCAGGCCGCTGCCGCGTCACCTTCGACCTAGTAAAAGATGACGGCACCGAAGCCACGCTAGAAGCCGGCAGCGCAGTCTTAGCCGATCGGGAACTAGTCGAACGCGTCCGGGAAATCTGTGGTACAGACTCCGTGGCGCTAGTTCAATAGAGCTGATTTTTGTATGCCGTAGCTTTAGCTACGGCATAACATCAGCAAGATAAGGGCGGCTTCAGCCGCTGAAGTACTGGCCATGGCTCGGCGATTCGCTGGTGTGATTCCACCAAGGGTGAGTTAGTGACCAAGCAGCAAATTCTCGCGGAGAAACTTCGCAAGCGCCAAGAACGCAAAGCGCGTATGAAGAAGTTCCGCGCCATCAAAGCCGCTCGCCGCGCCGCTCGCGAAGCAGCCGCCAAAAAAGTCGCGCCGAATCTCCACGATGATGGCCATACAACCACGAAGACCGCCGCAAAGGAAAAAAACAATTCCCACGCCGCCGCAAAATCGCACGCTCCGAAGCAAACAGCTTCCGGAAAAATCCCAACCCCCTCGCGCGGCGAACAAGACAAGCAAAAACAGCGCGTGATTGACGCGCTCGAGCGCGACGTCGCCGAACTGAGCCTGCTTTCCGTCCCCACCGGCGATCAATCAGGCGAAATCGAACGCATCCGCAGGGAAGTGGACGAGCTGAAGCGCGATCTCTACACTCACCTTGGCGCATGGCAACGCCTCCTACTCGCGCGTCACCCGCAGCGCCCCTACACCGACGATTTCATCCGCCTGCTCTTCGACGATTTTTCAGAAATCCACGGCGACCGCAATGTCGCCGACGATCCCGCGCTCATCACCGGCATGGCCAAATTTCACGGCAAGCCTGTCATGATCGTCGGCAGCCAAAAGGGCCGCGACACCAAGCAGCGCCTCGCGCGCAATTTCGGCCAGGCCAAGCCGGAAGGCTATCGCAAAGCCCTCCGCGCGATGCTACTCGCCGCGAAATTCGGCCGCCCTGTGCTCGTCTTCGTGGATACTCCCGGTGCTTATCCCGGCGTGGACGCCGAAGAGCGCGGCCAAGCCGAAGCCATCGCGTACAACCTGCGCGAAATGTCGCGCCTGCCCGTGCCTATTTTGATCACGATCACCGGAGAAGGCGGCTCCGGCGGCGCCTTGGCCATCGCCGTAGGCGACCGCGTTTACATGCTCGAAAATTCGGTCTACTCCGTAATTTCACCGGAAGGCTGCGCTTCCATCATGTGGCGCGACGCCAGCAAAGCCGAAATCGCCGCGCAAGCGCTGAAGATCACAGCGCCCGACCTGCTCGAATTGAATCTGATTGACGAGATCGTTCCGGAGCCAGAAGGCGGCGCCCACTACGATCATCCAGCCGCCGCCAAACTTCTCGAACCCTTTCTCGTCCGCGCTCTCAGTGAACTCTCCCAGCTTTCCCCCCGTCAACTCATCGACCAGCGCTACGACAAGTTCCGCCGCATGGGTCAATTCTTCGCCTAGCCGCTTGGCGTGCCACCCTCCCTAACTCCCTGTATTGCTTTTAGCCTCATTCGGTTATTGAATCAGCCCACGAACCTCAAGGAGCCTCAAGAATGCGCAACGTCGGAATTCTTTGGATCCTTTACGGCCTATTGCGTCTGATCGGCGCTCTCGGAGTCTTCATGTACAGCGCCACACTCACCCTTATGTGGGGCGCGCTGCTTTCCAGAGTCCCTAATCCGTTCGCGCTGATGGATTTCTTCCACGTCTTCTTGATCTTTGTAATCATCCTGGGAATCGTGGCAGGAGTAGTCTGCGTTATCGCCGGCCTAAATCTTATGTCCGGCGCGGCCTCCGCACGCAAGCTGGGCTATATCGCAGCGTTCTTCGGCCTAACCAACGGCCCGCTAGGCATTGCCCTAGGTGCCTTCACGCTGGTCTTCCTGGCGCATCCAGATACCAGGAATGTCTAGCGTGATCCGCGCTTCTAGAGTCGTCACCAGCACCGTTCGACACAACTCCAAAAGGGGGACGTAGGAAAACCGCACCCCGCGGCCCGCTTACCAGATTGTGTGGATTCCAAGGGATTGAAGGCGGCGGTCCCGAGTGACCAGTGGCAGGTTAAGCTGAAGGGCGGTCGCAGCGATGATGCGGTCCGGCATGTCAGGCACGATGCTGCGCGGAATTTTCTCCAAAGCGTCAGCAACGAAGGTATCCACCGGCGCAATTAACAATCCCGCGCTGGGGTTCGCCAGGGAATTGCGGAGTCGTTGCAAGGCGGCCATAGGGATTCTCTTGCGTTCGGCCAGGTACACCGCTTCGATTACAGAAATTACGGACACGTGCACGTCGCGGGCCTCGCGGATCGCGTCCTCGATCGTGGCGCGCGCGACGGCTGATAGCTCACTAGAATTTTCCAAATACCACAGCACCGTGTGCGTGTCGAGCACCGCGCTCATAGCTCAATGTCGCGAGGAAAGTTACCCCACATCTCCCGTCGGGCTTCGGCGATGTCCTCTTCCGTCACATGAAAGTCGAGATCTGCCCACAATCCCAACAAGCTGCGCCGTTCCTTCTTTGTGCTGTTCTTTTCTTTCAAGAAGTCCACAAAGTCCAAGACCTCCTTCTGCTTCTCAGGAGGCAAGTCGCGCAATTTTTCCAGTACTTGCTGTTCAATGGTCATAAAGGCATTCTCAACGACGCTGTTCTATTATATGCCGCTCGACGCCGTTTCGCTTCGCAATTCCTTCCCCATTGGAGCATTGAACACCGCGCAATTCTCTTTTCATTGCCCTGCCTTACGCGGTGCTTTAGCTTCCTTAGCAGGGGATTCATTCCAATGGCAGACACGAGCGCGCCACTTATGTCCGAACTCTTCCGTCCATACGAAAAGCTGGTTGAAATCACTATCCTGGGAAAGACTTTCCTGGTTCCCGAACGCAATTCCTTATTGCGTGCGTTCCAGTTCATCAGTCCGGAGACGGTCCCGTACGGCCGTTTCTGCTGGAATCAGGAATGTCAATACTGCAAAGTGAGCTGCCAGCTCTCAGACGACGACCAGGCGCGCCCGATTCTAAGCTGCAAGTTTCTGGTCTCCGAAGGCATGCAGATCTCCGAGATGGCGCCTGAATTGGTCGGCTGCCTGCGCGCCAAATTGGGCGCCGCCGCTCAGAACAATCCCAAGTCGTCCGCGCCCAGCACCGCTACCGCTCCGGCCACCAGTAACGACAACGTCGAAAGCGAGCACAAGTAAGCAGCAGTCAACGCCAGAGACTCCCGCGCAGTCACCCGCAGGTCCACAGCCGCCGGTGGTCCTTCTCACGTGAATTTCACGCACGCCGCTTTCCATATGTTATTTTGTGAAGTTGCCCGAACCACCCGAACCAACCCAGGAGATACGGCATGCCCATTTGCGATGGATGCGGCGCTCAGGTAGACGAAGCCCACATCCGCCAACGCATCGAGCGCCTCGAACTCGCCACCCGTTTCCGACCCATCCACATCCAGGTGCTGCTCCTCGACGCCGCGCCACCTGCAACACTTGAAGATTATTTCTATCGCCCCGCCGCGGACCTGAATGAGCGTTCTGTAGCATCGCGCATGTTTTTCGACGAGCTTGCGAAATGCACCGGACGCACTCGAGCTGCACACACGTCGGAAGAATCCGCGCTCGCCGAATTTCAAAAGCGCGGATACTTCCTGGCCTATGCGGTCGAATGTCCGGTCGAATCATCCAGCGAACTCGCTGCGGCGATCGACCGGCTGGCCTCCACGGTCGTCCTCCGCGTGAATTCATCTTACAAGCCGAAATTTCTCGCACCGATTTCGCGCGACCTCCAGGCGTTGCTCCCGCTATTGCAGCTCAAGGGATGGAACGAGAAAATGATCCTGAACAATGGCGAGCCGTTCGACGATCCCTTCCTCGGCGACCCTCAGGGGCAGGCCGAATTCGGCACGTCGCTCGGCGATCGCCTGGCCAAAGCGCTCGAGCGCCAAGCCTGAGAATTCCACTCCGCGATTTGCGGTATCTTCCTCCGCGAAATCGCACGCACTCAGCGCAGTGAACGCAAAAAAAGTTCCAAAATCTTCGAACATTATTTCCTTGGTTGCCCCGGATTTGTGCAACCACCTCAACGCCGCATCCATCCAACGCACCGTAGCTCCTCAGTGTCTCAGGCAGCGGCGCGCTAACCGCCGCGCTTGAAACGCGCAAGTTGGACACTGTTGTAAAAACAAAAACGGATCGTTCGCGCGTAGCCACGGGTGTGTTCGTGTGGCTATGCAGACCGGTCCAAAAAATGGGAGGCATTTGGAAATGCGGATTAAGATAAGTCTGGTATTGGCGGCGCTGGTGCTGTTTTCATTGCCGGCACTCGCGCAGAATGGCAATTCCGAAGTGTCCGCGAACTTCACGGGCAACTTCCAGAAATTCGCCTCTGGAGACGGAGTCGCGGTCAGCCCCAGCTATTCCGGTGGGCTTCTCGTAAATTATCGTTACCACTTCAATCGCTGGAGCGCTATCGAAGTGAACTACAGCCACACGCGCTTCTCCCAGTTCTACAATGACGGCGCGGTGACGCAAGCGAATGTCAACGAGGCTTCATTCGCGTATCAATTCACCTTCGGTGTTCCCGAAGACGCTCGTTTCCATCCCTTCGTCGAAGCCGGCACCGGCGCGCTGTTCTTCTCGCCGGTTTTCCCGGGCACCACCAGCGGCGGAGTGTCGCAGGATCGCGCCGCGTTCCTTTATGGCGGAGGCGTCACCTACAAACTCACGCATGGGCTCAATCTCCAGGCTGGTTACCGCGGACTCGTCTATCGCACTCCCGATTTCACCGTCGCGACTCAGTTCACCAATTCTCCCACGCACATGGCCGAACCCTACGTTGGTGTTTCGTTCCGGTTCTGATACCCGCTATATTTTGCCTTAACCAATAGCCACGGCTGCACGGCGTCGAGTTCCGTCGCACGCTTGCAGGCGCCGTGCACATCTTGTCTCTGCGCGCCCTGAGGTTGTCCTACCAGGGCGCGCAGCAGGCGAGCCCCGCCGCCTCGCGCTCGCCCATCGCCAGCGCCCACGTAAAGATTTGTGAAGAATAGCCGTTCGGACGCGCCCAAGCGTTATGCTAGAATCAACCGTTCCATCGAATTGCAACCGGGAGTGCCGCGCATGAATGCCCGAAGCAAGTTCCTGGTCGGCTCGGCGATCATTGTCATTACCTTGATGGCGCTAGCCTACGTGGGCTTCACTCAAAGCAAGACTTACTACCACACCATCACCGAGCTTTCGACGCTCCAAGGCTCAGCGCTGCACCAGCGTATGCGTGTTTCTGGCAACGTACAAGCCGGAACCATCGAGCACCTCGGCGACCGAGTGAATTTCGTACTCACGGAACAGGGGAAGAACCTTCCGGTGAGTTATATCGGGCGCGATCCATTGCCCGACACTTTTAAAGATGGCGCGCAGGCGCTAGTAGAAGGCAAACTGATGCCGGACAATCGCTTCCAGGCTGAGCAAGTGCAAGCGAAGTGCGCCTCGAAATACGAGGCTTCGCCTATTGCACCGACGGCCACGGCTCCGCAACCGGGGCAAACTTCGACAGGCTCCTACGCGCGGCCTTCGGGAAGCTAGCGCCGTACACGACTAGAGCAAATCAGCGCGGGGGAAATTCGTGGATATTCTTGGCTCGTTAGCACTGCTGCTCGCCTTCCTGGCGGCGGTGTACGCTGTCGTCGCCGGAATCGTCGGCATCGTCACGCGCCGCATCCTGCTGACGAAGAGCGCCCGCAACGCGGGCATGGCCGTCTTCGTCCTGGTCACGATCGCGGTCGGATGCCTCGAATATTTCTTCTTCACGAATAATTTTTCGCTGGCATACGTAGCCGAGCACAGCAATACCGCGCTGCCTCCTTACTATAAATTCGCAGCCCTCTGGGCTGGTCAGGAAGGTTCGCTCCTTCTCTGGACCTGGCTGCTCTCCGGCTACGCATTTTTCGTTCTGTTCCTGAATCGCAAGCGCCATCCCGAACTGATGCCTTACGCCGGTGTCGTTATGGCAGGCGTGCAAACTTTTTTCCTCACTCTCAACAACTTCGTCGCCACGCCCTTTCAAGTAGTAGCCGGCGCCGATGGCGCGGGCGTGATGCACCTCGCCAGACTTTCCGAAGGCCGCGGCCTGAATCCGTTGCTGCAATATCCCGAAATGGTGATACATCCCCCGATGCTCTATCTCGGGTACACCGGATTCACCGTACCATTTGCTTTCGCGCTTGCGGCGCTCTTGGGCCGGTATCCTGGCGAGAAATGGATTCACATCACTCGCCGCTGGACCATGATTGCGTGGTGCTTCCAGAGCATCGGCATCCTTCTCGGCGCGCACTGGGCCTACGCCGTGCTCGGCTGGGGCGGCTACTGGGCCTGGGACCCGGTTGAAAACGCCTCGCTTCTCCCCTGGATCACCGGCACCGCTTTCCTGCACTCCGTGATGATGCAGGAAAAGCGCGGCATGATGAAGGTGTGGAACGTCTGGCTCGTCTTCACCACCTT
The DNA here is from genome assembly GCA_963834215.1 of uncultured Acidobacteriota bacterium. Lineage (GTDB taxonomy): Bacteria > Acidobacteriota > Terriglobia > Acidiferrales > UBA7541 > Palsa-295. Next base: position 142,886 of record CAWIAM010000030.1, on the reverse strand, counting down.
CATGTTATGTATTCTCGGCACGATGCTCACGCGTTCCGGCGTAGTCAGCTCCGTGCACGCCTTTGCTCAATCTTCGATCGGCGGCTGGTTTGTCGGATTCCTCATAATCGTTTTCGTAGTCTGCTTTGCGGCGTACTGGAAGAATCACGATTACCTGCGCAGCGACAACCAACTCGATTCTCTCGTCTCGCGCGAATCCAGCTTCCTTTTCAACAATCTGATCCTCCTCGCCGCCTGCTTCGCCGTGCTCTGGGGTACTCTCTTCCCAGTTCTCTCGGAATGGGTCGAAGGCAGCAAAATCAGCGTCGGTCCACCGTTCTTCAATAAAGTGATGATTCCCATCGCGCTGTTCCTTCTGATGCTGACCGGCGTGGGACCATTGCTCGCCTGGCGCAAGACTTCCTTCGACGCACTAAAGCGCAATTTTGCCTGGCCGCTTGGCGGCGGCGTCCTTGCAGGAGTCATTGCCCTGATTTTCGGCTTCCGCGACGTCTACGCGCTGATGTGCCTCATCCTGAGCTTCTTCGTCACGCTCACAATCGCCTCGGAGTTCTATCGCGGCGCACGTGTAATCTCCGCGCGTGATGGCACGAACCTCCTCACCTCCATCGGCGAACTCACCATGCGCAACACCCGCCGCTACGGCGGCTACGTCGTCCACTTCGGAATGGTGCTCGTCTTCATAGGCATCGCCGGCACTCCCTTCAATCGCGACATTCAGAAAGACCTCGGCATCGGCGACACGCTCACCATCGGCCCTTACACCATCCTCTGCCAGAATTTCGATCAGGTCGCGAACAACAACTACCAATCCAGCCGCGCCACTCTGGAAGTCTTCAAGAACGGCAAATCGGACATGATGCTCTATCCCGAGCGCCGTTTCTTCCTAACAAGCCAGATCACCGAAACGATGGTCGCCGTGCAATCATCGCCGCTGCGCGATCTCTACGTGGTCTACGCCGGACAAAGCCCGGAGAGCGGCCGTCCCTCAGTCCACGCCTATTTGCTGCCTCTTGTTAAATGGATCTGGTTCGGAGGCATCGTAGTCGTACTCGGCACGATCCTCGCGCTAATCCCGAATCGCCGCACCGCACTAGTCCTGCGCCCCGTCACCGAACGCTCTTGGGCCGACGCCATCGCGGGCTCATCTCCAGCAATAGGCGCGGTCGCCAGACGAGTAGAAGGCCATGACTGATCTTCTCTTGAGCAAGCTCGGCTACCAACGCACTCGGAAGTCTCCGCGTGCTCTGCGGCCTTTCTCTGCGTCCTCTGCGTTAAGCTTTTGCCTTCGTTCAATAGCGCTGGCGCTGCTAGTTGTGGCGGTCGGTTCGGGCTCCGTCGCAGCCCAGCAATTGCCACGAGCGAAAGACCTAAGCAAGCGCGTAATGTGCATGTGCGGCGGCTGCGAAGATTCCGCGGGCCTCTGCAGCCATCCCGGCGGCACCTTCTCCGGCCCGTGCGATACCGCGCGAGGCATGCAGAAAGATCTTGACGCCCGCGTCGCCCGCAACGAATCCGATGACGCGATTCTCCAAGCCTACGTCGAGCAATACGGCCCCACAGTCCTGGTCGAGCCTCCGAAAAAAGGCTTCGACCTGCTGGCTTGGGTCATGCCGGTTGTGCTGCCGTTGATCGCCCTCGTGCTCGTCTGGCAAGTCGTCCGCCGCTGGAAACAAAAAGCAGCCCTCGCCCCAGCCGGCGGACCGCCGATTGACGCTGCATTCCTCCAGCGCGTCCAGCGCGAAGCCGGCAGGGAGCCGACCAAGGACCACGATGAGTAGCGTGGACATCGCCGTAGCATGCGCGCTCCTGTCGGCCGCGGCCATTTTGTTCATCTTCAACGTGAAGGTGGACGAGTCCGATTCCGCGCCCCATCGCACCAAACTCGACCAGCTCATGGACCGTCGCGACGCCATTTACGAAAATCTGCGCGACCTCCGCTTCGAATTTCGCGCCGGAAAATTCTCCGAGCACGATTTCGAAGAAATTAAGCAATCGCTCGAAGTAGAAGCCGCGCGCGTCCTAGCCGAAATGGACCAACTGACCGGCGGCGCGCCCACGGCCGCCACGCGGCAAGCTTCCATGCGTCAAACGGCCGCGGAACTAGTAGCCACGGAGAAGGTACGAAATTCATGAACTCTCGCGTCATTCACAATCGATTAGTTCGTACCGCAACCAGGTTCTCGCTGCTCGCTCTCGCGGCGGCTGCTCTGTTCGCGCATGCTACCTTCGCCGGCACGCTAGACGGCACCGTAAAGAATGGCACCAATGGAAAACTAGCCACCGGCGCCGACGTGATCCTCATCCAACTCCAAGGCGGCATGCAGCCGGTAGCCAACACAAAAACCGACGCGCAAGGCCACTATCACTTCGATAACCCGCAACTCGGTTCCGGCCCCATGCTCCTGCGCGTCGTCTACAAAGGTGTGAATTACCACGAGCCCATCACTCCCGGAAAAACGACCGCGGATGTCGAAGTTTTCGAACCCACCGACAAACCCGACGCCTTCAGCGTCGCCAATCACGCCATCATCCTGCAACCGAACGGCTCGGACCTTATGATCGGCGAAGAGTACATGATCGCCAACAAAACCCAGCCTCCCGTCGCCTACTACCGCGAAGATGGCTCGTTCAATTTCACGCTTCCCGATGGCGCGGACTTCAATCAAGCGTCGGCCTGGGGCAGCTCTGGCATGCCCGTAGTGCAAGGAACGATCGACAAGGGCAAGAACAAACTAGCGATCGCCTTTCCGTTCCGCCCGGGCGAAAGCGGCGTGCGCCTCTCCTACAAAATGCCTTACGCGGGCAATCATCTGACGCTGCGCAACGTCTCGCCCTATTCGACCGAACGCCTGATCATCGCCGCCCCGCCCACCGTGCAAATTTCCGGCAGCGGAATTTCCCCCGCGGGCCAGGACCAGGGTTTCAACGTTTACATGCGTGACAACGTCGCGGCCAATTCGCCGATTGACGTTTCCGTCTCCGGTACCGCTCCGCCGCCGCAATCGAGTTCGAACGGAGCCGCAGGCCCCGGCGGAGGTCCGGACAACTCGCAAAATCCTTCCGTGAATTCGCGCGCATCTGATGGCGGAAGCGCCGAAGCGCAATCAGTCAGTGCCACCACGATTCCCGCGCGCCTCGATGGGCTGAAGTGGATTCTGACCGGCGGCTTCGCGTCCATCTTCGTGCTCGGCTTCGCCTACCTGTGGCTCAAGCCCCGCCCAGCCGTCGCCTCGAATGCCTCGGAAGCGGTCGCCGCGGACGCGCCAAGGTCTCGCAAAGAAAATAAATCGGCGACGCGTTCCAGCTCTTCACCGGCGATCGCCGAAATGCCCGCTCCATCCGCAGCCCGCGCCCAATCGTCCGAACCAGTTGCGGCCATAGACAACGAAGTCCGCGGCAGCCTCGATGAACTAAAAGACAGCATCTTCCGTCTCGAACTCCGTCGTCAGGCCGGCACCATCAGCGAAGAAGACTACGCGCGCCAGCGTGAAAACGTCGAAAAAACGCTTCGCGGCTTCGTGCGAGGCTAGGCGCAACGCATTGGCCGCCACAAGCGAGTCTTCGCAGCATCCCGCGACACCGCAGGTAGGCCTCTCCTTTCACAGCGTCGAAAAACGCTTCGGCGCCTTCGCCGCTCTCCGCGATGTGACGCTAGAAATTCTCCCCGGCGAATTCGTCGCGCTCCTCGGGCCAAACGGAGCAGGGAAGACCACTCTGCTGCGAATCGCGGCTCTCCTTTCGAATCCCACGCGAGGCGGCGTAAGTTTTACGAACGGGCCAGCCACCTAGCGGCAGCGTCGCGCGCGCAGGCAGTTTTTCTCAGGCCCAAGCACGTCATCGGCCTGGTCGGCCACAGCACTCTGCTCTACGACGATCTCACCGCCGCCGAAAATCTCACTTTCTTCGCCAAGCTCTATGGCCTGGACACATTTCCGATTCCGCGCCGCGTAAACGAGCGCTGGAAGATTGCGGCCTTAGCACGCGCGCGGGAAGCCTCGTGCGAACTTTCTCCAGAGGAATGCGCCAGCGCCTGGCAATCGCTCGCGCGTTGCTTCACGGCCCCAGCCTGCTTCTGCTCGATGAACCTGCAGCAGGACTCGACCGCCAAGGTCTCGAATGGTTCAGCGCCACGCTAGCGCGCCTGAAAGCAGAAGGCTGCACCATACTGATGAGCACCCACGCGCGCAACGAATCGCTAGAACTAGCCACGCGCGCCATCAGCGCTAGCAGGCGGCCGCGTCCAACGCGACAGCGGCGCAGGCGGCGATCCTGCCCCGCTGCTAGCCGCGCTCCGAGCGGAGGCTTAAGTTGAAAAGTCTTCGCACGCCATCGCGATCAGACAAATTTAAACTTTTACACGCCTCAAACAACGCACTGTCATCCCGAGCGCAGCGAGGGATCTGCTTTTGACCACCGCAAAAACCGCCGCGATCATCCTAGGCAAGGAACTCCGCCTGGAATTCCGCACGCGCGAACTCCTAACCGCCACCATCGTCTTCGCCCTCGTAGTAGTCGTCCTCTTCAGCTTCGCCTTCGATCCCACCCCAGCGGAATCCCGCCGTTACGGCCCCGGCCTGCTCTGGATCGCATTCCTCTTCGCTGGCTCGCTGATGCTCAATCCATCCTTCGCGCGCGAACAAACCAACGAAACCCTCGACGCGCTGCGCATGGCGCCCGTCTCGACCTTCGCAATCCTGCTAGGAAAAATTCTCGCGAACTTCATCTTCATGTCCCTAGCCGAACTTCTGCTAGTCCCAATATTCGCCGTCCTCTACAACGTCTCGCTTGCAGGAATCGTCGGCCGCTTAGCCTTCGTCCTGGCATTGGGCACCCTCGGACTGACAGTCACCGGCACGGTTTTCTCCGCCATCTCCGCCCACGCGCGCATGCGCGAACTCCTTCTCCCGCTGCTGTTGCTCCCGATCCTCACCCCGCTCCTCATCGCCGCGGTAGAATCCACAGCCGCTCTCTTCGCCGAGCAGCCCATGATCGACCGCACCTGGGTCGCATTCCTCGCCGGATTTGATATTGTGTTCCTGACGGCTTCCTGGCTTCTGTGCGACTATTTGATGGAAGACTGATCGAAGAATGAGGTCCTGCGACGAATGAAGGCCCGCTTACCACTGACAATCCTCGCCGCCTTGCTCATCTTTGTAGCGGGCTACGCCGCTCTATTCATCGCGCCTGATGAAAAGACGATGCACGCCATCCAGCGCATCTTTTATTTCCATCTCCCCAGCTGGATCTCCATGTTCTCGGCGCTCTCCGTCGCCTTTTACGCCAACGTCGCCTATCTCATCACTCGCAACCGCAAATGGGATGCCCTCGCAGTCTCCGGAGTCGAAGTGGGAGTCATGTGCTGCACCATAGGGTTGATCACCGGCCCGCTCTGGGCGCGCCCTGTCTGGGGCATCTGGTGGACCTGGGACGCTCGCCTCACCTCCACCTTCATTCTCTGGCTGCTTTTCATCGCCTACTTGTTGCTCCGCCGCCTGATCGAAGACCCGGAAAAGAAAGCATCGCTCTCCGCCATCTTCGGAATTTTTGCGTCGCTCGATATTCCCCTCGTGTACCTCTCGAACCGCCTTTGGCGCACCCAGCATCCGCAACCGGTTATACTGGGCGGCCCCAACTCCGGCCTCGCGCCCATGATCGCCAAGGTTTTGTTGCTTTGCGTTATTGCCGTCTTTTGCGTAATGATATTGGTGCTGGTGGATCGCTACCGGCTGGAAATGCTGCGCAACGAATGCGCTGAATTGCGTTTCGCGATCGAATCGCGTGCTTCGGATGCTTCGCGCGCCGCTGAAGCCGCGCTAGGAAAGGCCGGACGATGAAAAATTTCGAATTTCTGTTTACGGCGTGGATGGTCGTCTGGGTCGTTTTCTTCGTCTATGAAGTCAGCGTCGCCCGGCGCATCTCGCAAGTACGTCAGGAAATCGAGCGGCTCAAGCAGCAGTTGCAGCAAGGGCAAGGCTGAGTTTGCCAGAGGTGCGTCATGGCCGGGGCCAAAAGAATCGCGGTAGTGCTGTTCCAACTCGGCGGGCCGGATAGCCAGGCCGCCGTCGAACCTTTTCTCTACAATCTATTCTGCGATCCGGACATCATCAATTTCCCCGGCGCCTTCCTCGCGCGCAAAGCCCTCGCCAAACTGATCTCCACCACGCGCTCGAAAATCGTCCGCCAACACTACACCGAAATCGGCGGGGGCTCACCCATCCGCCGCCTTACCGAACAACAATCCCGCGCCCTGGAAAAAGCTCTGAAGCTTCACATCCCGGCACGCACGGTCGTGGCCATGCGCTACTGGCATCCCAGCACCGTCGAAGCCATCGCGGCGCTCGATCGCGAGACCTACGACGAACTCGTCCTGCTCCCGCTCTATCCGCACTATTCTTTTGCCACCACTCGCAGCAGCCTCAACGAATGGAATCGCCAATACCAGCCCCGCACGCCTGTAAAGATCATTGACCATTTCCACGACCATCCCGATTACATCGCTGGAATCGTCGAGCGCATCAACGAAGTTCTCTCGACCCTCGATCGTCCCGACGACGTACATCTCGTCTTCAGCGCGCACGGCTTGCCGCTGGCTCTAGTCGAAAAGGGCGATCCTTATCCCAAACAGATCGAAGAAACCGTCCAGCTCGTTCGCGAACTAGGCTCCTGGGAAAATCCCTACGTGCTCTGCTATCAAAGCAAGGTCGGCCCGCAGAAGTGGCTGCAACCGTCGCTCACCGGAACCATCGAACGCATGGCCAAAAGCGGAATCACCCGCATGCTCGTGATCCCCATCGCCTTTCTCACCGAGCACATCGAAACCCTGCACGAAATCAATATCGAAGCCCGCCAACACGCCGAATCGCTAGGCATCGCCGAATTTCACATGATGCCCGCGCTCAACGATTCGCCGCTATTGATCCGCGCGCTCGCGGACCTCGTTCTCCGCTCAGTAGGCATGCGCAGCGGCGTCGCCTCCCTCACCACCTAGCCTCAAGCGCGAGCCTTGCTCCGCATCATCCTCGCGCATTCCTTCGCCGCGCATTCACCGCGTAAAAAGTTTTCTTCCAGAATGTCTTGACACAGCCGCTCCCAAATCATATAACGCACTGTTCATTTCTTCGGACTGAGTCAGCCATCTTAAATTTATAGTTTTGGTTTGTGGGATAGCAATCTCAACGGGCCTATGGCAGAAATTTCCGAAGGGAAGCCGGGACAACCCGCATCGCCGCCTGTAGCGGCGGAAGCGAGACCGTCTCAAACGCCGGAAGCACAAGCCGCCGCCAAGGCGGTCAATACAGGCCGCCGCAGAATTGTATGGGCCTGTATTTGGGGTTACCTCGGCGTCAACTTCCTGATGTTCCTCCGCTTCTTCTTCCCCCGCGCCTTATACGAGCCCAATACCACCTTCAATATCGGTTTTCCCTCCGATTTCGGGCTTGGTATTGACCAGCGCTTCCTGATGACCAATCGCGTGTGGGTCGTCCGCGAACCGGACCGCCTTTTCGTCATCTTCGCGCGCTGCACTCATCTCGGCTGCACGCCGGAATGGAAGCCCGCGGAAAATAAATTCAAGTGCCCGTGCCACGGCAGCGGTTACGACAGCGAGGGAGTAAATTTCGAGGGCCCAGCCCCTCGCCCCATGGATCGCGCCGACGTTTCGCTTGATCCCACCGGTCAAATCACGGTGGATACCAGCCGGCTCTTCGTGGATGATCCACGCGCCGGCGTCAACCATTTCAATGATCCGGGAGCGTTCTTGAACGTTTAGCGCGTGCGAACGCCCGCACCCGGCCAAGTAGATTTGGATTCGGAAGGGGTCAATACCGAATGCCCGAAGAAAACGGAGACGGCAAGCCGAAAACCGGCGTCTTGGACAAAGTCCAGGACAGCGCTGCTGCTCTTCGCGAAACGCTGGTCGGCAAAGCGAAGGAACAAGCGGACGGCCTCAAAGAGCCTGAGAAGACTCAGCTCTATCGCTCCATCTTCCGCGTCAAACACGATGAAGAGCCGCGCAACCGCGCTCTCAGCGTGCTCTCCAACGTTTTTTTTCACCTGCACCCCGCCAAAGTAAATCGCGACGCCACGAAATACAATTTCACCTGGGGCATGGGCGGCATCACCTTCTACCTCTTCATCGTGCTTACTTTCACCGGCGTCCTGCTGATGTTCTACTATCACCCGTCCAAAGTGCAGGCCTTCCGCGACATTCTCTATCTTGAAAACGACGTCCCCTTCGGCAAGCTCCTGCGCAATATGCACCGCTGGGCCGCGCACCTGATGATCATCGCCGTCTGGCTGCATATGTTCCGCGTGTTCATGACGGGTTCTTACAAACGTCCCCGCGAATTCAATTGGTGCGTCGGCGTTCTGCTGATGGTCCTTACGATGCTGCTCAGCTTCACCGGATATCTTCTGCCCGATGATCAGCTCGGCTTCTGGGCCGTCACCGTGGGCACCAACATGGCCCGCGCCACGCCGCTCTTAGGACACGAGGGGCCGTTCGGCGCGCTCCTCGGCATGACGCCATATAATGACGTCCGTTTTGCATTGTTAGGCGGCTCCATCGTGGATGCTAATGCACTCTTGCGCGCCTACATCTGGCACTGCATCGCGATCCCGCTCATCGTCTCGATTTTCCTCGGCGTGCATTTCTGGCGCGTCCGGAAAGACGGCGGCATCTCGGGCCCAGCCCCCGTGATGCTAGAAAGCGAAATCAAAGAGGAACGAAACCCCAGGCCGGTAGTGTTGCGGCCCAGCGGCATGGGCATGCACGACAAATGACGCACCGCGTACAACACAACGAGACAGTAGGGGCACGGCACGCCGTGCCCGCTACAACCCTCGCGCAGATTTCGAATGCAGGCATTTGTCACACGCACTCCGCAGGAGACTGACGGATGGATTGGCATCAAATCTGGGAAATCGCATCGGCTCCCGACAACGTTCCCATCGTTGCCTTGCTCTTCTTCATTCCGTTCTATCTTTGGTACGCGCTCAAGCAGGGAATTGAAAACGATAAACTGATCGCCATCCTCGAATCCGACGCCCAGCTAGCCAAAACGAAATACCGCAAGACACAGGAATGGGATCCGAAGTGGGATCGCGAAGTCCACACCTGGCCGTACCTGATGCGCATGGAGTTCCTGGTCGCCATCATTATCACGGTCCTGCTAATGGTCTGGTCGCTCACCCTCAACGCGCCGCTCGAAGAGCCATCGAATCCCAACGTCACCATGAATCCTGCCAAAGCCCCGTGGTATTTCCTCGGCCTGCAGGAAATGCTGGTGTACTTCGACCCCTGGATCGCCGGCGTAGTGATGCCCACTCTCGTCATCGTCGGCCTGATGGTCATTCCGTACATTGACGCGAACCCGCTCGGCAACGGCTATTACACCTACAAGCAACGCCGCTTCGCCATTTGGACTTTCCTCTTCGGCTTCATCGGCCTCTGGATTGTGATGATCGTCATTGGCACCTTCATCCGCGGCCCCGGATGGATGTGGTTCTGGCCCGGTAAAACTTGGGACGCTGAAAGAGTGGATTACGCGGTGAACCGCAACCTCGATCAGGTTGTCGGGATTGATGGCTCGTGGATCGCCTCAATTTTCCATACCACCAAAGACCAAGGCGCCATTTGGGCGCGCGTCATCTTCGGCATCTTCCCGCTCGTCCTGTTCTTTATCCTGGCGGGATATCTCGTTCACTGGCTCTGCATGCGCACCGAATTCAGCCGCAAGATTTACAAGCGCATGAGCCTGCTGCAGCTCGTCACCATGTACACGTTCCTGATTTTCATGTTCTCGCTTCCAGTGAAAATCCTGCTGCGCCTGATTTTCACGATCAAATACGTCTGGGTAACGCCATGGTTCAGCATATGACGATCCGGCGAGGATCGTCATCCCGAAGGAACGAAGTGACTGAGGGATCTGTTTTGATTTTCGAGCGCACGACCACCACATCGAAGGAGGTTCTTGGTGCCTGATCGTTCTCCCGAAACCGGCCCTGACGATCCAATCAAGAGCAAATCCTTCGCGCTCCCGTTATTGATCGCCTCTTTCCTGCTGATCATCACCGTGGCGTGGTCGTTTTACGTCGAATTCTACGGCCTGCAACCCTGGCGCGAATATCAGAGCCGCTTTGCCAAGGCCTATTCCACCTACCTCGAGAAAGCCGTCAAGAGCCAGAAAAAGAACGAGGACGTAGTCTATTCTTCCGCCGATTATAAAGCGCTCCTCGCCAAAGTAGACGCCGCGGAAAAGTCCACCAAAGCCCAGGACGCGGACATCGCCAAACAAATCGCGCTCCTCGATGATCAGCGCGCCGCCATGGGTGACGCCTTCAAGGACGCTCGCGGCAAGATCGGCTCTCTCGTCTACCAATACGAAATCGTCCCGGATTCCGACAAGTCTACGAAAGCCGCGCGCAAGAAAGATCTGGAAGACGCCGAGAAGGGCATCGGCACCATCTGGAAAGTGGATTGGCCCAACGCCGATGGCACGATTCAGAACAACAAAACCTTCACCGGCGATCAGCTCAACGACACTTTCACCAGCATCATCGCCCAGCGCGCCGCTCTGGTCGCCAAACGCGGCGAGATTGACAAGCCCGCCAAAGACGCCCGCGCCGAACTCGCGCAATACACTTCCGAGCACTTGCCGGGCCTCAGTTCCACGTCGCTCGAAAGTTTGCAGCATGCCATGGAAGATTTCGACGAGAACATCATTCAAATCAACGTCAATCCTCCCGGCGCCTCACTCAATAATCTCGGCGGCGCTGGCCTCGTGGACCGCTGCCAATCGTGCCACGTAGCCACCGACCAGAAATATGTTCCGGCGCAACTCACGCTGACGAAGGCCGACCTCGGCATGGCCAAAAGCAATGACGCTCCGTTTACCAGCCATCCCGACCTGGATCTCATCCAGTGGCATCCGCTCGAAAAATTTGGCTGCTCGCCCTGCCACGGCGGCAACGGCCGCGCCATCAATTCCGTCCAGCGCGGTCACGGTCGTTACGAACACTGGCTCTGGCCGCTCTACTATCCCGAAAATTACAACGCCGGTTGCCAGCAATGCCATTCCGCGGACATGGTCACCGAGCACGCACCGGTTTTGAACGAAGGCAAGCAGCTCTACCGTCAGAAGGGCTGCATCGGCTGCCACCGCTTCAATGGCTTCGATAATCAGGATGAGCAGCTCGTCAACGCTCGCCAAACCATTTTGCAGTTAGCCAAAACCAAAGCCGACGACGAACTCGAAATTCCGCGTCTGCAAAAACTCGGTGACACCGCCGCGGACAACGACAGCGCCGACAAATACTACGCGCAGGCCACCAACCTCACCGTTGAAATCAGCCGCATGGACGCGCAAAGCGAATCTCTCGAAGTTCACAGCCACGATCTTTTACAAGAAATTAAAAAGGTCGGCCCCGATCTGAAAGAAGCCCGCCAGAAACTCCGCAAGGAATGGATTCCATACTGGATCGGGCACACCACCGAGTTCCGCCCGACCACCAAAATGCCGCAGTTCAAGCTCTCGCAAGATCAGATCAGCGCAATCGCCGCGTTCATCTGGCAGGATTCACTCGCCGGTCCGCCGCTCGAAAAGCAGCCGGCCGGAAACGCCGACCACGGAAAAGTTCTGCTCGAATCGCGCGGCTGCCTCGCCTGCCACGCCATCGGTGAAGGCGCGAACGCCGTCGGCGGCACTTTCGCGGCGAATCTCAGCCGCGTCGGCGAAAAAGAAAATTACGATTACCTCGTCCGCTGGGTTCACAACCCGCGCCAGCGCTCCGCACCCTATTGCCCGTACGAAAAGAAGGACCTCGGTCCGCAAGACTACGCCAAGCACAATCTGCCGTACGTCTTCGACCTCGACCACTCGCGTTGCCCGAACGACGGCCACGAACTCGTCGTTCAGCAACCCACGATCATGCCCAGCCTGCGCCTCTCGATCGAAGATTCGCGCGACATCGCCAGCTACTTGATGACTCAAAAACACGCCGATGCAACCTACGCCGCCGCGAACTACATGGACGATCCCAAGCTCGCCGCGGAAGGCAAGGACCTCGTCCGCCACTTCGGTTGCGCCGGATGCCATGAAATCAGCGGTCTGGAAGATGACGGCCGCATTGGAACCGAGCTAACCAATGAAGGCAGCAAACCCATCGAGCGCCTCGATTTCGCGCTCTGGACCGAAGACGCCAAGCGTGGCGTTCTCCCCGACGGCAAGCCCAACATCCGCCAGGGCAAGCAGATCGCTTGGTTCGATGCCAAAGGTTTCTTCGAAGAAAAAATGAAGAATCCCGCAGTGTACGACCAGGGGAAATATCACGCGAATCCGATGGACACGCTGCGCATGCCCAAGCCTAATCTCCAGTCTCAGGCGGAAGTCGAAGCGCTTGTGACGATGCTCCTCGGCAGCACCGATCCCACTCTGCCGCCCGAATATATGTACAAGCCGCAGGATCGCCGCCGTTACATTCAAGACGGCTGGTGGATCGTCACGAAATATAATTGCATCGGCTGCCACCAGATTGACGTCGGCCAGAAATCCGTCCTGATGACCCTGCCGATGTATCAAGGCGAGAACAAAGCCAATTTGCCTCCGGTGCTCACCACCGAAGGCGCGCGCGTCAATCCCGATTGGTTGCGCCAATTCCTGGCGAATCCCTCGCTCAGCACCACGGACACCAACCGCAACGGCGTCCGCCAATATCTGCAAGTCCGCATGCCCACCTTCTACTTGTCCGACGACGAAATCCGCAAGCTCACTCTATTCTTCGAAGCAATGTCGGCCCAGCCCGACCCCTTCATTCCGCCCAAGGTCGAACCGCTCACGGACGTCGAGCGAGCCGCGGCTCGCGGCTTGTTCACGAGTCCGGCAGCGCCATGCTTGAAGTGCCACATGACCGGCAACGAAGCGCACGATAAAAACGCCTCCGCGCCGAATTTCCTGCTAGCTCGTGAACGCCTCCAGCCGGCCTGGACTGCAAGATGGATCACGGACCCAGCGAAAATTATTCCCGGCACAGCCATGCCCTCGGGCCTGTTCCATAAAGACGGCGATAACTGGGTATTCTCAGGCCCAGTCCCAGGCGCCATGCAGCAATATCACGGCGATCAAGCCGAGCTCCTGGTCCGTTACATGTTCTCGCTGACGCCTCAAGAGCAAGCCGCGTTACTAGGCAGCACGCCCAAAGGAGGCGGCACCGGCGCAGCAAAATCATCAGGCGGCGCCGGCGGCAAGTAGCGCAGCACAAATTTGCGCGCTAACGTGCGTTGTCATCCCGACAGAGGGCCGTTTTTGGCCCGACGAGGGATCTCTCTTCGATCGGGGCGTCGGCGACGACCGCCCGCCAAGAGAATTCAGCATCAGCGACACCCGAAATTGCTAGAATACTCAGTTGCACCCAAGGAGGCTTTTTCCGCAATGAGCAATAGATACTTTCATCTCGCACTCGCGGCCGTCATGGCCATCGCTATTACCGGCTGCGGCAAAAAAGAAAGCAACGAAACCGCCGAGCAGCCTGCCGCCACCACCGCCCCCGCCGGAAAGACGGTAGACGCCTCAACCGCCGGCACCGTAACCGGCAAAGTCACCCTCGACGGCAAGGCCGCCAAAGAAAAACCAATCAACATGAGCGCCGAGCCTTACTGCCAAAAAGCGAACTCCGGCCCGGTAGTTCCACCGACGGTCGTCACCGACGATAAGGGAGATCTCGGCGACGTCGTTGTTTTCGTGAAAGACGGTCTCGGCGATTATGTCTTCGACACGCCGAAAGACGCCGTGCCGCTTGCACAAAAGGGCTGCATGTACGATCCCCACATCGTCGCTCTAATGGCTGGGCAAACGTTCGAAGTAAAGAACGACGACCAGACCACGCACAACATCCATCCCATGCCGAAAGACAATCGCGAGTGGAACAAATCGCAAGCACCCGGCACTTCGCCCATTGACGAATCTTTCGCGCGCCCCGAACTCGCCATCCCGGTGAAGTGCAACGTGCACCCCTGGATGAAGAGCTACATTTTCGTCTTCAAGAATCCCTACTACGCCATCACCTCGAAAGACGGCACGTTCGAACTAAAGAACCTGCCCCCCGGCACCTACACCATCGAGGCCTGGCAGGAAAAGTACGGTGTAAAAGATCAAACCGTCACGATCGGCCCGAAGGATTCGAAAACGGTTGATTTCAAATTCGACGCGTCGGCCCCGGCTCCGCCGCCAGCTGATTAGTCGAGCGGCGAGCACCACAAACAGAGCGTGGCAGCGCGAGCCGCATCGCCACCGGCAACGATAACAAAAGGTCGCGTAGGGGCGCTGCTTGCTGCGCCCCAGCTTGCCACGCTCACAAATTTCGAGACGTTTAACCGTTGTCGATGGCTTTTGCGCCAATTCCGGCGCATGAAATATGGCCGCTAATGTGGTAGCTTACTTTTCTGGAAAATATGCCCGAACCAGCGAATGACCGGATGCCTATCTCCAACGTTTCGAAAGGCCTCCATCGCTTTGCCGTAGCCACCGCATCCTGCACCGTTCTGCTGCTGATGGCCGGCGCCCTCGTCACCAGCAACGACGCCGCCGACTCCGTTCCCGATTGGCCGCTCGCCTACGGCAAAATTATCCCGCCCCTCGTCGGAGGCATCCGCTACGAATACGCACATCGCTTGATGGCCGGCACCGTCGCGATCCTAACCGCAATTCTCGCAATCTGGCTCGCGCGCAAAAGCTCGCCCTTCCTGCGCAAACTAGGTTGGACCGCTCTCGGCCTCGTAATCGCGCAAGCCATCCTCGGCGGCATGCGCGTTCTGTTCCACGATCCCGCGCTCACCGCCACAATCCACGCCATCCTCGCCCAAATTTTCTTCGTCACTGTCGTCAGTCTGGCGCTGCTAACGAGCCTGTGGTGGAATAGCGATTTAGCTGCGCTCGACGACCCCGGCTCCCCTTCCGTCCGCAACTTATCGCTGATCACCACCGCGGCGATCCTTGTGCAGTTGATCCTCGGCGCGGGCTTCCGCCACGGAGCCTTCGGCATTCTGCCGCACATGATTGGCGCCGTAGTCGTCCTGTTCCTCGTGATCTGGACCGGCCGCACGGTCCGCAAACGTTTCGGCTCCGTTCGCGACTTGCGCCGCTGGGGCATCCTGCTGCAAGCCTTCATAGGCACGCAGATTCTTCTCGGCATCGCCGCCTATTGGGCGGTCGTTCAGGAAATCAAAGCGGCCCAGCCGACGCAGACCTACGTCGCCCTCACGGTGGCGCACGTTCTTGTAGGCGCGCTCACGCTGGCCGCAAGCGTCCTACTCACTCTTGCCAGCTTCCGCATAATTCGAAGCGGTGCGGCAACAACCACCGCCGCTGAAACTCGACGCATCCCAAATTCCAGCGCGGAGAGTTCCAGAGCATGAAAACGGCGGGCCACCACCAATGAGCAACGGACGCGTCGAATCCATCCCCGCATACGAGAGGCCGTGGGCCTATGTCGTTCTCACCAAGCCGGACGTCACCTTCCTAGTCGTCATCACCACCGTCGCAGGCTTCTACCTCGCGTCCAACGGCCCGCTCGATTGGGTGCGCCTGATAAACACGCTCTGCGGCACCCTGCTCGTCGCCGGCGGCACGGCAGCGCTGAACCAATACATCGAACGCCACATGGACAGCGTGATGCGCCGCACCGCAAACCGGCCGCTGCCCGCTGGCATCTTGCAGCCAAAAGAAGTCCTGATCTTCGGCGTAGCCACAATTATCGGCGGCACGCTCTGGCTCCTCGTCGCCGTCAACGCTCTCGCCGCGTTTCTCGCGCTCGCCACCAGCGTCTCGTACTTGGCGGCCTACACTCCGCTTAAGACGCGTACAACCCTCGCAACCGCCGTCGGCGCCGTCCCTGGCGCGCTCCCCCCGCTGATCGGCTGGGCCGCAGCGCATGGTTCGCTCTCGCTTGGCGCGTGGGTTCTCTTCGCCATCCTGTTCGTCTGGCAGTTCCCGCATTTCATGGCCATCGCGTGGATGTACCGCGAAGATTACGGCCGCGCGGGAATCTTGATGCTTCCGGTGGTGGACCGCCAGGGCGACAAGACGTTCCGCCTGATCGTGGCGACCTCTGCCATTCTGATCCCCGTGAGCCTGCTGCCGGCCGTGCTCGGCATGACCGGCATTCATTATTTTTATGGCGCTCTTATTCTGGGTCTGCTTCTGCTCCAAGTTTCTTCCTGGGCCAATCGCTCCCGCAGCAACGTCCGCGCGAAGTGGCTGATGCACGCCACCGTCGCACACATTCCATTGCTACTCGGATGGATGATCTTGGATAAGATCGCTCGATGACGGCGGCCGCGGCAGTGGGAAGGGAATCGGGGATGACGCCAAAATCGTACCTGCTCGAGATGAGCGCGCTCTGCGTGCTCTTTATTCTTCTCTCGATCTGGGGCATCGTCTGGGACTTCACCAGCGGCCTGCTCACTAGTGGCATTGACGGCATCATGCTGCTCGCCATCTGCTTAATGATGGGCGGCATCTTCAGCTTGATGCTCGTCGTCATGCTCTGGCAGGCCGGCCTGATTCCAATTTTCAAGCCCAAAGAAGCGGCTTCCGCCAAGCCCGCGGCCAAGGCCGCCACTCCTGCGGCGCCGCAGAAAACCACTCCGCCGCCCGTCCAGACCACTCCGTCTACGAAATAATCCGGCTCTATGCCCGCGCCTTTCACCACAACCAGTCCGCTAGTTTCCTGCAATCGCGGCATCCAATAACCAGCAGATGACTCCCGACGCGCAACCTCAAAAATCTTTCGGCGGCCGCTGGGCTCTCGGAATCCTCGTCCTCGCGCTGCTCTTCGTCCTCATGCCGTTTCTTTTCTGGAACGCCACTTGGTTCGGCCGCCCCATCACAGACAATCAAATCGCCCACGCTCTCGCCGACCGCAGCCATCCCCGCGAAATCCAGCACGTGCTTTCGCAGTTCGAAACGCGCATCGAAAAAGGAGACCCTTCGGTCCGCCGCTGGTATCCGCAGATGCTGGTCCTCGCGAAAGATCCGATTGACGAAATCCGCGTCACCGACGCTTGGGTCATGGGCCAGGATAATACTTCGCAGGAATTTCACACCGCGCTGCTGGGAATGTTGCACGATCCAAACCCGATGGTCCAACGCAACGCCGCGCTCTCGCTCGTGCGTTTCCAGGACGATTCCGGTCACGCGCTAATCGTTTCCATGCTCCGGCCGTACGTAATGAACTCGCCGCTCACAGGCATCCTCTCCACGCGCCTGAAAAACGACGACATCGTAAACCCCGGAACGCTGCTGGCGCACATCGAATCAGGTGGGACGAGCAACGAAGTCCGCGCACAAGTTCCCGGCACGGTGGAACGCTGGCTGGTGCCAAACGGCGCGACGGTCACCGCCGGCCAGCCGATTCTGTCGCTAGCTCCAAACGAAAGCATGGCCTGGGAAGCCCTGCGCGCCCTGTTTCTAACCGGCACGCCAGCCGACCTGCCAGACGTCGAGCGCTTCGTCCGGGGCAACGACGGCATGTCCCCCCAAGTGGGCGCACAAGCTCAAGCCACAGCCCGCGAAATCCAAGCCCGCGCAAACCACTAGAAAGCTTCAAAAAGGGAAGTGGATGTCATTCCGAGCGCAGCGAGGGATCTGCTTTTCGCGTCGCGATCAGTGTCGCTAGACGAGTGGGTAGCGAAAGTTCGAGAACGTTTGTGGGTCGTGGCCTTGTTTCTATCACTGCTTGTACTGAATCACCGCCTGCCCATCCACAATCTTGATATCGCTTATATCCGGCGGCAAACGCAGTTTCTCGCGATTCTCCGGCGACGCCATCAATTTCTCCACCGCCTCATTCAACGTTGACTGCGGCAACGGCAACGACCCCAGCTTCCCGCTAACCGGCTCGAACCTCATGTACCCGTTGTCCGCCGTCAGGTGTCCATCCAGCTCCAGCGACAGATCCTTCCCGTGAAAATCGAAAATCACATAAGCCTTCACGATGTCGCCGTCCATATCCACCTTCACGTCCTTCACTGACGACTGCACCTGGTCCAAAGTCGGCTGCTCCCCACCTGCAATTCCCGGCGCCTGATCGGTCGCCGAGCTTCCCGTCGTTGAAGCCGCAGCAGCACCAGCACCACCATCCGCCGCCACCGGCGCAGCTCCCGCACCCGTCGCCGGACTCTGTGGCGCGAGTTGCAAATTCTGCGCAAGATACGAATTCAACTCCGAACGATCCAGCGCAACTTGCCCAGCCTGTCCCGCGGCCTTGGCCTCATCCGCCACCTGGAATTTCTTCTCAGCGCGTGCAGCCGCGCCCGGATCAAACGGCACGCTGGGTGCCGGCGAAGTCCGCAGCACCAACACAATCACGATGATCAAGCCCACAAGGCTCGACCAACTCAAAATCTTGTAAAGCGTCTTGAAAGCCGGCGCAACAGGCATCGGCGCAACTCCTGTACCGCAATTAAGTCTAGCAGCCGCCAGCACTATGCCCGCTGCGCAGCCCGACCGCAGTGCTTAATCGCCAATGAACCAAAGGACAGGCACACCTTCACACTTCGCTAAAATCGTAAAATGTAAAGCGAGTGTCGTCCCGCTTGCCCTGACGAAGGAAGGGAGCGCCGCGAGGCCTGCCTGCCGGAGGCAGGGATCTGCTTTTCTCTCGACAGCGGTGGCAAGCACTACTTCCTCAGGATGAACCTCTCATAATAGAGAATCCCCGCAATCGTCTTCCCGTCGCAAATCTTCCCCCGCCGAATCCAATCCAATGTCTCCCGCAAAGACAAAATCCTAACGGCAATCTTCTCGTCCACCTCCGGATTCGCCGGCCCCGCGCGCAATCCTTGCGCCAAAAATATCACCATCTTCTCGCGCAGAAATCCCGGACTAGGGTAAAGCCCCGTCAACTTCCGCATGCTCCGCGCCGTATACCCCGTCTCCTCCTGCAGTTCGCGATGCGCCCCGTGCGCAAACGTTTCATCGCCATCGCGCCGTCCCGCCACCAGTTCCCAAAGAAACTGCCCCACGCTATGCCGGTACTGCCGTATCAAAAGAATGCGCCCGTCAGGAAACACCGGCAGCACCACTACCGACCCCGGATGCTCGATAAAATCCCGCGTAGCCCTCACGCCCTGCGGTTCGGCCACCAACTCGCGCCGCACATCAAACACGGAGCCACTGAAAACAACCTTGCTGCTCAATACCTTGCCAAGCGTCTTGGTGTTTGCATTTTTCTTCGTCGTCACGCAAGCCCCCTAAATCAAATTAGCGCGCCAATTTTAGCGCACCTCGCCGCCCGCCTAAATCCTTCGTTTTCTTGCCGCCGCCATCCCTCTTGCATATACTGGCTCTCGGCAAACCCATGCCCATCAACACCGTCATCGTTGACGACGAACGCCCCGCGCGCGACGAACTCCTCTACCTCCTGAAATCCTTTCCCGACGTGAACGTAATTGCCCAGGGCAAAAATGGCCTCGAAGCCCTCGCCCTAATCAAAGAACACGAACCCGATCTAGTTTTCCTCGACGTTCAGATGCCCGGCCTAGACGGCTTCGGCGTAATCAAAAAGCTTTTCGAACGCAAGCAGCGCGTCCCTCAAATCGTTTTCGCCACCGCCTTCGACAATTACGCGATCCAGGCCTTCGACGTAAACGCGGTTGACTACGTCCTGAAGCCGTTCGACAAAACGCGCATCGCCAAAGCCCTGCAGCGCGCCAAAAAAATGGTCGAAGCGCACACCTCGCCCGTTGACCGCCTCGAAACTCTGATGGGCCAGCTAGCCCTTCCCGCGGGCACCGCGCGCCCCGCGCAGCCGGTAAAACTCCTCGTCAAATCGCAAGCTCGCATGTTTCTCGTGGACGCCGACGACATGATTTACGCCTCCATCCAGGACGGCACCATCACGATTTTCACCCGCGAATTCGAAGGCGTCTCGAATTACCGCACCATCGAAGAACTGGCCGCCTCGCTCGACGGCGACCGTTTCTGGCGCGCGCACCGCTCGTATCTGATTAACATCAACCACATAAAAGAAGTCGTGCCCTGGTTCAAATCCAGCTACATGCTAAAGATGAACGACAAGCGTGCCAGCGAAATTCCAGTCTCGCGCGCCCAAACCAAGCGCCTGCGCGAGCTGCTGAAGTTGTAATTGAGCATGCACTTGGCAACGGCTGGCCGCAGGCGACCCGCGCGCTCCGCGCAATTACGAATTAAATCTGGGGGATTATGCATCACGACAGATTCGCACGCAGTCTGGCAACGCTCCTCGCCCTGCTTCTGCTCTCGCCCGCGCTCGCCTTCGCACAAAAAGACACCGGCACCATCATCGGAAATGTGAATGACGAACACGGCACCCCTTTGGCCGGCGCGAAAATCACTCTAATCGCAGAAAACGCCAAACAAGCTAAGGATCAAGCCATGGACGCTTCCACCGACGGCACTGGCGAATTCCGTTTCGAAGGCGTGAAGCCCGGACGCTATTCGATTCGCTTCGACGCCAAAGGCCTGATCTCGAAAACCGAAACAATCAACGTCAAAGCCGCCCACAAAACCAATGTGAACGTCCACCTCAAGCTACCAGTCGAGCCGAAGCCAAAGAGCGACAATAACAACACCGACTAGCGACAGTCTTTAACGTTGTACCTTGTGTCCGCCTCAGTCGATACTATTTAGAAAAAAGAGCGCCGAACTGTCATTCCGAGGGCGAATTTTGCCCGAGGAGCCTGCTTTTTTCACCCGCCACGCGCCGCCAATACATCGCCATCTTTTCGTTTTCCCGGCGCCCTGTGCTAGCATCCTCATTACACTTTCTCCATGGATTTTTCACTCACCAGCGACCAAATTCTGATCCGCGACACCGTCCGTCAGTTCATGGAAACGGAAATGCGCCCGATCCTCCGCGAATACGAGCGCGAGGAAAAATTCCCAGCCGAACAGCTCAAAAAACTCGGCGAACTCGGCTGCTGCGGCATGCTCGTCCCCGAAGAATGGGACGGCGCCGGCACGGACACCGTCAGCTACGCCCTCATGCTCGAAGAAGTCGCGCGCGTGGACGCCTCCACCGCCGTCGCGCTCAGCGTCACGAATTCCGTCGTCGCCATTCCGCTCTGGAAAGCCGGCACCGAGGCGCAAAAGAAAAAATATCTAACGCGCCTCTCTCGCGGCGAAATTCTGGGCGCCTTCTGCCTCACCGAGCCGCAAGCTGGCTCGGACGCCGCCGGCATTCAGACCCGCGCCGTCCGCGATGGTGATCACTACATCCTCAACGGCACGAAAGCATGGGTCACCAATGGCGGCGTCTCCGGCGTCTACATCGTCTTCGCGAAGACCGATGCTGCCGCAGGCAGCCGCGGCGTCACCGCCTTCCTCGTCGAACCGGACTTTCCCGGATTTCGCATCAGCCGCTACGAAGACAAAATGGGATTGAAACTCTCGCGCTCCGCCGAAATTTCGCTGCAGGATTGCCGCGTGCCCGCGGAAAACCGCCTGGGCGAAGAAGGCCAGGGCCTCCGCATCGCGCTGGAATCGCTCGATGGCGGACGCGTCGGCATCGCCGCGCAATCCCTCGGCCTAGCGCAAGGGGCGCTCGAAGCCGCCGTCCGTTACGCCAAGCAGCGCAAAACCTTCGGCAAGCCCATCGCCGACTATCAAGCCATCCAATGGATGCTAGCCGATATGCAAACCGAAATCGAAGCCGCCCGCGCGCTAACGCACTACGCCGCATGGATGCGCGATAATAGCGCCGGGCGCGGCTCGCATTCCTCGCGCGCCAAGCTCTACGCTAGCGAAATGGCCAATCGCGTAGCGTACAAAGCCGTCCAAATCCACGGCAGCGTAGGCTATTCGCGCGAAACCGACGTAGAGCGCTACTATCGCGACGCTCGCGTCCTAACAATTTACGAAGGCACCAGCGAAATGCAAAGAACAGTAATAGCCCGCGACCTTCTGCGCGCGTGAGCACCCGAACGGTGCTGGTGTTGGTTTTGCCGTCGAATTTGCAGTGGCCACCTTTAGGTGGGCGCCTTTGAATTTGACGTTGTAGCGGCGCACTTCAGCGTAGCGGCCGCCTTCAGGCGCGCGCCGTTCACTAGGTGGTATCTTCGTCACCCAGAATTCGGAGGAGCTTCAACCGATGAACGAACAAGTCATCCCCATCCTGCACGTCGCCGATGCCACGAACGCCGTGGCGTGGTACCAACGCCTCGGCTTCCAAAAAGAATGGGAACACCGCTTCGAGCCGCACCTTCCCGCCTTCGTTTCCATCGTCAGAGGCGCGGCGCGCTTGTTTCTTTCCGAACATAAGGGAGACGCGCGTCCGGACACGCTCGTCTATCTGTGGGTCCAGGACGTTTTTCCGATCGCCAAAGATTTTCAACTGAAAGTCGGCGAGAAGCCTTGGGCGCACGAAATTGAGCTGCGCGACCCGGACGGCAACCGCCTGCGCATTGGAACCGCGAAAGCATGACGAAACCGAAACGAGTCCTCAGCGGCATGCGCCCCACCGGGCGTCTCCATCTCGGCCACTATTTCGGCGCCCTGCAGAACTGGCTGAAACTCCAGGACGAATATGATTGCTTCTATTTCGTAGCCGATTGGCACGCGCTGACGACGCACTACGAAGACACCGCCTCCATCGCCGAAAACACGCGCCAGGTCGCCACAGACTGGCTAGCCGTAGGCCTCGACCCCGCAAAATCCACGCTCTTCGTTCAATCGCAAGTCCTAGAACACGCCGAGCTACACGTCCTCCTCTCCATGATCACCCCTCTAAGCTGGCTAGAACGCGTCCCCACCTACAAAGAACAAATCGAAAACCTAAAAGGCCGCGACCTAGGCACCTACGGCTTCCTAGGCTATCCGCTACTCCAATCCGCCGACATCGTAATGTACGGCGAGCCCAAACAGGATTTGCTCGTGCCGGTAGGCGAGGACCAAGCACCTCATGTGGAACTCACGCGTGAGGTCGTCCGTCGCTTTAATCATCAATTTGGCCTGTCGATCTCTGAATCCTTGAATTCATCTCAAAATCGTCATGCAAGGTTGGAGATTCACAAGATTCAAGCTGTCGGAGGATTCATAGATGAGGCGGTGATGCCGGATTACGCATGGCGAGGATGGACGGGACGCCTAAAGATGGCAATTCGAGATATTGGATTCCAAAATCTGATGAACGAACTTCCCGCGGCGGCGCGGAAATTCTTCAAATACACCGAAGTCATCACAGAGCCTGCTTATCTGCCGACCGAAACTCCCCGCCTCCCCGGCCTAGACGGCCGCCGCATGGCCAAAAGCTACAACAACGCCGTCTGGCTAAGCGATCCTCCCGACGAAATCCGCACTAAAGTCCGCAACATGATGACGGACCCCCAGCGCGTCCGCCGCACAGACCCAGGCCGCCCCGAAGTCTGCCCAGTCTTCGCATGGCACAAACTCTTCTCGCCGCCAGACGTAATCTCCTGGGCCGACCAGGGCTGCCGCACGGCAGGCATAGGCTGCGTAGATTGCAAAAAAGCCATGGCCGATAACCTGGTCAAATGGATCGAACCCATCCAGGTACGCCGCAAAGAATTTGAGGCGCATCCACAGCAAGTTTGGGATATCCTCGATGCCGGTTCCAAGCAGGCCCAAAAGGCAGCCCGCAAAACCATGAAGCGCGTCCGCAACGCGATCTTTCAATGGGACGAAGCGCGCAAAGCACCAGCAGCGACGCCGTAAAGCATTCGCAGGAGGCTAACGCGTAGCATGGCATCACCCTATCGCATCAACTTGCCAGTGTACGAAGGCCCGCTCGACCTTCTCCTCGATCTCATCCGCAAGCAGGAGATGGACATCCACAACATCCCCATCGCCAAAATTACCGAGCAATACCTCGATTACCTCCACCAAATCGAAAAACTCGACATCGACGTCTCCGCCGATTTCATCTACATGGCCGCCACACTGATCCACATCAAATCGAAAATGCTCCTTCCGGTTGACCCGCTCCTGGCCGGGGAAGAGCAGCAAGACCCGCGCGACGAGCTGGTCCACCGCCTGCTAGAACACGAAAAATTCAAGAACGCCGCCCAACTCCTTTACCAAAAGCAGCAGGTGGAAGACCACGTCTGGTCGCACCCCGATAAATCCCTCTACGGCGGCGACGAAGTCCAAGGCGAACTAGTCGTCTCCCTAGTGGACCTGGTAAAAACTTTCCAGCAAGTCCTCGAACGCCGCAAAGAAGTCCCGAAATTCGAGCTAAAGCACGATCAAGTCTCTATCGCCCAAATGATGGACCGCCTGCGCCATCGCCTGATCGCCTCCGACGATCCCATCTCGCTGATCGAATTCTTCGAAACCTGCGAAACGAAAAACGCGATGATCGTAGCTTTGCTAGCCGTGCTCGAAATGGTCCGCATGCAAGCCGTCCTGCTAGTCCAATCCGACTTGTTCGAAGACATCCGTCTCCGCAAACACAAAATGTTCGACGCCGTCTTCGCCGGCCCAGACGCTATGTCCCAAATCGAGGAGCAGTACTTATGATCGGTCGCAAGTCCCCGCGCCCGCTTGTCATCCCGAGCGCAGCGAGGGAGCTGCTTTGCAGTAGGGGCACGGCATGCTGTGCCCGCCGCGTGACCAAAGTCACTCAACCAAAGGTCAAAAAATGACGCCACAAGAAATCCAAGCCGGACTCGAAGCCATCATCTACGCCGCCGATGAGCCCGCCACGCTCGACCAAATCGCGAAGGCGCTAGGGATCGAAAAAGCCGACGCCCGCGCCGCTCTCGACCAGTTGACGGCCACTTACCAGACCGAAGACCGCGGCATCGAAGTCCGCAAAGTAGCCGGTGGCTGGAAGTTCTACACCAAAGCCCAGCATCACGACGTAGTCCGCAAATTCATCAAAAGCCTGCAACCCCCGCTGCGCCTGACCATGCCCGCCCTGGAAACGCTAGCAGTAGTCGCGTACAAGCAGCCAGTCACAGTCCCAGAGATCAACGAAATTCGCGGCGTCCACGTAGGCGGTGTGATCAAAACGCTCCTCGAGAAGCGCCTGATCACCACCGCCGGTCGCAAAGAAGTAATCGGCCGCCCCATCCTCTATCGCACCTCCAAACAGTTCATGATGCGCTTCGGCCTCTCCGACCTCGACGAACTCCCCAGCCTCAAGGAATTCGAAGCGCTAGCCCAAGCAGCCCTAGGCTCCGACGAAGGCATCGCCGAAGTACAACCAGAAGATCAAACCGAAGGCCAGCCAGAAACTCAAGCAGCGACGGCCGAAGCGGACCCAGCAGCAGCCGCCACAGTAAACGAAGCCTCGTCCGCAAACGAAGCCACATCTGAATCCGCAGACACGCCCGCAATAAGTGCCGCGGAAGCCAACGCCGAATCGCCAGAAACGCCAGCAACCGAACCGACTGAGGACTCCACGGAAGAGTCCGACAAATCGCGAGCTGCCACCGCCGGCAGCAGCGCGCACTCAACGGAGCCCTCCGCCTAAGCCATAACGCTCGACTAGCCATGACCCGCCGATCACTGCTCACGTGACGGTAGGGGCACGGCATGCCGTGCCCGGCCATCCAAAACAGACTGCGACAGAAATAAAATTCCACGGTCGCGGATTCGCCACCAAGCTCATTTTCCGTTAAGCTGTAAACTCAAAAGAGGACCATTAGCAATCCCATGCTCGAACGCCTGCAAAAAATCATCGCCCGTGCCGGCATCGCCTCCCGCCGCCACGCCGAAGAACTCATCAAATCCGGCCTGGTCACCGTCAATGGCCAAACGATCACCGAACTAGGCAGCAAAGCCGACGAATCCGCCGACCACATCAAAGTTCAGGGCAAACTCCTGCGCCCGCAAACCGAACGCATCTACCTCCTCCTCAATAAGCCGCCCGAAGTAGTCTCCACCATGATTGATCCCGAAGGCCGCCGCACACTCACCGATCTTCTCCACGGCGTCTCGCAACGTGTTTTCCCGGTTGGCCGCCTCGAATACCATTCGATGGGCCTAGTCTTCCTCACGAACGACGGCGAACTCGCCAACCTGATGCTGAAAGCCCATCAACTCCAGCAGACCTATCATCTAAAATTAAAAAATCTGCTGACCTTCGAAGAAATCGAAACTCTCTCTCGCACCACCGGCGCGCAAATCTCGCGCCTGAAAGGCAAAGACGCTCCCTGGTACGAAGTCACGCTCTCCGAAGCGCGCCGCGACGCGCTGCGCAACCGCCTCTTCCAGACCGGCCACCCGGTAGAAAAAATCAAACGCATAAAAATCGGCAACCTCGCCATGGAATCGCTCTCAACGGGCCACCATCGCCCGCTGTCAGACGCCGAAGTCGCGACGCTCCGTAAGCTAGTGCAACCCGACACCGCGCAGTCAGCGCCCGCGATCGCAGCACCCGGAAATCAGCAAGCGTCGCAACCGCTACAATTCCGCCCCGCAACGCCCGCCCCACCTGCAGCTGCGATGGCCGCTCGAACGCCGATCCAGGCGCCGCGCCGCCCCTTCGTAAAACGCCGCCCTTATCAGCCAAAGCCAAAACCAGGTGAGCGTCCTCGCCAGACTTACGACGCTCCGCGCGCTGACAGCTCGCAGCCGCGCCAGAGTTTCAGACCGACAAGCCCGAGCCAAGCTCCGCCTCGCCACGAAAGTTTTCGCCCGAATCAAAATTTCAGAAGGGAAGGACCGCGCCCAACAGGCTCCAAGCCGTTCTCGCGTCCGTACAAAGACTCGCGCCCAGCAGCATCCGGCCGTCCCAGTTTCAAAAGTTCGAATTTCAAGAAGTCCGATTTCAAAACGCCGGGTTTCGATACAAACGACCGCCCTCCGCGTGGCCCGAAATCCTCAGCGCCGTGGCGCTCGAACCAACGGCCATCCGAACCAGGAGCCTTTGGCCACTCCAAGAAGAACTTCCGCCCCGGCGGCCCGGCAGGACCAAAGTCCGGCACAAAATCCGGCGCCCCCTGGAAATCAAAACAGCGCCCCAGCGAACCCGGCGCCTTCGGTCGCCCCAAACAAAATTTCAAGCCTGGAGGTCCACGCGGAATGAATTCGGGCGCACCAAAGCGCAACGGCCCGCGAGGCCAAAAACCAAATCGTGGAAGATTCACAGGTCCGAAGGGCAGAAGTTAATCCGCCGCGCGCACATTGAAGATAGATCCCATCAAACTCGGTTCGAATGAAAATCCCCTGGGCCCGTCGCCCCTCGCGATAGCCGCCGCGCAAAAAGCTCTCGCCGATTCCCATCGTTATCCTGACGCGACTGGCCTCCCACTCCGCGAAGCTCTAGCGAAAAAGCACGCCGTCCCCACGGACAACATCATTCTAGGCGCCGGTTCCACCGAATTGATCGACCTCGCCGCCCGCATCACGCTCCGCCCCGGCGATTGCGGAGTCACCTCGCACGGTTCGTTCCCACTCTATCCTTGGCGATTCGCGCCGCCGGCGCCCGCTTGCTCGAAACCCCTCTTCGCGATTACGCTTACGACCTCGACGCCATCGCCCGCAATCTCCCGCCCGAAGCGAAAATCGTTTATCTCGCAAATCCCAATAATCCCACCGGCACCATGTTCACCGCCGACGAATTCGATTCACTCCTGGCGCGCGTCCCGCACGACATCCTCGTAATAATTGACGAGGCCTATTTCGAATACGTCCAGCGCTCCGATTACTCCCGCACCATCGCCGTAGCGCACCAGCGTCCGAACGTCATCGTCCTGCGCACATTTTCCAAAGTCTACGGTCTAGCCGGCCTGCGCATCGGCTACGGCATCGGCCCCTCGGATCTACTCGAAAAAATGAACAACCTCCGCGGCCCATTCAGCACCTCAGGTGTCGCGCAAGCCGCAGCCCTGGCAGCGCTCGAAGACCACGAACACGTCCGCCGCTCAGTCGAATCGAACCGTACCGGCCTCGCGCAATTAGCGGCAGGCTTCAACTCAATGAACATCCAATACGTCCCGTCCTTGGCGAATTTCGTTCTAGTTGAGCTCAACACAGACGCAGAGCCGCTTGCCGAGGATTTACTATCCGGCGGCGTAATCGTCCGCCCCATGCGCTGGATGGGCCTTCCCACCACCATTCGCGTAACCGTAGGCACGCGCGAAGAAAACGAAAAGTTTCTAGCCGCGCTAGAAGCCGCGCGCAAGTCGGAGCCACGCCCGCAGAGCGAGGAAACAGCCACATTTCTCGAAGGGAAATCGCGAACCAAATGACCAACCAAGGCGGGGAAAACTCAGGGAGCCATGCCGATCTCGAATCAACCCGCAACACAAACAACGCAGCCAACGATCCCATCACCGAAATTCTCAAAACCAGCCACACCATCGCGGTCGTCGGCCTCTCCAGCCGCAACTTCCGTCCCAGTCACGGTGTAGCTGAATATCTGCAATCGGTGGGTTACCGCATCATCCCCGTGAATCCGCACGAAAGGGAAGTGCTAGGAGAGAAATCCTACGCGCGCCTCGAGGACGTTCCAGAAAAAATAGATATCGTGGACATCTTCCGCCGCTCCGAATACGTCCCCGAAATAGTGGAATCAGCAATCCGCATCAAAGCCCGCGCCATTTGGATGCAGGAAGGCGTAATCCATCACCAAGCCGCCGAACAAGCTCGCCGCGCCGGAATTCCCGTAGTGATGGACTCCTGCATCCTGAAAGAGCACATCAAACACTTCCGCCTCCCCCGCGACTAAAACTGGTAAAGCACCAACGCCCTTTTCCCCGGCTCCGTCACCGCGACGGTCCCGCCATCCGGCGCAATCGCAAAATTATGAAACTCCAACCCATGAAAAAATGTGTCAAATCGTCCGTCGTACAATCCCACCCACACCATATCCCCCGACTTCTGCGGCTCTCCGCGTTTCAGCAAAACCCGTGTCTCGCTGCGGTCCCATTGAAATTGCCCAATCGCCACGCGCACCTGCACGGGCTTGGCCGGATTCGCCACTTCCCGCACTTCCAGCGTGTCGCCATTCCGGAAATACGCAATCTTCGCAGCCGAAGGCGAAATCGTGAGAAACCCCGCATACTCCTCCAGCGGCGCGAGTTCCTTCCGCGTCTGTTTCACCAAATCCAGCTGCACGATTTTCGGCGGCGAAATCGAAGTCGTGCTCTCTTCGATCGCAAACGCCTGGTTCCGCTTCGTGTCCCAAGAGACCGCCGAAAAAGTGTGCCCCTCGAAAAGCACTCGCGAATGTCCATCTGACGGCCGCAGCGCGTTAATCTGCGAAAAATTTCCGCTCGTCTTCGATAAATAAACCAGCGTCACGCCGTCCGCCAGCCAGTCGGGGTTGTACGCATCCGACAGCGTCGAAGTCTTCGACCCTTGAATCTGTATCTGCCGCCCGTCGGCATCCATCAAATAAAGTAGCGTGTTCGGCCGCACCGTCTGCTGCTCATCGAGCTGCTGCACCACCGTCCCTTGCGGCTGCGCCATCATCGAAGTATCCATCTTCACCGCAATCCGCCGCCCGTCCGGAGACCACGTCAGCGAATCCACTTGGTAACTATGCTGCGGCGGCACGGGAGTGTGCTTCTTGCCCTTCTTGCCGTTGGCATCTTCCTCGTCCGGCTCCGGTGGCGGCAACTCATCCTCCGCCCCCGGCGCGGGATTGAACTTGTCTCCGTCAATTATCTTTTTCCGCTTCCCGTCAATGTTGCCCACCCAGAAATCGTCGTGCTCCACGATGATCTTTTTCACGCGTTTCATCCGCTGCACCGCATACACGATCTGATTGTCCTGCGAGATCGCAAACGCCTGCACGTCCTGATCAAACGTTGCGACCGGCTTCATCTCCGCCAGCGCAATCAACGGAACAGCAATTAACGCCATCGCAGCGATAAGCCACAACGGAAAACGCCGCGCGTCGCCGCGCACCGAATGGACTGGGTTGCTCTTCGGTCTCATCAATGTGTTTTACTTTCCGGCAGCCTTTTTCTGAATCCGCCGTATCTCCTCGAGCCTCTGCCTGATCCGCGCTTCAAATCCCTGGTCCGTGGGATTGTAATATATCCGCCCCGCCAAACTTTCAGGAAGGCAAGTCATGTCCGTAACTTTCTCTTCCGCGTCGTGCGCGTACTGATAGCCTTCTCCGTAGCCGATATTTTTCATCAGCCCGGTCACCGCATTGCGAATATGTAGCGGCACCGGGTCCGCCATCGTGCTCTGCAAATCATTCTGCACCGCGCCGTAAGCCTTATACACGGCGTTCGATTTCGGCGCGAGCGACAAATACACCGCCGCTTGCGCCAAAGCCAGGTGTCCCTCCGGCGGCCCGAGCAATTCAAAAGCCTGCATCGCGGCAATCGTCACTTGCACCGCGTGCGGCTCGGCCAATCCAATATCTTCACTCGCCATTCGCACCAGCCGCCGCGCGATGTACAAAGCGTCTTCGCCCGATTCCAGCATCCGCGCCAGCCAATACAACGACGCATCCGGATCCGAATTACGCACCGACTTATGCAGCGCCGAGATTAAGTTGAAATGTTCCTCGCCGGATTTGTCGTAAGGCAGCAGCTTCCGCTGCAGCACGTCTTCCAGCAGCGCCTGCGTCAGTACGCGCCGCCCCGCGGCGTCCGGCGCCGTGCCCATCACCAGCGCTTCAAGCGTGTTGTAGGCCGCCCGCGCGTCTCCATTCGCAAGGATTGCGATGCGCTCCAGAATCTC
Organism: uncultured Acidobacteriota bacterium; assembly: GCA_963834215.1. Classification (GTDB taxonomy): domain Bacteria; phylum Acidobacteriota; class Terriglobia; order Acidiferrales; family UBA7541; genus Palsa-295. The sequence goes on along the minus strand of CAWIAM010000030.1, from coordinate 112,242 downwards.
CGCGGATGCCTCCACGTTTTCGCGCCCTAGCCCCCGCACCGGATCCGCCAGCGCTCGCTCCAGCAGCGTCACAATCTGCTCCGGCGTGTGCGCCTTCAGCACGTACACTCTCATCCGCGAAAGCAGCGGCGCAATCACCTCAAAAGAAGGATTCTCCGTCGTCGCTCCGATCAACAAAATGTTTCCCGCCTCCACATGCGGCAGAAAGGCGTCCTGCTGCGCGCGATTGAAGCGATGCACTTCATCCACAAACACAATCGTCCGCCGCCCATAACGCCGCACCGCTTCCGCCTTCGCCATCACCTCCTTGATTTCTTTGATGCCGGCAAGCACCGCGCTGAAAGGAATGAACTCCGATTTCGTCATCCGCGCGATGATCCGCGCAAGCGTAGTCTTCCCGCACCCAGGAGGTCCCCACAAGAGCAGGGAAGTCAGATCGTCGCGCTCGATCTGCACCCGCAAAGGCTTCCCCGGCCCGAGCAATTCCTCCTGCCCGATGAATTCATCAAGCGATTGCGGCCGCATCCGGTCGGCCAAAGGCCGCCCCGCTTGCGACTCCTCTTCCGGCTGCACAGTTTGAAATAGTCCCATCGTCTTAGATCACTTCAAAATCACCACAGATAAACACTGATGAACACAGATAAAGGCAAATCGTAGTAGAGACGTCCGACCCCCGAAATTATTCGTAAGTCGTAGCTCTAATACCTGCTTTCATCTGTGTTTATCTGTGTTCATCTGTGGTGCCTTGTCTCTGCCGCGCCGCTTCATACAAAACAATCGACGCCGCAATCCCCGCGTTCAATGACTCCACACTCTCCGCGATCGGTATCGAAATCCGCGTGTCCGCCGCATGCTCCACTTCCGGCGGCAACCCCGCTCCCTCATTCCCAATAAAAATAGCAACGAAATCGCGTAAATCCGTCGCAACCTCGGCGGCGCTCGATTCCTCGCCCTCCTCAATCTTCACCCGCGAACTCGCCGCCACAATTTTCACCTCAGCCACGCGCAATTGCGCAATCAACACCGGAATCGCCATCCCGCGCAGCAAAGGCAATCGCAAAGCCGACCCCGCCGACGCCCTAATCGCCTTGGGCGACCAAGGATCAGCACTCCCGCGCGTCGTAACCACTCCCGTAGCTCCGAACGCTTCCGCGGAACGCACAATTGTCCCCACGTTCCCGGGATCCTGCACCGCAGCCATCACAACTAAAAGCGGCCCCCCAGCGCGAAACGCTCCGTCAGCCGAAGCCGCCCCGCGTAACACATCCTCGAATTGCCAAATAGGCTGCCGAAACAAAGCCGCCACACCCTGCGGCGTCTCCGTCCCCGAAACGCTCTCGAATAATTTATCCGTCGTCCGCAAAACGCGCGCCCGCGGAATCCCCGCCACACTTTCGCTAGCAGCACGCAAAATATGCTCGAGCTCCCGCTCTCCAGACTCGCTCACCAAAAGCGCCACAGCCTCCAGCCCCGACCGCAAGGAATCCTCCACGAGCTTGCGCCCCTCCACCGCCAGTGCATCGTCGCCCTCAGGCCCCGTCCCGCGCAGGCCCGCGCGAAAAATCTTCAGCCATTTATTTTCGCGGCTAGTAATAATATCCGCAGTCAAGTGCTCCACCATCTGACAAGCCTAACAAACGCACCTCCCGCCGTCGAGTCACGCAGTGTCAGTCTGGTCGCTACATCGATCTCGTCAGTGCAGCCGTTAATCTTCCGCAACTCCGGCGGGTCTTCGCCGCGCCCTTCACCGAAAATCGCAGTATTATCTCGGCTGTGGATTCACAAACGCTGAAGGACTACGCAACCGACGCCATCCGGTACTGGGAGCCTCGTCGCCTGATCTACAACGCCGCCTTGGCCGCGATCGTGCTTTTCTATTTCTTCAAATCCTACCCAGCCTCGAGATCCGAAATAACGTGGGAGGCTGCCCAGGGGATTTTCCTGCTGGCGGTTCTCGCCAACGTGGCCTACTGCACGGCCTACATCGCTGACATTTTTGCTCAAATGTCCGGCTTTCGTGACCTCTGGCGGAAATATCGCTGGATCCTGTTAGCGGTCGGCGTGCTCTTCGCGGGCATAATCACACATTTTTTCGCGCTGGGTATGTTTCAGGCCCGCGCCGGCTAGGCTATTTTCCGGTAGCGTCGCTGCAACTTGCGTCTATCGTGTAGCTTATGGTAGCTTGCCAAGCGGACCTGGGGCGCAACCCGCCGAGAGTGATCATTTGCCTGTCGAAGTCCTAAAAATTTCTAATGATTCACCGGAAGATGATTTGGTGCAGTACGCCGCAGGTTTCGTCAAACGCGGCAAAGTCGTCGGCATCCCCACCGACACGTTTTACGGTCTCTCGGTCGATCCCTTCAATCTCGCCTCCATCGAAGCCGTCTTTCGCGCCAAAGGCCGCCCCGAAACCAAAGCTCTCCCGATTCTAGTGAACTCCGTCGAACAGGCCGTCAGTCTCGTCCGCGACGTTCCGGACTGTTTCCTCGCGCTGGCGAATAAATTCTGGCCCGGCGGCCTCACGCTCGTCGTCGAAGCCACGCATCGTCTGCCCCTAAAAGTCACCGGCAATACCGGACGCGTCGCCCTGCGCTGGGCCGATTCAAAAGTTCCATCCGCGCTCATCGAAGCCGTCGGCGGCCCGGTCACCGGTACCAGCGCCAATCTCTCCGGCTTTCCATCCTGCACCAGCGCCGCACAAATCGTGAAGCAACTCGGTGATCGCCTCCCGCTGATCCTCGATGCCGGCGATACTGGCGGCGTCCTGGCCTCCACAATCGTTCGCATTGACGGCGACCACTGGACCCTAATCCGCGAAGGCGTAATCCCCGAAGAAGAAATTCACAAAGCCCTAAAGCGCTGACATCCGATGACCGCTCTAAGCGCCGTGCTGCCGGCGCGCCCGCCATCGTTGCACAAAAAGAAAAATCGGCAACGGTGACGACAGGACCGTGGCAATGGCCCAAAAACCGAACGCGACGCCCGTGAATTCTTTCAAATGCGCGCTTGGGACTGCTTCAATACTCAGATCGTCTATCACGACCGAAAGCGCCAGCGACAAAGCCGCTAGTTGCCACACTAGAAATCGAAAGCGCCCGCCAAACGCCACAATCAACGGAACCACCGCAACGCACAAAGCGAAGTAAGCGATCGCCCCCGCCGCAAACATCAGGTGTGCCCGGTACCCCAAAAATAGAAATACCGGCCCCAGCGCGATCGCTGCCGCAATGCTCAACCCTTCCACGATCCAGGAATCCGCCCAGTTCTTCGAGTTCGTGCTCATAGTCTGAGGCCAGCACGCCAATCCAAGTGGCCATTGCAGCCGAATCCAAAAACGACGCAGCTGCGCCACGGTGTAGCGCCGGTTCGGCTCCGCCTCTATTTCAAATATGCTGTATCCAGAAAACCGTAATCCCCGCTAGGCGCCAGCACAATCCCCGCCAACCGCTCGCGATGCACGCAAACGTTATCCAGATACCAAAGATTGATGTACGGCTCATCCACAGCCACGATTTTCTGTATCTGCGATAGCAAAGCCTTCCGCTTCTCCTGGTCCATCTCGACACGCGCCTGGTCCAGCAGGGCATCAAGCTGCGGATTCCGATAATGCCCGCGATTCGCCCCGTCCGGCGGCATCTTCTTCGAACTGAACACGTACTCGAAAATATCGGGATCGTTGTTCGCGCCCACCCACCGCAATGAACAAATCTGAAAACTTCCACGAGAAATATCCGAAAAGAATGTCGCAAATTCCAACGGTCGCAGCTCCAAAACCACGCCCACCCGCTTCCACTGGTCCGCAATCGCTTCGCTCAGCAAACGCGTCGATTCATCCGTCGAAGTCTTCAGCGTCAAATGCATCCGTATGCCGTCCACTCCCCGTGGATAGCCCGCCGCATCCAGCAGCTTTTCAGCCCGCGCGGGATCGTAGTCATACTGCTGCACGTTCGGCTCAAACGCCCAATGGCTAGGCGGCAATAAACTCGACGCGGGCCGCGCCTGCCCCCGGAGCAAATATCTAATGATCGTCGCCCGGTCGGTCGAATAAGCCAAAGCCTGCCGCACATCACGCTTCGCCAGAATCGGATCGGAAAAATTAAACGACAGGTAAGCCATCATCGTCCCCGGCTGCTGCTCGGCCACCAACCCGCGCTCTTTCGCAAGCGTCACAACCATGTCCGGCGTCAAAGAGTTGATCGTCGCGTCCGCCGATCCCTTGCGCAGTTCCAGCGCCCGCACCAAAGCATCCGGCACAATCCGCAGATGCAAGCTGGCAATCTTCGGCGCCCCGCCGAAATAATCGTCGTTGCGCGCCAAGACGACCTCTTCATCCGTGGCAGCGCTCACAAAACGAAACGGCCCCGTCCCAATCGGATGCCGCGACATCTCCGCTCCCGCCCCGCGCGGCACAATCCCAATTCCCGGCGCGGTAAGATTCCACAGCAACGATGCATACGGCTCGCTCAGATGAATTATCACCGTGAAATCGTCTGGCGCCTCCACCGACTTCACCAGTTTGAATGAACCGCGCTTCGGAGTCTTGATCGCGCCTGAAAGGATCGAATCAAACGTGTACTTCACGTCCGCCGCCATCAACGGCCGCCCGTCGTGAAATTTCACCCCGTGCCGCAAATGAAATACGTAAGTCACCGGATCAGGCGTATCCCATGACTCCGCCAAATCCGGCACCACCTTCATCTTCTCGTTATGTCCCACCAGGCTAGAAAAAATCAAACCATCAATATGTTCCGAATACCCATCCGCCCCAATACGCGGATCAAGATTGGTGGGAGCCGCTTCAATGAGGAAACCTACAGTGTCTGAATCCGCGGAAGTTTTCGGGGAAGCGCAGCCTGCCAAAACCACAGCCCCAACAAGCAGCCCAGAAGCCAGTTTCAAAGTCCTCGCGCGCCAAGCCGCACGAACTAGATCTCTAGCGCGCGTGGCCGTGTACCAATTTCCCAAGAATTGCCGGACGCTTCGCCCCAGTAGCCGAAGGCAAATTGTTCGCCCGCTCATGAAACGATTCGTAAGCCAAAACCGCAAACGCAAACGCCTCTTTCGCTTCCGCCGACACTCCAAACCGCGCCGACCCCACAATCTCAATCCCCGGCAACGCCGCGGCCAATTGCGCCATCAGCAGCGGATTCTTCGTCCCGCCACCCGCCACAATCAACTCATTCACGCGCGCGCGCGGAAAAATAAACCGCCGGAACGCATCCGCGATCGAAAGCGCCGTAAAAATCGTCACCGTCCGCACCAGATCCTCCGGCCGCGCCCGCTGCTTCTTCGTCCAATCCAATAATTTCCGCGCATATTCCTGCCCAAATTGTTCGCGCCCCGCTGTCTTCGGCGGCGCCTGCCGCAAATAACGATGCCGCAACATCTCCTCCAGCAAAGGATGTATCACGCGCCCTCGCAGCCCAATTCGTGCGTCGGCGTCAAACGCTTTCCGCCCGCGGAAAATAGTGCTCACGAGCGCGTCAATCACCATGTTCCCCGGCCCGGTATCAAACGCCAGCACGTCCTCCACCCGCGCCCCGGCCGGAATCAATGTGACGTTCGCGATTCCGCCAATATTCAGCGCCACGCGACCCAATTTCCGATTGCGATAAAGCAAATAATCGACGAACGGCACCAGCGGCGCGCCCTGTCCTCCCGCCGCCATATCCGCGGGACGAAAATCCCCGATCGTCGTCACTCCGGTGCGCGCTGCAATAATCCCCGGCTCGCCAATCTGCAAAGTCGAAGCCACGCGCCGCGCCCCCAAAAATCGCGAAGCCGCTCCCTGATGATAAATCGTTTGCCCGTGCGACCCGATCAATTCCAGCTTCCGGAGCGGCAATCTCCAGCGTTCGCATGCTTGCACGGCAGCCCCCGCAAACTGTTCGCCCAATAAAAAATTAAGTTGGCTGATCTCTGCAGAGGTGGTAGCTCCGCCGTTCGCTAAACGCAAAATCGCCTGCCGCACCCGCGCAGGGAATCGCGCATGATAATGTCCTTCAAGTTTTGCGGAAATCGCAGGAGGCGCCCCGGAAATGCTCACCAAAGCGGCATCAATGCCGTCGGCGGATGTCCCGGACATCATTCCCAGTACCAGCATCGGTAAATCGAGTCTAGAAGCCCCCACGCAGAATTGACAACCACGATTTAGCCAAACGTCTACACATCGCCACCGGCGCATTTTCTGGGAGAAGTGCGGGAGCTTGCTCCCGCTTGTTACAAGGCGAGGCTCGCCTCGCCGGAGACGCCCACAGCAGAAACCCAGCCGCTCGCAGGAAATTCTGCGTCACACCTGCAGTTACGCCAGCTGCCTCTGCAAAGCCGCCAACAAATTCATAGCCTCCAACGGCGTCAACTTATTCAAATCCGCCCCGCGTATCGCATCCAAAACCGACTCATCAATCGCCGTAAAACTAGTCTGCCGCGCCACCATCGGCGCAACCGCCGCCCCATCCCCAATCGCGCCCGGCGACAACTCCAAAGTCAACTTTTCCTCGCTCTGCTCATGCCGACGCAAAATTTCCCGCGCTCGCGCAATCACGTCATTCGGCAAACCCGCCAAACGCGCCACCTCAATCCCATAACTCTTATTCGCGCTCCCAGGCTCCACGCGCCGCAAAAACACAATCTCGCTCCCCGCCTCCTGCACCGATACATGCACATTCCGCACGCCCGGCAAAAGCTGCTCGAGCTCCGTCAATTCATGATAGTGCGTGGCAAACAAAGTCCGCGGCCGCGCGCCCGAATGCAAAGCCTCCACCACGGCCCAAGCGATCGAAAGCCCGTCAAACGTCGCCGTCCCGCGCCCCACTTCATCCAGCAGCACCAAACTCGCCGCCGTAGCCGTATTCAAAATCGCCGCCACTTCGCTCATCTCCACCAAGAAAGTAGACCGCCCCCGCGCCAAATTATCCGAAGCCCCAATTCGCGTGAAAACCCGGTCCAGCAAAGGCAATTTCGCCTGCACTGCCGGCACAAACGATCCCATCTGCGCCAAAATCGCAATCAACGCCGCCTGCCGCAAATAAGTGGACTTGCCGCCCATGTTCGGCCCGGTGATCAACAAAAGAAATTGCGCCTCGTCGTCCAGATACAAATCGTTAGGCACAAACCTCTCGCCGCGCTCCTCCAAAAGCTTTTCGATCACCGGATGCCGCCCGCCCGCGATCATCAGCACCCCGCGCTTGCCCTTTTTTGCGAGCGCCTTATCAGTGAATTCTGGCCGCGTGTAATTCCGCGTCGCCGCGATGCGTGCAAAATTCACAAGCACGTCCAGCTGCGCAATCGCCGCGGCCGTTCGGCGCAAACGCCCCGCCTCCCGCGCGATGCCTTCGCGAATCTCCGCATATAAACGCCGCTCGATGGCCAGCACCCGTTCCTCAGCGCTCAAAACCTTCTGTTCGTGTTCCTTCAATTCGCCCGAAGTGAAGCGCTCCGCATTCACCAAAGTCTGTTTGCGCTCGTAATCGGCCGGGGCCAAATGCAAATTGGCTTTTGAAATCTCAATATAGAATCCAAAAACCTGGTTGTAACGAATCTTCAGCGACGCGATCCCGGTCCGCTTGCGCTCGCGCTCTTCCATCGCGGCAATAATCTGCCGCCCCTTCTTGGTGATGTCGTGCAATTCGTCCAGCTCGGCATCGTAGCCGCGCCGGATCACCCCCGGATCACTAGGCAGGGCCGGAGGATCATCCGCAATCCCACGCGCAATCGTGTCCCGCACATCCGCCATCTCATCAAGCTCTTCGTGCAAAGACGAAAGCCGCGAGTTTCCGCGAGCGGTCACAGCAACGGCCGAGGGGTCGGACAACGCATACAACATCGCGCCCGCCAGCAGCCGCCGCAGCGCCGGAATTCGCTCCAGCGACCCACGCAAGGCCAGCAAATCCCGAGGCGTTGCCACTCCCAAAGTCACGCGGCTAGTAAGCCGCTCCAAATCCAAAATCCCTTCAAGCGTCCGGTGAATTTCTTCCCGCGCCACGGTTTGCGCCCGCAATTCAGCAACAGCGTCGAGCCGCGCCTCAATTTCGCCCAACGCAATCTCCGGGCGCAAAATCCAGCCGCGCAATAAACGCGCTCCCATCCCCGTAGCCGTGTCGTCAATCGCGCGCAAAAGTGTCGCGGAAGCGTCATCGCCCGCAGAAGGCTCCACCAATTCCAGATTCCGCGCCGTCACCGCATCCAGAATCATCGCCTCCTGCTGCTCGTAATAAGCGATGCGATCCAGATGCTCGAGGCCCGCCCCCGCCGGACGCAAAGAGGGAATGACAGCCGAATCTTCCGGCGAACGCGCACCAATCGCCGAAGTCTCGCGCAGATAATGAACCAGTGCACCCGCCGCAGCCGTAGCCTGCGCGTGCCCCACCAATCCAAATCCCTCCAAAGCCGCCACGCGAAAATGTTCCTCCAGAATCCGCGCCGCGTAATTCGCCTCAAACACCCAATCATCCAACCGCGTCTCGACCGCCCCCAACCCATCCATCTCTGCCGGCACATTTACTGGAAAAAGCGTCGCCGGTCGCCCCAGCAGCACTTCCCGCGGTCGCAAAATTCCCAATTCATCCCGCAACCGCGCCTCGGCCTTATCGCCCGAAAATTCCGTAGCCCGAAACTCTCCGGTAGAAAGATCCACAAACGCGAGACCAATTGCAGCCTCCGCCCCACGCGCTCCGGCACGCCCAGCTCCAGCCACACTCGCTCCCGCAGCAACCCCTGCCGCCGCGCTCCGCGCCACCGCCGCCAAATAATTATTTTCCTTCGCGTCCACCAACCCCGCGCCGCCAGCCGTCCCCGGTGTAATCACCCGAATCACTTCGCGCCGCACAATTTTCTTGCCCGGCCCCGGCACTTCCATCTGTTCGCAAATCGCTACCTTGTGCCCCGCCCGAATCAGCCGCGCGATGTAATTTTCGGCGGCGTGATAAGGCACCCCGCACATCGGCACAGCCTGCCCCTTTTCCTTATTCCGCGCAGTCAGTGTTATTTGCAAGATCTTCGAAGCCACCACCGCATCGTCGTAGAAGAGTTCGTAGAAATCGCCCAGGCGGAAAAGCAGCAAGGCCGCCGGATGCTGCTTCTTGACGGCATGATACTGCTGCATCAATGGAGTTGTAGGTTCAGTCATGAACGCAAACCGCGCGCCGCGAAGACAACAACGTTACGTCTCGGATTAACGTCTCGAACTCGCCTCATCGGCGGGGCACCGGAACGGCGGGGCTTCAACCTCGCCGTGAAGCACGCAAAATCAAGGGGCTTCAGCCCCTGAAGGCATCCTCCCGGTCCAGGCGGAATATTTATGCGACTACTTCTCGAGAGCATCCGTGTCCGATCGCGAGCGTCGGCAGCGTTTCGATTATGCTGGCTCGCCCGCGCCTTTGGCAACATCGCCCGCACCGCCGCGAGCGACACTTGCCTTATACTTCTCTGTGCCCCAGCCGCGAAAAACAAACAGCGAAATCGAGATCAAGCTACCCGTCACCGATCTCCGCGCCACGATCCACGCCATCCGAGCCTTGGGCGCCATCTCCCAAGGCCGCATCTTCGAATCCAACACACTCTACGACACGCCCCATTCCGATCTGCGCTGCCGCGGCCGACTCCTCCGCGTCCGCACCGAATTCGCAGCACCAGGAACTAGCCGCGTCCACAGCACTCGCGTCCGCCGCGTAGTCCTCACGTCCAAGGGGCCCTCGCGCCAGCACCAATCGCCCAAGAAGAATCCCCGCTACAAGGAACGTGCCGAAAGGGAAGTAGTCGCCGATCATGATTCGCGCGATTGGCGCGCCACGCTTGCGCCTTTGGGCTTCCAACCCCAGTTCCACTACGAGAAATACCGCACCAGTTTCCGCCTCCGCGGCCTCCACCTGGACCTGGATGAAACACCCGTCGGCACATTCCTTGAACTCGAAGGGCACCCCACCGCAATTGACCGCGTCGCCCGCGCCCTCGGTTACAGGCCCGACCACTACATCCGCGCCACGTATTGGGACGTCTATGCCGCCGATTGCCGTCGCCGCGGCCGCAAGCCCGGCAATATGGTATTTCCCAAAAAATAAATCGCGCGACCCCCTACTCTATGCTTGACAAACTTTACGTCTGCATTTACTAGTCAATTCGGACATTAGCGCAACGCAATGGAGCTGCCGTCCAAATCGGAACCGGGAAGTAGCTGCCGCCCCCATCACGCTGGCAATTCTCAGCCGGGGCAGGGAACTTCCCATGCTGTATCGGTTCGCTGGACCTGCGATGCACGCGGGGACAGGGAGGCGAGGCCCGGCCTGAAGTAAACGAGGGGCGAATTTCAGATGCCCGAGGCCGGTAAACCACGCCGGTCCCGGGCATTTTTTTTGCCACGCGCGACGCGTAGCGCCGGCCCTTTGAATTTGACTTTGTAGCGGCCGCCTTCAGGCGGGCGCCTTTGACGTTGCTCTAGCACCACGTTTTGCGTGTCGTCATCCCGCTTGCCCTGAGTGCCGTGGCGAAGGGAGCGCAGCGAGGGATCTCTCTTCGCCTTCGCCACCATCGAGCGAGATGCCACTCGCTGGCCACGCGCTGTAAAGGAGTCACCATGCTTCACGCCACCGAAGTAATCGGCGCCGCCACCTACGATTCAGTCGGCAACTACGTAGGCCGCGTCAAAGAAATGTTCATCGAACCCGCCGACCAGCCCAATCGCGTCGCGAAACTCCTCCTCGGGCGCGGCCAATACCGCCCGCTCCTAGCCCGCTACGACCAAATCCGCTCGGTCGCGCCCGGCAAAATCAATCTCACCACCGACGAATCCGCGCTCGAACTCTACCATCCCAACGAAGCCTGGCTAGCCGTCGGCAAAGATCTCCTCGACCAACAAATCATAGATACCAACGGCCGCAAAGTAGTCCGCGTAAATGACATTGACCTCGCCGACCAGCGCACCAACGGCAACACCGAGCTGCGCATCACTCAAGTCGACGTCGGCCTCCCCGGCGCCGTACGCCGACTACTGCAAGGCATCGTCCCGCCCATGGCCATTCGCCGCATCCAGAAAAAATTGCCGCCGCGCAAAATCCTCTGGGAATTCGTCAATCTCATCGAACCCGACCCGCTCCGCCGCGTGAAGCTCCGCATGACCAGCGAAAAACTCGCCGCTCTTCACCCCGCCGATCTCGCCGACATCATGGAAGAGCTTTCCCCCGACGAGCGCCAGGGCATCATCTCCTCCCTCGACGAAGAATCCGCCGCCGAGACCATCACCGAACTCGATAAGCGCCTGCAAACGCAAGTCGTCGAAAAACTCGACCCCGAGCGCGCCGCGGACATCATCGAAGAAATGAGCCCCGACGCAGCCGCCGACCTCCTCGCCAGCCTCGACTCCGAAACCAGCCAGGAAGTTCTCGACGAAATGGAACACCGCGAAGCCCATGATGTCGAACACGCTCCTGAAATTCGAGCAAAATACCGCCGGCGGCATGATGAACACCGAAATCGTAGTCGTAGGCGAAGAAGCCACCCGCGGCGAAGTGGTTGACTACATCCGCTTCCACGAAATCTCGCCCGACCAGCTCGACAACGTAATCCTAATCAATAAAGATGCCGCGCTCTCCGGCACAGTCCCCATCGCGCGCCTGTTGCTCTCATCCTCAGACCAACGCATGTCCGAACTCGCTTTCGAGCCCCTGCTCTCGGTAACGCCAAACGCGCACGATAAAGAAGTCTTCGAAATTTTCGACAAATACAATTTGCGAGGCCTAACGGTAGTAGACGGAGAAAATCATCCAATCGGCACCATAACAGTAGACGACGTAGTAAGCCGCATGCGCGCCAAGCTCTAGCGCTTTTGGTGTCATCCTGAGCGCAGCGACGGACCTCTCTTCGCCGTTGCCGTTGACTTTGTAGCGGCCACCTTTAGGTGGGCGCCTTTGACGTTGATTTTGACTCTGACTTTGACTTAGAACCACGTACGGCGTGTTGTCATCCCGACCGAAGGGAGGGATCTCTCCTCGCGCTGTCTGCGTCAGGCACGAACGAAAAATGTCCGACCAACCCACCAACTCGACCACCACGCTAGCCACCTGGAAATCCCGTGGCTCGAACTTCATGCGCCGCACCCGCATGACCCGCCGCCGCCTGGCGGTCTTCCTAGCCGTAGTCGGCCCCGGCCTAATCACCTCCAACGTCGACAACGACGCCGGCGGCATCACCACCTACACCACGTCCGGCGCCCAATTCGGCTACACCATGCTCTGGTCGCTCATCCCCATGACCATCGCGCTCTACGTCTCCGAAGAAATGTGCGCGCGCATGGGCGTAGTCACCGGCAAAGGCCTCTCCGACCTAATCCGCGAAGAATTCGGCTTCCGCTCCACCTTTTTCGTAATGATCGCCGCCCTCGCCGTGGACCTCGGCAACACCGTAGCCGAATTTGCCGGCATAGCCGCCTCCATGCAAATTTTCGGCGTCAGCAAATATATTTCCGTGCCGCTAGCGGGAATCGCCGTGTGGCTGCTGGTAGTGAAGGGAAGTTACCGCCAAGTCGAAAAAATATTCCTGGTAGCCTGCGGCTTTTATCTCACCTACGTAGCCTCCGCGCTCCTCGCGAAACCCGACTGGCTGCTAGCCGCCAAAGAAACCGTCAGCCCCACGATACATTTCAGCACCGGCTACCTGCTGATGCTCACCGCGCTAGTCGGCACGACGATCGCGCCCTGGCAATTCTTCTACCTGCAAGCAGGCTTCGTCGAAAAACGCGTAGGCCCCAAACAATACAAACACGCCCGCCTCGACGTCCTCGTCGGCAGCATCTCCTGCATGGTCATCGTCTTCTTCATCATCGTCTGCTGCGCCGCCACCCTAAATAAAAATGGCATGACCAACATCACCGACGCCGCGCAAGCCGCCGCAGCGCTCGCCCCGCTCGCAGGGAAGTGGGCCGCGCTACCTATTCGCCTTCGGCCTGCTCAACGCCTCGCTCTTCGCCGCCTCCATCCTCCCGCTCTCCACCGCCCACGTAATCTGCGAAGGCCTGGGCTTCGAAGCCGGCCTCGACCGCAAATTAAAAGAAGCCCCCGCGTTCTACGGTCTCTACACCGGCCTGATCGTCGCCGGCGCCGGCATCATCCTCCTCCCCAACGCCCCGCTCTTCAAAATCCTAGTCCTCTCCCAAGTAGCCAACGGCGTCTGGCTCCCAGTAGTCCTGATCTTCATCCTACTCCTAATCAATCGCCGCGACCTAATGGGCGAACACACCAACACCTGGGCCTTCAACCTGGTAGCCTGGTCCGTAAGCATCATCATGATCATCCTCACCATAGTCCTCGTCTACGCAAGCATCTTCCAACCAGTCAGCGCCGGCCTAGGCGGCACCCTGATCCATTCCCCGTGACGTCCGCGATCCAGCGCATCTCAATCCTCGACCCGCTGCTTTCGCGACATCAAAATGTTTAATCCGCGATGGCGCGGCGAAGCATGCTGCGTCCCGGCTTTCTCTACGCCGTCTGCGGCGAGTTTATCCGATCCTTCTCCGATTTTTCTCCGCGCTTTCCTCTGTGCGTCTCTGTGTAAATCTTCTTGACTTCAGCGCGATCGCCCTATCGACCTGCCAACCTCCCCTCCACCTTGCTCCCACCACCGCGTATGCTAGCTTTTCACTCCACTGTCTGTCCTCGAGCGAATCCGAGTGAAAGCCAGCGATCTTCTCAAAACCCGCCAACCGCGAAGAAGCCGATCTTCTCGATAAACTCGATCTCAACGCCTGCCCGAACACCTCGCCGTCATCATGGACGGCAACGGCCGCTGGGCGCAGCGCCGCCATCTCCCCCGCGTCGCAGGACACCGCGCCGGAGTAAAAGCCGCCCGCGAAATCATCGAAACCTGCGCGCGCCTGAAGCTCCCGTGCCTCACCCTCTACGCCTTCTCGCTCGAAAACTGGCGCCGCCCCCAAGCCGAAGTGGATTTCCTGATGCGCCTCCTCCGCGAATATCTGAAACGCGAACTCCCCTCCATCCACAAAAATAACATCCGCCTCCTGATCATCGGCCGCTCCGAGCAACTCCCCGAAGCCGTCCGCAAAGACATCCAGAGCCGCCATGCGCCTCACCGCCAAAAACACGGGCATGAAACTAGTCGTCGCGCTCAATTACGGCGGCCGCGCCGAACTGGTGGACGCCTTCAACGCCTGCTCGACCAAGTCCGCGCGAACGGCATGGCCGCCTTCCAGGCCGACGAACAAACCATCTCCGAGCATCTCTATACCGCCGGCCTCCCCGATCCCGACCTGCTCATCCGCACCAGCGGCGAAATGCGCGTCAGCAATTTTCTGCTCTGGCAAATCGCCTACGCCGAAATTTACGTCACCGAAACTCTCTGGCCGGATTTTTCCCGCGCACGGCTCCTCGAAGCCCTCGCCGATTTCCAAAAGCGCGAACGCCGCTACGGCGGCCTCGGCACAGCGCGCGAACGGGCCAGGGGACGTCGCAAGCGCCGCGGCACACAAATCCGACACACCTCAGGCCGGGGCTAGACGCCGCATGCTCCTGCGCATCGCCACGGCCGCCGTCCTGATTCCGATCGTAGTCGTGCTGGTCTGGTGGGCGCCGCCCATCGTCGCTCGCGGCGCATCGCGGCCGTCGTCGCAATTCTTCGCCCTGCTGGAATTCCTGATCTCGGCGAACGCATCGGCCTGCGCGGCTTCAAACTCTGGACCTACTTTTGCACCGCGCTGATTTTCTACGCGCAATATTCCGCTCGGCTTCGCTATCAAGACGCATTCCTTCGCAGGCGGCATCTCCATGGTCCGCGACGCCGCCGGCGGCACGCTCTCCATCGAAGCCGCGCTCCTCATCTTCCTCTTCGGCTGCGTTGTCCTCGGCCTGCTACACGAGCGCCCGCTGCACGAAGTCCTTCCCGCCATCGCCATCAGCTCCGCCGGCATCTTTTCGTCGTGCTGCCGTTCAGCTACATCGTGCGCCTCAGACGAAATCGAACAAGTCGGCAGCCAACTGGTCCTCTTCACGCTAGTCCTGGTCTGGGCCGGAGACATGCTCGCCTACTTCGTAGGCAAAGGACTGGGCCGCGTCCCCATGGCTCCCGCCCTAAGCCCCAAGAAAACCTGGGAAGGCGCCGTAGGCAACGTCCTCGCCTCCATGACTCGTAGCGGTAGTCTTCGCCCGCTGGATGCAAATGGAAGCCGCAGTCCCGCTAATCATCGCCGCCGTAGCAAACATCGCAGGACAAGCCGGCGACCTGATCGAATCCGCCTACAAACGCGGCGCCGCAGTAAAAGATTCCGGCGCCCTGCTCCCAGGCCACGGCGGCATGCTAGACCGCATCGACAGCCTGATCCTAGCCGCCCCAGTAGTCTGGGCGCTCTATCAATGGCTAGCCCCACCGAGGTAGTGAGCAACCGCCACTCTCGGTTGCGCGCAAAGTTAAGGTGCCTGTCATCCTGAGCGCAGCGTAGGGATCTCTCTTCGCTTTGAACTCTCGCCAACGCGAATCGCGCCACTCCGACTCGTCTCCGTGTCCTCTGCTTTGCCGTTCTCTGGCGTCTTCTGCGGATACAGCGAACTCCTTCTCGCGTCGGTTCATCAAAAAAGTAAAGCGCGTGTCATCCCGAGCGCAGCGAGGGATCTGCTTTTCGCTCGAAGCCCGCCTCCGCGCCACACCGTCCTCCACTCATTTCCCCGCATTCGTCGCCAACACATCCACGACCGCCACATTCCCCATCAAATCCGCCGGAAAACCATGCCTCCGCTGCAAATACTCCGCCGAATTATAAGAAAGCGTCACCTTGCCGCCAGCATCCTCCGCCACCAATATCTTCAACGGCAAATCAATCGCCGTGCTAGGCGCCGCCAGCATCAAAGGCGTCCCGGCCTTGGGGTTCCCGAAAATCACCAGCTTCGTAGGCGGCATCTTCAAACCCGCATTCGCCGCCTCGCCGCTATGATCCACCACCGCAAAGATCTTCACTCCCTTCGATTCCAGCATCGCCTTCAATTTCGCCACAGTCTCATCGACCGAATGATTGCTGTGCCGGCTCACAATCCCGTTATCCACATTCGCGCTCATTGTCTTCTCCTGAATGATTCCAGAATTTAACCCTTCCGGGCCGCGCACCAGCGTCACATAAAACGCCAGCGCCACGCCGATCGCCGCCAGTACCAACGCCACCGCAATCGCCAACGACGACGCACTCTTGAAGCTCGCCACGCCGCGATTCATCGTGCGCACCAATCGCACGTGCGCCCAGGTCGAAAATACATTCACCACCACGCCGACGGCAATCAACGCCGTCCCAAAAAATAGCGACAGCCACGACGAGTGCTTTGGAATATTCGCCTGCGCGAACTGAAACTCTTGCAAAAACAATCCGAACCGCGCCACCACGAACCCAAAGCCCATCAGCGCAATCCCAGTTCGTATCCACGCAAGAAACGTCCGCTCCGCCGCAAGATAATCACTCGGCTCCAAAATGCAGTTCACCGCCACCCTGTTCGCCCACCGTTCCGCTCCGCTGCGCTAGAATTCATCGCCGCTCCTCGCAATCCCACTTCCGGAGCCGCCTAATTATTTATCCACGCCCCGCCCAACCTTCGTTCGCATAATCCACAAAACGCCTATAAAATGGAAGCGAGTGCCTATGAAACGCATCTCGATCTTGGGCAGCACCGGCTCGATCGGCCGCCAATGCCTCGACGTAGTAGACGCGCACCCCGGCAAATTTCAAGTGGTTGCCATCGCCGCGGGCTCAAACGTCCGTCTAGCCGCCGAGCAAGCCGCAAAACACCACCCACAAGTAGTCTCCGTCGGCACAGAATCCGCCGCTCGCGAACTTTGCGATGCCCTAAAGCAGCTCCGCAAAAGCGCCAGCAAGAGCGAGCCGCAGCCAGAAATCGTCTTCGGCCCAGAAGGCATGGACCGAGTCGCCACTCATCCCGAGACCGAAATGGTAGTCTCCGCAGCAGTGGGTGTAGTCGGCCTCCCCGCCACCTACAAAGCCATCGAGCAAGGCAAACACATCGCCCTAGCCAATAAAGAAGTGATGGTCGCCGCCGGAGAAGTCGTCACCGCCGCCGTCAAACGCTCCGGCGTCGCTCTCCTCCCGGTAGACAGCGAACACAACGCCATCCACCAATGCCTGCGCGCCGGCGAACATCGCGAAGTCAAGCGCCTGGTTCTCACCGCCTCTGGCGGCCCGTTCCGCAAAACTCCCGCCTCGCAATTCAAGAAGATCACACCAACACAAGCCCTCGCGCATCCAAATTGGAAGATGGGACAGCGCATTACCATAGACTCCGCCACGCTGATGAACAAAGGCTTCGAAGTAATTGAAGCCAAATGGCTTTTCGGCATGGATCTCGACAAAATCCAAGTCGTCATCCACCCGCAATCCACGATTCATTCCATGGTCGAGTTCGTGGATGGTTCAATCCTCGCACAACTCGGCCCAACCGACATGCGCATGCCCATCCAATATGCGCTAACCTATCCCGAGCGGATTCCGTCGAATGGATATGCCCTCGATTGGTCCGCATTGCGCCGGCTGGATTTTGAGGACGTCCCGGCGAAAAAGTTTCCGTGCTTGTTGCTGGCTCAGCAAGCGCTGCGTGAGGGCGGTCCGTTGCCCTGCGCACTGAACGCAGCCGACGAAATCGCGGTGGCCGCGTTCCTGGCAAAGAAATTGTCGTTTCTCGGCATTGCCGCGGTCATCGAACGCGTACTCGAAAAGATGCCGCGCACGCCCATGCGCGCCATCGCAGATGTCCTGGATGCCGACGCCGAAGCGCGCCGGCTCGCGCGCCTGGAAGTCGAGCGCCGAAAGAATTAAAATCTAAGCTAGAGGCCTCATGGCTCAATTTCAAAGCGCTGTTATCGCCATCCTATCCGTCACCGTAGTTCTCGGCGTCATGATTTTCGTCCACGAGTGGGGACATTTCATCGCCGCCAAGCTTTCCGGTGTAAAAGTCGAAGTCTTCTCCTTCGGCTTCGGCACGCGCCTCTTCGGCGTCAAACGCGGCGACACCGACTACCGCCTCAGCGCTCTTCCATTCGGCGGCTACGTGCGCATGGCCGGTGATAATCCCATCGAAGAACGCACCGGCGCCGCGTACGAATTCCTTTCCAAACCCCGCTGGGTGCGCGTCCTCATCGCCTGCGCCGGCCCGGCCATGAACATCATCTTCGGCTTCCTGATTTTCTGGGGAATTTTCTGGCTTGTCGGCATTCCATCCGAAGACTATCTCCGCGAACCCGCGCAAGTCGCAGCCATTCCGCAGGACGCGCCTCCCGCGTCCGGCGTGCGAAGCGGCGACCGCATCGTGAACGTCAACGGCGTCGCCACTCCCACCTGGGAATCCGTCTTCAACCAATTAAAAGACGAGCAACCGGGCGCGCCCTTCACCTTCACCGTCGCGCGCAACAACACGCAACAAAAGCTAACCGGCAAAATCCCGACGCCGCCGATCACCATTGATTCCGTACTCGGCTACCCGCTCATTCCGCCCGTCGCCGACGAAATCGGCATCGGCACTCCCGCTGAGCGCGCCGGAATGAAAGAAGGCGACAAGATCATCGCGATGGACGGCAAGCCCATCGTCACCTGGCCGCAGCTCGTCGAAGGCGTCCGCCACTCCGACGGACGTCCCATCCAATTCACCGTGCTGCGCGACGGCAAAGAAATCTCGTTCGACATCACTCCCATGCGCGGCATGAGCCTCGACGGCAGCTCCGTCTGGCAAGTCGGCGTTTCGCCGAAGGTGCAAGAAAAATTCGAACGCCAGAGCCTCGGCTCGGCCGTAAAAGTCGCCGCAGCTCAAACCGCCGTAGGCATGAAAGAAATCGGCCTGGTCCTCGGCGGCCTCTTCACCGGCAAAGTAAAAATCCGCCAGCTCACTAGCGTGGTAGGCATCGCCCGCGAATCCGGACGCGCCGCCAAACGCGGCCCCGTAGATCTGATCTGGCTCATGGCCATCATCAGCCTGAATCTGGGCCTGCTGAATCTTCTCCCCATCCCAATCCTCGACGGCGGCCACGTCCTGCATGCTAGCCATCGAAGGCATCCTCCGCCGCGACCTGAGCCTAGCCGTGAAAGAACGCTTCGTGCAGGTTGGCTTAGTCTTCTTACTAGGTATCTTCGCCTTCGTAATGTACAGCGACATCTTCAAGTTAGTCCAAAGCCACTAGGTCTCGTAGCGCAGGCGTCCCGCCGGCTCTTGGATTTTGAATTAGCATTTGAACTTGTAGCGGCGCACTTCAGTGCGCCAACTGTTCCTCTGCAGTTGCTTCTAAGCCGTCATTCTGAGCGAAGCGAAGAATCTCTCTTCGTCGCCGCCGCCACGCGCATCGAACCCCGCCCGCACCACGCAATCGTTTTGGTATAATCTCCCTGCCGACCATGTCCGCCACGCCCGCACATCGCGTCTCCACCGGCGAACGCATCAATCACGAAGCCCCCGGCCGCCTGCAACGCGAACTCGGCGCCCGCGGCATTCGCCTCACCAGGCAGCGCCGCGTCCTCCTGCAAGTAATGGAATCCGCCCGCCGCCACCTGGACGCCGGCGAAATCCTCGAACGCGCCCGCAAACTGGACTCGCGCGTCACCCAGGTCACCGTCTACCGCACAATAGATCTCCTAAAACGCCACGGCCTCATCGACGAGCTCGACCTCCTCCATCTCCGCGGCGATCGCCACTTCTACGAAAGCCACGGCCCGCGCGACCACATCCACGTAGCCTGCCTGCGCTGCGGCAAAGTCCGCGAATTTGAAAGCGAGCTATACGAGGAACTAAAAAATCAAATCGCCCGCGACTGCGGCATAGAAATCACAGTCTCCCGCACAGAAGTAGGCGGCCTCTGCGCCGACTGCCGCAAACAATAATCCCGCCGCAGCGCACACAAAATTACGCCCGTCATTCTGAGTGGCAAAGGAGCACGAAGAATCTCTCTTAGTCTTGGGGCTTCAGCGAGGTTGTAACAACGCGGACTTCAACGCTCTATCAAACAAACACGCACTAAAACGGCATCGCGCCATACTTCCCCTCAAACTCCGCCAAAGGCACCATATCAATCGCATCCCAAGGACATCCTTCCAGAAACGACCCATCCGGCCCCTTGCTAGTGCACAATTTGCAACCAATACACAGAAGCGGATCCACAAGAATCTTGCCAAACGGCGGATGTTCCTGGTCCGGCACCCAAAACATGCAATCCGCCACGGGACAATACTCCACGCAAGCCGGCGATCCCGCACAACCGGTGCACATCTCATTGATCACGGCAACAATATGCGGCTTGCGCTTGCGGCGGGTCGTAGTCCCTTCGGAAATCGGATGGCACTTCTCAACTTGCCCGTTCACAAACTTAGCCACATCCACGGTAAGTTCAGCCAATGCATCCTCCCGATAGACCGCAACTAGCCACATTCTCTTCGCAAGGGGCAGGGAAGTCAACGAATTGTAGCTCCCCTGGGAACGCCAATCTCCCGATTGGCGCAGTCAGATTCCGCAGCGACCTTGCTACGCAAACGCTCGAATCACCGCCTCCGTAAACTCCGCCGTCGAAGCCGTCCCGCCCACATCGCGCGTCAAATGCTTCCCCTCGCGATAGACCTTATGCAACGCGTCTTCCACCTTCTTAGCCGCCGCCATCTCCTGAATATGCCGCAACATCAAAATCGCGCTCATCAATAGCGCCGTAGGATTCGCCAATCCCTTGCCCGCAATATCCGGCGCCGTCCCATGCACCGCCTCAAAAACCGCAATCGTCTCGCCCATGTTTCCGCTAGGCGCAAAACCCAATCCGCCAATCAACCCCGCCGCCAAATCGCTCATAATGTCGCCATAAAGATTCGTCAAAAGCAGCATGTCAAACTGGTTCGGATTCAAAACCATCTGCATGCAGGCATTATCCACGATCAATTCCTTGTACTCGATGTCCGGATAATTTTCCGCCACCTTGCGCACCGACGTCAGAAACAACCCGTCGGAAAGCTTCATGATGTTCGCCTTATGAATGGCGTGAATTTTCTTGCGCCCGAATTTCCGAGCAAACTCAAACGCAAACTTCGCCACTCGCGTCGAAGCTTTCTCCGTGATGATCTTCAGGCTCTCCACCACGCCCGGGTATCACCGTATGCTCGAGCCCCGAATAAAGATCCTCGGTGTTCTCCCGGATCAAAACCAAATCCACATTCGAATAACGCGCCTGCACACCCTCCAGGTTCTTCACCGGACGCACATTCGCATAAAGCTCCAGCGCCTTGCGCAAAGCTACGTTGATGCTCGGCGCCCCTCCCGCCACCGCCGTAGCCATCGGGCCCTTCAGCGCCACTTTGTTCTTGTGGATGGATTCCAGCACGCCAGCCTGGATGAAATCAATCCCGCGCCGCTCCGCTTCCGCCCGCGCCGGCATCTCCTCCCAAAGAATCTCGACGCCCGCCGCACTCAATATTTGTTTAACCGCGCTGGATACTTCCGGACCAATCCCGTCGCCAGGAATCAAAGTAATCGTATGTTTCATCGTAGGCCCAACATTTTAAGAGAATCCCGCCAAGATGTACACGCCCGCCCCGGCACGCTGTTTCCTTGCCACCAATCAACCGCTAGCAACGCTGCGGCATTCCAATTGTCTAGGCAAGATACCAGTCACGCCGCGCCTTTTCTGGGAGTGCGGAAGCTCGCTTCCGCCTGTGCAAGGCGAGGCTTGCCTCGCCGCTCGCGACACACCTCAAGCCAATCGCGCAGCCCCCTCACCGGACGGGTAGCGCCGGCCGGCCTCCCGCCGGCTCTTGGACTTTTGAATTTGCATTTGAATTTGTAGCGGCGCACTTCAGTGCGCCAGCCGTTGCGGTGGGTTGTGTAGCGGCCGGTCTAATTTCCAGGCACTCTCGCCTGCGGCAAATTCCCGAGAAAATCGCAGCGATCCGAACTGCGCGCTTAAGCAACGGGGCGGTTTCCTGACCGGTGCCAGTGAGAACCCCCAGCCGCTTGCGATGTCGTCCAACATCTCGTCCGTGAAATCTGGATGGCAATTGCGCAGAAGGGTATTGAGAAGCATCAAGACGTTGCTCAAGCCGAACACCTTTATCTCCCCTTGGGGCAGAGAGGCCTTCGCTTTCTCGAGAGCAGGTTTCAGTTTTCCTATTTTCCAGAGCACGGCGACGATGAAGTACGAAATGCGGAGGTAGGAATCGCCGTCGAGACGCGCCAGCAGTACTGATGCAAAATGATCTCGTTGGCTAGGGCTTAATCCTTTATAGGCAGTCAACAGCGCTCCCAAGTTCGCCGACTGAAGTTCACAAACCGTTGTTTTCTCGGAGTCCCCGATACCTGGCTCGGTTCCAGCAGCTGTCAGCTTTCGCTCGATTGCAGGGAATTGAAGGCTGCCGAGTCCGCCCACCCTTCTGCCGTTTCGGTCATATTCCGGAAATTCTGCTTGTAACACCGATACGACATTTCTCTCGACAGGGTCGCTGATTGAAGAGACTAATTCCAACTTGGGACGCAGGTCGATTTGCTTTACGGGAGGGATCACCATGACATCAGCCAGCACTGTCTGCTGATAGCCTTCATCATCTGTAACCGATATTTTGACTCGCGCCGTTTTCCCGAGGCTCTTTGGGGGAACGCCCCGGATCATTATCAGGATGCTGCCAGGCAGGGACATTCCCGGCGGAACAAAGTGGCCTGAAGTGTAAGCGTTGCCGAAAATGTTGTCATCGAGCGCCCGAATCGAGACCTCCTCGTGAACGATCTCACCCTTGACCCTCGGCTTGATCAATCGAGCGCGGGTGAGACTCAGCGGTTTATCGGTACGATTCTTAACCAAGACACGAACCGCAATTTGAGTGACGACAGAGTCATCTGCTTGTCTGGCGCTAGAAAGATGGGACTGCTGTGCGATCGGTGTCAGATAGAAACGTACGCGCTCCTTAGCCGCTGATTTCCACGCTGGGATTTCCTGAATCAGGACCGCAATCAGTCGAGAAAAGAACAGCACTCCGAAGAAGACACTTCCGACAAAGAACCAGATGTATGGCAGCAAATGCGTGTAATGGACGAACGCCGTGAGGATTCCCAGCGCGACAGCAAGGCCGCCTAACAACCAAAGAGGTATGTCTTTAAGAACCTCAATTGCTTTCGCCGACGCTTGAATTTCACCACTCGTAGGCATCGTGCGTGCCAACACTCCGGCTCTCAACGCGGAATATCGAGAATCGCAACTGTACTCTTAACTCCATCTATTTCCAAGCGATCAGACCCAATAGGCCTCGATGATCCGGGCCGGTGGCCCACCCGCCTAGAAGGGTGGCCCACACTTCCAGCGCAGGCAAGCAACGGCCTTTAGGTTTCGTGGGTGCCGCATCCCTTTGCGCACTCCGCAAAGGGTGCGTGGCAAGACGTCAAGACCAATCCACGTTTGTCACGAGCCTTCGACCTTGCAGTGCTCACCCCAGACCTGTTCCCATAGAGGGCTGGCTATTGACATATGCAAACAGTCCCCAGATACTAGCCAAGCGCGCTTAGGGAGAATCTAATGGCACGTTCTGCACAATTGAAAAGAAGCACCGAGAAGCCGGAAGAGGCAGCTGCTAAGTTACACGGTGTCTTTGAGAAACACCTATCTGATCTCCCGCCGCAAGAGCGAAAGCGCCGGTGGGCCGCCTTGGAGCAGTTTGTTCAGAAGCACAGTCCTAGGAATGGTACTCGCGCCAAGCTGTAACAGCTTGATCCCATTCAAGCGAACCTTCAGGTATACCCATCAGGCGTAATCCCTCAAGAAACAAGTGCCATGGCAGCTGCAACAGCTGAAGTACCGTCTTCCTCTGTCTACGGCGTTCTTCAGCCGCCGCTTCCTTGGCAGGTGGGTATTTTCCGCGTGCGTCTGACATTAGGCGGGCAAGCTTTCAGGGAGCTTTTTCACCGTCGCAATGTATCAGGGATTGCCGTGTAAGGAAAGGCATGTTCAGCGTAGCGGACCCGCGCTTCTGCGTACCGTTTGCGTACCAGTTGAATCCGAGACTGTGGGTTGCACCGGGCGGGTAGCCCACCCTTCCAGCGAAGGCAAGCAACGGCCTTTAGGTTTCGTGGGAGCCGCACCCTTTGCGCACTCCGCAAAGGGTGCGTGGCAAGACGTCAAGACCAACCCACGTTTGCCACGAGCCTTCGGCCTGGCCGTGCTCGCCCCACACCTATTCCCATAGTGTAGCTGGTAATCATACAGTAAATGTGATAAAATAGCGTCGGGCCATCATTCCAGCCCACTAAGGACGCCACATGCACACCGCCACAACGGCGACGGGCAGCCCACTCCCACCCCCAGGGAAATCTCTACCCAAAAACCGCCCCGCGCCCCTCAGTTGTCGCGCCACTCACCAACTGGCCGCACCAAAACCTCATGTAACATCCCAACCACAATGTTACATCCCCGCCGTCACGTGTCACTCGTTTACCCAGAGCGCGTTCTGCGATGGGTCACTCATTTACCCTGAGCGCGCCTCGCGAAGGGGCACTCGCCGTCACTGCAAATTCAATCGCCAACCCTGCCGATTAGAATCCGCTATATCTCGTACAAAACAAACACCCGCACCCCCAATCAATCGCCAACAAATCGCCACTCCGCGGATCACCAACCTGCCTCGCCGGCAGGCGGGTCACTACTCACCAATCACCACTCACAGCCGTTCTAATCGACAATGGCAGATATTAGAAATCACCGTAAACCTCTCAAAACAAACGATCGCACCCCGTTCTAATCGACACAAAAACGCGTTTTTCAAATGCCAAAAATCTCACGTCACAACCGCGAGCCACGACTCTACTGTCGAACGGCAACCGCGGACGCAGCAAGCGGCGCTGGGCGGCGGCAATTTGCTGATCGGAGTTCACGGGAACGGATTCACGCGCCGGGTTGGAGGCAGTCAGGCTGTTTGGTCAGGAGCAGGGAATTGGAGGCTCTTCGAACCTGCCACTGGTTGCCCCAAAACAACACAATCTCCTGCACCCGTTTGTTGCGCTCACGAATCTGATATAATGATCTCGCAGTCGGCGCCCGGGCTTCTTACGGGCAATTTGTGGAGGATTACAGAATGGTTCAACTAACGCCGGTAGCAGTCACCAAAGTGAAAGAGATTCTGACGCAGCAAAATCCGTCTCCCACGGGCTTGCGCGTCGCTGTCGTAGGCGGGGGCTGCTCGGGTTTCAGCTACCACATGGCTTTTGAGAACGCCGTCAACGAAAACAGCGACAACGTCTACGAGTTCGACGGGCTCAAGGTCCTCGTGGACCAGATGAGCGAGATGTATCTCGACGGTGTCCAGATTGATTACATCGAAACCATCGAGGGTTCGGGCTTTAAGTTCAATAACCCGAACGTCAAGAGCACCTGCGGCTGCGGCAGTTCTTTCAGCGTCTAAGCTCGAACGCTGCGCCCAGAAGCTCGCTCAGGACTGCGTGAATTTCACCATGTGCGGGATCGCAAGACTCCCGGGGGAATCCTCCCTCGGGAGTTTTTTTTCGCCCGCAAACAACATCGCCATAACCCGAATGTTTTCTCGGCAAGGTTCGCCATTTCTTCGATGATCACAACAGCTAATTGTCGTACCTGCTTCGGCCGTCGCTCATGAAGATCGCGCTCGCCCAGTTCAATCCCACGGTCGGAGATTTTCAGGGCAACTCGAAGCGCATTCTCGAATTGGCCTGCGAAGCACGCCAGCGCGGCGCGGAAATCGCCGTCTTCTCCGAACTCTGCGTCTGCGGCTATCCGCCGCAAGACCTCGTCGAACGCCCAGCGTTCGTCGAGCGCAATCAACGAGAGCTTGTGAGTCTCGCCAAGGCGATCCCGCTCCCGTCGCTCGTAGGCTTCGTCGGCGATGCGATGGACAACACTGGCAAGCCCGTCGCCAATTGCGCGGCCCTGATCGCCAACGGCAAGATCCTTTTCGAGCAGCGCAAGATGCTGCTTCCCACTTACGATGTATTCGACGAATCGCGCTACTTTCAGCCTGCCAACACCCAGTTCGTGTTTCCGTTTAACTCGGAGAATCTCGGCATCACCATTTGCGAGGACTGTTGGAACGACAAGAGCTTCTGGCCCCAGCGCCTCTACGACCGTGACCCGGTGGCCGAGATTGTCGGGAAGGGAAGTAGCCTGCTGCTGAATATCTCGTCCTCGCCCTATGCCTTCGATAAGCGCTCTCTCCGCCACGACATGCTCCAGGCCATCGCTCGCGAGCACCATGTCCCAGTCGTCTACGTCAATCAAGTCGGCGGCAACGACAGCCTCATCTTCGACGGCTCCAGCGTCGCCTTCATGCCCGACGGACGAGTCGCCGCTCGCGCGAAGTCCTTCGCGGAAGATTTGGTGATGTTTGACAGCACCACCGGCCAGGGCGACATTCGCCCACTGGTGGAAGACGAGCACGAGGCCACGTACGCAGCTCTAGTGATCGGTACGCGAGACTACGTACGTAAGTGTGGCTTCCAGAAAGTAGTTGTCGGCCTCAGCGGCGGCGTAGACTCCGCACTTGTTGCGGTGATTGCGGTCGCTGCGCTGGGCCGCGAAAACGTACTCGGCGTGGCCATGCCGGGTCCGTATTCTTCCGCAGGCAGCCTGCGTGATGCCCGCCAACTCGCCGAAAATCTCGGCATAGAGTTTGTGACGCTTCCGATTACCGACACGTTCAAGACCTACCTCACGACACTCGCCCCAGCCTTCGCCGGCCGCGCCGAGGACGCCTCCGAGGAGAACATCCAGGCGCGCATCCGCGGGAATATGCTGATGGCGCTGTCCAACAAATTTGGCTCGCTGGTCTTAAGCACCGGCAACAAATCAGAAATGGCGGTAGGCTACTGCACCCTATATGGAGACATGGCGGGTGGTCTTGCGGTGATCTCGGACGTACCTAAAACAATGGTCTACGAGCTGACCAAATTCGTGAACCGCGAGAGGGAACTGATCCCCCAGGAAACTCTCGTCAAAGCTCCTTCCGCCGAGCTCCGGCCGAACCAGCTAGATCAGGATACCCTGCCGGACTACGCGATCCTTGACCGCATCTTGAAAGCCTACGTCGAGGACCTGCGCAGCCCCGAAGAGATCGCCGACCATTTCAACTACCCGCTCGACCTCGTCCGCTCCGTGGCGTTGCGCGTGGACCAAAACGAATACAAGCGCAAACAAGCGCCACCGGGGCTGAAAGTGACCTCCAAAGCATTTAGCGTCGGGCGCCGCTTCCCGCTCGCCCAGAAATTCTCAATCGAATGACGGCTAGGCCATTACGGTGCGACGAACGCCACATGATTGCTTCTATCTTGGAACAAGGAGCTCGATGCCGATGATTCGAAGCGCTCGCTTGGTGCTCTCTCTCGCGATTCTGCTAGGCGTCGCTCCCGCGTACGGCCAATCGGCCGGAGCGCCGGCTCCGACCGGCGACCAGGCTGAAATCATCAAGCACGCCGAGTCCTTCGTCCGCGACCTCTTTGGGTGGGGGCCTGAATTCAACGTCAGCATCGGACCACTCGCTCCGTCGCCCTCGCCCGACTTCTATCTCGCCCCAATTCACGTCACCGTCAACGGACAAACCGATACCGGGAATGTCTACATCAGCAAGGACGGGAAGACTTTCCTGCGCGGCGACATGTATGACATGGCTGCCAATCCTTTCGCCGATAACCTAGCGAAGCTGCACATTGATGACAATCCTTCCCAAGGACCGGCGGATGCCAAGGTCACGGTCGTCGAATTCAGCGATTTCGAGTGCCCTCACTGCCGCGAGTTCTCACAGATCCTGCGCGACGTCGAACCTCAGTACCCGCAAGTCCGTGTGGTCTTCAAGGACTTTCCCCTAACCCAGATACACCCCTGGGCCGAGACCGCCGCCATTGCAGCCCGCTGCGCCTTCATCCAGCAACCAAAAGCATTCTGGACGTTTCAAGCACAGATCTTCGACAATCAGGATCTGATCTCCGCCGAAAACGTGTGGGAGAAAGTCGTAGCCTTCGCTGCTCAAGACAACCTTGATGCCGACGCGTTCAAAACTTGCATGTCATCGCCTGAAGCCAAGGCGGCCGTTGAAGCCAATCACCGCGACGGCGAAGCCCTAAGCGTCAACAGCACCCCCACAGTTTTTGTAAACGGTCGCCCTATATTCGGCGGCGATAAACCCACCCTGGAGCAATACATCAAGTACGAACTAGCCGCCCACACGAAGAACTAGATCCACTAGGTACTCACTCACGCCTTTCGCCACAGCGCGGCGCCAACAGAGTAACAGCCCAGACCATCTCATCGTTCGTACCACCCACCGAGACGTCCCAAGTGCACCACCGTCGACTGGCTATAAAGGCGCTCTACGCGACGCAATATAAAAGGGCGCCCCTGTTGGAGTAGGTTTTGAGTGTCGGCTCGAACCGCCCAAAGAAAGGCGCGCCACGAGATAACGTGAACCACATCTGGATGGATGCGCACCTAAGCGATCTCCATCGCGATTCTAGATTTCTCAGGAAAGCTGGGAGCTGGGTTCCACGCGGCGCACCACCGTCCGATAGCACACCTCGGCGGTCCACGCAGCCTCGATTACCCCGAACGCCTGACGAACGACCGTTCAACCATCCTCCCTGCAAGCGACACGTCCCAGGACAGCGACATACCACCGGGATCAGCTCCAGCCCCGAGAAAGCCAATCTAGGTAAACAAATCTCTACGCGATTCTGAACCAGGAGATGCCACGATCTTTGTGGACCGAGACCCGCGCCTAACTGCTTGACCAAGGTCCCGAACTTACAATGCAACCCGTAGCCAGAGAGCCAGATCACCAGAGCCAACATGACCGGTACGTTTAGTGGTATTCGAGCGCAATTCCGAGGGTAGAACATAATATATATTCTCAGAATTCAATAGCGATCTTTACGGATCATGCGATTCAGGGTGAGCTCGCCATCGGCTGCTTTGCTTAGTTCGACGCTTGCCACTCAACCGGGAGGGAAACGCTCGCGTGCCTGGGATACGCCCCCCGAGACATGGTCCCGGCGGAAGCACCAAAATAGCGCGTCTACGAAGCTTCGGACACGGTTTAGGTTGGCGCGGGTCCTCGTAGGCACTCGAAGACAATTGTGGCTTCACTTTTCCGGAGTCACGGCGTATTTCGTATTTGTCTCTTGCGGTATCAACTGACGACGCGTAACAGTGGGTTTGTTTAGCGCACCGACCGCTGGGGGCAGACCCGGGGGCTTGGCGGGGATGGGTCGCTGGGGTTGGCTCACCGCAACTTGGGACATGCCTGACTGCGGAGCGCGTTAGCGGCAGTGACCGGTGCCACAGAGTGCAGTAGCTCCGGCAGCTGCGCCTACCGCGAACCATAGCGCGTTGCGGCGGAGGCGACGCCAGAAAGTACCACCTTTTGCTGCCGTAAGTGCAGCGTCGCGTTCCCGTGTGATGGCTGCAAGCTTGGCGGCGTTGTCGGAGGCATTCAGCTTGGCTGTGGCTAGCTGAGCTTGGCAGGAGCGGCAATCTTGAACGTAATCATAGAGAGGCTTGAGGTCGGCGGTGGGAATTTGCGCGGACGGAACTGGAGCGTCGGGCGGGTGCGGCGATTGATGGGCCGAGTTTCCGTGCGAGGAGTCTTGCGGGGAAGCCGGCAACGAGGGCGCTTGAGCTGACGCGTTGCCAGGAGAGCATCCGTCCCTACCAGGACACGATCGCTCTTCAGACGCGCCAGTGCCCTGCCGTCCTCCAGCCGTTGGGCCCGAGCTAGGAACCATCGTAATTGGCTGGGGCAGCGGCAGGTACTTCGGAAGATCGCGAAGTATCTCGGCAGGAGTTTGCACGGAACGCTTGAGGGATTCAATCTGTGCGAGCGTGTTTTTCAGCGCACTATCGCGATCGCGCTCCCGCGCGTCGGCGGCATCGAGCAATTGCTTTTGCGTGGCGATAGTCGCCTGCATGCGCAACTTGTCGTCATGCTCGGCAAGCCAAGCCTGTATCGCCATCGCGGCGAGCAGCAGCCCAAGCAGCGTGCCGGAGATTTCTACGATGCGGCGAATGGAAGTCATAATGGCGGAAAGCTCTGACGTCTAAGCAAGCACGTTGGGTGATTCTCTTGGGTCTACGTGCCCAAACCTCAGTGGCGGCTACAAAGGCTGCGAGCCATGCCATCGGCATCCGGCAGTTCGCAAAACCTTTCGCCACTGCCCTTAAGTTGTACTTCTGTCCAGTTGTCAGCAGGTGGGGTCAGACGCACTATTGCTGGACACATCCGGCCCGCATTCGCATCGCACCAAACGGAGACCATTTTGCGACGCGCACTCCTGCTCGTTTTTCTGGCGGTGATTCTCGTCCACGCTGGCTGCGGCAGCACAAGCTACAAAGAACACGCAGCCACCACCGGGAATTAGTGTCAGCGTCACCCCCGCAGCGGCCAACGTACGCGCTGGGGCAACGCAACCATTCAGTGCGACGGTCAGCGGGACCACGAACACAAGCGTGAACTGGTCCGTGAATGGGGTCGTAGGCGGGAACGCGACGATTGGAACGATCACTTCGAATGGTATCTACACGGCGCCGTCCACATTGCCGACTCCAGACACAATTGTCATCGAGGCGGTTTCTGCCGCAGACGCCAGCGCGAACGCATCCAGCGACGTCACTCTGTGGAACGTGACTCCCGTCATCAACAGCATCAGTCCCCTGAGCTTTGACTGCGGGCGCGTATTCGCTGGCTGTCACGGGGAGCAAATTCGTGAATGGTGCGCAGGTGATCTTTGGCGGCGCCGCGCTAACCACGACTTACGTTTCGCCAACGCGACTCACCGCGAACGGCACGGAGAATACCGCGGGGATGTACGCGGTCAGCGTGAGCAATCCCAACCCCGGCAGCAGCGCTTCAGCCAGCATCAATGTGACCGTTACTTCCGTCCTCGGGCGGGAATCCCCCGCCGAGCGCCTGCAGCGCAATCAGTCTTGGGCAGGGCGGCAGCCTCAACGGCTTCCTTCCCTTCCCGGCGGATAATGCGTGGAATCAAAACATCGCGTCCGCTCCGGTGGATGCTAATTCCGCGGCCATTATCAATTTCATCGGACCAAGCGATCCGGTGCATCCGGATTTCGGCTCGGGCGAGTACAACGGCTCGAGCATCGGCATCCCGTACATCGTCGTGGATTCGCAGCAAGCGCCGGTCGCGATCAATTTCACGGCGTACGGCGATGAAAGCGATCCGGGCCCGATGCCTGTGCCGGCCGATGCGCCAATCGAAGGCTACCCGAATCCGGGCAATGGCGACCGTCACGTGCTGGTGCTGGACAGCAGCACTTGCTGGCTCTACGAACTGTACAGTTCTTATCCGCAGACGGATGGAAGCTGGAACGTGGGGTCGGCAGCGGTGTGGGATCTCCTGGCGGACGAGCAGCGGCCACTCACCTGGACTTCCGCGGACGCGGCCGGGCTTTCGATATTTGCCGGCCTCGCGCGCTATGACGAAGTTGCCAGTGGCGAAATTAACCATGCCCTGCGCTTCACGCTGCAAAACAGCCGCGCCGCGTTCGTGCCGCCCGCATCGCACTGGGCCGCTACTTCCACAAACGCGAACGCCGCGCCGATGGGCATGCGCCTACGCCTGAAGGCGAGCTTCGACATTTCTCAGTTTTCGGCCGCCAATCAGGTGATTCTCAAAGCGCTGCAGCAATACGGCATGATCATGGCCGATAACGGCTCGAACATGTACATCAGCGGCGCGCCGGACGATCGCTGGAACAACGACGACCTGCACAACCTGGACCAAGTGACCGCATCAGATTTCGAAGTGGTCGAAATGAATCCGATTTACACGCAATCGAATCTGCCAACCGGCGCCGCGCCGAATATCGCCAGTTTCACGGCCAACCCGCAGACTGTCTCCGCTGGCGGGCAAGTGACTCTTACGTGGAGTGCTACTGGAGCTTCCTACTACGACGTGACCCCGCAAGTGGGAGCGATTCGCGCTAGCAGCGCGGTCGTCGCGCCCTCGCAGAGCACCACGTATACCCTCAACGCAACGAACGAATTTGGCCGCACCACCGCCACGGTCACAGTGACAGTTCAGTAGCAGACTGCCGCGACGTGGGGCAACGTACTGCGTCAGATCCGTCGCACACTCCGATTCCTTATTTTACGGTGATAGCCAGATTAGTAGGCGAGGCCGGAACCATTTGAACAGACGGCGCCACATCAACGGCCGAATAGACCACATTGCCGTTCCCATCAAATCCCATGGTGCGCGCGTAATAAACGACAGCGCCGTAGGGCGGACCTTGCGTGAACTGCACCGTTACGTTGGTCGGGCCACTCGCAGCCGTGGTAGCTGGATTTGCGGCCACTCCGATCTTTACGAGCGTCTTGCCGCCATCGGGCGTGGTGCCATACTCGAATCCAGTCACACAATTCTTGGTCAACGTCGTGTTGCAAGCGGGATCCGCCGTATAGTCAAACGACCAGGCCAGTGTGACGGATGCCGCATGCGCCACCACAGCGATTAGTAGCTGCGCCAAAATCGCCAACCCCAACAAGCCGACGCCGCCAAAACTTCCGAAAAATGGGCGTTTCGTTTTCATTTGAATTCTCTCCTCGAAGTTTGAATGCAAAATAGCAGAAACGCGCGCCATAGTCAGCGCAAGTCACCGAAATTCGTTAGGTCGCGGGTGGGTCGCAGACACATCGCCCGCAGCCAGTGATAACGCGCCGAAGAAGTCCACCAGCCGCGAAGGTCCGTGAGCGTCCAGGTCATTTTTGGAATTATTTGTAGCGTGCCACTCGCGCGATTACCTGCGCAGGGTATTCGGGATTGCCGCCACCGTTCCACAGCTCTAGAGCGCGCCAGATATCGTTGTCGGCAGCAGAGATTTTGCTTCTCAGAACTTCGCATCCGATCGCAATACCGATGTTCGGATCGCTCAACGCAGTAAGAAATTTGCCGCTGAATCCATGTTCGCGGGCAACCTGGCCCATCACTTGCATCAGACCCCACGAAGTCGAACGCGCGATTTCTTCCGTGGGCGGCAAGCGTAGCGGCGCCACATAGTGAGCGCGAAATCCTGGTTCGTAACGCATCGCGTGCGTGTCCCACGCCGATTCCTGCTCGACCACCGCACACACCAGCCTCTCATCCACTCCGTAACGCCCTGCGATGCTGCGTGCCAGCGTGACGAGTTCAGTGGCGGGGGCCATTCAAGTCAATCCAGCGAATCGGCGGACTCGGCGCGGTCTCAATTCCCTTCTCGTCGCACAGTTTTTCGAGCAATGCATACACGTGCGGCAAGTGGTTCGTCGCCATGTCCTCGACAAACACGCGAGTCATTTCGTCATTACGAATTCGTCGATAGAGCCAGCGCAGAAACAAGAAGAATTGTACGAGCGAGGTCAATGCGAACGTCCACCAATAGGGATCAATAGGTTCGCGCATGATGTTCGATGGTTGCGGCGATGGGCGTGGCACGAGCGGCATTGCTTGTGCGAACCTTTGGTTAATTTAAAAATCTGCGGAAACTCGGTCGCGGCGGCTCAACCTTCCTATGAGCGTGGATTCCCTCCGCGAGAACTCTAGCCAAATAGCGACGCGATGCTGCTCCCCAGCCCAACCATGCTGCCCAAGCCCCCGGTGGACGATCCTGTTGACGAGCGTTGCCGCACTCCGAGTAATTCCGCGGGAACTCCCATCGCCTTCCCAAGAAGGTTTGTATCCACGCCGTACGTCTGCCCTAGTGCGCTCAGGCCCGCCATTTGTTCTTTCAATTGCTGGTTTGCGAACGCGATCTGATTCTGCTGTGCTTGTGACGCGTCCGTTTGCGCCTGCTCCCTTCCGAGTTGTGCGGTCAGGTCACCGTAGCCGGCGGAATTGTTCGTCGCGGCCGTACGGTTCGCGGCGCGTTCGCGCAAAGCATCGAATGCCGTATTCGAAGCGCCCAGGCTCTGTTGCGTGATCGCCGATTGTTGCTGCGGTGTGTAGCCCTGGCTATTGAGCAGGCTCTGAATCGTCGGCATCAGCAACGAACGATCCTGCGCATCCGATTGGCTTTCCTGTCCTATTTGAGCGTTTTGCTGCGCCAATTGCTGGTCAGTGAGCTGCCGGGTGGTCCGTTGTGCGCCTCGAGACATAGGACTCCTCCTCCAATTTATTTCGGGAAACGGTGAAACGTTTCGGGATGGAACTGCACTACTACCCAACAGTTTTGTGATGCGTTCCAGCTAGGCCGGGCCCGGCGAAGCGCACGACCGCGTGCATGACTTTGTACGAACTCGCGTCAGTGCGCCATTGTGGACACGCCAACAAGCGATCGCGTAATGCCTGGCGGCTCCCCGTCATCGCTTTTCGCGCAGCCGGAAACAATAAGGCGTCCAGCCATCATCCCGAATCCATCCCAGCGCCTGCAGCCGTCGCCCAAATCGCTTCGCAATAGACGGAGGCAACCACGCATGCGCATCATCCAATCCTCGCGTCAGCAGATCCTGTTCGCAAGCTGCATGCAACGCAAGCATCTGCGCGTAGCGTTTCCGGCCATCGCGCGCAGCAGCGCCCCTGCCCAATCCGCAGGCTGCCGCATGTGCCTTCGCCCCAGACTCCGCAATACGTTCCCCGTTCTCAGCCGCGCCTCGACCGACGAGCAGATACATCTCGCACGTCAATCGCGCCAGCGACGCCAACGCCACGCGCCCGGCGTCATCTTCCAACACCAGTTTCGAAACAAAAATCGGATCGCTCAAATTCGGAAACGGATAGTCGAATCCTTGACTCGAATGAATCTGTCTGAGCGCATTCAAGTCACCTTCCGAGTATTCGCGGATTCGCACGGATGTTCGACTTTGGCTACCCCGTTCAGAACACCCGATGTTGCAACAAAGGGTGAACCCTCGCGACAGCCTCGGCCGCGTCAAACATGTTGGCGCCGTTTGCCACGCCGTGCGCCGCGAGCGCCGCAACGGCGGCTTCCGAAACCGGTCTCTGCGAAAGCGGATGGGGCAACTGCTCGAATTCACAATCGTCTTGTAACGTCAAATGCGCACCCTCATCCGCTTCAATTAACACAAGTATTGGCGTGGTTTCGCCGGGCACAAAAGATAGATCGTCGATAGGGGCACGCGACGCCGTGCCCGCAGCGACCGTTGGTGCAGCGGCGTGCTCTTTCAACCAATCGCCCGCGTCAGAGTTCAACGCCAGCCAGTGCGAATTGGCCAAGCGCCCAGCATGCCTACGCCAGGCGCCGAGCGTGGTGAGGTAATAAGCTTTTCCAGTCATGGACAATTTTGTGGGCAACCCGCGGAAAGATAATCGGCGCAAACGCAGAAATTCACAGTCTCGCCGGACCTAGGAACTAAACGTGTAATTGTGCGTCAAAATCGCTGCCGCATGCAGCCCCGCATAAAACTGATGTGTCGGCTCGCAGCTCACGGTCACCTTTTGCGAATCTTCTACGACCGCCTCGATCTTCCGCAACGTGAGCCGCCCAAACCTCCCCACCAGAATATCCGACAAGCACAATCGCTCCGCGCGCATCGGCGAGCCGTCCGCCAAGGTAAAAATGTGATGCGGCGTCACATCCAGCGATTCCTCATTCGAGAAATGCAGCCGTATAAACGTGTCCGCGTCTCGCACTTCCAGGCGCGCGATGCGCGTCCAAGCCTCGCTGGTCGCCGCTCCCGGGCACCGCAGATGCTCTCCCGGCTTGCACGACTCGAGCGCCACCGTTCCACGCTCCTGCGTCAACACCATCGTCCCGCTGCGCAAACAGCTCCCGCTACCACCGCCCGATCCACCACCCGTGCCAGACGTTGTCGTAGCTGCAATCATCGCGCCCTGCGATAACGGAACCCGCCCTTGCAACGCTTGCTGCTGTGCCGCCGCATTGGTCTTCGCGCTAAACGCATTCGCAGGGGCACCTGCGCTGCCCGCAAGTCCGCCCACCCAAGCCAGCGCAAGCCCGGCGTCATCCCAATAAGGATAAAAATAATAGCTCGTGCCCGGAGTTAACCCGCTCACAACCAGCGACCCATTCGGCACGCCCGTTGCGGTTCCATCCGCACGCGCAATCGTCAGCGACGCCCAAGCCCAAGTGATCGAGTTCGTTGTCGAAACGTACGTGAATGCGCCCGACCACGTCGGCGGCACCGAGCCTTTCATCAAAACGCCAGTCTTCGTCGGATCGATCTTCCCGCCGGTGATCGCGCCAGTAACCACCCGCGCGTAGTTCGCGCCGTCAGTGATTTGGTCGTCAAGGCTCCAACCCTGGTTCGGCCCCAGCGCAGCCCCCGCAATGCGGGAAAGCGCCTCATACAGCTGCGGATTGCTCCTTCGCAGCGCCTCAATTTGTGGAACGTTTAACATGCCTCAGTTTGTCCCACGCACGACCGCAAAGGGATCCGGCTTGGCCCACGGCACAAGTTTCGTCACTGCAAACCACGCGCCCACCGCATTCGTTCCCACCTGATACGACGCGCGCTCAGCCAGCACGTTCGTAAATTGCTCCATGTCGCGCGTTGCCGGCGCACTCAGCGTCCACGCTCCTAGCGATGACGATCCCACACTGCCCGGCGTCACTGCCGAGAGTGCCAGCGATCCGGCGCCCTGCACGTACCCGGTCAAATAGCCGAACAAATTCCGGCCGCTCAGCCCCGTCGCAGCCAAAAACGCCGTGGAGTAAAACGAATTGATCGCTACTCCATCGTCGGAGTATTGCCCTTCCACCGGCGAATAAATCTTTCCGCTCGAATTGTTCGAGCCCAGGAAAATCTGCGCCACGCCGTTCGCCCGCTCCACCAACGCGCAGGAATTTGCCGCGATCGTCCACGGCGCCCATTTGCGCCCGCGCTCAGGAGTCGTAAGCACCGCAACCAGCGGATCCTGCAATCCCTCTGTGTAGTCGAGCACAAGAATCTCGTTGGGCTGCGTCGCCGCGCCCATCGGCACGCCTACCAAAATTCGTTTGTGCTGTGTATCCACCTCCACCCACAAACGCTGTCCGTACTGCCAATTGACCGCGTCCCAAGTAGGCTGAATTTCCTGCGACAATTTCACCGGTTCGCTGCCATCGAAGTAATAAAGCCCTGATCGGCCGGCAATTACCACCCATTCTTCGCCTAACCCGACGCCATGCGCGGAAGGCGTTCCCACTTTGTTCGAAACTTCTTCCACCTGCCACAGCGCCGGCTCGTTGACACCGTCAGTCGCCGTCACGTACAACGATCGCTCCTTCACGAAATATAAATTATTCCGCAAAGTGAAAGCGGCGCGGATGCCTTGCCCATTATTCTCAGCGATGCTCTGGATGCCTGTCACTCCATCGTAACCTTCAGGCGTTTCCGTCGAAGACGCGCGCACCAGCGACGCATTCTGCGCTGCATTCGTCGCGAAAATCTCGATATTGTCTACGTAGAAGGATTCCCCGCTCGGCCCCGGCACTCCATCCGCATACACACGCAACGTGAGGTCGGTCGGCAGCGCAGTCTGCGGCGCAGACAAATCTGCCGTAAACTCGAAAAATCCAATCCCCGCCTGCACCGCTGACACCGCAATTCCCTGCCCGATCTGCCCCAGTGTGGGACTGAACGCGTTCACGCGCAAAGTTCCAGCGTTTAGATTGGCGCTGCGCGCCACGCGCGCACGCACCGAATAATCCGTGTTATTCACTAGAAGCGGATTGCCCGCCGCATCTGTAATTGCGTTCTGCGAAATATATCCGCGCTCGGCCGTCACTCCGTCGCCAACGATGCGAAAAGCATCGCCCCACACCACAAAGCTCGGCTCGCGAGTCGCGCCGGCTCCAAACGATGGATCCAGCGTCCAGCCGAGCGGGCGTCCGTTTCCCGACGCATCCCAGCCGCCGTCAAACGAGAGGTTGCGCCAATTGTCCATCTTGGCGCGCTCGCCCCACCAGAAAAGCCGCTCCGCGTACGCCACCACGCCCAATTGATTCGGCAATTCGATCTGGCTGAAGAGATAATCCATGCTCACACCACTCAGCAAAATCGTCTCCGTAAAATCCACCGTGAGCGATGTGGTGGTGTTGTCGTTAATCGTCATCGTCGCCGGCACTTGATAGAACGTCGCGCCGCCGCTGGCCGTGAACGCCAGCAGCCGCTGCACCACGTTCGAAGGCCCCGTCGGAATGTTCGTGACGCTCACCATCTTGCCGCCAGCCGCTGTCCACGTGCTCGGCGGCGACGGCGCGGTCCAGTACCCCTGTCGCGTCACAAAGTTCACCGAACACTGATGCACTCCCGGCGAAATGTTTCCAGCTGTCGCAGCATCGGTCACCGCGGGGCCTTCACCTGGACCGACTTGGCTCACGCGGTCAAGATTTACATCGTCATACTGCCGCGGCATGTCCTGCCCCACCAGACCGTCGGAAAGCGCCATGTACTCACGGCCAAACTGCGTCGTGGACGCCATCAGCATTCCGGGCACGACTCCCGCGGCAGCCAGAGACAGCACTCCTGGCGAAGTTTCCTTGTAAATATTCCCAAACGAATCCAGCGCCAGAAATCGCTGCACCAGGTTAGTAGTCGCATACGTTTTCACGCCGTTGATCTGCGGCGTTCCCGCCAGCGCCGGGAATTGCGATACCAGCCCCGCCCGCGTCCGCACTCCGCCCGGGAAGAATTCCACGTCGCCCAGCGCGGGCGACATTCCCGCCGGCACATCGGAGGGATCGAGCAGAGTGACCCAGGTGCCGAAGACGTTCAGCGGTAATGGCGAAAATGATTCAATAGACATGAGATCGGTACACCCAAAGCGCGAGTGAGTTACTCGAAGGTCTTAAGGCAGTTGCTCTACTGAAGCTTCTTGAAGATCCCGTAGAATGTGATCGTGTCCGACGTAATCGCTGCCGGGTAAGCGCCGGACGCCAATTCTGGAAACGCTCCCGCTGCGGCCCCTTGCTGAAAGATTTTCACTTTGTTCGAGTTCATCGCTGCGCCCGGCGAAAAAATGTAATCGTAACCGGCGAGCCCGTCCATCCACGCGGTTCCTTGGATCGGCGGCTGCGCTGACGCAATGATCGGCACTTGCGATAGGTCCAGCGTGTCCCCGCTGGTGGTGTAGTTACTGGTCGCTACCACCGTGCCACTGACGTGTATGCGCTTGCCGTCATCCCACGTATCTACAATTGAA
The DNA here is from genome assembly GCA_963834215.1 of uncultured Acidobacteriota bacterium. Taxonomy (GTDB): domain Bacteria; phylum Acidobacteriota; class Terriglobia; order Acidiferrales; family UBA7541; genus Palsa-295. Next base: position 73,135 of record CAWIAM010000030.1, on the reverse strand, counting down.
AACGTTAGTGCCATGTTTCCTCCTGATTTCGCCAGACGTGCCCCGCTGTCGCCATTTCGATCTTCCGCGCGCCTTTCAATTTCCTGATTCCGCCAGAGTCCGCCGCCCGCGGAATCTCTCGTAATCCCGGCTGGCAACCCATTGCTTTTCGCTGTTATGATGTTCAATTCTTGACGCAACCCGAATGCCTGCAGTTGAATCCTAAGCGTCTACGTTCTAGCCGGTTCGCAACAGAAGCCCAATCGGGCCAAACAGGGGGAGACTGGTGCGGCAACTGAGAATTCTCTGTGTCATGGCGATCTTCGCGGTGGCGGTTATCGCTATTGGCATTGCCCTGAAGAGTCCCGCGTCGCGCGCGCAAGGCCAAAGCCAGGTCGCTCTGCAAGCCGCCGGAGACACTCAGTCCGTTCCCACTCGCTCCACCGTACCTGCCGCATCCGCCACCGGCGTCGCACCTGCAGTCGTCGCCTCGAACGTTGGCATACGCACGATGGCGGTAGCTCAACCGACTGGCGGATCATCCTCCGCACCGGCTTCGGCAGCGGCGAGTCCCACCGAGCTGTATCTTTCTTCCATGGACCAACCCGACCGCATATTTTCGTTCGTCTTGCGCGCCACTCCCGGCGTCGCACCAGCAAGTTTAAAAAGCATTCTCGCCTCGCCGGTGGTCGGCACTGGAGCAATTGGCTCGGTCGGCGATGGCGGTGCGGCTTCTTCTGCGGAACTCGATCTTAACCTCAGCGATTTCACAATGCGTAGCGGCGTCGCAATCGCACCCGATGGCACGCTCTACATAGCCGACACTGGCAACGCCACAATCCGCACCGTGGCAGGCCCCGCAAGCAGTGAACCGGGCATCATTCGCAGCATCGTCGGACGCTGGGCGCCTCGTCAGAATGTCGAGCTAGCCGAACCGATGGGTATCGCGCTGGATCGCGCGGGCAATTTGTATATTGCCGATCACGGCATGAATGCCATCTTCGTGCTGAATGGTCCAGCATCCCCGAAAGCGGGCCAGCTCGAAACGCTCGCTCACATGGTCTCGCCAGCGAGCGTCGCGGTTTCGACCGACGGCCAAACGCTTTATGCCTCATCACCGGATTCTGGCGTAGTCGTTGCCATCAACACCCAAACCCGAGCCCTCCGCAACGCGGCCGCGTCTCCTGCGCCGCTATTCGCCGCAGCGCTGCAAAATCCTACGAGCGCTCGGATCGCCCCAACGGGCCTTGCAGTGGATGGCGGCGGAAACCTCTTTATCGCCTACAGCAGCGCGGGTGCCGCGTATGACCAGATTCTGAGGCTGGACGCGTTTTCCTCGCAGCTCACGATCGCTGCCCGCGGTTTGAGCGAGCCCGGCGAGATTTCCTTCGACGCCCAGGGCGATCTCTTCGTCGCCAATCAGGGCTTACGACAAGCTTTGAAATTCAAGGGCATGGGTGTTCCCGCAACCGGCGTCACACTCACTCCGCCACCATCCTGCGCTGGAGCCACCACCGTTTTCTGCGACCAAGTCATTGGTGGCACCAGCCCCACGCAGCCCTTCGAAGTCAGCAACAACACCGCGAGCGCGATCAGCGGCCTCGCGGCCAGCTTTGCGTCCGGCAATACGACGGATTTCACGATCCCGAATTCTTCCTGCGCAGCCTCGCTTGCCGCTAATGCGAGCTGCAATTTCAACGTCGCTTTCGCGCCCACCGCCAACGCCACCACCGCTTGCGCGGCCGGAAGCGCGTCCAACACTCGCTGCGCAACTTTCTCCGTGAACTACAATGGCGCCACTGCTCCGCTAACCACACTCGTCAACGGAGTCGCCGATGATTTTGAAGTCCAATGCATGACCACTTCCATATTCACTTGTCCGCCGCCCTCGAATGGTGCGCCGTATCAAATCACCATCGCCCAAGGCCAAGCCGCCGTTTTCCAGTTGCAGGTTGTGCCGGACAACACGTTCAGCGGAACGGTGATGCTCATTTGTCCCACCGGTTTGCCGGTCGCGCCCGCTGGCACAACCGGAAGCCCGACAACATGTGGTCTTGCAGCCGGCACAGCTGTGACGACGCCGCTTGTGGATACTCTCGCGCTACCCGTGACCGCTGGCACTCCAGCGCCGTTCACACTTACGTTTCAGACGACGACCACAGCTGGCACGCAGATTCCTCCCCCAACCGCATCCCCAAGCTCGCAACGCACTCGGCGCTCCGCGGCGTTCTTGCCGGCAGGCCACGGCGACGATTCGAATGGTTCGTCGAACTCGGCGCCGCTGACGGCCGAGACACTCGTTCCAGTCGTCTTACTGTTCGCCCTCGCTGCCATGATCCTCGCGACCATCCCGGGCAACCGCTCGAGGCGCCTCGCCGGAGTCTGCGCGTTCCTGTTACTCCTGGCCATGACGCCCGTGATCGCTGGCTGTCACCATAAGTCCAGTACAACCTCTACGATCCCTTTCACTCCGACGGGAACGTACAAGTTTACCGTGCAAGGCTCCGCACAAAATGCCGGGCGCGGTTTTACCGTGACTCTCGTCGTGGATATAGCTCCCACGACCAATGCGCCGCAAGTGAGCGCCGCCTCCTGGCATCTCGTGCGTCTACAGGTAAATCACTCTCGCCCGGTAGCCGTATGGTCTTCGCCGTCGCCCCTTCGTCTGCTCTGGACGCACATAACGATTGATCAAATTCTCGATCGCGGTTTGTGCCGCACCCAGCAGATCTATTGCCAGCGCGCGCGCTCCTCGCGATCGCGCAGCCAGCGCAGCAGTTGCGTTCCCTAGCGCGTCCGTTGCAGAACGAATTTGCACCGGATCGGTTCCCAGTGTAAGTTCTGGAAGGATTTTTTCGTACCGCGCCCGCACCGTGATGGATTGCGTCGCCCCGATCAAATTGATTTTGTCTTCTCGCCACTCCCAAAGCCGCAGGTAGGTGCTCGGCTGCAAATTCAACATGCTGCCGCCACTAGTGAACTTCTCCATCGGCACGAACACGTCGGCGGTATTCGCCGTCGCGCGCTCCCACAGCATGTGCGGCATCAGGCAGTCGGTAGGAAGCTGCGGGCTGGAAACGTCGCTGATTTCGGTATTCGTGATCCCCGTCGAAGCATCCAGGTCCAACTCAATATCCTGCTGCTCCACCAGCACGCTCACTCCGTTTTCCGCCAACTCGCGCTGTAGCGCACGGTACGCGGAATTCAGCAGCGGCATCAGCAGCGCATCCGTGAACACCACGCCCGCCGAATCATTCACCAGCGCGCGCGCCAGCGTCAGAGCGCCTTCCGCCTGCGAATACGCCGTTGTCGGTAGAACTGGCATGATGCCTCCGGATTTGAGATATCGGAACTCGCAACGACTGCGGCGTAGAAGCTGACCGCGCCGCCGAAAGAGAGCCGGCGCTACGCGCGGAGCTAAATCCCGCTAGGCCTCGCCCTTGCCTGCGCGCCGTGAAAACTGCCCAATTCCGCTTGCCCGCCCGCCAATGTGCGGTAGCATATTCCGCGCGTTTGATGCCTCAAACAAAGGAGACCTTGTGGCCACCGCCGAGAAACGCCAGTACATCCAACTCCCCGCAGGCGTCGGCGATCTGCCCTTCAGCAGCGCGGTAGCCGTCGGAGACACCCTTTACCTCGCAGGTCATATCGGTTTCGACTCAGGCACCCGCAAACCTGCCGGCGACCCCGAGCGCGAGGCTCGTGATGTACTGGACTCCGTGCGCGACACGCTAACTCGCGCCGGTTACGCAATGCAGGACATTGTTTCCCTGACGATTTTTTGCCCCGACCTTTTGCTCTACGACACTTTTAACAAGGTCTATCGCACCTGTTTCCGTCCGCCCTTTCCCGCACGAGCTTTCATCGGCTCAGGCCCATTGCTATTCGGCGCGCGCTTCGAAATCCAAGCCATCGCGGTCAAAGGCACTGACTGACAGTCCTCGCGTCCAGACTCACCCGCGATTGCCGCAGCGCTCTTTTTCTGTGCAACGCTCCTCATGAATGACCACTGCTTACAACCGGTATCTCCTTCTGCAAGAACGGCACTTTCGCCGCCGCCCAATCCACCAAGCTGTCTCCTGAGAGCCCAAACATCGCCGCAGTGGCGTGACCAGGCTCGAGCGTAAAGTTTCCCGGAATCCCCATGGCGCCAAAGACGTGCGTTGCCGCGCTCGGATGCACCATCCAGTAGGAAAACGCCGCAGCGTTCACGAAAAAACGAATGGTCAAGTTCAGCGCGTTCGTGCGCAACCACTCCATCCGAGTTTTCGTGCCAGAGAGCGAAGACTGTGCCGACAAGCTCGCGCGCTTCACCACATGAAGTCCATGCCCGGCAATAAATAAAGCCCAGTAATGCGCCGATTCAGGTATGTGCATGAAATGTCTTGTAGCGCCGGCGTCCCGCCGGCTCTATGCAATAGCGATTGCCGATGTCTTAGCTTTTGCTGATCTGGTAAGAGGCTCGGGAATACTCGAATCGAGCCGCGGAGTTCGCCGCAAGTAAGGTGCGCTGCTAACTTAGTTCGGATTTCCCACGCAGATGTACATAATCGTGTCGGTCCCGCTAGATTGCGAAAGTGTCAGTGTCGTCGCCGTAGTCTGTACGCGCACGGTTGCAATCGCGGAGGTGTCGTTCGCAGTACAAACCGGCGCCGAATTGTAAGCCGTCGGAAACGTCACCGTCGCGGCGCCACTCGCAAGCGCCACGGTCCCGGCAAACGTATTCGCTGCCCCCTGATTCAGGTGTTGGGAAACGCCCAGCGAGCCGTACACAGTTGGATTTTGCGAATCGTGCAGCGGAGCCAACCTCAAGTCCGGAGTAACAGGCCCCTGCGACAACACCACATCGTCGAAGTAAACGTAATTTCCCGCCGCAGCCGTGTTTTCCAGCAGGAAGACGCGCATCGAATGAGCCACCGTCGTGCTCACCGAATAACCGTTCGGTACGCGGAATATCAAACCGTAGTTCCGCGTCGGCGTCCACGCTCCGGCGGTGCTCACTTGCCAATCGAGCCCGGTCACGTTGCAACCGCAGGTGATCCCGTTATTGTAGGTCAGTGACGCGTTCGTGGACTGCCAGTTCCCCGTCGCCGCCGAATTCCCATCGTAATTCGTGGGCGTAAGGACGCGCGCATTGGTGGCCACCGTTGAAATCACATCGGCTGTACTGCAATTCGCGTCCCAGTAAAATCGGAATCCCGGCCGAAAATTGTTCGACGTTGAACTGGAGGCCACGCGCATCATCAACGTGTATTCTTTCGTGGCATCCACTTGGATGCATCCGGAATTGATTCCCAGCCCCGCTGTCGCGCCATCGCCAACCCTCACGCTGTACGCGCCCTGTGTATACGCATCAACGGCTGGTGTCGAACTCGACGATGCATTCTGCAAATAAATGCCACTACCGGCCTGATTGATCGTTCCGCCCGACGCCACGCCTCCCCAATAGTAGAGCGTCGTAGTGTTTTGCCACCCTTCGAAGCTCGCATTACCCAGAAGATTGTCCCCGGCAAGGTCATTCATGCCGTAATGCATCGAAGGCGCCCAGTTGTGCCCGTTATTGTCGAGCGCCACCATCGCCGTAGCCGGTTCGTTGGGCTTGATTTGAGTGTTATTCGTAATAGACAGATACGGATCCAGAACGTGGATCCCCACCGCCGAGCCGTCACTCGGAAATTGGTAACAGTTGTAGACGTTTTCGCACCGGTTATTCGGTCCAAACGTGATGGATGTGGCGCCCACGATGTTGTAGCAGATTTGGTTGAAGGCCTGCGACGACGTTTCGCAGTCGTTCCCGTACACCTCGTCGTTATTCGGATAGTTGCCGCTCGAGTCCTTCGCGAATGTGTAGCCGGTCGAAGCCCCCGGCGGCAGCACGCAAGCATTTTGCTCTAGCACCACCGCGTTATACGTCCCAGCCAGAGAAAAACACGTGTCGCCCGCAGTCTCCGGCTGAAAGTTATTGTGTTTGAAGAGCGTGTTCGAGCCGTCGAAGCCGCCTACCGACGAACTCCCATATACTCCGAATGAGTTTCCACCGGTCCCCAGCTGTAGGTTGTTGTTCTCGATGTCTGAATGCCCGATCGAGGTCATATCAATTACTTTCGAATTCGCTCCGTTCGCCTGCAGGTACATCCCGAAAATATGCACATAATTGATCTTCGACGCTGTCGGATTCGGCTTCTTCACCACCGTGCACCCAGCAATCCCGCAGCCGATGTAGCCCGATGTGTCGGGAGAAGCCACGGTGCCCAGGCCGCTTTCCTGATAGCCAACCAGCGACGCGCCGTCGCCCGCGAGCTCAACCGCGTCGTTCGTCGTCGAATCTGAAATCACTAATTGCCCTTGTCCCCACTCCAACGTCGTGCCTGCGGGGATAGTAACGTGATGCGTCGCGGTCAGCGTCCCCGTCAAACCGCGCGCGTCGCAGACGCTGGCCGTCGCCGCCGCAGCCGTCAAACAAGCATTGATCTGCAGCGCCGCGTCCGCGCCCGTGAACCGCTCCGCCTTTTGCACTCCGTTCAGCGAATTCACTGCAGCGGTTCCATTCACATCCAGATTAAATTGCGGATTGGTCGTATCAATCCCGAGGGATGTCGGTGTGAAACGATGCGTCGCAACGAGCGAGCTAGTCATGATTGCGATGCTGGTGTTTCCCGTGCCCGGCGTGCCGGTATCCAAATAGCTAGTCGAAGTGCTGGCTGTCGAAATTTGCCCGTTCGGCGTGGAAGCGAGCAGCGAATTCCCCGGCGCCGCGGTAAATCTCTGCATGCAATAGTTTCCCACCGGCGAGAGGCCCTGTATTTGTGCCCAACTGAGCTGCACCGCATTGTTGGATCCGCTCACTGCCACGGGACCGTAAACCACCGGCGCCGACTGTGTGGCCGCGTTGCAATTCGTTGACAGTGCCGCCCGTATAGCGTACCAATAGGACCCAGCCGCAAGCGTACCGCCCGTCGTCGCCGTCCCAATTACATTGCTCGGCGGCATAAAGCTGGCAAAATAAAGATCCATGTCGCCCGCCGTCGTCTGGCCGATGCTCGACGTATAACCGTACACATTGCCCGGCGACAGCATCAACCCAAACACCGGGTCCAGCGACACACTCCGAAAGGCATTCCCCGAAGCTGTCGCTGAGAATCCCGACGCGCCAGGCCGCAGCTGGACCGTCTGGTTCGCCAGCGAGAGGTCCGTCCGGAGATGATCACTCGCGGTTGTATTCGTGTAGGAATCCAGACCGCTGTTCGACTGCGTCACCGCGCCCGCCACAGGATTGCCATTGCCGTCCACAACTGCAGTTGCATATCCCGTCGGCCCCACCACGAACGCGCTGGCAAGTGATCCGTTGGTCATTCGAATGGCATCGCCGCCATTTCCATTATCGCCGTTGGAATTGAGCACGACGATCCCGGACGAACCACATCCAGCCATTCCGAAACCGGACGTGTACATCGCTGTTTGACCCGCTCCGTCCGCATACGTAATGTGGTTGATCGTTATGTCCTCGAGTCCGGCCGGCAGTGCCGTCGAGCAACTGTTTCCCGTCGAGTTCTCCACCTGCAAGAAGTCGGAATTGGCATCCTCCACGCTATCGTTTAGAAATTGCCACGTCCCGGCGTAGCTTCCGGTATTCTGGCGCAAGTCCACGATGACGGGTGCTCCAGTGATCGCGCCACCGCCGATGGCACCAGGATTTCCGCCGTTGAAGATGACATTCTCGATGGTCTGGTGATAAGCGCCAGTTCCGTTGTTATAGATCGGCATCAGGATGCCGCCGTTCGCAGTTCCGTCGCGCCACGTAAACCAAAACCCGTCCTGTACCAACGCCACGTTATCCGCGTAGCTGGGCCCCATGTTCTGTACTGAGAGACCGACATTTACAAGCGTGTCGTTAGAACCGGCTGCGTTAATGCATTGATTCTGGCAAGCCAGGATCAGATTTTTGAACGTCACCGAATTCCCGGCACCGCCGACCGGAACATAAAACAGCGGCCCAGCGCTGGGATTCGCGCCTGCATTCACGACAATCTTGGCGGTGGGACCGCCCATAAACTGCATCGTTGTCCCGTTTCCAGCTCCCTCAATCATCAGACCGGCGCAGCTAGTAAACGTCGGCGTCGTGCTGCCCGCGCCCCCCTGTGCTTGCGTCACCTTGTACGCTGCTCCGATGCCCGCCGTTGGCATGTAGAGGCTTCCGCCTCCAGTCGTGCCGGACGCGCACGCTGCCGTTATCGCTGCCTGAATCGCCGCCGTGTCGTCGGTCGTGTTGTCACCCTTCGCGCCAAACGCCGTCACGTCCACGCGCGGTCGCGGACCGATGACCGTTTCGTTCCCCAGCACGCTCAGCGTATTTGGGGTCAGTGTGCCGGGATTAAAGCCTGTTGAACTCAGCGTCCCGGAAATCGTCGCGTTGCCCGCGACGCTCAGGTTTCCTCCGAGCGTCAATCCAAACGCAGAAATATTGTTCCCCGCTCCGGATGACGACACATCTGCTGGCAGGATCACGTCAGGATAAGTAATCGTCCCAGTGATCTGCGGGCCGCTGATCTGTACCAGGTACCGCCCAGCCGGCGCGTAGAAGTGATAGTTGCCGATTCCGTCGGCCTGAAACGGATTCGGAGCCGTCACCGTCAGCGTTGCATCGGTGTAAATCGTCGCCAGCGGAGTGCACGGTGCTCCGGTCGCAGTCGGCTGGCACACCGTGATTGTCGCGCCCGCAATCGGGTGCCCGGACGGCCCGAAGACGATATCGTCTCGGCGAGACCCTTGCGCGCTTACGGGCGATGCTCCGAATGCTACGAGGCCCAATGCGGCGCCCGCGATCGCCAAATATTTTAGTGCGGCAAAAGTTTTCTGCCTCGTCGCCCGGCTTCTAAGCTTAGCCATCGTGTATACCCTTTCGCTCATTATTCGCGTTCTGATGGGCGTCGTCTGTGCGGATGCCCTGCTGAATTCTAAATCCATTGCGAGCTAACGGCTAGCTATGCACTCGCGGACACCAAAATCGTCGACAAATGGAGAAAAGGATTTCCACAGCCGCTTCGGATCTGAGTTTCGCCTGGTTACGGACACCAGCCCGAGGCATCCGAGCGATAGTGGCGCAATCCTTGTAACACGCTTTGTTTCAATGCGGTACGCCACTCGCCGGTGCCATATAGCAGTCACCCCACCGGCCTCCGCCCAATTCCCGAGCCTCTGTCCCAATGGCAGGTCCCGTGCATAGCTATCTGCGATGTCTACCGCGTAGCTAACGCGGTTAAGGGTAACCAGAATCGGGGGGAGTGACCATATGAGTCAGTTAACTGGAACGTACAACAAGAATCGCAAGCAATGGCTAGTTCGCGTCGTCGCTGGTATGGTCTTGGCAGCGGCATTCGTACTGCTGCCGGCGACAGCTCATGCCGATTCCACCGCCACTTACCAGATCAGCGGAACTCTCGCCTCCGGCGGCTCCTACTCAGGCACGATCGAGCTCGATCACAGCACCAGTACAGGCCTAACCACTCTAATCAATTCGAACCTCACCGTCGATGGCACCGCGTTTTCTTGCAACGGATTGACCGGCGGCAACCAGTGCCTAGTGTACGCCCCGGTTGGCCCTGACTTCTTTCAGGTCTTGTCCGGTGCGCATCTGCTCCTTCTCGAATGGGATCCAATCAACCTCGCCGGACCGTATCCTTCGACGCTCACCTTCATTACGGGCTATTGCACTACATGCAGTGGTGCGGGAAGCGATTGGGTCACCGGCGGCACCGGTACCTATGTGACGGCTCCCGAAAATTCCACTGTCCTCCTGTTCGGCGTAGGCCTGCTGGCTATCGCTCTGCTGTCTCGGCGTCGGTTGAATTCGCATCCGACGGCGTAGCATTGAACGCGTGACGATGATTCTGCGGCCTGGCCTGCCCCGTTTCAATACTTGAAGACGGTGGCCAGTCCGCAGACTCTATCGCCCTCTAGCCCTTCACTTTTCTTTCAGCCCGAATCGGATCGGTCTGCCTTTCGTTTCCAGTAGCCGCCCCCGCTCCCAATCCGTGCTTCGCAGCTTTTTCCTCGTCCAGAATCGCTCCGCAGTGTCTGCACACGGCCACTCCCGGCTTCACCTTTTCTCCGCACGCTGGACAATCGCTCATCCGCATCGGCACGTACGCCCACTCGCGTTCCGCTCCCAAAGCGATCGCCGCGCGACGGTGCAGGTCGGAGATTTCGCGGAAGGAGTGTCCACGCGCCCACATCATGTCACCGTCCGTCACGAGTCGCTGGTAGAATTGGTCTCGCCGTGCCGCCGCCGCACCGAGCTCCTCAGCCGTAGGGCGAGCGCCGGCGCACACGAAAACGCCGTGCTCGCCTAGATCTTGTAGCAAATCCTCCGCAATCTCTCGTCGCTGAAATCGTAAATGGAAATTTTCGATTGTCGCCCAGGTCGAGCGCGTCGCCGCGCGAAGTGATCAGCACTACGGCGTATGCCTTTCCCGTGGCGCACGCTGGTATGTGGTAGACGCCGTGCGTTCGCGAAATGTACCAATCCTGGTCGGATATCGAAGCAATTGTAACCGTCACAGCCGCGTCGTGCCTCGCGCGGGTGTCCACCAGGATGTCGCGTCGCGTTCCTGGGGTAGTCGTGCTGGTCGTATTCAAGTTATTTTCCTTAAATTGATTGATTATTCTAAATCGCAAATCTCACAGTCAGATCCACTACCGCGCAGCGCCCGCGACAGTCTCGTCGTCTCGTATCTAAGCTAGTTCTACGCTTCAACCGGCGACACCAGCTACAAACGGTGCTCCGTGAAAGGCCGGCACGGCATCATCCAGCAAACTGTCGGCGTCCCGATCCCAATCGCGAGCTCTGCGTGCTTCTCGTGCCGCAATCGCTCCTCGTCGCTCCCGCGGCGCCTGCCGTCGTGACCACTCAATTGCACGCACAATCCAATCGCACGCCGCTGAGGTCAACGGAATGAAATCTCCGCACGTACTCTCTAGCGTAAAAGAGTGCTCATACTCCCCTCGCATAGGATAAGGACCCAGCGCGGCCACACGTATTCCGTTTTCTATCTCCCTCGTCCGTTCGTACCATTCTTCCGGCGAACCGTACGACTCCGCCGGCATCCAACGCTCCACATGCCAGCGCTCTGTCGGCAAGTATTTGGGCACTCGCCGCATCTCGATGCTTTCACGGACGAAGTTTCCGTTCGCATCACGGTCCGTCCACCGTCCGCCGATCCAAGTAAGGCGTGACCCGCCCCAAACCACGCGAAAGTTCGGCTCCCCGTAACGATTCGCACCGCCGGCCCGCCGCACGCGCTCTTGCACCTCTAGAGGGGCGTCGTGGGTTTCTCGCGTCACGCGAATCACAGGCGATCGTTTCGATTGTGTTGCCGTGGGCAAGGTTAACCGGTGCGCATCGAATTCTCGGGGCGGCCGCGAAGCGTTAGTTGGCCGCCCCGTCATATTGTTCACGTCCAATCAAATCCTCGTCTTCGGGGGATCAGTACCCCGTCGGTATCGCCAGGTTGTTGATGAACGCTCCGCTGCGAGGCGATTCGTTCCACACCTGGAATCCGGTCACGAAGTAAAAGATGTACGCCGCCGAAAGTCCGCCGCTCGCACCGTAAATCGGAAACACGGTTTGTCCGCCGACGTCGTAAAAATCAATGTCCTGCATCACCGCGCGGCCCCAGTGCGAAAGATCCAGAAAATCCACACGGGTTTGATTGGCATTGATCGAAGACTTGATCGGAACTCCAGCCATTGATTTCTCGCCGGTAAAGAGAAGATCCAGGTCGCTGGCTCGCCCGCCCGCTCCTTCCTTGATGATTTGCGAGATCGTCACGCCCAGTTGCTCCCACTGGTGCTCTTGTTCGAGCGCCGTGTACGCAATCAGCTTGGATACTTGGTTCGATCCCAACGATTTTCTCACCTTGTTGATCGCCAGCCGTACCGCGCCCGGTGTAATCGCGGAATTGTTTCCGTTCACCACGGGAGTCGCCAATTCCACCGGATACGTCGAACGGTTCAAGTTCAGCCACGTTCCCGTGGTCGCGTTGGTCTGGTGATACAAAATCCCGAATAAGGACGTGGGTTGCGCGCCCGTCAACCCATCGTGAACGATCACGTCGTTCACCGACATGCCGGTCGGCAACGAATCCACCTGAATTAGCGAATTGAACGGGTCAACCAGCAGCACGTTTGCGGATCCGCGATTCGTCGTTAGCGTGGGATCGTAGACCTGCACCGTCTGGTTGAAGTAAAAAAGCTGGGCTCCGGGCGGTTTCGCCATTCCAAATTGCGCCGCAACTCCAGCCGGTAGCCCGCTGGTCGTAATCGAACCGATCGTGCCCAGCACGCCGTTTCCGTTCGTCTGCATCACCTTGTCCAGAAACGATCGGAACTGCGCCATCGCATTCTTCACTTCGCGTTTCGCCGTGTTCTCGATCGCCTTTTCCGGCGCATTCGAGGCGTACTCCACCAGTTTCGTGATCTCCACCGCATGGCGGAAAAACACGGGTGTCACTTGCGCCACGTCGTAAATCGTTCCAGATCCCCGCCCCAGATCCCCGCCATCCATGTTGGCGAGCCCGGCCTTGCCTCCCGGACGGATCTGCAGCGGCAAGCGCATGTTTCGCGAGCTGACGCGTTCCACATCTCCTCGCTGTTGGATCATGGTCAGTAATATATCGTCGCGCTCGTATAGCAGCGGAAGTTTGTCTCGAACTTTCTCCAGTTGCAACGCAACTGATTGGGCATTCTGCATCTGTGCCATGTTGTGAATTTCTCCCTTGGATTGAATTTCCAGCAGCTCGGCGCGGAATCGCCGCGCTGTACGTCGTAGTCAGCGTCACGGCACACGATTACGTGCCGTCTTTGTTCAATGCGTGGATGTCCTCCTCGGACGTGTACGTCGGAAATTGTGATCAGCTGCGCAACGGTTGCGTGACTGTCCAACCCGCGTCAGCACTCTCTCGGCTTGCCGCCAGGGCGCAACTGTCCCATACCCTGTTCTTGGACAGTCTCGCCATACGGCCCCTCACCTACACCTTCGGCCAGTTGAGCGTATTCGCAAGAGCGTGCATTATGCTCTGGAAGGCGCACCAACTTCAGGAAGCAGAAGACCGTATCTAAAATTCACAGGGCCGTGGGCTGCCTGCGTTACCCCCTCACGCAGGAAAGCACGCTGCAGGATTTCACATGGAGGGTTTTCACATGGCGTTGCGGAAATATCTAATCGTATTGGTGTGTCTCGTCAGCGGATCCATCTCAGCGCTTCCGATCGGGGCCGCCACCAATTGCACTTCCAGCCAGCAAGCCGCCGTCGAATGCTTCGTCGCCAACGCCGTCGCCACCGATCTCACGAAGCCGCGCTACGGTATGACGCTCGCTCAGTTCGAATCGTACGGTGTGGCCGTCTCTCAGATTCTGCAGACTCACCAGACCTATCTCGTACTCGTCGGCATCTCCAGCGCCGCCGCCGACGCTATGCCCCCTACCAACGCCAACGGGTCCGCCAATCTCTTGGCGCAGCAGCAGGCCGTGAGCGAGATCATTGCAGCCGCCTCCACCGCCGGCCTTGTCCCAACTCCGGCGAACACCACTCTTCACCAGATGGAATGGTTCGCGCTCGATGTCTCCGGCGCTATGAACGACAACGACGGCGTCCTCGAATTGCTTACTCCAGGGGTCTCACTTCGGATGATTGACTCCTACGTCGTCACGGCCACGTCAGGCAGCGAGGTCAACTGGACCGAGGTGCAGACGAACCTGACGAACGCAGTGAACACCTTCGTAAAATCCGGACTGATCAAGATTCCAGCGGGCATGACGGCGGCCAGCGTAGCCACCTTCGCCGACGCCATCGCTCACATCATCTATTCCTACAAAACTGCGACAGGACGAAAAGCACTGAGCTAGCAGCAGCTCTCGATCGCTAAAGGCGGAGCCCGGCCAGACCGAATAACGGATCGCTCGATTTCTGTCGCTTTTCTTTCGCCGAGACGTTTGTCTCTGTACCGCCAGTGTCATTCGAACCGGGCCACAAACCCGTCTTCAGACCAGTGGAACTGCGTCCTCGTCCGCTCCACGATGTCCTCCAGCTGCCGTTTGCCTCGGGTTAGAGGCGGCGCATTATGGGAGAGGCCATCAAATGAGAGTTAGGCATACGAGCATTTCGCTTCTGATCGCCGGCGTCGTGCTCAATGCGGTTCCAGCGGCGCCATTGCACGCACAAAGCGCCCCACCTCCCAGTTGCGCCGCGAGTCAGGCAGCCGCAGTCCAATGCTTCATCGCCAACGCCGTCAGCACCGGCCTCACCGAGCCGCGTTACGGAATGACTCTCGCGCAATTCCAAGACTACGGAGTCGCCGTCACAAAAATCCTGCAAACCGATCAGACGTATCTCGTTCTGGTGGGCCTTTCCAGCGCAATCGCCGATGCCCTGCCGCCCCGAAACGCCGACGGCACATTCAACGACGCGGCCCAGAACGCCGCTATCGCCCAAATCGTCGCTGCGGCGGCGCTCTCGGGATTTGTGTGGCCGCCTTCGGGGACCGATCTTCAGGATCTCCAATGGTTCACCCAGGATCTGGTCACCGCCATGAATGTCAATCAACAGGTCTTGCAGATCCTCACACCCGGAGTCACGCTGCGCATCATCGATTCGTATGTGATCACCGGAACCGGCTCGGATGGCACCGTAAATTGGCCGCAAGTCAACGCAAGCCTATCCACGCTCGTGGACAACTTCATCGCATCAGGACTCGTCCATCTCACGCCGTCACTCACAACCGATCAGATTAAGTCGTTCGCAGGCGCTCTCGCCCAAGTCATCTCCAACTACAAAGTCGCCACCAACCGCGTCACGCTCTAAGGCTTCCTCGCCTTCGAGCTCGTGCTCGCACCTGCCGTCACAAATTCAAGATGTCCCCGTCGGACATCCGCGCGTAATCAATATCGCGCGAAGACGCCGCTCGCCGCCCGTCATTCCCTGCGCCTCCGGACCCCGCAATATCCACGCGGCGCTCAGCCGTCCGCTGTCGTGCTCGCCGCGCATGATTTGCCGACACCACGGTGGTCGTCCATTCATCCAGTACCCGCTTCGCGACCGCCGGCAATACCTGACGAGCACGGCCCGTCACCAAAGAAACGATCGCGCGGCGATGATCTTCATCCAGTGCACCAGACTGGAAGGCGTCCCTCATCTGCTGTCCCAGCACGCGGTTGCCACGCAACGTCGTATCAATCTCGCGATATATCTCCCCTACCACGCGATTGCGTGCCGATTTGGCGATGCCCTCCGGCAGCAATCGCTCCACCTGCGTTTCGATCGCATCCAAAACACTCTGGACCGCCACCGCATTCGTCGCATGAAAAAACTGCGTCTGCGCCTCTGTCAATCCGCTTTGTCCGATATTCTCCTGGCGAGATTCGGCCCGCGCGTCCTGTCGGCCATTTTGATCTCGCGGCTGTTCTCGTCGCGTCTCGTGTGGTTCAGCCGCCCGCAACGGTTCCCGTGCTGATTGCGCGTTCTCCCTGCGCTGCTGCGTCACGCCGGTCGCCAGGTTAGCCATCTCGCGCGCTAAAGACGCAAACGCCATCGGATCCAATTGCGCCACCGCCCGCGCCAGTTCCGCATGATCTTCCGGACGCCGCGAGTAAAAAAGCGCATCCATCCGGTTCAGATCGCCCAGCAAGGCAGTCGCGGCTCGCGCTTCCTCCGGAGTCGCAAATGTTTCGCGGTACTCGTTGGCGTCGCGCCAGGCGTCCTGCAATTCAGGGTTGTCTTCGAATACCTTTCGCAAATTCGCCGGCACATCCTGCGCTGTCAGGTCTTCCGCAATACGCGGTTTGGATTCAGCCACACTGTCAGAGTCCAGTCGCTCGTCTCCGCGCGCCACGCGATCTGTACCGGGTCCGTTCACAGCGCCAAACTCCAAATCCAATTGTTCATCGCTGCCGGAAGTCGAGTCTCCAGACGAATCACCCGACGCGCGGCGCGCAGTCTTCCGCGGCAAATGAGTTATCAATCCAAGAATCTCGTCATCGCTCGAGCGACTGTTCAAGTCGTGTGCCACAATTGTTTCCGTTCCCATATTCCAACGCTCCAAATGGTTCGCAACATCAGTGCAAGAAGAAGCCGCGAGAACACGCGGCGAAACTGCTGGAAGAAGCTGTATCTTAAGGGCTTACGCAGTTCCCGCACACGTCTGTCAAAAAGTTTTCCAAAATGAAACGAGAGTACTATTCCCCCGCACACCGTTCATCCTGTAAATGTATGGAGAAGCGGGGGAGCTGTACCGCCGTCCAGGGGGACGCGACAGACCTCGCTTGTACACTGAGGTAATCTGATGAGCACTCCGCCAAGCGCCTCCGCAGAGGCCAACGCAAGTTCCCGGTCATCCGCTTCGCAAGTCGCAATCGAACGCCGCCGCCGCAAACGCGCCAAAATCACCGCGCAAGTTCACGTGCGCGGCATCAACTCGCCCGAACCTTTCGAAGAAGTCTGCAAAAGCATTGACGTTTCCAGAGATGGTCTGCTTTTCACCGCCGCGCGTACCGGATATTGGAAGGGCCAGCGGCTCGAAGTTACCTTCCCGTATTCCACCGCAGCTGCCGCTCTCAACACTCCGCAACCCGCTGAAATTGTCCGCGTGGTCGAACAAGACGGCCATTTCGCCATCGCCGTGCAGTTCATCAATGCGAAATCCGAAGTAGCCGCCGGCTCCTCGAAGGTAGATCCATCAATGGCGCACCCGGCGCTCCACTCCAGCGGCGCCAAGCAGCAATCGGTAGTGCTCATTGTCGAATCGGATCCGAAAACTGCGGACATCATGCGCAACGTTCTTTCCAGCGACGGCTACACGGTCGTCATCGTCCCCACCGCTCAGCAAGCCCTGGACATCTTGCGTACCACCGTCCCAGCCGTTTTCTTGGCCGAAGTCGAAGGCACGGACATGTCCGGCCACGACCTCTGCCTCATCATCAAGCGCAACGACCGCTTGCAGCGCGTCCCGGTCATTCTGCTGACGAAATCTGCCCAGCCCGCCGACTACTCCGCCAGCCATCAGCTTGGCGCTGTCGTCTGCATGGCGAAACCGTTCAAACCGGAACGCCTGCTCCACGTAGTCCGCCTGGTCTCTCCGCCGCCAGCTCAAAAGAGCGCCTACGGCGCCTCCCGCTACACCAGCGGCAACGTAGAACGCGCCCTCTAGTTCTTGGTAGCGCCTCGGGTGTTACCATTGAATCGCCCTGCTGGGCGATTCACCCTTCGGCCCGACAACGTCGGGCCGAAGGGCAGCGGCGCACTTCAGTGCGCCATCAATGCAAAGCGACGCATCCTCTGCCACTACAGAGCCGCTTCGCAGCAAACGCAATCGATAGATCTCCGTTTTGCCTTTTCTCAGTTTTATCTGCGTTTATCTGTGTTCATCTGTGTTCATCTGTGGTGAATTTGACGTAGCCGCCGTCTGCTGCTTCCGCAAAAAATCCCGATGGAACAGAGCATGTGCCCGCACGTTCGCATACCCAAGCGGCGCTTCGATCTTCGCCACCTGCCCCGCATCCGACGAAAACCACCGCATACAAATCTCCAGCTCCACCGCATGGTTGTCCGCAAACTCGTCCGGCATGATGCTCGGCAATATCACTTCTGCGTCCACCCCGCCTCCGGCAGCCGCAGCAGCGGTTGGCCCCACCGCCGCCGTCACATCCTGGCGATGCACCACCGGCATCTCACCCACCAACTGCGCGATCTCGCGATATTGCTTCGTCCGCGACTCCTCATCGGGGATTACCAACTCCTCCAGTCCAATCAGTCGCTTGACAAGCGCCATATTTTCCGGATGCGCCAGCACCGCCTGCATTTGCGGATCGGGATTCGCCAGCAATTGCAGCAGCACCGCGCGCTGCTGCGACCACAAAGTCGGATACTGCTCGTCCGTCTCCGGATAGCTGAACAGATTCCCTTTCAGATCCGCCAGCCGAATCCATTTCGATTCGAACGCCGCCCCGGCCCCCAGCAAAGTCACTTCCACATCGTTCGGCCGGTTCCGCCGGAAGCAATCCACCGCCAGCAACATGATGTCCGCATGGAAAAACTTCATCCGGCGCCACACCAATCCGATCCGGCCCATCGCCTGGTCGCGCGCCATCGCGTAGCCCGACGCAGTATCGTTGTTCGACATTGCCCCGCCAAACAGCGCGGGAAACGCTCCCGGTAAGAAACTGCGCCACCGGGCCCATCAAACCAGCAGCATGCTCCGCCAGGTCCGGCGGAACTTCCGCCGCATCTGGCTGAAAGAATCCCGCCGCCAGCGATTGTCCCGGTTTCGCCCGCGCCGGATAATGCGCGCCCGGCTCCGCCGTCTGATTTTGCAGCGCGTCGAAATCCAGCACTTCGCTGTCCGCATAAATCGGCGGAATCCCGTACTCGTAAGTCTCCATCTGCAAATTCGAAAGCGTGTTGAAACGCTCCTGCACGCTGATCAACGCATCGCCCAGCGCCGGCCGCCCGCTCGACCCATCTCCCGGCAGCGCATGCAGCACGCGCCAGTGATCGTCCATATTTTCGCTGCGCGATTCGCAATAAGCGTCGCCCGCGAACGCCACATACGCGCCATCCGGAAACATCTCCAGCAGTTCGTCGCGCAACGCTTTATCGTCCAGCGCGAAAAAAGCCCACGGCCGCAGCCATGTCCGCTGAAACGTGATCAAATTGATGTTGATATCGCCGCCCTCGGTCAGCGGGCCGCCCTGCGATTGCGCCAATCGCGCCAGCCTCTCATACTCCTGCGATCCGCTCGCCACCGGCGGGCCAATCTTGTCCGCCGCATGCGGATACGCCGCCCGCAGCCGCGCCTGGTGCACCTCCATGTTCCACTGGATGTACGGATACTCGTGCATCTCGTTGGCCCACGGTGGTGTCTTCAGTTCCAGGCCGCCCACGATCGTCACCACTTCCTGTCCGTTCGGCACGCGCTGCCGCGTCTCCGCAGTTGGCACCGTCAACAGTCTCCGCCGCGACGAAATCCTCTTCGGTCAACAACGCGCCACAAGCATCGCACGTCAGCGATGGATTGTTGTTTTCCGGCTTTTGATTTTCGTTGTCATCTCGAGCGGAGCGAGGGATCTCTCTTCGTTTCGCGACAGCCTCGCCTCCGGCCTTGCTCTCCGCCCCGCACTCCGGACAAACGTACACATCCGCGCCAATCTTCACTTCCCGCGCGCCAATCTCCGTCTCCGGATGAAATCCAAATCGCTGCCCGTCCACCACAAACCGCACGTACGCCCCTACCTTGCCATCCGTCCAGAGGTTGAACGCTTCCTCCACAATCAAATTCCCGATGCGATTGTTCCGCTCCACCAACTGCGCCACTTCCGTCGCGGCTTTCGCCGCCGCCACATCCTCTTCCGCCTGCGCCGACGAAGGAAAGAACCTTACCCGTGGAACGTCCTGCGAGAGCACCGAAACCAGCGAAAGCCCGAACGCCTGGTAGATATTCGTCACGAACTCGTAGCGAGGCAAATCTTCCAGCGACGAGTTGTCCGATAGCTTCTGCTCAAACGGCAAATGCCAGTTCTGGTCCCGCTCGTTCCACCACAGATATTGCAGCCCGCGCCAGAATTGGTGCGCCTGCTTGATCCGGCGCACTTCCTGTCGCCGCGTGGATTCCGATTCAAACGAAAACTGATGCACGAGCCGTCGCAGCGCGCTCTCGAGACGTTCGGGCAACTGCTCGTTGTTCGGTCCATAGCCGCCCGCGCGAAAATCAGCCTCTCGCTGCAATTTGCTGGCAGGCGCAACACCCGCGCTACCGTTCGCGCTAGCCGGCCCTTCCACTGGCACAATCGCCGGATCCGCCGATGAAAATGATTTCTGCGTGGTCATGCACGATCCTTTTATGAATAGTCCGTATTGCGCGTGTAGGGCCGGACCGAAGGGTGGCGGCGCGCTTCGGTGCGCCCACGGTGTAGCAGCGCAGCTCAACCGCACCCATCAGGCCGCAATCTTGATCTGAATTTGCTAAATTGCTCGGCAGGAAAACCAGCTCGCAGGGAAACTAACTCTCGCGGCACGTAGGACCCGCCACGCCGCTACTCAATCACGAATGACGTTTGCCCGAGCGCAATCGCGCTAGCCAACCGCGCACCGCGCTCGTCGGTAGAAAATCCGAAAGTGCAGCGCACGAACCGCACATTGTTCAGCGAGACTTGACCACCCTCATACCGCAAACGCGTGTTAATAAACGTCACGTTCTTCCAATGAATTCCATCCAGCGTCTGCGAAGCGCCTTCGAACGTGAGTTCTTCGACGCGAACATCATCCACAAACAACCGCGTCGCGGGCGGCAGAATAATTTCCAGCGTCTCCGGCATCAGTGTCGCGTCAATGTAATTCCCTTTAGCTGTGGTGGTGTCCAGAACGCTTTGCGCCGCAACCGCGCGCGGAGACGC
The DNA here is from genome assembly GCA_963834215.1 of uncultured Acidobacteriota bacterium. GTDB lineage: Bacteria > Acidobacteriota > Terriglobia > Acidiferrales > UBA7541 > Palsa-295. The sequence goes on along the minus strand of CAWIAM010000030.1, from coordinate 52,717 downwards.
TAGCACCACGTGCCCAGGAATCGTCACCGCATGCGGGGCTTTTGTGCCCGGACCCACGGGCACCGACGCAATCTCACCATCCATCGGGCCTCGTGCAAGGCCGGTTGGCGTACTCCGATCTCCTCCGGATACTGCTCCCGTCTGTGCGCAACGCAACTGCGCCAGTTCAATCCGCCCTTGCGTTACATGCTCAAGCAGCCTCTGATTCTCCGGATGCGTCCGCAACACTTGATCCAGTCCGCGGATTCCCGCATCGAAAAAATCCGGAGACGCTGGTTCCTCCTGCAGCCGCGCGGCGGTCACAATCGCCGCGGCGCGATCCACTCCCACTTCGGCGGCCGTGATATTTCCGGCGGTTCCTTGCGCCGTCGCGTCTTGCAGCGCGTCCATCACCTGCGATTCCCATGCTGGGTTCCCGGGAGCGCTACTGGCCCCGCCAGCCGAAGCGCTCGCGCTTGCCACTCCCGCAGTCGTCACGGGGTGAAGCAGCCGCTGCGCGCCTTGCCAGGCAACTGTTCCGAGCAACGTTGCCGCGAGCAGCACCACCGCCACGCGCGCGAACATCACCCCCCGCGTATAGCCTCTTCGGCGCTTACCCCAGCGGCGAAACCGGCCGCTCGGTGGATTCCAAATCCCGAAACTCATGCTCGCTCCACAGCCGCTGCCCTTGCAGCAATCATTCTAAACCCGACTGTGGAAATAATCGTCTTCGGTCGCCCTTGGCAGTTTGTTATTCCGATAGAACCGCGGGAGTCGTCCTAGTGTTTGCACTGCTTCGCGAACTCGTCACGCAAAAAATTCACCAGGTCACGGTGATCCGCAAAAACGTGTGTCTCCGGGCGCGCCGCATAACCGCCGCCCGGCAATTGCCCAGGCTGCGGCGACCGCAACGATCCAAAACCGTTTGCGGCTCCTTGCCGCGAAGCCGTCGCGCGCCCACTGATGGGTCCCGACACGCCGCCACCATCGTCCGACCTACCAGCCGATTGATTCATCGAAGGTGCCGCTCCCTCGCGGTGAACGTGCGCCACAAATCCGCGCTGCGCTCGCCCCGAATGCGCCGGCACCAACTCCGCCGCCTCGATCTCGACCCGATGAATCGGACCTTTGCCCGATTCTGCCACGCCACCCTCGTCGTCGGTCTGCGCATCGCCGTCGGTTTCCTTCGCGTCATGCTCCAGCGCTAGCAGTGCCGCCTCAGCTTCCCGCGCAGCCTCCAGCGCTTCCCCAGCAATCGCATTAATGTGGTAACGCCCTCGAATAAACGGCATATACCCTCCAGACTCTGAAATCGAGATGCAAAAACGGAACCCTTTCTCGCCGGCGTAACTCGCTGCACGTTAACTAAACCACGTCTTTCTTCCGCGCCGCGTCGATCTCCAACATTCTGTAAACCTGATGCCAAGAACGCCGCCGCGTCGGCGCCGCGACATTCACTGCATTCGTCGCGCTAACTCGCGAACCAGTAGCGCTAGGCGTCAAACTCGTGGGCTTTGTCCCAGCCGCCGAAGTCGGTAACGTGCCCGGACTCACCGCCGCATCCGCGGCACTAATCGTGATCGGTGGCACGCCCGCAATACCCAGGATCGAATTCAAAAGCGCCCGATTCTCCGCGCGCAATCGCGCCACTTCCGCTTCCAAGACCGCGGAATACCTTGTACTAAACAATCGACGCCAAATCTCCAGCAGCTCCATGCTCAAACCTCTCCAAGCCCGTTCGGCACATCGCTCCAGCTCACGGCCGTCGTCTCCGCAAAAACGATACCGGCTGCGCCCGGTTCTTTTCTTCGAACTGCGCCTTACGCGCCTGAATCGCTCGAATCGTCGGATCCTCTGACGTAACCCGTTCCGCCAGCCTTTGCTCCAAAGGCGGCCTCGCCAGTCCATTCCGTTGGGCCGCATAGCGCGATTTCAATCCATAACGCGCTGCATCCGCCGCATCATCGCCATCCATCTTCTCCACGTCCTCGATGCGCGCTGAATCGCGCACCAACGTGGGAATCGTGCGAATCAATTCGATGCAGTTGTCGGTCAAAAGCCATTCGCCCGCATCCAGCATTTGATACATCAGCATCCAACCGCCGATGCGATCGTCATCCGCTGGAATCGGCCGCGGAAAACCTGCTGTCGCAAACACATCGCCCATCTGCTCGGCGATCGAAGCCTCGTCCGTCCGTCGCGCAAACGCGTCCGGCGAAAGATAAATCGCGTCAATCTTCTCCCGCCCGAGACCGCCGTCTACCGCGCCCGCCCCTCTGCTCGCCAGGCTCCGGGTAATAATCCCCCGCGCCAAATCTCGTGGCGCCGTCCGATGCGTCACGTATTCCCGGTAAGTAACTACGCGGGTGGCTGCGGCCGTGGAGGCACCATCGTCGCCGGGTACTGTCAGCGTCGGCCTGGGCGCCGGCGTCTGCGTGTGCCAATAAGTCGCTGCCGGGTGCTCGAATCCCCAATCAATCGAAATCCAACGCGGCCACCACGGCTGCCACTCCAGACTTTCGGCTCGCGCTATGTGCCGTTCCACATCAAACTTATCGAAGTACTGCCCCGCAAACACATCCCACTCGCCATCCAGAAACGCTCGCTTCAAATGCGTCGGTAGCGCTTCCAGCGTTTTTCGATAGTTTCTGTCCAGCGCATAAATCGGATTATCTGCCAGACGTGCCGCAACAAAATCGTAATCGGCCGGATCATATTGGTCGGGACGCTCCATACCTGCCGCCGGCTGCTTGTCCACCCACAACGCCTTCACCCACGCGTGCCCGATGTTTCCCGGGTTCGTCGCTCCGGCCATCGACGGGAAAGTCCCCGGCAGAGGACAGCGGTTCCGGCTGGTCAGGAATTGCCACTGTCGCAAAGTAAAAAGCGTTAGTTCATCAATCCCGATGAACAGATACTCTGCGCCCTGATACTGGTAAACGTCGTTCTCAGCTGCGCAATATCCGAATCGCGTAGTCGAACCGTTGAACCACTCCACCACGTGCTTCGATTCGTTGAAGCTGGTGTACAACTTGTGCGGAATGTCGCGCCGAAAATATTGCAGCAGTGACGCCTCCATCTCCGGAAACGTCCTTCGCAGGATCAAAGTATTTGCGCCAGGGTTCGCCAGCGCCTGTATCACTGCTTCCATCAAAAGCGCTTTCGTCTTCCCTGGGCCAGCAGCTCCGCCAAACAACCGGTACTTCGCCCGCGATGAGTGGAACTCGCCTTGCTTGGCAAACGGCTCGTAATCCAGCCCAAGCGCCTGAATGCGTGCCTTCAGTCCGCTCGTTCCCGCCGAGGCAGCCTTAGCAGCTGCAATCTTTGCTAGTAAATCACTGCTCAAAATATCGAGTACGAAATCGGGCATCGGCGCTGCCGGGAACCAGCGAATCTCCTACGCGATCGTGCGAATCTTTTCGCCGATGTAAAACGCCGCCGCGCCGGCCAGAAATGCCGTAGCGATAGCCGCATGGTGTACGCTCAGAACCGCTCCCACTACCAGCGATCCGATCCCGCCAATCTGCACAATGTATCCAATCGTCTTATTGCTTATGCTCATGGAGTCTCCTAAGGGTCTTCGCCAAACTGGACAAACTGGCAGGTTCTAGCGCTCTCGCTGCCTCCTGCTTTTTAGCTTCCCTGCCGCTCTCTACTCCCCGCGCACCGGCCTTGGAATATGGTGCGTCAGCCGAAGTATTGTCGGTACATCCTCCGCCATTTCGTTCGCAGCAGATTTCGCCCCATCAAGTATCCGAACCGACTCCTTCACCACGTCCAGCAAGAATTTGTCGGCTGCAATATCAGGCGAGTTATCGGGCGGCGATTTTCGGCGGCGCGTGAGAATCTCCATCAGAGTTTCCGCCACCACGGCTTCGTCGAGCCCAATCTCCCGCATCGCTTCGGCCAGTTTCACCCGCCTGCGCCGCATTTCGGGATTCCGAATGATTGGCGGCACATCATGGGCGGCCTCACGGTTCTTTCGTTCCGGGCTCTGCGTCATCTTTCGGGTCGCATTCGTGTTCTCCGTCGACGACAACTTCGCCTCTTCTCCCAAGAACTTCGCAATCGCTTGCTCCGCGGAGTCCACGCTGATCGTCTTCGGTGCTCGCCGCTTCCGCGAGCGCACGGTCCTTCTTAGGATGGGAGCGGGACGCGCGCGTGCCGGGTCCGGATCGAGCCGCAGGGGCATCGTTTTTTCCGCCGCGACGTTTCGCGTGTCCCGCATGGGGGAAACTCCTGCTAACTTTCGCCCTGGTCGGCGCTCGAGCCTGTTGCTTCTGCTCGAACTCCATAATCCCGAGCAACGCCGAGTCGAACGCATCCCGGTGCGAAGAACACAAAATGTCACCCGCGATCGCCACGTGTGTGCACGGATTCCAGCCGCTCGCAAATTGCGAACGTACGAATCCGGCGCAATGTGGCATCTGGGAATTGCGTGACGCTGCACACACTCGTGCAGACACACGTCGAGAGGAAAATGACCACCGCTCAGGCTTTTAAGGAACTCTTGGAAAAAAGGCGTGAATCTTCAGGGCCGGCCCTGCTCAATGGGCTGCGGAAGTGTCTGCAGCTGCCGCAGGCTTGATCTCGATGATCGTCTTGCACTCGTGAGGCGGCGACTCCGACCCGTCCGGTTCCACCGCCGAGACGGCAATCCGATGCTTGCCGACGGCAAACAGCAATTGTGGGCTTGTTGCCGTGATTCCCTTCATCGAACCGTGCGCGCCGTTGGGCACGGGAGCGTAGAAGAGGAAATACGGTTTGTGACTAGAAATGTCATACACGCTGAATTTCGCGACGCAGTGTACCTTCACCGTTGCGGAGCAAGCCGGCGTCTTGGTGAAATCATAATCAAACGTAAGCGTGAGGATGTGCTTCGCTGATTCCGTAGACGCTGCCGTGGGCGCCGGCGTTTGCGAGGTACCGTTTGAACTTTGCGGCGCAGTTTGCTGCTGTGCTTGCACAGGGCTCGAAAAGGCAGGCTGGCTAATTCTCGACTCATACGCGAACCCGTGGGCTGCAGCGCCGATCGCCAGCAACAAGACCGTCACAACCAGGAAATCGACAACTCCCCGAGAGCGGTGCATTAAGCGACTCTTCTCCAAGCGGCCGCATATTCCAGTCCAAATACCCCGGCCACTACCATAGACCGTACCACCGCTGACGCACCAGATGGAAGAATCATCGCAAGGAGCGGCGGCGCAGCTACCCCAAGATTTGGACGGTGACGCCCGACCCGCCCGTAATCGAAACCACTTTGGCACGCACGAAATTCGCCCGCACTCCCGTAGCCACCAAATTATCGCCTGCCGTCAACGTCGAACTCATATTCGCCGCCCCAGTCGGTACCGCGTACTGCGCATCCACGTCATTGATCGACGTCTGCAACTGGATGCTCACAGCCGACGGCGCGGTTGCGAAACTGATCTGCCAGCGAATCGCGCGACCGTTTTCGGGGAATCCGGCATAGCTAGGCAGCGCGAACTGCTGGCTCGCCTGCCCCGCACCGGGCGCTTCATTGTTGAACGCTAAAGCCACATCGCCAGGAAAAATCGAATAGGGAGGATTTTGCGTATTGTAGTTCGGCATGGGTGTGCGTCTCCAAAATAGTGTGCGCTTCTAAACAGACGACGATTGCAATGCCAGTTCACTCGCGTTGACTGACCGCCGCAGATAACCTGCACGGACCAGAACTCAACGCGACAAAAATATCGCGAGTGCCTTCGTGAACTTTGTGCGAACTGAATCTGAGGAAGGGGAAAACGGAATCTGCGGCTCGAACTATCTACTGCGCTCTACACTTTTCGAGGTTAACGAATAAGTTTATACGCTTACTTGGAAATTTTGTCAAGTCGTTGTGTGTGTACACCAAAAGAATCCAAGCCAACATTTCCAACCAACGCAGTTTCTTTCAAAAACTCAGATCGCGGATTACTGCTGCGGCGCAGGTGGCTGTGTATTCGGAGCAGCCTGCGTGTCAGGGGCCGCGTCTCCGTTCCCTGCCGGTTCAGGCCGCAAAGTGAAATCCACCCCGCGCGTCGCATTGTCGTTCACCGTACGTTGCAGGTCCAACTGCGCTTCGTCAATCACATTCTCGCCGCCGTAAGACGTCACGTAGTGCAACTTCCCGCCCGCCAGCCAGTAATCACTCACTGCGTAGCTCGATCCATCCTTCAGATACAAAATTACGTACGGTTGCTGCTGAGAAGCCTCGCCGACTGATTGCCCTGCGTCGGACGGCGGCGCCGCGAACAAACTCGGATTCGGTTCCTGCGAACCCGCCGCATCATCTGGCGAGTCGTAGCTCAAGTCCGCACTGTAGTCGCCGCCAAAGCTTCCACCATAAAATCCATATCCGCCGCCATAGCCGTACCCATATCCGTAGCAGCCCCAGAACAGATCACAAGGATAAAATCCGCCCCAGCCCAATCCGCCACCCCATCCGAATCCGTAATATGGGTACGGATAGTAAAAGTAATTGGGATACCCGCCACGTCGCGGCGGAAACACATGCGGAGGCCCAGCCACCGCGCCGCGCGTGGAAAAGCTCGTTCCATTCGCGGGCTGCTTGCCGACCACAACTGGCCGCACTCCGCTCGCCGGAGCATAGTGATTCACGCCTCCAGATGTGCGCGCAGCGGGCGCAGGCGGGTCCTGCCAGGTATTGTTTCCGCCCGCAAAGCGTTGGGAACTTGCGCTCGATCCCGACGCAGTACCACCGTTGCCTGCAACACCTGCGCTCCCGGAGGCACCGCTATGAAATGGATTCCACCAGTGCGCGCCGCTGTTACCGCTACCGCTTGCGCTAGCGCCGCTCGCATGTGATCCGCTGCCTCCAGAAGGCGCGCCAGCAGCACCGGCATGCGATCCACCGCCTCCAGATCCTCCGCTCGCATGGCCGCCGCCTCCGCCACCACCGCCGTGCGAACCGCCTCCGCCCCCTGCGCCTCCTCCACCATGTTGCGCTAATGCTGGCGCAGGCGCTAAAGCGAGCATCCACACAAACGCCGCAACGCACGACATCTTGACTAATGTGGAAGGCCCTGCCGGAAAACCCGTTGTGACTCTAACTTCTGTTGTGCCGTTATCTTGAGAGGCGGTTGTCATGTTGTAGCCCTCCACCCGACTGGGCGACTGAAGGGTGTTTCTACTCCTACCGCTACTTCACCACTCTTATTCTAGCTTATACGACGCCCCCGCGCAGCTTTTGGTTTCATCAAGTTTCTTGCTGCATTCCCAAACTTGCGTCCGAGTCGCTCAACAATCTTTAAACCTCTTCCGTCCCGCAACCTGCGCGCCTGAGGAGCATCGGCCGGCACGCCGTTAACCCAAAAACGCTATACTGGTTTCGATGATCCCCTTTCTTCACATCGGCCCATTTACGATTCCGACCTTCGGCCTAATGGTGGCATGCGCGATGTTATCGGCCTATTTCGTGCTCCGCGCCGACCTTTCCCGCCGCGGCATCGCAGGCAAAAAATCGGGTGAAGCCGAGACTCTAATCGCCGCGCCCTGTCTCGCCGGATTCGTCGGCGCCAAGCTTTATCACCTTCTCGAGTCACCCGCAGAATTCTTTGCAGATCCAATCCATCTGCTACTCAGTCCTTACGGCTTTGCCTGGTTTGGAGGCCTCCTCGCCGGTTTCGCTGCGTTTGCATTTGTCGCCTGGCGCCTTGCCAGACGCACTGCTGCAAATGGTCAAAATGTCTCCATACTCACAATCTTCGATGCAGGCTCTCCTGCAGCCGCACTCGGCTACGGAGTCGGCCGCATCGGATGTTTTCTCTCGGGCGACGGCGACTACGGAATTCCGACTTCACTTCCCTGGGGCATGAGTTTCCCCAATGGCCTCGTGCCCACCACGCAGCGCGTACACCCAACGCCCATCTACGAACTGATTGTAGCCTGCGGAATCGCCTGGTGGCTCTGGCGCATGGGTTCTCCAGCGCCCGGTGCCCGCCCGCAAGCCAAACCCGGTCAAGTTTTCGCGGCCTATCTAATTCTCACCGGCGCCGCTCGCTTCCTCGTGGAGTTCATCCGCATCAATCCCCGCTCATTCCTCGGAATGTCCAACGCGCAAACTGCCGCTGCGCTTTCGATGATCGCGGGGATGATCCTATGGATGTGGGTACGAAGACGCTACGCCGAGGGATCTTGAAGCGGCCAGAACGCGACACGACGCACGCCAGTCGTCCCCCCGAAGCCATCGCTCGTAAAGGCTCCAAGCAGTGATTTCTCGGGCGTCGATCAAACTCGCACGTTGTTGTCTTCCGTCGGCGTCCCAGGAACAGCTTTCGCCATGCGCACTGCCACCATTCCGTTCGCCAGCACCGCACAGCTCCGCGCCGCATCCACTTGGCGACCCAACTCCACCACGCAGAAAGGTCTGCGCACCACACAATCTTCGAGACTCTGTTCGGCGCAAGCGCTGCTTTCCAACGTCAATGCCCGGGTATCATTCTCCCCAGGCGAGTCCGTCGCGCTCAGTTCCCCGCACGAACTCGTTATCCACGACTCATCAAATTCCACGCCGCCATCGAAAGACTCCGCTTGCCCAAAACAGTGGCCGTAGCCGGATATCAGCAACCACCTATCCTCCACAGCAACACTGATCTCCGCGGCCGAGTATCCCGGAACACTTGCGAGCGCGTAGAAATTATCTTCCGATTCAGCCAAATCCACCGGCATCGCCCCCAAAAGGTCGTGCTCGGCGTCTTTCCATTCTTTCACTTCGCTTCCCGGCGCCGCTCCTCTCGCCTGATGGAGCCGAAACGCCCGCCGCGATACTCTCTCATACGCTCCCAAAAGGCATTCCGATAGGTCCCGTAGCGGAATCTGTTCGCGCCGGCTATCCCGCGCTTCATGTGACGATGAGGCGCGATGCTCGGCCCGTGAGATCGAAACTTGTTTCGTCGCCATGGTGCGCCGATTACTCCGGTCGCCTTTTCCCGTGTGTGCCGGACGGGCGCTCGCTCTCTCTCAGCGCGGGCGTTTCAATTCCATAATCTCCGCCATGAATAATTGTCTCCCTTCGTCGCGGAGGTATCTCGTGCTTGGCGCCTCCATTCTGACCGAAGGATCTGCTACTTAGGGACGTAGACGGATTCAGCAGATTTACATCGTCTCGCCGCACCCCAGAGTTCATCGGCGCTCCATTAGTCTGTAGCACTGGACCGGACGCTATCCCGCGCGAAACGCTGCCGCCCACTCCCGTCTTTGGAGCAGCGTCAAACGCGCGCAAAATGGATTCGACTTCCGTTTCCAGGATCCACGGATTGATAGCGCGTTTGCCTAGCGACCTCGCTCCTTGTTCAATCACCGGCAGCCATAAGCAGGTCTCCGAAAGCGCCACGGAAATGAATAGGTTGCCAGACTGCCGCGCCACCAGTGATGCCAGCTCGTAGCCGCTGCCGTCACGCACGTTTTCAGCGGCCAGAATCACGTTGAAGCGAATCGTCTTCAGCACCGTCTCGGCCTCTTGCACACTGTCCACCGTGTGCGAAGCCCACCCCGAACGCCCCCAGCGCTCCAGCATGGCTCGCGTATTCGCGCTTATCAGCCCAACCACAAGGACTCGGACAGGAGTCGCAAACATAGTTCCGCCTCTGGGAAGGGGAAATCTCCACGAGTGCTCGACAATTGCTCCACCTTCAGCTGGAGTTCTACTTGTCGCACAGTTCCGAACAAAAGAGAGGGGTCCAACCTCGGTAAAGTCCTGCAGACGAGGCTCTTCGCCGGGGGTTCAATACGGGCAGGAAATACCCGCCCAGCTGGGGTCGCGCACGGAGCTTTTCAGGGCGTGCGGTGTGGCAGCGGCCGTATACGACCCAGCAGGGCGAGTGAACCGTTCCGCCATATCCCAATGTCCTTATCGGGAGATGTTGTGCGGAACGTTAGTTACAACTACCCCTTCCAGCTAGGCCTCGCAATCTACGCCTGTCCCTAAATTGTGACAATTCGGAACATTACTGATTTGGCCGCAAATGTTTACGCATAAGCTGATATAAATCAGTTTCGTAAAAACGGTTTTTATACTTGACACGCCAATACCCTCAGAGTAACGTGACCCTTCGCGTTTCCTTCCCGTAGCGGCTCTTTCGACGTCGCGCTGGCGAACGCTTTCGGTTCCTCGGCGAGATTGCATCACTTTTATTCATTCGCTCTACTAGATGACGCTCGCTGACAGACGTTCGAATCGCGCACCGCGCACCGTTCGCACCAAGGCCAAACCCGGGCAGACGGTGCGCTTTCTCCCGTGATGATGTCGTTTCTGGTGAGCGCCGCGCCGCCCACGGTTTGCCGTCATCTGATGGCGCAATTCTGCAATCAAATCAGCATTCCCTCTTTGTCACCCTCATCCGCAAGTTTGGAGAATTCCTGTTTGAGTTGGACAGCAAAGAAAAGTTCCTCACGGCGTGGACCTCCCGGAACGCTTTATTGCAAACGCGTCGCGCAGGCATTTTCGGCAAGCGGCCCCAAGACGTTTTTGGCGTTGAAATTTCTCGCGTCTTGGACCAGATCATCCAATCCGTCATTCGGGAGAGCCTCCGTGTAGACTGCGAGTTCCCAATCGACCTTCCCGCCGGCCGCCGGTGGTTTCATGCCTTGGCTTACCCCGTGGGAGGTACCGCCAAGTATCCTTCGTCGGTATGCCTGATGGCTCGCGATATTACCGCGCGCAAAACTGCGGAGTTTAGTTTGTGCAAGCGCGAAGCGCTCCTGGCTCACGCAGAGCGGGTCACTCAGACCGGTTGCTGGGAATTGGACGTGAAAACACTTCGGCGCGATTGGTCCCCGCAGCTGTTTCGCCTTTTCGGTTTGGATCCCTCGCAGGGTATTCCCCCGCTGGAATCAATGTTTGCCATGATCGTTCCCGAAGATCGCAACCGCATCCGCGATGTCATCGAATCGGCAATTAACGGTGGCACGTCATTTCAATCCGAAGGCCGCTACAACCTCCCTGACGGACGCGTCCGCGCAATTTTTATGCGTGGAGTCTCGCTTTTGGACGAAGCTGGAAAAACCACCCAATTAGTAGGCGTAGTGCAGGACGTCACCGAAACTCGTCACACGGCTGAGCGCCAACGGAAAAACGAATCGCTACTTCTGCAAGCCGAAGAACTGGCCAACCTCGGAAGCTGGGAGTACGACGTCGCCGAGCAACAGTTTATCTGGTCGGCCCAAATGTTTCGCATGCTCGGCGTTTCCCCGGACGAGCAGCCGTTCCCGCTCGGCCGCGCCTGCGCCTTATTTCATGCCGACGACCGCATGCGCGTTTGGCAAGAAGTTAAGACCTTGCTCCAGAACCAACAACCTCTCGAAAATGAAGTCCGTTTCGTACTTCCCGACGGCCGTGTTCGCATTTTTCAATCTCGCGCCGTTTGCGTCGCCGACGACTGCGGGCCGGCCCCGTCCGCATTCTCGGCACCTCTCAGGACGTGACCGAACAGAACTCGCAGAACACAAACTCCGCGAGAGCGAGCGTTTGCTCGCCCAGGCCGAAACAATTGCTGGACTCGGAAGCTGGGAGCTCAACGCCACCGAACGGACCATCGTCTGCTCGCGGGAATGTTTCAGGCTGCTAAACCGAGAGCCGTTTCCGGGGCCTGTACCGCTCGAGGAAGTCTGGTCCATCCTGCAACTGGAAGACTTGGAAGGGGCCAAGCGCGCTTTGAATCAATGCATCGCTACAAACACTCTGCTCGAGCATGTCTCGCGGTGCGTGATGCCTGACGGAGGCGTTCGCGTGTTTCACACTCGCGGCATTCCGTACACCGACGCCTACGGCCATGTCGTGCGAGTCGTCGGCTTCAACCATGACATCACGGAACAGACCCGCATCGAAGACGACCTCCGCCGTCTTTCGCACCAGTTGCTAATCTTGCGCAGTGAAGAGCAACGCCGCGTCGCTCGTGAACTGCACGAAACCGCCTCCCAAACCTTGACGGCGCTTAAGATGACCCTGCGCCAGATCGGCGACCTCCTCCCGGAGAGTGAAACGCGCGGACAAGCTCTGCTGAGATCCGCGGGCGTCCTTGCTGGTAGCGCCATCCGCGAAGTTCGCACCATTTCTTCAATCCTTCACCCGCCTCTCATGGACGAGGTCGGCCTCGCTGCCGGCTTGCGATCGTACGCCAAGCTATTTGCCGAACGTAGCGGTCTGACCGTGGATTTATGCATTCCCGAAAATCTCGGCCGCCTTTCAAAAGAAGCCGAGCTCACTGCCTTCTGCATTATTCAGGAGGCCCTGGCCAACGTGCATCGCCATGCGAAAGCGAAATCCGCGGCGATTCGTATCGAACGCAAAGCGGGACACGTGACCATTCAAGTTGCTGATAACGGGGTCGGCATGTCCACATATTCGCCCTCGCCCCGGGGCGACCCCATTCTCGGTATCGGCATTTCGGGAATGCGGGAGCGAGTGAAACAGCTCGACGGGGAATTCCTCATGTCCAGCTCAGTTGGAATAGGCACGACCATTCAAGTTGTGCTACCGTTGACGGAGAAGGAAGGCTCAAAGTGACGGCCTCACTCGAACCTCCATCGCTCGCCGCTCACGTCTCGATTCGACTTTCGCGCAGCTTTGCCCTTTCCCGCTTTCAAGCCCCATCCCTGCTCTTCACTTCTGCCTTCCAAGGGGAACCCAATGACCAAAGAACCTGCACCTCACAAGTCTTATCGCATACTGGTAGCGGATGATCATGCCGTCGTGCGCCGCGGTGTTCGGTCTCTCCTTGAATCTCAACCGGGCTTAGAGGTTTGTTACGAAGCTTCCACTGGCGTGGAAGCCATCGAATACGTCAAAAAGGGAAAACCCGACCTCGTCCTCCTCGATCTCACCATGCCCGAAATGAACGGGCTCGAGGTAGCCCGCGTAATACGCGAAGAATCTCCCGAAACGGAAGTCTTGATCTTCACCATGCACTTTTCCGAAGACGTCGCGCGCGAAGTTCTCCGTTGCGGCGCACGCGGCTACGTCCTAAAGTCCGACGCTGATACCGAACTGGTCGCCGCCGTGCGCCACGTCCAGCAGCACAAGCCGTTCTTCACCGGGCGCCTGGCCATGACCATGGTCGAGAGCTTCGTCAACGATCAGCGCGACGACAACGACCGCACTGAGCATCCCATCGCTGGCTGCCCTCTTACCGCGCGTGAATTGGAAATCGTGCAGCTCTTGGCCACCGGCAAAATTAGCAAAGAGGTCGCGGCCGCGATCGGCATTTCCACCCGCACTGTCGAAAGTCATCGCAACCACATCATGAAAAAGATGAATTTCGCCAGTTTCAGCGATCTTATGCGCTTCGCCATCCGCAGCAATCTCGTCGAGCCGTGAATCGGTGGTGCCTCGGCTCGGCATCACAGCCCCGCGGATGAAGCAGCGGCCCACATCGATTTCGCTGGATGGACGGGATCGGCGCTAGGAACTTTTACCGTGTCCAGCTACAGTGAAATCCACGAAACGCAGCGCGGTTACAATTCATCCTACCTATCTGGAACCTAATTCCCCTCGGTCCCCGCCCCTCCGAGCAGGAGGAATCCGTGAACCACCTACACAGGCGACGCGCGTGGAGTATCTTGATCGTCATCGGCAGCGCCTTAACCGCGGCCGCAATCTGGAATTTACCTACGCATGAAAGCCGGGGCGTCAATCCAACGCGTGCTCGTCCGCATTGAGAGTCTTGGCGCGGCGCAGAGCCGGAAACCACCACGCCCATAGTGCCGTCACGGCCAAAGTGCCAATCCCGCCCAGCACCACGGAGGGCACCGTGCCGAACCAGTGTGCCGTAAGCCCCGATTCAAACTGTCCCAGTTCGTTCGATGCTCCAATGAAGATCATATCTACCGCGTTCACTCGTCCGCGCATGGTATCCGGCGTCGCTACCTGTACCAGCGTCACCCGAGTCACCACGCTCACCATGTCAGATGCGCCCACAAGGGCTAGCGCAATCAACGACGCGATGAGACTCCGTGATATGCCAAACACAATGGTGAATACTCCGAACGCCGTGACGCACCCCAACATCGTCACACCCACACGTCCCTTCAGCGGTCGATACGCCAACAGGATGGCCATCGCCCCCGCGCCAACCCCGGGCGCGCTGCGCAAAATCCCCAATCCCCACGGGCCGGTATGCAGAATCTCTCGCGCGTACACCGGCAACAACGCAACGGCGCCACCCAGCAGAACCGCAAACAGATCCAGCGAGATCGAACCCAACACAACTTTCTGTTTCCAAATGTAAGCAATGCCTGCCAGAACCGTTTTCAGGCTGATTGGTTCGCGTGTCCGCTTCTTCGCGTTCAGCTTGATGAGTGTGGTGCAGGAGATCGCGAGTAAGTAAGAAGCAAGCGATGCCGCATAGACCGCCGCAGGTCCACGAAAGAACGCGTAGATCAATCCGCCCAGCGAAGGCCCCAAGATAGTGCCGACCTGGAAGATCGTCGAATGCCACGCCACTGCGTTCTGGAAGTGTTCCTCACTCACCAATTGCGGCAGAAGCGCGCGGCTCACCGGGCCATTCAGCGAACGCACCACTCCTATCAACACCAGTACGGCGTAGATCGGTCCGACGGACCGGTAATGTTGCAGCGACACCAGCAGAAGCAAGGCGGCGCAAATCGCGAACCCTACGTAGCACACCACCAGAAGTTTTCGCCGGTCAAAACGGTCCGCGGCGTGTCCCGAAACCAGAAAGAGCAAAAAGCCTGGAAGGAATTGCGCCAGTCCCACATAACCAAGGTCCAGCGCGCGGTGCGTAATCTCGTAGATCTGCCATCCCACCGCTACGGACAGCATCTCCATCGAAACCACGGTGAAAAACCGCGCTACTTCATACAGCCTGAAAGCTGGATAAGTAAACGCGATTCGCCCAGCAAGCTTCCCGTCCCCATTTTCAGCCATCGGCGAACCGCGTGTCCCCCTGCAGCCAAGCGTCGTGCCTACTCGCGTGCTTCTTTGCTTCTCTGCTTCCTTACCTCCGGGTCCGTGCCAATCTTCAAAATCGTACCTGCGGCGTAGGCGGCGGCAAAGGCTTCCGCGGCAGCATCTCCGGACGATTCGCGGTCATGTACACAAACGACGCCACAATCACCGCGATCTGTTTCATATCGGGCTCCTGAATCCGCTCGAACACATCCATGTTCGAATGATGCGTGCGCGAATCATAATCCAACGGATCCTGAATGAACTGGAATCCCGGCAGTCCCACCGCATTGAACGAAAGATGATCGGTGCCGCCGGTGTTGCGCATAGTCAGCGTCGTCATCCCCAATCCGCGAAACGGCTCCATCCATTTCGCAAAAATCGGAGCCACTGCCTCATTTCCCTGCAAATACACGCCGCGAATTTTCCCGGTTCCGTTATCGATGTTGTAGTACGCATCCAACTTCGCGTGCTCAGGCAAAAGCTTCATCGTCTCGGGATCGGCGAAATGCGCTTTCACGTACGCGCGCGACCCCAGCAATCCCTCTTCCTCGCCCGTCCATAGGCCCACGCGCACCGTCCGCCGCATCGGCAGTCCCGTAGCCTTCAAAACGCGAATCGCTTCCAGCATCGTCGCGGCGCCCGCGCCGTTGTCGGTCGCGCCCGTGCCGGCCTGCCACGAATCGAAATGCCCGCCCAACATCACCACCTCGTCAGCCTTATCGGTCCCGGGAATCTCTCCCAGGATGTCGAAGGAATTCAAATCCTCATCGTAAAACTTGTTATCAACATCCACTTTCACCGTCACCGGAATTTTCTTCTGCAGTAAACGATAGATCCGCCCATAGTGCTCCGTCGCTAGCGCCACCCGCGTAATCGCCGGGGGATCCTTCGGATCGCGCGATCCGCCTTGCTGCACAAACACGGTCCCATCATCTCCGCGATTGCTCTCAATCCACGCCGCCGCGCCTTCGTCCAGCAGGAATTTCTGCACCTTGTTCTGAAAATCCCGCTGCGCGCGGAATTGCGCGATGCGATCCTCGTTTCGCGGCCCCGGAATCGTCTCATTCGCCAAATCGGCCAACTCCGCGTCCGTGTAACGGTGCGCGTCCGGATCGAAATGCGGCTTCAGGTCTGGAGCCGCGGCATCGGTTAACACAAACTTCCCTTTCAGTTGGCCTTTATATTTCGCGAAATCCTCTTCTTTGGCCATTGGCGCCAGCACCGCGTCTCCCGTTACCGGGCCGCTCGTCCCCGGCGTCCACACCTTCGGATACGCAATCAGATAAAAATACCTCGGCGCGATCATCTCCGCGGACGTGTGCTCGTTCGACCATCCACGCCCGAACGGCCACGTCTCCTCATGGACGTTCTCGAGTTTCCACTCCTTCATCTTACCCATAGTCCATTCGCCCGCAGCCCGCACGTTCGGCGAGTTCGTTACACGTGGCCCGTAAACATCCGTCAAGTAGCTCTCGATTTCCATCACCTGCGAACGATTGAATCCCTCGTCCTTGATTTTGTAGATCGCGTCATAATCCGGCACATCATTCGCAGGCGACGTAGCCGCCGCGGCAGAACTCGCCGCGCCAGCTTCCGCGCTCTTGCCTTTCTCTTTTTTGTTCGATTTCGCCGCTTGCGCGCCATTCCCCTCGCCGCTGAAAAAATTAAGAGGCCCGCGCCCCGCCATTGGCATCGCCACGGAACACAGCATCAACACACCCAGCACCACTCCAAGCCTTCGCACCATCGCCCTCCGCGATTCAATTTTTTACCGGATTAACCCGCCACCCAGAAGCAAATCGCTAGCCACTCAGACGCCCACGCTCCGCGGCTCGTTTCACCCAATTCAGCCCGCCGCTTGGCGGGGTCCCCACTTCCTGCGCACGCTGTCATCCCGAACGAAGCGAGGAATCTCTCTTGGTTATCACGCAGGCATGCTATTGCCTCGTCGCCAGCGCCGTGCTCGTTAAGCTGTACAACAGTGTCGCCAAAACGATCAGCGTAAACACCACGTACATCCAATCCCGCTCCATCGCGAATCCCACCACCGAAAACACGACACGCGCCACCGGCGTCGCAATCAGCAATAGCAACCCTAGCTGAATCAATCCCGCGGGATGAAGCGAAATCGCCTCGCGCACAATTTGCGTGACATGCCGCAGCTCCGCAGGCTCCCCACGAAACGTTCTGTAGTTCGGCGCCGCGTCTCTCGCCTTCGCCACATACCACACCCCTCCCGCAAACACGACCAGCGCCGCCAGAATCACTCCACTGCGCAGCAGCTTACCGAGCCACATCTCGATTGCTTTGTCGCTAGTCGCTCCCGCTGCCATTCCGTCCCTGCCCGTACTCATCTACAATCTCCCTTTCACTCCCTGCAGTATCATCTCCACCGCCAGTGCCGCGATCACCACTCCAAACACCACTCGCAGCGTCCGCACTTTCGCCCCCGGCAAAATCCGCGCTCCCGTCAACGCCCCCAGCAAAACTCCTAACATCACCGGCATCGCCAACCCGGGATCAATGTATCCATTCCGCAGATAAATTCCAGCGCTCGCTGCGGCCGTCACGCCGATCATAAAATTGCTCGTAGTAGTGGACACTTTGAACGGAATCTTCATCGCCTGATCCATCGCCAACACCTTCACCGCGCCTGAACCAATCCCTAGCAGCCCGGACAAGACTCCCGCCACATACATCAGCCCGAATCCCAACGGAACCTGCCGGACGTGGTACGATTCCGGCCCAGTCGCCGTCGGATACGATCCATCCATTCGCAAAATCGTGGCAATCCGGTCCGGCGGCAAACCTTTGTGCATCTCTTCATGCGTCTGCGTCGAACTGTAAGCCGAATACAGCAGCACCACTCCGAACACGATGGCAATAATGGACGTGGACAAATGTCCAGCCAACACCGCACCGCAAATCGCTCCCACTGTCGTCGCAATTTCCAGAAACATTCCTACCCGCATGTTCGAATAGCCTTCACGCAGGTAAGCAGCCGCCGCCCCCGACGAAGTCGCGATCACCGACACCAGCGACGCGCCGATCGCATAGCGCATGTCCACGCCAAACACCAACGTCAGCAACGGCACGATCACCACGCCGCCGCCCAGTCCCGTCAGCGACCCTAAAAATCCCGCCACGAACGACCCAAGCGCCACCACTAAACTGAATTCCAATGTATGCAAAAGCGAAGAGCTCCAGGCTTCAGTGTCGGACTCGAAATCGCAAGCGCAGGTAGGCTAACACGGAGAATCGCGTCGCGCATTACCAGTACATCGGTTCGCGCGGCGAGACCATGCGGGAAATGTGTTCAGTGATGTTACTGCGGTCGCTCGAAAATCGGCGCAACGTGATGGCGCGATTGGCTATTTCGTCTCGAGGGCCCGATGCTCCGGCGCCAAATCATACACATATCGAATTTCCACTGGACCGTACGAGCGTGTCCTCTCCAGGCGTACGGTTTCGTAAAGTTGCTTCCCACCAGGCGCCGGCTCGTATGAGCGCGTGACCCTCGCCCCGTGTGATCCGTCATACTCTGCTACCAGGCGATAACTCTCCACCCAATAAGCATCGAACTCCTGATATTTCTCATCCTTGGGCTTCGAAACTTTGCGGCCGTCGGTGTAGTACACGCGTTCGCGGCCCAAATCATCGGTCACATCAATTTCCTGGCTGTTTGGATCCTTCGGTGCCGTCGCACTCTGGCCATCCGCAGCACCTTTCGCATCGGCGGCACCTTTCGTGTCGCTTGTCCCTTTAGCGTCGCCGGTTCCCTTCGCGTCCGCAGGCGCTGCCGGATCCTTCAAGGCCACCGACAACGAACCCGCGGGGTTCAACAACTCCTGCATCTGCGCGCGATCCAAGTCACTGTCCGTCCCGTTGTTGCCGCTGCGCCTCGAAGAACCCCCTCCGCCACCACTCCCGCCCGGAAACGGTGAACCCATGCCGCCAATGTGAATGCCTCCCGGTTGACCGCCGCCGCCGTTCCCGCCGTTCCCGCCTCCCCCGCCACGCGGACTCGCCACGTTTCCATCATTGCTTGCTTCCTTCAGTTTCTCGTGTGCGTCGTCGCTCTCATCCACATTCAATCTCCAAAATCCGAAGAGCTGCTTCCGTTGCGGCATCGCCGGCTCCTCCGCCCGCACCGTCGGACCGGAAGCAGGCTGCGTGGCGTCCGGCGACGAAGATTCGTCGGGCGGCCGCATCGGTCCAGGAGCCGCTTGCGCATGCAACACATCAGGAAACGCAACAAGCCCCGCGCCGAGCAACGCGACCGCCGCGAGGACCTTCGCCCCACCCGCCTTCATGCTCCTGCTGATCTGCATATTTCCTCTGGCTCGCCTTAATCTACCGCTCGAATGTCTTCCGGAGTTTTCGCGGGCGAGCTAACCAATAAAGATGCGGAAAATCGCGAGCGGGATGTCATGCCACACATTGGCAACGCGGGGCCAAAACTACTTCACTGGCGCGGCATTCTCGCCGCCTGCCTCCACCTTCTGCAGTAGCGCCAGAAACTCCGCGCGCTTGCTGCCTCCGGTCCCGATCGTCGCAAAAGCCACGTGGATTAATGGCTGATTTGCGTGCGCTCCGTCGTTCACCCAGGGAAACGTTCCCGTCGCTCCGATCGCCCAGAAAAAGTCCGCTTCCTCCCCCTGCAAGTACGGCGGCACATTGAAATGGGTGGTCGCGCCCTGGCTCACTGGCGAAGTGCGTAGCGCCTCGAACACATACCACGTCATTCCCGGTGACGTCACCCGTTCCATCGGCGCCAGATAAAACTGCGCCAGCATCCCATACACGCGCGGGCCATCATTCGTCTGCACGAACGTGATTCCAGAACTCACCTGCGCCGAGAAGAATCCTTGCAGCGTCGCTTCATGTCGGCAGTGATATGAGACCTGCAGTTCCGGCGGCGCGCTGCTCGAAGTACTCCCCGGCGCCGGCGCGAAGCTTGCACTTCCGTTCGTTCCCAACACTTGATTGATGCAAGTTCCATCTGGAGGAAAAAAGAAATAGAAAACCAGATCGAGCACGCTCATTCCTGATCCGCCCGGCATATGCATCTGGGTGTCCAGCCAGTTCGGGTCGTGCCCAGCCAGCGGATTAGTGGAAGTCGCGAACTGCAAAATCCCCGGCAGCCGTTTGTTTTCCAGTGCCAGAACGCCCCCTAGATGAAACGGCGGCGCGTAAGGCGCGAGCGCGTCCGGCGGTCCAACACCGCCGGGATCGAATTCTTGCCACGCCGTCGGCAATAAAATCGAAACCTCGTTCGAAATCCCATGCACGATACCGCTTTCCGCGCTGCGCTTAGTGGTATCGCCATCAGCGGATTGTGCGTCGGCCACCGGCGCACCGCAGATCACTCCCAACGCCACGAACGCCGCAGCTGCGATCCAAGCTTGTCGATTCCGCCCTGGGAACATCCCGAATCGGCTCCGTCGGCCACCAAAATTTCTTCTTGCAGTGTGCCAGCATCCGCCGCCAAAAAGAAGCAGCAGTTGTCGCCACCCCTTTTGCCCCCGCGAATCGCTCCGTAAGCACGATCTCCATTTTGCCGACCCTTCGCCTTGCCGGGCGCCTGCTGGTCTCCACGCGAACCGCACGCCATGCTCGGGGCCTCTAACAGCCGCTTTGCCCTGCCAATTTCGGGCGGAGCGGGCATTTCTCGTTCTTTGCTTTCCTGCTTCTTTGCTTCTCTGCCTCTCTGCTTCCTCCAAAAATAAAAACGCCCCGGGACGTTACCGCCCCGAGGCGCAAATTCGCTTTTCGGAAATGTATTTATGCCTTCTTCACAGACTTTCGGCGGCCGCGGCGCTTCGTAGGAGGGGTGGCAGGCGGCTCTCCGACCAACTCTGCTGACCAAATGGAGGTAACGAACTTCTTCACGCCGTGATCATCGAAATCAATTGTGGTGCGTTCGGTGTTGGATTCCGTAACAATCCCCATCCCGTACTGCTCGTGACGAATCGACTGCCCTTCCACTAATATTTGCACCGACTCCTCCTTGGATGATTGTCAAACCGCCTTCGGAAAAATTGCCAGCCTCGTGGCGCGCCTCCGCCCCGCGAAGCAAAGTCATGGGTCGCACGCTTGAGTTTGTCTCCCGGAAAGGGCGGGGGCTGGTTCCGCCCCTCTCGGGCTTATTACACTGATTGCGCAGGCGCGCCATGCCGATTAGCAAGAGCGCACGCCGCCATCTTCCCCAGGAAAAACACAACCGCGCAACTTCACCAGACCGTACCAGCGCGAATGCTCGCGCCCAAAACACCGATCGGGTGTGCTGCGCGCTGGGCAACCCGCGCGCTCACGGTCGAATGCGTATCAGCCGCGCATCGCGATAGCCGCCGCCGGCCCTGCTACTTTTCAGCAGATCGAATCAAACGAAGTTAAAGACCAACCACGTTTTCGGCCTGAAGGCCCTTCGGTCCCTGCTTCACTTCGAATTCAACCGCCTGTCCTTCGTTGAGGGACTTGTACCCTTCGGCCTGAATCGCCGAAAAGTGCACGAAAACGTCCTCACCGGACTGGCGCTGGATGAATCCATAGCCCTTCGCCGCATTAAACCACTTCACTGTACCTTGCTCTCTGCTCACTGGATACTGCTCCTACGTTATTCATTCGGTGGTACTTAACCACCTCGAAAGCTATTTGTCGCCACTCAGATTTCCTCCCCTGTCACAAAAAAAGGCCGTCGGACGGTTGCCCGGCAGCCTTTACGAATCGTGCCAAAAAAGGAACTTAGGAGCAACAAACGCACCCAAAGATTACCACATTTTCCCCGCCTTCGCAACGCCTTCCCCACTAGGCGGGATCTCCTGTCAAGTGCTGGCTGTAGCTTTCCGCGCGAGCCGGTAGGTTCAATCTCCGCCTGCCGGAGTGCTCCCGTCAAACTTCTGCCGCCGTCTGCGCGCAGCAGCAACGGCTTACTGCCAAACTAATACTGCAAGCCCACATTACCGATGAGAATTCGCCCGGTGTCGGAATCAAAAAGCAGCGCGTTATTGGCATCGATCAGATAAATCGTCGCATTATACGTAACGTTTGGATTCATCCCTGCGATCACAACCTCTCCGCGTCCAGTCGTGGCGTCTGGGGTGGTGCTCACGAGGGTCGTCGCCGCGTTGACCGGATCTCCAGGATTTACCGCGCTATATGAGCTGATATCAATCGTTCCGCCGCAACTCGTGCCGCTCGAAGCGGTACAATTGGTTCCCCACGATACCTCTCCCGAGAGGTTCTGCTGATAGGAAGCGGGTTGGTTGTGGAAGATCCCTTGTCCCGCAAGCCGGAATGAGAAGTGGTCCGTACTGGCAATAGTAAGCATCGCCGTCTGCTGATACGCCGCGCCCGTCGTGAGCGCTGCTGTATCCAGCTCGAGCATCACCGCTGATCCCTGCGCCGTCTGGTACGCCGCGAACTCCTGCGTCGTTGAGCTTGCTCCGCCCCCACAAGTTCCGCTGGTCAAATTCAACTTCAGATCGATTCGTCCGGTCGCCGTATCCACCGCGTAGGTGCAAGCGCCTAGCGTCGTGTCGGCTGTAACCGTTCCCGCGTTGTTGCTGTCCAGAACTCCGCTGGACGTCGCTCCCGCTCCGCTCGAAACAAACACGCCGCCGGCCGAGTACCCTCCCGTGGACGAATTTCCTCCCACCGTGAAAGCATAATTCCCTGCGGTCAAACTCGCCGGCGTGAACGAAGCCCCCGTCAATCCGCCGTAAATGTCGCCGCCCAAGTAATTGTTGCTGTCAATTTCGACGATGTGCATCTGCGTGCTCTGTTCCGACGCCGTGGTATTCACTATGTAAAACGCGTATTGCACGGAGCCCGTCGTAGCGCTGGTCAACGTGATGGTCCCGCGACCGCTGCCGGGAAAAGTCGGATCCATCGCATAGGTGCCAGCAAGGCTTCTGTCCCCGGTGGTCACCGTCCCGCTCGGGTTCAGGTTATCGTTCACATCCAGAATCGCGTTGCTTCCTGAGATTGTCCCCGCCCCATTCGCAACGAATTTCCCGGCCATCCCCTGCGGATAGAAAGCCTTGTCTCCGCCGGAAACAGCAAATACATATGGCCCCGCAAGCGCCGGCGGCGAAGTAGTCAGCCCATTCAAATTTTGCTGGTCAATCGTTCCGCTGCCCGTCGTGTTCACGTCAAACCGCGTCAGATAACCGTGCTGGAAACTCGTCAGCACGAACTGCCACGTGTCCACGGTTCCTTGCCCGGCGCCTGAACCTGATCCCACATTAACTTTTGCCGTGCCTCTTCCGTCTGGCCCCACCACGTACGTTCCAGAGATGGAAACCTGCGTGGACGGCCCCGTCCCGAAATTATCCACATCCTCCACGCCGCTCACAATATGACCCGCACCGTCAGCTTGAAAACTCCCCGCCACAGCCAGAAAACCATTTTGGTCGTTGCCTGAATACGAAAAAGCGAATGGCCCAGTCAAAGAATGATCCGAAAATACTACTGAAAGTGTTGAAGTCGCCGTCAGGCTCCCTGCCGTAGCTGTGATCGTGATCGCGTTTCCCGTAGGCGGATTAGGCGGCGCCGTATACAAGCCGGTCGAATCGATGGTCCCGACATTCCCGCCGCCCGTCGAAGAAATCGACCATGTCACCGCGGTGTCATTCGCATTATTCAGAATTGCATTGAACTGTTGGCTTCCGCCCGCCGGGACTTGCGCCGTCGTCGGACTGACCGAAAGCCCGGTTCCCGCCGTAACCGTCAAATCAGCCGTGTTGGATGTAACCACGGTACTGTTCGTAGTCGAGCCGGGGACCTGAGGGGTCGTCGCGGTTATCGTCACTTCCCCATTTGTCACGCCAGTCGTCGGGACAACAGCAGGCGCCGTATAGATGCCCTGCAGCGCGTCTACCGACGACACACCGATCGTTCCCAGCGCTGTACTGCCCCCGGCGGTCCCGTTCACATACCACGTGATCGTGGTTGTCGTCGTGGTGTTAGTTGAATTGTTTAGAGTCACAGCTGCCGTGAAGGTTGCCGTTGTGTTGATTGGCACGCTAGCCGAAGTCGGACTAATCGCCACGGCCGTGACCCGCACGCTGCCGCTGCCGCCGCACGAGGAAATACTCACTAATCCGCCGATCGCGAGCACCAGAGCCAAAAATCTCGAATACCGGTTCCTCATCACTGGTCTTCCTTTTGATCGTTCCGCGCCACGTCGCCCATCGAACCCGCGCTTTGGCGTCGCGTCGCAACGCTCTCGAGAAAGCCCCGCCCAAGGCAGCTACAAGCCCACTTCCGTGTCTGATCTCTTTTCATTTCCCTCTGTCTGCTCACTCTCGCAAGATGGTCCCGGGACACACGCGTGGATACCTGCATTCCCCCGGAGAAAGAAAAAGTTCCAATTCTTAGAGGTATTGGCGCGCCGTTCGGTTGCCCCCAAATTGTTCATGCCACGGGCATAAGAAGATTAGAAGGCCCCACATTCTACCTCGGCGGCCCTGCAATGCAATTGGCAAACTTTCCCGGGCGCATTTGTCAGGTGCCAGTGGGGCGTCTCACTGCGGCAATACGAAGCTTCCGTAGAATGCTTTCAGCAGGATCATCCCTCCCAAGATCGCAGCCGAAAGGCTCAAAAGCGTGCCGATCAGAAAATACTCGGCAAACTCCTCCTTCTTGAATTCCGGATATCGCGCAATCGACTTCGCCGCCAGAATCAATCCCGCTGTCGCGGGAGATCGCAGGAACAACGCCGTCATCACCAGAAACCGTTCCAGCCACCCGATGTACATTCCCGCATTGCTCAATTGCAAGGACGGCTCGCTCAATTGCAAGTGTCGCAAGAGCGGCTTGGTCAGGAAACGAATCAGGTACCCGCCGCCGAAAATCACTCCCACATACACCACCATCAGCAACAGCACACGATCGGACGGTGCACGCATCACCCCCAGGAAATTCAGCAAAACCCGGCTCGGCCCCACGCGCGCAATCCAGCATCCGGTCGCCACAATGGTCACAAAGTGCGCCCACTGATCGATCGCGAACGCCGTAGTGCCCTCCGCCCACACCGTCTTCCTCCCCAGCGCAATCTTGCACCAGTCAATTCCCAGGTGCGCCAGCGTCAACGTCAGCACCGCCGCCTGAAATCGCAGCGAGAAGAACACTCCCCGCACAAAGAATCCTGTCACGGCCGCTGCGCACGCAAAATACACGGCGCCATGTTTCGCATATCCCGCCGCGGCTCCGCTCCTCTTCTGCTTCACCATCTGCGAGGTCTGCAGCACGAAATCCGTCAGCAAGTGCGCCAAATAAAGGGCCAAAATCGTTCTCGTTAATATTTCCATAACCCCACTCCCTTCCCTGTCTTGTACATCTTCATACAACTTTTCCGACTTGCACGTTTTTGTACAACTACCCGAAATGCTTTTCGATCACGACTTTCATCCCCGCAATCGTTTCCTGCATCTGCCAGAAATATCCTCTCTTCAAATTGCGCGATACCGTGGAATTGTCCAGGCCCAGCGCCTTCGCGGCGTCTTCCAGCCTCCGCCTCGCCCGAAACGCCTCAATCGTCTCCCACTGCTTTTCCGTGATTCTCAGCACCAGCGTATCGTGCAGCGCATAAATCAAATTCGCCGTCGAATCGAATACTTTATCCCGTGACTCAAACGCCGTCAGCAGCTCAAACTTGTTCCCTGCGCTCCCCTTGATTCGCTCGAGAGCTTTCCGCGCCAATTGAAAAGCTTCCCCGCCCATCCGGTTAACCGGGGACTGCAAGCGCCCCGCAACCCTTCCGAAGCCAATTCCTATCCGCAGTCGCAGCGGCCGCAATCGCGTCCGCAGATCAATGATCAATTCCGGTATCTGCGAATACGCGCTGATAATGGTCTGGAATTCGTCACCCGCCGTAACGGAATACGGCAGCCGGATCAATTCCGCCTTGCGATGCGCACGAGTCGCGCTGCTCAACCCGCGCCCCAGCAATCTGCGTAGATCTCCCCGCGCGCTCGACTCAATCACATCCGCAATCAGCACCGCATAGCAATTTGTCTTCATTGTACGTTTACGTACAATTATACATACTTGTACGATTCCGTACAACAACGAAATCCTGCCATTTTCCCGTACCCCGCCTCCTTCCTTCCCCTCGCACGATGCCCTTATCGCCACATCACGCTCACACTGACTACCCAAGGCCCCGGCGGGCCGATTCTTTCCGCATCCCGTAACAGCAGCCCGCTCCGTGAAAAATTCGCATCCAGCGTTCAGCTGCAGCCGCCCTTGCGCTAGAATTACACCCAGCAGGCCGGCCTCCTCTCCCTCACGAAGGCGGCCCGCACCGCGTGCACGTGAACAAGAGCGAAAACGCAGACGCTGCGCTGCCCCGCATTCTCGTTGTGGACGATGACGTCGAGCTATGCGAACTACTCCGCGAGTACCTCGAGCCGGAAGGCTTCCGCATCGCCGTCGCCCATG
Source organism: uncultured Acidobacteriota bacterium (assembly GCA_963834215.1). Classification (GTDB taxonomy): domain Bacteria; phylum Acidobacteriota; class Terriglobia; order Acidiferrales; family UBA7541; genus Palsa-295. Next base: position 26,364 of record CAWIAM010000030.1, on the reverse strand, counting down.
ACGGCGCAGAAGGCTTGGAGCGCGCCATGTCGGGCGAGTTTACCTTGGTCGTCCTCGACGTAATGCTTCCCCAACTAGAAGGATTTGAAGCGCTTCGCGAGATCAGAAAAACGTCGCGCCTCCCGGTAATTATGCTGACTGCACGTGGCGACGACGTTGATCGCATCCACGGCCTGGAAATCGGCGCCGACGACTATTTGATGAAGCCCTTTAATCCTCGCGAGCTGGCTGCCCGCATTCAAGCGGTTCTCCGACGCAGCGTTCTTCCCGCGCCCGACTCTTCTCCGCCCGTCCCGGAAACGATCGTTCTCGGCGATATCGAGCTGGACAAAGGGGCCCGCACCGTGCGGCGCAAAAACCGCGAGATCGAACTCACTTCCGTTGAATTCGATTTACTCGCCTTTTTCCTCAAGACCCCCGGGCACGTCGTTTCTCGCGACGATATGGTCAAAGCCGTTCTCCGCCGCGAACTCGTCTCCTTTGACCGCAGCATTGACGTCCACGTCAGCAATCTGCGCAGAAAACTCGGACCCGCCCCGGACGGTGGCGATCGCATTCGCGCCATTCGCGGCGTGGGTTATGTCTACGTGCTTCCCGGCAAGACCAGGAGCCGCTGAATCGCCATGCAAAGTCTATACTTCAAAATTTTCCTGTGGTTCTGGCTGGCCATGGTGCTCGTCAGCGGCACTCTCATTTTTTCCGTGGTCACCACGCAGACCGAATTCACCGCGAACCGCACCGAGGAACTCGACAAAATTCTTACGTCGCTAGTCGCCGCCCGCGCTGCTGACATGCTCGAAGATCACGGTATGGGCGCTCTGGCGGATTACCTCGGGTCGCTCGATTCCACATTGCATTGGCAAGCTTTCCTCTTCGACGACGAGGGCAACGAGATCCTCTCGCAGCCCACGCCCGCCGAAGCCAATATCATTGCCCAGACCGCGTTGCAAACCAACGACACCCGGTTCCTCATCTCGCATGGAAGAAAGTTCGTAGCCAAGCGCACCACCGGCTCCGATGGCACTCGCTACGTCTTCGTCACCAGCGAGGAAATCCCTTCGGTCACCAGTGTCCTTCGCGCTCCGCTCGCCATTCAGATCATTCGCGCTTTAGTCGTCGCGTTCATGGCTGGCCTGGTCTGCTTTTGGCTCGCCCGTTACATCACCGCACCCATCCGCCAGTTGAGCGCCGCCACGCATCGCCTCGCAGCCGGCAATCTGGGCGCTCGCGTGGACGGCTCCGCCACCCAACGAAAAGACGAAGTCGCCGACCTTGGCCGAGATTTCAACCACATGGCTGAACAAATCGAATCCCTTATGTCGTCTCAGCGTCGTTTGATTCGTGATATTTCCCACGAACTGCGTTCCCCACTAGCGCGTCTAGGAGTCGCCTTAGGTCTGGCGCGCCGCCATGCCAATCCTGAATCCGTTGCAGCTCTCAATCGCATCGAACTCGAAGCCGAACGCTTGAACGGCCTCATCGGCAGCCTGCTACGACTGGCCCGCTTGGAAAGCGGCGACGCATTGATGGAGCAAAGCCCGGTAGATCTCGACGCACTGCTGCGCCACATCGTCGCCGATGCGGATTTCGAAGCGCGCGGCCGCAACCGCTTCGTGCGCATCATCACCTCGGAGCCGTGCATCATCACCGGAAATCGCGAAGTGCTCGGCAGCGCCATCGAAAATGTCGTGCGCAATGCCGTCAGCTATACCAAGGAGGGCACCGACGTAGAGGTCAGCCTTTTCACATCTGAAAACGGCGCAGGGCGGCAAGCCATCGTTCGCGTGCGCGACCACGGACGGGGAGTACCCGTCGAGCGTCTCGCCGATATTTTCATCCCGTTCTATCGTGTCGCCGATGCGCGTGAACGTTCCTCTGGCGGCACGGGTTTGGGTCTCTCAATCGCCGAACGCGCCGTCCATCTTCATGGTGGAAATGCGAGAGCAGAGAACTCTCCCGAAGGTGGTTTGATCATTGACCTTCAGTTCCCCATCCCCGTTCCCGCGACCAACACTGCAGCTCCCGCCGTGGCACAAGTCTAGTGTCGAGCGATCCGCAGTACGCAGGGCGTTCCCAGCCGGCGTAAGCGGGCTGTCGTTTTGGGAACATCCGTATCCAGTCACAAAAGGCCCCAGTAGTCACCGGATAACCGCCGCATTTACAAGAGCTTAGGCAGGGCATTCCGAGTACTAGTCCTCGCCCTAACTCCAGTACCGTCAGAATGTTACCTTTACCCTAGTGTGCCGCGCCTGCCCGTCCGCTAAATTACTCCTTCGGGCAACTTCGGAAAAGGGGACACGTGAGCAAGGCCTCCAGACTCTTTCGCTTTAGGGCAAATCGCGAGACGACCCTGTCCGCTCTCTTGCCAGCGATTCCTGTAGCCTCGTCATCGGCGGAAATCGTCGTCGAGGATCGGCAGGAACCCGAGTGCCAAACAGTCGGACTCGCAACGATCGAACCATCAGCCAGCTGCGAAGTTTCCGACAGCCCCTCGACCCCGCTCCCGGAAATTTGGCTTCCCGCCAATACTGCGCCTTCTCGTCACGCATCACCGCAACCCGCGCCTGACGACGTGGACATGTCCGATCCGCTAGCCATTCTTCAGCAAGCGATGGACCCGACCTTCAGGCCCCGACCGCGTCCCAACGGCAAAGGTAAGACCCTCAGTTGGATTTCGCGCCCGTTCGACTCTGTCTCGGCCTCCCCGGAACTCGACGATGCCACGATCATCGGTGCGAAAGTCCACTGTGAAGTAAGCCTTCCTGGAACTTTTCTCACCGAGACGATGGACTTGGAAGCAATCGCTGCCTCTGCCCGCGAAGTGGGCGGCTCCAAGGGTGCAGCCGTTGCCTGCCCAGAGGACGAACAAAATTCGAGCCCCTCCGAAACCGTAATCGAAGAGCTCGTCGCGGAAGTCAGCGCGGTCGCCGAAGAATTCGTCGCTGAGCAAGTTCATCATGTACAGCCGGCCCACAACGGCACGCACTCTCCGCTTTCGTCCGTCGTTCCGTGCCCGGGCGCCGAGCCCGCTACCGTCGGCGAACCTCCGAGAGACCGCCGCCGCAAACGCCGCGCTATGATCTCCGCGCCGATTCGCATACGCGTTCTGAACAACGAAAGCAGCGGCACCGATGAAATTGCCACCACGGTAGACGTCTCCCGCACCGGAATCCTCTTCCATTCACAGCGCAGCGCCTACACGCGCGGAATGGAAGTCGCCGTAGTATTTCCTTACAGCCAGTCGCCCGCCGCCACCCACATCGAGCAAACCGGCCGCGTTGTTCGCATCAACGATCTAGGCGACGGCACACACGACGTGGCCATCGCGCTCAGCATGCACGGGTCTGAAGACACGTCCGTCCCCGCGGCTACTCCGTCGGCGACGCCGGAAACGAAGAAGCCCATGGTTCTCGCCGTGGATGCCGACGAATCGCTGCGCGACTCGCTAAAGAGTTATTTGCAGAATGAGGGCTACGACGTCATTGCGGTGAACAATGCCGCCGACGCCCGCGAAGTTCTCAACATCTTCACTCCCACACTCATCATCGCCGAGGTGGAAGGCGAAGGTACTCCCGGCTACGATTTGTGCAACTACGTGAAGACGAGCGCGCAATGGCGTCGCATCCCCGTCGTACTCACCACCAGTTCCGCCTATCCCAGCGATTATTCCAACGCGCATTCTCTCGGCGCAATCGTCTGCATGGCCAAACCCTATAAACAAGAGCGCCTCGGCCACATCGTGCGCCTCCTCGCACCGCTGCCCGAGCACCTACAGAACAACGTTGCGCCGCACGCCGCCGATCCCACCCGCGTTCCCGGCCGCGACGGCAACTGGGCTTTGCGAAATCTCCGCCTCGTCCGTGGCAATGGTAACGGCAAAAAATCCAGCAACGGCAACGGAAGCAGCAGCAAAATACGTTTTCGGTTTCCCTCTTTTCGCTAGCTTCCCACCAGCCGCCAAACCGAAACTCACCCGTCGAACGCGCGCAAAAAAACAATTTATCGCGTTGTAGGCTGCCCGACACTTTCGCCCATCGCTTTGTCCCTGTACCAAAACTGTACTACCACCGTGTTGACGTTCTTACTCCCACGCAATATTGTCGCGCTCATCGCGATAGCTCGTGCTCAGTCTCTGAGCACACCAAAACAGCTCGACGGTTATCCAACGGGTTAATTCCCCCAGCGTTTAACTCCGGAACCACATTTGCCGGGGGTGTGTCCATTTTCTCCCGCAGCAGTTCGTTAGGGGGCCACATGAAACCGCTAAAGATCGCTACGCTTGTATGTGCAGTGTTGCTTGCTTCTACGATCGTCTCTACCCTCATCGTTCGCGCGCAGCCACAAAGAGGTTCGGGCGGCGCCGCCACTTCCAAGAATGGACCAAGCGATCCCGGCGTTCGCAGTGACGTCGTCGTCGTAGGCGCGCCTTTAACCTCGCTCAGTCCCGACCAGCTTCTGTATTTCCAGGACGGCATGTCGCGCTTCACGCAGATAGATTCGGTCGGTGGAAACATCTCGGGTGAACCCGGCGATGGTCTCGGCCCCGGCTTCAATTCCAATAGTTGCGCCAGTTGCCACGCGCAACCCACCGTCGGCGGCACCAGCCCCAGCACCACCGCCTATCCCTTCGTCGGGCCCAACCCGCAAATTGCCGTCGCGTCCGACGCCGGCGCCAACAACTCAATACCCTATTTCATCTCCGCCGATGGCCCCATCCGCGAAGCCCGCTTTCCATTTGCGGTTACCGCGAGTGGCAGCGTCACTCAAACTCCCGACGGCGGCGTCCACAACGTATTCACCATCGCCGGCCGCTCTGACGCGCCGAATTGCAACATGGCCCAGCCGAACTTCGAGCTGATGCAGCGCGAGAACAACATTATCTTCCGCATCCCCACTCCCTTGTTTGGCGAAGGCCTCATCGAGAACATCGCCGACGCCACCATCCTCGCCAACATGGCCGCCAACTCTCAACTCAAGAGCCAGCTCGGCATCACCGGCCATCCCAATACCAGCGGCAACGATGGCACCATCACTCGCTTCGGCTGGAAAGCGCAAAACAAATCGCTCGAAATGTTCGCCGGCGAAGCCTACAACGTCGAAATCGGCGTCACCAACGAACTCTTCCAGAACGAGCGAGGCAACCCGCCCGCTGCGTGCATCTACAATCCCATGCCCGAGGACGAAACCAACTACACCTATTCCGGTGACCAGATTCCCAGCGACATAGTCGCCTTCGCCGACTTCATGCGCTTCCTCGCGCCTCCCGTTCCGTCGGTGAACGGAATCCCGGGCAACCCCACTCCACAGTCCATTCAAGCCGGCCAGGCCGTCTTCAACCTCGTCCACTGCAACATGTGCCACACACCGACGCTACAAACCGGCCCGTCCAACATGACGCCGGCACTCAGCAACCAACCGGCGGCTCTCTTCTCCGACTTGCTCGTCCATCACATGGGTAGCGGCTTGGCAGACAACGTCGCGCAAGGCGCCGCTGGCCCGGACGAGTTCCGCACCGCTCCACTCTGGGGAGTAGGCCAGCGCGTCTTCTTCCTGCACGATGGCCGCGCCACTCCAGTCAACGGCGGCTTGCTGGCGGCGATCCAGGCGCACTACAGCCGGGGCTCGGAAGCGAATCAAGTCATCTCGCTCTTCAACCAATTACCTCCACAGGAAAAACAAGAGCTCCTAAATTTCCTGCGCTCACTCTAATCACAAAACCGGTCACGCGACCGCGGGGGCACGGCAGACCGTGCCCCCCACGCGGCATATGACGCAAGCCAAATAGCGGCTGAATTTTTAGCGGCGGACTTCAGTCCGCCAGCCGTTGCAGTTGACCTGTGTAGCGGCTGCTCGAGCAGCGAGCGGGCAGCCTTCCCCCAGCCCAAAGATGTTCGACCCGTCACCACGATTGCCGCCACGCCACGCAACCATGTGGAGTGCGGCGGCGCGCCGCCGCTTTCTCTTCGGCGAGGCTCGCCTCGCCGCTTGCAGTCCATCCGCCACTGCGTGCGCAATCCTTCCGTGCGTCCCTTTCGCGATATACTCCACGAATGTCGCAGCGCCGAGCCACGCCCCAGCGTCGAGTCGCATACGTCACGGCGTTAATCGCAGCCACAGCGATCGTCTCCGCTGCCAAACACACCCCGCCCCTCCCGCTCGAAAGCTTCTACGTAGTCACCCAAGCCGCCTTCCACAAAGCCCCCAAATGGGTTGACCACATCCTCGATGTCCGCCCACAAGGCGATGCCGTCCTCGTCCGCGAAATTCGCATCGCGCCGCTCGACCCCGCCTGCCACCATCACGTCACCGTCCGCGCCGTCGAGCGGATCCTCCCCGACACCACCGTAAGAAAACTCGCCATTAAATTCCCGCTCTGCTCCTTCGAGGAAGATGTCGTGGAGGGAATGATCAACACCGCAAAACGACAAGGCGGCGGAATCACGGACACGGACGACTCCGCCAGCCAAACAATCGTCGCCCGCTGCGGCACGAAACAAAAAATGTTTGAACTTCCCGATGAGGAATCTCTGCGCTTCGACGCTCTCCAGCTCGCCGACTCGCACTTAACCGCCTTCTGGGAACTAGCCGCCACCATGGAAGCCCGCGCTTTCGGCACCGACTTCTCGCTAGCCAAACTCACGCCCGAAGAAGACCACACCGCGCAAGCCTTGGGCGCCAAAGTGGTCGCAGAAATCAAATCCGGCCGCTACGACCAGGGCTTCGCCGATCAATCCTGCCCCTACGCCGAATGCGCCGACCACAACGCCGCCTCAGCCCTACAAGGCTACGAAGGCCCCACGTTCGCCTGCCCCCCAAAATAATTCGCAACCAACTACGCGAAACACCGCGCAGCAAAAGACAACAACCTGTCATCCCGAGCATAGCGAGGGATCTGCTTTTGGCTTTGAATTGCTTTAATGAGTCTCGAGGGAAACCGTTGGGGTTGTGAGAGGGGGCGAAACGTAGAAAAAACTCTCGACCACTACCTGCAGGCCCAGCCACTCTCCCCTGGCGGAGGGAGAGTGGCTGCACAAAAACGAACCTACCTCTTCGCGATCTGCTCTTTCAGCTGGTTAGCGACAACTTCCGCGGTCCCCTGCTCGCCGCGCCAGGTATTCGACCGGCTCAGCGTATACGCGAACACAATCGCTCCAGTTCTGCGCTCGACCAGTTGCAAAGTCGGCACTTCATTCGCGCGATGCGAACGCTTGTAATCCACCTTCACCACGTCCGCGCTCTCGCCCGGCCACTTGATCTTCAAAACGTACGTAGCGCGCGACTCGTAGATCTCCGCGGCCAGCGGAACGTGTTTCCGCTCGATAGCCACGGACAAAAGCCCGTCAAATCCTTCCATCGGCTCGATAAAAACCGACGGCACGCCGCTCACCGCGCTGCGGCCTTCAGGCTGCATTGCCGCCGATCCATCCGGAGGCACGTGCCCGGCCGTAAGCGGCTGATCGGCGGAAGAAGAATCGGTCTGCGCGACAAGATGGCAGGCCTGTCCATTCACCACCATTTCATTCGCGAAAATAAAGTTCCCCGACGCAGCCATATCGCGGCATTTCATCGTCGCATTAGCGTCCTGCGACTGTCCCATCGCTGCTCCCGAGGTCATCAAGATTGCGGCAAACAAACCGGCGGCGGCTTTCATGGCATTCCCTCCACCACCAATGTGCCGAAACGAAGCGCCCAAGGAAATGGCACGTTCGTACCAATTTTCGAACCAGTTTTTCGCGCCATTTCCCAGCAAAAACGGCCAAATGAAGAACGCGTGGCACCGGCGCCCCAGATTTTGACTCGTGTAGCGGCCGCTCGCGCAGCGAGCGGGCAGCTTTTCGTGCCCGTAAGAAAATGGATCCGATTCACCAAGGTCGAAAGCGCGCGACGCACGAATCTGGGAGTGCGGAAGCTTGCTTGTCCTGAGGAACGGAGGGCTTCCGCTCGTGCAAGGCGAGACTTGCCCCGCCGCTTATCCCCGCTAGCCTCACCGCGTAGCAGGCGCGTTCGCATCCGAAGCCGCAGCCAGAAAATAACCAGGCCGCGTGCGCACCGTGACGTCCGGCCTAGCGACAGTCACCTTGATCTCGTGAAACCCAGCCGTCTGTTCGGCCACTAACGGCCGATAGCTCAGCACATACTGCGCATGCAGCTCGCTTCCAATCCGATCCAGCGCGCTGCGCACGGCGCGGTCCCGAATCGCGCGGTAATGCACCCCGCCGGTGGCGGCCGCCGCCATTTCAAGTTGGTGATTTTTTATTTCGTTCGTCCCTCGCGTAACCAGCCAGATTGCCACCGGCGCCAGATCAAGCGTACCGCCGGGCAGGCCTTCGTTACCCGGCACCGGCAGCGCCCCCGGTCGCGTCGGACCCGAAAATACGCCGGGCGGGTACTTGATTCCTCGATCCGGCGCCTTGGCACCAAACCGTAGATCTGCTGTGCTGCTGCTCGGGCCGACCGCGTAAATGGCGATGTTCGCGAGCTCCGCATCCCGCAGCACCAACCCGAGCTTTGCATCACTTGCGACGTCCTGCGATTCCCCCACAATTAGCATCACGCGGCGATAACGGATCGGCCGCGTCTTCAGCAACTCCACCGCCTCCGCCATCGCATCGTACAAACGCATCTCCGGCGCTTCGAATTCCACGCTGCCAATCGCGCGCGCGATGTCGTCATGGTCCTCCGTAAATGGCTGCCGCACCTCCACCGTGCTGTCGTAGGTGATCACCGTCGCTTCCCCATTGAGCGCCATCACGGTTTCCGTAAAGATGCTGCCCATCCCGTGAATCGTAGGCGCCATCATCTTTATGTGCGAACTCGTCTCCAGCACTAGCGCGACCGCCAGCGGATCGCCGCCCAAGTCCCAACGATCGATGGTCTGCTCCACGCCATTGTCAAACACGTGAAAATCACTCTGCGCGAGGTCCAACACCAAATCCCCATGCTTATCAAACACGCTGACAGCCGCAACCACCTCGTTCGTCTGCACGCGGATTTTGTTTTGCGATGTCGGTGGGTTTTGCGCGCTTTCGGTCCCGGGCGGCGCGCTGCCTTGCTGTCCGGGATTCTGCGCATTCAGACTAAACGCGCACATCCCACTAGCGACCAGCACCATCCCACACAACCCCGCGAGTTTGGCCATCCGCCGCATGCCATCCGCTGTGATTCTCTCCACACGAACCGCGTTGCTTTCACAATCCTGCAATCCCCTGCTCCGCATATCGCCACGGAACATTCCCTCGCAATCTCGCGTATCCTTACCAGACACCGAATAGGGGGCTCCATGACAGCAATTCACAACGCGCACCGACGCGACGACCGCCGTACGAAACGCCATTCAGCATGGCGCGCGAAGTTCGGGTCCTGCACAGTGTTTCTAGTGCTGCTTCTCGCTTTCGCGCTTCCATCAGCCGCTCAAGACCAAAAAGATCCCCAGCAATCCGATAACGACAAAGATAAAGACGGCATCGGCTTCAATCTCGGCCAAAACGCCAGCGCCAAAGACGTCGGCCTCCCAATCTACCCCGGCTCGCATCGGCACAAAGACAATGACGAAGATAGCTCCAGCCTCAACATGGGTCTCTGGGGCGGCCCTTCGGGTTTCAAACTATTCGTGATGAAAATGGAAACGCCTGACTCGCCCGATAAAGTCGCGGCGTTCTACCGCAAAGCGCTATCCAAATACGGCACAGTCCTCGATTGCAGCAATGCTCAACCCTCCGACGGCAGCGCCAGCGCAGACGATAACAAAAAGAAATCCTCAAAAGCGCTAACTTGCGAAGACGAAAAGCCCAAGCAAGGCGAAATCTCGCTAAAATCCGGCACCAAAGCCAAAGAACACGCCGTAGGCATCCAACCCCAAGGCCCTGGCACCCTATATCAACTGGTCTACGTAGAAACCCGCGGTACCAACGACTAGACTCACGAAGCGGCTCGCACGCAGTTTCCGAAATTTACGTAGGGGCGGGTCTCAGACCCGCCCGCATTCTTGCATCTCGAGAGCGCCGAAGGCGCGGCATAAATTAGCCGGGAGCAGAAGCTCCGGGAAAATGACCGCGCGCAGCGCCCTCCGCTCGCAGTGCCTTTCCCGCGAGCCTCTGACTTCCTGCCCCACCGCCCAGCCCCAAAATGCTCGCGTGTGGCCACTCGCAAACCGGCAGTGCTATCATCCTCTGCTGTAACAACTCATTCCGGGGGAACAAATGAATTTCATCGCGCAAAAAAGCGCCGCCGCAAAATCCCTAGCCGCCCCATTTTTCTCCGCACTCCTACTCGCCGCCGCAACCGCGACGATCGCGCAAGCGCAAACCCCAACTCCCTCCCCCGCCCTGCTAGTCCTAAATAAATCCGCAAACCAGCTCGCCATCGTAGACCCCGCCACCAAACAAGTCGTCGCGCGCATAGGCACCGGCGAAGGCCCGCACGAAGTCAGCGCCTCCGACGACGGTAAACTAGCCTTCGTCACCAATTACGGCGCCAAAACTCCCGGCCATTCGCTGACGGTAATTGATCTAATCGCCCAAAAAGAAATCCATCGCGTAGACCTCGGCCCTCTCGGCCGGCCACATGGCGTCCTCTTCGCCGACGGCAAACTCTACTTCACCGCCGAACTCAACAAACTCATCGCCCGCTACGATCCCGCCACCAATAAAATTGACTGGCTCCTCGGCATCGGCCAAAACCGCACCCACATGCTCATCCGCACCAAATATCTCCACGAGATTTTTACCTCCAACGTGGATTCCGATACCGTCACCGCCATCGAAAAAAGTTCCGACCCCTCCAGCTGGAAGGAAACCAACATCTCTGTAGGCAAAGGCCCCGAAGGAATTGACATCTCCCCCGACGACAAGGAAGTCTGGGCCGCGAATTCCGACGACGGCACTGTCTCGGTAATCGACGTCGCCACCAGCAAAGTAATTCACACCTTCAACGTGCACGCCAAGCATTCCAATCGCCTGAAATTCACGAACGACGGGAAGCTCGCCCTAATCTCCGATCCCGGCACCAATGAATTGATCATCGTGGACGTAGCCACCAGAAAAGTCGTCAAGCAGCTCAACGTAGGCCGCGGCCCGGGCGGCACCCTCATCGCTCCCAACGGCGACGTAGCGTACGTCGCCCTAGCCGGAGACAACGCCGTAGCCGTAATCGATCTCCACAAACTCGAAATCGCAACGCGCATCCCCACAGGCGAAGGCCCAGACGGCCTAGCCTGGTCCCAGCGTCGCTAAATCGAGGAGACCCTCGCTCCGGAGCGGATTCTCGGTGCCCTTCACGGTGTCTCCGTGCTCTCTCTGCGGTGATCCGTGCCCTCTGTGTTAATCTTTTGTTTTTGCCTTTGACTTTGTAGCGGCCACTCTTAGGTGGACGCCGTCGCCGTTGAATTCCCGAGCATTCCGCGAAACCCGCGACCGCAAAAATTCATCCAAAACACGATCTCACCAAGGAGCACCCAAAAATGGAATTCCGCATCCTAGGCCGTTCCGGATTGAAGGTCCCCGTCCTTAGCCTCGGCACCGGCACCTTCGGTGGCGCCAACGAATTCTTCCGCGCCTGGGGCAACACAGGCGTTGAAGAAGCCACTCGCCTGGTGGACATCTGCCTCGAAGCTGGCCTCAACATGTTCGACACCGCCGACATCTACTCCGACGGCGAATCCGAAAAAGTTTTAGGCGCCGCTATCGCCGGACGCCGCGACAAAGTCTTAATCTCTACCAAAGCCACATTCAAAACTGGCTCCGGCCCCAACGAAGTCGGCTCCTCCCGCTATCACTTAATCCAAGCCTGCGAAGCCAGCCTCCGCCGCCTAAAAACCGATCACATCGACCTCTACCAGATGCACGGCTTCGACGCGCTCACTCCGGTAGAAGAAACTCTCAGCGCGCTCAACGATCTGGTCCATAGCGGCAAAGTCCGTTACATCGGCTGCTCGAATTTTTCCGGCTGGCACCTCATGAAATCCCTCGACGTCGCCGAAAAATACGGCTGGACGCGCTACGTCGCGCACCAAGCCTACTATTCGTTAGTAGGCCGTGAATACGAATGGGAACTCATGCCGCTAGGCCTCGATCAAGGCGTAGGCTGCGTGGTCTGGAGTCCGCTAGGCTGGGGACGCCTGACTGGAAAAATTCGCCGTGGCAAGCCGCTCCCGGAAGTCAGCCGCCTGCACAAAACCGCGGAGATGGGTCCGCCAGTTTCGAACGAGTTAGTCTATAAAGTAGTGGACGCCGCGGATGAAATCGCAAAAGAAACAGGAAAGACAATCGCGCAGATCGCGCTCAACTGGCTGCTGCAACGCCCCACAGTAGCAAACGTAATCATGGGCGCGCGCAACGAAGAACAATTGCGCCAAAACCTAGGCGCGGTTGGCTGGAATCTCACGCCGCAACAAGTAGCAAAACTAGACGCCGCCAGCGCCGTAATGCTGGTGTACCCCTACTGGCATCAACGCCAATTCGCAGACCGCAACCCACCTCCCACCCAGTAACCCAACTCGTATTCGAGTGGTAGGGACACGGCATGTCGAAGATCCGCCGCAGGAGGACCGTGCCCGCCAACGCGCATGCTAGGCTCTATCCGCGTTCGCGAATCCAAACGCACCGCAATCAATATGGAGTGCGGCGGCGAGCCGCCGCTTTACGGTCACAAAGGCGCGCGCAATCTTTCGCGCAAGCCGCAACTCGCGGCCCTCACTCAAACTGCTTCCGAAATCGCGCAAACTCCTGCCGCAACTCCGCGACTTCCTCCCGCAGCTCGGCAACCTCGCTCTCCAATCGCGCCATCCGCTCTCGATCGCTCCCTCCGCCCGCAACCGGGGCACGTTCCGCCTTGTGGCCTTGCTCGACATCTCGCGCAGCTTCCGCCGCCGACGCGTCCGCGTCACCCGACAACAACTGTACGTACCGCGGCTCCTTAGTCCCAGGCGCGCGGGGCAGCACGCGCACAAGCGCCGGCTCCCGACTCATCAATTTCTGCAACGCCCCCTGCACGTCGCTCAAATCATCAAATTTGTACATCCGCTCCCCACGCCCACGCAATTCCCCAGGAGTCTGCGCCCCGCGCAGCAAAAGCACGCACAAAACCGCCGTCTCCGGCCGCGTAAAATTAAACGCCTCCTGCAAACGATGCTCATACTTCCGCACGCGGCTGTCGGAAGTGTTCGCCGCCCCAGCCAACTCCAATTCGCTCAACCGCCGCATCGCCAGCGTCACATCCTCTTCGCTCAAATTCATCACCGGTTCGCGATTCGATTTCTGATTGCAAGCATTCACCAACGCATTCAAAGAGAGCGGATAATACTCCGGCGTAGTAATTTCCTTCTCCACCAAAGCGCCAAGCACCCGCGCCTCTACTTCCGTCAGTCGTATCTCCATAGTCAGTGAGTAGAACTCCTCTAATCGATGACGAGGCCGGAAGCGCGCGTCTTTCGAGTCCGCACGGCCACGCGAAAACCTTTGTAATTCTATCCCTAGCGATTCGCGACTTCCCGCTCGCACCTCGTCCAAAAACTAAGGCGACTGTCATCCCGCCTGCCCTGACGCAGGAAGGGAGCGCAGCGAGGGATCTGCTTTTCGCTTCTAGCGAGGGCCCGGCGCCAATCAATGAGGATTCTTCAGCACTCCCCGCAGCACACTCAACTTCCCGTCAATCGCGCCCGTCGTCAAGTGCGCAATGTCGAGCCCAAGAATATGAGCCACGAGCGGATACACATTCACATTCTCAAAAGGCGGCAATTTCACGCCCGCGCGAATATCCGGCCCCGCCGCATAAAATATCGCCTTCATCTCCGGCATGGACGCCGGATCGTAGCCGTGCATTCCCACAGGAGGCGTGTTGCCGTGCCCGGACATCGCCGGATTCCCTGCCGCACCCGCCGGAGCCGGAGGCGGAGCGCTCACCCGCAAAAGGTACGGCCCGGTAGGCACCACAATCGGATCGCCCTCCCGTGGATTCCCGTCAAAATGCAAATGCTCCGGCACGTGCCCGCTGCGATAAACGCGAAATTTGTCGCTCTTGCCGTTCAGGCCGTCGTAAATCTTCGCAGCGTCAGCCTCCGATTTCGGATACATGAACGTCTCTGCGGACCGCTCCAGCAGCGACCGGTCAAAATACTGATCCAGGTCAGTCCAATCGCCGTCCACTTTGATCATCCCGTGGTCCGCCAGCACAATCACGTCCACAGGCAATTTCAATCGTGCCACGCCAGATTCCAGCCTGCCGATTTCCTTGTCCACTTCGTGCACCGCCGCGGCCATTTCCGGGCTGTCCGGACCGTGCGCGTGCCCCGCGCTATCCGTATCGCTGAAATACAAAGTGATGAAGTGCGGCCGCTGCGCCGCCGGCAATTTCAGCCATGTCAGCACCTGTTCCACGCGCTTCTCGTTCGGATACTTCGAGTCGTAATGCATGTAATACGAAGGACGCACGCCCTGAATATCCGCCTCCGAACCGGGCCAGAAAAAACATGCCGCGCGCATCCCTTGTTCCTCGGCCAAGACCCACAGCGGCGTCCCGCCGTACCACGTGCCATCGCTCTCCGCTTGCGGATCTCGATAGCTATAAAGCTGCTTGCGCGCCGGATCGTAAAATACGTTCCCGACAATCCCGTGATGCTCCGGATAAAGTCCCGTCACGATCGTGTAGTGGTTCGGAAAAGTGATCGAAGGGTACGCTGGAATCATTCCATCCGGCGCGCTAGCTCCCCGCTCCCCAAGCTCCTGCAAATTATGCGCGTCGTATTTCCGCGTGTAGTCGTAGCGAAACCCGTCCAGCGAAACCAGAATCACGTAATGCTTGCTCCGCTGCTCCGCGGAATTCGGCCCGTGATCAACAACGATGGGCGGCGCAAGAACCGGCGCCCCCGCTTCCTGCTGTGGTGCTTGCCGGCCTCGCGCAGTGGCTGGCGCGCCGCCAGCGACGAACCCAGCTAGGATCAATATTAAGGATAGGAAACCGACGGCTCCTGCTGCCGCCTTCTCGTTTTTACAATTTATTCGCATCCACAATTCCCTTTGCCACGTCAGATATGAGGCCGACCCTGCCGCCCGTGTGGTTCAGGCCTGCCGTTCCGCAGGGTGCCAGTATACGTAAACGGCCCGCGCGACCGAATGATAAAGGAGAAACTTCAATGGTGAAATTCGCTTTGTATGTACCGCTCGAAGCAAAGCCCGGCAAAGAAAAAGAAGTGGCGCAATTCCTGCAAAGTGCCGTACCGCTCGTCGAAGCGGAACACGGCACTATCGCGTGGTTCGCGATGCAAATGAGTCCCTCAACCTTTGGAATCTTCGACGTGTTCAACGACGAGTCCGGCCGCCAGGCTCACCTTTCTGGCAAAGTCGCCGCCGCGTTGATGGCCAAAGCTCCCGACCTTTTCGCCAAGGCGCCCGAGATCAATAAGCTGGATATTCTCGCGTCCAAGCTTCCGGCTGGCACAACGCAAAAGGCTTCCGCGTAACCTAGCCGCCGCTCAACCATACGTTTGCCTTCGACCGTGGCCATGCCACGCCAGCGCTTGAGCCGCGTCCGCTGCCGCGTCAACCGGGCGATTCATCACCCGTGTTGTGCGATCGCTCTGCTCCTAAGCACGGACCTCTGCCTCATCAAACGCGAGCCCGTAAATAGCTGCAACCACGCTGCGAGATATATCGTCTAACGATATGTAGCCCGAACTCGAGCTATTCATTACAGAAAGAGGGCCAAACATGATTTCTGCATACCAGACTGTCAATTCCACCGGCGGGCAGAATTCCCCCACCAATCAGGACTCGGAGGAAAGCCCGGAATACCAACACCCGCACTCTCTGGATGAAATCCAGAGGCGTGCGTTGAAGATTCACCGCCGCCGCGGCGGTGTCTATGGCGGATACACCCTCGAGGAATGGCTGGAAGCCGAACACGAGCTGGAACGCGAGGACCATCCGGCGCCGGATAAAAAAGATCACGTCCACTAAGCGGTCGGGCGATAGCGCTCGCGCCCGCCAGTTTCGATAGTGCCCGTGGTGCTCGGCCTCCATCGAATAGTCGCGCAACACAAGCGTGTTATTTCGACTTACTAGATGTTTGCGCCGGCGTCCCTAGATAGCTCTGAACGGCGTGAGGCGTGATCGCAAGCTTGGTCGCGATTTGCGAAACGGGCTCGCCCTGTGCGTGTAGCAAACGGACTTGCGTCGCCGTCGGCTGTTTTACTTCCTGCGCCGCGGCGGAGATCTTGACCGTGTCTTCCTGAGTCGCAGTCGGTTTGACGGCCGCTGGAGCCGGAGCGCTCGGCTGTCCCGCTGCTGCCTCACTGGGTGCTCCACTACCGGAAACCGATGTAACCATGATGATTTCCTCCCGCTTGCGGCCTTGCCCTTCCCCTACAAGTTCGCTATCGGCAGTTGTGGGCAAAACTTGAGCGCACGGAAGGACGGCAGTCAGCCCAAGTGCGTCAGGCTGACGCCGTTTGTTTTCGAAAGCGGGGGCAAATCGAAGTGTTCACTCTTCTGTTCCAGCCGCGTCCTGCAGCATTCCTATTTCCGCGTTGAATTGCTGAATCACGCCGTAGCACTCGCACGCCGATCCTTCCAGCTTCTTCCGGCTTAGGATCTTCACTGCCCCGCGCGTGTACTCGATATTCTTCTTGCGCTGCAAAATTCCCGCCGCCAAGCTCACGCTCGGACGGTCCGTGCCCAGCATCGTCGCCAGAAAATCGTGCGTAATCAAAATGGATCCGCCATCCACGCGGTCTTGCGCCATCAGCAGCCACCGCGCCAACCTTTGCTCTACGTCGTGCAAGCGGTTGCATGCCGCCGTCTGCGCCACCTGAATTCCTTGAATCACCGCATAACGGCTCAGCATCATCTGAAATACGCCCGACAACTTCAGCACACTTTGCAGGGTGCCGACCTTCACGCGAAATCCCTCGCCCGCGATCTGCACCACTTCGCGAAGTGGACTGCGCGTCAGGCATACCGCGGACGGAATTCCCGCCGCGCCTTCGTTTCCCACTACCGCCGCCTCCACCGTTTTGCCGTCTTCCATCGCTACCACCAGCGATATCAGTCCTGAATTCGGAAAATATCCAAACGTCAATTCCTCGTTCGGCTCATGCAGAATCCGGTGACGCGGAAGCACCATCGGCTCCAGATGCGGCCCAATGGCGGAAAAGTCATTCTCCGGAATGGCCAGGAGGATTTTGTTGGCGACCGGCGTGCCGTCGGAACTTGTGCGTTGGGGAAAGTGCGCGGTCTTCTTGCGGTCACTCTGCAGCACTAGCAGTCCTGGTCAGTTTTGGCATGGCCGGAACTCTAGATGCTGGACGAATGCGTTGTCTGTCGGACGCCAAACACTCGCGAAGGATTTACGGCAGGCCGAGCAAAGGGTTGAATTGCTCTATCACTTGATAACACTCGCAAGCGCACGACTGCAGTCTCGGACGATCCAGAATTTTCACCGCGCCGCGCTTGTACTCGAGGATGCCTTTCTTCTGCATCGTGCTGGCAGCCAGGCTCACGGTCGGCCGATCGGTCCCCAGCATGGTGGCGAGAAAATCATGCGTAATCGGCAGGAAACCGGAATCCACGCGATCGCGCGTCACCAGCAGCCAGCGCGCCAGCCGCTGCTCGATGCTGTGCAACCGGTTGCAAGCCGCCGTCTGCGAAATTTGCATCCCCAGAATCACCGCGTAACGCCCCATCGTCATGCGCAATTCCGGTGCGTTCCGCATCAATTTCTCCACGGCCGAAGCGCCGATGCGAAATCCGCTGCCCGCGATTTGCACCACTTCGCGCACCGAGCTCGTGCGCAGTCCCACAGCAAGCGCAGCGCCCGAAAACCCTTCGCGCCCGACCACACCTACTTCCACAGTTCGGCCGTCTTCCGTAACTACCACGAGCGAGATCATGCCGCAGTTCGGAAAGTATGCGTACTGGACGTCCTGACCCGGTTGATGCAAATTCAAGTGATCGGACAGGTCGAGATACTCCAGCGCGGCGCGCACTTGCTCAAATTCGTGGTCAGGAAGCGACAAAAGCAAGTTATTTGTCACTGTTTTTCCCTGCGGGCCGGTTCGTTCCCCAAAACTCGGCTCCAAAACGCTTTTTTGGCTCATCTCACTTCCTTATTGTCTGTACGTATTTCACTGTAAGGTCCGTTTCGTAGCACCTAGCGTAGCGCAGACGCAAAAACTGTCCATACACCATCCACGGTATTCCCGAAGGTTTGAAATACAGCGTAGGATGTCCTACATATTTCGAAGATCGGAGACGTTGAGCCCACAACGAATGGCTCGAATCTTGATTGCTGACGATCACCCGGAAGCGCGCCGTGGTGCGCGCGAACTGCTTGAAGCGCACGCCGGCTGGGAAGTATGCGGCGAAGCGGTAAACGGCATGGAGGCCATCGAGAAGGCCGCAGCGCTGAAGCCGGACATCGTCATCCTGGACCTCAGCATGCCGAAAATGTCGGGCTCTGCCGCGGCGCGAGTGATCCGCAGCACGGCGCCCGATATGCCGCTGCTACTGTTTTCACTGTATGCCGGCGACCCTCAGATGTCGGATGGATTCCGCGCCGCGGGCTTCAGCGGCGACCTCAACAAGGCTTCGGCCGACCTGCTGATCGAAGCCGTTGAGACGCTGCTGCAAGGCGGAACATATTTCCAGTCCGCCGCGGTGCCCCGAGCGATCATCGCTGACGAGGCGACTACACATTCGGAACAGCCGCCGACGCCATCCGCTGACGCAACGCACCAAGCGTCGCCCGGTGCTTCGCCGAATGCATCCGCCGAATCCGCGCCCACCGCGACGCCGGAGTCCGCTCCCGGAAGCAGTTCCTCCGATCCCTGCTGAGATGAGACGCCCCGACGTAACGTGCCGCGATGCGCGTGTTCGCTTGCATCCATGCTACAATTGAAGCTCCTTGCTTTCCGTTAACAACATCACGATGCGCTACGGCGCCAGAATCTTGTTCGAAGACGTCAGCACGACGTTCTTTGCGGGGCGGCGTTATGGAATCACCGGCCCCAATGGCGCGGGCAAATCCACGTTGATGAAGATCCTCACTGGCGAGATCGATCCGACCAAGGGCGACGTCACGCGTCCCAAGAAGCTCGGCATCTTGAGCCAGGACCAGTTTGCGTTTGACGAGCAGCGCGTGATTGACACCGTGATCATGGGCAATCGTCCGCTGTGGAAGGCGCTGCAGGAGCGCGAGATTCTCTACGCCAAGCCGCATGAGGAATTGACGGACGCGGACGGGATGCGCCTCGGCGAGCTGGAAGGAATCGTCGGCGAGGAAGGCGGTTACACGGCGGAGCCGGACGCGGCCATTCTGCTGGATGGATTGGGAATTGACGAGCCGCTGCACGAGCGCAAGATGCGCGAATTGCAGGGCGGACAAAAAGTCCGCGTGCTGCTGGCGCAAGCGCTTTTCGGCAGTCCGCCGGCGCTGCTTCTCGACGAACCCACAAACCACTTGGACCTCGATTCGGTCCATTGGCTGCAGGACTATCTGACGGAGTACGAAGGCGTGCTGATCGTGATTTCGCACGACCGCCATTTTTTGAACAGCGTCTGCACGCACACCGCGGACATCGATTACGAGACCGTGATCATGTACAACGGCGGGTACGACGACATGGTCGTCGCGAAGACTTCGATTCGTTCGCGCATCGAATCGGAAAACGCGCAGCGCGAAAAGAAAATCGCGCAATTGAACGAATTCATCGCGCGCTTTTCGGCCGGCACGCGTTCGGCGCAAGCGACGTCGCGCAAAAAAGAAGTCGAGCGGCTGCAAACGACGGACCTCGCGCGCTCGAATATTGCGCGTCCATATATTCGCTTCAATATGGACCAGGCTTCCGGCAAACATCCGCTGGAAATTAAGAGCATTGCGAAGTCGTACGATGGCGTGAAGGTGTGGGCGCCCTTCTCCGGCGGCCGTTTCGCGCGGAGAAAAAATCGCGCTGATGGGCCGCAACGGAACCGGCAAAACCACGCTGCTGAAATCGCTGATTCGCAACGCCACGGGATTTGTGGACGATTCCGACCGGCAATTCCCTGTCGACGGCGGGCAAGTGATCTGGGGCCACAACGTGATGGTCGGGTATTTCGCGCAGGACCACAGCGAATCCATCGTCCACGGGAATAATGCGATCGAGTGGCTGCACCAGTTCAAGCCGCAAGCGACGCAGGAAGAATTGCGCGGCGTCCTGGGGCAGATGCTTTTCAGCGGTGAAGACGCGTTGAAGCAGACGTCGGCGCTTTCGGGAGGCGAATCCGCCCGGTTGATTTTTTGCCGGTTGATGCTGCAAAAGCCCAACGTGCTGGTGCTCGATGAGCCAACGAACCATTTGGATCTCGAGTCCATCAACGCGCTGAACATCGCGCTGCAGAAGTACGATGGCACCGCGTTGCTGGTGACGCACGACCACGACGTGATAGATGAAGTCGCGACGCGCATCTGGCATTTTGCCGGAGGCAAGGTCGAGGACTTCAAAGGCCCGTACTCGGAGTATCTGGAATCGGTGGAAGAGAAGGCGTCGTGAGTGGTGATTGGTGAGTAGTGACCCGCCTGCCGGCGAGGCAGGTTGGTGACCCGTAGCCGCGTGGTTCCTGCCTGATTGATAGTCGCCCAGCTCGTTCTTTTTACTGAGCTTACTTCCCTGCTCGAAAATTGTGAATCCAGTAGTCTGGCTCGGTGACCCTCGGCTCGATCACACCAAGAGCACAGACCCTTCGAACCTACGGCCCGCAGATTCTCAGGGCAAGCAAGAGTGCTGTGCCACAGCGTTTCAGTTGACGTCCTGCTGTTGCGCGTTATAACTGCGAAATAGTGTCGATTAGAACGTGCACCGAGTGTTTGTTTTGTGTTGTTTACGGTGATTTCTAATATCTGTGATTGTCGATTAGAAATTGCGGGCCCCTTGCGCGGGGCGCGATGAGCGGGCGCGAAGTTGCGCGCCAGAACCGTAAAAAATTGACGATTAGAACTTGTGCCGAGCGTTTGTTTTCTACGAGATATAGCGTTTTCTAATCGCGAGGTGTGACGATTAGAAATGGTGTGATTCGTGAGTTGTGGTTCGTGATTCGTGCGAGGCCGAACGCGGATGAAACATCGTGACATGGGGTTTCGTTGGCTGTGCGGCGCGCGCGGAGTGTGCGCTGGGCGAGTGGTGAGGGGCGTGGGGTGGTTTTTGGCGACAGTTCTCCCTGGGGGTTGGGTTGGTCTGCCCGTCGCCGGTGTGGCGGAGTGCATGTCGCGTCCTCGGTGGGGCAGGAAACGTGCCCCGATTTACCATATCACATTTACCGTCTGATTATCAGTCCTAAGATGGAACTGCTGCGGCGTGGTTGGGACGCGGGCACGGCAAAGTCAAAGGCTCGCGCGCGTGGGGTGTGGGCGAGATCCGCATTTTCGGGCGTTGGAGCGTGCGGGCGGGTGCCGGAGGGGCGACGGGAGCACACGGGTCACGCCGTGGCGTGGCGCGAAACCTCGAAAACTTCGCGGTAAAGGCACCGCGAAAGGAATGGCGCTGCGCGCCGTCGTTTCCCAGCCCTTACGGGCTGGGCTAATTTCTGCCGCGCCTCCGGCGCTGGTTGGTTGCCCGGATTTCGCGTGTGAGTTGGATCGTGGGGTCGCCGATCTTCGGTACGCCACCGGCCGGTAGTGGGTCAGTTTGAAATTAGACCTTGTGAAAACAACTCACAGGTAGTACAAGACGGTCCGAATTGCCCGATTCATTGATCCACTCGACTTCCGCTGTTTCCGTCTCAATATGAATCACTTTTAAATCTGGGCCGCCACTATTCAGGTGTACTATATCGTCAACGTTTAGCACTATTCCATTTTGCATATAACCTCTTTTGGGAGTAATTATGGCTCAAACGTTCAAAGTAGGAGATGTGGTTGAACTTAAATCAGGCGGACCCGCGATGGCCGTCGCTACCGTTGATAACCCGCCGGGAACGGTCTGGTGTCAGTGGTTCGACGGAAAAAAGAAAAGCAGTGGCACTTTTGCGACGGATACACTAAAACTCACTGATAGCAAGTCAGTTTGAACTTTCCTGTTTCGGAAGCCCGTTTACACACAGCCGAACCTGTGCCGATATCTAGAGGACTTTCAGCAATCTTTCGCAAAGAGGCAATTACTCTCTTAACTTCGTCGGCTGTCGTAGGCTCCGTCGGATGGCGTACACCCACTGTAATGAACCAAGGTGCGTTGCAATTAGGGCAATACTCCGCAAGACAGTCGTATTGCTTCCTGAAAGGATAGAGAATCTTGGCACCGCACTTCTGGCACCCAAACTCGATTCCCAGAATATCGGTCAGTTCGATCAGCGTTCGAGTCTCACTTGTCATTTATTCCTCTATTCTTACTTAGTGCCCTTAACCGTTCCGACACCACGTACTATTGTGCGTTTCCCTAACGAATAGGAGTCTATATACGGAGGCCCCGTATATGTGGATAAAACTTCGCTATCTCAAATTCGTATTTATGATTCCCGGCTCGATTCTTTTATATATCGTTTTCGCTGATCGAAGTTGGAAGCTTTTAGGAACAGCTATTCTGGCTATCGTGATTGGCGGCGTATTGGGCTATGGCGTTGAGCGTCTCTATCTCTATGTCAACCACAATCCAGGTGGAACTCGCTGGTCTAAATTTCTGATTGGCAGATGACCGCCGGAGAAATTCTATTTAAGCAAATGCCCTAATCCGGCATCGTTGACTCTTCCTCTCAACTTTGAAACTTCCGATTGTCCCTGCTGAATACTACTTTTGAGAGCTTGAACTTCCCCATATGTTTTTTCGCTTAGGTGCGGTTTATAAGATTCAAGAGAAATATTCGCAATGATTTTATTCTGGGTCGAGCAGTGTTGAAAGGCCTAAAAATAGTTTGGCAAGACTATGAGCCTTACTTTGCAATAAAGCTAAACTTTTAGCTGCTTCAATATATTCTGCAAGCAATGCGCCATTAGCCAGTTTCTCTTCCTCTGCGCTCATCTGCCACCCCCAGCGCGAGTTTACTGCCTGTGCGATTGACATTACAAGAACTCCTAACCTAACAAGAGCCACAATTTCATCCGCGTTCCACACATGATCTGCGACTCCTGCTTCCATCGCGGGTGTGACTCGCAAGGTTTGATGGACACGGCAGAAGTTGTAATACATGAAATAGAGTGCGCAACGCCGCAACGTGATTCTCAATCTTTTTGCTAAACGCATTTGTCAGCCGAGAAAAGCGCCTCATACTCATTCGCATTGTCAAGTTGTGGCGTTCAACATGACTAGTAGAAATATGTTCCCGCTTCGGGCATCCCGTGATTTCTGCGGTGCGCGTTCCAATACATTCTGCCGGACTATAGCGGGCTTCGGTTTCGCGGTCGTTGCCATATAGCTTAACGAGCATTGCGTAATCAACGTTTGAGCCGAACGCATCTTCTACTGCGCTCAGATAGGCTCTGTGGCCGTCTGTCGTGAGTTGTACGCGGCTGGCTAACCTTCCTGCCAAATCCTGCATGAATTCATTAGCTGTACCTGCGTCCCGGTTGCCTACGGTCCAAGAAATAATCAGTTTGCTTTCCGAGTCAATCGCGGTCCAAGTCCAAATATCTCCGAAACCAAATTCGCCGCGCTTTTCCTTGGGAACATTCTTGTCTTTGGCGTAACAGAAGGACCAAATTTCATCGCACTGAATGCGCTTGCAGGGAAGATTGCGAAGAGTGCTGTCCTGAAAATTGATACAAGCCGCGCCGATCTCTGTGAGCAATTTGACAATCGTGTTCTTCGCTACGCCAGTCAGTCGGACAGTGGAACGAATGCTTGTGCCTTCACAAAGGCATTTAATGACTTGGGTTCGTCGCTCATTTGTTAGCTTATTCATACTGACCATTATGCTTGAGAGCGATTAGCTTGTCAAGCATAAAAGTCATTTTAATGCTGTAAATTTATACTTCGTAATCCATTGATAACACTAATAGTTATAATCAATTCTCCAACTAATATTTAGACTAAACTCCGGGACATGAAGGGATTCTTCCCTCAAGGAGGTAAACCTTGAATAAGCTAGTCGCTTATTTAGTGGAAGTGTCCCGGAGTCAGTTGTGCAAGCAGCGACGGGACCATACAAGACCCCTGACAACGATAGGGGAACTGCTGTTTTGCCTTAGGAGCCTCACTCTGGAGAACTAGGCGACTGAATACAAAGTGACAATACCACAATGTATTCAGACCTTCTGACAACCGTTGTCGTGGTGAGATTCCGCGTTAAGAGGCTGGTGTTAATATCATCGGCCTCCAACATTTTTACCACCGATCAACAGATTAGAACGATATACTTGACATCGCGTCTGGTTTGCTTAGGTTTCGCCCGACGAGTAGGACAATCGTGACACCTAAAAATCCAAAAGGGGCTTTAGTTAATGCAGCCTAGCGGAAGAAGAGATGTTCACGAAGAAAGAAGTAAGTCGAATAAAATCTGCTATATGCACGACACATGAAATCCTAGTTCTTGTGATCGTAGCGTTGTGGGAAATTCGACACCTGCTTACAACCCTTTTGGGGAAGTAACAGGAGAGAGGACAGCGGGGATCATCCAAAAACCCCGCCCACTCTCTTCAAATACCGGATAATACAGATTTATCCAGACTTACTTCTTCCAGCGGGATTTTGCGGCTTTTAAAGCAATAGCCTTACGGCGCTTGGACGACAGCTTTTTGGCTCTAGCATTACCGCCCTTGAGTCCACCAAGCCTACCACGGCTAATAGCGGCGGCATCCTTATGAGACACCTCAACCCGAAATGGGGAACCGTCCATGTGCTCGCCAATGGCCTTCTCGACCACTTGGAAAGCGATGGATGAAAAATCACGTCCTCGTTCTTTGACCATGGTTGTAAGCATACGGGCTCCGGAGGGGCTTTTCAAGACCCCAGGAATTCAAACTGATCCACTACCCACCGGCCTATTGCTTGACAATCCCGGGATTAAATGCACCCTTCCACGCGTCGGGCAGGTCCAAGGGCTTCCCACCGGCCTTGGCCAAGACCATGGAATTTATTTTTTGCAACTCCACGGCGAATTCTGCGCTTGCTCTTTGTTCTGTTAGGCGGTATTTGATGCCGAAAAATTCGACGAGCGATAGGGTTTCCTGAGATTGTGGAATTAACGTTAATTCCATCAGGAGACCGCCGATTTCGCCGACCAAGCTTGCGCCCGCTTGCTGATAGGGACCGATTACATCCCTTCCCATGTCTGCCAGCTGCCTCGCCGGAGCACTGTGTTGCAATGAGCTCGCATGCAAAATGCTTGCGTGGTAGGCTACTTGATTCAGGATTCTATAAATTCCCCTCCATTGCGCTTGCTCCAGAGCCAGCGCACGGTCCGCCTTCTCGCGCTGTTCCTTGACGTCGTCCTTCTTCTTCTGCGTAACGTACGCTCGGATGCTCCATCCGGTGTAGAACACGCTGGGAAGCCTTGTCTCTCTATTTCACATTGATGCAGTGCTGGCCAAGGCCGACGGGTTAGCCGACTTAGGGGCACAGGTTACGAGGCTGCTGAGCGACCCGGTGGATGAGGTTGCGACTCCGCGAGAAACGATGGAAGCCGTTTAGCAGCGCGATTTACAAATTCACAAATCCAAAGCAAAGGCAACGTCAACGGCGGGCGCAGCCCTGAGATTCGGCACTGCCGAATCTCAGGATGAATCGCACTGTAGCGCGATTCACAAGCACCGCCCCTACGTACCCTTGTGTGTGTCGCGGCGGCGGCAACATTTGCGCGTTGCGACGCGCGAGTCACACCAGCGACCGCGGCGGCGGGCACGGCGAGTGGAGACGGGCACGGCCCTCCTTCGGCGGGTCCAAGACATGCCGTGCCCCTACGGACTCTGGCCGTGAACATTCTGGGCCACGGCGGTGACCCAGAATGTCCGGCACGGGCTGCGGCTGCGACTTCGCGCAGCGTTTTGTGCAGCATGGGGCTGGAATGCTTGGTGCGGAAGCCCCGCAAATACTCCTTATGGCTGGAATCGGCTGAGTACGAATCTGTGCAAAAGCTGTTTGTTAACATTCGCCGGCAAATTAGATTTCGGTTGCGTGGCTTCGACATCCGCAACCGACCTGTCGATTTTTTCGTTTACAGGGGTTGCCAGAAAGGCGTGGATGTCGCCCTTATGCGGCCCGCTGATCACCGTGGCCATGCCCGAGATTTGTCCGCTCGCGTTGATCTTGTTGGCCATGGTGGCGTGGAGGTTGGCGCTTTCTGGAAACAGCGTGTTAAGGTCGGTCATCACGCCGTTCTGGTAGATGAAGGCGTGGGACCAGTTGAACTGGGAGTCCCAGGTGCTGCCCACCACTTGGCCTTGGTCGTTGATGCCGGTGGCGATGGCGGC